>NZ_CP108088.1:2667500-3886875 GCF_036192275.1 Streptomyces sp. NBC_00250 | reverse complement strand
CTCCTCGATCCACATCGAGGAGCACGAGGTCGACGCCCGTGACACCAAGCTCGGCCCGGAGGAGATCACCCGGGACATCCCGAACGTCTCCGAGGAGGTCCTCGCCGACCTCGACGAGCGCGGCATCATCCGTATCGGTGCCGAGGTCGTCGCCGGCGACATCCTCGTCGGCAAGGTCACGCCCAAGGGCGAGACCGAGCTGACCCCGGAGGAGCGCCTGCTCCGCGCGATCTTCGGTGAGAAGGCCCGTGAGGTCCGTGACACCTCGCTGAAGGTGCCGCACGGCGAGATCGGCAAGATCATCGGCGTCCGCGTCTTCGACCGCGAGGAGGGCGACGAGCTTCCCCCGGGCGTGAACCAGCTGGTCCGCGTCTACGTCGCCCAGAAGCGCAAGATCACCGATGGTGACAAGCTCGCCGGCCGTCACGGCAACAAGGGTGTCATCTCCAAGATCCTTCCGATCGAGGACATGCCCTTCCTCGAGGACGGCACCCCGGTCGACATCATCCTCAACCCGCTGGGTGTCCCGTCCCGAATGAACCCGGGACAGGTCCTGGAGATCCACCTCGGCTGGCTCGCCAGCCGCGGCTGGGACGTCTCCGGCCTCGGGGAGGAGTGGGCGCAGCGCCTTCAGGCGATCGGCGCCGACCAGGTCGCCCCCGGCACCAACGTCGCGACCCCGGTCTTCGACGGTGCGCGTGAGGACGAGCTCGCGGGTCTGCTGAACCACACCATCCCGAACCGCGACGGCGAGCGCATGGTGCTCCCGACCGGTAAGGCGAGGCTGTTCGACGGCCGCTCCGGCGAGCCGTTCCCGGACCCGATCTCCGTCGGGTACATGTACATCCTCAAGCTCCACCACCTGGTCGACGACAAGCTCCACGCTCGTTCGACCGGTCCGTACTCGATGATCACCCAGCAGCCGCTGGGTGGTAAGGCCCAGTTCGGTGGCCAGCGCTTCGGTGAGATGGAGGTGTGGGCGCTGGAGGCGTACGGCGCCGCTTACGCCCTCCAGGAGCTGCTGACGATCAAGTCCGACGACGTGACCGGCCGCGTGAAGGTCTACGAGGCCATCGTCAAGGGCGAGAACATCCCTGAGCCCGGCATCCCCGAGTCCTTCAAGGTGCTCATCAAGGAGATGCAGTCCCTGTGCCTCAACGTGGAGGTGCTGTCCTCGGACGGCATGTCCATCGAGATGCGCGACACCGACGAGGACGTCTTCCGCGCAGCGGAGGAGCTCGGCATCGACCTGTCCCGGCGCGAGCCGAGCAGCGTCGAAGAGGTCTGACGGGAGTTCGGTCGGGGACTCGGCGTAACGCCGCCGAGTCCCCGGCCGGCCCCAGGACCCCCGTATCAGACCCCAAGCCTTACAACCCTGAGAGGGATTGACGCATAGTGCTCGACGTCAACTTCTTCGACGAGCTCCGGATCGGTCTGGCCACCGCTGACGACATCCGTCAGTGGAGCCACGGCGAGGTCAAGAAGCCGGAGACCATCAACTACCGCACGCTCAAGCCCGAGAAGGACGGACTCTTCTGCGAGAAGATCTTCGGTCCGACCCGGGACTGGGAGTGCTACTGCGGCAAGTACAAGCGTGTCCGCTTCAAGGGCATCATCTGTGAGCGGTGTGGCGTCGAGGTCACCCGCGCGAAGGTGCGCCGTGAGCGGATGGGCCACATCGAGCTCGCCGCTCCCGTCACCCACATCTGGTACTTCAAGGGCGTCCCGTCGCGTCTTGGCTACCTGCTCGACCTCGCCCCGAAGGACCTCGAGAAGGTCATCTACTTCGCGGCGTACATGATCACGTTCGTCGACGACGAGCGTCGTACGCGTGACCTGCCCTCGCTGGAGGCGCACGTCTCCGTCGAGCGTCAGCAGATCGAGAACCGTCGCGACTCCGACCTGGAGGCCCGCGCCAAGAAGCTCGAGAACGACCTCGGCGAGCTTGAGGCCGAGGGCGCCAAGGCCGACGTGCGCCGCAAGGTGCGCGAGGGTGCCGAGCGTGAGATGAAGCAGCTGCGCGACCGTGCGCAGCGCGAGATCGACCGTCTGGACGAGGTCTGGTCGCGCTTCAAGAACCTCAAGGTCCAGGACCTGGAGGGCGACGAGCTCCTCTACCGCGAGCTGCGTGACCGCTTCGGCACGTACTTCGACGGTTCGATGGGTGCCGCGGCGCTGCAGAAGCGCCTGGAGTCCTTCGACCTGGAGGAGGAGGCCGAGCGCCTCCGCGAGATCATCCGTACCGGCAAGGGCCAGAAGAAGACCCGTGCGCTCAAGCGCCTCAAGGTCGTCTCCGCGTTCCTGCAGACCGCGAACAGCCCCAAGGGCATGGTTCTCGACTGCGTGCCGGTGATCCCGCCGGACCTGCGTCCGATGGTGCAGCTGGACGGTGGCCGCTTCGCGACCTCCGACCTGAACGACCTGTACCGCCGCGTGATCAACCGCAACAACCGTCTGAAGCGTCTGCTCGACCTCGGTGCCCCCGAGATCATCGTGAACAACGAGAAGCGGATGCTCCAGGAGGCGGTCGACGCCCTCTTCGACAACGGCCGTCGTGGTCGCCCGGTCACGGGCCCCGGCAACCGTCCGCTGAAGTCCCTCAGCGACATGCTGAAGGGTAAGCAGGGTCGTTTCCGTCAGAACCTGCTCGGCAAGCGTGTGGACTACTCCGCGCGTTCCGTCATCGTCGTGGGTCCGCAGCTGAAGCTGCACCAGTGTGGTCTGCCGAAGGCCATGGCGCTGGAGCTCTTCAAGCCGTTCGTGATGAAGCGCCTGGTCGACCTGAACCACGCGCAGAACATCAAGAGCGCCAAGCGGATGGTCGAGCGCGGCCGCACGGTCGTGTACGACGTCCTCGAAGAGGTCATCGCCGAGCACCCGGTTCTGCTGAACCGTGCGCCCACGCTGCACCGCCTCGGCATCCAGGCCTTCGAGCCCCAGCTGGTCGAGGGCAAGGCCATCCAGATCCACCCGCTCGTCTGCACCGCGTTCAACGCGGACTTCGACGGTGACCAGATGGCCGTGCACCTGCCGCTCTCCGCGGAGGCGCAGGCCGAGGCCCGCATCCTGATGCTGTCCTCGAACAACATCCTGAAGCCCGCCGACGGCCGTCCGGTCACGATGCCGACCCAGGACATGGTCCTCGGTCTGTTCTTCCTGACCACCGACGGTGAGCTCCGTGACACCAAGGGCGAGGGCCGTGCGTTCGGCTCCACGGCCGAGGCGATCATGGCGTTCGACGCCGGCGAGCTCGCGCTGCAGTCGCAGATCGACATCCGCTTCCCCGTCGGCACCGTCGCTCCGCGTGGCTGGGTTCCCCCGGTCACCGAAGAGGGCGAGCCGGAGTGGCAGCAGGGTGACTCGTTCCGCCTGCGCACCTCGCTGGGCCGCGCGCTCTTCAACGAGCTGCTGCCCGAGGACTACCCGTTCGTCGACTACTCCGTCGGCAAGAAGCAGCTCTCCGAGATCGTCAACGACCTCGCCGAGCGCTACCCCAAGGTCATCGTGGCGGCGACGCTCGACAACCTGAAGGCGGCGGGCTTCTACTGGGCGACCCGTTCCGGTGTCACCGTGGCCATCTCCGACGTCGTCGTGCCCGAGGCCAAGAAGGCCATCGTCAAGGGCTACGAGGAGCAGGACGAGAAGGTCCAGAAGCAGTACGAGCGCGGTCTCATCACGAAGGAAGAGCGCACTCAGGAGCTCATCGCGATCTGGACCAAGGCGACCAACGAGGTTGCCGAGGCGATGAACGCGAACTTCCCGAAGACGAACCCCATCTTCATGATGGTTGACTCGGGTGCCCGAGGAAACATGATGCAGATGCGTCAGATCGCCGGTATGCGTGGTCTGGTGTCGAACGCCAAGAACGAGACGATCCCGCGTCCCATCAAGGCGTCCTTCCGTGAGGGCCTCACCGTTCTGGAGTACTTCATCTCCACGCACGGTGCCCGTAAGGGTCTGGCGGACACCGCCCTGCGTACCGCCGACTCGGGTTACCTGACCCGTCGTCTGGTGGACGTCTCGCAGGACGTGATCATCCGCGAGGAGGACTGTGGCACCGAGCGCGGTCTGAAGCTGCGGATCGCCGAGCGCGGCGCCGACAACGTGCTGCGCAAGACGGACGACGTCGAGACCTCCGTGTACGCGCGGATGCTCGCCGAGGACGTCGTCGTCGACGGCAAGGTCATCGCGCCTGCCAACGTCGACCTGGGTGACGTGCTCATCGACGCCCTCGTGGGCGCCGGTGTCGAGGAGGTCAAGACCCGCTCGGTCCTGACCTGTGAGTCCGCCGTCGGTACCTGTGCGTTCTGCTACGGCCGTTCGCTCGCCACCGGCAAGCTGGTCGACATCGGTGAGGCGGTCGGCATCATCGCCGCCCAGTCCATCGGTGAGCCCGGTACCCAGCTGACGATGCGTACCTTCCACACCGGTGGTGTGGCCGGTGACGACATCACCCAGGGTCTGCCCCGTGTCGTCGAGCTCTTCGAGGCTCGTCAGCCCAAGGGTGTCGCCCCGATCTCGGAGGCGGCCGGCCGCGTCCGTATCGAGGAGACCGAGAAGACCAAGAAGCTCGTCGTCACCCCGGACGACGGCACCGACGAGACGGCGTTCCCGATCTCGAAGCGTGCCCGTCTGCTCGTGGGCGAGGGCGACCACGTCGAGGTGGGCCAGAAGCTCACCGTGGGTGCCACCAACCCGCACGACGTGCTGCGCATCCTGGGTCAGCGTGCGGTCCAGATCCACCTGGTCGCCGAGGTCCAGAAGGTCTACAACTCGCAGGGCGTGTCGATCCACGACAAGCACATCGAGATCATCATCCGGCAGATGCTGCGCCGTGTGACGATCATCGAGTCCGGCGACGCGGAGCTGCTGCCGGGCGAGCTCGTCGAGCGCTCGAAGTTCGAGACCGAGAACCGTCGTGTGGTCACCGAGGGCGGTCACCCCGCCTCCGGCCGTCCGCAGCTGATGGGTATCACCAAGGCCTCGCTCGCCACCGAGTCGTGGCTGTCGGCGGCGTCCTTCCAGGAGACGACCCGAGTTCTGACGGATGCGGCGATCAACGCCAAGTCCGACAGCCTCATCGGCCTCAAGGAGAACGTCATCATCGGTAAGCTCATCCCGGCCGGTACGGGTCTGTCCCGCTACCGCAACATCCGGGTCGAGCCGACCGAGGAGGCCAAGGCCGCGATGTACTCGGCCGTCGGCTACGACGACATCGACTACTCGCCGTTCGGCTCGGGCTCCGGCCAGGCCGTTCCGCTGGAGGACTACGACTACGGTCCGTACAACCAGTAAGCGAGTCGCTTGACCGAAGGGCGGTCACCCCGATGGGGTGGCCGCCCTTCGGCGTGCCCGGCTAGCGGGCGGCGAGTTCCCAGACGGCGACGAGCACGCCGGCGCTCGCGGCCAGGGCGGCGATGCTGGTCAGCGGCCAGCGGGAGCGCTCCAGGTCGTCGAGGCGGGCCTCGTGGTCGGCGAGCTGTCGGTCGGTCTGGTCGCTGCGCTGTACGAGCAGCGCGAGCGAGCCGTCGACGCGGGCGAAGCCGGCCTCCAGGGTGCCGCGGAGCCGTTCCAGTTCGAGGGCGACGGCGACGGGGTCGTTCGGATCAGACTCGGTCATCGGCACCGCCCTCGGCCGGGGCGCTGCCGTCGCCGGCGTCGACGGCGTCGCTGCGGAGCCAGGACGGCAGCAGGGTCTGCACCACGTCCAGGGCCATCACCCGGGCGAGACCTCCGGCGACGGCCAGCGCCCCGGCGACCCAGGGGAGGGTCGCGGGGACACCGGAGGCGTCGACGATCGCGGGGAGCACGACGGCGATGCCGACGGCGGACTGGAGGACGGTGCGGGCCGTGCGCTTGGCGGCATCGGACATCGGGGGTCTCCTCTGGTGCGGTGGCTACTTCGTGTGCGGGACCTTCAGCGCGCTCCAGGACGCGGCGCCGGGGATGCCGTCGGCGTCGGAGCCGCGGAAGCCGAGCTTGCGCTGCCACTTCGCGTAGCTGAGCCGGTCGGCCTCGCTCCAGCGGGGGCCGGGGCCGACGGTGTACGCGGAGCAGCCCTCGGCGACGAGACGGCGGCCCATGGCCGTGATGACCGGGGAGCTCGTCTCCTTGCGGAAGAACGAGGTGCCCGGGAACGGCTGGAGGCGGGGGACGGCGGGCTTTCCGCTGTCGGGGGTGTTCTTGGCGGGGTCCTTGGCGAGCCGGGTCTGGACCCGCTGGCGGAGGGTCGGCATGCCGAAGCCCTTGGGGTCGCTCTTCCAGTCGGACCACTCCAGGTGGCCGATGACGGACTTGGCGCCCCAGCCGTGGGCCCGGCACAGGGCGGCGGAGACCCGTTCGATGGCGTCGAGCTGGGCGGCCGGCCAGGGGTCGGTGCCGTTGCCGAGGTTGATGCATTCGAAGCCGTAGAAGCGGGAGTTTCCGTCGACGGCGTCCTGGCTGCCCTGGTGGGCGCGCGGGGTCGGCGGCCGGTCGCCGTACGTCTCGGTGACCACGGCCTGGAGGACGGACGGGTCGCCGCCGCCGGCGTGGTTGGCGCGCCCGTTGCCGACGAGGTGGACGGTGCCGTCCTTGGCGATGACGCCGTGGCAGAGCGGTCCGGGCAGGCCCTCGTAGCCGTTGAAGCACATCTCGACGGACGAGGTGGTGCCGGAGCTGACGGTGTGGTGGATCATCACGCCGGCGACGGGGCCCCAGGCGCCGGCGTGGTTGCGGTTGTGGGTGCGCCAGCCGGGGTGTTCGACGACGGTGACGCCTTCGGCGCGGAGCGCGGCGACGAGCCGGTCCGCGGGGAGGGGAGTGGCCATCTGGTGTCCTCCGGACATGAAAAAGGCCCGCACGGAGGGCGGGCGTACGGGTGGGCGGCGGGCCGGCCGAGGGGCCGGGGCCGACTACGGGGCCGGGGTCGTCTCCGGTGCGGGCTCCGTCTCCGGGGCCGGCTCGGGGTCCGGTTCGGGGGCGGCGGGGACCCAGGCGGCGCAGAGCGCGGCGTAGGCCAGTCGACGGGTCTCGAAGTCGGCGAGCGAGGCCTCGACGGCCCGCTGGACGGCGGTCGGGTCGGGCACGGCCGGGTTGCCGTTGGCCGGGTTGACGGTGACCAGGCCGTAGCCGCGGAGGAAGGCGCTGGTCTCGCCGTTCTCGCTGATCTGGGCGGTGACGTACACGGCCGGGTACTCGCCGGTCATCGGGTCGGGCTCCAGCGGGCCGCCGAGGGTGTTGTCGTACAGGCGGACGCCGATCGTGTGGCCGTTCTCGGTGACGGTGCCGCGGCCCGCGTAGTCGATGGGCAGGCCCCAGGGGTGGTTCGGGTCGGGGATCATGGTGGCTCCTCTCAGGGGGTGGGGCGGGTCAGGTCTGGCGGCCGTACATCAGGATCGGTTTGGCGTAGACCGTGCCGGAGGCGCTGGTCACGAGGCCGTGGATCTCCACCGTCAGGTCCTTGCCGAAGTTGGTCTGCATGTCGGCGGTGACGAAGTCGGTGGTGTCGAAGACGGCGCCGGCGGCGACGGTCGCACCGAACTGGACGCCGTTGACCATCACCCGGATCTGGCCGGTGGCGCCGCTGGAGACCCGGGTGGCCATCCGCAGGCGCATCTTGGGCTGCCAGATCGGGTTCTGGGACTGGGCGATCGTGGTCCACGCGGTGGCGCTGGTGGCCGGCCAGTTCGCGGAGGCCAGGTCCTGCGGCGGGAGCATCGGCAGCCAGGGCCGGGCGAGACCGCCGGTGATGATGTCGTCCGAGAGGATCTCGTGGCCGTAGGCGTCGTTGACCCGCAGGACCGGCTTGGCGGAGCCGGGCCCGCTGCTGTTGATCTGGGTGACGGTGACGGAGGTCGTCGGGTCGTCGGGGTTGGGCTGCCGGCGCACGGTGAGCGAGCCGTTGACGACCTCGGTGATCGGGGGGCGGGTGTTCACCGCGGTGGACAGTGCCTGGATCCGGCGCTCCATCTGGATGAGCCGGTCGATGATGTCCTCGGGCAGCTGGGCCATCAGGCCTCCTCAAGGCTGAGCTCGGCGGTGTCGGGGCGGCCGCGCTCCGGTGGCCGGAACTTGACGCCGACGATCCGGTAGCGGGCGTCGAGCCCCTGGGGGTGCCACTCGTCGGTGATCCGGATCCTGGCGGTACGGCCGAGGAGCGCGGGCGGAACGATTCCGCCACCCAGTCGGATGCTGATCTCGGGGATCAGTACGGAGCCGCTCGCCGCCGTGACCTGGGCCAGGGCCAGCGAGTTGAGCGTGTCGACGTCGCTGATGTCGTTGTGGTCGGAGGACAGGTCGACCAGCGGCCAGTCCGCGTGCTGCGGGCTGAGCTTCACCTCGGAGCAGGTGGGCCGGGACTCCGAGGCGGCGTTCGTGTTCGTCGTGGCGCCGCGGGCGACGGCGGCGGTGCCGCCCCGGGTCGCGTCGTCGGGGAACGAGTAGCTGAGGATGGTGCCGGGCCGGTCGAAGACCATGTCGGTCGCGCCGGTACGGATCTTGGGCGAGCCGAGCCGCAGCTGGCGCACACGCGTGCCGTCGGTCGGGTCGCGGTAGACCAGGATCTGGTACTCGAAGCCGTTCTGCTGGGAGGCGAGCTGGTCGAGCGCCTCCTGGTAGACGGTCTCGTCGCCGAACCGCCAGGACGCCGTCCGCATGATGTCGGACGAGTCGGTGCCGGCCGCGACGCCGCTCTTGCCCAGGCCCGCCGAGAGGTCGGCCCAGAGCGTGCGGGCGATGTCGAACTGATCCGTCGGCAGGGTGAACGTGATCGGCCTGCGGATGCGGCGCCGGGTCGCGTACGAGTCGAAGGTGGCCGCCTGGATGCCCAGGGTCAGCACCCCGCGGTCGCTGCTCTGCAGGTTGGTCGTCCAGACGATGCCGCCCCACCACAGGTCGCCGCCGCGCTCCAGATAGACCGCGGTGCGGCCCGCCTGGACCTTGTGGGCGCGCTCGGCGATGGCCCGGTCGGAGAGCGGGATGGTGCCGGACAGGGAGCCGGCCCGGCCGATGTAGTCGTCGCACTGGACGTCCCGCAGCGGCAGGATGTCGAGGGTCGTGTCGGTCAGCAGGTCGCAGAAGATCGCCCGGTAGGGCGTGTCGATGGTCATCGGTGGGACCTCACAGCACGTAGGTGGCGGAGACGCGGACGTTTCGGCCGGCCGTGAGAGCGCCGTTCGACGACCAGGTGCGCAGCACCACCTGTCCGTTGGGGGAGAAGTAGGCGCTTCCGGAGGCGAAGCCGTCGCCGGCGGCGGCTTCCAGGTCGAGGACGGAGCGCCAGCCGACGGGCAGCGTGAGCAGTGGCTCGTCGTTGATGTTGCCGGCGCTGTTGGCGTAGATGTCGGCGCCGTTGCGGGTGACGGTGGCGGTGACGGTGGCGATGCCGCGGGTGCGGCGGGCGTTGAACGCGATCAGCGTCCAGCCGGTGAGCGCGGTCGCGCCCGTCGCGATCGTCTCCACCTCCACGGGCGGCTGGTAGTTCACCCAGGCGCTGCCGTTCCAGCGCTGGAGCACGCCCGCGTTGTCGCGGAACTGGCCGGTGTAGCCACCGGTGGTGAGCGTCGTCCCGGTGGGGACGACGCCACCGATCTCCTTCGGGTAGGCGACCCAGGAGGTGCCGTCCCAGCGCTGGAGGAAGTGGGAGTTGTCGTTGTCCTGGTACTGGCCCGGGTAGGAGCCCGGCACTCCGGCGTTGTTGTAGACGGGCAGGATGCCGCCGACGCCGACGACGGTGGCGCGCAGGTCGGTGAGGGCACCGCCCGCCCATTCGATGCCGCCGGTGCCGGCGGAGGCGCCCGCCTTCACCCTGACCTGGAAGAGGGGGAGCGAGCGCGGGGGTGCGGCGGGCGGGACCGGTACCGCCTTCGGTGTGCCGCGCACGATCTCCAGGACGGCTTCGTTCCTGGTCAGGGCGTCGAACTCGTCGTCGTACACACGCAGGACGACGAGGTCCAGCCGGGGGTTGAGCGGGTCGCCGTCGCCGAAGGTGACCACGCTGTCCTCGTCGAGGGTGACGGGGTAGGCGCCCTGGTTGTCCGCTCCCTGGATGACCGCGCGTCCTGGGTGGACGGTCGCGGTCATCGGGCCGCTGGAGGTCATCGAGAGGCCGGCGACCCGGTACTTGCCGTCGATCGAGCCGGGCAGGATGCCGGAGCGCGAGGCGAGCGGGTTGACCGGGGTGGTGGCGCCGTGGGCGGTGAGGCGGGTCGTGACACGGGTCTGCCCGGTCGGCGGGAGCCAGCCGCTGCGGAGTGCCATGGGATTCTCCTGTCGGGTGGGTGGGCCGGTGTCAGAACTGCGGGTCGACGCGGATGAACGTGTTGTCGAAGCCCGCCTTGTGGCCGAGGGTGTTGACGGTGATCCGGAAGAAGGCGGTCAGCGTGTAGCTCGTGCCCGGGGTCAGGTTGGAGAGCCGGCGCATGGCGGAGCAGGAGACCGTGGTGTCGCTCGCGACGATCGCCGCGTACTCGTCGTTGAGGTCCTCGACGACGGTGGCGCCCTGGGTGAGCTTGAGGGCCATGAAGCCGTAGTGGTCGTCCCGGGACTTCATGCGGGCGCCGAAGGTGATGAGGACGCTCTTCGACGGCGGCGCGACGAAGGTCAGCGCGAGCGGGTTCGTGGCGCGTGCCACGAGCGTCGAGGTGTACGTGCCCGACGTGGTGTCGCCGTAGTCGGTGTTGTCCGTGTAGTACGAGCTCGGCACGGACTGCAGCCAGGTGGAACCGTTCCACCGCTGGAGCTGGCCGCCCGCCGAGTCGCGGTACTGGCCGGTGTAGCTGGCGGGCGTGGTGGAGGCGGAGTTCGGGATGATGCCGCCGAGCGCGGACGGGTACGACACCCAGGCGCCGCCGTCCCAGCGCTGGAGCGCGCCGCCGGAGTCCTGGTACTGCCCCGGGTAGGCGCCCGGCAGGACCGGGCCCTCGACGGGCAGGATGCCGCCGAGCGCGACGACCGGGGTGCGCAGGTCCTTGAGCGAGGAGGCCCACGGGATGCCGCCGTTGCCCGCGCTGGCGCCGGCCGGGACGGTCACCTCGTACAGCGGGAGGCTGCGGGGCGGGACCGCCGGGGCCTGCGGGGTCTGCCCCGGGATGCCCTGGATGATCTCGATCTTCGCCTCGTTGCGGTTCGAGGAGTCGTAGAGGTTGTCGTAGATCTTCACGACGAGCAGGTCGATCCGGCCGTACAGGGCGTCGCCCGGCGCGAAGGTGACCGCCTCGGACGTCGGCATGGTCACCGGGTAGACGCCCTGGGAGATGTCGCCCTGGATGACGGCCCGGCCCTCGGAGACGGTCGCGGTCATCGCGGCCGAGCCGTAGGTCCAGAAGCCGGCCATCCGGTACAGGCCGTCGTAGGACCCGGGCAGGACGCCGGAGCGGACCTGGACGGGGTTGGTCAGGGTGGTCACGCCGGTCTGGGTGAGGCGGGTGTCCTCGCGGGTCTGGCCGGTCTCGGCGACCCAGCTGCTGCGCAGGTTCATGGGGTTTCTCCGTTCGGAAGGGAGGGGGCGGGGGTCAGGACTTGATCCACTCGGCGGAGAGGTTGCCGGCGTAGCCCGAGCCGCCGAGGGTCTTCACCGCCACGTCGTGGGTCTGGTAGACGGCGACGTTGATGGTGCTTCCGGCGTTGAGCTTGATCAGGCCCTGGCCGCCGACGACGACGGCGCCGGCGCCGGCCGGGGTCAGCCAGGTGCAGCGCGGTACGCCGACGCTGTCGACCACGATCCGGGCGCCGCGCATGCCGGCCGAGGAGTCGGGGGCCCAGGCGATGTGTGCGGAGATGCGCCACCAGCCGGTCCGCGGGACGCGGTAGTAGGTGCTGCCGGACCAGCCCGCCGCGTCGTCGACGTCGACGCTCTGGAAGCCGACCGTGTACCAGGTGTTGGGCGGGACGGTGGACTGCGCCGTCTGCGAGACGCTGAACAGGATCGAGGACTTGCCCTCGACGTACTGCCAGGCCGTGCCGTCCCAGCGCTGCAGCACACCCGCGTTGTCCCGGTACTGGCCGACGTAACTGCCCGTGGTCACCGTGCCGTTGGGGGCGATGCCGCCGAGGGGCTTGGCGTACGACACCCAGGTCGTGCCGTCCCAGCGCTGGAGGAGGCCCGAGGCGTCCCGGTACTGGCCGACGTAGGCACCCTTGTAGCCGCTGGTGGGCATGATGCCGCCGAGGGCGACGACCGGCCAGTGCAGGGTGGTCACGTCGGCGGTGCTCCACTGGACACCGCCTGTGCCGGCGGACGTGCCCTTCCGCACCAGGACCGTGTACAGCGGGATCGTGCTGCCGGGGCCGCTCGCCGGGGCGGTCGGGGTGGCCGCGGGGGTGCCCTTGACCAGGCGTACGACCGCCTCGGTGGCGCCCGTGCGGTCGTAGGCGTCGTCCACCACGGCCAGCTCGATCAGGTCGATCCGGTCGTACTGCGGGTCGCCGTCCGCGAGGGTCAGGATCTCCGGCGCGGTCACGGCGACGAGGTAGGCGCCCTGGGCGGTGTCCTTGCCCTGGACGATCGCGCGACCGGTGCCGATCGTGCACTGCATGGGCGTCGAGGCGGCGAGGACGAAGCCGCCGGGCACGATGCCGGGCCGTGAGCGCAGCGGCGTCTCCTCGGCGCTCTGCCCGCTGGGGGTGAGCAGTGCGGCGAGGGTCAGACGGGTGTCCTCGCGGGTCTGGCCGGTGGGCTGGAGCCAAGCGGCACGTACGGTCATGGGGTCACCTCTCCGAGAAGGGGGTCGTGGCGTCGGGGGAAGGCCGCGGTCCGGCTGCTCCCGGTCCGGCGGAAGGAACGGTTCGGTTCCGGGGGGAAGGAACGGTTCGGTGACCGGCCGCCGTGCGGCGGCCGGTCACCGTGCGGGCGCAGGTCACCATTCGGCGCTGCGCCAGCGCACCGTCATCAGCGCGTCCTCGGTCGCCTCGTCGGGCCGGAAGGACAGCTCCGTACGGCCGGGGTCCAGGACGAAGAGCTCCTCCGGGCTGGAGTCGGCCATCGCGGTGTGCAGCCGGGAGGCCGAGTTGTTCAGCAGGACCGTGCCGGCGCGCGTGTCGATGACGAGCTCGTCGCCCGCCGCCAGATCGATCCCGTACCGCAGTCGCCGCCGGCTCGTCCGCTCGGTGACGGTCGGCATGGAGCAGGGGCCGCGGAAGACGATCACCGGGTGCGCCGGGGCGGAACCGATGTTCTCGACGACGGCGTCGCCCGTGCTCTTCGCCTGGCCCCAGAAGAGCGGCCAGACCAGCGGCCAGGTGAGGCCCGACTCCGGCTGCGGGGCGGTGGCGGTGGCGAGCTGCTCGTTGACGACGTACCGGCGCGGGTCGGAGGCCAGCCACTGGATCGACATGCGCGAGCTGCCCTGGGTGGCGAAGCCCTGGTCCGCGGGGACCACGCGCTGCGCGATCCGGGCGCGCACGGTGAGCATCTCGCCGTGCAGCCGGACGGTGAGCCAGCGCTCCTCGTCGAGCAGGGCGAGCGACTGCCGCAGGGCGCGGACGGCCTCGGTGGCCTGGTTCCACTCCGGCATCAGCACGATCGTGCCGCCGACCTTGCGCGGCTTGGCGTACCGGGAGCCCGGCCAGGCGCCGTGGGAGGTCGGCCGGTCGGCGTCGGAGGAGTCGTACTCGGGCAGGTCCTCCCAGCCCGACAGACCGGACTTGTCGACGGCGAACGGGGTGCCGGGCCCGATGAGAAGCCCGGCCCACTGCATCTGCCCGTCCTGGGTGATGAGCGAGCCGGGCGCGAGGTCGGCGGTGAAGTTGCTTCCGGCGTAGGGGGTCGTGGTCTCGGCCATGGGGCCGTCACCTCACTTCGGATGGGGCGCGCACTTCGGACGGTGTGCCGGGAGTGGCGCGGTCAGGCATGGCCGGGTCGGGCATGGCCGGGGTCGGACGGAGCGCGGTCGGACATGGCCGGGTCGGACGGAGCGCGGTCGGACACGGCGGGGGCAGGGGCGCGTTCGGCCGGGGTGTGTTCCGGTAGGGTGCGGTCGGCCGGGGCGCTTTCAGGCATGGGCGGCCGCGAGGAAGAGCAGGTCCTCGGCGGTCGACCGGGGGCCGGCGCCGGGCTCCTCGTGGAAGTCCCGGATGCGGTGCGGCGGTCGGGGCGTCTCGGTGAGGGCCGGGATGCGGCGGTTCTCCAGCTGCGCGAGCGAGTCGATGCGGTAGTCGTCCGCGGAGCCGGGGGAGACGATGCCGCCCTCGGCGAGCATGGGGAGCTTGTCGAGTTCGACGCCGAACTTCTTGCCGGTGAGGGGGATCTCGAAGCTCAGCTTGTTGAGCCCGTCGATGATCCAGTTGGCGAAGGCGATCAGACCGTTGATCGGCCCCTTGACGACGCCGATCACGGCGCTGAGGGCGCCCTTGACCAGGTCGCCGATGCCGCGCATCGCGTTGCTCACGGCGTCCTTGGCGGTACGGAAGAACCCGGGCACCTTGTCGGTGACCCAGTCGACGACCGGCCGGACGGCGCTCTTGATGCCACCGATCGTGTTCGAGGCGATGCCGCGGAGCGCGTTCGTGGCGGAGGAGACGGCGGAGCGGAGCTTGGAGACTCCCTCGATGGCCGCGCCGACGATCCTGAGCGCGGTCTTGAACAGGGTCAGGTAGGCCTTGAAGTAGGTGCCCACGGCCTGGCCGAGGAGCTTCATGATCGGCTGGAGGAACTTCCAGACGGCCTGGAACCCCTTCAGCGCCTGCTGCATGCCCTGCTTGATCAGCCGCTGGCCGGTCTCGGAGTTGACCGCGAGTTCGATCAGGTACGCCGCGATGGGCACGATCAGGCCGACGAGGAAGCCGAGCGGGTTGGCCCGCATGGCGACGTTGACGCCTGTCATGGCGATGGAGGCGATGGTCATGACGGTGCCGAAGGTGCCCATGAGACCGGTGATGACATCGGTGAGGGGCAGCAGCGGCAGGAGGATGCCGAGGACCACGCCCGCGCCGGTGCCGATCTTTCCGGCGGCGGTACGGGCCTTGCCGGCCGCGGTGCCGATCCGCCGGACGCCCGCGGGTGCGGTGGACCTGCGGATCCGGCCCATGGCGGTGGAGGCTCCGGAGGCGTTCCCGCCGAGGCTCCTGAGGGCGGTGCCGCTCGTGCGCAGGGCGGTGGCGAGGCCGCCGATCCCGCCGGTCGCCTGCCGCACGTTCTGGGAGAACCGCCGCAGCGAGCCCCTCGCGTCACCGAGCCCCCGTGACAGGGAGCTCACCGTCGGGACGACCGCCCGGAAGTTCGGCATGGCGCCCGGGGCGACGGCGCTCATGCGCGTGCTCCACGCGCCTTCACGAGGTACATCAGCGCGTCGGCGGTCGCGTGCGGGTCACTGTTCCGGGCCGCGTGGTAGTGCTCGATGTGCAGTCCGGCACCGGCGCCCACGGTCTGGTTGCCCTGGGCCGCGCGGGCACGGCGGGCGGTCTGGGCGAGGAGCCGGTCCAGCTTGGAGAGCGGGAGGACGGCCTCGGCCTCGCCGGCCTCGGCGAGGATCGCCGGGACACCGCCGTGGCGGGGCATGACGACACCACCGGTGGCGAGCATCGGGATGGTCGGGATGCTGACGCCGAAGGTCTTGCCTCCGACGACCGGCACCCAGCCGGGGACGCTGACCTTGACCCGGTTCAGGCTGCCGATCATTCCGTTGATCAGGCCGATGACGGCGTTGATCGGGGACTTCACGCCGTCCTTGATGCCGTTGAACGCCCGGGACGCGATGTCCTTGAGGCCGTTCCAGACGGACGACATCTTGTCCTTGACGGCGGTGAACGCCTTCGGGATCGCGGACTTGATCCAGTTCACCACCGGGGTGATGACGGCCTTGATGCCGTTCCAGACCGTGCTGATCACGGTCTTGATGGCCTTCATGACCGTGGTGATGACCGTCTTCCAGATGTTCACGTAGGTCTTGACGACGGTCGCGACGGCCTTGACGACGGTGGAGATGGCCTTCTTGATGCCGTTCCAGACCGTCTTGATGAGCGATCCGGCCTTCTGCATGATCGGCCCGATGGCCTTCATGACGGAGCTGATCACCGTCTTGATGGCGCTGAACGCCTTCTTCAGGACCGTCTGCATCGTCTTCGAGCGCAACGCCATCTCGACGATCGACTCGATGAGCGGCATGAAGAGTTCGAGCAGCCGGACCAGGAAGTTGCCCTTCATGGACCGGTTGAGCTTGTCCTGGCCCTTGGCCGCCTTGCCGGCGCCGGACTCGTACTTGCCGAGCTTGCCGCCGGCCGACTGGGCGGTGTCGCCGGCCTTCTTCATGGCGCGCTCGGCCTGCTCCGAGGCGGTCTTGAGGTTCTTGAGCTGGGTGCCGGAGCCCTGGGCGTTGGTACGGAGCGTCTTGAGCTGGCCGGATGCCGACCTGCCGGCGTCCCCGACCTTCTTGACCGAGGTGCCGGCGTTGGACGCCTGCGTCTTGAGGTTGCCGAGGGCGGTGGACGCGTTCTTCAGGTTTCTGACGAGAGACATGGATGTACCTCCTTTCGCGGTGGGGTGGGGATCAGGCGGGGGCGCCGAGTTCGTCGTTGATGCTGCGGACCGTGGCCGCGAAGTCGCGCATCTTCTGCGCGAGGGTCCCGGTGTTGTCGGCGAGCCGCTTGGCGTTGTCGGCCGCCTGCCCGAGGGTCCCCGCCTTGGGGACCTTGTCGACCTCCAGGCCGTCCATGGCGAGCTTGAGCTTCCCGATGGCCTTGGCGAACGAGGAGGTCTTCCGGGGGTTCGCGTTCTTCACGGCGCCGTTGATCTTGCCCATGCCGCTGGCGACCAGGGCCATGGTCTGGTGGTCGACGTCCTTGACGGCCAGGGCGATCTTCTCGACGGCGTCCGCCTTCGCGGCCGCGCCCCTCGTCGGCATCTTGCGGAAGTTCGAGACGAACGAGGGGGCGTGGAGGTTGAACTTCGCGAGGTGCGGGTTCAGCCGTTCGAGCTGACCGCGCAGTTCGTCGAAGTTGGCGTCCGCGTTGATGTCGGCCATGCCGCCGGGGGCGACGCCGTTTCTCTCGGCCTCGATCTCCGAGAAGTTCCGTCGGCCGAAGCTGCCGTCCGCACGCGGGCCGAACGTCTCGTTGGTGGCGCTCCTGCCGGCGTGCCACTTCTGCAGCTGGAAGACGATGAAGGCGCCGAGCGCGGTGAGGAGGATGGGGACGATCATGCCGCCGAGGGCGACGAAGGCGGCCCCGACGGCGGCCATGATGCCTTCCTCGGAGCCCTTCTTGATGATCTCGGCCACGGGGCCGAGGCCCAGCTGTTCGAGGACCTGCTCCCAGGGGGCCTTGATCACTTCCTCGGCGACCTTCTCCTGCTCCGCCTTGAGGTCCTCGATCAGTTTGTTGACGGGTGCCAGCTGCTGCTTCATCCACTCGGTGGTGGGCAGCGAATTGTGGTCGACCTTCGTGAGGTAGTGCCGGAGGCTGCCGATCTGGATCGACAGATCCTCTGTTGTCACTTCTGCCATGAGTCACTCCGCTTCCGGCCGGTGACGGCCAAGCGCCGAAAAGCCCCTGCCGGTCCCGGCAGGGGCTCGTTCGTAGGGGCAGCGGGAGGCCGGCTAGGCGTCCTCGGTGCGGCGCGGGCCGCGCCGCACCGTCGCGAGGGCGTCGTTCCAGCCGGCCGCGTAGGCGACCGCCTCACGTCGGTTGACCTCGGCGTACAGGCTGCCGAGCAACGCTCTCTTGTCGAGCGCGGCGGGTCCGTCGAGGAGCTGGCGGAGGCGGTCCTGGAGAGGGATCTGCGGTCGCGATGCCTCGGCCTGCTGGGTCATGGACGCCTGCCTTCCGGTTGCTTGCCCGTGCGTGTGTGGCGGCGCCGCGGATCAGGGGAGCGGGGGCACCACGTGTTCGAACTCTTGTGCGAACAGAGTGTGGAACACCTGTTCGGGGTTTGTCGAGCGGGAAACGTCTGACGGCGTGTCTTCTCGCCTGTTTCCCGAACGGGTTGGCGGCTGATCGGAGCTTCTGTTCGACCGGGTAACCTGGAAGGCGCTCTCCGGACCGGACCACCTCGGGGCGCGGGGGCGCGAGGGGCGCGCGGGGACCCCAGGGGGCTGGAAGGCAGTACTGACGCATGGAAACGGAGCCGGGAGCCAACCGGCGGGAGCGAGTCGTCGACTGGCTCGCGTCCCACCCCGATCTGCCCCATCTCTTCGCACGCCTCTCCGAGCTCGTCCTGGTTCACGGGTACGCCACCGAGGACCTCGTCGTGATGCCCCGGTCCGAGGTCGACCGCCGGGAGACGGCCGCGTTCACCGCGGGCTGGGCCGAAGCGGTGTCGGACGAACTCCCGCGCATACGACGGGAATACGAGAAGCGCGTCGCCGACGCCTACACCCAGGGCCAGGGTGACGCGCGTGGAATCCGCCGGCCGGAGCGCCGGATCGACGGCGGACAGGACGGCGCCCGGGTCATCGCGCTGCCCTTCGCCCGGCTCCTCGAACCGCCGGCCGCCGTGGTCGAGGCCGAGGAGCGGGTACGCAGGGAACGCGAGCTGTTCGAACAGCGGCCCGAACCGGAACCCGAGCACACCTCGGGCCCCGATCCGGGCTCGGACCCGGACGTCCTCCTGACCGCCCAGGAGAGCCGCACCCGAAGGAGCGCCCAGCCGGTACGGAAGGTCGTCCGCGGCAAGGGCGGACGCCCGATCGTGCCGCCGCTCGCCGGGGTACCCGTACAGAACGGCCCGAACGCCGACCGCCGTGACCAGGAGGCCGCCGACCCGGAGCCGCGTCCGGGCAAGGGGCGCCGGGGGTCGTTGTCCGAGCGCGCCAAGGCCCTGGAGAAGGAACTCTCCGGCGAGCGAGCACGGGAAGCGCCCCCGGAGTCCGCTCCCTGACGGGAACGGCCTCCGGGGGCCGCGGGGTCACCCGAAGAACCGGGCGAGGGCATGGGGAGACACGTCCGTGCTCTCCTCGGCACGCGCGCTCCGCCCGTTCTCGTCGGTGTCCGTGCCGTCCGCGCCGTCGTCGTCCCGGTCCGGACCGCCCGGCCGGGGAACGGGCTCCGGCGGATCGGGCTGGTCGCCGTCCTCGCCGCCGTTGACGCACATGAACATCCAGTTGGCGACGGCCAGATGGTCCACCGCGGCGGCCAGCAGGTGATCGGTGATCGACCACTCCGCGGACTCGCCGTGGAGCTCCCGCTGGACGGCGCTGTCCCGCGGCAGGTTCTTGATCAGCGCCAGGACCCGGCGGCTGGAGAGGGTGCCGCGGTGCCAGTCGAGGAGATCGATGGAGTAGTAGCGGAGCAGGTCCGCCTCAAGGGCCTCGGCGTGTTCGTCGACGAACTCGACGAGGCTCAGTCTTCCCCCAGGCCGAGCCCGGTCTCCTTGCCGTAGGCCTCCAGGATGGCGGCGATGTCCTGCATGGTGACGTCGTGCTGCTCGAAACGAGCGAACTGCTTCTCACCCATCAGGAGTTCGAGCAGGCCGTCCACGTCGTTGTCGTCGAGCTTGCGCAGCGCCTTGGCCGTCGCACGGCTCAGTTCGGTCGGAAGGGTGTAGCTCTCGCCGTCCAGCTCGAAGGACCAGGCGCGGCCGTGGGCCTCCTGTCGCTGGGCGCGGGCTGCGTTGACGTCGAAACGGGCCATGGTGATGCGTACTCCTTGTTCGAGTGAGTGAAGAGGAGAGGGGCGGGGCGGGACGGATCTCTCCGTCCCGCCCCTGGAGAAGGGATCAGACGGTCGCGGAGTACTGGCTGTCCTTCATGAGGAAGGTCGCCAGCGGCTTGCCGTCGCCCTTCGACATGGCGGTGAAGGTGACGCCCAGCTGCGACGCGGCCTTGCGGGCCAGCTTGATGTCGTCGGTGGCCGTGACCTGGCCGCGCGGGATGATGAAGCGGTACTTGACCGCGGTCGTGCCACCGGCCTTGACGTCGGTGAACTCCAGGCCGAGGGCACGCACGTCGGCGAACGGGCGCTCGGCGATCTCGTAGCGGTAGGTGTCGACGGCCGGGGTCGGCTCCGCCTTGACGGCGTCGCCGCCCATGAAGAACGGCAGCGTGTCCTCGTTGAACTGGAGCAGCGAGAACTTCAGCGAGAGGTCACGGCTGGAGTAGATGAAGTGGATCGGGGAGACCGACTGCCACGAGTCGATGGGCTCCAGCTTGTCCTTCTTGGAGAAGGTGACGCCGTCGCCGGAGGTGAAGCCCAGGTCCTTCCAGCCCGCGCCGGACCAGTCGGCAGCGGAGTCGGTGCCGAACGTGGCCGGGGCGGAGGTGCCCGCGTCGGCCACGTAGAGCTTGCCGGTACCGGCGACGCGGATCTCGGCCGAGTTGTTTCCTGCCATGGTGTGTTTCTCCTTGGTGAGAGGCTGACCGCCCCGGACGCTCTGTCCGGGTACGGCAAAGGCCCCGCCGGACGGCGAGGCCTGGTCTGTGGGGCGAGCGGCGGGGCGCTCGGGGGCGAGCGGCTAGAACACGCTCAGGGAGAGGCGGATGACGCACAGGTAGCGGTTGGCGCCCCGGTAGAGGTAGTCGGGCAGCCAGCGCGGCCCGTCCTGCTCCTCGACGTCGTGGACGACGTTGTTGGCGCCGATCTGCTTGCCGATGGTGGCGAGCAGGGCCCGGCGGGCGCCGTTGGCGAGGACGTGGGCGGCGTTCTTGGTCGGCCCGTACACCTCGAACTCGATCAGTGGCATGTCGACGTGCAGGTCGCCGATCCAGGCGCCGCCGCGGCGGTTCACCAGGACGGCGAGCTGGGTGCCGTCGAAGCCGGCCGGCGCGTTGACCGCGATGGTCGCGCCGGCGAGCGCCGGATCGGCCTTGAGGACGTCGACGACCAGCTTCTCGACGTCCGGGAACGCACTCGGGGGAGTGGTCATGACGGTTTCTCCTCGGGTGAGGGATGCGGGACGGGGTGCCGCCCGGGGCGCTCCGGCGGGAGGGGGCGGGGCGCGGCAGCGCGCCCGGACGGCGAACGGCGAAGCCGCCGCCCGTTGTTCGGGCGCAGCTCCGCCGCTGCACCAACTGTGACAGAGAGCGTGCGCGCACGCAACTAGTTCTGTGCGGTCGACGGATCCCCGTGCGCACATCCCCTGTACGCCCCTCCGCGGGCCCTCCGCGCGGGCCCTTCCGCGCGGGCCCTTCCGCGCGTGGCCCGGACAGGCGCCGGATAGGTTGGCGGCCACCCGACCGAGGAGCCGCCCCGTGCCCGCCCGCCCCAGCCTTCTGTACGTCACCGACCTCGCCTACCCGGCCCGTGGACGGCGCTACTGCGACGAGGACATCCACCTCACCGCCCGGCTGCGCGAGACCTTCGACCTGGCGCTCTGTCATCCGCTCGACGCCGCCGCGCTCATGGACGGCTTCGACGCCGTCGTCGTCCGCAACAGCGGCCCGGTCCTCGGCTACCAGAAGGAGTACGACGCCTTCCGCGAGCGCGCCCTGGCCGAGGGCACCCGCGTCTACAACCCGCTCCACGGCCGCGGCGACATGGCCGGCAAGCAGTACCTGCTCGACCTGACCACCGCCGGATACCCCGTCATCCCCACCGTCGACCGGCCCGAGGACCTCCACCGGCTGCCCGCCGCCACCGCGTACGCGGTCAAGCCCAAGGCCGGGGCCGACTCGATAGGCCTGCGCTTCCTGGCGTACGAGGAACTCGCCGGCCTCGCGTACGACGGCCTCCTCGTCCAGCCGCGCATCGACTTCCGGTACGAGGTCTCCTTCTACTTCGTCGACGACCTCTTCCAGTACGCCCTCCACGCCCCCGACCCCGAACGCCGCTGGGTCCTGGAGCCGTACGAGCCCACCGAGGACGACCTCGCCTTCGCCCGCCGCTTCATCGACTGGAACACCCTCGACCACGGCATCCAGCGCGTGGACGCCTGCCGTGCCCCCGGCGGCGAGCTGCTCCTCGTCGAACTGGAGGACCTCAACCCCTATCTCTCCCTGGACCGCGTCCCCGAGGAGACCCGCGACCGCTTCGTCGCCGTTCTCACGGCCTCCCTCGACCGATTCCTGAGGGCATGAGAAAGCGCCCCCCGTCCTTCCTGGACGGGGGGCGCTTCTCGTACGGGGGGAAGTCAGGCGGTACGGGGACGGCGGCGGGCGACACGCTCGGCGGCGAAGACGTCCTCCAGGCGGAAGAGCTGCGCCCGGCCCGCCTTGCCGGCGGCCCGCAGATGACCGAGCTGGACCCACTTGCGGATGGTCGCGGGGGCGACGCCCGCCTCCTCGGCGGCGAGCGGTCCCGGAATCAGGGCCGGCAGGGCGGGCGAGCTCAGCACGAGGTCTCCTCCGTGTCGTTCGTCGTGGGGTCCGCGATCGTGCTCGTCGTCGTGTCCATCGCCGCCTCGATCTCCTCGGCAAGGGCTCCGGAGGCCGCCGCGAGCTCCTCCCACTCCCGCTCCGGCCACAGGTGCCGGTAGGCCGGGTCGTCCTGACAGCCGCACACCTCGTCCGTGCACACACAGGCCGGGTTCACACAGAGCACGGCGCGCCGGTCGGGGAAGGCCCGCAGCGACACCGAATCGCACCAGGGGCAGCGGCCCGACACCCGGACCACCGTCTCCGAGTCGCCGAGCGTCCGGGCGCAGCGCCGGGCCATCCGGCGGATCTCGTCCCGCACGTGCCGGGCCAGGTCCGGGTCGGCGGCGATCGCGTCGAGCAGTCCCACCACCCGCCGGAGCCGGTCGATGACCCCTGCGCGGGGCGGCCGGGGGAGCGCGAGCCGGGCGCACACGGCCTCCTCCAGCTCCACCACCCCGTCGGTGATGTCGCGGATGGCGTCGGAGACGTGCAGCCGGATGGGGGCGGCGCCATGGCCGGGGACGGCGAGCCCGTGCCGCTGCTGGAGGAGCAGCGCCTCACGGCGCTCCTCGCGGATCTGCTCGTCGCGGCCGGCGGGGGAGGGGGCCGGGGCGCTCCCGGCGGGGCCGCGGCGGCCGGGCGCGAGCTCTTCGGCGAGCTCGGGGAACTGGCGTACGAGGGAAGCGGTCCAGAGCGCGATGTCACGCAGCACCGGCTCGACGGATGCGGTGGGGGGCGTGCGGTCAGCCACGGCGGCCGCTCCAGGCGAGCGTCGGGGTGAGGGCGACCGCCTTCGCGACGCGCGCCGGGTCCGCCGGCCGCCCGTTGCGGTACAGGCGGCCCGCGCACACGCCGTCGAAGTAGCTCTCGGCGGGGGCCACCGCCGTCTCGCACTCGCGGCGGACGGGGCAGTCGGCACAGGCGCGCAGCGCCGGGGCCGCCTCCTTGGCGCGGCGGGCGAAGACGACGGACGGGGAGAGGCCGGCACACGCGGCGGCGGCCTGCCAGGGGGTGGGGTCGGGCTGGAACAAGAGGTTCTCCACGGTCCGGGGCTCCCGGGGACTCCCATGGGGCCGATGGGGCCGTTGGGGCTCAGGGGGCCGACGAGTGCGGCGGCGAGCCAGACTTACATGTTGCGTGCGGGCGCGCAACAAAAATGTGTGGCACCTCCGGGGTCACCTTCACCGATTCGACACGTTGCGTACCCGAAACCAGGTAATTCCTTGCGCGCAAGCACGCTAGAGTTGAGCGCCTGGAGGAGTGGAGTGAGGAGCTGTACATGACCACTCGTGGGCTGGACGAGTTCGCAGGCTGGGTCGAAGGCCTGATGCGACAGCGCGGCTACGACATCGACAGCCCGCGTGGCGGTGGCAAGTCCCGGATCGCGGACGAGGCCGGGGTGCACCGGGCCGCCGTGACGCGGCTGCTGCAGCGGCAGAGCATGCCCGACCTGGAGACCATGCGCAGGATCGCCCCGCTGCTGGGCGTCTCGGTCCGCGACATGCTGATCCGGTCCGGCCGCGTGTCGCCCGAGGAGCTCCCGATGGCGGCGGATCTGCTGCCCCCGAGCGATTGGCAGCCCTCCATGGAGGACTTCGCCCGCTGGCTGGGGGTGCCCGACGAGCGCATGGGCGTCTTCGTCAAGGTCGTGAACCAGTTCCTGGAGCCCGACACGGAGGCCGAGGGGCCCGCCGAGGCCCCGGAACCGCGCCGCACCGCCCGGGACTGACCCCGGTCCCCGCATGATCTTGCCTGGTCCCGGCCTTCCTCGGCCGGGACCACGTGCGCGTGGGCATTTGTTTTGACCGGAGTCCATGCGATAGGTACGCTCAAGCCTTGTGCCTGGGGTGTGCCTGGGCTCGCGTGCGTGTCCTCAACCGCAAGGCGAGTCATATATCGGCCACCGTGATCCGCGCCTTTCCACTCTGGTGGAGGGGTCCGCGAGATTCGACACACCCGACCGCGTGGGTCGGCGAATGTTCCAGGTTAGTTTCACCGACGGCACACAGAAACCGGAGAAGTAGTGCCTACGATCCAGCAGCTGGTCCGGAAGGGCCGGCAGGACAAGGTCGAGAAGAACAAGACGCCCGCACTCGAGGGTTCCCCTCAGCGCCGCGGCGTCTGCACGCGTGTGTTCACGACCACCCCGAAGAAGCCGAACTCGGCGCTCCGTAAGGTCGCGCGTGTGCGTCTGACCTCCGGCATCGAGGTCACGGCCTACATCCCGGGTGAGGGTCACAACCTGCAGGAGCACTCCATCGTGCTCGTGCGTGGTGGCCGTGTGAAGGACCTGCCGGGTGTTCGTTACAAGATCATCCGCGGTTCCCTCGACACGCAGGGCGTCAAGAACCGTAAGCAGGCTCGCAGCCGCTACGGCGCCAAGAAGGAGAAGTAAGAATGCCTCGTAAGGGCCCCGCCCCGAAGCGCCCGGTCATCATCGACCCGGTCTACAGCTCTCCTCTTGTCACCTCGCTGATCAACAAGATCCTGCTGGACGGCAAGCGTTCCACCGCCGAGCGCATCGTGTACGGCGCCATGGAGGGTCTTCGCGAGAAGACCGGCCAGGACCCGGTCATCACGCTGAAGCGCGCTCTCGAGAACGTCAAGCCGGCCCTCGAGGTCAAGTCCCGCCGTGTCGGTGGCGCCACCTACCAGGTGCCGATCGAGGTCAAGCCGGGCCGCGCGTCCACGCTGGCCCTCCGCTGGCTCGTCGGTTACTCCCGCGCCCGTCGCGAGAAGACCATGACCGAGCGCCTCATGAACGAGCTCCTCGACGCCTCGAACGGCCTCGGTGCGGCCGTCAAGAAGCGTGAGGACACGCACAAGATGGCCGAGTCCAACAAGGCCTTCGCGCACTACCGCTGGTAGTCGCAACCCACATCGAGACCGAGAGAAGACTGAGCCGATATGGCTACCACTTCGCTTGACCTTGCCAAGGTGCGCAACATCGGCATCATGGCTCACATCGACGCGGGCAAGACGACCACCACCGAGCGGATCCTGTTCTACACCGGTGTCTCTTACAAGATCGGTGAAGTCCACGACGGCGCTGCCACGATGGACTGGATGGAGCAGGAGCAGGAGCGCGGCATCACCATCACGTCTGCCGCGACGACCTGCCACTGGCCGCTCGAGAATGTCGATCACACGATCAACATCATCGACACGCCGGGTCACGTCGACTTCACCGTCGAGGTGGAGCGTTCGCTGCGCGTGCTCGACGGTGCTGTCACCGTGTTCGACGGTGTGGCCGGCGTCGAGCCCCAGTCCGAGACTGTCTGGCGTCAGGCGGACCGCTACGGCGTTCCGCGTATCTGCTTCGTCAACAAGCTCGACCGTACGGGCGCCGAGTTCCTTCGTTGCGTCGACATGATCGTGGACCGCCTCGGCGCCGTCCCGATCGTCATGCAGCTCCCCATCGGGTCCGAGATGGACTTCCAGGGTGTTGTCGACCTCGTCCGCATGAAGGCTCTCGTCTGGTCCGCCGAGGCCAGCAAGGGCGAGATGTACGACGTCGTCGACATCCCGGCCTCGCACACCGAGCTCGCCGAGGAATGGCGCGCCAAGCTGGTCGAGACCGTCGCGGAGAACGACGAGGAGCTCATGGAGCTCTTCCTCGAGGGCGTCGAGCCCACCGAGGAGCAGCTGTACGCGGCTGTCCGTCGTATCACCATCGCTTCCGGCAAGGGCAACGGCGAGAAGACGGTCACCCCCGTCTTCTGTGGCACCGCGTTCAAGAACAAGGGCGTTCAGCCCCTGCTCGACGCTGTCGTCCGTTACCTGCCGTCGCCCCTGGACGTCGAGGCCATCGAGGGCCACGACGTGCGGGACGCCGAGGTTGTCGTCAAGCGCAAGCCGTCCGACGACGAGCCGCTGTCGGCGCTCGCGTTCAAGATCGCGAGCGACCCGCACCTCGGCAAGCTCACCTTCGTCCGGATCTACTCCGGTCGCCTGGAGGCCGGCACCGCGGTGCTGAACTCCGTCAAGGGCAAGAAGGAGCGCATCGGCAAGATCTACCGCATGCACGCGAACAAGCGTGAGGAGATCGACTCGGTGGGCGCCGGCGACATCGTCGCCGTCATGGGCCTCAAGCAGACCACCACCGGTGAGACGCTGTGTGACGACAAGAACCCGGTCGTGCTGGAGTCCATGGACTTCCCGGCGCCGGTCATTCAGGTCGCCATCGAGCCCAAGTCCAAGGGTGACCAGGAGAAGCTGGGTGTCGCCATCCAGCGTCTCGCGGAGGAGGACCCCTCCTTCCAGGTGCACTCGGACGAGGAGACCGGCCAGACCATCATCGGTGGTATGGGCGAGCTTCACCTCGACATCCTCGTCGACCGTATGCGTCGCGAGTTCAAGGTCGAGGCGAACGTCGGCAAGCCGCAGGTCGCGTACCGCGAGACGATCCGCAAGGCCGTCGAGCGCGTGGACTACACCCACAAGAAGCAGACCGGTGGTACCGGTCAGTTCGCCAAGGTGCAGATCGCGATCGAGCCCATCGAGGGTGGCGACGCCTCCTACGAGTTCGTGAACAAGGTCACCGGTGGCCGCATCCCGAAGGAGTACATCCCTTCGGTCGACGCGGGTGCGCAGGAGGCCATGCAGTTCGGCATCCTGGCCGGCTACGAGATGACTGGCGTCCGCGTCATCCTTCTCGACGGTGGCTACCACGAGGTCGACTCCTCCGAGCTCGCGTTCAAGATCGCCGGTTCGCAGGCCTTCAAGGAGGCCGCGCGGAAGGCTTCGCCGGTCATCCTCGAGCCCATGATGTCCGTCGAGGTCACCACGCCCGAGGACTACATGGGTGAGGTCATCGGCGACATCAACTCCCGCCGTGGTCAGATTCAGGCCATGGAGGAGCGCAGCGGCGCTCGCGTCGTGAAGGGCCTCGTGCCCCTTTCGGAGATGTTCGGCTACGTCGGCGACCTCCGCAGCAAGACCTCGGGTCGCGCAAGCTACTCGATGCAGTTCGACTCCTACGCCGAGGTTCCGCGGAACGTCGCCGAGGAGATCATCGCGAAGGCCAAGGGCGAGTAACTCTTCCGAGTTCACGCTTTAGGCTTGACACCAGTCGCCGGGGCTCAGCCCCCGAAACCCGAGGGATCGGGCCCCGGCGGATGGCATCCCAGCAAAGATCACCTGGCGCCGATGAGCAAGGCGTACAGAACCACTCCGCAGGAGGATTCAGTGGCGAAGGCAAAGTTCGAGCGGACTAAGCCGCACGTCAACATCGGCACCATCGGTCACATTGACCACGGTAAGACGACCCTCACGGCCGCCATTACCAAGGTGCTGCACGACGCGTACCCGGACCTGAACGAGGCCTCGGCCTTCGACCAGATCGACAAGGCTCCCGAGGAGCGCCAGCGCGGTATCACGATCTCGATCGCGCACGTCGAGTACCAGACGGAGTCGCGTCACTACGCGCACGTCGACTGCCCGGGTCACGCTGACTACATCAAGAACATGATCACGGGTGCCGCGCAGATGGACGGCGCGATCCTCGTGGTTGCCGCCACCGACGGCCCGATGCCGCAGACCAAGGAGCACGTGCTCCTGGCCCGCCAGGTCGGCGTTCCGTACATCGTCGTCGCCCTGAACAAGGCCGACATGGTGGACGACGAGGAGATCCTGGAGCTCGTCGAGCTCGAGGTCCGTGAGCTCCTCTCCGAGTACGAGTTCCCGGGCGACGACCTTCCGGTCGTCCGCGTCTCGGCGCTCAAGGCTCTCGAGGGCGACAAGGAGTGGGGCGAGAAGCTTCTCGGCCTCATGCACGCGGTGGACGAGTCCATCCCGCAGCCCGAGCGTGACGTCGACAAGCCGTTCCTGATGCCGATCGAGGACGTCTTCACGATCACCGGTCGTGGCACCGTCGTCACCGGTCGTATCGAGCGCGGTATCCTCAAGGTCAACGAGACCGTCGACATCATCGGCATCAAGACCGAGAAGACCACCACCACGGTCACCGGTATCGAGATGTTCCGCAAGCTGCTCGACGAGGGCCAGGCCGGTGAGAACGTCGGTCTGCTCCTCCGTGGCATCAAGCGTGAGGACGTCGAGCGCGGCCAGGTCATCATCAAGCCGGGTTCGGTCACGCCGCACACGAACTTCGAGGCCCAGGCCTACATCCTGTCGAAGGACGAGGGTGGCCGTCACACCCCGTTCTTCAACAACTACCGCCCGCAGTTCTACTTCCGTACCACGGACGTGACCGGCGTCGTGACCCTCCCCGAGGGCACCGAGATGGTCATGCCGGGCGACAACACCGCCATGAGCGTTGAGCTGATCCAGCCCATCGCCATGGAGGAGGGCCTCAAGTTCGCCATCCGTGAGGGTGGCCGGACCGTCGGCGCCGGCCAGGTCGTCAAGATCACCGCCTGATCGGCGATCTGACCTGGTAGCTCCAGCGAGCTGCTGAGCAGTGAAGGGAAGGCCCCGCACCGAAAGGTGCGGGGCCTTCTCGCGTTCCCGACCCCTACGGCCGCCAGCTCCAGGGGTGGCCGTCCGCGCCCAGACCCACCACGGTCGCCCGGCCCGTCCCCAGGTGCAGCGCGGCCGACACCGCCGACGGACCCGCCGTACGGGTGCGCAGTCGGCCACCTGCCCGCATCCGCACCCGGCCGCGTGCGTCCGTGCCGAGGAGCACGGTCCCGAGCGCCGCTGAGCGCGCCGCGACCACACCCCCGTAACCGTCCAGACCGGCGTCGCCCGTCGGGCCGAGGAGTTCCCCGCTCGCCGGCCGCCGGTAGTACAGCTCGCCTCCGGCCGCCGCCACCGTGGACCCGGACAGCGGCAGCGGCTCCGGCCGCTCCACTCCGTCCACCCAGTGGCGTACGGACTCCCGCCCCGCCGCGTGGAGGTGCACCCGGCCCGCCGCGTCGAGCGAGACGGCGAGACCGTCCTGGACCTCCGCCGTGCCGGGAAGCGTCCGCCACGGGCTCCAGGACCCGTCCGCCGACCGCACCAGGGTGGAGACGCCCTTGTCGGCGTTCCGTACGAAGAGATGGACCCGGCCGTCGGGGGCCGTGACCGCCACCGGGGCGCCGACCCGGCGGCCGCGGTCGTCGCCGCGCTCCGGATTGCCGAGCCCGCGCCAGGCCAGGAACGGGCCGCCGGGGGAGCGCTGCTCCAGGAGCACCAGCTCGCGCCGGTTCGACCCGCCGTGTCCGTCGATCGCGGCGAACCGCACCCCGAAGAGCAGCACCCGGCCGTCGCCGAGCACCGCCGAGCCGAGCGCGGGTGCGAGCGGCCCGCCGCCGAGGTCCACCGGCTCGCTCCAGACGCCGGGTGCGGTCTCCCGCCAGCGGACGGCGCGCAGACCCAGCACGCCGTACGCGGTGAGGCGGCCGTCCGGCTCCTCGGCGAGCGCCGGGCCCGCGGACGGCCAGCGGTGGTGGGTGGAGCGGACCCAGCCCTTGCGGTTGGTGAGCGGCCGGTCGCCGCCGACGCCGTAGTCGCCGCAGCCCGAGGGGTTTCCGCACTCCCAGGAGGGGTCCCCGCCGTACGGGACGAGGCGCGCGGCCTTCTCCTCGAGCACCTGCGGGGGGAGGTTCTTGGGCCAGTGGCGGTTGTAGTAGCCGCGGAAGGCGGTCGTCGTGAACGCCGGTATCGGGTTGCCGTCCCGGACCGCGTCCGAGACCCAGCGGCTCAGCGCCGCCCAGGTGAAGGAGGCGACCGCCGTGTGGTCCCCGTGGTCCGAGTAGCCGGGCTGCTCGGAGTCCCGCCTGCGGGTGGCCTCGTCGCCGGTCTGGACGTCCGGATCCGGGTCGAGGGTGTGCACCACCGTGGGCCGGTAGCGGCGGAGCAGCCCGACGAGGACGCCGACCAGCTGGTCGTAGTCGTAGGTGTCCGAGCGGGTGACGGGCGAACCGGTCGACAGATGGGTCCGCAGCTCCAGGGCACGGTCGTGCCAGAGCGCGGGCAGGGCCATGTAGCGCCGGTTGGTGTGCATGGGCAGGTTGAGGAAGACCAGCTCTATGCGGCGTCCACCGTGCGTGAGCGTGTCCGTCTCCGCCCGCCGGCCGTCGGGGAGCGTGAGCACCTCCCGCCGCCAGGGCGTGAACATCGGCAGGCCGAGCGCCGCCGCGTACGACTGGCGCAGGCCCTGGTGGCGCGACGAGGAGTAGGCGGCGCGGTCCGGGGGAGTGTCCGGCATCCCCTTGATCCGGTTCCGGCCGGTGTGCTCGCCGGCGGTCACGTACACGGAGACGAGCGGGACCCCGGCGTCGAGGAGGCGCTGGGTGTCGGGGTTCATGAAGTACAGGTCGTCGTCCGGGTGCGCGGCGACCTGCAGGAGCAGCGCCCGCCGGGTCCGCGCGGAGGCGATCGGCTTGCCGGGCGCGGGGTCGACGGTCGGGGCGGTCCTGCGCGGCTCGGGCACGGAACACCCGGCGACGGCCGAGGTGACGGCGAGGGCGGCGGCGAGAACCGCCCGCCGACGGGGTGCTGTGGTCACGTACGCGGTCCGTCCCCTGGGCTGTGCGGTCCTCAGCAAGACGAATATTCGATGCTCGGGGTTGTGTGTGGACGGGCCGCCGAGTGGCAGGATTCGGCCACCGGAAAAAGATCTCCGAAGATCTCTGTCGATCATGTCGAGGACCCGCTGTCGGCTCCGACCAACGGGTGACGGCACGCCACAGGGGCGCGCGGGACGGGGAGGACACCCGAGATGAAGTACGTCGCGATGATCTACGGCAACCAGGCCAAGTGGGACTCCTTCCCGGCCGAGGCCTGGCCCGAGGCGATCGCCCGCCAGGACGCCTTCAACCGGAAGTACCGGGAGAGCGGTGAGCTGATCGGCGCGTACGGACTCGCCGACGCGGCCGCCGCCCAGCTCGTACGCCGTGAGGGCGGCGCCCCCGCGGTCACCGACGGCCCCTACCTGGAGACCAAGGAGTACCTGGCCAGCTTCTACCTGCTCGACTGCGACAGCCTGGAGCGGGCCCAGCAGATCGCCGCGGACATGCCCTTCGCGGACGTCGACCCCGTCGAGCTGTGGCCGGTCCTGCACGAGTCCGCGGCGGACGTGTGAGCGGCCCCACCGACATCGAGGACCTGCTGCGCACGTACGCGCCGCAGGTCCTCGGCGTGCTCGTCCGCCGGTACGGCAGCTTCGACACCTGCGAGGACGCCGTCCAGGAGGCCCTGATCGCCGCCGCCCGGCAGTGGCCCGGGGAAGGCGTCCCGGACAACCCGCGCGGCTGGCTGGTCACCGTCGCCTCCCGCAAGCTCGTCGACCAGGTCCGCAGCGAGGCCGCGCGGCGCCGCCGCGAGGACGCTCTCGCCCTCGCCACCCCCGCCTCGGAACTCCTCGCGCACGCCGCCGACGAGGAGGAGCCGGGCGCCGACCGGGACGACTCGCTCGCCCTGCTCTTCCTCTGCTGTCACCCGGACCTCTCCCCGCCCAGCCGCATCGCGCTCACCCTGCGCGCGGTCGGCGGCCTCACCACCGCGCAGATCGCCGCCGCCTTCCTCGTCCCCGAGTCGACGATGGCGCAGCGCATCAGCCGGGCCAAGCAGACGATCAAGGCGGCGGGCGGGTCGCTCACGCTGCCCCCGGAGGACCGCACGGCCCGTCTCGCCGAGGTCCGGCACGTGCTCTACCTCGTCTTCAACGAGGGCTACACGGCCAGCGGCGGCGACGAGCTCACCGCGCCCGAGCTGTCCACGGAGGCGATCCGGCTGGCGCGGCTGCTCCACCGACTGGTGCCCGAGGACACCGAGACGGCGGGCCTGCTGGCCCTGATGCTGCTCACCGACGCCCGCAGGCCGGCCCGGACGGGACCGCACGGAGAGCTGGTGCCGCTCGCGGAGCAGGACCGGGGGAGGTGGGACGGCAGGCTCGTCGCGGAGGGCGTCACGCTGATCAGCCGCACTCTGCCCCGGGGCCAGGTGGGCCCTTACCAGCTCCAGGCGGCGATCGCGGCCGTCCACGACGAGGCGGAGACCGCCGAGGCCACCGACTGGCCGCAGATCCTCGCGCTCTACGAGCTCCTGGAGCGGACCGGGCCGAACCCGATGATCACCCTCAACCGCGCGGTGGCCGTCGCGATGGTCCACGGACCGGCGGCCGGTCTCGCCCTCCTGGACGAGCTCGCGCGGGACAAGAGGACGGCCCGGCACCACCGGCTGCTGGCCACCCGGGCCCATCTGCTCGAACTCCTCGGCGACCCGGAGACGGCGGCGGAGGTCTACCGGGAGGCGGCACGCCGTACGACCAGCGCCCCCGAGCGTCGTCATCTCACCGAGCGGGCACGGCGCTTGGGATGAGAGGGGAAGGGGGGCGGGCGACCTGGCCGCGTGCGCCCCGGCGCATGGCCTGACGTGACGTGGGGTACAGTCTTCGCTCCCGATTGGCGGCCGGATGGCCCCGTATGGCAGACTGTCGGGGTTGCTCGGTTGAGTGCCGATGCTGCGCGCCTCCCGTCGGGAGGACCGGAAGCGAGTCCCACAGTACTCGTCGCTCCTTCTCAGGAGCGGACGTACGGGAATCTTCTGGGAAGCGTCAGCGGGGTGCAGACCAGGCACCCGGTGGGTGTTTTGCCCCCGGCCCGCGGTTCATGGCGACCGTGCCCCCTTGGTTGGGAAATCCTCAGGGATTTCTGCGTAGAGGGAGTGCGACACGCCCGACCGCGTGGGTCGGAGACACGACAACGCTTTTCAATAAGCGAAGCCGATCGGGTTCCAGAGCGTTACGAGACAAAGGACTACTAGTAGCCATGGCGGGACAGAAGATCCGCATCCGGCTCAAGGCCTACGACCACGAGGTCATCGACTCCTCGGCGAAGAAGATCGTCGAGACGGTGACCCGCACTGGTGCGTCGGTCGCGGGCCCGGTGCCGCTGCCCACTGAGAAGAACGTGTACTGCGTCATCAAGTCGCCGCACAAGTACAAGGACTCGCGCGAGCACTTCGAGATGCGCACGCACAAGCGCCTCATCGACATCCTCGACCCCACGCCGAAGACGGTTGACTCGCTCATGCGTCTCGACCTCCCGGCGGGCGTTGACATCGAGATCAAGCTCTGAGGGCGCGCGAGATGGCTAAGAACATCAAGGGCATCCTGGGCGAGAAGCTCGGCATGACGCAGGTCTGGGACGAGAACAACCGGGTCGTCCCGGTGACCGTCGTCAAGGCCGGCCCCAATGTCGTGACCCAGGTGCGTACGAACGACGTCGACGGCTACGAGTCGGTCCAGATCGCCTTCGGCGAGATCGACCCTCGCAAGGTGAACAAGCCCCTCAAGGGTCACTTCGCCAAGGCTGACGTCACCCCGCGCCGCCACCTGGTGGAGCTCCGCACCGCTGACGCCTCCGAGTACACGCTCGGCCAGGAGATCACCGCCGAGCTCTTCGAGGCCGGCGTGAAGGTCGACGTCACCGGTAAGAGCAAGGGCAAGGGCTTCGCCGGTGTCATGAAGCGCCACAACTTCCGTGGTGGCAAGGCGTCGCACGGTGCCCACCGCGTGCACCGTAAGCCCGGCTCCATCGGTGGCTGTGCCACCCCGGGTCGTGTCTTCAAGGGCATGAAGATGGCCGGTCGCATGGGCAACGAGCGTGTGACCACCCAGAACCTGACCGTCCACGCCGTTGACGCCGAGAAGGGTCTGCTGCTCATCAAGGGCGCCGTCCCCGGCCCTAACGGTGGCCTCGTCCTGGTCCGCACTGCGGCCAAGGGGGTTTGAGGAACCGATGAGCACCATTGACATCCTTTCGCCGGCAGGCGACAAGACCGGGACCGTCGAGCTCCCCGAGGAGATCTTCGGCGCCAAGGTCAGCGTTCCGCTGATCCACCAGGTCGTCGTCGCGCAGCTGGCCGCGGCCCGTCAGGGCACGCACAAGACCAAGCGTCGTGGCGAAGTCCGTGGTGGTGGCAAGAAGCCTTACCGCCAGAAGGGCACCGGCCGCGCTCGCCAGGGTTCGACCCGCGCCCCGCAGTTCGTCGGCGGTGGCGTCGTTCACGGCCCCCAGCCGCGTGACTACTCGCAGCGGACCCCCAAGAAGATGAAGGTCGCCGCCCTCCGCGGTGCCCTCTCGGACCGGGCCACCCACTCCCGCATCCACGTCGTGACCGGCGTGGTCGAGGGTGACATCTCCACCAAGGCCGCGAAGACGCTGTTCGGCAAGATCTCGGAGCGCAAGAACCTGCTCCTGGTCGTCGAGCGCTCCGACGAGGCCGCGTGGCTGTCCGCTCGTAACCTGCCCCAGGTGCACATCCTGGAGCCGGGCCAGCTCAACACGTACGACGTGATCGTCTCCGACGACGTGGTCTTCACCAAGGCCGCCCTCGAGTCCTTCGTGTCTGGCCCCCAGACCGCTGAGACCGAAGGGAGCGACGCCTGATGACTGAGGCCGTCGTCACCAGCAAGACCTTCTCGGACCCGCGCGACATCCTGATCAAGCCGGTCGTCTCGGAGAAGAGCTACGCCCTGCTGGACGAGAACAAGTACACGTTCATCGTCGCGCCTGGCTCCAACAAGACCCAGATCAAGCAGGCCGTCGAGGCGGTCTTCTCGGTCAAGGTCACCGGGGTCAACACGATCAACCGCCAGGGTAAGCGCAAGCGCACCAAGGCCGGTTTCGGCAAGCGCAAGGACACCAAGCGCGCCATCGTGACCCTTGCTGAGGGCAACCGTATCGACATCTTCGGCGGTCCGACCGCCTAAGGGCGGTCTGGATCGTCCGGAATCGGACGAGGACTGAGAAATGGGAATCCGCAAGTACAAGCCGACTACGCCGGGCCGTCGTGGCTCCTCCGTAGCCGACTTCGTCGAGATCACGCGGTCCACGCCGGAGAAGTCGCTGGTTCGCCCCCTGCACAGCAAGGGCGGCCGTAACAACACCGGTCGGATCACCGTTCGCCACCAGGGTGGTGGACACAAGCGCGCCTACCGTGTGATCGACTTCCGTCGTCACGACAAGGACGGCGTGCCGGCCAAGGTCGCGCACATCGAGTACGACCCGAACCGCACGGCGCGCATCGCGCTGCTCCACTACGTGGACGGCGAGAAGCGCTACATCATCGCCCCCAAGGGTCTGACGCAGGGTGACCGCGTCGAGAACGGCCCCGGCGCGGACATCAAGCCCGGCAACAACCTGGCGCTCCGCAACATCCCGGTCGGTACCACGATCCACGCGATCGAGATCCGTCCCGGTGGCGGCGCCAAGTTCGCCCGCTCCGCTGGTGCCTCCGTGCAGCTGCTGGCGAAGGAGGGCACGATGGCCCACCTTCGTATGCCGTCCGGTGAGATCCGTCTCGTCGACGCGCGCTGCCGCGCCACGATCGGCGAGGTCGGCAACGCCGAGCAGTCGAACATCAACTGGGGCAAGGCCGGCCGCAAGCGCTGGCTCGGCGTCCGCCCGACCGTCCGCGGTGTGGCGATGAACCCGGTTGACCACCCGCACGGTGGTGGTGAGGGTAAGACCTCCGGTGGTCGCCACCCGGTCTCCCCGTGGGGTCAGAAGGAGGGTCGTACTCGCTCGCCGAAGAAGGCTTCGAGCAAGTACATCGTCCGCCGCCGCAAGACGAACAAGAAGCGCTAGGAGCGGGTTTAGATGCCGCGCAGTCTCAAGAAGGGACCCTTCGTCGACGGACACCTCGTAAAGAAGGTGGACGTACAGAACGAAGCCGGTACCAAGAACGTCATCAAGACCTGGTCCCGTCGCTCGATGATCATCCCGGCCATGCTCGGCCACACGATCGCGGTGCACAACGGCAAGACCCACATTCCGGTGTTTGTCACCGAGTCGATGGTCGGCCACAAGCTCGGCGAGTTCTCGCCGACGCGCACCTTCCGGGGTCACGTGAAGGACGACCGGAAGTCGAAGCGCCGCTAGTAGCGGGGTGGAATGACCATGACAGACACTGGAAGGACAACCATGGAAGCCAGGGCCCAGGCGCGGTACATCCGCGTCACGCCCATGAAGGCCCGCCGAGTGGTGGACCTTATCCGTGGCATGGACGCCACGGAGGCTCAGGCGGTCCTGCGTTTCGCCCCGCAGGCCGCGAGCGTGCCGGTTGGCAAGGTGCTGGACAGCGCCATTGCCAACGCTGCACACAACTACGACCACACGGACGCCTCTTCGCTGATCATCAGCGAGGCGTTTGTGGATGAGGGCCCGACCCTGAAGCGGTTCCGTCCGCGTGCCCAGGGCCGTGCCTACCGGATCCGTAAGCGGACCAGCCACATCACCGTGGTCGTCAGCAGCAAGGAAGGAACCCGGTAATGGGCCAGAAGGTTAACCCGCATGGGTTCCGGCTCGGCATCACCACGGACTTCAAGTCCCGTTGGTACGCCGACAAGCTGTACAAGGACTACGTCAAGGAAGACGTCGCCATCCGTCGGATGATGACGTCCGGCATGGAGCGCGCCGGCATCTCGAAGGTTGAGATCGAGCGCACCCGTGACCGCGTGCGGGTGGACATCCACACCGCGCGTCCCGGCATCGTCATCGGCCGCCGTGGCGCCGAGGCCGACCGCATCCGCGGTGACCTCGAGAAGCTCACGGGCAAGCAGGTCCAGCTGAACATCCTCGAGGTCAAGAACCCCGAGATGGACGCTCAGCTGGTTGCTCAGGCCGTTGCCGAGCAGCTCTCCTCCCGCGTCTCCTTCCGTCGCGCCATGCGTAAGAGCATGCAGGGCACGATGAAGGCCGGCGCCAAGGGCATCAAGATCCAGTGTGGCGGTCGTCTCGGCGGCGCCGAGATGTCCCGCTCGGAGTTCTACCGCGAGGGTCGTGTGCCGCTGCACACGCTCCGCGCGAACGTGGACTACGGCTTCTTCGAGGCCAAGACGACCTTCGGTCGCATTGGCGTCAAGGTCTGGATCTACAAGGGCGACGTCAAGAACATCGCCGAGGTCCGCGCCGAGAACGCTGCGGCCCGTGCGGGTAACCGCCCGGCCCGTGGCGCCGGCGCTGGCGACCGCCCGGCCGGCCGTGGTGGCCGCGGTGGCGAGCGTGGCGGCCGCGGCCGCAAGCCGCAGCAGCAGTCCGCGCCGGCTGCCGAGGCCCCCAAGGCCGACGCTCCCGCCGCCGCTGCCGCTCCGGCTGAGAGCACCGGAACGGAGGCCTGACCGAAATGCTGATCCCCCGTAGGGTCAAGCACCGCAAGCAGCACCACCCCAAGCGCTCGGGTATGAGCAAGGGTGGTACGCAGGTTGCGTTCGGCGAGTACGGCATTCAGGCCCTCACGCCGGCGTACGTGACGAACCGCCAGATCGAGGCTGCTCGTATCGCGATGACCCGCCACATCAAGCGTGGCGGCAAGGTCTGGATCAACATCTACCCGGACCGCCCCCTGACGAAGAAGCCTGCCGAGACCCGCATGGGTTCCGGTAAGGGTTCTCCGGAGTGGTGGATCGCGAACGTCAAGCCGGGTCGGGTGATGTTCGAACTGTCCTACCCGAACGAGAAGATCGCGCGCGAGGCCCTGACCCGTGCGGCCCACAAGCTGCCGATGAAGTGCAAGATCGTTAAGCGCGAAGCAGGTGAGCTGTGATGTCGGCCGGTACCAAGGCGTCCGAGCTGCGCGAGCTGGGCAACGAGGAGCTTCTCAACAAGCTCCGCGAGGCCAAGGAAGAGCTGTTCAACCTCCGCTTCCAGGCGGCGACGGGTCAGCTCGAGAACCACGGCCGGCTCAAGTCCGTCCGTAAGGACATCGCCCGGATCTACACCCTGATGCGTGAGCGCGAGCTGGGCATCGAGACGGTGGAGAACGCCTGATGAGCGAGAGCAACGTGACTGAGAAGACCGAGCGCAACGCTCGCAAGGTCCGCGAGGGCCTGGTCGTCAGCGACAAGATGGACAAGACCGTCGTCGTCGCTGTCGAGGACCGCGTCAAGCACGCGCTGTACGGCAAGGTCATCCGCCGTACGAACAAGCTCAAGGCTCATGACGAGCAGAACGCTGCCGGCATCGGCGACCGCGTCCTCCTGATGGAGACCCGGAAGCTGTCCGCCACGAAGCACTGGCGCGTCATCGAGATCCTCGAGAAGGCCAAGTAAGGAATTTCCCGCAAGGGAAATCCATATGTTCAGCCTGAGGGGTTTCCCTCAGGTCAGTTCCGCCAGGCTCGGTGGGGTTGCGCTGATCACTTGGCGCAACCCCGCCGGGAACCGGCAGACAAATCAGGAGATAGACGTGATCCAGCAGGAGTCGCGACTGCGTGTCGCCGACAACACTGGTGCCAAGGAGATCCTTTGCATCCGTGTTCTCGGTGGCTCGGGTCGCCGCTACGCGGGCATCGGTGACGTCATCGTCGCCACCGTCAAGGACGCGATCCCCGGTGGCAACGTGAAGAAGGGTGACGTCGTCAAGGCGGTCATCGTTCGCACCGTCAAGGAGCGCCGCCGCCAGGACGGCTCGTACATCCGCTTCGACGAGAACGCCGCTGTCATTCTCAAGAACGACGGCGACCCTCGCGGCACCCGTATCTTCGGCCCGGTCGGCCGTGAGCTGCGCGAGAAGAAGTTCATGAAGATCATCTCGCTCGCGCCGGAGGTGCTGTAAGCATGAAGATCAAGAAGGGCGACCTGGTCCAGGTCATCACCGGTAAGGACAAGGGCAAGCAGGGCAAGGTCATCACGGCCTTCCCCCGCGAGAACCGCGTCCTCGTCGAGGGTGTCAACCGGGTCAAGAAGCACACCAAGGCCGGCCCGTCGCAGGCCGGTGGCATCGTCACGACCGAGGCTCCGGTCCACGTCTCCAACGTCCAGCTGGTCGTGGAGAAGGACGGCAAGAAGGTCGTCACGCGTGTCGGTTTCCGCTTCGACGACGAGGGCAACAAGATCCGCGTTGCCAAGCGGACGGGTGAGGACATCTGATGGCTACCACCACTCCGCGTCTCAAGACGAAGTACCGCGAGGAGATCGCGGGCAAGCTGCGTGAGGAGTTCTCCTACGAGAACGTCATGCAGGTTCCCGGCCTCGTGAAGATCGTGGTCAACATGGGTGTCGGCGACGCCGCCCGTGACTCGAAGCTCATGGACGGTGCCGTCCGTGACCTGACCACCATCACCGGTCAGAAGCCGGCCGTCACCAAGGCCCGCAAGTCCATCGCGCAGTTCAAGCTTCGCGAAGGACAGCCGATCGGTGCGCACGTCACCCTCCGTGGCGACCGCATGTGGGAGTTCCTGGACCGCACCCTGTCGCTCGCGCTTCCGCGCATCCGCGACTTCCGTGGTCTGTCCCCCAAGCAGTTCGACGGGCGTGGCAACTACACCTTCGGTCTCACGGAGCAGGTCATGTTCCACGAGATCGACCAGGACAAGATCGACCGTGTCCGGGGTATGGACATCACCGTGGTGACCACGGCGACCAACGACGACGAGGGCCGTGCCCTTCTGCGTCACCTCGGCTTCCCCTTCAAGGAGGCGTAAGCGAGATGGCGAAGAAGGCTCTCATCGCGAAGGCTGCTCGCAAGCCCAAGTTCGGCGTGCGTGGCTACACGCGCTGCCAGCGCTGTGGTCGTCCCCACTCCGTGTACCGCAAGTTCGGCCTGTGCCGCGTGTGCCTTCGTGAGATGGCTCACCGTGGCGAGCTGCCGGGCGTGACCAAGAGCTCCTGGTAATCCCTTAGTTGGGATGACCGGAGTCTCTCGGTAAGCACTGGGTTGTCGGATGCCCAGCCCTCCATGGCTTAGGCTAGGAGGGTTGGGCGTCCGACGCCCGTACGACTTACTACGCCGTAGGTCCCCGCGCCGCACCCGTCCCGCCCCTGTGTGGGGAGAGGGATGGCGCACTGGAAACCCCGGCGAGAGAGGCCGAAGGCCAATTCATGACCATGACTGATCCGATCGCGGACATGCTGACTCGTCTGCGTAACGCGAACTCGGCATACCACGACTCCGTGACGATGCCGCACAGCAAGATCAAGTCTCACATCGCGGAAATCCTCCAGCAGGAGGGCTTCATCACGGGCTGGAAGGTCGAGGACGCCGAGGTCGGCAAGAACCTCGTCCTCGAGCTCAAGTTCGGTCCGAACCGTGAGCGCTCCATCGCGGGCATCAAGCGGATCTCGAAGCCCGGTCTCCGGGTTTACGCGAAGTCCACCAACCTGCCGAAGGTTCTCGGCGGCCTGGGCGTGGCGATCATCTCCACGTCCCACGGTCTCCTGACCGGCCAGCAGGCAGGCAAGAAGGGCGTAGGTGGGGAAGTCCTCGCCTACGTCTGGTAGTCGGGAAAGGAAGGAAAGCTCATGTCGCGTATTGGCAAGCTGCCTATCCAGGTTCCCGCCGGCGTGGACGTCACCATCGATGGCCGCACGGTCACGGTGAAGGGTTCCAAGGGCACCCTGAGCCACACCGTCGCCGCTCCGATCGAGATCGTTAAGGGCGAGGATGGCGTGCTGAACGTCAACCGTCCGAACGACGAGCGTCAGAACAAGGCCCTTCACGGCCTGTCCCGCACGCTGGTGGCCAACATGATCACCGGTGTGACCCAGGGTTACGTGAAGGCGCTCGAGATCAGCGGTGTCGGTTACCGCGTGGCCGCGAAGGGCTCCAACCTGGAGTTCCAGCTCGGCTACAGCCACCCGATCCTGGTCGAGGCGCCCGAGGGCATCTCGTTCAAGGTCGAGTCGCCGACCAAGTTCTCGGTCGAGGGCATCGACAAGCAGAAGGTCGGCGAGGTCGCGGCGAACATCCGCAAGCTGCGGAAGCCCGACCCGTACAAGGCCAAGGGCGTCAAGTACGCCGGCGAGGTCATCCGCCGCAAGGTCGGAAAGGCTGGTAAGTAAGCCATGGCATACGGTGTGAAGATCGCCAAGGGCGACGCTTACAAGCGTGCCGCCAAGGCGCGCCGCCACATCCGCATCCGCAAGAACGTGTCGGGTACGGCGGAGCGTCCGCGCCTCGTCGTGACGCGTTCGAACCGTGGTATCACCGCTCAGGTCATCGACGACCTCAAGGGTCACACCCTTGCGTCGGCGTCGAACCTGGACGCGTCGATCCGCGGTGGCGAGGGTGACAAGTCCGCGCAGGCCAAGCAGGTCGGAGCTCTCGTCGCCGAGCGCGCCAAGGCCGCTGGCGTCGAGGCTGTCGTGTTCGACCGTGGTGGCAACAGGTACGCCGGGCGCATTGCCGCTCTGGCTGACGCCGCCCGCGAAGCCGGGCTGAAGTTCTAAGCCCCGGTTCCGGGACTAACGGACGTAACAGAGAGAGGTAAATCCAATGGCTGGACCCCAGCGCCGCGGAAGCGGTGCCGGTGGCGGCGAGCGGCGGGACCGGAAGGGCCGCGACGGTGGCGCTGCCGCCGAGAAGACCGCGTACGTTGAGCGCGTTGTCGCGATCAACCGCGTCGCCAAGGTTGTCAAGGGTGGTCGCCGCTTCAGCTTCACCGCGCTGGTCGTGGTGGGCGACGGTGACGGCACCGTAGGTGTCGGTTACGGCAAGGCCAAGGAAGTTCCCGCGGCCATCGCCAAGGGTGTCGAGGAAGCCAAGAAGAACTTCTTCAAGGTTCCGCGCATCCAGGGCACCATCCCTCACCCGATCCAGGGCGAGAAGGCCGCGGGCGTCGTCCTGCTCAAGCCGGCTTCCCCCGGTACCGGTGTTATCGCCGGTGGCCCGGTGCGCGCCGTGCTCGAGTGCGCCGGCGTTCACGACATCCTGTCGAAGTCGCTCGGCTCCGACAACGCGATCAACATCGTGCACGCGACCGTGGCGGCCCTTCAGGGCCTGCAGCGTCCCGAGGAGATCGCGGCTCGCCGTGGTCTGCCCCTCGAGGACGTCGCCCCCGCGGCTCTGCTCCGTGCGCGTGCTGGGGCGGGTGCCTAATGGCTCGCCTCAAGGTCACGCAGACGAAGTCGTACATCGGCAGCAAGCAGAACCACCGCGACACCCTGCGCTCGCTTGGCCTCAAGAAGGTCAACGACGTGGTTGTCAAGGAGGACCGCCCCGAGTTCCGCGGCATGGTGCACACCGTCCGCCACCTCGTGACGGTCGAGGAGGTTGACTGACATGGCGGAGACCAACCCGCTGAAGGCCCACAACCTCCGTCCCGCCCCCGGCGCCAAGACCGCGAAGACCCGTGTGGGTCGTGGTGAGGCGTCGAAGGGTAAGACGGCCGGTCGTGGTACCAAGGGCACGAAGGCCCGTTACCAGGTTCCGCAGCGCTTCGAGGGTGGGCAGATGCCCCTCCACATGCGTCTGCCGAAGCTCAAGGGCTTCAAGAACCCGTTCCGCACCGAGTACCAGGTCGTGAACCTGGACAAGCTCACCGCGCTCTACCCGCAGGGTGGCGAGGTCACGGTGGCCGATCTGGTCGCCAAGGGTGCGGTTCGCAAGAACCAGCTCGTCAAGGTGCTCGGCACCGGCGAGATCACCGTGGCGCTGCAGGTGACGGTTGACGCCGTCTCCGGCTCCGCCAAGGAGAAGATCGCCGCTGCCGGCGGCACCGTCACCGAGCTCGTCTAAGACGACTCGATGGCTTGAACATCCGATCGGGGATGCCTCCCAAAAGGGGCATCCCCGATTGGTCGTTCCTAGGGGGGCATGCTCGCCGGTAAGGTGGCGTGCACTGTCTAGGCTCCGTGCGGTATGCCCGCACGGGATTGATGACCGATACCTAATCGTCGAACCTCAAGACCGTCACCCTTGACGCATAGCGCGGGGGTCGCAGGAGGCACCGTGCTTACCGCGTTCGCCCGGGCGTTCAAGACGCCCGACCTGCGCAAGAAGCTGTTCTTCACGCTCGCCATCATCGTGCTGTACCGCCTCGGGGCCCACATCCCGGTCCCCGGCGTCAGCTACGAGGCCGTCCAGCAGTGTGTGAAGCAGGCCAGCGAGGGCAACAACAGCCTGTTCGGCCTGGTCAACATGTTCAGTGGCGGCGCGCTGCTGCAGATCACCATCTTCGCGCTCGGCATCATGCCGTACATCACGGCGAGCATCATCCTGCAGCTGCTGACCGTCGTGATCCCGCGACTCGAGGCCCTCAAGAAGGAGGGTCAGTCCGGTACCGCCAAGATCACGCAGTACACCCGGTACCTGACGGTCGCCCTCGCCATCCTTCAGGGCACCGGTCTCGTGGCCACCGCCAAGAGCGGTGCTCTCTTCAGTGGCTGCCGTGTCGCCGACCAGGTCGTCCCCGACCCGTCGATCTTCACCATCGCCACGATGGTCATCACGATGACCGCCGGCACCTGCATCGTCATGTGGCTCGGTGAGCTCATCACCGACCGCGGCATCGGCAACGGCATGTCGATCCTGATGTTCATCTCGATCGCCGCCGGCTTCCCGGGTGCCCTCTGGGCCATCAAGGAGAGCGGCAAGCTCGCCAAGGGCTGGATCGAGTTCGGCACCGTCATCCTCATCGGCTTCGTGATGGTGGCCCTCGTGGTCTTCGTCGAGCAGGCCCAGCGCCGCATCCCGGTGCAGTACGCGAAGCGCATGATCGGCCGGCGCTCCTACGGCGGTACGTCCACGTACATCCCGCTGAAGGTGAACCAGGCAGGTGTGATTCCTGTCATCTTCGCGTCGTCGCTGCTCTACATCCCGGCCTTGATCGCCCAGTTCTCGAACTCCACCGCAGGGTGGAAGACCTGGATCGAAGCCCACTTCGTCAAGGGTGACCACCCCTACTACATCGCTACGTACTTCCTCCTGATCGTGTTCTTCGCCTTCTTCTATGTGGCGATCTCGTTCAACCCCGAGGAAGTCGCGGACAACATGAAGAAGTATGGTGGCTTCATCCCGGGTATCCGGGCTGGTCGACCTACTGCCGAGTATCTGAGCTACGTGCTCAACCGGATCACTTGGCCGGGCTCGCTGTACTTGGGTCTGATCGCTCTTGTGCCGACGATGGCGTTGGCAGGCTTCGGTGGCGCCAATGCCAACTTCCCCTTCGGTGGGACGAGCATCCTCATCATCGTGGGTGTGGGGCTGGAGACCGTGAAGCAGATCGAGAGCCAGCTCCAGCAGCGCAATTACGAAGGGTTCCTCCGCTGATGCGAATCGTCCTCGTCGGACCGCCCGGTGCCGGCAAGGGAACGCAGGCTGCGTTCCTTGCCAAGAACCTGGACATCCCGCACATCTCCACGGGCGACCTGTTCCGCGCCAACATCTCTCAGGGCACGGAGCTGGGTCTGAAGGCCAAGGCGTTCATGGACGCCGGTGACCTGGTACCCGACGAGGTGACCATCGGGATGGCCAAGGACCGGATGGAGCAGCCGGACGCCGCCAACGGCTTCCTGCTGGACGGGTTCCCCCGCAACGTGGCTCAGGCCGAGGCTCTGGACGTCGTCCTGAAGGCCGAGGACATGCAGCTCGACGCGGTCCTGGACCTGGAGGTCCCCGAGGACGAGGTCGTGAAGCGGATCGCGGGTCGCCGCATCTGCCGTAACGACTCGGCGCACGTGTTCCACCTGACGTACAACGCCCCGAAGACCGAGGGCGTCTGCGACGTCTGCGGCGGCGAGCTCTTCCAGCGCGACGACGACTCCGAGGAGACCGTCCGCCGGCGCCTGGAGGTCTACCACACGCAGACCGAGCCGATCATCGACTACTACCGGGCGCAGAACCTGGTCGTGACGATCTCGGCGCTCGGCAAGGTGGACGAGGTCACCGCGAAGGCGATGGCCGCGCTCAAGAAGTAGCCCTGGTTCGTTCGATACGGCCGCGGTGCCCCTCGGGGGTGCCGCGGCCGTATCGTTGTTCTGTTCCCCGTACTCGATGGAAAGGCCGCGGCCACGATGGTGCAGATCAAGACCCCCGAGCAGATCGCGAAGATGCGCGAGGCGGGGCTGGTCGTCGCCGCCATTCACTCGGCGACCCGTGAGGCGGCCGTGCCGGGCGCCACGACCCGTGATCTCGACGAGGTCGCGCGGAAGGTCATCGCCGACCACGGCGCGAAGTCGAACTTCCTCGGGTACGGCGGGTTCCCCGCGACGATCTGCACCTCGGTGAACGAGGTCGTCGTCCACGGCATCCCCGACGACAAGACCGTCCTCAAGGACGGCGACATCATCTCCATCGACGCGGGCGCCATCGTCGACGGCTGGCACGGTGACGCGGCCTACACGGCCTTCGTGGGCACCGGGCACGCGCCGGAGCTCGTCGAGCTCTCCCGGGTCACGGAGGAGTCGATGTGGGCCGGTATCGCGGCCATGAAGCTCGGCAACCGTCTGGTCGACATCTCGAAGGCCATCGAGACGTACATCAAGCGCCAGCCGCGCCCCGCCGTCGGCGACCACAGCCTCGGCCGGTACGGGATCATCGAGGACTACGGCGGCCACGGCATCGGCACCGAGATGCACATGGACCCGCACCTGCTGAACTACGTCTCCCGCAAGCGCGGCAAGGGCCCGAAGCTGGTCCCCGGCCTCTGCCTGGCGATCGAGCCGATGGTCTCCCTGGGCACCCCCCAGACGGAGGTCCTGAAGGACGACTGGACCGTCATCACCACGGACGGCACCTGGTCCTCCCACTGGGAGCACTCGATCGCCCTGACCGAAGAGGGCCCCCTGGTCCTGACCGCGGTCGACGGTGGCAAGGCGAAGCTGGCGGAACTGGGCGTCACGGCGGCGCCGGACCCGCTGGCGTAGCGGGTCGGAGCGCTTTCGTCCGCTCAGGAGTAGCTTTGAAGTTTCTACGGCGTGGTGCCTTGCGTAAGGATCAGTTCGGGTGGGCAGACTTCCCGATTCGTCTTTTCCTGGGGCCTGACGTAGACTGATGCGTCGGCTCTCGTGTACCCGTGTGTCCGCATACGGCGGCGAGAGTCGATCAAGGTAGCCGATTCGAAAGGCGAAGCGTGGCCAAGAAGCAAGGTGCCATCGAAATCGAGGGCACCGTGATCGAGTCCCTCCCGAACGCCATGTTCAAGGTGGAGCTCCAGAACGGTCACAAGGTCCTCGCGCACATCTCCGGCAAGATGCGGATGCACTACATCCGAATCCTTCCGGACGACCGGGTCGTGGTGGAGCTCTCTCCGTACGACCTGACGCGTGGCCGGATCGTCTACCGGTACAAGTAGATCTTGCCCGCACCCCGCCTTCACGCGCGGGTGGTGGCACTGACCCGGAGAACCTCACACCCATGAAGGTCAAGCCGAGCGTCAAGAAGATCTGCGACAAGTGCAAGGTGATCCGCCGTCACGGTCGGGTCATGGTCATCTGCGACAACCTGCGCCACAAGCAGCGCCAGGGCTGACGCACGCCGACCGACCTGCAATTTCGCAGTTCTTCGCGCGACGCATAGCAATACGTACATACGCAGAGCCCGTCGGGCCGTGATTCACGGTTGACGGCACCTCCGGCGGGGGCCGGGGACCCGACCTGTACCTCATACGGCAGCCGGGAACGGTTCTGCAGCAGACCCCCGAGAACACAGGAGCCATTGAATGGCACGCGTTTCCGGTGTTGACATCCCGCGCGAAAAGCGTGTGGTGGTCGCACTCACCTACGTCTTCGGTATCGGGCGTACCCGGTCCGAGGAGATCCTCGCCGCGACCGGCGTGAACCCGTCCACCCGTGTCCGCGACCTTGCCGAGGAAGACCTCGTCAAGATCCGCGAGTACGTGGACGCCAACCTCCAGACCGAGGGTGACCTCCGCCGCGAGATCGCCGCCGACATCCGCCGCAAGGTCGAGATCGGCTGCTACCAGGGTCTGCGCCACCGTCGTGGCCTGCCCGTCCGCGGCCAGCGCACCAGCACGAACGCTCGTACCCGCAAGGGCCCGCGTCGCGCCATCGCCGGCAAGAAGAAGCCGGGCAAGAAGTAGTCCTCAGCGGACGCTTGACCAAGCGGTCTTCGCTGTAGGACCGACCACCTCCCGTAGGAGTTATAGATGCCCCCCAAGGGTCGTCAGGGCGCTGCCAAGAAGGTGCGCCGCAAGGAAAAGAAGAACGTCGCTCACGGGCACGCTCACATCAAGAGCACGTTCAACAACACGATCGTCTCGATCACGGACCCCGCGGGCAACGTGATCTCCTGGGCCTCCGCCGGCCACGTCGGCTTCAAGGGCTCGCGCAAGTCGACCCCGTTCGCCGCGCAGATGGCCGCCGAGTCGGCCGCTCGCCGCGCGCAGGAGCACGGCATGCGCAAGGTTGACGTCTTCGTCAAGGGTCCGGGCTCCGGCCGCGAGACCGCGATCCGCTCCCTCCAGGCCACGGGCCTCGAGGTCGGTTCGATCCAGGACGTCACCCCCACGCCGCACAACGGCTGCCGTCCCCCCAAGCGCCGCCGCGTCTGACGCACGGCTGCTTGACTCAGGACTTCGGGCGGTACGGCTCTTCGGACCGTGCCGCCCGTACCCTTGCAGTACGCAGTACGCAGCACTCCGTCGGGCGTCAAATAGTGGGCGTCCACGACTGAAGGATTGAACACATGCTTATCGCTCAGCGTCCGTCGCTGACCGAAGAGGTCGTCGACGAGTTCCGCTCCCGGTTCGTCATCGAGCCGCTGGAGCCCGGCTTCGGCTACACCCTCGGCAACTCGCTCCGCCGTACCCTCCTCTCCTCGATCCCGGGTGCCGCTGTCACCAGCATCCGCATCGACGGTGTCCTGCACGAGTTCACCACCGTGCCGGGCGTCAAGGAGGACGTGACCGACCTCATCCTCAACATCAAGCAGCTGGTCGTCTCCTCGGAGCACGACGAGCCGGTCGTGATGTACCTGCGCAAGCAGGGCCCGGGTCTGGTCACCGCCGCCGACATCGCGCCCCCGGCCGGTGTCGAGGTGCACAACCCCGACCTCGTCCTCGCCACGCTCAACGGCAAGGGCAAGCTGGAGATGGAGCTGACCGTCGAGCGCGGTCGCGGCTACGTCTCCGCCGTGCAGAACAAGCAGGTGGGCCAGGAGATCGGTCGCATTCCGGTCGACTCCATCTACTCCCCGGTGCTCAAGGTCACGTACAAGGTCGAGGCGACCCGTGTCGAGCAGCGCACCGACTTCGACAAGCTGATCGTCGACGTCGAGACCAAGCAGGCCATGCGCCCGCGTGACGCCATGGCGTCCGCCGGTAAGACCCTGGTCGAGCTGTTCGGCCTGGCGCGCGAGCTCAACATCGACGCCGAGGGCATCGACATGGGCCCGTCCCCCACGGACGCCGCCCTTGCCGCCGACCTGGCGCTGCCGATCGAGGAGCTCGAGCTCACCGTTCGTTCGTACAACTGCCTCAAGCGCGAGGGCATCCACTCCGTGGGTGAGCTTGTCGCCCGCTCCGAGGCGGACCTGCTCGACATCCGCAACTTCGGTGCGAAGTCGATCGACGAGGTCAAGGCGAAGCTGGCCGGTATGGGCCTCGCGCTGAAGGACTCGCCTCCCGGCTTCGACCCGACCGCCGCCGCGGACGCCTTCGGCGCCGATGACGACGCGGATGCCGGTTTCGTGGAGACCGAGCAGTACTAGTCCCTCGGGACCGACTGTTTGATTGCTTCTGCGGGCCAGTTTCGGCTGGTCGCGCAGTTCCCCGCGCCCCTTACGGGGCGCGGGTCTTCGACGGGCGACCGCCCGCTCGGATACTGACCTCGGTACCTGACACGGCCGAGGCAGACATCAAGGAGAAACACCATGCCGCGTCCCGCGAAGGGTGCCCGCCTCGGCGGTTCCGCCGCGCACGAGAAGCTGCTCCTCGCCAACCTGGCGAAGTCGCTCTTCGAGCACGGCCGCATCACCACCACCGAGGCCAAGGCCCGTCGCCTGCGTCCGGTCGCCGAGCGCCTGATCACCAAGGCGAAGAAGGGCGACATCCACAACCGTCGCCTGGTGCTGCAGACGATCACCGACAAGGGCATCGTCCACACCCTCTTCACCGAGATCGCCCCGCGTTACACGGAGCGCCCCGGTGGCTACACCCGCATCACCAAGATCGGCAACCGTCGTGGCGACAACGCCCCGATGGCCGTGATCGAGCTGGTCGAGGGCGAGATCGCCAAGAAGGCGACCGTCGCCGAGGCCGAGGCCGCCACCGTGCGCGCCGTCAAGGAGGCCGACGCGGCCGCCGAGGCTCCGGCCGAGGAGTCGAAGGACGCGTAAGCGTTTTTCCGACGTTTCTCGTGTGCGGGCCCGTACCCCCTGGGGTGCGGGCCCGTTCCCGTGTGTTTGAGAGGATCTCCGCGTGAGCGATGACGTGCAGGACGGTTTCGTACGGGTTCGGCTCGACCTGTCGTACGACGGCAAGGACTTCTCCGGCTGGGCCAAGCAGTCCCAGGGGCAGCGGACGGTGCAGGGGGACATCGAGGCCGCCCTGCGGACCGTGACCCGGTCCCAGGAGACGTACGAGCTGACCGTGGCCGGCCGGACCGACTCCGGGGTGCACGCACGCGGCCAGGTCGCGCATGTCGACCTGCCCGTCGAGCTGTGGGCCGAGCACCGCGACAAGCTGCTCAGGCGGCTCGCGGGGCGCCTCTCGCACGATGTGCGGGTCTGGTCCCTGACCGAGGCCCCCAGCGGCTTCAACGCCCGTTTCTCCGCCATCTGGCGCCGTTACGCCTACCGCGTCACCGACAACCCCGGCGGGGTCGACCCGCTGCAGCGCGGACACGTCCTGTGGCACGACTGGGCCCTCGACATGGACGCCATGAACGAGGCCGCCGCCGCGCTCGTCGGCGAGCACGACTTCGCCGCGTACTGCAAGAAGCGCGAGGGCGCCACCACCATCCGCACGCTCCAGGAGCTGCGCTGGGAGCGCCGCCCCGACGGCGTGATGGAAGCCACCGTGAAGGCGGACGCCTTCTGCCACAACATGGTCCGCTCGCTGGTCGGCGCCATGCTCTTCGTCGGCGACGGCCACCGGCCGGTGGACTGGCCGGGCAAGGTCCTCGCGGCCGGCGTCCGGGACTCCGCCGTGCACGTCGTACGGCCGCACGGGCTCACGCTCGAAGAGGTCGGCTACCCGGCCGACGAGCTCCTGGCCGCCCGCAATCTGGAGGCCAGGAACAAGCGGTCACTCCCCGGGAGCGCCGGCTGCTGCTGAGGCCTGGGCGCGGCCGCGGGCGTAGATCTGGTTGAAGGCGAAGGTGCCGAGGTCGTCGCTGGCCTGGAAGATCGGCTTGTCGGCCTTGGTGACCTTCTTGCCGTCGGCGAAGCCGGCCTGGGTGAAGTAGGCGTACCGGCCGATGGAGTTCGAGCGGCGCAGGCAGACCGTGGCGTGGCAGAAGTCACGCACGCCCGCGCCGGTCAGCGGGGCGATGCCGCCGGTGGCCTGACTCTTCGCCTTGAGGGCGGCGGCCTCCGAGGGGAAGACGGCGACGCCGACGGTGATCGCCACGCCGTCCTTCACATAAGTGGCGCGGAGCACCTTCTGGCAGCCGTTCTTCTTCAGGACGGCGCCGAGGCCGCCCTGGGTGACGGCCGCGCAGTTCGTGGTCGCCGAGGTCGCGCCCTTCTTGTACGGGCGCTTGTTCATCGTCAGCTTCTTGCCCGGGAAGAGGCCCTCCGCGGAGAGCGGGGCCTTGTCCTTCTTCGGGTCCGAGATGTAGTCCTTCGGGTTCGGCGGGGGCGGCGGCGCCACCGAGGAGAAGGTCGGCTCGGGGGTCGGCGTCGCGGTGGGGGAGACCGTGCCGGTCGGCACCCCGCCGTTCTTGGCCTCGTCGTCCTTCTTGCCGCTCGCGACCACGGCGGTGGCGACGATCGCGCCGACGACCAGGGCGGCCACGGCTCCGCCGCCGATCATCAGCCAGCGCTTGCGCCGGTTACGGGAGGCCGAGGCGTCGGCCAGGGCGCCCCAGTCGGGGGTGCCGGTGCCCTGGGCCCCCGGGAAGGGGTCCTGGGGTGCCTGCGCGCCCGGGAAGGGGCTCGGCTGCTCGCCGTAGCCCTGCTGTCCGTAGCCCTGCTGTCCGTGGCCGGGCTGCTGCCCGTATCCCTGCTGCCCCGGCTGCTGTCCGTACCCCTGCTGCCCGCCCTGCTGCGGCTCTTGCGGCCACTGCGGTCCCCCAAAGCTCATGCCGCGCATCCTAAACCGGTTGGGCCGTACGGACGCGGGCGGCGACAATGCACCTCATGGGACATGTCGAGGCCGCGCATCTTGAGTACTACCTGCCCGACGGGAGGATCCTGCTCGGGGACGCCTCCTTCCGGGTCGGGGAGGGCGCCGTCGTCGCCCTCGTCGGGGCCAACGGCGCCGGAAAGACCACACTGCTCCGGCTGATCTCCGGAGAGCTCCAGCCGCACGGCGGCTCCGTCACCGTCAGCGGCGGGCTCGGCGTGATGCCGCAGTTCGTCGGCTCCGTACGGGACGAGTCCACCGTCCGTGACCTGCTGGTCTCGGTGGCGCAGCCCCGGATCAGGGAGGCCGCGAAGGCCGTCGACGAGGCCGAGCACCTGATCATGACCGTCGACGACGAGGCCGCGCAGATGAAGTACGCGCAGGCCCTCAGCGACTGGGCCGACGTGCAGGGGTACGAGGCCGAGACCCTCTGGGACGTCTGCACGATGGCCGCGCTCGGCGTCCCGTACGAGAAGGCGCAGTTCCGGGAGGTCAGGACGCTCTCCGGCGGTGAGCAGAAGCGGCTCGTCCTGGAGTCGCTGCTGCGCGGCGCCGACGAGGTGCTGCTCCTCGACGAGCCGGACAACTATCTCGACGTCCCCGGCAAGCGGTGGCTGGAGGAGCGGCTGCGGGAGACCCGTAAGACCGTGTTGTTCATCTCTCACGACCGGGAGCTGCTCTCCCGGGGCGCGCAGAAGATCGTCGCGGTCGAGCCCGGCCCGGCCGGCTCGGACGTGTGGGTGCACGGTGGCGGTTTCGACACCTTCCACGAGGCGCGGCGGGAGCGGTTCGCGCGCTTCGAGGAGCTGAAGCGGCGCTGGGAGGAGAAGCACGCCCAGCTGAAGAAGCTCGTCCTCAACCTGCGGCAGGCGGCCGCGGTCAGCCACGACATGGCCTCGCGGTACGCGGCGGCGCAGACCCGGCTGCGGAAGTTCGAGGAGGCGGGGCCCCCGCCGGAGCCGCCGCGCGAGCAGGACATCAAGATGCGGCTGCGCGGCGGCCGTACCGGTGTGCGTGCTGTGACCTGCGAGAACCTTGAGCTGACCGGGCTGATGAAGCCGTTCTCGCTGGAGATCTTCTACGGGGAGCGGGTCGGAGTCCTCGGCTCGAACGGGTCGGGGAAGTCGCACTTCCTGCGCCTGCTCGCGGGGGACCCCTCCGTCGCCCACACCGGTGCGTGGAAGCTGGGCGCCCGGGTGGTGCCGGGGCACTTCGCCCAGACCCACGCGCACCCGGAGCTGACCGGCCGGCCGCTCGTCGACATCCTGTGGACCGAGCACGCCAAGGACCGGGGCGGGGCGATGTCGATGCTGCGGCGCTACGAGCTGGAGCGGCAGGGCGACCAGCCCTTCGACAAGCTCTCGGGCGGGCAGCAGGCGCGGTTCCAGATCCTGCTCATGGAGCTGCAGGGCACCACGGCGCTGCTCCTCGACGAGCCGACGGACAACCTGGACCTGGAGTCGGCGGAGGCTCTGCAGGACGGTCTGGAGTCGTACGACGGGACGGTGCTGGCCGTGACCCACGACCGGTGGTTCGCGAAGAGCTTCGACCGGTTCCTGGTGTTCGGCTCCGACGGCGTGGTGCGCGAGACGACGGAGCCGGTGTGGGACGAGCGGCGGGTCGAGCGGGCGCGCTGACCTTGGGCGGTCGGCGGTCCGGTGTGGGTGTGCGCCTCGGGTTCGGGTCGGAGCCGGTGTGGGGCGAGCGGGTGCGGTGACCTGGTGTATCGCGGCGTTTTGACCCGTCGGGGGGAGCGCGGGTAGTGTTGCGGTTTGTTATGCGTATTGGCTTCGTCGTTTTCACGCGAAGGGCCTTTGCGCAGGTTCCCTGGAGCAGTTACCAGTGGCTCGCATACGGGCGATGTTCCCGGCAGTGCAGGCCCCAGCTGCATGATCGCTTCAGGTGTGTCTGGACTCCATCCACTGAAGAAGCGAAGGCTACGAAGTGCGTACGTACAGCCCCAAGCCCGGCGATGTCACTCGCCAGTGGCACATCATCGACGCGCAGGACATCGTCCTGGGCCGTCTGGCGACCACGGCTGCGAACCTCCTCCGAGGCAAGCACAAGCCGGTCTACGCCCCCCACATGGACATGGGCGACTTCGTCATCATCATCAATGCTGACAAGGTCCACCTGTCCGGCAACAAGAAGACCCAGAAGCTGGCTTACCGCCACTCCGGCTTCCCGGGTGGTCTGCGCTCCGTCCGTTACGACGAGCTGCTCTCCAAGAACCCCGAGAAGGCCGTCGAGAAGGCCATCAAGGGCATGATCCCCAAGAACACCCTGGGCCGTCAGATGATCTCGAAGCTGAAGGTCTACGCGGGCGAGAACCACCCGCACGCTGCGCAGCAGCCGGTTCCGTTCGAGATCACCCAGGTCGCGCAGTAGTTCCGGCCACACCCCCTAAGAACGAAAGAAATCTGAGGAGCATCGTGGCCGAGACCACCCCCGAGACCCCCGTCGACGAGTTCGAGGGCGTTGAGGAGTACACCACCGAGACCGAGCTCGTCGAGGGTGAGTACACCTCCGAGTCGCTCGCGTCCCGCTTCGGCGACCCGCAGCCGGCCGCCGGCCTGGGCCGTCGCAAGAACGCCATCGCCCGCGTCCGGATCGTTCCGGGCACCGGCAAGTGGAAGATCAACGGTCGCACCCTTGAGGACTACTTCCCCAACAAGGTGCACCAGCAGGAAGTCAACGAGCCCTTCAAGGTGCTCGAGCTCGACAACCGCTACGACGTCATCGCCCGCATCGCGGGTGGCGGTGTCTCCGGCCAGGCCGGCGCCCTGCGCCTCGGTGTGGCCCGTGCGCTGAACGAGGCGGACGTCGAGAACAACCGCCCGGCGCTGAAGAAGGCCGGCTTCCTCTCCCGCGACGACCGTGCGGTCGAGCGCAAGAAGGCCGGTCTCAAGAAGGCCCGTAAGGCTCCGCAGTACAGCAAGCGTTAATCGCCTGCTCGGTCTGCTTTCGTACGCCCCGGCGGCACTGCCCGTGCCGTCGGGGCGTACGTTTTTTCATAACCTCTTTCTTCTTCACCACTTTCTTCTTTCATCAGCTTGGGCACGTATTTCTCGGAGGACAGCTGTGGGACGACTCTTCGGCACGGACGGCGTACGCGGTGTGGCCAACGCGGACCTGACGGCGGAGCTCGCGCTCGGCCTGTCGGTCGCGGCGGCGCACGTGCTCGCCGAGGCGGGCACCTTCGAGGGCCATCGGCCGACCGCCGTGGTCGGGCGTGACCCCCGCGCGTCCGGAGAGTTCCTCGAAGCCGCCGTCGTGGCGGGGCTCGCCAGCGCCGGTGTCGACGTCCTGCGCGTCGGCGTGCTCCCCACCCCGGCCGTGGCCCACCTCACCGGCGTCCTCGGCGCCGACCTCGGCGTGATGCTCTCCGCCAGCCACAACGCCATGCCCGACAACGGCATCAAGTTCTTCGCGCGCGGTGGCCACAAGCTCGCCGACGACCTCGAGGACAAGATCGAGTCCGTCTACGAGGAGCACCGCACCGGCGCCCCCTGGGAGCGCCCGACCGGTGCCGGCGTCGGCCGCGTCCGTGACTACGACGAGGGCTTCGAGACCTATGTGTCCCACCTCATGGCCGTCCTCCCCAACCGTCTCGAAGGTCTGAAGGTCGTCCTCGACGAGGCCCACGGCGCCGCCGCCCGTGTCTCGCCCGAGGCCTTCACCCGGGCCGGCGCCCAGGTCGTCACCATCGGCGCCGAGCCGGACGGCCTCAACATCAACGACGGCTGCGGCTCCACCCACCTCGGGCTGCTCAAGGCCGCCGTCGTCGAGCACGGCGCCGACCTGGGCATCGCCCACGACGGCGACGCCGACCGCTGCCTCGCGGTGGACGCCGCGGGCAACGAGGTCGACGGCGACCAGATCCTCGCCGTGCTCGCCCTCGCCATGCGCGAGTCCGGCGCCCTGCGCGGGGACACCGTCGTCGCGACGGTCATGTCCAACCTGGGCTTCAAGCTCGCCATGGAGCGCGAGGGCCTGAACCTCGTCCAGACGGCGGTCGGCGACCGCTACGTCCTGGAGTCCATGAAGGAGCACGGCTTCGCGCTCGGCGGCGAGCAGTCCGGGCACGTCATCGTGCTCGACCACGCCACCACCGGCGACGGCACCCTCACCGGTCTCATGCTGGCCGCCCGGGTCGCCGCCACCGGCAAGTCGCTCGCGGACCTGGCCGGCGTGATGGAGCGGCTGCCGCAGATCCTCATCAACGTCCCCGACGTCGACAAGTCCCGGGTGAAGACCTCCGGCGACCTCGCCGCCGCGGTCACCGCCGCCGAGACGGAGCTCGGCTCCACCGGCCGCGTCCTGCTGCGCCCCTCCGGCACCGAGCCGCTGGTCCGCGTCATGGTCGAGGCCGCCGACATCGAGCAGGCGCGCGCGGTGGCGCAGCGCCTCGCGGACGTCGTGAAGTCGGCGCTGGGCTAGTCTTTCTGAGGCACCGTCATGCTTGCGCGGGAGGCCCCGCCGTACCGGATTCCGGTACGGCGGGGCCTCTTCCGTGTACGGGGCCCTTCCGGAGTCAGCCGCGCCGCAGGCGCCGCTTCAGGCGCCCGCGCTGGGTCCGCCACAGTCGCTGCTGGAGGGCCAGGGTCGCCGTGCCCGCCAGGATGATGCCCAGCAGGTTGAGCAGCAGCTGCCAGATCGATCCCCACATCTGGCCGACCTCGCCGTAGCTGAGCGCCACCGCCGCGTTCGCCGCCGCCGGGACCGTGGTCACCGAGATCGCGACACCCACCAGGGCGCCCGACTTGGACGAGGTGAGGGAGAGGGTTCCGGCCGCGCCCGCCAGCAGCGCCACCACGAAGGAGAACAGGTCCGGCTGCCAGATGAAGCTGGTCTGCGGGCGCGCCGCGTCCAGCATGTCCTTGCTGAACTGGTTCAGCAAGGTCATGACCAGGCTGAACAGGGTCGTCGCCAGGATCGCCGTCACGAAGCCGATGAGCAGCGCGGTCAGGGACCGTGCCGCCAGTCGAGGGGCCCGCTGCACGATCGCCGTGCACACGCCGGCGAGCGGGCCGAACTCCGGGCCGACCGCCATGGCGCCCACGATCAGGATCGCGTTGTCCAGGACGACACCGCAGGCCGCGATCATCGTCGCCAGGCCCATGAAGGAGAGATAGGTGAAGGAGAGCGTCGACTCCTCGTGGGTCGCCTCCGCCAGCTGCTCCCAGATCACGGCGTCCGCGCCCTCGCCCGGCGCGTCCTCCTCCGCCGCGTCCGCCCGGGTGGACATCGACAGGTCGATGGACTCCACCGCGATCGACCCGTCCTGATCGATCCTCATCTCGCGCAGTCCGTGCAGCAGTTCGTCGGCCGACTCACGCGCCATGTCGCACATGACCACGTCGCCGGCGGGGTCCCTGGCCACGCCGGGCAGCACCACGAGATGCGTGGTCCCGACCGTCGACTCGATCAGTTCCACCGCAGCCGTGGTGCGGTCCGACGGGACGATCATGCGCAGATGCAACATCCCCCGAGCTTACGGAGCTCAGAGCTTGCGGAGGCTCAGCCGCTGCACCTTGTGGTCCGGGCCCTTGCGGACGACGAGCGTCGCCCGGCCGCGGGTCGGGGCCACGTTCTCCAGGAGATTCACCTTGTTGATGGTCCGCCACATGGTGCGGGCGTAGTCGAGGGCCTCGTCCTCGGAGACCTGGGTGTAGCGCTGGAAGTACGAGGAGGGGTTCTGGAAGGCGGTGTCGCGGAGCTTGCGGAAGCGGTTGAGGTACCAGCGCTCGATGTCCTCCGCGCGCGCGTCCACGTACACCGAGAAGTCGAAGTAGTCGGCGAGGCCGACGCGGGTGCGGCCGTCCTTGCCGGGGAGGGCCGGCTGGAGGACGTTCAGCCCCTCCACGATGAGGATGTCGGGGCGGCGGACGACGAGCCGCTCGCCGGGCACGCGGTCGTAGATGAGGTGCGAGTAGACCGGGGCCGTGACCTCCTCCTTCCCCGCCTTGATGTCCGCGACGAACCGGGTCAGGGCCCGGCGGTCGTACGACTCGGGGAAGCCCTTGCGGGACATGAGTCCGCGGGCCTTCAGCTCCTCCATCGGGTAGAGGAAGGCGTCCGTGGTGACCAGCTCCACGCGCGGGTGCTCCGGCCAGCGGGCGAGGAGGGCCTGGAGGAGGCGGGAGACCGTCGACTTGCCGACGGCGACCGAACCGGCGACCCCTATGACGAAGGGCGTGCCGCGCTGCTCCGCGCTCTCGCCGAGGAAGGTGTTGAGGGCGCCGCGCAGACCGCTGGTGGCGTTCACGTACAGGTTGAGCAGCCTGGACAGGGGCAGGTAGATGTCCCGTACCTCGTCGAGGTCGATGACGTCCCCGAGCCCGCGGAGCCGCTCGACCTCCTCGGCGGTGAGGGGCAGCGGCGTCTTGTCGCGCAGGGCGCTCCACTCGGCCCGGGTGAGGTCGACGTAGGGAGTCGCCCCGTTGGCGCTTCGTGGCGGCGAAGTGATCACCCCGCCATTGTCGGGGGTCGAAGGGGTTCGTGGGCCGTGGGGTCGGTCACGCGCCCCAGGCGTTGTCGGACCGCTGCTCTAGGGTGATCCTTCTGATGCCGCGTGGGCTTCCGTCCTTCACGCGGGGGGAGCCGCCTCCGGGCGGCGCGAAGTGATCACGAAGAGAACAGAGAGCCACCACCCATGCGTACGTCCCTGAGAAGCGCCGCGGTCGCCGCCACCGCCGTCTCCTTCGCCCTGCTCGTCTCCGCCTGCGGTGGCGGGGAGAAGAGCGGCGACAAGGGCGGGGCCACCGGTGCGCCCAGCGCCTCCGCCACGAGCGCGCCCGCCGCCGAGACGCTGTCCGCCGCCGAGCTGGAGAAGGCGATCGTCGAGCAGGCCGATCTCAAGGGCTACCAGGTGCAGAAGGCCAAGCCCGCGGACATCCTCGCGGCCGACGCCGTCTCCACCGACAAGCCCGCCTGCAAGCCGATCGCCGACGGCATGTCGTCCATCGCCATCGGCAAGCCGGCGGCGAGCGCGCAGCGCAAGGCCATCGAGATGCCGAAGACCGAAGGGACGGCCTCGCCGGAGGAGGCCCTCGGGGCGCTGGCCGCCCCGGTGACGGGCGTGACGCTCGGCGCGTACGAGGGTCAGGGCGCCCAGGAGGCCTTCGCCTCGCTGAAGACGGCGGGCACCGACTGCGCGGGCGGCTTCACGCTGCTCGGCGGTGGCGAGAAGACGAAGATCGTCAAGATCGCGCCCGAGACCGCGTCCGCCGGCGACGAGGCGCTCGCCTGGACGATCACCACCGACGTGGACGGGAAGCCGTTCCTCACCAAGCTGGTCGTCTTCCGCAAGGGCAACACCCTGGCCTCGTTCCACACCCTCAGCTTCGGCGGCGCCGTCAAGGCGCTGCCGCAGGCCATCATCGACGCGCAGGCCGCCAAGCTGTCCTGACTCCGGCCCTCCGGGCACCTTCCGCCGTAGGCTGCCGCCATGTGCGGAATCGTGGGATACGTCGGCGGGCAGTCGGCGCTTGATGTGGTCGTCGCGGGCCTCAAGAGGCTCGAATACCGGGGCTACGACTCGGCCGGTGTCGCGGTGCTCTCCGACGGAGGGCTGGCCGCGGCCAAGAAGGCGGGCAAGCTCGTCAACCTGGAGAAGGAGCTCGTGGACCGGCCGCTGGTCGGCGGGTCCGTGGGCATCGGACACACCCGCTGGGCCACCCACGGCGGCCCGACGGATGCCAACGCGCACCCGCATCTGGACAACGCCGGGCGGGTCGCCGTCGTCCACAACGGCATCATCGAGAACTTCGCCGCCCTGCGCGAGGAGCTCGCCGAGCGCGGCCACGACCTGGTCTCCGAGACGGACACCGAGGTCGTGGCCCACCTGCTCGCCGAGGAGTTCTCCTCCGCCGGGGACCTCGCGGAGGCCATGCGGCTCGTGTGCCGACGACTCGACGGGGCGTTCACCCTGGTCGCCGTGCACGCCGACCAGCCGGACGTGGTCGTCGGCGCCCGCCGGAACTCGCCGCTCGTCGTCGGTGTCGGCGAGGGCGAGAACTTCCTCGCCTCCGACGTGTCCGCCTTCATCGCCCACACCCGTTCGGCGATCGAACTCGGCCAGGACCAGGTCGTCGAGCTGACCAGGGACGGCGTCACCGTCACCGACTTCGACGGGGTGCCCGCCGACGTACGGGCCTTCCACGTGGACTGGGACGCCTCGGCCGCCGAGAAGGGCGGCTACGACTACTTCATGCTCAAGGAGATCGCCGAGCAGCCCAAGGCCGTCGCCGACACCCTCCTCGGCCGGATCGACGGCTCCGGCCGGCTCAGCCTCGACGAGGTGCGCATCCCCGATGCCGTGCTCCGCGAGGCCGACAAGGTCGTCATCATCGCCTGCGGCACCGCCTTCCACGCCGGGCTCATCGCCAAGTACGCCATCGAGCACTGGACCCGGATCCCCTGCGAGGTCGAGCTCGCCAGCGAGTTCCGCTACCGCGACCCGATCCTCAACCAGCGCACCCTGGTCGTCGCGATCTCCCAGTCCGGCGAGACCATGGACACCCTGATGGCGCTCCGGCACGCCCGTGAGCAGGGCGCGAAGGTCCTCGCCGTCTGCAACACGAACGGGTCGACGATTCCGCGTGAGTCCGACGCCGTGCTGTACACCCACGCCGGGCCCGAGGTCGCCGTCGCCTCCACCAAGGCCTTCCTGACGCAGCTGGTGGCCTGCTACCTCCTCGCGCTCTACCTCGGGCAGGTACGCGGCACCAAGTGGGGCGACGAGATCCACGCCGTCGTCCGCGAGCTGGCCAGGATCGGCGACGAGGTCGAGCGCGTCCTGGAGACCATGGAGCCCGTCCGGGCCCTCGCCCGCTCCCTCGCCCACAAGAACACCGTCCTCTTCCTCGGCCGGCACGTCGGCTATCCGGTCGCCCTCGAAGGCGCCCTGAAGCTCAAGGAACTCGCGTACATGCACGCCGAGGGCTTCGCGGCCGGTGAGCTGAAGCACGGGCCGATCGCGCTCATCGAGGAGGACCTGCCGGTCGTCGTCGTGGTCCCCTCGCCCAAGGGCCGCTCCGTCCTCCACGACAAGATCGTCTCCAACATCCAGGAGATCCGGGCCCGCGGAGCCCGGACCATCGTGATCGCGGAGGAGGGCGACGAGGCCGTCGTCCCGTACGCCGACCACCTCGTCCGCATCCCGGCCACGCCTACGCTGCTCCAGCCGCTGGTCTCCACGGTGCCGCTCCAGGTCTTCGCCTGCGAGCTGGCCACCGCGCGGGGCAACGAGGTGGACCAGCCGCGCAACCTGGCAAAGTCCGTGACCGTGGAGTGAGTGTGTCCAGATGAGCGTGAATCGGTGAGTGTGAACAGATGATCATTGGGGTGGGGATCGACGTGGCGGAGATCGACCGGTTCGCCGCGTCGATCGAAAGGACGCCGGGGCTCCTCCAGCGCCTCTTCGTCGAACGGGAGCTGCTGCTCCCCAGCGGCGAGCGGCGTGGGCCCGCCTCCCTCGCGGTGCGGTTCGCCGCGAAGGAGGCCCTCGCCAAGGCGCTCGGTGCGCCGGGCGGGCTGCACTGGACGGACGCCGAGGTGTACGTCGAGGGCACCGGTCAGCCGCGGCTGCGGGTGAGCGGGACCGTGGCGGCGCGGGCGGAGGAGCTGGGCGTGAAGCACTGGCACGTGTCGCTGAGCCATGACGCGGGGGTGGCATCCGCGGTGGTGATCGCGGAGGCGTGAGCCGCCGCAGTCGTACGGACCACGGGCCCGGCCGTTAGGAACGGTCGGGCCCGTGGTCGTGTGCGCGCGACTGCCAGGGCCGGCGTCGGGTGTGAGTGCCGCGCGCGTCTAGGGGGTGGTGGCCGCTTCCGCCTGTGCCGCGCGGCGGCGGGTCAGGACCAGGGCCGTGCCGCCCAGGGCGGCGAGGCTCGCCGCGGTGAGGGCGAGGGGGAGGGTGCGGCTGCCGGTGGCGGCGAGGCCGCCGGTGGGGCTGGTGCCGTCGGTGGTGATCGGGCCGGTGCCGGTGCCTCCCGGGCTGTCGCCGTCGCCGGTGGTGCCTCCCGAGGTGGGGGCCGGCGACGTCGAGTCCGGCGAAGCCGGGTCCGTCGGGGTCGGGGCGGTCGTCGCCGGTGCGACGGACGTCGAGGTGGGTGTGGGTGTCGGTGACGTGTCCGTCGGGCTCGGAGCCGGGTCCGTCGGCTCCTGGGTCGGGGGCACCGGCGTGGTCGTGGTCGCGGTGGGTGTCGGGTCCGTCGGTCCCGTGGTCGGGCTCGTCGGCTCCTGGGTCGGTGTCGGCTCCGGCGGCGTCGGGGTCTTCCGTACCGTCTGGGTCACCGCGCCGCCCGCCACCGTGAAGAGCGTGTGGTCCGTCGGGTCCAGGGCCAGTGCCGCCGGGCGTTCGCCCGTCGCGACGGTCTCCGTCACCGTGCCCGATCCCGGGTCGACGACCGCTACGGACGAGGCGCCGGTCCGGGCCGCGTACAGGGTCGTGGTCCCCGGGTCGTACGCGAGGGCCTTCGGGTTGCCGTCGACGGCGAGGCTGCCGGTGACCTTCAGTTCGGCCAGGTCGACGACCGAGACCGTACCGGCGGCGAGGTTGGCCACGTATCCCGTGCGGTCGGCGGGGTCGACGGTGACTCCCATGCTGCCGAGGGCGGTCGTGCCCAGGCTGACGGTGCCGGTGAGGCGGCCGGTGGTGCCGTCGACGGCGTTGAGGATGTTCCGGTAGACGACGGAGCCGTTCTCGACGGCGCCGCCGACGTAGGTCGCGTACCCCGTGTGGCCGGTGGGGTCCACGGCGAGTCCGGCCGGGTGGAAGGGGAGGACGACGGGCGCGCCGACGGCCGTACCGGTCCCGGTGTCGTAGACGGTGACGGATCTGGCGGCCTGGTTGCCGACGTACAGCCGTCCCTGCCCCGGGTCGGCGGCGAGGAGGCTCACGCTGCCCTCGACGGGCAGCCGGTGGTCGGCGACGGTGCGGCTCGCGGTGTCGTAGACGGCGATGCGGGTGGACAGGCCGAGGTAGAGGGTGCCGGGGGCGCCGAGGGCCATCACCGTGGCCGGGGCCGGGAGTTCGACCGGGTCTCCGACCGGGGCGCCGGTGGCCGTGTCGTACACCGTGAGGCGGTGGGCCGTGCCGTCGCTGCTGCTGACGTACAGCCGGTCCGTGACCGGGTCGACCTCGGCGTCCAGGGCGCTGCCGGTGGCCGGGGTGATCGTGCGCAGGTTCTCGTGGAACGGAGCGGGGGGCGGGGTGGTGGCCCGCACGGCCGCCGTGCCCGTGAGGGCGAGCACGGCGGCCGTCGTCAGGAGGGCGGTTCTCACTGGAAGGTCACCGGCACGTACACGTCGTACTTCCGGTCGGAGCTGTCGAAGTGGTCCGCGCGGGTGACGATCGCGCAGGTCACACCCGACTGGCCGCAGGTGACGGTGTCGGAGAGCTTCGCCTTGACGTGGATCTGGACGGAGAAGGAGCCGAGGCCGCCGGACTCCGTGAACGGGGAGGAGTTCGACGGGGACATCCAGTACCAGTCGCTGTTCACCCAGTGGGAGGCGCCGGTCGTGCCGGTCTCGTCCTGGCCGCCGAGGCAGGGGGTGGGCTTGCTGTTCCAGGTGCTGGGGTCGGCGGTGTTCACCCCCGCGGGTATCGCACAGAGGCCCACGTAGACCCCCTGGTCGGGGTTGTAGCCGGAGCCGGTCACGGTGACGTTGGTGCCGGCGGCGGAGGCGGTGTTCGGGGCGGTGAGGGAGAGGTTGTAGGTGCGGGTGCCGTCGGTGACGGTGCGGTTCGCGGTGGCGGCGGAGGCCGTGGAGGCGAGGCCGAGGGTGAGGGCGGCGGCGGAGGCGAGGGTGAGGGCGGAGCGGGTGACGGTGCGCATGGCGAAGAGGGCCTTCCCGAGCGGTTACTTAGGTAAGGCAAACCTAAGTTGATCGATGAGGGGGCGTCAACCCACGCCCCCGAGCGGGGGCTTGGGGACTGCGGCAGACTGCGACCATGCGTACCGCTTACCGCGTGGAGACCGTACGGGCCGCCGAGACCGCCCTCATGGCCCGTCTGCCCGAAGGCGCGCTCATGCAGCGCGCCGCCGCCGGACTCGCCACCGCCTGCTTCTCCCTCCTCGGGAAGGGACGGGTGTACGGCGCCAGGGTCGTCCTCCTCGTCGGCAGCGGCGACAACGGCGGCGACGCCCTCTACGCCGGAGCCCGGCTCGCCCGGCGCGGCGCCGGAGTCACCGCCGTCCTGCTCGGCGACCGCGCCCACGAGGGCGGGCTCGCGGCGCTGCGGGCGGCGGGAGGCCGCGTCGAGGCCGACGACCCGTTCGAACCGCTCGCCACCGCCGACCTCGTCCTCGACGGCATCACCGGCATCGGCGGGCGCGGCGGGCTCCGGCCCGCCGCCGTGCCCGTCGCCCGGGCCGCACGCGGCTCCGACGCCGTCGTCGTCGCCGTCGACCTGCCCAGCGGCGTCGACGCGGACACGGGGGAGGTGGCGGGCGAGGCGCTGCGGGCGGACGTGACGGTGACCTTCGGGACGTACAAGCCCGGACTGCTCGTCGACCCGGCCCGGTCGTACGCGGGCGCGCTGCGGCTCGTCGACATCGGGCTCGGCGACGAACTGCCGGGCGTGCCCGACCTGGAGGCGCTCCAGCACCAGGACGTGGCGCGGCTGCTGCCCGTACCGGGCGCCGAGAGCGACAAGTACCGGCGCGGGGTGCTGGGGGTGGTGGCCGGATCCGCGCGGTATCCGGGGGCGGCGGTCCTCGCCGTCGAGGGTGCGCTGCGGGGCGGGGCCGGGGCGGTGCGGTACGTCGGACCCGCGGCCGACGCCGTGATCGCGCGGCACCCGGAGACGCTCGTCCACGCGGGGCCGCCGGACCGCGCCGGGCGGGTGCAGGCCTGGGTGGTCGGGCCCGGCCTCGGCGACGACCCGGGCGTCGCGGAGGTCCTCGCCTCGGACGTGCCGGTGCTCGTGGACGCGGACGGGCTGCGGGGCCTCGACCCTTCGCTCGTACGGGCCCGCAGCGCGCCGACCCTGCTCACCCCGCACGCGGGGGAGGCGGCGGCGCTGCTGGGCGCCTCCCGGGAGGAAGTCGAGGCGGGACGGCTCGCCGCCGTACGGGAACTGGCGGGGCGGTTCGGGGCGACGGTGCTGCTCAAGGGCTCGACGACGCTGGTGTGCGGGGCGGGGCCGGAGGGTGGCGCGGTGCGGGTGAACCCGACGGGGACGGGGTGGCTGGCGACCGCGGGAAGCGGCGACGTCCTGTCGGGGCTCGCGGGGTCGCTGCTCGCGGCGGGGCTGCGCCCGGTGGACGCGGCGTCGTGCGCGGCGTACCTGCACGGGCTGGCGGCGCGGCGGGTGTCGGAGGGGCGGGGGCCGGTCACGGCGGGGGAGGTGGCGGGGGCGTTGGGTGGTGCGTGGCGGGATGTGACGGCGGGGCCGTAGGGGCGGCCCGGATTCCCCTGACCCCACCTGACCCCAGCTCGCCCCACCTCATCCCACCTCATCCCACCTCGCCCCGTCCCTTCGGACAACCGTGCCGGGGCGGGATCCGCCATGCGGCCGCGCCCCGGGTCTCGTCCACGGCCCCGCCCCGTCACCACCCCCACTCGGCCCAACCCGTTGCCCCGCCCGCCTCTCTCGGCGCGCTGCCTCGTCCGCTCGGGGATTGGGTGGGTGGGTGATCAGACGGAGAAGGCGTTGCGTGTTGTTGTCGTTGCTTCTTGTGGGCCTGCTCGCTCCCGGGGCCGGGGCGTTCGCCGAGGTGCCCGAGCCGTCCGGGGACGTGCTCGTGCCGGGTGTCGTCGGAGGTGGGCGGCCCGAGTACCCGATGGATACGCCCGATCAGGTGCTGCCACCCCTGCAGCCCGAGGGTGACGTGCCCGTGCCCGCGCCCGAGGGGGATGCCGACGAGTCGATCGAGTACATGCCCCGGAGCGTCGTGGGCGCCTCCTGCACCGCTGCCGCCGGGACCCATCAGCGGAAGGTCGAGCGGCTGCTCAAGCTGAAGGTCGACGGCAGGCAGTCCGCCGCCGACTGCCGGGCCATCCGCGCCTTCCAGGTCCGGGAGAAGATCAAGCCCGCCAACGGGTACGCCGGGCCCGTCACCTGGGCGCGGGCCGAACTGCTCGCCGCCCGGAAGAACCTCGACCCGGGGCGGCGCTGTCCCGTGAAGAAGTACGCCGTGGCCTGCGTCGATCTCGATCGGCAGCTCATGTGGGTCCGGAAGGACAAGAAGGTCACCTTCCCCGTCGTCACCATGCGGAGTGGCCGGGCGGGGTATGCGACCCGTACCGGGTGGCACTCCGTCTACTGGCGTCACAAGGACCACTGGTCCTCCATCTACAACACCCCCATGCCCTACTCCCAGTTCTTCAGCGGCGGTCAGGCCTTCCACGCCGTCTACGGGCAGCTCGCCACGCCCACCGGCAGCCGCGGCTGCGTCAATCTCGGCTACGCCCACGCCCGGAAACTCTGGGACGTCCTGCGCAAGGGTGACCGGGTCTACATCTGGGGAAAGCGGCCCGGCAGCTGACACCTGAGAGACTGGGCGCGATGACTGAGACACCGCCGCCCCGCAGAGCCCGCGCCGAGATCGACCTCGGTGCGCTGCGTGCGAACGTCCGCACGCTGCGCGCCCGCGTCGCCCCCCACGTCCGGATCATGGCCGTGGTCAAGGCCGACGCGTACGGACACGGCGCGGTGCGCTGTGCCCGCGCCGCGCTGGACGCGGGCGCGGACTGGCTCGGCACGGCCACCCCGCACGAGGCGCTCGCGCTGCGGGCCGCCGGGATCACGGACGTTCCCGTCATGTGCTGGCTCTGGACCCCCGGCGACCCCTGGGACCAGGGCATCGAGGCCGGTCTCGACATGGCCGTGAGCGGGATGTGGGCCCTGGAGGAGGTCGTCGAGGCGGCCAGGAGGACCGGCGGCACCGCGCGCGTACAGCTCAAGGCCGACACCGGCCTCGGGCGCAACGGCTGCCAGCCCGCCGACTGGCCGGAGCTCGTCGGGGCGGCGCTCAAGGCCGAGGCCGACGGGCTCGTCAAGGTCACCGGGCTCTGGTCGCACTTCGCGTGCGCCGACGAGCCCCACCACCCCTCCATCGCCGCCCAGCTCGACGTCTTCCGCTCGATGCTCGACCACGCCGAGAAGGCCGGCGTCCGGCCCGAGGTCCGGCACATCGCCAACTCGCCGGCCACCCTCACTCTCCCCGAGGCCCACTTCGACCTGGTCCGTCCCGGTATCGCCATGTACGGCATTTCGCCGAGCCCCGAGCTCGGCACCTCCGCCGAGCTGGGGCTCCGGCCGGTGATGTCGCTCAAGGCGAGCGTCGCCCTCGTGAAGCGGGTCCCGGCCGGGCACGGCGTCAGCTACGGCCACCACTACGTCACCGGCGCGGAGACGACCCTCGGTCTCGTCCCGCTCGGCTACGCCGACGGCGTTCCCCGGCACGCCTCGGGCCGCGGCCCCGTCCTCGTCGACGGCACCGTCCGCACCGTCGCCGGGCGGGTCGCCATGGACCAGTTCGTCGTCGACCTGGGCGGGGACGTCCCCGCGCCGGGCACCGAGGCCGTGCTCTTCGGGCCCGGCGACCGGGGCGAACCGACCGCCGAGGACTGGGCGGTGGCCGCCGACACCATCGCGTACGAGATCGTCACCCGGATCGGCGCGCGCGTCCCGCGCGTGTACCTGGGCGAATAGAGGGGGGCCCATGGGCGAGTCCAGCAGCACCGGTACCTGGCGGCGCGCCGGATTCGCCGGAGCCGCGATAGGTGTCCTCGCGGCCGGAGCCGCCGCCGGGGTCGCCGTCGAGCGGCTCACCGTGGGCCGTTCCGTACGGCAGAAGGCGCGGCTCGCCCTCGACGCCACCGACCCGTACGGCGGGCTGCGCGGGACCCCCGGCCGGGCCCTCGCCGACGACTCGACCGTCCTGTACTACGAGGTCGACGAGGTCGAGGACGACGCTCCGCCCGCCCGCCGGCGCCGGCTCTTCGGGCGCAAGGAACCCGCCCCCGTCACCGTCGTCTTCAGCCACGGCTACTGCCTCAACCAGGATTCCTGGCACTTCCAGCGGGCCGCGCTGCGCGGTCTCGTCCGTACCGTCCACTGGGACCAGCGCAGTCACGGCCGGTCGGGTCAGGGCGTCGCCCAGGCCGGCTCCGACGGGGTGCCCGTCAGCATCGACCGGCTGGGCCGCGACCTCAAGGCCGTCCTCGACGTCGCCGCCCCCGAGGGGCCGCTCGTCCTGGTCGGGCATTCGATGGGCGGCATGACGGTCATGGCGCTCGCGGACCGGTACCCGGAGTTCGTCCGTGACCGGGTCGTCGGCGTCGCGTTCGTCGGCACCTCCGCCGGAAACCTCGCCGAGGTGTCGTACGGGCTGCCGATCGCCGGCGTCAACGCCGTCCGGCGGGTCCTGCCGGGGGTCCTCCGGGCGCTCGGCTCCCAGGCGGAGCTGGTCGAGCGCGGCCGCCGGGCGACGGCGGACCTGTTCGCCGGGCTGATCAAGAAGTACTCGTTCGCGTCGAAGGACGTGGACCCGGCGGTCGCCCGCTTCGCCGAGCGGATGATCGAGTCGACCCCGATCGACGTGGTCGCCGCCTTCTACCCGGCCTTCGCCGAGCACGACATGGCCGCCGCCCTGCCCGTCTTCCGCGACATGCCGGTGCTCGCGCTCGCCGGGGACAACGACCTGGTGACGCCCAGCTCCCACACCGAGGCCATCGCCGATCTGCTCCCGGACGCGGAGCTGGTCATCGTCCCGGACGCCGGCCATCTGGTGATGCTGGAGCATCCGGAGGCGGTCACCGACCGCCTCGCCGATCTGCTCGTCCGGGCGGGGGCCGTCCCGGAGGCGGCGGCGGCGACCGTCACGGCGAAGCCGGAGACCCGCAACGGCTAAGTTGGCGGGTATGGAAGCAGCGCACCCGCCCGTCTCCGGCGCGACCCTCTCCGTCGACTCCCCCCAGCAGATGCAGGAGCTCGGCCGTCGCCTCGCGAAGATCCTCCGTCCCGGCGACCTCGTCATGCTCACCGGTGAGCTCGGCGCCGGGAAGACCACCCTCACCCGGGGCCTCGGCGAGGGCCTCGGCGTGCGCGGCGCCGTCACCTCCCCGACCTTCGTCATCGCCCGCGTCCACCCGTCCCTGGTCGGCGGCCCGGCCCTGGTGCACGTCGACGCGTACCGCCTGGGCGGCGGTCTCGACGAGATGGAGGACCTCGACCTGGACGTGTCACTGCCCGAGTCGGTGGTGGTCGTCGAGTGGGGTGACGGCAAGGTCGAGGAGCTGACCGACGACCGGTTGCACCTGCTGATCCACCGGGTGACCGGCGACACGGACGACGACCGGCGCTCGGTCGTGCTGCGCGGGATCGGCTCGCGCTGGGCGGACGAGGACCTGGGCGCGCTCTGAGGCCGTGCTCCCGGCGTGCTCCGAGGGCGTGCTCCGACCGGCCGTACGCGGGGCCGCCCGGACGTACGTAGTTTCCGACAACGTGTCGGGAAGGTGTTGCGTCGTTCGTACGTGCCGTGGTGACATGGATGCACAAGCTGGTTAGGTGAACCTAACCTACGGGAGGCATGCATGGCGACGCCGAAGCGCGCGGAACCCGTCCGGGACCACGTCTCGATGAGTGAGCTGCTGGCATCCTGCGCGGCCGCCCGCGCCGTGTCGACCCCGCCGGGCGGGCGCCCCGACCGGACGGACGAGGAGCACGGGGCGAGGGCCGGGCAGGTCGAGCGGATCGTGCGGGTCGTTCGCGGCAGAGCCGCGTAGCCCCCGGGGGCGGGTCCGGAGAGTCCCGCCTCAGGGTCGGTCCCGCCCTAGGGCCGTGTCCGGAAAGTCCCGCCTGGCCCGCGACGCCCGGCCCGCGACACGACCTAGGCGACGACGACGACCTTCGCGCCGATCACCGCGAACGTCCACAGCGCGTCCCCGTCGGCCCGCTTCATGCGGATGCCGCCGGTCTTCTTCGACGGGTCCGGCTTCGGCGTCGAGCCGTCGACCGCCGCGCTGAAGCCGATCACCACGTCCTGGGCGGTCGCGAACCGCACCACGTGCTCGATCCGCACGCCGTCCGAGCCGCGGACCGAGCCCGAGCGGGACGTCACGCTGTACGCCCCCGGCGCCGGGTCCACCGTGCTCGGCATCACCGTGAACGTCCGGGTGGCCTTGCCCTTCGCGTCGACCAGCCACACCCGGCGGTCGGAGAGCCCGTACACGACCCGCTCACCGCTGCCGGAGCTCGCCGGCACGGCGAGGGGGTTCTTCGGCGGCTGCTTCGGGCCGCCGCTCGGCGAGATCGAGGGGGCGGCGGTGCCGGGCGTCCGGGGCTTCACGGAGACATCTGCGGGAGCGTTCGCCGAGGCCTGGTACGCCAGGAAGCAGACCGCGGCGACGGCCGCCGCCGTGAGCCCGGCCACGATTCCCGAGCTGCTCCGTGCCACCGTGCCCACCTCTCGTACGAACGTATCGAAGGGTGACGGTAGCAGCCGGGCGAGCGAGGGGCGGGGCACCGTGCCCGGGAGCCGTAGGCTGTTCGCGTGCTGTTGCTCGCCATGGATACCGCCACCCCCGCCGTCACCGTCGCCCTCCACGACGGCGAGGCCGTCGTCGCCTCGTCGAGCCAGGTCGACGCCCGCCGCCACGGGGAGCTCCTGCTGCCCGCCGTCGACCGGGTCCTCAAGGAAGCCGGGCTCACGCTCGACGCGGTCACCGGGATCGTCGTCGGCGTCGGCCCCGGGCCGTACACGGGCCTCCGGGTCGGTCTCGTCACGGCCGCGGCCTTCTCCTCCGCGCTCGGCGTGCCCGTGCACGGCCTGTGCACCCTCGACGGCCTCGCGTACGCCTCCGGGATCGACGAGCCCTTCGCCGTCGCCACGGACGCGCGCCGCAAGGAGGTCTACTGGGCGCGCTACGAGGACTCCCGCACGCGCGTGACCGACGCGGCCGTCGACCGGCCCGCCGAGATCGCCGAGCGGCTCGCCGGTCTCCCCGTCGTCGGCGCGGGCGCCCGCCTCTACCCCGAGGCCTTCCCCGACGCCCGCGACCCCGAGCACCAGTCGGCGGCCGCGCTCGGCGCACTCGCGGCGGAGAAGCTCGCGGCCGGCGGGGACGGGTTCCTCGACCCGCTGCCGATGTATCTGCGCCGCCCCGACGCGCAGGTGCCGAAGAACTACAAGGTGGTCACCCCCAAGTGACCGGCGCCGTGGAACTGCGCGAGATGCGCTGGTGGGACCTCGCACCGGTGCTCGCCCTGGAGAACGAGCTGTTCCCCGAGGACGCCTGGTCGGCGGGCATGTTCTGGTCGGAGCTGGCGCACGCGCGCGGGCCCCGGGCCACCCGCCGCTACGTCGTCGCGGAGACCGGTGAGGGGAAGATCGTCGGGTACGCCGGGCTCGCCGCCGCCGGCGGACTCGGTGACGTGCAGACCATCGCCGTCGCCCGCGACCAGTGGGGCACCGGCCTCGGCGCCCGGCTCCTCACCGACCTGCTCCACCACGCCACCGCCTTCGAGTGCGAAGAGGTCCTCCTCGAAGTGCGCGTGGACAACACCCGGGCCCAGAAGCTCTACGAGCGCTTCGGCTTCGAGCCCATCGGTTTCCGGCGCGGCTACTACCAGCCCGGAAACGTGGACGCGCTCGTGATGCGACTGACCGTTCAAGGAACTGAGACTGATTCTGATGGCTGCTGACGAACCGCTCGTACTCGGCATCGAGACCTCCTGCGACGAGACCGGCGTCGGCATCGTCCACGGGACCACGCTCCTCGCGGACGCCGTCGCGTCCAGCGTCGACACCCACGCGCGCTTCGGCGGCGTCGTGCCCGAGATCGCCTCCCGCGCCCATCTGGAGGCGATGGTCCCGACGATCGAGCGCGCCCTGAAGACGGCCGGCATCTCCGCGAAGGACCTCGACGGCATCGCGGTCACCGCAGGACCCGGCCTCGCGGGCGCGCTGCTCGTCGGCGTCTCGGCGGCCAAGGCGTACGCGTACGCCCTCGGCAAGCCGCTCTACGGCGTCAACCACCTCGCCTCGCACATCTGCGTCGACCAGCTGGAGCACGGCAAGCTGCCCGAGCCGACGATGGCCCTGCTGGTCTCCGGCGGCCACTCCTCGCTGCTGCTCTCCGCCGACATCACCTCCGACGTGCGTCCGCTGGGCGCCACCATCGACGACGCCGCCGGCGAGGCCTTCGACAAGATCGCCCGCGTGCTCGACCTCGGCTTCCCCGGCGGACCGGTCATCGACCGGCTCGCCAGGGAGGGCGACCCGGCCGCCATCGCGTTCCCGCGCGGTCTGAGCGGCTCCCGGGACCCCGCGTACGACTTCTCCTTCTCCGGCCTCAAGACCGCCGTGGCCCGGTGGATCGAGGCCAAGCGGGCGGCCGGCGAGGACGTGCCGGTGCGGGACGTCGCCGCGTCCTTCCAGGAGGCGGTCGTCGACGTCCTCACCCGCAAGGCCGTCCGGGCCTGCAAGGACGAGGGCGTAGACCACCTGATGATCGGCGGCGGCGTCGCGGCCAACTCGCGGCTCCGGGCCCTCGCCGAGGAGCGCTGCGAGCGGGCCGGCATCCGACTGCGGGTGCCCCGGCCGGGCCTGTGCACGGACAACGGCGCGATGGTCGCGGCCCTCGGCTCCGAGATGGTCGCCCGCAACCGGCCCGCCTCCGACCTGGAGCTGTCGGCGGACTCCTCGCTGCCGGTGACGGACCCGCACGTGCCGGGTGCGCACGCGCACGGCCACTCCCACGACCACGATCACGTGCACGAGGTCAGCAAGGAGAACCTGTACTCATGAGGCTCGCCCTCATGTGGGAGGCACGGGCCGCGCAGGGCCGGGGCGCCGAGCTCCTGGAGTGGGCCCGGTCCCAGGTCCTCGCGCACGAGCCGCTGCGGCGGGAGATCCTGCGCGCCCCGCAGGACCGGGTCCTCGTCCTCACCTGGTGGGAGGCGGAGACCTTCGACGTCGAGCTGCCCGAGCTGCCGGAGCCGGACGCGGAGCTGATCACCCGTCCGGTCCACCGCTGGCGCTTCGAATCGGTCGAATAAGCACACCGGATCGAAAGTAGAGCAACCTTTCGATCGAATCGGGCATCCCACAGCGCGTGAAGAAGACGATCGCGCTGTGGGCGGCGCTGACCGCCGTCGCCCTCCTGGTGACCGGCTGCGCGGCGGAGGAGCCCGAGGCCGCTCCCGCCCCGGCGAAGACGACCGCACCCGCGGTCGAGCCGTCCGCCGGGCACAAGGCGCCCGAGGCCCCCGGGGGCGCCACTGCCGCCGCGTACCGCCGCTGGGGCCTCAAGCCCTTCGCCGCCCCGCCCGCCCCGCCGGCGACCAAGCCGGTGACCCGCGAGCCGGGCGGCCCGGTCCCCGTCATCAGTGACATCCCCACCACCGAGAAGATCGTCTTCATCACGATCGACGACGGGGCGGAGAAGGACCCCGAGTTCGTCACGATGATGAAGGACCTCAAGGTCCCGGTCACGATGTTCCTCACCGACTCCGCCATCCGCGCCGACTACGGGTACTTCGCCCCGCTCGTCGCCCAGGGCCACGGCCTCGCCAACCACACCCTCACCCACCCCAACCTGCGCACCCTCCCCAAGGACGCCCAGCGCCGGGAGATATGCGGCCAGCAGACGAAGCTGGCGAAGCGGTACGGCACCGCCCCTCGCCTCTTCCGCCCGCCCTACGGCAACTGGAACGAGGCCACCCGCGCGGCGGCGGGGGAGTGCGACGTCGACGCGATCGTGCTGTGGCGCGAATCCATGCAGATCAAGAACATGCAGTACCAGCGCGGCGACAGGAAACTGCACCCCGGCGACATCATCCTGGCCCACTTCCGCGGCCCGTCCGAGCTCAAGGGCCGCACGATGACCGAGATGACGGCGACGATGCTGCGCCGCATCCAGGAACAGGGCTTCACGGTGGCGCGCCTGGAGGACTACGTCTAGAAGCCCGGGTCCGAAGACCGCCTCCGGAGACCGCGGCCGAAAAAACCTTCCGCGGGTCGTCGATGCGGGGCCCGCCCGTTCGACGTATGTGTGGAAGGCGGGGAACGGCCCCGCCGCCGCACCATCGAGGAGTCGTCATGCCCCGCTTCCTGTCCCTCGTCCGCATCGAGGAGAACACCATCGACATGGAGAGCGCCGACCCCGGCTTCGAGGAGCGGATGGGCGCGCTCTTCGAGGAGATCACCAAGGCAGGTGCCATGGTGGACACCGCCGGGCTCAGGCCGACCGCCGAGGCCACCCGGATCACCTGGTCGGACGGGAAGCTGTCGTACACCGACGGACCGTTCACCGAGACCAAGGAGGTCGTCGGCGGCTACGCGATGCTCCAGTGCAAGGACATGGCCGAGGCCGTCGAGTGGGGGAAGCGGTTCCTGGCCGTCCACCCGCCGCACTGGAAGGTGGGCCTGGAGGTCCGCGAGGTCGAGGAGATGCCGGAAGGCTGACCGGTCCCCGAGCCCGTCGTGTGCTGTCATGTGAGACGTGACGGCACAGACGGTCGAGGAGACGCTGGAGACGGTCTTCCGGATGGAGTCGGCGCGGATCGTCGCCACCGCGGCGCGGATCGTCCGCGATGTCGGCATCGCCGAGGAGATCGCGCAGGACGCGCTCGTCGCCGCCCTTGAGCAGTGGCCGCGGACAGGGGTCCCGGAGCGGCCGGGAGCCTGGCTGACGGCCACCGCCAAGCACCGCGCCGTCGACCTCGTGCGGCGCCGCGAGACGTACGCCCGGAAGCTCGCCGAGGTGGGCAGGACGCTCGACGAGGAGTCGTACGACCCGGAGCCCTCGGGCCCCGGGGACATCGACGACGACGTGCTGCGGCTGATCTTCACCGCCTGCCACCCGGTGCTCTCCGCCGAGGCCCGCGCGGCTCTCACGCTGCGGCTCGTCGGCGGGCTCCGGACGGACGAGATCGCCCGCGCCTTCCTCGTACCGGAGGCGACCGTCGCGGCGCGGATCACCCGCGCCAAGCGGACGCTCGCGAAGGCGGGCGTGGAGTTCGAGGTGCCGTACGGGGAGGCGCGGGCGGCCCGGCTCGGCTCCGTCCTGGAAGTGATCTACCTGATCTTCAACGAGGGGTACGCGGCGACCGCCGGCGGCGACCTGCTGCGGCCGGGCCTGTGCGAGGACGCGCTGAGGCTCGCCCGGGTCCTCGCCGCGCTCGTGCCCCAGGAGGGCGAAGCGCAGGGTCTGGCCGCCCTGTTGGAGCTCCAGGCCTCGCGGACGGCGGCCAGGACCGGACCCGACGGGCGGCCGGTGCTGCTCGCCGCGCAGGACCGGCGGCGCTGGAACCGGCTCCTCATCCGGCGCGGATACGCCGCGCTCGAACGCGCCGGGGACGGGCGCTCCTACGGGCCGTACGCCCTCCAGGCCGCGATCGCCGCCCTCCACGCGCGGGCCGCCTCGTACGAGGAGACGGACTGGGCGACGATCGCCGCGCTCTACGGGAAGTTGGGCGCCCTGACCCCCTCACCGGTCGTCGAGCTGAACCGCGCGGTCGCCGTGTCGATGGCCGAGGGCCCCGCGGCGGCGCTCCCGATCGTCGACGCCCTGGCCGCCGAACCGGGCCTGGCGCGCTACCACTTGCTGCCGAGCGTGCGGGGCGACCTGCTGGCCCGGCTCGGCCGGACGGAGGAGGCGCGGGCGGAGTTCGAGGCGGCGGCGGAACTCACCCGCAACGAGAGCGAGCGGGAGCTGCTGCGGGGGAGGGCGCGGGAGTTGGAGGCTTCGTGACGCGCCCGTAGGGTGCTTGGCATGTCCCCGCGCAATCCGCTGCCTCCACCGCCCCCGCCCGCCGAGATCCAGAGCTGGCCCGACCGGGACGCGCGCCTCGCCGACCGGGCGCGGGCGCTGGACGAGCTGGCCCGACGGCTGCTCGGCGCCGGGCGGCTCGCGCTGTTCCTGCTCTGGTTCCTCCTGCTCCAGCTGGGCTGGTCCCTGATCGGCGTCCTGCTCACCTCGCTGGGCGGACCCGTCTTCGACCCGATCATGATGATGATGGACCTCTTCGCGGCGGCCCTCGGCATCGGCGTCCTCGTCCCCGCCGTGTGGCTGACGATCCGCAGCCTGCGCCGCGACCGGATCATCCGCGAGCGCCTCGTCCAGTGGGCGGCCCTGGACCGGCACGGCCCGACGGACGCCCGGCTGCGTGCGCCCGGCCTCAGCGTCAACTGGCTGCTGATGTCCTTCGCGATGTGCGGACTCGGCCTCTGGATGGGCTTCGCGGTCCCGGCCGGCGTCAGCCGGGACGACGGCTACGGACTGGTCGCCTACGGCATGGGAGTCGCCCTGATCCTCTGGGTCACCGGCCTGACGGGCCTGGTCAAGGCCATCGGGCACTACCGCCTGGCGGTACGGCTGACGGGCCGGCGGCGGTCCGAGGCGAGCACGGCCGCCTGAGCGGCGGGGTCCACCGGCTCACCGCCGCCTCACCGCCTCCGCGGCTCACCGCCTCCGCGGCTCACCGCCGCCTCCGCCGGTTCACCGACCCCCCGCCGGCCTCCCGATCAGCATCGTCGGCGCTCCCGCCACCCGGGTGAGCAGGACCGTCGCCGAGTGGGGGCCCTTCGGCTTCACCTTGCGGCGGATCTCCTCGGGCTCGACCGCGGAGCCGCGCTTCTTCACCGTCAGGGTGCCGACCTCGCGCTCCCGCAGCAGGGCCTTCAGCTTCTTCAGGTTGAAGGGGAGTTCGTCGGTGATCTCGTACGCGGCGGCGTACGGGGTCGGGACGAGCGCGTCCGCCGTGATGTACGCGATCGTCTCGTCGATCAGGCCACCGGCCAGGTCCTCCGCCACCTCGGCGACCAGGTGGGCGCGGATGACGGCGCCGTCCGGCTCGTAGAGGTAGCGGCCGACCGGGCGGACCGCCGGGTCGGGGAGGCCGCGGCCGGTGAGGCCCGCGCCCGAGGGCAGCAGGGTGGCCCGGCGGGCGCCCGGTTCCGTACCGAACCAGAGGACGGCCTCCTTGACGTCCCCGCCGTCCGAGATCCACTCGGCCTCGGCCTCGTCGGGAACCGCCTCGTGCGGGATGCCCGGGGCCACCTTGAGCGCCGCGTGCGGGGCCCTGCGGGCCGCCTCGACCGCCCAGGAGAGCGGCGGGGAGTACGCCTCCGGGTCGAAGATCCGGCCCCGGCCGCCGCGCCGCGCCGGGTCGACGAAGACCGCGTCGTACGGGGCGGTGTCGATGTCGGTGACGTCCGCGCACCGCACCTCGATCAGCTCCGCGAGGCCGAGGGCCTCGGCGTTGGCGCGGGCCACCTCGGCGGTGAGCGGGTCGCGGTCGACGGCGAGCACGGAGATCCCGGCACGGGCGAGCGCGATCGCGTCGCCGCCGATCCCGGAGCAGAGGTCCGCGACGCTCCGTACCCCGAGCGCCTTCATGCGGGCCGCCCGGTAGGTGCCGACCGAGGCGCGCGTCGACTGCTCGACGCCGTTCGGGGTGAAGTACATCCGGTACGCGTCCTCCGCGCCGAACTTCGCCACCGCCCGCTGCCGCAGCCGCGCCTGCCCGATGGCCGCCGTGACCAGCTCGGCGGGGTGGTCACGGCGCAGCCGGGAGGCGACCGCCAGCTCCTGGGCGGGGTCGTAGTCGCGCAGGGCGGTGAGGAGCGTCTGGCCCTCGGGGCCGAGCAGAGGGGCGAAGGAGGCGAGGTCGGTCACCCGTCCCATTGTGGGCCCTGTGATGCTGTGGGCCGGCCGGGGGACCGAGGGCACGTACGGCGGTGTCGTACCCCGCGAGGGGCTCCCGCGCTGACAGGATGCGGCGCCATACGACTCGTACGACAAAAGGAATAAACGATGGCAAAAGGTGTGCACGGTTCCACTCGGGCGCTCGGGGCGGTGCTCGTCGTCGCCGCTCTCGCCTCCGCCGCCACGGCCTGCTCCGACGGCGCCGAGCCGGACCGCGGCGCGCCCGCCCCCGCCGCCGGGCAGCAGGCCCAGAGGCAGGTGCAGGGCCAGAGTGCGGCCCGCGCGCTCGACGCGTACGTCGAGAAGGTCCACAAGCGGCGGACCGCCCGCGTGCTCGCCGCCAAGAAGTGGGGCCTCGCCAAGCCCCCGCTCGAAGCGCCCGCCCCGCCCGCCGTCAAGCCGAAGATCACCACCCGCAAGGGCTTCGAGACGGACGGCGAAGGACTCCCGCCCGTCTTCACCACCGTGCCGACCAAGCAGAAGGTCGTCTTCCTGACGATCGACGACGGCGCGGAGAAGGACCCGGCGCTGCTGCGGATGATGAACGAACTGCGGATCCCCTACAGCGCCTTCCTCAGCGACTACGTCGTCAAGGACGACTACGGCTACTTCGCCCGGATGCAGAAGTCGCAGGAGTCCGGGGTCTCCCTCCACAACCACACCCTCAACCACCGCTACCTGCCCGGACTCTCGTACAAGCAGCAGAAGCGCGAGATCTGCGGCATGCAGGACGTCATCGAGAAACGATTCGGCAAGCGGCCCCCGCTCTTCCGCCCGCCGTACGGCAACTACAACGAGGACACCCTGCGCGCCGCCAAGTCCTGCGGGGTCGAGGCCGTCCCGCTGTGGGCCTCCGAGGCGTTCCCCGACCACATGGAGTGGCGCGAGTGGGACCGGGACCTGCACCCCGGCGACATCGTCCTCACCCACTTCCGGGGCAAGCAGGACTGGAAGGGCTCCATGCCCGACATGATCCGCCGGGTGATGAACGTGATCACGGCCAAGGGGTACGCGGTCGCGAAGCTCGAGGACTACGTGTGACCGGACGACGGGGACCACGCGTGACCGGACGACGGGGGGCATCCGCGACCGGACGGCAGGGGTCCTCCGCGACCGGGCGGCGGGTGCCGGCGCTGCTGGCCGCGGTGCTCGTGCTGGGTCTCACCGGCTGCGCCTCGACCGTGGACTCGATCGAGCGGCTCGGCCGGAAGGCGGTGGAACGCGTCGGCCCCCGCGACGCGAAGCCGGCGCCGGCGGCCGACCACGCGTCGACGGAGCTGCCGCCGGTGCCGGGCGGCCGGGGTCACTGAGGCCCCTCCGCGCCGCGAGGACACCGCCACGAGTGAGGAATTGGCACTCCGCTTGACCGAGTGCTAATCGCGGTCATAGTCTCGGCTCTGGCACTCACCACTGGAGAGTGCCAACAGAGCGACGGGCAGGTCCGGCACCCGCGACGACGGATCCACCTGGTCGCCACCTCAGACAGTTAACCCCGAGATCTCCGAAGGGGGAGGTCGGATCGTGACGACCACCAGCTCCAAGGTTGCCATCAAGCCGCTCGAGGACCGCATTGTGGTCCAGCCGCTCGACGCCGAGCAGACCACCGCCTCTGGCCTGGTCATTCCGGACACCGCCAAGGAGAAGCCCCAGGAGGGCGTCGTCCTGGCCGTGGGCCCGGGCCGCTTCGAGAACGGCGAGCGTCTGCCGCTCGACGTCAAGACCGGCGACATCGTGCTGTACAGCAAGTACGGCGGCACCGAGGTGAAGTACAACGGCGAGGAGTACCTCGTCCTCTCGGCTCGCGACGTGCTCGCGATCGTCGAGAAGTAATTCACCGACGTACCGAAGTACCTGAAGTACCGAGCACTGAAGCAGATGCTCAGAGCTGCGCCCCGAGGCCCCTTCCAGGCGCCCCGGGGCGCGGTTCGTTCCACCCCGATTCCGAGAGGGCTGAACCGCTCCCATGGCGAAGATCCTGAAGTTCGACGAGGACGCCCGTCGCGCCCTTGAGCGCGGCGTCAACAAGCTTGCCGACACGGTGAAGGTGACGATCGGCCCCAAGGGCCGCAACGTCGTCATCGACAAGAAGTTCGGCGCCCCCACCATCACCAACGACGGTGTCACGATCGCCCGCGAGGTCGAGATCGAGGACCCGTACGAGAACCTCGGCGCCCAGCTGGTGAAGGAGGTGGCGACCAAGACCAACGACATCGCGGGCGACGGCACCACCACCGCCACCGTGCTCGCCCAGGCCCTGGTCCGCGAGGGTCTGCGCAACGTCGCCGCCGGTGCGTCCCCGGCCGCCCTGAAGAAGGGCATCGACGCCGCCGTCAAGGCCGTCTCCGACGAGCTGCTCGCCACCGCGCGCCCGATCGAGGACAAGTCCGACATCGCCGCCGTCGCCGCGCTCTCCGCGCAGGACCAGCAGGTCGGCGAGCTCATCGCCGAGGCGATGGACAAGGTCGGCAAGGACGGTGTCATCACCGTCGAGGAGTCCAACACCTTCGGCCTGGAGCTCGACTTCACCGAGGGCATGGCCTTCGACAAGGGCTACCTGTCCCCGTACATGGTGACCGACCAGGAGCGTATGGAGGCCGTCCTCGACGACCCGTACATCCTGATCAACCAGGGCAAGATCTCCTCGATCCAGGACCTGCTGCCCATCCTGGAGAAGGTCATCCAGGCCGGCGCCGGCAAGCCGCTCCTGATCATCGCCGAGGACGTCGAGGGCGAGGCCCTGTCGACCCTGGTCGTGAACAAGATCCGTGGCACCTTCAACGCCGTGGCCGTCAAGGCCCCCGGCTTCGGTGACCGCCGCAAGGCCATGCTCGGCGACATCGCCACCCTCACCGGTGCGACCGTCATCGCCGAGGAGGTCGGCCTCAAGCTCGACCAGGCCGGTCTCGACGTGCTCGGCACCGCCCGTCGCGTCACCATCACCAAGGACGACACCACGATCGTCGACGGTGGCGGCGACTCGTCCGAGGTGGCCGGCCGCGTCAACCAGATCAAGGCCGAGATCGAGTCCACGGACTCCGACTGGGACCGCGAGAAGCTGCAGGAGCGCCTGGCGAAGCTCGCCGGTGGCGTCTGCGTCATCAAGGTCGGCGCCGCCACCGAGGTGGAGCTCAAGGAGAAGAAGCACCGTCTGGAGGACGCCATCTCCGCGACCCGCGCCGCGGTCGAGGAGGGCATCGTCTCCGGTGGTGGCTCCGCTCTGGTCCACGCCGTCAAGGTCCTCGAGGACAACCTCGGCAAGACCGGCGACGAGGCCACGGGTGTCGCGGTCGTCCGCCGCGCCGCCGTCGAGCCGCTGCGCTGGATCGCCGAGAACGCCGGTCTCGAGGGCTACGTCATCACCTCGAAGGTGGCGGAGCTCGACAAGGGCCAGGGCTTCAACGCCGCGACCGGCGAGTACGGCGACCTGGTCAAGGCCGGCGTCATCGACCCGGTGAAGGTGACGCGCTCCGCCCTGGAGAACGCCGCCTCGATCGCCTCCCTCCTCCTCACCACCGAGACCCTCGTGGTGGAGAAGAAGGAAGAGGAGCCGGCGGACCACGGTCACGGCCACGGTCACGGCCACTCGCACTGACGCGTGTCGTAACTGATCACTGAGGCCCGGTGCCCCCGTCGCGGGGGCACCGGGCCTCGGCGTTTCTCCCGCTATCCCTCCACGGCGCCGAGCTGCGCCATCAGCCCGAGCATGTCGTAATGCCACCACGCCTCGACGATCTTCCCGTCGTCCCGGAAGCGGTGGATGATCACCCCGGTCATGGTCACGTCCATACCGGTGGGCTGGAGCCCCATGAAGTCGCCGTTGTGGGTGGCCTTCCACGTCCAGCGGGTGCAGACCCGGTCGCCCTCGGCGATCTGGTCGTCCACGGTGAAGGCGAAGTCGAAGCCGCCCCGCCACATCTCCACCTCGCGCCGGAACGCGTCCATGCCGATGGTGTCCTGGGCGTTGGCCGGATTGCGGAAGTGGCACCCCTCGGCGAGCAGCTCGTCGAGCAGCGCGAGCTCCGGCTCGGTCGCGATCATCTCCAGGAAACGCCGGGCGTTGTTCTTGTACAGGGCCTCGTCCCGGACCACGTCCAGGTCGGTGAAGGTCGGCATCTCGTCACAGAGCGCGACCATCTCCCGGAAGATCCGATCGGTCTCGGGAAGCTGCGAGTTCCGCATGGCCACGTCGTACGACGGGAACTCGATGATCTCCACGAGATGCGTGGAATCGGCCCGGTCTCTGCCGAGGACGCTGTGGGTGGCGGTCCGCTTGCCCTTGGTCTGCTCGATCCACCGGTCCATGAGCCGGTTCATGTCGTCGACCCGGCTGGTCTTGAAGTCGATGATCTGCGTGAACGTCATGACGCCTCCCGATCCCGACCCAGGTGGGACCCCTCCAGTCTAGGTTGGACGCATGGAGCGGGCAGGGGGAGCACGGTCGGTCACGGTCGACAACGGCGAGGGAACCGTGGTGGTCGGCAGCCACAACCGGATCACGGTCGGGGCCGGGGAGGCGGTCCGCTCGGCCTACCGGGAGCAGGTCCGCCGGATCGCCCCGCCGGAACTCGTCGGCCGGGAGGAGGAGTTGGCCGAGCTGGCCGAGTTCTGCCGCGCCGACTCGGGGCCGGCGTACGCGCATTGGCGCGCGGGCGCGTGGGCGGGGAAGACGGCGCTGATGGCGTGGTTCGCCCTCGACCCGCCGCCGGGCGTACGGATCGTCCCCTTCTTCGTCACCGCCCGACTCGGCGCCCACAACGACGTCGCCGCGTACACGGACGTGGTCCTGGAACAACTCGCGGAACTGGCGGGCGAGGGCCTGCCGGCCCTGTTGACGGCCGCGACCAGGGAGGCCCACCTCCTGCGCCTGTACGCCTCCGCCGCCGAGGCCTGCGCGGCGCGCGGCGAGCGACTGGTCCTCCTCGTGGACGGGCTGGACGAGGACCGGGGTGTGACGACGGGAGCGGACGCCCACTCGATCGCGAGCCTGCTGCCGTACGACCTCCGGGTGATCGTCGCGGGCCGCCCGAACCCGCCGCTCCCGGCCGACGTCCCCGAGGACCATCCGCTCAGGTCCGCGGTCGTCCGCACCCTGACACCGTCCCCGAGGGCCCACGCGATCCGCACGGACGCGGAACGCGAGCTGAAGCGTCTCCTGGAGGCGGGCGGTCTCCCGTACGACCTGCTCGCCCTGCTCACGGCGGCGGGGGGCGGCCTCACGGCGGACGACCTCGCGGAGCTGACGGAGGGAGTGCCGTACCGGGTGCGGGACGTGCTGCGGACGGGCCCGGGGCGGACCTTCGCGGTCCGGGGCGAAACGTACCTGCTCGCGCACGAGGAACTGGCCACCGGAGCGCGGGAGATGCTGGGGGAGCGGGAACTCGCCCGGTGGCGGGCGGTGCTGCACGCGTGGGCGGACCACTGGCGGGAACGGGGCTGGCCGGAGGGGACCCCGGACTACCTGCTGCACGGGTACGTGCCGATGCTGCGGGCGGAGGGGGACGTCGAGCGGCTGGTGCGATGCGTGGGGGACGGGCGGCGGCACGCCCGGCTCCTCGCCGTGACAGGGGGCGACGCGGCGGCGCTGGCGGAGATCGGGGCGGCGGCGGACGTGGTCCTGGGCGCGGCGGAGCGCGAAGGCTCGGTGGCGGCGGCGCTGAGGCTGGCGATGCGCAGGTCGAGGCTGGACCGGGTCAGTGGAAGCGTGCCCCTCGCGTTGCTGAGCGGCTGGGCGGCCGTGGGCATGCCGGACCGTGCCGTGGCGCTCGCGCGGAGCATGGAGGGAGTGGCCGCCGTCGCGGGACTCTGCACGGTGGCGGGCAAGCTGCTGGACGGGGGGACGCGGGAGCGGGCCATGGAGCTCGTCGACGAGGCCGAGGAGCTGACGGAGGCCCTGTCGACCCGTCCTTTTCACTCGTACGACCTGGCGGCCGCCGCGGTCACCCGGCTGCTCGTCCGGCTCGGCGCGTACGACCGTGCCGAGCGGCGGCTGACGACGATCGGCTCCTACGAAGCCCGCGGGCCCCGTCGTGCGCTGCTGGACGGCCTGCTCTCCGCGGGACGGTACGAGCAGGCCGTCAGAGTGGGGCGGGACGAGCCGGACGACGGCAGCGGGGCCCGGACCAGGGCCGGCATAGTCGAGGCGCTGATCGACGCGGGCCGTGTCACCGAGGCGGAACGGGAGGCGTACCGGCCGGAGCAGGCACCCGGCGGGCGTGCGGCGGTGCTGCTCCGGGCGTCGGTCGCGCTGCGAGCGGCCGGGCATCCCGGCGCGGCGGACGCCGCGCTGAAAGCGGCGATGCTGGACCGGCTGAGCCTGGGGCCCCGGGAGTCTGCCCTGAGGGTGTCCCTGGTCGATGAACTCGTCGCCGCGGGGGAGGTCGCGGCGGCGCGTGCGGACAGCGGAGACGAGGGAGCCGCCGGGTTCGCCTCCGCGCTCTTCAGGAACGGCTGGTGGGACGAGGCCTGGGACGTCGCCGGGACCATGGAAGGCACCGAGTGGATCCTCGTACGCGCGCATGCCGCTCGCGAACTGGCTCTGACCGGCGCCGTCGAGCAGGCCATGGCCGTCGCCCCGAGGGAGGAGATGCCCTGGAACGATCCTTGGCCGGCCATCGTGTCGGCCCTGCTGGCGCGCGGAGACCTGGACACGGTCGCCACGCTCTGCGGAAGGCTCGTGGAGAACCCGGGCGCGTGGTGGAGAAGGGTGGGCGAAAGCTCCGAGCGACTCCAGGTGCTCGGCGTCTTCCTGCGCCGACTGGTCACCGAGGGCGCGTCCGACCGTGCCCGCGCGCTGGTCGACGGGATCGAGGGGAACACGGAGGCTCGCGCCGTGTTCGCGGAGGCGCTGTACGGCGCCGGTCGTGCCGTGGAGGCCCGGAGTCTGCTCACCGCCGAGGAGGAGCGGAGCCGGGTCCTTCCCCGTGAGGCCCTCGCCGGGGATCTGGCAGCGCTCGTCCGGGCCCTCGGGGAGGCCGGTCGGCGCGACGAGGCGGCGGACCTCTTCCGGGCCGTGGAGGACGAGCCGGGCCTGGACTCCGAGAGCGTCGTCTCCGCCGCGCTCGCGGTGGGCCGGGTGGAGTGGGCGGAGGCCCGCGCCCGGGAAGGGACCGAGCACGAGCGCCGGACCCTGCTGCCCCGGGTCGTCGCGGCCCATGCGGCCGCGGGGGATTTCGACCGTGCCCTGAGCCTGGTCGGCCATCGGGACGCGCCGCCGAACCTCCTCGGCGAGGCGGCCGTGATCTTCGCCGCGGCGGGCGCCTGGGAGCGTGCGTCGGAGCTGGCGGCGAAGTGGTCCTGGCCGCCGCACGTCAAGGAGGTGTCCGCGGGGTTGGCCCTGGAGTGCGTACGCCAGGGCCGCCTCGACGACGCCCGGCGCTTGCTCGAGGTCGTACACGGGGTGGCGGCGGAGGACGGGTATCTGCCGCTCGACGCCGTACGGGCCGACTACGGACTCGGAGAGACCCGCCGGGCCCGCTCGGGGGCCGAGTCCCTGGTGCGGCGGAGGCAGCCCGCTGTCACGGAGCTCGCGCTGGTCCTCATCGGTGCGTACGACGAGGCGGTCGACTTCTTCCGGTCCAGGACGGGCTGGGTGAAGCACGCACTCGCCGAGCTGGTCACCGAACTCGTCCGAGCCGGTCAGTGCGACCGTGCCGCCGCGCTGCTCGGCGGGATGCACCACATCGGGCGCGAGTGCGGCGAGGCGTACGCCCTGCTGGCCCGTGCAGGACCCGACCCCGCCCTGGCCCGGCGCTGGGCCGTCCTCGCGCTGCGGCTCGGGGGCTGGCGGTCCGTGCTGCCGGCCGTGCTCGCCGTCGCGCCCGAGGCGGTTCCCCTCGTCCTCGCCGAGGCCGACCGCCTACGCCGAGCGCTGGAGGTCTGACGCCCTGACCTCCTCCGCGAAGGGTTCGCCCCGGACGTACCGCGCGACCTCCTCCAGCGCCTGGTCCGTCATCCGGTGGAGTTCGTTGCCCAGGGAGCCCGCCACGTGCGGGGTGAGCAGGACGTTCGGGAGGGTGTAGAGGGGGGAGTCCGGCGGTGGGAGTTCCGGGTCCGTGACGTCCAGGGTGGCGTGGAGGCGGCCTGCCAGGAGGTGGGGGAGGAGGGCCTGTTCGTCGATCAGGGAGCCTCGGGAGGTGTTGATCAGGGTCGCCCCGTCCGGCATCGCCGCCAGCTGGGGCGCGCCGATCATGCGGTACGTGGACGGGAGCTGGGGGGCGTGGACCGAGACGACCGTGCTGCGGGCGCACAGTTCGTCGAGGTCCGTCACCAGTTCCACGCCGGGGGGCGGGACGTCGACGTACGGGTCGTACAGGAGGATCTCGATGTCGAAGGGGCGCAGGAGGTCGATCACCCTGCGGCCGATGCGGGACGCGCCCACGATGCCGACCGTGCGGCGGTAGTTGCCCCAGGTGGCGGACTCGGTGAGCCAGGCGTGGTCGGCGCGGAGTTCGGCGTACCGCTGGGCCGAGCCGAGGACCCGTTTCCCCGCGAAGAGGATCGCGGCGAGCGTGTACTCGGCGACCGGCAGCGCGTTGGCGGCGGCGGCCGAGGTGACGCGCAGGCCCCGGTGCCAGCAGGCCTCGGTGATGTGGTGTTTGACCGAGCCGGCCGCGTGGACGACGGCCCGCAGGCGCGGTGCGCGGTCGAGGACCTCGGCGGTGAGCGGGGTCGCTCCCCAGCAGGTGAGGAGGATCTCGGCCTCGGCGAGGGCGGTGGTGATCCGTGGGTCCCGGGACGTCAGGTCGTGGGCGACCAGGTGCGGGTCCGTGCGGGTGAGGGACGCGAGGCGGGTGCGGTGGGCGGGGGTGAAGAGGCGTTCGGCCACGCCCTCGCCCATGGCCAGGAGCAGTGCGGGGCGGTTGTCGGTGGTCGGGTGCATCGTTGTACCTGAGCTCCTCACTTGACGCTGCCGGCCGTCAGACCGGCCTTCCAGTGGCGCTGGAGGGAGACGAAGGCGACGACGAGGGGGACGACGGCGAGCAGGGATCCGGTGACGACGAGGGGGTAGAAGTCGGGTTCGGCGTGGGCGTTGCTGTTCCACGCGTACAGGCCGAGGCTCAGCGGGTAGAGCTTCTGGTCCGACAGCATCACCAGGGGGAGGAAGAAGTTGTTCCAGACGGCGGTGAACTGGAAGAGGAAGACGGTCACGAAGCCGGGCATGACCATGCGCAGACCGATGGACCAGAAGACGCGCAGTTCGCCCGCTCCGTCGATACGGGCTGCCTCCAGGGCCTCGTCGGGGATGTAGCCGCCGCAGAAGACCCGGGACAGGTAGACGCCGAAGGGGTTGACGAGGACGGGGATCAGGACGGCCCAGTAGGTGTTGACGACGCCGACCTCGCTGGCCAGGAGGTACATCGGCAGGGCGAGCGCGGTGGTGGGGACGAGCACGCCCAGGAGGACCAGGCCGAAGAGCTTCTCCTTGCCGCGGAAGTCGTAGACGTGGAAGGCGTATCCGGCGGCGACGCTGACGAACGAGCAGGCGAGGGCGCCGAGTCCGGCGTAGAGCAGGCTGTTGGCGTACCAGTGGAAGTAGATGCCGTCGTTGTACTCGGCGAGCCGGGAGAGGTTGCCGCCGAGGTCGAAGCCCTCGAAGGAGAAGGCGTTTCCGGCGAGGAGACCGCCAGCGTCCTTGGTGGCGGCGGTCAGCAGCCAGACCAGCGGGAAGAGCATGTAGACGACGGCGAGGACGAGGGCGCCGTTGACGGCCGTCTTGGAGAGCCATCGGTTGGGGGTGCGGGTGCCGCTCATGCCGTGCGCTCCTTCCGCGCGGTCGCGGGCTTGCGGGCCGGCGCGGGCTTCCGGGCCGTGCCGGCCTTGCGGCGGCCCGTCACCCGGGTCACCGCGAAGGAGAGCAGCGCCGCCGTCAGGGCGAGGAGTACGGACGCCGCCGCGGCGAGCCCGTAGTCGTTGCGGTCGAAGGCCGCGGTGTAGGCGTACATGTTCGGCGTCCAGGTGGAGGTGACGGCGGAGCCGGTGCCCTTGTTGAGGATCAGCGGCTCGGTGAAGAGCTGGAGGGAGCCGATGATCGTGAAGAGGCCGACCATCGCGAGTGAGGCCTTGACCAGCGGGATCTTGACGGAGAAGGCGATGCGCCAGGCGCCGGCCCCGTCGACGGTGGCCGCTTCGAGGACGGAGCGGTCGATGGCCTGGAGGGCCGCGTAGAAGATGACCATGTTGTAGCCGAGCCACTCCCACAGCGCGATGTTGACGACGGAGGGCAGGGCTCCTTCGGGGGAGAAGAAGTCGAAGCCGATGCCGCCGGCCTCCATGGCCTGGACGACCGGGCTGAGCTGGGGCGTGTAGAGGTAGACCCAGATCAGCGCGGCGATGATGCCGGGGACGGCGTGCGGCAGGAAGAGCGCGAGCTGGAAGAAGCGGCGGGCACGGGCGAGTGCCGAGTCGAGCAGGAGGGCGAGGCCGAGGGCTCCGGCGAGCAGCAGCGGGATGTAGAGCAGGCAGTATCCGAGCAGGACGCCGAAGCCCTCGCGGAAGGCCCGGTCACCCAGCGCCGCGGTGTAGTTGTCGAGGCCGGTGAAGACGGTCTCGGTGCCGCCGAAGCCCAGTCCGGACTGCTTCTCGGTGAAGAGGCTGAGCCAGACCGCGTATCCGATCGGCACCACCATCACCGCGGTGAAGAGCAGGAAGAAGGGGGTCAGCAGGATCGTGGCGGCGCGGGTGCGGGCCTTCATCCGGTCAGCCCTCGACCTTCAGGCCGCGCTTGGTGAGTTCGGCGACGGTGGCGTCGTGACCGGCCTTGACGGCGTCGGCGATGCCGGGGCCGCCCTGGGTGATCTTGCCGAAGTGGTCCTTGATGGTGGTGTTGGTGGTGCCGGTCGTCGGGCCCCAGGCCCAGCTCGGGCCGATGGAGGCACCCGCCGTCTCGAAGAGGGCGTAGATGTCCTGGCCGCCGTAGTAGCTCGCGTCGAAGGCCTTCTTGGCGACGGGGCGCAGCGCGGTGGCGGCGGGGAAGGCGGAGGAGGTGCCGGAGGCGATGCGGGCCTTCACGCCGGCCTCGGTGGTGGACATCCACTCGGCGAAGGTGACGGCGGCGGCCTGCTGCTTGCTGTCCTTGGTCACGGCGAAGGAGGTGCCGCCGAGCATGCCGCTGGCGGGCTTGCCGTCCCAGCTGGGCATCGGGGCGACGGCCCACTTGCCGTCCTGCTCGGGGAGGGTGCCCTTGAGGACGCCCGCGCCCCAGGAGGCGCCGAGGTAGCCGATGGTGGTGCCGTTCTTGAGGGAGCCGGTCCACTCGGGGCTGAAGGAGGCGTTCTTGTGGACGAGTCCGGCGTCGAGGAGGCCCTGCCAGTAGGCGGCGACCTTGGTGGTGGCGGCGTCGGTGGTGTCGATCTTCCAGGTGTCGTTCTCGGCCTTGAACCACTGGGCGCCGGCCTGCCAGGCCATCGCCTCGAAGGTGGTCGGGTCGTCCGGGAAGAAGGTGCCGATACGGGCCTTGGCGTCGGCCTTCTTGACCTGCTCGGCGGCCTTCTTGAACTCGTCCCAGGTGGTGGGGACCTGGACCTTGTACTTCGCGAAGAGGTCCTTGCGGTAGAAGAAGGCCTGCGGGGCGGCGTCGAAGGGGACGGCCCAGGACTTGCCGCCGAGGGTGGTGAGTTCGACGGTCTGCGGGAGGAGCTTGGCGCGGTCGGCCTCGGTGAACTGGCCGCCGATGTCCTGGAGGGCGCCGGAGCTGACGAACTCGGGGAGCGAGGAGTACTCGATGGAGACGAGGTCGGGGGCGTTGCCGGCCTTCACGGCGTTGGAGATCTTGGCGTAGCCGCCGGCGGTGCCGGAGGGGATCTCCTCGAACTTCACCTGGATGTCGGTGTGGGAGGCGTTGAAGGCGTCGACGACGTCCTTGGAGCCCTTGGCCCAGCCCCAGAAGGTGATGGTCACGGGCCCGTTCGGCTTGTTCGCGGTGTCGTCACCGCCGCCGCCGCAGGCCGTGAGTACGGCGAGGGCGGTGGCGGTGCCGGCTATGACACGGGACGTTCTGCTCCAACTACGGGTCACGGCACGACTCCTGAAGGGCGGCGGCGGGGAGGTTGTGGCCGTGATCCTGTGACCGTTCATGACCGAAGTCAAGAGCGAAAGATTGATTGATCGAAAAAAGATCAGAAGGTTACGGGGTGTGCGCCCCGCACGACTCCCGCACCCGCAGCCTCGGCAGCAGCCCCAGATGACGCCGTGCCGCGTCCTCGTCCGGGCCCTCGTCCCGCTCGGCGAGTCGCTCCACGAGCAGTTCGGTGGCATGCCGCCCCACCTGCCGCTTGGGCGGCGCGACCGCCGTCAGCGGGGTGTCGGCGAGCGCCGCGACCTCGTCGTCGTACGCGATCAGGGCCAGGTCCTGCGGTACCCGTACGCCCAGCTCGGCCAGGCGCTGCACGATCTCGATCGCGTCCACGTCGTTGTGCACCAGGGCCGCGCTCGCCAGGCCGGAGGCGACCGCCTCGTGCAGCGCCCGTACCGCCCGCTCGAAGCCCTCCGGATCCGCCTCCGCCGGTACGGAGTCGATGACCGGGCGCGGCTCCGCCAGGCCCAGGGTGCCCAGCGCCTCGGCGTACCCGGCGCGCACCGCGAGCGCGGTGGGCGAGTCCCGGCGCGCCACGAGCAGGGGCGTCGCATGGCCGAGGGAGAGCAGGTGGCGCAGGGCGAGCAGGACGCCGTGGCCGTGGTCGGAGGCGACCCGGTCGAGGCCGTCGAGGGGGCTGCCGGGTTCGGCCCGGCGCTCCAGGAGCACCGCCGGCACGGGGAGTTCGGTCAGCCAGTCCCCGTACGCCCGCTGGTCCTCGGGCCCGCGCCAGCCGGGTGCGACGAGCACGCCCTCGGCGCCGGCCGCGAGCAGTCCCTCGGTGCGGGCCCGGTCCTCCTCCGGCCGGTAGTCCGAGACGCGCAGGACGAGCCGGGCGCCGGCGCGGGCGGCGGCCTCGTGCGCGCCCCGGATGACCTCGGCGAAGTAGTACGTGGCGGAGGGTGCGAGCAGGCCGATGACCAGGCCCTCACCGGGACGTCCGGCGCCCTGGGTGCCCTGTCGCCGAGGCCAGGACACCTGGCCGTGCACCCGGTCGAGCAGGCCCCGGCCCGCCAGGAGTTCGACGTCCCGGCGGGCGGTGACGGGGGAGACCCCGAGCCGCTCGGCCAGCTCGGCGACGCGGGCGGTGCCGCGCTCGCGCACCAGGGCCAGCAGTCGGTCGTGTCGTTCGGCAGCACTCTCGCGCACGGCGCAGTTCCCCCTCGCGGTGGTGGTGGTTCCCCGACCTTAGTTCACACACGGCCCCGAATGATCGAACGGAAGAAATTTCGATCATTCGCTCCGAATCTCTTGACGTTCGATCGGAGCCTGTCCAGGATTCCCGGCGACGCAGTCGTCACCGCAGGGAGCCCCAGGAAGCCGCAGGGAGCATCATGCCCACGCCGCCCGAGAACCGTGAGCTCAGCCCGTACACCGGCTGGACCCGTGCCCACTGGGAGACCACGGCCGATCGACTCCTCCTGGCCGTACGCCCGTTCGCCTCCCCCCACCACGGACTGATCGATCTGCCGGGCCCCCGCCCCAGCTGGTCCGGAGCCCGCTCCGACGGCCTGGAGGGCTGGGCCCGCACCTTCCTCCTCGCGGCACTCAGGGTCGCGGGCGGGCAGGGAGCCGACCCGCACGACCACCTCTCCCGGTACGCCGAAGGCCTCACCGCCGGGACCGCGCAGCCGGGACGTGCGGACGCCGACTCCTGGCCCCTCACCACCGACACCCGCCAGGCGATCGTCGAAGCCGCCTCCGTCGCCCTCGGTCTCCGCCTCACCCGCCCCTGGCTCTGGGACCGGCTCGACGACCGCACCCGCGAGCGGGTCGCCGACTGGCTCCGCCCCGCCCTCGGCCCGTCCCCCGTCGACAACAACTGGTGGCTCTTCGGCCTCACCGTCGCCGGTTTCCTCCAGGACGTCGGCGCCGACACCGACCGGGCCGCCGCCACCGTCGACCGCTCACTCGCCCGGATCGAGGACTGGTACCTCGGCGACGGCTGGTACAGCGACGGCGACAACCGCGCCTTCGACCACTACAACGCCTGGGCCCTGCACTTCTACCCCGTCCTCCACGCCCACCTCGCCGGCGACCGGGAGCTCCTCGACCGGTACGGGCCCCGCCTGCGCGCCCATCTCGACGACTACGTCCACCTCTTCGACGCCGACGGCGCCCCGCTCCCGTACGGGCGCTCCCTGATCTACCGCTTCGCCGCGGCCGCCGCCCCCTGGCTCGGCACCCTCACCGGGCACACCCCGCTCACCCCCGGCGCCACCCGCCGCCTCGCCTCCGGAACCCTGAGGTACTTCCTCGACCGGGGCGCCACCGACCCGAACGGCCTCCTCACCCTCGGCTGGCACGGCCCGTACGCGCCCCTGGTCCAGGAGTACTCGGGACCCGGCTCCCCCTACTGGGCGTCCAAGGGCTTCCTCGGCCTCCTCCTGCCCGCGGACCACCCCGCCTGGACCGACCCCGAGGAACCGCTGCCGGCCGAGCGCGCCGACACCGTCCGCCCCTTCGCCCCGGCCGGACTCCTCGTCCAGACCACCGCCGCCGACGGACTCGTACGCCTCCACAACCACGGCAGCAACCACGTAGGGAGCGCCGAGGCGGCCGAGGACGACCCCGGCTACGCCCGCCACGCCTACTCGACCCGTACGGGACCCACCACCGGTCCGGCCCCCGCCGACAACCACTTCGCCCTGCTGACGGAAGACGGGAGGACCACCACCCGGGGCCCCGCCGTCCCCGCCGGTACCGGCCCCGGCTGGGCCGCCTCCCGGCACACCCCGTGCCCCGGCGTACGGATCCTCTCCGCGACCCTCGCCCACGGCCGCGCCGAGGTCCGCGCCCATCTCGTCCTCGGTGCCCCGGAAGGGACCCCTGTACGGCAGACCGGCTGGGCCACCACTCCCGAGGGCCCGCACGCGCAGCTCCACCCGGTCCACGGCTATCCGACGGACCGCGGAGCCACCGCACTCCCCACCGAACTCCCCACCGGGGAAACCCTGCAGGGTCCCGACAGCCGCACCCTCGCCCTGCACGGCACGACGAGCGGCCCGGCCACCCTCTTCGTCGCCCTCGCCTCGCTCACCGCCGAGCCCGCCCCGGCCCCCGTCACCGACCTCGCGGCCGTCCGGGTCGCCGGCCACACGCTCCACGTGACCTGGCGGAACGGAACCACCGTCGAACTGGACCTCGACGCGCGCGACCGGTGACCGCGCTACTTCGGCCCGTACTTGCGGCCCGCCTTGGAGGAGACCCCGCCGAGCAGGCCGCGCGGCGCCAGCTTCACCACACCCATGAGGGCCTTGTAGCGGGGGTCGGGGATCGACAGCGTCTTCCCCCGGTCCAGGTCCGCGATCGCCGCCGTCACCAGCTTGTCCGCGTCGAGCCACATCCAGCCCGGGATGTTGTCCGTCCCCATCCCGGCCCGCTCGTGGAACTCGGTCCGTACGAAGCCGGGGCAGAGCGCCATCAACCGGACCCCGCTGCCCGCCAGGTCCCGGGCCGCGCCCTGGGTGAACTGCACGACCCAGGCCTTCGACGCCCCGTACGTGCCGCGGGGCACGAAGGCCGCCACCGACGCGACGTTCACCACGGAGCCCCGGTGGCGCTCCTTCATCGAGGCGGCGGCGGCCGAGGTCAGCCGCAACACCGCCTCGCAGTGCACCGTGAGCATCTTCAGCTCGTCGGCCATGGACACTTCGAGGAAGCGGCCCTTGTTGCCGAAGCCGGCGTTGTTCACGAGCATGTCCACCGGCTGCTTCGGGTCCGAGAGCCGGGCCTCGACGGCGGCGATGCCCTTCTCCTCGGCGAGGTCCGCCGAGAGCACCTCGGCCTCGATGCCGTGCCGGTCGTGCAACTCGGTCGCCTGCTCCCGGAGCCGCTTCACGTCCCGTGCCACGAGCACGACATCGTGGCCGTCGGCCGCGAGCCTCCGTGCGAAGGCGGCCCCGATGCCCGCGGTGGCGCCCGTAATCAGTGCAGTCGTCATACGGGCACGGTAGTGCCCCGCCGCGGACGCTCTTGTCCGCGTACCGGCGACTACGCGCGCGCGTACTTCTCCGTGTACTGGCGTGCGAGCGCGAGGAGTCCGGACTCCATCCACGCGGCGGCGGCCAACGTGCGGGGCAGCAGGGTGCGTTCGGCGGTCGCGGCGCGATGCAGCAGCGCGACGGTGATGTCGTGGTCGGGCCGGTGGACGACCGTCATCGGGTCTCCGGCGCGGATCTCGCCCGGCACGATCACCCGCAGCAGCGCGCCGGGTCCGGCCTCCGACTGCGTGAAGCGCCGGACCCAGCCCTTCTCCTCCACGAAGCCCGCGAAGGTACGGCAGGGGATGCGGCCGCCGGTGACTTCGAGGACGACCTCCTCGCCGATCCGCCATCGCTCGCCGATCAGGGCCCCGTTCACGTCCAGGCCGAGGGTGGTGAGGTTCTCGCCGAAGGAGCCGTTGGCCAGCGGACGGCCGAGCTCCCGCTCCCACCGGTCCAGGTCCTCGCGGGCGAAGGCGTACGCGGCCCGGTCGTCGCCGCCGTGGAAGCGCAGGTCGCAGACCGTGTCCCCGGCGAGCCCGCTCGTCCCGACACCGGGCGCCCCCGGCGCCTCGATCCGCACGGGCCCGTCGACGGGGCGCTTGTCGATGGCGGTGAGGCCGGAGGCGGCGTCGGTGTAGTCCACGGCCTTGGCGCGGCCCACATTCACACTGAGCAAGGTCATGTAGGCACTTTACGGGCATCATCTCAAAGCCGTGAGCGAATATTCAGCATCCAACCCAAGACTCGCTTATGATGGAGTCCATGATCGAGGCACGTCATCTCCGCGTCCTGCGCGCTGTCGCCGCCACCGGCTCCTTCTCGGCCGCCGCGCGCGAACTCGGCTGCACCCAGCCCGCCGTCAGCCAGCAGATGAAGGCGCTCGAAGCCTCCGCCGGCACGCCGCTGCTGATCCGTACGGCCCGCGAGATGCGCCTCACCCAGGCCGGTGAGGTCCTGGTCCGCCACGCCTCCGGCATCCTCGCCGGGCTCACCGCCGCGGAGGAGGAGGTCGCCGCGATCGCCGGGCTCCGCGCGGGCCGGGTCCGCCTGGTCTCCTTCCCCAGCGGCAGCTCCACCCTCGTCCCCACCGCGCTCGCCGCGCTGCGGGCCGCGCACCCCGGCACCCGCGTCTCGCTCGTCGAGGCCGAACCGCCGCGCTCGATCGAGATGCTCCGCGGGGGCGACTGCGACGTGGCCCTCGCCTTCCGCTACGGAGCCGGGCAGACCGGTCGACCGGCTGACGGGCAGGCCGAGTGGGACGACCTGGTCGTCCGGCCGATCCTCGCCGACCGCCTGGTGGGCCTCGTCCCCGAGGGCCACCGGCTCGCCGGGGCCGCGTCCGTCGGCATCGCCGAACTCGCCGACGAGTCCTGGATCGCGGGCTGCCCGCGCTGCCGCCGTCAGCTCGTGGACGTGTGCGAGGAGGCGGGATTCACCCCCCGCATCGACTTCGCCACCGACGACTACCCGGCCGTGGTGGGCCTGGTCGGCGCCGGTCTCGGCGTGGCCGTCCTGCCGGAGCTGGCCATCGAGTCCGTACGGCCCAAGGGCGCGCGGACCGTGGCCGTGGAGCCGGCCGTGGAGCGGGAGATCGTGGCCCTGACGCTGCCCGACCTGGCGCAGGTCCCGGCCGTCGCCGCCACGCTCGACGAACTGACCCGGGCCGCCACGCGCGCGTAGGTGTCGCGACACGCGCGTGGGCGCGGCTCCGGTCCTCCGGGCTCCTGGCTCTCCGTGCTCCTGGCCCTCCGTGTTCCTGGTCGTCCGTGCTGCTCCGTTGGGGCTGCTTAGTTGAGGAAACGTTCCTTCACATGCGCTCCACAATCGGCCGGCCGGATGCCGACGCCGCTGTCGTCATGGATGTCACGGAAGCCGCGGACGCGACCGATGCAACCGACGTCGCCGTCGGTGCCGCTGCGATCAGGCGATTGCGCGCGCGTCCCATGAGCTCTTCGCGTTCGTCCTCGGTGAGGCCGCCCCATACGCCGTAGGGCTCCCGCACGGCGAGTGCGTGTGCCGCGCACTCCGCGCGCACCGGGCACCGCATGCAGACCTCTTTCGCCGAGTTCTCACGCGCACTCCGTGCCGCGCCGCGCTCTCCCTCGGGGTGGAAGAACAGGGAGCTGTCGACTCCGCGGCAGGCCGCGAGCAGTTGCCAGTCCCACAGATCGGCGTTGGGTCCGGGAAGGCGGGAGAAATCTGCCATTGCGCTTGTCCCCTTGAAACCGTGTCGAACGGATAGGTGGGCGGGTGGATGGCTATGGCCGGGGCTCCTCGGGGCCCCGACGGCTCCGGGTCGGTACACCTACTGTCTAAGTAGATGTAAATATGACTCATTGCGAATCTAGCCACAGACACTGCGAAAAGGGAAGAAAACCCGCTAAATGGGGCATAGCTTTCGATGATGGACAGAAGGGCCGCGTCGCTCTCCTCCGCGCACGTTCCCTCACGTAGAGTGCCGAACGCCGCCGTCCGACCCGTAACTCTTTCGAGTGACCGTCGTTGAGAGTGCGGAGGCGGTTGAAGGAACAAGCGATCGGGCAGGTGTCCGAGAGCGTCAATCGCACAGGTGACGATTACGTACAGCCCTGGAGGCTCAAGGTGACGCGCTACAGCTGCGAGAGCCGCGGAGGTCAGGCATGACATCCGTTCTCGTCTGCGACGACTCCCCGCTTGCCCGAGAGGCGCTCCGCCGCGCGGTCGCGACCGTGCCCGGTGTCGAGCGCGTGACCACCGCGGCCAACGGCGAGGAAGTCCTCCGCCGCTGGGGCGCGGACCGCTCGGACCTGATTCTGATGGACGTACGCATGCCCGGTCTGGGCGGCGTGGAGACCGTCCGCCGGCTGCTCTCCGCGGACCCCGGCGCCCGCATCATCATGCTCACGGTCGCCGAGGACCTCGACGGCGTCGCCCTCGCGGTCGCCGCGGGTGCCCGTGGCTATCTGCACAAGGACGCCTCGCGCGCCGAACTGCGGGCCACCGTCACCCAGGCGCTGGCCGACCCGACCTGGCGGCTCGCCCCGCGCCGGCTCCGTTCGGCCGAGATGGGCGCAGCGCCCACCCTCACCGCACGCGAGATCCAGGTCCTCGAAGGCATGAGCCACGGCCGGTCCAACGCGGAGATCGGGCGCGAGCTCTTCCTCTCCGAGGACACGGTCAAGACCCACGCCCGGCGTCTCTTCAAGAAGCTGGGCGCCTCGGACCGGGCGCATGCCGTCGCCCTCGGATTCCGCTGGGGCCTGGTCCGCTGAGTCGCAGGTCACCGGCTACATCCCCGTCCTCGCCCGCGTCCGTCGTGGGGTGGACGGGGTGGGCTTGTGTCACTTCCCCGCGGAATGCCGCATCCTTGAGGTGTGGAGTTCCTCGGGGACGAGTCGATCGAGCGGGAGGGGAGGGCGCGGGAGATGAGTTCCGGCGCACCTACTCATAACGCTTCGGTGCACAACTACGGACGCGGTGCCACGAACGCGGAAGCGTCGGGGCACCATGGAGCGATGCGCGACGACGAGACCGTGGGTTCCCCCATGCCTGCCGGGCAGGGGGAGATCGGCGCGCTCGTCCACCGTGCGGTCGACGGCGACGCCCAGGCGACGCACGACCTGCTCGCGCGGGTGCACCCGCTCGCGCTGCGGTACTGCCGCACCCGCCTCAACCGGCTGCCGGGCGACGCCCGGCACTTCGTCGAGGACCTGGCCCAGGAGGTCTGCGTCGCCGTCCTGATGGCGCTGCCGCGCTACAAGGACACGGGCAGGCCCTTCGAGGCCTTCGTCTTCGCCATCGCCGGACACAAGGTCGCCGACCTCCAGCGGGCCGCCATGCGGCACCCGGGGTCGACGGCCGTTCCCTCCGACGAGATGCCCGAGCGGCCCGACGACTCCCTCGGCCCCGAGGAGCGCGCGCTCCTCAGCGACGACGCCGAGTGGGCCAAGAAGCTGCTCGCCAACCTCCCGGAGAACCAGCGCGAACTGCTCGTGCTCCGCGTCGCGGTCGGGCTGACCGCCGAGGAGACCGGGCAGATGCTCGGCATGTCCCCGGGGGCCGTCCGGGTCGCGCAGCACCGCGCGCTCAGCCGGCTCAGGGCGCTCGCGGAGCAGTGATCCGTGGCGAGTCCGGCCGGGAAGTAGCCAGGCAGTAAGTGTTGCCGGGGCCTTTCGGCCCTTTCGTACACGTGCGAACGTCCAAAGCTTGCGGCTGATCTTGATCGTGGAATGAGACACCGCTTCGGCCCGTTAGCATGGACATCCGCACCGATCAAGACCATTTGGGGAAGGTGTCATGACTGCAAACGTCGACGGAGTGCCCGAGAAATTCGCGACACTCGGGCTGACCTACGACGACGTGCTGCTGCTGCCGGGCGCGTCGGACATGGCGCCCGACCAGATCGACACCGCCTCGTACATCTCGAAGAACGTGCGGGTGAACATCCCGCTGCTCTCCGCCGCGATGGACAAGGTCACCGAGTCCCGCATGGCGATCGCCATGGCGCGACAGGGTGGTGTCGGTGTCCTGCACCGCAACCTCTCGATCGCCGACCAGGCCAACCAGGTCGACCTGGTGAAGCGCTCCGAGTCCGGCATGGTCACCGACCCGATCACGGTCCACCCGGACGCGACGCTCGGCGAGGCCGACGCGATCTGCGCGAAGTTCCGCATCAGCGGCGTCCCGGTCACCGACCAGGGCGGCAAGCTCCTGGGCATCGTCACCAACCGCGACATGGCCTTCGAGTCGGACCGCAGCCGCCAGGTGCGCGAGGTCATGACCCCGATGCCGCTGGTCACCGGCAAGGTCGGCATCTCCGGTGTGGACGCGATGGAGCTGCTCCGCCGCCACAAGATCGAGAAGCTGCCGCTGGTCGACGACGCGGGCATCCTCAAGGGCCTCATCACGGTCAAGGACTTCGTCAAGGCCGAGAAGTACCCGAACGCCGCCAAGGACAAGGAAGGCCGCCTGCTCGTCGGCGCGGCCGTCGGTGTCGCCGGTGACGCGTACGAGCGTGCCCAGGCCCTGATCGAGGCGGGCGTCGACTTCATCGTCGTCGACACCGCCCACGGCCACTCCCGGCTGGTCGGCGACATGGTCGCCAAGATCAAGTCGAACTCCTCCGTCGACGTCATCGGCGGCAACATCGCCACCCGCGACGGCGCCCAGGCGCTCATCGACGCCGGTGTCGACGGCATCAAGGTCGGCGTCGGTCCCGGCTCCATCTGCACCACCCGCGTCGTCGCCGGCATCGGCGTCCCGCAGGTCACCGCGATCTACGAGGCCTCCCTCGCCGCCAAGGCGGCCGGAGTCCCGGTCATCGGCGACGGCGGCCTGCAGTACTCCGGCGACATCGCCAAGGCCCTCGTGGCCGGTGCCGACACGGTGATGCTCGGCTCGCTGCTCGCGGGCTGCGAGGAGTCCCCGGGCGAGCTGCTCTTCATCAACGGCAAGCAGTTCAAGTCGTACCGCGGCATGGGCTCGCTCGGCGCCATGCAGACCCGCGGCGAGCAGCGCTCCTTCTCCAAGGACCGCTACTTCCAGGAGGGCGTGGCCTCCGACGAGAAGCTCGTGCCCGAGGGCATCGAGGGCCAGGTGCCCTACCGCGGCCCGCTCTCGGCCGTCGTCCACCAGCTGGTGGGCGGCCTGCGTCAGTCGATGTTCTACGTCGGCGGCCGCACGGTTCCGGAGCTTCAGGCCCACGGCCGGTTCGTCCGGATCACCTCGGCGGGCCTCAAGGAGAGCCACCCGCACGACATCCAGATGACGGTCGAGGCGCCGAACTACAGCAGGAAGTAACACAGCGCGACGCGTGGGGGCGGTTCCGGCATGTGGCCGGAACCGCCCCTCACGCTTGTGTCGGGGATACTGGTAGGCGCAGACGTAGAGGGAAAGGCCACACATCGTGACTGAGATCGAGATCGGGCGCGGCAAGCGCGGCCGCAGGGCGTACGCGTTCGACGACATCGCCGTCGTTCCGAGCCGGCGCACCCGGGACCCGAAGGAGGTCTCGATCGCCTGGCAGATCGACGCCTACCGGTTCGAGCTCCCGTTCCTGGCCGCCCCGATGGACTCGGTCGTGTCGCCGCAGACCGCCATCCGCATCGGCGAGCTGGGCGGCCTGGGAGTTCTGAACCTCGAGGGTCTCTGGACCCGGTACGAGGACCCGCAGCCGCTGCTCGACGAGATCGCCGAGCTGGACGAGGCGACCGCGACCCGTCGTCTGCAGGAGATCTACGCGGCCCCGATCAAGGAAGAGCTGATCGGGCAGCGCATCAAGGAGGTGCGCGACTCCGGTGTCGTCACCGCCGCGGCGCTCTCCCCGCAGCGCACCGCGCAGTTCTCCAAGGCGGTCGTCGACGCCGGCGTGGATATCTTCGTCATCCGCGGTACGACGGTCTCCGCCGAGCACGTCTCGGGCGCGTCCGAGCCGCTGAACCTGAAGCAGTTCATCTACGAGCTCGACGTCCCGGTCATCGTCGGCGGCTGCGCCACGTACACCGCGGCCCTGCACCTGATGCGCACCGGCGCCGCGGGTGTCCTCGTCGGCTTCGGTGGCGGCGCCGCGCACACCACGCGCAACGTCCTCGGCATCCAGGTCCCGATGGCGACCGCGGTCGCCGACGTGGCCGCGGCCCGCCGCGACTACATGGACGAGTCCGGCGGCCGGTACGTGCACGTCATCGCCGACGGCGGTGTCGGCTGGTCCGGCGACCTGCCGAAGGCGATCGCCTGCGGCGCCGACTCGGTCATGATCGGCTCCCCGCTGGCCCGCGCCACGGACGCGCCCGGCAAGGGCCACCACTGGGGCATGGAGGCCGTCCACGAGGACGTGCCGCGCGGCAAGCTGGTCGACCTGGGCATCGTCGGCACCACCGAGGAGATCCTCGCGGGCCCGTCGCACACCCCGGACGGCTCGATGAACTTCTTCGGCGCCCTGCGCCGCGCGATGGCCACGACGGGCTACAGCGAGCTCAAGGAGTTCCAGCGCGTCGAGGTCACGGTCGCGGACTCCCAGCACAAGCGCTGACGTCCGACTGTTCCGTACGCGAAGGGGCCCCGCACCGGGTGGTGCGGGGCCCCTTCACGTAGGACGACGGTTACGAGGCCTTCTTGGCGCCGGAGAAGGCGGCGAAGGCGGCGATGCCGAAGAACAGGAACGTCAGCCCGTCCTTGGTCGCGTTCCAGCCCTCGGTGAGCAGACCGAACTCCTGGAAGAAGAGCTCCGTCGCGGAGACGTTCAGCTCCTTGGAGAGGAGGATCGCGATGCCCAGGAGCTGGCCGAGGTAGACCGCGCCGAGGGCGAGCACCGCGCTCGCGATCGGCAGGAGGGGGTTGCGGCCGCCGACCTTGCCGGCGGCGAAACCGGTGAGGAAGCCGACGCCGACGGCGGCCCAGCCGATCTCGCGCTCGACGCCGCCGATGACGGCGCCGTACACACCGGCGGAGACCAGCGCGGCGACGAGCGCGGCGACCAGGCCGAGGGCGACGTTGTCGCGGGCGGGCGCCGGCGGCGGCGCGACCGGGTACTGCTCGGGCGCGGCGCCCCCGGCGAACGGGTTGCCGGGCGGCGGAACGGGCTGGCTCATGGTGCGGATCCCCCCAGGGACGGAAGTAGCACGCGCGTACGTGCAGACGAGAGGCCCGGAGATTAGCACCCCCCTATGACAGGGGCACAACAGATTTGCCCGGTGGCCACGCAGGTCAAAGGCGGTGGGCCGTACCCGTGGGGGTGGCGCCCCGGGTGTCGAGGAGGAGCTGGGCCTTGACCGCGAGGCCCTGGAGGTCGTAGGTGCGGTGGTGCTGGAGCAGGATCGTCAGGTCGGCGTGGGCGGCGGCCTCGTAGAGGGAGTCCGCGCGGGGGACGGGGAGTTCGCGGACGCGCCAGTCGGGGACGTGCGGGTCGTGGTAGCTGACGGCCGCGCCGAGGTCCATCAGACGGCATGCGATCTCGTCGGCGGGGGAGCCCTGACGGTCGGGCAGGTCGGGCTTGTACGTGATGCCCAGGAGCAGGATCCGGGCGCCACGGGCCGACTTGCCGTGTTCGTTGAGGAGGGTGGCGGCGCGCTGGACGACGTACTGCGGCATGCGTTCGTTGACCTGGCCGGCGAGTTCGACGAGGCGGAGCGGGCGGTGGGCGCCGACGGTGTCGACGGGGACGCCGTGGCCGCCGACACCCGGTCCCGGGCGGAAGGCCTGGAAGCCGAAGGGCTTGGTCTCGGCGCAGCGGATGACGTCCCACAGGTCGACGCCGAGTTCGTGGCAGAGCACCGCCATCTCGTTGACCAGGGCGATGTTGACGTGCCGGAAGTTGGTCTCCAGGAGCTTGACCGTCTCCGCCTCGCGGGGGCCACGCGCGCGTACCACCTTGTCGGTGAGCCGGCCGTAGAAGGCGGCCGCCGCCTCGGTGCAGGCCGGGGTGAGGCCCCCGATGACCTTGGGGGTGCCGGCGAAGCCGTGGGTGCGGCTGCCGGGGTCGAGGCGGCCGGGGGAGTGCGCGAGGTGGAAGTCGCGTCCGGCGCGCAGGCCGGAGCCCGCTTCGAGGAGGTCGCGGAGCAGGCCCTCGGTGGTACCCGGGGGGACCTGGGACTCCAGGAGGACGGTGGTGTGCGGGCGCAGCCGGGCGGCGAGCGCGCGTGCGGCGTCGGTGACGGCGGTGAGGTCGAGGGAGCCCTCCGGACCGAGGGGGGTCGGGGCGCACAGGACGGCGGTGCGGACCCGGCCGAGTTCGGCGGGGTTGGCGGTCGGCCGGAAGCCCCCCGAGAGCATCCGGCGGATCTCCGGGACGGTGAGGGAGCCGTCGACCGGGGAGCGGCCGGCGGCGAGTTCGGCGACGGGGCGGGGGTCGGTGTCGTAGCCGATGGTGTCGATGCCTGCGGCGGTGGCGGCCTGGGCCAGGGGGAGTCCGTGGTGGCCGAGGCCGATGACGGCGAGATCAGCGGGCATGGAGGGTGGGCCGTCCTTCCCAGTAGCCGGAGGGAACGCGACGCGCAAGCCCGGTGGACAGAACGGGTCAGGCGCAATGTCAGACTAGGCGTAAATATGACCGATATGCCGCATTGTGCGACCGAAGGTCGCCGAGTGTTATCCACAGGTCCGTGACGAGGCGGTGGCTGAAGTCGCCGGGGAGGGCCAGAATCGAGCTGTGAGCCGGACCACATGGCCCGGTTCGCGTGCCGGAACGACGGGGGACGACGGGAGGCACCGTGAGGACAGCGACACTGGGACCCGCCGAGCGCGCCGAAGCGCTCGCGGCCATGGCCGAGCGCGAGCTGGACGTGCTGGTGGTCGGCGCCGGAGTGGTCGGCGCCGGGACGGCACTGGACGCCGTCACGAGAGGGCTCTCCACCGGCATCGTCGAGGCCCGCGACTGGGCCTCCGGCACCTCCAGCCGGTCCAGCAAGCTCATCCACGGCGGCCTGCGCTACCTGGAGATGCTGGACTTCGCCCTGGTCCGCGAAGCCCTCAAGGAGCGCGGACTGCTCCTGGAGCGGCTCGCACCCCACCTGGTGAAGCCGGTCCCCTTCCTCTACCCGCTCCAGCACAAGGGCTGGGAGCGGTTCTACGCGGGCTCGGGCGTCGCGCTCTACGACGCGATGTCCCTCTCCTCCGGGCACGGCCGCGGCCTTCCCGTCCACCGGCACCTCTCCCGGCGGGGCGCCCTGCGGGTCGCCCCCTGCCTGAAGAAGGACGCCCTCGTCGGCGCCCTGCAGTACTACGACGCCCAGATGGACGACGCCCGCTTCGTCACCACCCTCGTGCGCACCGCCGCCTCCTACGGCGCCCTGGCCGCGAGCCGGGCCCGCGTCGTCGGCTTCCTGCGCGAGGGCGCGCGGGTCGTCGGCGCCCGCGTCCAGGACGTCGAGGCCGGCGTCGCGTACGAGATCCGGGCCAAGCAGATCGTCAACGCCACCGGGGTGTGGACCGACGACACCCAGGCCCTCATCGGCGAGCGCGGCCAGTTCCACGTCCGCGCCTCCAAGGGCATCCACCTCGTCGTCCCCAAGGACCGCATCCACTCCTCCACCGGGCTCATCCTGCGCACCGAGAAGTCCGTGCTCTTCGTGATCCCCTGGGGCCGGCACTGGATCGTCGGCACCACCGACACCGAATGGGACCTCGACAAGGCCCATCCCGCCGCGTCCAGCGCCGACATCGACTACCTCCTGGAGCATGTGAACACCGTGCTCGCCACCCCGCTCACCCGGGACGACGTCGAGGGCGTCTACGCGGGCCTGCGCCCCCTGCTCGCCGGCGAGTCGGACGCCACGAGCAAGCTCTCGCGCGAACACACCGTCGCCCACCCGGTCCCCGGCCTGGTCGTGGTGGCCGGCGGCAAGTACACGACGTACCGGGTCATGGCCAAGGACGCCGTCGACGAGGCCGTGCACGCCCTCGACCAGCGGGTCGCCCCCTGCGTCACCGAGGACGTCCCGCTCCTCGGCGCCGAGGGCTACCGGGCCCTGTGGAACGCGCGGGCCAGAATCGCCGCGCGCACCGGCCTCCACGTCGTCAGGGTCGAGCATCTCCTCAACCGGTACGGCTCCCTGACGGAGCAGATCCTCGACCTCATCGCCGAGGACCCCACGCTCGCCCGACCCCTCCCGGCGGCCGACGACTACCTGCGCGCCGAAATCGTCTACGCCGCCTCCCACGAGGGCGCCCGGCACCTCGACGACGTCCTCACCCGGCGGACCAGAATCTCCATCGAGACCTTCGACCGCGGCACCCTCAGCGCCCGCGAGTGCGCGGAACTGATGGCGCCGGTCCTCGGCTGGGACGACCTCCAGATCGAGAAGGAGATCGAGCACTACGAGAAGCGGGTCGAGGCCGAGCGCGAGTCGCAGCGGCAGCCCGACGACCTGACAGCGGACGCCGCTCGACTCGGGGCGCCGGACATCGTGCCGCTCTGACAGAACGACCGGTCCGCTTGCCACGGGTGGGAACCTGGAGGGTGTGTGGGGGCGTCGTCATCCCGGAGTACGGACCCGGGGGCGCCGCCCGTCCCGAGGTGAGGGACAATGGCCTCTCTTCCAGGGCGGGTTACCGCATCGCGCGGGAAGCGGCAGACGCGGCGAAGATCAGGGATCGCAGAGGGGACGCATGTCGGAGGCGGAGCAGTCGCGGGACACGGCGAAGGACCCCAGGCGGGACGCCGCCGCGGGGGCCGCGACCGACGGCGACCGAGGAGCGGTCCCGGCCGCGCGTGAGCCGGCGCGGGACGCGAAGGACGCGCAGGTCAAACAGGGTGCCGAGGGTGCCGGGGAACCGGCTGCCCCCGTGGCGCCCACGGACTCCGCGGACCCGGTGGACGCGGCGGACGCGGGTGTTCGGGACGCGGGTGTCGAGGGCTCGGGCGCTCGGGACGCGGGTGGTGGAAGCGTGAAGGACGTTCAGGACGCCGAGGGCGTTCGGGACGTGAAGGACGTTCAGGACGCGCGGGGACCCGCGGGTGCCCGGGGCTCCGCCGATGTCCAGGACGCGAAGGGCCCGGCGAGCGCGCCGGCCGACGCGGCGGGAACCGGTGCGCGTGCCGGCGAGGACGTCTCCGCCGCCGGGCGGCTGCGTGGGACCGAGCCGTCCACCGGTCGGGCCGGGTTCGGCGCGGGCGACGGCGACGGCGAGAGCGACCGCCGGACGGCGTCGGGCTCCACGCGCGGCGACCGGGCGCGCAAGGTTCCGGCCAACGAGGGCCGGCTGCTCGCCGGCCGCTACCGGCTCGGCGCGGTCCTCGGCCGCGGCGGCATGGGCACCGTGTGGCGCGCGGTCGACGAGACCCTCGGCCGTACCGTCGCCGTCAAGGAACTCCGCTTCCCCACCAGCATCGACGACGACGAGAAGCGCCGCCTCATCACCCGGACGCTGCGCGAGGCGAAGGCCATCGCCCGGATCCGCAACAACGGCGCCGTGACCGTGTACGACGTCGTCGACGAGGACGACCGTCCGTGGATCGTCATGGAGCTCATCGAGGGCAAGTCCCTCGCGGACGCGGTCCGCGAGGACGGCACGCTCACGCCGCGGCGCGCCGCCGAGGTCGGCCTCGCCATCCTCGACGTGCTGCGTTCGGCGCACCGCGAGGGCATCCTGCACCGCGACGTGAAGCCGTCCAACGTGCTGATCGCCGAGGACGGCCGGGTCGTCCTCACCGACTTCGGCATCGCCCAGGTGGAGGGCGACCCCTCGATCACCTCCACCGGCATGCTCGTCGGCGCCCCCTCGTACATCTCCCCGGAGCGCGCCCGCGGCCACAAGCCCGGCCCCGCCGCCGACATGTGGTCGCTCGGCGGCCTGATCTACGCGGCGGTCGAGGGCAGCCCGCCGTACGACAAGGGCTCCGCCATCGCCACCCTCACGGCGGTGATGACCGAGCCGGTCGACCCGCCGAAGAACGCGGGACCCGAGCTGGAGAAGGTCATCTACGGCCTCCTCGCCAAGGACCCGGCCCAGCGCCTCGACGACGCCCGCGCGCGCGTCCTGCTGCGGGCCGTGCTCGACGCGCCCGAGGCCGCGCCCCGGATCTCGCCCGAGGTCACCAGGGTCGTACCGCTGCCGCCGCGCCCCGAGCAGGCGCCGGTGGCCCCGGTGGCCGACCGGGCCAAGGCGCCCGACGCGTCCGCCGACCGGATGCGGGGTGCCCTGAAGTCCGTGCGTAACGCGGCGGCCTCCGTGAAGGCCGAGCCGAGGGCGTCGCAGACGCCCAACGCGAAGGCGGGGGCGGGCTCCGCGGTGCCCCAGGGCGCCGGCAGACCGGCTCCGGCCCGAGCGGCACTGACCGATGTCGTCCCGCGCCGCACGTTGGTGATCATCGCCGCGGTCGCCGTTCTCGCCCTGCTCGGGACGATCCTCGCGGTCTCCCTCAGCGGTGGCGACGAGGGCAACCAGGGCAAGGGCGGCGGGGGCAGCACCGCCTCGGCCGGCGCCTCGGCGGGCGGTGACGGATCCGGCGATTCCAGCGGCTCCGGCGGCTCCGACGGCGGCAAGGGGCAGACGCCCGGCGGCCCCGGCCAGCAGGGCGGCGCACAGCCCGGCGACACCGGCTCCGACGGCGGCACCGGCTCCGACGGGTCGACGGGGGCCGACGGCACGACGGGCTCCACGGGCGGGACCGGCGGGTCGAACGGCAACGGCGTCACGCCGTCCGGCAAGCCCGGCGGCGACGCGGGCAAGCAGCTGCCCGCGGGCTACACCCTCGTCACCAACGACCGCTTCCACTTCTCCATGGCGATGCCCTCCACCTTCAAGGTCCGGTCGATACCGGGCTACAGCGGTGGCGGGATATTCAGCGAGAGCGGCGGCTTCCCGCGCATCCAGGTCGACTTCAACGCCAGCCCGAAGGACGACGCGGCGGCCGCCTGGGAGCTGGGCAAGATAGGCGTCGCAGCCACCAGCAAGGGGTACAAGCACTTCGGCATCAGGACGGTCTCGTACAAGGGCTACCCGACCGTCGCCGACTGGGAGTTCGAGCGTGTCCAGCAGGGCATGCGCGTCCATGTGCTCAACCGCGGCTTCAAGGTGGACGCCGAGCACGGCTACTCCATCATGATCAGCTGCAAGGCGGACGAGTGGAACGGCGCGGAGTGCAAGACGCTGCGGGAGACGGCGTTCGCCACGTTCAGCCCCAAGGACTGACCGGCGCCACGTATCGTGAAGGTTCGACGACCGTACACAGTCGAACAGAGCCGTTAACTGCACGGTCTCGGACCGGAATTGACGGACTCGCGCGATCCCTCCCGATTTCGGGGGATCCGCGGGTCCACGGGGGACAGCGTGCGCGCGTGGGGAGGCGTCGTGGACGACTACGCGGGAAGGGTGCTCGCGGACCGGTACCGCCTGCCGCTGCCGCCGGCTGACGCCGACGCGTACGACCTGGCCGAGACGCGCGCCTTCGACACGTACAGCGGGCAGGAGGTCCTGGTCCGCCAGGTGCCGCTGCCGGAGTTCGTCGACGCCGAGGTGCTCGACGGCGAGGGCGGTCCCGGCGGTCCCTACGGCGCCGCGGGGCGGGCGACCCGCCGCCCGGCCGAGCCCGTCGTACGCCGGGCGATCGAGGCGGCCCAGGCCGCCGCGCAGATCCCCGACCATCCGCTGCTCGACCAGGTCTTCGACGTCTTCGCGGAGGCCGGTTCGCTCTGGATAGTGAGCGAACGCATCGCGGCCAGACCGCTGGCCGCGCTCCTCGCCGAGCGGCCGCTCAACCCGTACCGGGCGGCCGAGATCGGCGCCGACGTCCTCACCGCCCTGCGCGCCCTCCACGCCCACGGCTGGGTGCACCGGAACATCACCTCCCGGACCGTGCTCGTCTGCGACGACGGCCGGGTGGTCCTCACCGGCCTCGCGGTGGGCGCCGCGGAGGAGGCCCTCTGCGGGTACGCGCCGGTACCGGAGCAGGATCCGGACGACACCGCGTGGCCGGCGCCGGTGGAGGAGTACGGGGCCGAGGCGTACGGATCCGACGAGTACGGCCCCGACGAGTACGGCCCCGACCTGTACGAGGCGGAGGTCGCGGAGGTCTACGAGGAGGGCGACGAGCAAGCCCCCTACGGGACGGACGCGTTCGAGGAATCCGCCGAGGAATCCACCGACGAACTGGTCGACGAACTGGTCGACGAACTGGTCTACGAGGCCGGCGAGGAGACGGCAGAGGAGTCGGCAGAGGAGTCGGGGCCGGAGTACGGCTACGGCTACGACGACGGCTACGACGACGGCCATGGCCACGACGACGGGTACGGCAACGGCGGCGGAGGCGAGTCGTACGCCGCCGAACTCGCCCCGGACGACACTGCCCCTCCCTACGGCACCGCCCCCTCCGGCACCGACTCCTACGGCACCGACCCCTACGGCACCGACCCCTACGGTCGGTCCGTGCCCGCCTTGCCCGCCGTCGGGACGCAGCCCGCGCCCGTGCCGCCCACCGCCGATGTGCGGGCCGCACGCGCCGGGGCCATCGCCGCCTACCGGGCCGGTGCCCGCGCCGCCGCCAAGCTCGGCGAGAGCGGATCCCTCCCCGTGCAGCGCCCCGCGCCGACGGACCTGCCCGAGCCGCCCCCGCCACCTACCGCGCAGGCGGCAGGCGCGCCCGAGCCGCAGTGGTGGGCGCGAGTGGCGGACGACGAGGACGACGATGACGACGGCGACGGCGACGGCGACGAGCCGTACGGTGCCGGTCCGCAGGCAGGCCCGCCGCCGCGCGTGATGCTGGCGGGCAACTGGAGCGACGGCCCGCACGCCTCGCGGGACGGCTCCCGGCCGATCCCGGCCGGTGGTGGCGGTCCGGGTGCCGGCCGCGGCCCCGTGCTGCCCGGTTCGGGCCGCCCGGCGCTGCCCGCCGGGTACACGGCCGCGACCCCCGACCCCGCGCGCCTCCCGGTCCCCACCGGCGTCCGGGAGGAGGCCCTGGAGCCGGTCAGGATTCCCGCCCAGGCGGTGGACCGCGGCCCCACCACCCGGCTCGCCGCCGAACGGGCCCGGCAGACCCGGATCGCGGTCGTCGGCGCCGTCACCGAGCGCTGGGCACCCGAACAGGCGGGCCCCGTCCACGAGAACTGGCGCCTCGCCCCGCCGATCGGCCCCGCCACCGATCTCTGGGCGCTCGGCGCGCTCCTCTACCGGGCCGTCCAGGGACACGCCCCGTACCCCGAGGACAGCGCCGCCGAGCTCGTCCAGCTGGTCTGCGCCGAACCACCCGCCTTCGCCGAGGAATGCGGGCCACTGCGCCCGGTCGTGGAGTCCCTGCTGCGCCAGGACCCCACCGAGCGGCCCGACTTCGAGGAGCTGCGCGGCTGGCTGCGCTCCCTCGTGCGCTCGGCTCCTGAGCCGGAGGCCGGTGTCGGAGTCGTACCGCTGCCGTCCTTCGACGAGAAGCGGCTGCCGATCGTGCGCAGGCGCGGCGAGCTGGTGCGCCGTCGGCGCGGGGGAGCGGGCGCGGGCCGGCACCGCCACAAGCGAGGCAAGGACCCGCGCCCCCGGCACGAACACGAGGACGTCGACACGCGGGAGCGTGAGCCAGCCCCCGTACAGGCCGATTTCCGCGAGGAGTTCCGCGAAGACTTCCGCGAGGACTTCCAGGACGAGATCCCGCAGCGCGCGACCCGGCCTCCGCGTGGCGGGCGTTCGTCGTCCTCCCGGACCCGGGGCTCCTCCGGTTCCCCGAGTGCTCTCGGCCGTACCCTCCTGGTGCTCGTCTTCCTGCTGCTCGGCGGGGCCGTCGTGTACGCCGTCCTCTTCATGCCCGGGGAGGGGGAGACGCCCACCGCGCCGACCGCTCCCGGCGCCGGTCCGTCCTCGCGTACGACCGCCCCCCCGAGCGCTCCGTCCGCGACGACGGCGCCGAGCACCGCACCGACCACCGCCCCGCCCGCCACCCCGCGCACCAGCCCGCCTGCCGCGGACCCCTCGGCTCCGGCCCTCGCCGCCGGGTACACGCTGCGCCAGGACCCCGAGGGGTTCCGGATCGGGGTGCCGAACGGCTGGCGGCGCAGTCCGATCAACGACGCCCAGCAAGTGCGCTACACGAACGGCGACTTCACGATGATCGTCGTCCCCGGCCGTGACAGCGTCCGCGACAACGGCTCGGACCCGCTGGAGTTCCAGAACTCCAAGGAACGCGAACTCGATCCGTGGCGGACGTCGAGCTGGGCGGACGTGGACGAGGTGCGCCGGGTCGACATCGGTACGACGGCGACGGCCACGGGCAGTTACTGGTGGCTGGACAGCACGGGCCGCCAGGTGTTCGTCCGCAACCTCGCCCTGATCGACGGCGGGAAGTACCACATCGTCCAGGTCATCGGCCCGAATCGCGAGCGCGCCAAGGTCACCGAGATCTTCGACGAGGCCACGAAGGGGTTCCGTCCGGGGCGCTGAGCGGGACGAGGTACGGAGGCGGTGTCCGGAATGCCCACCGGCCCCCGGTCACAGTGCTGTTCCTATGACCGCCCCGAGGTTCCACAGTCCGTGCCCCCCTCCGTAACCTGGCATCCGAAGGAACGGGCGGGGGCAAGTGGAACATTCTCAGAACACAGGGGCAGGGCTTTTGCTCGCCGGTCGCTACCGGCTGGGCGAGTCCATCGGGCGCGGCGGCATGGGCAAGGTCTGGCGCGCGCACGACGAGGTGCTGCACCGTGTGGTGGCGGTGAAGGAGTTGACGGCGGGCCGGTTCGTGGCGGAGGCCGACCGGCTCGTGCTGCACGCCCGTACGCAGAAGGAGGCGCGGGCCGCCGCGCGGATCACGCACCCGGGTGTGGTGACCGTCCACGACGTCCTGGAGCACGACGACCGGCCGTGGATCGTGATGCAGTACGTCGACGGTCCCTCGCTCGCCGACGCCGCCAAGGAGAAGGGGCCGATCGACCCTCACGAGGCGGCCAGGATCGGGCTGCACGTCCTCGGCGCGCTGCGCGCCGCGCACGCGGCCGGCGTGCTGCACCGGGACGTCAAGCCGGGCAACGTCCTCCTCGCACGCGACGGGCGCGTCCTGATCACCGACTTCGGGATCGCCGCGATCGAAGGGGACGCGACGATCACCCGGACCGGTGAACTCGTCGGCTCCATCGACTATCTGGCGCCCGAGCGGGTGCGGGGCGGCGACCCCGGCCCGGCCTCCGACCTCTGGTCGCTCGGCGCCACCCTGTACACGGCGGTGGAGGGCAGCTCGCCGTTCCGCCGCACCTCTCCGATCAGCACCATGCAGGCCGTGGTGGCCGAGGAGCCGCCGTACCCGGAGAAGGCCGGACCGCTGGCGCCCGTCATCGTGGCCCTGCTGCGCAAGGACCCGGAGCAGCGGCCGCAGGCGGACGAGGCCGGGCGGATGCTGCTCGACGCGATGGAGGGGCGTACACCGGCCGCGGCGCAGGCGTACGTACCGACCCAGCGGGTGGCGAGGGAGGATCTGGACCCGGCGGGGGACGGGTCCGGCTCCGTGCTCGACATCGTGACCCTGGGCGACGAGCCGGACGGCACGGGTCCGACGGGCACCTCACGCGCGTCCACCCCGGCCCCCACCGCCCAGTGGCCCCACCCGGCCCAGAGGGCGGAGGCCTCTCAGGCGTCCCACCTGTCCCCGTCGACTCAGAGAGAGCCCTCCGGGAGCCAGTCCTCCCGAAGCCCGTCCTCCCTTCCGCACGGCCCCGCCCCCTCGCATCCCACCCTGGTGCCGCCCCCTGCGGCCTCCGGCCGTGGCCGCTGGCGTACCGCCGTGCTGGCCGCCCTGCTCGCCGGACTCGTCGCGGGCGGCGCCGTCTTCGCCGCAATGAACTACGCGGGTGGAGGCGGCGACGGCGGACGGCCCAAGGCCACCGGATCCGCCCCCTCCACCGCCACCCAAGGCACCGGGAACGACATCCCGGACGGCTGGCACCGCGTCGTCGACCGGGAGGGCTTCAGCCTCCTCGTGCCGAAGGGCTGGAAGCGGCAGACGGAGGGCGACAACATCGACTACACCCCGGACAACGGCCGCCACCGCATCCGGATCAACATCGACGCCAGCCCCGACTTCGAGAACCCGTACATGCACGCGCTCGACCTGGAGCGCATCGTCGCGAAGCGGATGGAGTACACCCGGGTCAAGCTGGGCCAGACCACCTACCGAGACCAGGTCCGCTCCTCCCTGTGGGAGTTCACCTGGACGGAGAAGCGGGACTTCCCCGGGCCGCGGCACGCGATCGACCTCATGTACTACGCCGACGACGGCACGGAGTACGCGATCTACATGTCCTCGCCGGAGTCGAGCTGGGAGACCACCCGCGAGCAGTTCGACATCGTCCTCCAGCACTGGCGGGCCCCGGGCGACTGAAGCCGGTGAAAATCTCCGGTACGGGCCTCCACACAGCCATAAGCCCCTGATCAGGGCTTATGTGCCAGTGATCGCTGGCGCGATGTGCGCACCCGGTGAAAACGCGTTACCGACGGGTACCCAAAGGGCGGAACGGCGCCTACGCTCGGGCCCATGACGGACTCGCAGGCCCCCGCCGCCCCCTCGGTTCCCGACGCCCCCGCCGCGCAGGCCGGAGCCGCCGCGCCCGCCGCGGCGACCAATCCGGTCGCGCCCGCGCCCGCCGGCGTGCGCACCGCCGCCGACGTCGTGACGCCCGAGGTGGTCGCCCGGCTCACCCGGGGCGTCGTCGGCTCCGGCCGGACCGCCAACCACACCCCCTTCACCGGGGCGAAGCTGGCGGACCTGCCCGAGTCCACCCCCGAGGACGTCGCCGAGGCCTTCACGCGCGCGCGTGCCGCCCAGACCGCCTGGGCCGCCACCCCGGTCAGGGCCCGTGCCGCCGTCCTCCTGCGCTTCCACGACCTCGTCCTCCAGCGCCAGTCCGAGGTCCTCGACCTCATCCAGCTGGAGACGGGCAAGGCCCGCCTGCACGCCCACGAGGAGGTGCAGGCGGTGGCCGTCGCCGCCCGCCACTACGGCCGCAAGGCCGCCTCCTACCTGCGCGCCAAGCGCCACACCGGCGTCGTACCGACCCTCACCAAGGTCACCGAGCTGCGCCAGCCCCGCGGGGTCGTCGGCCAGATCGCGCCGTGGAACTACCCGCTCGAACTCTCCGTCGGCGACGCGCTCCCCGCCTTCGTCTCGGGCAACGCCGTCGTCATGAAGCCCGACACCGAGACCGCGCTCACCGCGCTGTGGGCCCGTGACCTGCTCATCGAGGCCGGTCTTCCCGCCGAGGTCTTCCAGGTCGTCCTCGGAGACGGCCCGGTCGTCGGCCCCGAGGTCGTCAAGCACGCCGACTACGTCTCCTTCACCGGCTCCACCCGGACCGGCCGCGAGGTCGCCCAGGGCGCCGCCGCCCGGCTCGTCGGCGTCTCCCTCGAACTCGGCGGCAAGAACGCGATGCTCGTCCTGAAGGACGCCGACATCGAGAAGGCCGCCGCCGGAGCCGTCCGCGCCTGCTTCTCCTCGGCCGGCCAGCTCTGCATCTCCATCGAGCGCCTGTACGTGCACGAGTCGATCGCCGACGCCTTCCTCGACCGCTTCGCCGCCCGCACCAAGGCCATGCGGCTCGGCAGCTCCCTCGCGTACGGGGCGGACATGGGCTCGCTCGTCGGCGAGCGCCAGCTGGAGACCGTCACGAAGCACGTCGACGAGGCCGTCGCCAAGGGCGCCACGCTCGTCGCCGGCGGCGTCGCCCGCCCCGACATCGGCCCCCTCTTCTACGAGCCGACCATCCTCGACGGCGTCGAGGCCCCGATGGCGGTCTGCGGCGAGGAGACCTTCGGCCCGGTCGTCTCGATCTACCGCTTCCGCGACGAGGACGAGGTCGTCGACCTCGCCAACGCCACCCCGTACGGCCTGAACTCCTCCGTCTGGACGAAGGACTCGCGCCGCGGCCACGCCGTCGCCGCCCGCCTGCGCACCGGCACCGTCAACATCAACGAGGGGTACGCCCCCGCCTACGGCAGCGTGCAGTCCCCGATGGGCGGCATGAAGGACTCCGGTCTCGGCCGGCGCCACGGTTCCGAGGGCATCCTCAAGTACACCGAGGCCCAGACCGTCGCCCAGCAGCGGCTGATGCCGCTCGCGCCCTCCTTCGGGATGGACGACGAGAAGTACGCCGCGTTCATGAGCGTCTCCCTGAAGGCGATGAAGGCCCTGCGCCTGCGCTGACCCCCGGACCCGCCCCGCCCCCTTTCGCCCTTTCCGTACGAGGAGAGCCATGACCGCGGTACCCCCTACCCAAAATCAGGAGCAGGCGGACGACGACGCGTACGACTACGACGTCCTCGTCGTCGGTTCCGGCTTCGGCGGTTCGGTGACCGCCCTCCGGCTCACCGAGAAGGGCTACCGGGTCGGCGTCCTGGAGGCCGGGCGCCGCTTCACCCGCGCCACCCTGCCGAAGAACTCCTGGGACGTGAAGAACTTCCTGTGGGCCCCCGCGCTCGGCCTCTACGGCATTCAGCGCATCCACCTGCTCGGCAACGTCATGGTGCTGGCCGGCGCGGGCGTCGGCGGCGGCTCGCTGAACTACGCCAACACCCTCTACGAGCCGCTCGCGCCGTTCTTCGACGACCCGCAGTGGAAGGACATCACGGACTGGCGCGAGGAGCTGAGCCCCTACTACGACCAGGCCAAGCGGATGCTCGGTGTCCGGATCAACCCGACGATGACCCCGTCGGACGTCCACCTCAAGGCGACCGCACAGAGCATGGGCATCGGCGACACCTTCCACATGGCGCCCGTCGGGGTGTTCTTCGGGGACGGGCAGGACGGCGACGGGACGGCGAAGGCGAAGCCGGGCGGCGAGGTGCCCGACCCGTTCTTCGGCGGGGCCGGCCCCGCCCGCAAGGCCTGCACCGAGTGCGGCGAATGCATGACCGGCTGCCGGCACGGCGCCAAGAACACCCTCAACGAGAACTACCTCTACCTCGCCGAGAAGGCGGGCGCGGTCGTCCACCCCATGACCTCGGTCGTCGCGGTCACCGAGGACTCGCGGGGCGGCTACGCCGTCAAGACCCTCCCCTCCGACAACCGGAGGAAGGGCAAGGGCCGTACCTTCACGGCCCGCAAGGTCGTCATCGCCGCCGGCACGTACGGCACCCAGACCCTGCTGCACCGGATGAAGGACACCGGCCTGCTGCCCCGGATCTCGGCCCGGCTCGGCGAGCTGACCCGTACCAACTCCGAGGGCCTCGTCGGCTCGCAGACCACCGACCGGCGCTACCGGAAGAAGCACGGCAAGGAGAAGGCCGACTTCACCCGCGGTGTCGCCATCACCTCCTCGATCCACCCCGACGAGAACACCCACATCGAGCCCGTCCGGTACGGCAAGGGCTCCAACTCGATGGGCGCGCTGACGATCCTCCAGGTGCCGTACGGCGCGCACCGCGTCCGCAGGTGGCTGCTCGAAATCGTCAAGCACCCCGCGCTCGCGGCCCGCTCGCTGTCCAACCGGCGGTGGTCGGAGCGGACCATCATCGGCCTCGTCATGCAGTCCCTGGACAACTCCCTGACGACCTACCGCAAGCCCGGCGGCGTCGGCAAGGGCCTGCTCACCGCCCGCCAGGGCCACGGGGCCCCCAACCCGACGCAGATCGAGGCGGCGACCCAGGCCGCCACCCTCCTCGCCGAGGAGATCAACGGCTTCGCGGGCTCCAACGTCGGCGAGCTGATGGGCACCCCCCTGACCGCCCACTTCCTGGGCGGCTGCCCGATCGGCGCCGACGCCGACTCCGGCGTCATCGACCCGTACCACCGGCTCTTCGGCCACCCGGGGATCTCCGTCGTGGACGGGGCCGCCGTCTCCGCGAACCTCGGCGTGAACCCGTCCCTGACGATCACCGCGCAGGCGGAGCGGGCGATGTCCTTCTGGCCGAACAAGGGCGAGGAGGACGCGCGACCGCGGCAGGGCGAGTCGTACGTACGGATCGCGGCGGTCGAGCCGAAGTCCCCCGCGGTCCCGGCCGAGGCCTTCGGCGCGCTGCGGCTGCCGTTCCTGGGGATGCCGGCGGTCCCGCCGAAGAAGAACTGACCCGCCGAACGGGTCGTGAACCGACACAGGTAAGGGGCGCTGCACCCCCCTCCGAGTGCAGCGCCCCCACCAGCTTTGGTGTTGCTGCATAGATGACCCGCGACCGGCGGGGATGGTTGTAGCGGTTGCACGGGATCTTCATGTGACGCGCGTCACGTCGGAGGCCGGTGCGGGGAGGGGCGCGCACAGGCAAGGGCCCCGTGCCGCGATTCCGGTCGCGGCACGGGGCCCTTGGGGTCGGCACCGGTGTCAGGGCAGCGGCGGTGCCGAGCGGGGCGGCGCCGGGGGGTTGCGCCGCGTGGGGAGGGAAGCGGGAGGGGACGAGACGGTTTCGGAGGTTCGCACGGTGCGGGCGGTCGCGGGGGCCGCGACCGGGAGAGCCGGTTGCGGCCGGCCCCGAGCGTCCCCGGGGCCGACCGCTCCTTCTGGGTGACCGGGCTGCTGTCCCCTGCTGTCCGGTCACAAGCGCTGGTGCGAGGTCCCACGACGTACCTGAGGTACGCCACACGCCCCAGCGAAGCCACGCGTGGTTTCTTACGGGCCCGCCCCTGGCTGGCACGGACACCCGGACCAACGAAGCCGGGCCGGAGCCGGTCACGCGCCGTACGGGTGAGAGCGGGCCCGAACTCAGATCCGGGGACGCACCCGGATACGCGAGCGCACGACGTACCCGGATGTGCGAGCGCACGACGTACCCGGATACGCGAGCGCACGACGTACCCGGATACGCGAGCGCACGCAGCCGGATGCGCGAGGGCGCCCTCAGATGCGTCCCCGGCACAGCTCCAGCATCGTCATCGCGAGCGCCGTGCCCGGCTTGCCCAGCGCATCCCGGTAGTGACCCAGGACCTCCATCTCGCGGGCCAGGTTCACCCGGCGGCCGCCGGAGGAGATCCGCGCCTCCTGGATGACGGCCGAGACGGCCATCCGTTCCTGGATGAGACCGATGATCCGGTCGTCGAGCGCGTCGATGCGCTCACGGGCGTCACCGATCAGCGTCGCCGCCTCGTCGGTGCGGGCGCCGGTCTTCTCCGGGGTGGCGGTGTTCGTCGTCATGGTGGGGCTCCTGGGGTGTCGGATGCCCTGGGGTGAACCGGCCCGGGAACGACAGAACGCCCCGGGCTGTCAGCCCGGGGCGCCTGGGAAGTCGCTTGTCAGTTGCTCAAGCAGCACGACCATGGCAGCCGGTGGGCCGGTTGCCATAGGTAAAGAGGAAGGTCGTGAGCTTGCGCATGGCACCAGTATGGACCCCGCCGCCGGACCGGAGCCAACCCGGGTTCGGATGGTGAGACGAAAAGCGCCACCGGCGCGCCGGTAGAATCGACAAATAGCACCCCCCTTCGGGGGACCCTCCTCCTACCGCCGGAAGGCCGCCGTAGTGTCATCAGCGACCCCCGCTGCCGCGCCCGACGTCACCAACCCGGACGTAGTCCTCGTTGTCGACTTCGGCGCCCAGTACGCCCAGCTCATCGCCCGCCGCGTCCGTGAGGCCCGGGTCTACAGCGAGATCGTCCCGTCCACCATGCCGGTGGCCGAGATGCTGGCCAAGAACCCGAAGGCGATCATCCTCTCCGGCGGACCGTCCTCCGTGTACGCCGAGAACGCCCCCCGTCTCGACCGCGAGATCTTCGAGGCGGGCGTCCCCGTCTTCGGTATGTGCTACGGCTTCCAGCTGATGGCGACGACCCTCGGTGGCACCGTCGACAACACCGGCGCCCGCGAGTACGGCCGGACCCCGCTGCACGTCTCCAAGGCCGGCTCCACCCTCTTCGAGGGCACCCCGGTCGAGCAGTCCGTGTGGATGTCGCACGGCGACGCCTGCTCCGCCGCCCCCGAGGGCTTCTCCGTCACCGCGTCCACCGACGTCGTGCCGGTCGCCGCCTTCGAGAACGACGAGAAGAAGCTGTACGGCGTCCAGTACCACCCCGAGGTGCTGCACTCCACGCACGGCCAGCAGATCCTGGAGCACTTCCTCTACCGCGGCGCCGGCATCGAGCCCAGCTGGACCACGGGCAACGTGATCGAGGAGCAGGTCGCGGCCATCCGCGCCCAGGTCGGCGACAAGCGCGCCGTCTGCGGTCTCTCCGGCGGCGTCGACTCCGCCGTGGCCGCCGCGCTCGTGCAGAAGGCCATCGGCTCGCAGCTCACCTGTGTGTACGTCGACCACGGCCTCATGCGCAAGGGCGAGACCGAGCAGGTCGAGAAGGACTTCGTCGCCTCCACCGGCGTCAACCTGAAGGTCGTCGACGCCCAGGAGCGCTTCCTCACCGCCCTCGCCGGCGTCTCCGACCCGGAGACCAAGCGCAAGATCATCGGCCGTGAGTTCATCCGCGTCTTCGAGCAGGCGCAGCTGGAGATCCTCCAGGAGGACGGCCCCGAGGTCGCCTTCCTCGTCCAGGGCACGCTGTACCCGGACATCGTCGAGTCCGGCGGCGGCACCGGCACCGCCAACATCAAGTCCCACCACAACGTGGGCGGCCTCCCCGACGACATCGAGTTCGAGCTCGTCGAGCCGCTGCGCCAGCTGTTCAAGGACGAGGTCCGGATGGTCGGCCAGGAGCTCGGCCTGCCGGAGGAGATCGTCCAGCGCCAGCCGTTCCCCGGCCCCGGCCTCGGCATCCGCATCGTCGGCGAGGTCACCAAGGAGCGCCTGGACCTGCTGCGCGAGGCCGACGCCATCGCCCGCGAGGAGCTCACCGCGGCCGGCCTCGACCGCGAGATCTGGCAGTGCCCGGTCGTCCTGCTCGCCGACGTCCGTTCCGTGGGCGTCCAGGGCGACGGCCGCACCTACGGTCACCCGATCGTGCTGCGTCCCGTCTCTTCCGAGGACGCCATGACGGCCGACTGGTCGCGTCTGCCGTACGACGTGCTCGCCAAGATCTCGACCCGCATCACCAACGAGGTCGAGGACGTCAACCGCGTCGTCCTCGACGTCACCAGCAAGCCGCCGGGCACCATCGAGTGGGAGTAGTCGCTCCCGCTCGCTGAGCCCACCGAAGCCGCCGCCCCCGCGTCCGTCGCGCGGGGCGGCGGCTTCGTCGTGTCCGGCCCCTCCCGAAGGCGTCTTTCCATGGCGTCCGGACTCTGGTGACTTGACCGGACGGGCGTTACCTTCCGGCGCATGAGCGTGATACCCGACCCCGTTCCCGTCGACCGGCTCCACTTCGCCATGCCGCCCGTCCACGCGACGGCCGAGGAGGAACGCGCCCACCGCAAGCAACGGCTCGCCGGCGCGCTCCGGGTCTTCGGGCGGTTCGGTTACGAGGAGGGCGTCTCGGGCCACATCAGCGCCCGCGACCCCGAACTCCCCGACTGCTACTGGGTGAACCCCTTCGGGGCGCCGTTCGAGGAGATCTCGGCGAGCGACCTCATCCTGGTCAACGGCGACGGGCAGGTCGTCCGGGGCGGGCAGTACGTCAACCAGGCCGCGTTCACCGTCCACGCCCAGGTCCACCGGGCCCGCCCCGACGCCGTGGCCGTCGCCCACACCCACTCCCTCCACGGCCGGGCCCTCGCCGCGCTCGGCGAACTCCTCGACCCGATCACCCAGGAGGCCTGCGCCTTCTACCAGGACCACGCCCTCTACGACGCCTACACCGGCGTCACCGTGGACGCCGAGGAGGGCCGCCGGATCGCCGTCGCCCTCGGCGCGTTCAAGGCGATCGTGCTCCGCAACCACGGCCTGCTCACCGTCGGCACCTCCGTCGACGCGGCCGCCTGGTGGTTCATCGCCCTGGAGCGCTGCGCCCAGGTGCAGCTGGCCGCGCGGGCGGCCGGCAAACCGGTCCTGATCGACCACCGCGAGGCCGTCGCCACCCGCGAACAGCTCGGCAGCGACCTCGTCGCCTGGATCAACTACCAGCCCCTCTGGCGCAGGATCAGCCGAGCGGAGCCCGAACTCCTGTCGTAACACCATCGCTTCAGCCTTCTGTACGTCAATGAGATGGCGCGGCAATCACCCTCCGGCGGGGCGCACGCGGCAGGTGCGGGAGCCGCCGGTGCGACACAATTCCGGGGAAACAACGGCTGGTTGACCCTTCGGGAGGCACCGGTACGTGTCGTGAAGTGAGCTCGGGAAGTGAGCACCGTGGCCGTTCAAGAGGCGAGACAGTACGGCGAGCACGCGACGGCCTGTGGGGGCTGCGCCCACTGCGGGCAGGCCGGTCACCGGCGCGCCGTCGCCGCCTTCCTCGCACGGCGCGACGAGCTCGCCGCCGGGCACGGCGTCCCCGCCGCCGTCGCCCATTCCCCGGTCGCGGCCCGCCAGTGGGTCTCCGACGAGCTCGCCCAGTCCGCCCGCGCGGTGGCCGTGCACGGCCGGGAGGCCGGGGTGGCCTGGTTCGACCGGGTACGGCGCGGAGGTCTCGCCGCGGTCTGGGGCGCCGTCCTCGCCCTCCTCCTCGGCCAGGCCCTCACCGCCGTGCACAGCGGCTGGACCGTCGCCCGTACGGCCGGGCTCTGCACCGCCCTGGTCCTCGCCGTCCTGCTCAGCGCCGCCGCCCACTCCCACCGCTCCCGCGGTGGTCTGCTCGCCCCGCTGATCGGCGAGGACAACCGGCTCTCCACCACCCGTGCCGCCGCCGCCGGCTGGCTCCTGTTCCTCGGCTACACCCTCCTCTTCCTGGCCTTCCTCGCGCCGGGCGCGCGCGCCTTCGGTCTGGCCCGGGGTGCCGGTCTGCTGACCGTCCTCGCCCTGGTGTCGGCCGTCACTGTGACCGCCCGTCTCGTCGTCGCGGTGGGCATCGTGTCCCGCCGCCTCCAGAAGGTCCGCGCGGACCGCCCGCGCGCCGCCGATCTGCTCTGCGACGACAGCGGCCGGGCCGCCCTCGCCGACGTCCAGTACCTCCTCGTCTCCGGTTCCGTCCTGGCCCTGGCGGCCGTCGGCCTCGCCCGCGACCCCGCCAGGCTCCCCGAGGTGCCCTGGTCCCTCGTGCTGCTCGTCGGCGTCTCGGCGGCCTGGCACCTCGCCGCGAAGTGCACCGAGGGCGTCCGCCCCACGATCCACTCGGTGGTCCGGTCCCGGGAGGCCGGTGACCTCGACGCCCCGATCCGCACGGGGGACGACATCGAGATCCGCGGCTGCGGTTTCGTCCCGCCCGGCGCCGGCGCCCCCGAGCCGCTGACCCGTCTGGTGGTCCGCATCGGCCCGGTCCACGCCCACGTCCCGTTGGTCCCGGTGCCGGGCGGCTTCGCCAACCCCACCGACGCGGCCCTGACCGTCCCCCTCCCGGCGGATGTGGAACCGGGCCGGGTGGAGGTCTCGGTCGTCACGGCCGCGGGCGTCGAGACCAACCGGGTCACGATCGACGTCGTGGACTGATCGTCCGGCCCCCTTCCCGTATCCGTTCACAGGCTGGACGAGGAGAATCGTTCCGCGAACAGTCGTACGGGGCGAGGAGAGGTGGCCGACGATGACGGGACACGCGGACCGGACGGACAGGACGGCCGACGGAACCGGTGGCGCGGGTGGCGAGGACGGTTCCGGTCGGTTCGGCGGGCTCGACCGGTGGAAGGCGCTCGGCTCCCGCTACGCCCTCCTTCCGCTGCGGCTCTTCCTCGGGGTCACGTTCATCTACGCCGCCTTCGACAAGCTCACCGACTCCGCCTTCTTCGCCGACACCGGCACGGGCTCCATCGGCGAGATGATGACCGGCGTCCGCGACAGCTCGGCCATCCCCGCCCTGGTCGACCTCGCCCTCAAGAACCCCGCCGGGTTCGGGTACGCCATCGCCTTCGGGGAGCTCGCCGTCGGCATCGGCACCCTGGTCGGTCTCTTCGCCCGGGTGGCGGCCCTCGGTGGGGCGCTGATCTCGCTGAGCCTCTGGCTGACCGTGAGCTGGCAGGTGAACCCCTACTACCTCGGCAATGACCTCGCCTATCTCATGGCCTGGCTGCCGCTGCTGCTGGCCGGGGCGTCGGTGCTGTCGCTGGACCGGCTTCTCGCCGAGCGGCGCCGCACGCGATAGACGACCCAGGTCACGAGCCCTGCCAGGCCCAGACCGCCGCAGAGCACCGGGATCACGGCGTACCACGGGGTCGTCCAGGCCCCGGCGGCGTCGCCCGCGTAGACCGCGGCGAGCGTGAGGGCGGTGAGGCCGACGATGAGCCGGCCGGGGCGGAACTCATGAAGCAGCACGGGTGACCTCCAGCTGTCCGATGCTGACCTCCAGCGTGAGGTCCAGGGTGCCTGCCGGGGTGGTCCCGGCCGGCGGGTTCAGCGTCCGGGTCGCGTCGCGGTCCGGAGAGATGTCGATGTCGTTCGGCGGTTCGCCCGGCAGCTGCAGATCGCCGAGCCCCACCTGGGCACTGAGCTTCACCACCGCGTCCTTGGGGACGATCACCTTGAGCTGTCCGGCGGCCACCTCCGCCGATGTCGACACGGTCGTGCCCGCCGGGACGGGCAGCGCCGACAGATCGAGCGTGCCGACCCCGGTGGCCAGCTCGTAGTGCGGCTGCACGGCGGTGACCGAGGCCGGTCTCCAGGTCTCGCGGATCCACTCCGTGGTGATCTGTTGGGGCACCGCTGTGGCCAGGGCCAGCAGGCCCGCCGTGACCACGGTGTGGAAGATCGTGCCGAACCCGGTCCTGCCCAGGAAGCTGCTGACGACCAGGCCGAGGCCGAACACCGCGAGGGCCCCGACCAGACCGGTCTGCAGGCTCGTGCTCAGCGGCTGGCTCTCCCAGGTGAGAGCGGTGCCGAGGACGGCCGCGGCCATCGCGAGCAGGAAGACGAGACCGGCGATGGAGTACGGACTCCGCCGGATCGAGGGCTTCGGACGCCCGGGGGCCTGGGGGCCGGCGTTCCACTGGCTGCCGGGCTTCGGGACCTCGCCGTCCACCCGGCCGTCGCTGTCCAGGATGCCGTGCGGCCCCCACAGGTATCCGATGGCCAGCTTGCCCGTCGAGCCGTCCTTGACGATCGGGTCCTTCCACCAGGAAGGGGACTCGACGAGCGGCGGAGCCTTGGTCTCGGGCGGGGCGACGGCGACCGAGGCGGCGCCCGTCGAGTCCTCCCGGCCCTCCGCCTCCGCGGCACCAGCCTGCCGGTGCCGCGACCAGAGCGCCGCCGACGACAGCGCGAACGCCACCAGGAGCGCGGAGCCCATCATCGACCCGCTGTGCAGCATCGACAGGAAGATCCCGCAGCCCACCAGGGCGGTCAATATGGCGGCCAGGGTGGAGCCGGAGACGCGGCCGGTCAGCAGCCTGCGCCCCTCGTTCTCCTCCTCGCCCACGAGCGGGATCAGCAGCCAGGCGAAGCCGTAGACGATCAGCCCGAGGCCGCCCGGCAGCGCGAGCACACCGACCACCACCCGGAAGATCACCGGGTCCAGGTCGAAGTACCGGCCGAGGCCGCCGCAGACACCGCCCACGACCTTGCTGCTGCGCGAGCGCCGCAGGGGCAGGGCGGAAGCGGCCTCCGCCGGCGGCGGGGCCTCGTGCTGCGAAGGCATCGAACTCGTCATGCGTCCATGGTGACCGCCCGTGACGCCGAGCGGCACCGGGGCCGACCCTGGCCCGACCCTGATATTCGGAGCCCCGTTCTCCCCGAGGCGGTACCAGGGACGATCTCAGGGCCGACCCTGATGTCCCGGGCGTGCCGAACGTGTGACGATCGGTGCATGTCCGCAGCCGCTCGTGTCACCGACACCGACGAACCGCCCGTGCGCAAGCTCTACCGGAGCGCCGACGGGCGATGGCTCGGCGGTGTCGCACGCGGCCTCGCCGGGCACCTCGGGCTGCCGGTCGTCTGGGTCCGCGTGGCCTTCCTGGTCATGTTCTTCCTGGACGGCCTCGGACTTCTGATCTACGCGGCCTTCTGGATCGTCGTGCCGCTCGGTGTCGGCGGACGGACCGCCCCGCGCTCCGTCTTCGAGACCACCCCCGAAGGGCGCCGCAGACTGCGCAAGCCCGACCGGGGACAGCTCTTCGCCTTCATCGTGCTCGGGCTCGGCGCCGCGGCCCTCGTCGTGAAGATAAGCGCCGACAACCAGTCCGGACGCTACCTCTGGCCCCTGCTCCTCGTCTCCGGCGGTGTCGCCCTGGTCTGGCGCCAGGCGGACAACGCCCGGCGGGCCAGCTGGACCGACCCCGGGCGCCACACACGCGCCTTCCACCTCGTACGCGCCCTCGTCGGCGTCGCCCTGGTCGGCACCGGCCTCGCCGTCTTCCTGGTGGTCCGCGGCTCCGTCGCCCAGCTCGGCACGGCCCTCACCGCGGCGGTCGCGGTCCTCACCGGCATAGCCCTGCTCACCGGCCCCTGGCTGGTCCGGATGTCCCAGGACCTGACGGAGGAGCGGACCATGCGCATCCGCGCCCAGGAGCGCGCCGAGGTGGCGGCCCACGTCCACGACTCGGTGCTGCACACCCTCACCCTGATCCAGCGCAACGCCGAGGACGCCGGCGAGGTCCGCCGCCTCGCCCGCGCCCAGGAGCGGGAGCTGCGGAACTGGCTCTACAAGCCCGAGGGCAACGGCAAGGACAAGGACGAGGAGCCCGAGACCCTCGCGGAGGCGGTGAAGAAGTCCGCCGCCGAGGTCGAGGACCAGCACGGGGTCCCCATCGAGGTGGTCGTCGTCGGCGACTGCCCGCTCGACGAGGGTCTGGTCGCACAGATGCAGGCCGCGCGCGAGGCGATGGTCAACGCCGCGAAGTACGGTGGCGAGGGTGGGGCCGTGCAGGTGTACGCGGAGGTGGAGGGCCGCTCGGTCTTCGTCTCGGTCCGGGACCGGGGACCGGGCTTCGACCTGGACGCGGTGCCCGAGGACCGGATGGGCGTACGAGAATCGATCATCGGCCGGATGCAGCGCAACGGCGGTACGGCCCGGCTTCGGTCCGTGCCGGGCGGGGGCACCGAAGTGGAGCTTGAGATGGAGAGGGCGGACGGATGAGCGACGAGACCGGAGCAGCGACCGGAACCGAGGCGGGGGCGGCCGGCCCGGAGCGCCGGGTGCGGGTGGTGCTCGTCGACGACCACCGGATGTTCCGTACGGGAGTGCAGGCCGAGATCGGCCGGACCGAGGTCACCGGCGTCGAGGTGGTCGGCGAGGCCGCCGACGTCGACCAGGCGGTCACCGTCATCACGGCGACCCGCCCCGAGGTCGTCCTCCTCGACGTGCACCTGCCGGGCGGCGGCGGGGTCGAGGTGCTGCGCCGCTGCGCGAGCCTGATGGGCGCGGCGGACGACCCGGTCCGCTTCCTCGCCCTGTCCGTCTCGGACGCGGCCGAGGACGTCATCGGGGTGATCCGGGGCGGTGCCCGGGGCTATGTCACCAAGACGATCACCGGTACCGACCTGGTCGACTCGATCTTCCGGGTCCAGGAGGGCGACGCCGTCTTCTCGCCCCGGCTCGCCGGATTCGTCCTGGACGCCTTCGCGTCGACGGACGCGCCGCCGGTGGACGAGGACATGGACCGGCTGACCCAGCGGGAGCGGGAGGTGCTGCGGCTGATCGCCCGGGGGTACGCGTACAAGGAGATCGCCAAGCAGCTCTACATCTCGGTGAAGACGGTCGAGTCGCACGTCTCGGCGGTGCTGCGGAAGCTCCAGCTCTCCAACCGCCACGAGCTGACCCGCTGGGCAACGGCCCGCCGCCTGGTCTGAGCGGCCTGCGCCGGGCTGCCTCGTCGGCCAACCTGCGCCGGGCTTGCCCGGTCGGGCCACCCGCGCCGGGCCGCCCGGTCGGGGCCGTCTCCGCCGATGGGGCTGGTTCGGGGCGAGCCCGTCATCCCACCCGGGTCGCTCCCGCGAACGGCATCTCGTCGATGGGGGCTACCCGCACCGGGGCGCCGGGGCGGGGGGCGTGGATCATCTGGCCGCCGCCGATGTAGAGCCCGACGTGGCTGATCCCGGAGTAGAAGAAGATCAGGTCACCGGGGGCGAGCTGGGACCGGGAGACGCGCCGGCCGGCGTTGATCTGGGTGTACGTGGTGCGCGGCAGGGAGACACCGGCCGCGCGCCAGGCGGCCTGGGTCAGGCCCGAGCAGTCGTACGCGGAGGGACCCGTCGCCCCCCACACGTACGGCTTGCCGAGCTGGGCGTGGGCGAAGGAGACGGCCTGGGCGGCCCGTGCGTTCGGGGCCGTCACCGGTCCGCGGTCGCCGCCCGAGGAGCGGTCGGCCCGCGTGGTGGCGGTGGCGGTGGCGGCCGTGGCCGTACCACCGGTGCCGCTGGTCCCGGCCGTGGTGCCCGAGCCGTCGTGGCCCGAGCCGTCGCGGCCGGCCTCGGCCGCTTCGTACCGGGCCCGTTCCTCCGTGGTGAGCCGGGCGAGCAGGGTCCGTGCCGCCTGGAGCTTGCCCAGCACGGCCGCCTTCTGTCGCCGCAGCTCCGTCTCGTGCCCGCGCAGCGCGTCCAGGCGTCCCGTCGACTCGGCGCGCAGCTGCCGTACCGCGGCGAGCTCGCGCCGTACCGCGCTGACGGCGGCCGCCTGCCGGTCCGCGGCCTTCTCGGCGAGCGCGGCCCGCTCCAGGTACCGGTCGGGGTCGGAGGTGAGCGCGAGCTGCACGGCGGGGTCGAGGCCGCCGGAGCGGTACTGGGCGGCGGCCATGGTCCCGAGCCCGTCCCTCGCGGTGTTGAGCCGCTGGGTCCTGCGGGCGGCCTCGTCGCGCAGCCGCTCGAACGCGGCGCGGGCCTCGTCCGCCTTCTCCTTCGCCCCGTTGTACCGCTCGGTCGCGACCTCGGCCTCTTCGTAGAGCCGGTCGACCTTGTCCTTGACCTGGGCGGTGGTGGGGCGGGGTTCCGCGTGCCCGGACCCCTCGAAAAGCGTCGCGGTCGCGGCGGAGGCGAGGGCGAGTGTGGCGGCGGTGCGGCCCGCCTGACCACCGAGGGGCGACTGCTTGGGTTTTCGGTGTGCTGCCACGAGGGCGGGTCACATCCTCTGTCCGAGGGGCGGGCCCGCCGGGCCGACGACGGGCCGTCACAGGGGAGACGGCCCGCCGCCGGGTTTTCTCGGCGGGGGTGACCGACAACCGCCGGATCGCCGGTGGTGGTGGGGAGCCGGTCACCTGCTCCAGGACGCTAAACCTGGGGTCACCGCCGGGCGGTGGGATGACCGCTATTGATGACAGTTGACGGTCGTCGACCGATGTCTTTCGCCCGGGGTGACGGGCCCGGGGGCTTTCCGACGATCGTCCGACCGAAGTGCCGGAGCGGGTGGACCCGGCCGGAGGGCGGTGCTAGGGCCCCGGTTAGGCTCCGGCCCATGGACGTACTCATCAATGTCTTCGTCGCCCTGCACATCATCGGTATCGCCTCCCTGCTGGGCGGATTCCTCACCCAGATGAAGGCGATGGGGGCCGGTACGGCCCGCTTCAGCCCCGCCATGCTGCACGGCGCGCTGACCATGCTGGTCACCGGAATCGCGCTGGTCGGCCTGAACCAGGCGGACGACCAGAGCGTCAACAACCTCAAGATCGGCATCAAGCTCGGGATCCTCGTCGTGATCCTCGGCCTGGTCTACGTGAAGCGCGACGAGGAGAAGGTCGACAAGGGTCTCTTCGCCGCCGTCGGCGGTCTGACCATGGCGAACATCTTCATCGCGACCCTCTGGACGTGACCTGCCGGACGTGACCCGCGACCCCTCCGGGAACGGGTCCGGACCCGGGGGTGTGACCGGTTCCGCAGGCCGCCGAGGAAGGCGGGTCCCGAAGGCGGGCCCGGATGTCGGTGGGGCGTCCTAGACTCGTGAGGCGATGAGCAGCCTCTTTGACGACAGCTTCCTGGCCGGCCTCCAGAACCACTCCTCGGAGGAGCCCCCGCCCCACCCCGAGGACGACGAGCACGGCTCCCCGGCCGTGGAGGACGTCCCGCACGACCTCTTCGGGGAGCACTTCGACGTGCCTCCGCCCGCCCGGGACACGCACTACCGCGACGGCGCCCCCCGCCCCGTCGTGGACACCGCCGCGCTCCTGGACGGGCTGAACGAGCAGCAGCGCGCCGCCGTCGTCCACACCGACACCCCGCTGCTCATCGTCGCCGGTGCGGGATCCGGCAAGACCCGGGTGCTCACCCACCGCATCGCCCACCTCCTGGGCTCACGGCACGTGCACCCCGGCCAGATACTGGCGATCACCTTCACGAACAAGGCCGCCGGCGAGATGAAGGAGCGCGTCGAGCAGCTCGTCGGGCCGCGCGCCAACGCGATGTGGGTGATGACCTTCCACAGCGCGTGCGTCCGCATCCTGCGCCGCGAGTCGAAGAGGCTCGGCTTCACCTCCTCCTTCTCGATCTACGACGCCGCCGACTCCAAGCGGCTGATGTCCCTGGTCTGCCGTGACCTGGACCTCGACCCGAAGAAGTTCCCGCCGAAGTCGTTCAGTGCCAAGATCTCGAACCTCAAGAACGAGCTGATCGACGAGGAGAGCTTCGCCGACCAGGCCGTCGACGGCTTCGAGAAGACGCTCGCCGAGGCGTACCGGATGTACCAGGCGCGGCTGCGCGAGGCCAACGCCCTGGACTTCGACGACATCATCATGACGACGGTCCATCTGCTGCAGGCGTTCCCCGACGTCGCGGAGCACTACCGCCGCCGCTTCCGTCACGTGCTCGTCGACGAGTACCAGGACACCAACCACGCCCAGTACACCCTCGTGCGGGAGCTCGTCGGCACCGGCTACGAGGACCTCGGCCCGGCCGAGCTGTGCGTCGTCGGTGACGCCGACCAGTCGATCTACGCCTTCCGCGGCGCGACCATCCGCAACATCCTCCAGTTCGAGGAGGACTACCCGGACGCGACGACGATCCTCCTGGAGCAGAACTACCGCTCCACGCAGACGATCCTCTCCGCCGCGAACGCCGTCATCGAGCGCAACGAGTCCCGCCGCCCCAAGAACCTCTGGACGAACGCGGGCGCCGGTTCGCAGATCACCGGCTACGTCGCCGACACCGAGCACGACGAGGCCCAGTTCGTCGCCGACGAGATCGACCGGCTCACGGACGCGGGCGAGGCCAAGGCCGGGGACGTCGCCGTCTTCTACCGGACCAACGCCCAGTCCCGTGTCTTCGAAGAGATCTTCATCCGCGTCGGACTGCCCTACAAGGTCGTCGGCGGCGTGCGCTTCTACGAGCGCAAGGAGGTCCGGGACGTCCTCGCGTACCTGCGCGTCCTCGCCAACCCCGAGGACAACGTCCCGCTGCGCCGCATCCTCAACGTCCCCAAGCGGGGCATCGGCGAGCGCGCCGAGGCGATGATCGACGCCCTCTCGCTGCGCGAGAAGATCACCTTCCCGCAGGCCCTCAAGCGGGTCGACGAGGCGTACGGCATGGCCGCGCGCTCGGCGAACGCCGTCAAGCGCTTCAACGCGCTGATGGACGAGCTGCGTACCGTCGTCGAGTCCGGCGCGGGCCCCGCCGTCGTCCTGGAGGCCGTCCTGGAGCGCACCGGCTATCTGGCCGAGCTCCAGGCCTCGACCGACCCGCAGGACGAGACCCGGATCGAGAACCTCCAGGAACTCGCCGCCGTGGCCCTGGAGTTCGAGCAGGAGCGCGGAGAGGAGCCCGCGACCCTCGCCGAGTTCCTGGAGAAGGTCGCGCTCGTCGCCGACTCCGACCAGATCCCGGACGAGGACGAGGAGGGCCGGGGCGTCATCACCCTGATGACCCTGCACACCGCCAAGGGCCTCGAGTTCCCGGTCGTGTTCCTGACGGGCATGGAGGACGGCGTCTTCCCGCACATGCGCGCCCTCGGGCAGGCGAAGGAGCTGGAGGAGGAGCGGCGCCTCGCGTACGTGGGCATCACGCGCGCGCGGGAGCGGCTCTACCTCACGCGCTCGTCGATGCGCAGTGCCTGGGGCCAGCCCTCGTACAACCCGGCCTCGCGCTTCCTGGAGGAGATCCCGCCCGCGTACCTGGAGTGGAAGCGGACCGGTCCGATGGCGAAGCCCGCCGGGCCGACCTCGGGGATCACCTCCTCGCTCTCCTCGTCCCGCTCGCGCTCCGGTCCCTCGGGCTTCGCCACCCGGCGTGCCGGGGAGAAGCCGGTGATCTCCCTGCAGGTCGGTGACCGGGTCACGCACGACCAGTTCGGACTCGGCACGGTCATGACGGTGACCGGTGCGGGCGCGGACGCCCAGGCGACGATCGACTTCGGCGACGAGAAGCCGAAGCGGCTGCTGCTGCGGTACGCGCCGGTCGAGAAGCTGTAGCCGCGGAGACGGCGTACGAGAGCGGGCCCCGGCCGAGGAAGCCGGGGCCCGCTCTCGTCGGTGAGAGGTGAGGGGTGAGGTCAGCTGGTCGGGTCGAGACCGTGGCTGCGCAGCCAGGCCAGCGGGTCGATCGCGTAACCGCCGCCCGGCCGGACCTCGAAGTGCAGGTGCGGGCCGGTGGAGTTGCCCGTGTCGCCGGAGTACGCGATGACGTCGCCGGCCTTCACCTGGCCGTAGCGGATCTTGGCGCTGCTGAGGTGGCAGTACCAGGTCTCGGTGCCGTCCGGGGCGGTCACGATCACCATGTTGCCGTAGGCGCTGTTGATCTGGGTGCGGACGGTGCCGTCCGTCGCGGCCATCACGGGGGTGCCGGTCTGCACGGGGAAGTCGATGCCGGTGTGCACGGACATCCAGTTGACGCCGGACTGGCCGAAGCGCGCGCTGAGCCGGTGGAGTTCCACCGGCAGCATGAACTTGGGACGCAGCGCCTCCTTGCGGGCCGCCTCCTCCTCGCGCTTCTTCTTGTCGGCCGCCTGGCGGGCCTTGAGGTCGATGCGTTCCTGGGTGCGGCTGGCGCGGTCGCCGAAGTCGCGGGCGTCGGCGCTGAGCGCGGCGAGCTGCGTGTCGAGCGCGTTGTTGGCGGCGACCTGTTTGACGGAGGACGGGTCGGCGGCGGCGAGCGCGGTCGTGTCGTCCTTCTTCCCGCTGTCGCCGACGGGTCCGGTGAGTCCGCCGACGGAGGCGGCGGCGATGCCGGCGACTCCCATGACGCAGGCGGAGGGGACGGCGACGGTCAGCAGCGCGGACCGCTTGGCGGGGGTACGGCGACGGCCGCGGCTGCCGGCGGAGGAGCGGCGTACGGGGCGGCCGGCGACGGGGGAGTCGGTACGGACCTCGACGGCGGGCTGGTCGTCGAGGTCGTCGGCGCGGACGTCGTGACGGTCGTCGACGTCACCGTCGTGGTCGCGGTCGTGTTCGTCGAGGCCGGCGTCGAGGTCGTGGGCGGACTCGGTGTCGTCCGGGTCCGCGAGGGCCTCGGCGGTGGCCGCCTCGGTCTCGGGGACGTACTCGAACGCGAACTCCGCGGTGTGCTCGGGGCCCGGGGTGTACTGCTGGGGGACGACCGGATCGGCCTCGGGGGCCGCCTGGTTCCACGCGGTCGCGTCGTAGGCGCCGGTGTCGGTCGCGAACGCGGGGGCGGCCCACTGGCCGGTGGCGTCGTAGGCCTCGTAGCCGTACGCCCCCTGGGCGGCGTAGGCGCCGGAGTGGAGGGTCTCGTACTGGCCGGTGTGCTGGGCCTCGGTCCAGGCGGAGGCGTCCCACTGGCCGGTGGTGTCGTACGAGGGGGCGGCCTCGTACTGCGCGGCGGCGTCGTACGGGGGGGGCGTCTCGTACTGGCCGGTGATGGTCTCGTACTGCGCGGCCGTCGTGTCGTACTGACCGGTCGTCGTCTCGTACTGACCGGCCGAGGTCGCGTACGTGCCGGTGGTGTCGTAGGCGCCGGTGGTGTTCCACTGCCCGGTGGTGTCCCACTGGCCGGTCGTGTCGTACTGACCGGTGGTGCCGTACTGCCCCGTGGTGTCGTACTGCGTGCCCGTGGTGTCGTACTGCGTGGTGTCGTACTGCCCCGTCGTCGCGTACCCGCCGGTGGCGTCGTACCCGCCGAGATTCCACTGTCCGCTGTGGTCGGCCTGACCGTCGGCGTAGGCGCCGAAGAGGGGGTCGGTGGCGAAGCTGCCGGTGGAGTGGGCGCCGTCTCCGGCGTACCCGGCGTGGGGGTGCTGGTCGTTCACCAACGTCTCTCTCGCCTCGGCAGCAGGACCATTCCGGGGCGGCCCGACGAGGGGTGTCCCGGGGGTAAGCAGTGGCGCGACTGTACCCGGCGGTATGCGCAACCGACAATCTTCGGAAGGGTTTGAGCCCGTAGGAAACGGGCAATCGGCCGTGTTTCGCCAGCTCGCGGAGGGAGCTTTGGCCTTGTGTTCGAGGAACGTTCGAAGAACGGTCCCGGAGCGTCACGCCACGGAGGTCGTGCCCGGCTCTTCCTCGTGCGCTCCCGGCGCCTCCGGCCCGCCCGCGTCGAGCGCCTCCCGGACCCCGGTGGCCACCGTGGGGTGCACGGGAAGCGCGAGATGACCGATTCCGCTGACCCGGACGTTGTGCACGAACAGGTCGGGGTGGTCCAGACGGGCCGTCTCCACCGGCACCATGATCTGGTCGAGATCGCTCCAGAAACTCACGAACCTGGTCCGGCAGCCGGGCGAGGGCCCGGCGAGCTCCCGCAGCACCTCCGAACCGGGCCGCATCTGCCGGACCAGCGGGTGCGCGTCGGCGAGCGGGGCGATGCTCGTGCCGGAGTGCGGGGTGCCGAGCGTGACCAGGGTGCGCACCTTGGTGTCACCGCCGAGACGCTGTACGTAATAACGGGCGATGAGCCCGCCCAGGCTGTGCCCGACGATGTCGACCTCGGCGTGTCCCGTACGGGCGCGGATCTCGTCCACCCGGCGGCCGAGCAGCTCGGCGGCGGCCCGCAGGTCGCAGGTGAGCGGTGAGTAGTTGAGCGACTCGACGCAGTCACGGCCGCTGCGGACGAGGGAGCGGCGCAGCAGGACGAAGACCGAGCGGTTGTCCACGAAGCCGTGGAGCAGGACGACCGGGCGCCGGCCCGGGGTGACCTCGGACGGGGGAGCGGCGGGCGCGAGGCGCTCGGCCACGATCCCCGACGGGTACAGGACGAGGTGCCCGGTGAGGATCGCGAGCTCCAGGGCGGTGGCCTTCATCAGGGTGGTGACCTTGGTGAGCTCCATGGCCGGCCTCCCGAACGGTGCGCGGGGCCGGACGGTACGCCGGTACGCCGCGTCCCCGCGCCGCACGGACGGCGGCACGGGGACGCGGCGACCTCGTCGCGGCTCCCTTTGCGTCCGTGCCCCGCTTGCGGCTGGTGGGCCCAGGAGGAGGGCCCGAAAGCGGGGTCCGGCGCAGAGCGAACATGTCCCACGTGTGATTTCCCCCTCGCTCGCCACCGCGAAACGGGCGGTTGCGAGATGCTGGCGATAACGTTCGTTCACCTCCCCGGCAAACAGGCGCGGGGGTCGCATGTGGAGGCAGTGATGGGTGTGACCGGTCCGATCCGCGTGGTGGTAGCCAAGCCGGGTCTCGACGGCCACGATCGCGGGGCCAAGGTGATCGCGCGGGCACTCCGCGACGCCGGTATGGAGGTCATCTACACCGGACTCCACCAGACGCCCGAGCAGATCGTCGACACCGCGATCCAGGAGGACGCCGACGCGATCGGTCTCTCGATCCTCTCGGGCGCGCACAACACGCTGTTCGTGAAGGTCCTGGAGCTCCTCAAGGACCGCGACGCGGAGGACATCAAGGTCTTCGGTGGCGGCATCATCCCGGACGGGGACATCGCGCCTCTGAAGGAGAAGGGCGTGGCGGAGATCTTCACGCCGGGCGCGACGACGACGTCCATCGTCGACTGGGTGAACGCGAACGTGCGCGTGGCCGCGTAGTCCGGTTCGTCCACCTCACGCCGTCGGGGCCCTCCTTTAGGGGAGGGCCCTTCGGTGTGCCGTGGGACGGCCGGTCCGCTCTGCCCAGGCGGTCGCCCCGGCCCACTCACCCCACTCACCCCACCCGGTCCACCCGGTCCACGGTTGTCCACCCGGTCTACAGCGCCGGTTCCGTGAGTTCGGCTCTCATCGCCTCGCGGAGCCGGAGCGTGGAGACCAGGCGCTGGAAGGCCTCGGACCAGTAGCCGCCCGCACCGGGGGAGACGTCTTCCGCCTCGTCCGGCCGGGCCGTCAGGGACTCCAGCTGCCGGGCCGCCTCCGGGGCGAGGCAGCGCTCCGCGAGACCCATCACCCCGCTGAAGCTCCAGGGGTAGCTGCCCGCCTCCCGCGCGATGTCGAGGGCGTCGATCACCGCCCCGCCGAGCGGCTCCGCCCACGGCACCTCACAGACGCCGAGCAGCTGGAAGGCCTCCGACATGCCGTGGGCCGCGATGAACGAGGCGACCCAGAGCGCCCGTTCCTCCTGGGGCAGCGTCGACAGGAGCTGGGCCCGCTCGGCCAGCGACGAGGTGCCGGGGCCGGTCGCGGGCGGGGTCGCCGGGGAGCCGAGCAGCGCACGCGACCAGGCCGCGTCCCGCTGCCGTACGGCCGCCCGGCACCAGGCCGCGTGCAGTTCTCCCTGCCAGTCGTCGGCGACCGGCAGCGCCACGATCTCCTCCGGGTCGCGCCCCCCGAACCTGCGCGGCCAGCAGGACAGCGGTGCGGCCTCGACGAGCTGGCCCAGCCACCAGGACCGCTCGCCCCTGCCCGCAGGGGGCGTCGCCGCGAGGCCGTCGCGCTGCATGCCGGTGTCGCACTCGTGCGGGGCCTCCACGATGATCGTGGGCGACTCCGCCGTCCGGTCGAGGCCGACACAGGTGACCGCCCGGCCCGCCATCCGGCCCGCGAGCGCCGAGGAAGGCAGTGCGGACAGCAGTTCGGCGGCGGTGGCCCGCACATTGCGGCTGCGGTCGCCGAGGGCCGCCTCCAGGAACTCCTCGTCCGCGCCGGAGAGCCCGGCCCGCAGCGAGTCCAGGAACATCAACCGGTCCTCCGCCCGCTCGGTGGTCCAGGTGGACGCGAGGAGGGCGAGACCGGCCGCCGGATCCCGGGTCCGTACGGCGGCGAGCAGGGCGACCCGCTCGGCGAACAGACCCTCGTCCCAGAGCGCGCGCACAGCCTCCCGGTCCCCGGGGTCCGGGAGGGAGCCGCCCGCGCCCGCACCCCGGAGGGCGAACCTCCACTCGGGGTTGAGCCGGGCCAGCCACAGGCCGCGCGGCCCGGCCAGCTGGAGTGCCTGGGGCCGCAGATCGGTGCGGGCCCGGGCCGCGTCGAGAAGGGCGGGCAGGGCGGCCGCCGGGGCCTTGTACCCGAGCTCGTTGGCGAGGGCCAGCCACTGCGGGAGCAGTTCGGCGAGGTCCGGAGCGGCCCCGCGCCGCCCGGCGGGCGAGGGCGCGGCCCGGCCGGCGAGCAACTGGTCGAGCCGCCGCCGCGCCGCCCCGGGGAGCGGTCCACGGGGATCCTCGGGCGCGCGCTCCGGCGGCGTCACGGCGGGCCCGGGGCGCAGCCCTGCCCTGCGTCGTACGGTGTGGAGCGCGGCGGCGTCGAGCAAAGCGCCCGGCAGGTCACCGCCCGGCGCGACGGCGAGCCCGGCGGGCGCCCGCCGGTCCGTACCGAGCAGCGCCGAGGTGACGAGCTCCTCCCAGAAGCCGTCCTCCGCGAGAACAGCGCCGGCCGTCGGGATCGTCGTGTCCGTCTCCATGGAGATCCTCCGGGCGGGCCGTATGTGATCGGCGGGGGTCATATGAGGGGGACCGTCTCTCCCGGGGTCTCCGGTGACCAGGCGGCGAGCGGGGTGAATCCCCGGTGCCCGCACTCTCCGAAGACCGTGACCGGGGCTCCGCCGGACAGGGCGACCAGGCGCCAGAGTCCGGGCCGGGACTGGGCGGCGGGCGTCAACGGCAGGGCCTCGCGGCCGTCGGCGTCGGCGAGCTGCCAGCCGTACTCCGCGCGCGCGGGGACGACCGCGCTCAGCGTCACGGGCCAGGAGTCCAGCCAGGGGTCCTCGCGCAGCGCGCGCCCGTACGCGTCGAGGGCCGCGCCGACAGGTCCGCCCGGTGGCGGGGCGGCGGGGCCCTCGACCGGGACGAACTGCTCGCCCGGCTCCGCCCGCAGCCGGCCGGAGCCCGCGTGCGGGGTCAGCTCGCCGTCGAGCACCGCGCCCACGGGGAGCGCCAGTCGAGGAGCCCTCCCCGCCGCGCCGAAGGACAGCAGGAGCGCCGTGCGCCCGCTCGTCGTGCCGTGCAGCCAGATGCGCCGGGTGGTCAGTCGGGCGTCGGCCGCGTCGTACTGCGCGAGCACCAGCCAGTGGTCGCGCACCGGGACGCCTTCGGCCGGGGCGGTCAGGCCGATCCGGGTCCGAACGGTCGTCGCGAAGGGCGCGGGCAGCCGGTCGACGCCGAGCCAGGCCCGGTCGAGGAGATGGGTCAGCGCGCACTCCTCCAGGAGCCGCACCGGCCAGCCGGGCCCCGAGCCCGGTATCGCGCCCAACTCCCGGACCCGGCCCGCGAGTCCCGGCGCCTGGGCGTCGACCATCCGGGCAGCCGTCTCCTCCCACAGTCCGTACCCCGGCTGCTCGGCCGCCGCGAGGCCGCCGCGCAGCAGGTCGGCGAGCCGCTGCTCCAACTCCTCGGCGCCCGAGGTGATCCGGGCGGCTCTGCGCTCGGCCCGGCGGCGTGCCGCCTCGGGATCCGCCGGGCCTCCGGCGGCCCCGCCCCCGGACTTCCGTACCGCGCTCTCGGCGTGCCCGCGTCGTGCCGTGAGCCACTGCCCGGCCCAGTCGGGGGCGGCGGCCTCCTCGATCGCCGCCCCGTCCGAGGCCTGGAGGAGCAGCAGGCCGAGCGCGTGCTTGCACGGGAACTTACGGCTGGGGCATTCGCACAGGTAAGCGGGCCCCGTGGTGTCGACGACCGTCCGGTACGGCACGCGGCCGCTGCCCTTGCAGCGGCCCCAGACGGCGCCCTCGCCGCGACCCGTGCCCGACCACGGCCCGGCCGTGCCGAGCTTGCTTCCCGCTCTGCGCGAGGCGTCGTCAGGAGCCAGTGCCAGCACCTGATCAGCCGTCCAGCGCACCCCCATGGCATTCATGTCACCGACGGTAGAGGCCGCCACTGACAACGCTCCTGGCCTGGGTGTTCACGGGATGCCCGGGGGATGCCCCGGGGGTTGTCCGGAGGCTGTTCGGGGGCTGTTCGGGCTCGCCAGGGGAGGCCGTGAGGGGATTTGACTTTACTCTCCCTTTACGATTCTCTGCGCGGGACCCACTGATCCACCACGACCGTCCAGGGGACCCCGCATGAAGCGCACCGCCCGCACCGCCGTCTCGGCCCTCGCCGTCGCCGGTCTCGCTCTCGGCCTCGGCGCCTGCTCCGAGGCCGCCGAGAAGGCCGTCGACCAGGTCGACAAGTCCGTGAACGAGTCCTACGAGGTCACGTACGAAGTCACCGGCAAGGGCATCGAGTCCATCGACTACCACGCGGGTGACGGCACCGCGATGGCGCCGAAGGTCGCGTCGGAGAAGAAGCCGACCGCGCCGTGGAAGAAGACGGTGACACTGAAGGGCGTCATGCCGCCGGCCGTCATGCCGATCTCGCTCGCCCCGGCCGACCTCACGTGCAAGATCATCTACCAGGGCAAGGTCATCAAGGAGGCCAAGGCCGAGCAGGCGATGGCCGGGGGCTGCGTCGCCGTCTCCCCGGTCGTGGGCTGAGTCGCCCCGTCGCCCCATCGCCCCGTCGTGATGGAGGGCTGACCCTCCATCACCCCTTCACCACCCCTCCAACAGCCCCTGACCAGCGGTGACATCCGATTGTCAGTGGCATGGTGCACGGTGGATCCACAGCAGGTCGAACGATCTGGAGGGGGATCCATGCCCGTGCCCGAAACCATCGCGCAGCCCGGTTCCGGTGTCGAGACGGACACCGGACCGGGGCAGTCGCAGGCCGTGACCGAGGTCCTGCGACCGCACGCGGAGCACGCCTTCGCCGACGAACTCGCCGCGCTCGCCGCGGCCGACGACCGGCCCCGCCCCGCCCGCTGGCGCCTCTCGCCGTGGGCCGTCGCCACCTACCTCCTCGGCGGCACCCTCCCCGACGGGACGGTGATCACCCCCAAGTACGTGGGACCGCGCCGCATCGTGGAGGTCGCCGTCACCACGCTCGCCACCGACCGGGCGCTGCTCCTGCTCGGGGTGCCCGGCACCGCCAAGACCTGGGTCTCCGAGCACCTCGCCGCCGCCGTCAGCGGCGACTCCACCCTCCTCGTCCAGGGCACCGCAGGCACCCCCGAGGAGGCCGTCCGGTACGGCTGGAACTACGCCCGGCTCCTCGCCCACGGCCCCAGCAGGGACGCCCTCGTGCCGAGCCCCGTGATGCGGGCGATGGCGCAGGGCATGACCGCGCGCGTGGAGGAGCTCACCCGCATCCCCGCCGACGTGCAGGACACGCTCATCACGATCCTGTCCGAGAAGACCCTGCCCCTTCCCGAACTGGGGCAGGAGGTGCAGGCGGTGCCCGGCTTCAACCTGATCGCCACGGCCAACGACCGCGACCGGGGCGTCAACGAACTCTCCAGCGCACTGCGTCGTCGCTTCAACACGGTGGTCCTGCCGCTGCCCGCCACCCCCGAGGCCGAGGTCGACATCGTCGCCCGCCGCGTCGAGCAGCTCGGTCGCTCCCTCGAACTGCCGGTCCTCCCGGACGGCGTCGCCGAGATCCGCCGGGTCGTCACCGTCTTCCGCGAACTGCGGGACGGGGTCACCACCGACGGAAGGACCCGGGTCAAGTCGCCCTCGGGCACGCTCTCCACGGCCGAGGCCATCTCCGTCGTCACGGGCGGCCTCGCCCTCGCCGCCCACTTCGGTGACGGCGTCCTGCGCCCGGCCGACATCGCGGCGGGCATCCTCGGCGCGGTCGTCCGCGACCCGGCGGCCGACCGGGTGGTCTGGCAGGAGTACCTGGAGACGGTGGTCAGGGAGAGAGACGACTGGAAGGACTTCTACCGCGCCTGCCGCGAGGTGAGCGTATGACGCCCACACCCACCTCCAGGCCTACCTCTACGCCCGCACCAGAATCCGCACCCGCACCCACGCCCACACCCGAATCCACACCCACACCCGCGCTCACATTCGAATCCACACCCGAATCCGCACCCGCACCCAAGGCCGCGGGCGGTCTCCTCGACGGGCCGCTCGTGCTCGGGGTCCGGCACCACGGGCCCGGGTCCGCGCGCGGGGTGCGGGCCGCGCTGGAGGCGGCCAAGCCCGCCGTCGTGCTCGTCGAAGGGCCCGCCGAGGCCGACGCGCTCGTGGCGCTCGCCGGGGACCCCGGCATGCGGCCACCGGTCGCGCTGCTCGCCCACGCCGTGGACGACCCCGGGCGGGCCTCGTTCTGGCCGATGGCGGCGTTCTCGCCCGAGTGGGTCGCGATCCGCTGGGCCCTCGACCGGGGCGCCGAGGTCCGCTTCATCGACCTGCCCGCCGCCCACACCCTCGCCGCCCTCGACCCCACCTGGGACGACGGGGAGGACGAGGTCTCCGGCGGCGGCCTGCGGATCGACCCGGTCGCCGAACTCGCCGGGGCCGCCGGATACGAGGACGCCGAGCGCTGGTGGGAGGACGTCGTCGAACTGCGCGGTGACGACGACCCCACCGCCCCCTTCGAGGCCCTCGCCGAGGCCATGGGCGCGCTCCGCGAGGCGTACGGACACGGCGGCCACCCCCGCGACCTCGTCCGCGAGGCCCACATGCGGCTCCAGCTCCGCGCCGCCCGCAAGGAGTTCGGCGATGCCGTCGCCGTCGTCTGCGGCGCCTGGCACGTCCCCGCCCTCACCCGGAGGACCACCGTCGCCGCCGACCGGGCCCTGCTCAAGGGCCTGCCCAAGGTGAAGACCGAGATGACCTGGGTCCCCTGGACCCACCGCAGGCTCGCCCGCCGCTCGGGATACGGCGCCGGGATCGACTCGCCCGGCTGGTACGCGCACCTCTTCGCCGTCCCCGACCGGCCCGTCGAGCGCTGGATGACCAAGGTCGCCGGACTCCTCAGGGCCGAGGACCACCTCGTCTCCACCGCCCATGTCATCGAGGCCGCCCGGCTCGCCGAGACCCTCGCCGCCCTGCGCGGCAGGCCGCTCCCCGGCCTCGACGAGACGACCGACGCCGTCCGCGCCGTCCTCTGCGAGGGCTCCGACGTGCCGCTCGACCTCGTCCGGGACCGCCTCGTCGTCGGCGACGTCCTCGGCGAGGTCCCGGCCGGCGCCCCCGCCGTACCCCTCCAGCGCGATCTGACCCGCCGCCAGCGCACCCTGCGCCTCAAGCCCGAGGCCACCGAGCGCGACCTCGAACTCGACCTCCGCAAGGACATGGACGGGGAGCGGAGCCGGCTGCTGCACCGGCTGCGGCTCCTCGGCGTCGGCTGGGGCGAACCGGCCACCGGCCGCTCCGGCACCGGCACCTTCCGGGAGACCTGGCGGCTGAGCTGGGAACCCGAGCTGTACGTCCAGGTCGCCGAGGCCGGCGTCTGGGGCACCACCGTCGAGGCCGCCGCCACCGCCCGGGCCCGCTCCCGAGCCCTCGGGGCGACCGCCCTCGCCGACATCACCGCCCTCGCCGAGCAGTGCCTCCTCGCCGGTCTCACCGACGCGCTCCCCGTCGTCATGCGGGCGCTCGCCGACCGGGCCGCGCTCGACACCGACGTCGCCCACCTCGCCCAGGCGCTCCCGGCCCTCGCCCGCTCCCTGCGCTACGGCGATGTCCGCGGCACCGGGACGGCGGCCCTCGCCGAGGTCGCCGCCGGCCTCGCCGAACGGATCTGCGTCGGCCTGCCACCCGCCTGCGCCGGACTCGGCGCCGACGCGGCCGCCGCCATGCGCGAGCGGATCGACGAGGTCCACCAGGCCCTCGGACTGCTCCCCGGAGCGGCCGGGCTGACCGACCGCTGGGCGGGCGTCCTGCGCCGTCTCGCCGACCGCGACCGGATCCCGGGCGTCCTCAGGGGCCGGGCCGCCCGGCTCCTCCTCGACGAGGGCCGGATCGCCGACGACGAGGCCGCCCTCCTCATGAGCCGCGCCCTCTCGCCCGGCACCCCGCCCGCCGACGCCGCCGCCTGGATAGACGGCTTCGCCGGCGGGGCCTCGGGCGGCGGACTGCTCCTGGTCCACGACGAGCGGCTCCTCGGCCTGCTCGACGACTGGCTCACGGGCGTCCGGGCCGAGGCGTTCACCGATGTGCTGCCGCTGCTGCGCCGCACCTTCTCCGGGTACGAGTCGGGCGTACGCCGCACGCTCGGCGAGCTGGTCGCCCGGGGTCCCAAGGCAGAAGGCCCCGGGCACACCGCCCCCGGTGTCCCCGGCTTCGGCGCCACGACCGACCGGGAGCGGGCGGACGCAGTGCTGCCCCTCCTCCACCTCGTCCTCGGCACGGAGGCCCTCGTATGAGCACAGGCACGACCACCGGCACGAGCAGTGCCGTGAATACAGGGACGACCACCGGCACGAGCAGCGCCACGACCACCGGCGCGACCACCCTTCACGCGTCGGGGAGCGACGACGAGCGGCTGCGCCGCTGGCGTCTCGTCCTCGGCGGAGGCGAGGCCGACGGCACCGGCCGCGCCCTCACCGGCACCGACGCCGCCATGGACGGAGCGCTCACCGCGCTCTACGGCGGTAAGACCCAGGGCGGCGACCGGGCCGGCCGGGACCGCTCGGCCGGACTGGGCGCCTCGGCGCCCTCCGTCGCCCGCTGGCTCGGCGACATCCGCACGTACTTCCCCAGCTCCGTCGTCCAGGTCATGCAGCGCGACGCGATCGACCGACTCGGCCTCGCCACCCTCCTCCTGGAGCCGGAGATGCTGGAGGCCGTCGAGGCGGACGTCCACCTCGTCGGCACCCTGCTCTCCCTCCACAAGGCCATGCCCGAGACGACCAGGGAGACTGCGCGGGCCGTCGTCCGCAAGGTCGTCGACGACCTGGAGAAGCGCCTCGCCTCCCGCACCCGCGCGACCCTCACCGGCGCCCTCGACCGCTCCGCCCGGATCGGCCGGCCCCGCCACCGGGACATCGACTGGGACCGCACGATCCGCGCCAACCTCAAGAACTATCTGCCCGAGCACCGCACGGTCGTCCCCGAGCGGCTGATCGGCCACGGGCGTGCCTCGCGGGCGATACGGAAGGAGGTCGTGCTCTGCGTCGACCAGTCCGGCTCCATGGCCGCCTCGGTCGTCCACGCCTCCGTCTTCGGCGCGGTGCTCGCCTCCATGCGGTCGATCGCCACCCGGCTCGTCGTCTTCGACACCGCCGTCGTCGACCTGACCGACCGGCTCGACGACCCCGTCGACGTCCTCTTCGGCACCCAGCTCGGCGGCGGCACCGACATCAACCGCGCCCTCGCCCACTGCCAGTCGAAGATCACCCGCCCCGCCGACACCGTCGTCGTCCTCATCAGCGATCTGTACGAGGGGGGCATCCGCGACGAGATGCTGAAGCGGGTCGCGGCCATGAAGGCCTCCGGTGTCCAGTTCGTCGCGCTGCTCGCCCTCTCCGACGAGGGCGCCCCGGCGTACGACCGTGACCACGCGGCGGCACTCGCCGCGCTCGGCGCCCCGGCCTTCGCCTGTACCCCCGACCTGTTCCCGGAGATCATGGCCGCCGCCCTGGAGAAGCGCCCGCTGCCGATCCCCGCGGCCTGACCGGCCTGACCGGCCCGACCGGCCTGACCGGCCCGACGCGACGGGACCCGCCGGGCAGCTCCCGTCCGGCCGGCGCCGCGGGTACGGAATTCGTCGTCGCGGGACCACCCGCACGGGTGTCCCGGACCTCACTGAGTCCCATATCACACACGTCTCCGAACGGCCCTCACCCACGTTCCCGGCGCGTCGTGAGAAGGCGGGAGGCCAAGCCCCGCCTGCCGCGCGGGCCGTGCTCCGCCACGGCGCACCCCCTGCGTGCGACCCCGTGGCCCCTACAGCCTGTGACCCGTATCACCGCTCTGTTGGGATCTGCGATTTAGGGACCCACGTCCCTCGGCGATAACCTGCGAGACGGACATGCCGCGTCCACGGTCACCGTGTGCGCCTCCCTTGTGACAGTGCAGTCACGTTGCCCTTCGCGGCACGCCCACGCAGACAACGAACCGCGATCATCAGAAAAGGGACGGACGCGCGTGGACCTGTTCGAGTACCAGGCGAGGGATCTCTTCGCCAAGCACGGAGTACCGGTGCTGGCCGGTGAAGTCATCGACACGCCTGAGGCCGCGCGCGCCGCGACCGAGCGCCTCGGCGGCAAGTCCGTCGTCAAGGCCCAGGTGAAGGTCGGTGGCCGCGGCAAGGCCGGCGGCGTCAAGCTGGCCGGCGACGCGGACGAGGCCGTCGCCCGCGCGACGGACATCCTCGGGATGGACATCAAGGGCCACACGGTCCACAAGGTGATGATCGCCGAGCTGTCCCCGGAGATCGAGGCGGAGTACTACGTCTCGTACCTCCTCGACCGCACCAACCGCACCTTCCTCGCGATGGCGTCGGTGCAGGGCGGCATGGACATCGAGGAGGTCGCGGAGAAGACCCCCGAGGCCCTCGCGAAGGTCCCGGTCAACGCCGTCGACGGCGTGAGCATCGAGAAGGCCCGCGAGATCGTGGCCCTGGCGAAGTTCCCGGCCGATGTGGCCGAGGGCGTCGCCGAGGCCCTGGTGACCCTGTGGAAGACCTTCGTCGCCGAGGACGCGCTCCTCGTCGAGGTCAACCCGCTGGTGAAGACCAAGGACGGCCGCATCCTGGCCCTGGACGGCAAGGTGTCTCTCGACGAGAACGCCGACTTCCGTCAGCCCGACCACGAGGCGCTCGAGGACAAGGCCGCAGCCAACCCGCTCGAGGCTGCCGCCAAGGCCAAGAACCTCAACTACGTCAAGCTCGAGGGCGAGGTCGGCATCATCGGTAACGGTGCCGGTCTGGTCATGTCGACCCTGGACGTCGTCGCGTACGCCGGTGAGAACCACGGCGGCGTGAAGCCGGCCAACTTCCTCGACATCGGTGGCGGCGCCTCCGCCGAGGTCATGGCGAACGGCCTGGAGATCATCCTGGGCGACCCGGACGTCAAGTCCGTGTTCGTCAACGTCTTCGGTGGCATCACCGCCTGTGACGAGGTCGCCAACGGCATCGTCCAGGCCCTGGAGCTCCTCGCCTCCAAGGGCGAAGAGGTCACCAAGCCGCTGGTCGTGCGCCTCGACGGCAACAACGCGGAGCTGGGTCGCAAGATCCTGTCGGACGCGAACCACCCGCTCGTGCAGCGCGTGGACACCATGGACGGCGCGGCCGACAAGGCCGCCGAGCTCGCGGCTGCGAAGTAAGGGACGAGGTCAGAACACCATGGCTATCTTCCTGACCAAGGACAGCAAGGTCATCGTCCAGGGCATGACCGGTGCCACGGGCATGAAGCACACCAAGCTCATGCTGGGTGACGGCACCAACATCGTCGGTGGCGTGAACCCGCGCAAGGCCGGCACGTCCGTCGACTTCGACGGCACCGAGGTCCCGGTCTTCGGCTCCGTCGCCGAGGCGATGAAGGAGACCGGCGCCAACGTCTCGGTCCTCTTCGTGCCGCCGGCGTTCGCGAAGGCCGCCGTGGTCGAGGCGATCGACGCCGAGATCCCGCTGGCCGTCGTCATCACCGAGGGCATCGCGGTCCACGACTCCGCCGCCTTCTGGGCGTACGCGCAGGCGAAGGGCAACAAGACCCGCATCATCGGCCCGAACTGCCCCGGTCTCATCACCCCGGGCCAGTCCAACGCCGGCATCATCCCGGGCGACATCACGAAGCCGGGCCGCATCGGCCTGGTCTCGAAGTCCGGCACGCTGACGTACCAGATGATGTACGAGCTCCGTGACATCGGCTTCTCGTCCGCCGTCGGCATCGGTGGCGACCCGGTCATCGGCACCACGCACATCGACGCCCTCGCGGCGTTCGAGGCGGACCCCGACACCGACCTGATCGTCATGATCGGTGAGATCGGCGGCGACGCCGAGGAGCGTGCGGCCGACTTCATCAAGGCCAACGTCACCAAGCCGGTCGTCGGCTACGTCGCGGGCTTCACCGCGCCCGAGGGCAAGACCATGGGCCACGCCGGCGCCATCGTCTCCGGCTCCTCCGGCACCGCCCAGGCGAAGAAGGAGGCCCTTGAGGCCGCGGGCGTCAAGGTCGGCAAGACGCCGACCGAGACGGCCAAGCTGGCGCGCGCGATCCTCGCCGGCTGACTTCGTCAGTAGCTGTACGAGAGGGCCCCGCCCCCGCCCGGTCACCCGGGCGAGGGCGGGGCCCTCTCGCGTACGGCGGCGGTTACTCGGCGGCCGGGACCAGCCGCTCCGGGCCCGGGTTGGGCTCCGAGCGCAGTATGTCGCGGAGCTCCAGGTCCTCCGGGCGGAGCTTCTGAGGGCCACCGCGCACGGGGACGCCGTTGACGGTCTCGCCGGGGACGTTGACCGGGATGTAGTGCGTCGGCGCCGTCGCCGCCGCGAAGCCCGTGACGCAGATGAGGACCGCCGTCACCCCCAGCACCGCGCGCGTCCAGGTCCGGGTCCGGCGTTCGCTGCCCGTCCGGACCACGCGGGCCGCCGGGAGGGTCGCCGTCGGCGCCTCCGTGACGAGCGCGCTGAGCCGCCGGTGCAGGGCCTCCGGCTCGGCGAGCTCCGGGACCCGCTTCCCGAGGACCGTACGGGCGTGCAGCAGCCGGTTGGCGGCCGCGGGGGTGCTCGCCTCGGTCTCGGCGGCCGTCTCCGGCAGATCGAGGCCGAGCCCGTCGTAGAGCAGGACGGTACGGCGGTACGCCGGCGGCAGTTCGAGGAGCGCGGTGAGCACCGCCCGCCGGTTCGCCTCGGTGGGTGGGGAGTCGGGGTGCTTGTGGGCCCGGCGCATCCGGTGCCACGGGGAGAGCGCGTACTCGTACGCCGTCGCCCGCACCCAGCCCACCGGGTCCGCGTCGACGGCGACCTCGGGCCAGTGCTCCCAGGCGTGGTGGAAGGCGTACTCGACGGACTCGCGGGAGAGCCGCCGTCGGCCGGTCAGCAGATACGTCTGGTGGACGAGACCGTGCGCCGCGTGCGCGTACAGCGCGTCGAAGGCCTCCTCGGGGGTGAGTCCCGGTACGGCGGGGGGCCGCGCGGGGACGGGCGGGGCAGCTTCCGCCGTCCCTGCCGGTTTCAGCCGCTCCTGCGGATTCGGGGGGCCTTCACGGGCGGGGCCGGGAGAGACGGCCGGGGAGGGGGCGGGGGCCTTCGGCGGCTCGGCGGCCCGCTCGGCGGCGGCCTTGGGCCGGACGTTGCCGGCCTGCGCCTGTGGCTGCGCGTGTGCCTGCGCCTGTGGCTGGTGCTGTGGTTGCTGCGCCTGCGCGTCTGCCTGCGCCTGCGTCCGTACGGGTGACTGCGCCTGGGTCTCCGTCGGCACGGGCGGCTGCCCGTCGGCGTCCGGCTCGTGCGTGCCGAGCAGTTTCGCGTACGCCTCGCGTTTGCGGCCCCGGGGTGCCGAGCGCCCGGTCTCCCATGACTTGACCGTGGCCTTCGTGACGCCCATGGCCTCGGCGACCTGCTCCTCGCTCAGGGCGAGGGCCTCGCGCAACCTGCGCCGCTCCTTCGGGGTCGGCAGGGTGGCGGAGGATGCGGAATCCGCGGTGCTCCGGCTCATCGACGTCGACCTCCCGCAGAGCTTCTCTGGGCGGAAAAGTACATAAACGTATATTGAGCGACACAACGGAGGTTTGCCTGTTACGCGGCAAAAGCGCGTGTCGTTGGCAGCATGACCCCGTGACCCATGTGACCGAGCACCCCCTGGTCCAGGGCGGCCGTTCCGCCGCGCTCGCCACCGCCTGCGTCCGGGGCGGGGTCGCCGCCGGACTCGGACTCGGCGCCCTCGCGGTCCTGGTGGTCGCGGCCTGGATCAGCTCCCCGTACCCCGACAGCGGCCCCGGCGGCGCCCTCCACCTGGCGGCGGGACTCTGGCTGCTCGCCCACGGCGTGGACCTCGTCCGTACGGACACCCTGTCCGGCCTGCCCGCGCCCCTCGGCATCGTGCCGATGCTCTTGGTCGTCCTGCCCGTCTGGCTCGTCCACCGGGCCGCCCGCGACACCCTCGACGCGGACGACCGCGGCGACCGGTCACGCCCGTCCACGGGCGGTGCGGTCGCCGCCGTGGCCGGGGGATATCTCCTGGTCGCGGCCGCCGTCGTGGTCTACAGCGAGAGCGGCCCGCTGCCCGCCGACCTGATCACCGCCGGGCTCTGGCTGCCCGCCGTCGTGGTCGGCGCGGCGGGGGCCGGCGCCTGGACGGCGCTCGGCCGCCCGCTCCCCGAACAGCGGCAGGCCGCCGCCGCCGTGCGCGCGACGGGGCTCGGGCTCGTGACGCTGCTCGGTGGCGGTGCGGTGGCGGCGGCGGTCTCCCTCGCCTGGCACGCGGGCGAGGCCCAGGCCGCGTACGCCGCCCTTTCGGGGGAGTGGTCGGGGCGGGTGGCGGTGCTGCTGCTTGTGCTCGCGCTGCTGCCGAACATGGCCGTCTGGGGGGCGGCGTACGGGCTCGGGCCGGGCTTCACCCTCGGCACGGGCGCGCTCGCGACCCCGCTGGGCCTCGCCGGGGACCCGGCCCTGCCGCCCTTCCCGCTGCTCGCCGCGCTGCCCGAGGGAGGGCGCGGCACCTGGATCCACTGGACGGCCGCGGCGGTCCCGCTGGTGGCCGCCGTGCTCCAGGGCCGCCGGGTGGGCCGCTCGGCACGGACCTGGACGGCCCGGGACACGGCACTCACGGCGCTGGGTGCGGCCTGGGGCTGCGGGGCCGTGGTCGCCGTCCTCTCGGGGGCGGCGGGCGGCCCGCTCGGCAGCGGCCGGCTGTCCGCGTTCGGCCCCGTGTGGTGGCAGACGGGCGCGGCGACGGTCCTGTGGGGTGCCTGCGTCGGGGTGCCGGTGGCCCTGGGCGTACGGGCCTGGGGCCGGCGCGTCCCCCGGCCGAAGCCCCTGCCGGTTCCGGCGGAGGCCTCCGTGGCCGGACCGGCGGCCGGGGCCGAGAAGTGGGCCGCCTCGGGCCTCGTGCCCGTGCCCGGCCCCGTACCCCCGTCCACCCCGGACCCGGAGACGCCCGAGGAGGCGCAGCCGGACACGGCTCCGGCGACCTCGGCCGTGCCGGAGGCCGGTCCGGACCTCGGCCGGGCCGACGATCCGTACAGCGCCCCCTACGCCGACCCGTACGGCGACGCCGCCTTCGAGCCCTACGACTACCTCCCGGCGGCCTGGGAACCCGCCTCGCCACCGCCTCCGGACGCGCCCTAGCTCTCGCTACTCCCGGACCCCGAAGCCCGCGCGCAGCGGCTTCGGCAGGAGGTCGTTGCAGGCCAGCTGGCCGGCGTGGGTGAGGGCGTCGTCACGGCACTCGTAGAAGTCGCTGTAGACGAGCTGCATGGTGAAGCCCACCGCGACGATCATCAGGGCCACGCTCGCGGCGACCAGGCCGCTGATCGCGGCCGTCCGCATCGAGCGGAGCGGGGCCGCCGTGGCGCCCTGTCCCGTCGGCCGGGCCGGGGTCTGTCCCGAGGGCTGGGACGCCGGCGCGGTCGCCGACTGTGACGTCGGCGACAGCTCGTCCGCCGGCTTCGGCTTGGCGCGCAGCGAGCTGATCGCCCAGTAGACACCCAGGGCGCCGAGCAGCAGCGCCAGTTCCGGGATCTCGAAGATGGCGAAGAAGAAGGCCCACATGCCGGAGAGGATCGCGTACCGCGCGCGTCGCTGCGCCGGGTCCGTCGGGTCCCAGCGGAGCCCCCGTCCGCCGGATCCGCCCTGGCCGGGGCCACCCTGCCCGGGGCCGCCCTCCGGTCCTCCCGGGCCGCCTCCCTGGCGCTCGGGCCCACGGCCGAAGCCGTCGTTCGAGGGGCCCGGCTGGCGCGGGCTCCAGCGGCCGTCGGACGGCCCCGACGACCCGGAGTCCCCGGACGTCTCATCGTCCGAGCCCTCCGGTCGCCGCGGCTGCCACGGCTGATCCGGCCGGCCCTCGGGCGGCGGCGCGAACGGGTTGTTGTCGTCCGTGGACTGGCGTTCCGGCATCTGCTGAACGTCTTCCCTCTGTCGTCACGACCACGGCCGCACCCGTGGTCTCCGCTGCTGTCTCTTCTGCTGCTGTCTGCTGATCGTCGGGCGTCGGACCCTGACGCTACCGCCCTGCCCCGCCCCCGTCCCGTGGGGGCCGTCCGGTGTGCCGGTATCGTTGCTGACGGTCGAGCCATTCGTAGGGTTCCCCGTATAGAGCGACACGATTCGTTCGTACGACCGTACAAACACCACGGAAAGAGTGACCCAGTGGCTGCCGCCCGCCTCGTCGTCCTGGTCTCCGGTTCCGGTACCAATCTGCAGGCCCTCCTCGACGGCATCGCCGCGGACCCCGAGGGCTACGGCGCGGAGATCGTCGCCGTCGGCGCGGACCGCGACGGCATCGCCGGTCTGGAGCGCGCCGAGCGCGCCGGGCTGCCGACCTTCGTCTGCCGGGTCAAGGACCACGCGACCCGCGAGGAGTGGGACCGCGCGCTGACCGAGGCCACCGCCGCGTACGAGCCGGATCTCGTCGTCTCGGCCGGCTTCATGAAGATCGTCGGCAAGGAGTTCCTCGCCCGCTTCGGCGGCCGGGTCGTCAACACCCACCCGGCTCTGCTGCCCAGTTTTCCCGGTGCCCACGGGGTGCGTGACGCCCTCGCCTACGGCGCGAAGGTCACCGGGTGCACCGTCCACTTCGTCGACGACGGTGTCGACACCGGCCCGATCATCGCCCAGGGCGTGGTCGAGGTGCGGGACGAGGACGATGAAGCCGCTCTGCACGAGCGCATCAAGGAAGTCGAGCGCTCGCTGCTCGTCGACGTCGTGGGGCGCCTCGCCCGGCACGGCTATCGCATTGAGGGACGAAAGGTTCATGTCGGTGAACACGGACACCGTTAAGCCCATCCGCCGCGCGCTGGTCAGCGTCTACGACAAGACGGGGCTCGAAGAGCTGGCCCGCGGTCTGCACGAGGCCGGCGTCGAGCTCGTCTCCACCGGCTCCACGGCCGGGAAGATCGCCGCCGCCGGTGTGCCGGTCACCAAGGTCGAGGAGCTGACCGGCTTCCCCGAGTGCCTGGACGGCCGCGTCAAGACCCTCCACCCGCGCGTGCACGCCGGCATCCTCGCCGACCTGCGCCTCGAGTCGCACCGCGAGCAGCTCGCCGAGCTGGGCGTGGAGCCCTTCGACCTGGTCGTCGTGAACCTCTACCCGTTCAAGGAGACCGTCGCCTCCGGCGCCACTCCCGACGAGTGCGTCGAGCAGATCGACATCGGCGGCCCGTCCATGGTCCGCGCCGCGGCCAAGAACCACCCCTCCGTGGCGATCGTCACCAGCCCCGAGCGGTACGCCGACGTGCTCGCCGCCGTCCAGGCCGGCGGCTTCGACCTGACCGCCCGCAAGCGCCTCGCCGGCGAGGCCTTCCGGCACACCGCCGCGTACGACGTGGCCGTCGCCTCCTGGTTCGCCGACGACTACGCCGCCGCCGACGACAGCGGCTTCCCGGGCTTCCTGGGCGCCACGTACGAGCGGAACAACGTCCTGCGGTACGGCGAGAACCCCCACCAGGGCGCCGCGCTCTACGTCGACGGCACGGGCGGCCTCGCCGAGGCCGAGCAGCTGCACGGCAAGGAGATGTCGTACAACAACTACACGGACACCGACGCCGCGCGCCGGGCCGCGTACGACCACACCGAGCCCTGCGTCGCGATCATCAAGCACGCCAACCCGTGTGGCATCGCGATCGGCGCCGACGTCGCCGAGGCCCACCGCAAGGCGCACGCCTGCGACCCGCTGTCCGCGTTCGGCGGCGTCATCGCCGTCAACCGCCCGGTCTCGGTCGCGATGGCCGAGCAGGTCGCGGAGATCTTCACCGAGGTCATCGTCGCCCCGGCGTACGAGGACGGGGCCGTCGAGGTCCTCGCCAAGAAGAAGAACATCCGTGTGCTCAAGGCCGAGGGCGCCCCGAGCAACCCCGTCGAGGTCAAGCCGATCGACGGCGGCGCCCTGCTCCAGGTCACCGACCGCCTCCAGGCCGAGGGCGACGACCCGGCGAACTGGACCCTGGCGACCGGCGAGGCCCTCTCCGCCGAGGAGCTCGCCGAGCTCTCCTTCGCCTGGAAGGCCTGCCGCGCGGTCAAGTCCAACGCGATCCTGCTCTCCAAGGACGGCGCCTCGGTCGGCGTCGGCATGGGCCAGGTCAACCGCGTCGACTCCGCGAAGCTCGCGGTCGAGCGGGCGGGCGAGGAGCGGGCGCGCGGCTCGTACGCCGCCTCGGACGCCTTCTTCCCCTTCCCGGACGGCCTGGAGATCCTCACCGCGGCCGGTGTGAAGGCGGTCGTGCAGCCGGGCGGCTCGATGCGGGACGAGCTGGTGGTCGAGGCCGCGAAGAAGGCCGGCGTGACGATGTACCTCACGGGGACGCGCCACTTCTTCCACTGAGGCAACTGAGTAATCCGAGTCATCCGGGTCATCCGGGTCATCCGGACGACGGGGGCGGCCCCGGCACCTCTTCAGGTGCCGGGGCCGCCCCCGTCGTCGGTGTCAGCAGCTCCCCACCCACCTGACGGCCGTCACGGTCAGTCCGCCGCCGGGCAACGCCCCTCGTGCGGCGCGCTCCAGACACGGTCCGGTGCCGTTCACCCGGACCCGGTCGTACCCGGGGTCGACCGTCCCGTTGTTGAAGTACGACTTCCGGAGACCGCAGTCGAGGGCGGTGGCGTCCCGGTCGGTCCTGCAGACGCTGCCGGTGCCGTCGGCGTTCGGGTAGAAGCACACGTATCCGGACGGGCAGTCCTGCCACGGCGCGGCCGGCGAGCAGTTGGCACTGGTGACGCTCTTCCACTCCTTGCCGACGCCGGTGTAGAGCGTCCCGTCGAAGTGCACCGGCCGGCGGTGGCTCTCGTCGGTGAAGTCGCCGGACGCCAGGTACCGCTGCTCGTAATGGAGATGGGCCCAGCCTCCCGAGTTGGCGCCCGTCTTGCCGATCGACCCGATCCGGGTCGTCGCCGCGACCTGCTGTCCGACCTTCGCCACCACCGGGCTTTCCAGGTGGTAGTAGACGGAGAACCAGCCGCCGCTGTGCTTGATCTGCACCACGTTGCCCGCGCCCGCGTCCTCGTACACGGCGGTGACCGTGCCGGGAGCCGAGGCGAGTACCGGCTTGCCGTCGGATCCCGGGTTCCCCTTGGCGACGATGTCGAGCGCCGGATCGTGCCCCGAGTCGTAGCTGTTCAGCTGCCACTGTGTGCCGCACGGGAACGGCATCTGGAAGGCGGGCTTCGCGGCCGTGGCCGCCGCATCGGTCGAGGCGGAGGCGGAGGCGGAGGCGGACGCGGAGGTGGCCCAGGCCGCCCCCGGTCCGAGCGCGAGCAGCGCCACGCCGAGGACCGCGAGGATCAGCCGGCGCATCAGTGGAAGAACTTGCTGCAGGCCGATGCGGTCACCCACTGGTGGGAGCTGATCGCGTTGTTGGCGGCGACACCCGTCGTGAACGTGTCGTCGTCGAGGTTGTCGACGTACTTCTCCCCGAAGGTGACACAGCCGTGTCCGCCCTCGTACCCGGAGCCGAGGTAGAACGCGACGGTGTCACGGCCGCCCTGGGTCCCGGTGTTCACCAGCGAGGTGGCCCGGTCGTTGTCGTCGCCCTGGAACGGGCCCGAGGAGTTGCTCCAGTTGGAGTCCCAGGACGGGCTGCGGCCGAGCTCGGTCCCGGAGCAGTCGCTGCCGCTGAACGCCCACATGTTGCCGTCGCCCTGGTGTGCCCTCCAGACGCCGTCGCATCCCGCGGCCGGCGCTCCCGTCGCACCCTCGGACGCCGCCTGCGCGGCCGTTCCGGGCAGGGCGAGGCCGAGCGCGGCCAGTCCGAAGGCGGCCGTGGCGACGCCGATCCTGCGCTTGATCATGGTGTTCCTCCTTGCGTGGGCCTCCGTGACGGAGGCGTGCTCGTCCGCAGCGGTGTGCTGGGGAAGTCAGGGCCGCGCACCGGTGATGTCCCGGGCGCGGGCGAGCGCCCGGCGCTCGATGCCGGCGTGCTCGGCGAGTGCGTCGAGGTACACGCCGTCCAGCTTGTTGCGGTACTCGGTCTCCAGCGCCCGGCCGGTCTTCCCGAGGCCGCTGTTCACGGCGCAGGTCGCCTCGGCCACCGCCAGCCTCACCTCGGCGGCGAACGCCCGCCGTTCGTCGGAGCTCCCGGGAGTCGTCCCGGCGTCCGGGGCCGTGGCCTTCGCGGCGGCGCCGTGGGCGGCCGCGGGGTCCGGGTAGGGGTGTCCGGCGCTCCTCATGCAGCGGGACCACGCGGTGACGGCGCTCCTGAAACGGGGGTCGCTCCGCAGCTCGGCGGCGTACAGCGGGGTCAGGTTCGCGGCGATCTTGTCGACGCGGAACCAGGTGGCCCGGTCTCCGTACAGCTCTTCGAGGGCCGTTCCGTGGCACCCGCCCAGCCGGCTGCTGATCGTCCCGCCGCTGGGGACGTTCACCGACAGGACGGGGGTGTCCGGCCCGCCGTACAGCGCGTCGGTGTACTCGGTGAGCCGCTGCCCGGTCAGCTTGCCGCGGTGGATCAGATTGAGGTCGGCACGCTTGGCGGCGAGCTCCTTGTACCGGAGCCGGCCGCCGTACCCGTACTCGCGTGCCCATGCCACGTCGTCCAGGACGTAGCCGACGCCCCGGCTCTCCTCCTCGGACAGCCGAGGCACGGTCCAGTACGGAATCCCCCGTCTGCTCATGCAGCGCTGGACGAGGAGTTGATCGGCGCGGTCGAGCAGCGCTCGCTCGGACGCGTTCGACTCGGCCGGTGCCGACCGCTTTTCACCGCCTCCCGCCGTCGCTTCCCCGGGGTCGTTCGGCGGCGCGCACGAGAGGAGCAGACCGCCGGTGAGAGCGGTGGCCGTTCCCAGTGCCAGTGCCAGTGCCGTGAGCGCGTGTCGCACGGTGTCCCCCTTCGGTCCGTGGCACCACCTTCGCGGGGGCGGGACGCCCCGGGTACCTCGGAAGTCCGAGGGCGGGGAGCGGCGAGCGGGGAGCGGGGAGCGGGGAGCGGGGGGACCGGCGGGGCAAGGGAACGGGCGGTGGGGGCGGCCGGCGTCCGTGGCCGTGGATCAGCAGTCCGGCAGCCACTTCAGGGAGCGCACGCCGGCGGCGCCGTCCAGGTTCCGTGCCTCGTTGGTCTGCAGGCAGCCCAGCGGCTCTCGGTAGCCGGCGTCCCCGTAGAACTGGACGTCGTCCAGCGGATCGCCGACGTAGCCGTTGTTGACGGCGGACCGGGGTGCGGAGTCGCGGCCCCAGGCGCAGACGATGATCCCGGTCTGCCAGTCCTTCTCGTCGTCGTACCAGGCGCACATCTCCCCCTGGCCGTCGCGTTCGGTGAAGAAGCAGGCGTGGCCGATCGGACAGCGGTCGTAGCCCTGCGCCGCCTCCGCCGAGGGGGCGTCCCGCAGCATGACGAGGCTGAGGGCCGCGGCCAGCACGGCCGCCCCGGTGGCCGTGGCCAGCCGCGTGGCCCCGCGGGGTCCGGACAGACGGCGCGAGCGGCGCATGCGGCGCAGCAGGGGGAACCGGGGGGTGCTGCCCGCGGCCGCCCGGGTGGCGCGGCGGACCAGGGACGCCGCGTCGTGGGCCGAGCGTTCCTCGTGGGTGGGGCGCAGGCAGTCGCTGATGATGTCCCGCCACGCGGGAGGGAGTTCGGGGGAGAGCCGGAGTTCCTCCTCGCCCCGGGCGTAGCGGACGGCGGCGTCCCGGCGGGCGTTCGGCGTGCCGCCCGGCAGGGGGTGGGCGCCGGTGAGGACGGTGTGCGCGAGGACGCCGAAGGCCCAGACGTCCGAGGTGGGGCGGATCCGTGCGCCCCGGGCGCCGACGTCGGACCAGAGCAGCTCGGGCGGGGTGTAGTCCGGGGTGGCGAAGGCGGGGGAGTAGGCGTGGGTGCCGTCGAGTTCGCTCGCGGTGCTGAAGTCGCCGAGCCGGGCGGTGCCGTCCTTCATCAGCAGGACGTTCCCGGGTTTCAGGTCGCCGTGGACCCAGCCCGCGGTGTGCAGTTGGCGCAGCCCTTCGCAGACCTGGGTCAGCAGTGCGGGGCCGGCGTTCGGCGGGGTGCTGCCGGTCAGCAGGGAGTGCAGGGAGCGTTCGGCCTCCTCCAGGACGAGGACGGTGGCGCCGTCGAGGCCGGGGCGGTCCGGATCGTCGACGGTGAGGGTTTCGTACAGGCGGATCAGGTGGGGCGAGCGCAGCCGCCGCAACAGCGCGATCTCCCGTTCGGCGAGGTCCCGCAGATGGCACAGCTGACGGGGGGTGTGCGTGCCGGTCGGCAGGAACTTGAGGGCCGCGCGGGCCGGGAGTCCCGTCGGTGCCGACGGGTGGCCCGGGGCGGCCGGGGCCGTGCGCCGGGCCGCGTACACCGTGGCGAAGGCTCCCGACCCGAGGGGGCGCTCGACGGTCCAGTCGCCGACGCGGTACCCCTCCGGTACCGGGACGGGCGTGTGCTCGGGGGCCGCGCTCATCGGACCGGTCCGGCGACCGGGACCCGGGCGAACGGCTCCAGGTCGTCCTCCCGTACGAGGTCGAAGCGGAGCGCCAGCGAGACCAGCGACTCCTTCTTGCCGTTGAGGCGCGGGCCCGCGTCCGCCGTGTCGGGGCCGGGCTTCAGGCGGAGTTTCACGGCCAGGTAGTCGATGTTCCACTGCACGGCGGCCCGGTTCGCGGCGGGCCAGAGCGGGCGGAGCCGGTCCACGATCGCGTCGGCGGTCGGCAGCGGTGCGTGCGGTTCGCCGCGCAGCCGGGGTTCGCAGAGCGCGGCGAGCACGAGGAAGTAGCGCTTGGAGCGGTCGAGGGGGAAGGCGAGCGCGGTCGGCTCGCCGTCCTCGGCGGTGTGCGCGCGTTCCACGTAGTCGTGGCGGGGGGCCCAGACACAGAAGTCGACCAGGTCGCTGCCGGCGGGCAGTACGACCCGGGAGAACTCGAAGGGCACCGGTGCGTCGACCCGGCCCGGCGCGATCTTGATGTGCTCCCCGGCTCCCTCCGGGTTCTCGACGACGTACGTCGAGGCGGTGCTGAAGTTGCTGAGCGTCCAGTAGTTCGCGGTGGCTCCGATCTCTCCGGCGGTACGGGACACCCCGGGGTGCGGGACGTCCAGGTGCCGCCGGCCGCCGGCCGTACGCGGTGCGGTGCGGCCGAAGTGGAGTCGTTCGCCGGGCGCCAGTCTGACCTGGTCTCCGGAGGTCGCGGCCGGTGCGGGCACCACGATGATGCTGTACATGACGCTTCCTTTCCCCGAGGTCTGCGCCGTCAGGCTAGGAAGCGGCGATAAACGAATGCAGAACGTCACCGAGAGTGCTCGTGGCGCTACGGGAGCCCCGGCGGCGACCGATCCACCGATCGGGTGGACTCTGGTCTAATGGGTTGCTCTTTTGTCGACCACTGGTAGTGGGGGCGTGGTGTTGGACGTACAGAACAGGTCCGCCGAGGAGGCCGTCACCGGCACTCCGGGCGCCGCCCGCACCGAGTCGCCGGATGGCCTCTCTCCGGCCCCGCTCCGCCCGTACCTGATCCTCGCGGCCGTCCTCTGCGGCCTGTACTTCCTCTACTCCTGGGTGCAGTACGCGCACTTCCGCACCCCGTCCTGGGACCTCGGGATCTTCGGGCAGTCGGTCCGGGCGTACGCCGAGTTCCGGGCCCCGGTCGTCGACATCAAGGGCCCCGGCTTCCACATACTCGGCGACCACTTCAGCCCCGTCACCGCGCTGCTCGCACCGCTCTACTGGGTCTGGTCCTCACCGGTCTCCCTGCTCTTCGCCCAGGCCGCGCTGTTCGCCTCCGGCGCCGTCGTCGTCGGCCGCACCACCCAGCAGATCCTCGGCAGCCGGGCCGCCGGCCTCGGCCTCGCCCTCGCGTACGGGCTCTCGTGGGGGCTCCAGGAGGCGGTCAAGTCCGACTTCCACGAGATCGCCTTCGCCGTCCCGATGCTCGCCCTGACCTGCCGGGCGCTGCTCCTCGGCCGCTGGACCGCGGCCGCGGCCTGGGCCGCGCCGCTCGTCCTCGTCAAGGAGGACATGGGTCTCACCGTCTCCATGGTCGGCGTGGTCCTCTTCCTGAAGGGGCAGAAGCGGCTCGGCGCGGCCCTGGCCGGCTTCGGCGCGGCGGCCTTCGCCCTGACGGTCCTCGTCCTGATCCCGGCGGCGAGCCGGGTCGGCGAGTACGACTACTGGTCGAAGATCGAGAAGACCGGGCAGGGCGCCGAGACCTCCTTCGGGCAGGTCATCGGCGACGCCCTCGCCTCGGGCGAGCGCTGGGAGATGGTGATCTTCCTGCTCGCCGTCACCGGGTTCCTCGCCCTGCGCTCCCCGCTGATCCTGCTGGTCCTGCCAACGCTCGGCTGGCGCTTGCTCTCCCAGGACCCCAATCACTGGGGCATGCACTGGCACTACAGCGCCATCCTCATGCCGGTGGTCTTCCTGGCCCTGGTGGACGGCGTCCGTTCCGTGCGCACCTCGCCGCGCGCGTGGCTCGCCTCGTACGGGAAGGTCGTCGTCCCGGTCGCTACGGCGGTCGCGCTGGTCCTCGCCGTGAACCTGCCGCTGCGGGAGCTGACGAAGGCGGAGACGTACCGGACGGACACCCGGACCGAGCAGGCGCGCGCGGCGGTCGACGCGGTGCCGGAGGGCGTGAGCGTGGAGGCGGACGTCTCGCTCCTCGCGCACCTCACGGCGGACCACCGCGTCTACTGGGTGGGCACGTCGAAGGGCGCCACCCCGGACTATCTCGCCTTCGACCTGCGCGGCTGGTCGCAGCAGGTCTCGGACCCGGAGCAGCTGGCTTCGCAACTGCATCCGGAGGCGCGGTACGAGATCACCCACCGCTCGGACGGCTTCGCGGTCCTCAAGCGGGTCTGACGGCGGAGGCGCAGGGCGTCGACCGAGTCGGCCGGACGTCGACCGGCCCGGCCAGGACGTCGCCCGGCCCCGTACGACGTCCTGGGGCAGGCCCCGTACGACGAGGAGGGCCCCGTTCCAGGTGAATCACCTGGAACGGGGCCCTCCTCGTCTTGCGTGTGCCGTGCGCCCCGTGCTCAGTAGCGCGGGCGGTTGAACCAGGCCGACGCCTGCGAGCCGATCATCGAGGCGAGGATGACGCCGCTGATGGCGAGGCTGATGACGCCGCCGAAGACGCCGCTGGGCTCGCCCTGGGCGAAGTTGCCGAGCGAACCGACGATCATCAGCGAGGCGTAGATGATCGTGATGACGCGGATCGCGGTGCCGCCCTTGGAGAACCGGACACCGAGGAAGATCGCCAGGCCGGCGAAGGCCAGCAGGACGGCGACGATGGCGAAGCCGAGGCCGGCGAGGCCGGTGGCCGCGTCCGAGTCGTCGACCGCGCTGGAGGCGGCGCCGATCGCGATGGCCGCGATGACGCCGACGACGATCTGCAGGCCGCCGATGATGAAGAGCAGCACGCGCGCGGCGGTCATCATTCCGGGCATCTTGGCCGGGCCCTGCGGGTAGCCACCGGGGCCGTACGGAGAGATCGGCGGAGCCGCGGGGTAGCCGTAGCCCTGCTGCGGCGGCACGCCCTGGGGGGCCTGCTGCGGGTAGCCGTAGCCGGGCTGCTGGCCCTGGCCCTGGCCCTGCGGCGGGCCGTAGGGGTTGTTCGGGTCACCGAAGCTCATCGCGGGATTCCTCCGTGAAATTTTTCTCTTTGCGGGGACGACGCGGCCCGCGCGGAGGACTCTTCACGGTTGTGAGCGGATTCCCCCCGGCACTTTCCGCGGTACTTCGCCGATCATCGTGGTCGCAACGTCGACTTTTTGTCCAGTCGATACGCATCGGAGTTGTGCAAGTGCAACCCGTCGCTCCGCGGGAGCGGCCGCCCGGCACGAGCGAATTGGAACAAGGCGGGGGTCATCCGGGAGGATGTCACCATGAGCGCCCAGATTCTCGATGGCAAGGCCACCGCAGCCGCGATCAAGTCCGATCTGACCGTCCGTGTGGCGGCCCTCAAGGAGCAGGGCGTCACGCCCGGCCTGGGCACCGTCCTCGTCGGCGACGACCCGGCCAGCCAGAAGTACGTGGCGGGCAAGCACCGCGACTGCGCCCAGGTCGGCATCGCCTCCATCCAGCGCCACCTTCCGGCCACCGCGACGCAGGAGGAGATCGAGGCGGTCGTACGGGAGCTCAACGAGGACCCGACCTGCACCGGTTACATCGTCCAGCTCCCGCTGCCGAAGGGCATCGACGAGAACCGGATCCTGGAGCTGATGGACCCGGCCAAGGACGCGGACGGCCTGCACCCGACCAACCTCGGCCGACTGGTGCTGAACGAGCCCGCCCCGCTGCCCTGCACGCCGAACGGCGTCATCACGCTGCTCCGCGCGCACGGCGTGGAGATCAACGGCGCGGAGGTCGTGGTCGTCGGCCGCGGTGTCACCATCGGCCGTCCGATGCCGCTCATCCTCACCCGCCGCTCCGAGAACGCGACCGTGACCCAGTGCCACACCGGCACCCGGGACCTCTCCGCGCACCTGCGCAACGCCGACATCATCGTGGCGGCGGCCGGTGTGCCGCATCTGATCAAGCCGGAGGACGTGAAGCCGGGCGCGGCCGTCCTCGACGTCGGCGTCTCGCGCAACGGTGAGGGCAAGATCCTCGGCGACGTGGACCCCGGCGTCGCCGAGGTGGCCGGCTGGATCTCCCCGAACCCCGGCGGTGTCGGCCCGATGACCCGCGCCCAGCTCCTCGTCAACGTCGTCGAGGCCGCCGAGCGCGCGGCCGCGGCGCTCTGACGTGACCTCCGGGACCCCGGGGACGGCCGGGAACCCGGGCGGGCCGTCCGACGGCGCCGCGAAGGACGGCCGACGGGACCCGGACGCCATGGACGCCGCCGACGCGCAGGACGCCGCCGACGCGCAGGACGCCGCCGACGCGACGGATGCGGCTTCGGCCCCGGCCGGCCCCGGCTGGAAGCGGCCGGCGCCCACCCTCACCACCGACACCGCGCGGCCCGAGGGCGGCGGCCGGGCGGCCCCCGGCGACGCGTCGGCACCCGCCCGTCAGTGGCCGCTGCTCACCGTGCTCGGTCTCGCCGGGATCGGGCTGCTCGTGGTGGGTACGGACGCCTTCGAGCAGGCCTTCCGGATCGGCACGATGCTGGTCGGGGCGGCGCTCCTCGTGGGGGCCGTGATGCGCCGGGTGCTGCCCTCGGTGGGCATGCTCGCCGTCCGGTCCCGCTTCACGGACATGATCACGTACGGGGTGATGGGTGGCCTGATCGTGCTGCTCGCGCTCATGGTGCAGCCGGGCCCCTGGCTGAGGATCCCGTTCCTGGAGGACGTCCTCCATCTGACGGTCACCTGACCCGGACGTACGTGGCACGGCGCCCGCCCTCTCCCCCGTGGGAGGGCGGGCGCCGCTGCGATCAAGGGTCATGTACGTGCCAAGGCGGGTTCAAGGTCCGTCGGTGCGCTGTGGCACGGAAGTGACCATTCCGGTACCTCGGCTGCGCATCCGGGGCGCGCATCGCCCCTGGACCTGCCATCCTTCGGGGAAGCAGGGGAGGCACGGGAGCCACGGGACGATGGGGGGCCGCCATGGCCGGCTGGAAGGCGCTGCCGGAGGAACTCGACCCGGACGTCCGCGCGTTCACGGAACGACTCCGCCGGCTGATCGACCGCAGCGGCCTCGGCGTCACGGCCGTCGCCGAGCGCACCGGACACGAACGGTCCGCGTGGGACACCTATCTGAACGGCCGTCAGCCCGCGCCCCGGAGCGCCGTCGTGGCACTCGCCGAGGTGACCGGAAGTGATCCGGCGGGCCTCGCGACCGACTGGGAGCGCGCGGAGCGCGCCTGGGCCCGCTCCGCCGCCCTCGTCGAGGGCTGGGGAGGCGGGCGCGGTGAGCCCGGTACGGAGCCCGGTCCTGAGCCCGAGGACGGCGACGGTCGCGGTCGCGGCATCGGTGCCGCCGGTGACGTGGGTGCTGCCGGTGCCGCGGGTGACGCCGTCGGCGCCCGTGGTGACAGCACCATGCAGATCCGCCGCGTCGACCCGCCCCGCCCGACAGTGCCTTCGGCCCCTGCCGCCGCCGCAGTGCCCCCGCCCCGCAACCCGGGCTCCGACTCGGCTTCCGCCGCACCTCCCGCGCGTACCCCCGACTCGCCTCGCCGCAAGGCCCTGCTCTACGCCGCCGGCGTCCTCGGCGCCCTGCTCGTCGTCACCGCCGCCCTGCTCCTCGTCGACCTCGGCGGTTCCGACGGCGAGGACGACCGGGTGGCCGCCCCGCCCGCGACCACCACCGCCCCGCCCGCCACACAGCGCACCAGCCTCCCGCCAGGGGTGAACTGCGCGGGAGCGGACTGCACGGGCCAGGACCCCGAGGCCATGGGATGCGGTGGCGCCCTCGCCACCACCGTCGCCCTCGCCCGCGTGGGCGCCGCGCAGGTCGAGGTCCGCTACAGCGAGACCTGCGGCGCCGCCTGGGCCCGGCTCACCCAGGGCTCCCCCGGGGACACCGTGACCATCCGCGTGGGGGACGACGCCCGGCGCGCGACCGTCGCCCCGGGCACCGACACGGCGGCGGTGGAGACCGACGCGTACACGCCGATGGTCGCGGTCGGCTCCGGCACGGCCGCGCGGGCCTGCGGCCTGCTCGCGGACGGGAGCGAAGGCTGCACCGCGAACCCGTAGGCACGCGCGCGGAATCCGTAGGCACGCGCGCGGACCCGTAGGCACGCGCGCGCGGACCAGCGGCCGGATCCGTGCGGGCGGGTGGTCGAAGCCCTGACCGACCCGCGGCCGGAGCCGTAACCGGCGTGTGGCCGAAGCCGTACGGACGGGTGGTTCGAGCCGTGCGGACGGGCGGCAGTGAGCCGGACCACAAGGGGGTGGGGATTCACCGGCGCCCGGGTCGGATAGCCTGACCGCTGGATATCTCTTCATGTCGAGACACCGATCGATCAAGAGAGCTATCCCGCACCAGGGGCAGGGACCCCCACCGCCAGCTGTCTTACGGAGATCGCCATGACCCGCACTCCCGTGAATGTCACCGTCACCGGCGCGGCCGGCCAGATCGGCTACGCGCTGCTCTTCCGCATCGCCTCGGGCCACCTGCTCGGCGCGGACGTGCCGGTCAAGCTGCGCCTCCTCGAGATCCCGCAGGGCGTGAAGGCCGCCGAGGGCACCGCCATGGAGCTCGACGACTGCGCGTTCCCGCTGCTCAAGGGCATCGACATCTTCGACGACCCGAGCAAGGGCTTCGAGGGCGCCAACGTCGCGCTGCTCGTCGGCGCCCGCCCGCGTACCAAGGGCATGGAGCGCGGCGACCTGCTCGCCGCCAACGGCGGCATCTTCAAGCCGCAGGGCAAGGCCATCAACGACCACGCCGCGGACGACATCAAGGTCCTCGTCGTCGGCAACCCGGCCAACACCAACGCCCTGATCGCCCAGGCCGCCGCCCCGGACGTGCCGGCCGAGCGCTTCACCGCGATGACCCGCCTGGACCACAACCGCGCGCTCTCGCAGCTCGCCGCCAAGACCGGCGCCTCGGTCGAGGACATCAAGCGCCTCACCATCTGGGGCAACCACTCGGCGACCCAGTACCCGGACATCTTCCACGCGGAGATCGCCGGCAAGAACGCCGCCGAGGCCGTCAACGACGAGGCGTGGCTGGCCGACACCTTCATCCCGACCGTCGCCAAGCGCGGCGCCGCGATCATCGAGGCCCGTGGCGCGTCCTCCGCCGCCTCGGCCGCGAACGCCGCCATCGACCACGTCCACACGTGGGTCAACGGCACCGCCGCGGGCGACTGGACCTCCATGGGCATCCCGTCGGACGGCTCGTACGGCGTCCCGGAGGGTCTCATCTCCTCCTTCCCCGTCACCTGCGTCGACGGCACGTACGAGATCGTCCAGGGCCTGGAGATCAACGACTTCTCCCGCAGCCGCATCGACGCCTCGGTGGCGGAGCTCGCCGAGGAGCGCGACGCGGTCCGCGAGCTCGGCCTCATCTGAGCCCAGGCTCCGCGCACTCGGCGCCCCCGGACCGTACGACCGACCGTACGGCCCGGGGGCGCCGTTTTTTCTGCCGTGACGGCGCCGCCCTTCATGCCCAGCGGAGCTGTATTTCCTGCCGACACGGAGCCCCCGCCTCCCCTATGCTGGCCCACCGGTTCACGGCCAAGTCAGCCGTAACCATGGGTGGTTACACACTTTCGGGGGAGTCTTGGCAGAGTCGTTCTTACCCCAGCAGCCGGGTCGGCCACCGCACCCGCGCTGCCCGAGGGCCCCGAGGTCTCCGTCCGCGAGCTCGGCTCCGACGACGACGCCACGTTCATCGAGAACACCAAGGCCGACGTCACCCCCGGCAACCACGACACCGTCACGAGCAAGACCTTCACCGACGCGAGCACCGGAGGCAAGCGTGGCTGAGACCGGGAACACCACCGCGAACGGCACCGGCGACGACCGGGCCGCCCACGGCGGCATCCATGTCACCAACACCGGGGGCAACGTCACCATCGGCGACCACAACACCGTCACCAGCACGGTCAACGGGACCCCGCCGGACCGCGACCCGCTGCAGGAGGAACTGCTCCGGGCCGTCCGCCGGCTCCGCGCCGACCTCGGCGGGGTCGTCCCCACCGAGCAGACCGCCGCCCTCGACACCGAACTCTCCGAGGCCGAGAACGAGATCGAGGGCACGGGCCGGGCGGACGCGGGACGGCTCACCCGGCTGCGCCGCGCCCTCACGGACGCGGGGGCGGTGACCGGGATCCTGGCGTCGGGCGTGGCCGTCGGACAGGCCGCCGGCGCCCTGCTCGGTGGGTGAGATGAGCGGCTACGGGGGTGGCGGCGGGGGCGGGGCCCGCTGGAACGAGGAGACACAGAGCTGGGAGTCCGGGGGGAAGAGCCGGGAGCCCTGGGGGACGGCGCCCGGTCCGGCGGAGGGAGCCGGGGGCGGCCCCGACAGACCCCCGCCGCCGCCCCGGCCCGAGCCTCCGCGGGACCCCATGTCCTCGCCTCCGCCGCAGAGGTACGCGCCGCCTCCCCCTCCCGCGTACGCCCCCGGGTACGCGCCGGAACACGGCCTCACCTACGTGCCGGAGACCGGCGGCTGGCAGTACCCCACGTCCGGAACGGCCGCCCCGGCGGCCCGGCCGCGCTCGCGGGCGGCCGTTGCGGCGGGGGTCGCCGTGGCCGTCCTCGCGGCGGGCTCCGTGGGCGGCTGGCTGCTCTGGGGCAAGGACGACGGCGGGCGGTCCCCGGCGGGCGGCGGGCCCGCAGCCTCCGTCTCGGCGCCGCAGGACACGACCGGGACCACCGACCCGACGGCCGCCCCACCTTCCGCCCCACCTTCCGCCCCACCTTCCGGCACGCCGTCGGATGCCCCGTCGGACTCGGCGTCGCCCTCCGGCACGGCCACCCCGACGGACGGCGCGCCCCCGGTCGGCTACCGCGTCGTGGAGGACCTCAAGGGCTTCACGATCGCGGTCCCCGACGGCTGGGACCGTACGGAGTCCGACCAAGGCGTCTTCTACAACGCGCCCGACCGCCGGAGCCTGCTCCAGGTCTTCGTCGTCACCGAGGCCGGTCTCACGCCGTACGAGGCCCTGCGTGGGACCTCCGAGGCCGGCCGCAGCACCAAGACCGGCTACCGGGAGATCAGCCTCGAACGGCTCACCGGCGAACCCGGCGCCCCGGTCGACGCCGCCGAACTGGTGTACGCGTACACGCGGGACGACGGCAGCCGCCGCAAGGTCGTCGACCGGGCTTTCACGGCCGCGGACGGCAACCACTACGCGATCCTGGCCGCCGGCCCGGAGGGCGATTGGCCGAAGCAGCGTGAATCCCTGCGGGTGGCACTGGAGTTCTTCCGGCCCGGCGCGTACTGAGCGAGGGGGTCTCCATCCCTGCTCCTTGTCCCCGATCCCCGATCCCCGATTCCCGATCCCCGATCCCCGAGGCAGGACTTCGGACGTCGGGCCTCGGGGATCGGGAATCGGGGACGCTCAGAGAGCCCCGCCGTCCCTGAGCTTCGCCGCCCGCGCCGACAGGTCGTCCGTCGCCTGTCGGAGCAGCCCGTCGGCGAAGGTGATCCGGGTCGCGCCGAGGCGTCCGAGGTCGGCGAAGGGCGGGCCGCCCGGCCTGGCCAGGGTGTTGAGCGGGAGGTCGCCCAGGGCGGCGCGGAGGACGGGGAGGTCGGCGGGCGGGGCCGCGATCGGGTAGACGCAGTCCGCGCCCGCCTCCGTGTAGCGCCGGGCGCGCTCGATCGCCGCGTGGACCGGTTCGGGCGCCCGGCGGATGTACACGTCCACGCGCGCGTTGACGAAGAGACCGGGTCCCGCAGCGGCCCGTACCTCCGCCAGCCACTCGGCGTGCGCCGCCGGGTCCTTGAGCCCGCCGTCCGGGCCGGTGTCCTCCAGGTTCACCCCGACGGCCCCCGACTCCCGTACGCGCTCCACCAGTTCGGCGGCCGAGAGGCCGTAGCCGCCCTCCAGGTCCGCCGTGACGGGTACGGAGACGGCGCGGACGATCCGGGCCACGGCGGCGAACATCTCCGCCACCGGTGTCGACCCGTCCTCGTACCCGAGGGCGGCGGCGATCCCGGCGCTCGGCGTCGCGAGCGCCGGGAAACCGGTCGCCTCGAAGGCGCGGGCGCTCACCGCGTCCCACGGGCCGGGCAGCACCAGCGGATCGCCGGCGGCCCGGTCCCGGTGGAGGGCGCGCAGGGCCTCGGCCGTCGCGCCCCCGGTCACCCCCACGCCCGCACCGACGCTCACGCGCCGCGCGGGGTGTAGTGGCCGGGCGTCATCCGGGTGGTGACGGCGATCCGGTTCCAGGCGTTGATGACGACGATCGCGCTGATGACCCGGGCGAGCTCGGTCTCGTCGAAGTGCGCGGCGGCGCGGGCGTACACCTTGTCGGGGACGAAGCCGTCGGTGAGGACGGTGACGGACTCGGTCAGCGCGAGGGCGGCCAGTTCCCGCTCGGTGTAGAAGTGCCGGGACTCCTCCCAGGCGGAGAGCTGCACGATCCGCTCGACGGTCTCGCCCTCGGCCAGTGCGTCCTTGGTGTGCATGTCGATGCAGAAGGCGCAGTGGTTGACCTGCGAGGCCCGGATCTTGATCAGGTGGTACAGGGTCGGGTCGATGTCCTTCGCGGCCGCCGCCTCCAGGCGCAGCATCGCCCGGTAGAACTCGGGGACGCGCTCGGCGAGGGGGAGGCGGGGGGCGTGCTCGTGGGCGTACTCGGTCTTCGCGGCCGTAGCGGTCCCGGTGGTGTCGACGATGTCCGTGTGAGTGATCATGCCTTCACCGTACGAGCGGGGTGGCTCAGGAGTATGGTCCATTGTCATGGCAAACGAGTGGGCCACTTTCGGGGCCGACCTCCATCTGGAACTCCGGGGTCCGCGCCTGCGGGCCGGTCTCATGGACGCCCTGCGGGAGGCGGTGCGCAGCGGGCGCCTGGAGGCGGGGACCCGGCTGCCGTCCTCCCGGTCGCTCGCCGCCGACCTCGGCATGGCCCGTAACACCGTCGCCGACGCCTACGCCGAACTCGTCGCCGAGGGCTGGCTGACGGCCAGGCAGGGCTCCGGCACCCGGGTCGCCCGGCGCGCCGAGCCGCGCCGCGACGAGCCGCGCCGCGCCGACCCCCGCCGTGACGGCGCGCGCCCGGCGGGACGGCTCGTGGGCTCTCCCGCGCTTGCCCTGCCCCGGCCCTCCGCGCCCGCGCACAACCTCAAGGCCGGCACACCCGACCTGGCGTCCTTCCCGCGCACCGAGTGGCTCAAGGCGTACCGGAGGGCGCTCACCGCCGCCCCGAACGAGGCCTTCGGGTACGGCGATCCGCGCGGCCGGATCGAACTGCGCACCGTCCTCGCCGAGTACCTCGCCCGCGCGCGGGGCGTGCACGCCCGGCCGGAGCGGATCGTCGTCTGCGCGGGCTTCGTGCACGGCCTGATGCTGCTGGGGCAGGTGCTGCGGAGCCGGGGCGTACGGGACGTGGCGATCGAGTCGTACGGGCTCGGCCTCCACGCCGGCCTCCTCACCGGCGCCGGTCTCGGCACCCCGATCCTGCCCTTCGACGAACGCGGCACCCGGGTCGAGGAGTTGTCGGCACAAGGGAAGTCCGAGGAGCCCCGCGAGCTCCGTCAGTCCAGTGAGTCCCGGGAGTCCCAGGAGCCCCGTGCGCCCGGCGGTCTCGGTTCGGTCGGGGCCGTCCTCATGACGGCCGCCCACCAGTTCCCGCTCGGCGGCGCCCTGCCCCCGGACCGGCGCGCGGCGGTCGTCGACTGGGCGCGCGCCTCGGGCGGTTTCGTCCTGGAGGACGACTACGACGGGGAGTTCCGGTACGACCGGCAGCCGGTGGGCGCGCTCCAGGGCCTCGATCCCGAGCGGGTCGTCTACTTCGGCACCGCGAGCAAGTCGCTCGCCCCCGGGCTCCGGCTCGCGTGGATGGTGCTGCCGGAGAGCCTGGTCGGCGAGGTGGTGGCGGCGAAGGGGGCCGTGGACTGGGTGTGCGGCGGGCCGGACCAGCTGGCGTTCGCGGAGTTCCTGGGCTCGGGGGCGTACGACCGGCATGTACGGGCGATGCGGCTGCGCTACCGGCGCCGCCGCGACCAGCTGGTGGCGGCGGTGGCCGCGCACTCGCCCGACACCCGGGTCAGCGGCATCGCGGCCGGCCTCCACGCCGTCCTCGCCCTGCCGCCCGGCACCGAACAGGACGTCCTGCGGGCGGCGGCCTGGAACGGCCTCGCCGTCCAGGGCGTCAACCAGTTCCGCCGCCCGGCGGTGCCGGCGACCCTGGACGGACTGGTCGTCGGCTACGCGACACCACCGGACAGCGCCTGGCAGGGCGCCCTCCAGGCGCTGTGCCGGGTGCTCCCCTGAGAGGCGTCCAGGAGGGACTTTCCGGACACGACCCAACCCTTCGCCGGACAGGACCTAACCCTTCGCCGGACCCGCGCCGGTCCCCGCCCCCGCGGCCACGACGCGCCCGGTCTCGTCCACCTCCGGTGGTTCGCCGAAGCGGGCCAGGGTCAGGGAGCCCGCCACCGCGATCGCGAAGCCGGTGACCGCGAGCCAGCCGAGCCCCTCCCTCGTACGGTCACCGAGCCAGACCACCCCGATGATCGCGGGCCCGATCGTCTCGCCGAGGACCGCGCCCGCCGTCGCCGTGGTCACCGAGCCGCGCTGAAGAGCGGAGGTCAGCAGCAGGAACGCCGCTCCGCCGCCCACCAGGAGCGCGTACCAGACCGGGTCGGCGAAATCGATGCCGTCGATCAGCCGGACCGCCACCTCCACCACCCCGAAGCCGAAGCCCGCCCCGAGGCCGAGGACGAGGGCGCGGGGCCGCTGCGGCAGCCTGCCGCCCACCACGCCGAGCAGCAGCACCCCGACGGCGGCCGCGAGCAGCGCCCAGCGCAGGGCGTCCGAGCCCTCCCGGTGGCCCTCCTTCCCGGCGGCGAGGGCGAGCAGCGCGAGCCCCGCGCAGACCACGGCCACCGCCGTCCACTCGACCCGGCTCAGCCGCACCCGCAGCAAGCGGGAGGCGATGACCGCCGTGACCGCGAGACTCGCGGCGAGGGCGGCGCCCACCACGTAGATGGGCAGGGTCCGCAGGGCGACGATCTGGAGGACGAACCCGGTTCCGTCCAGAGCGAGTCCGGCGAGATATCGCCACTGTCGCAGCGCCCGCCCCATCAGGGCGACGTCGACGCCACCACCGGTCCCCGGTGTCGCGGCGCGGGCGCCCATCGCCTGGAGAACCGAGGCCGCGCCGAAGCAGACGGACGAAGCGAGCGCACAAATCATCCCGAGTAGCACGAAATGACTCTAGGCGTTGCGGCTGGAAATCACCGGCCTACACTGTGCGGTCGCGACAGACGTGAACGCGACAAGCGTGAACGGCGGCCGGTGTGACCGCAGGGGTCGCGACCGCGATCGGGAGGGCGACGGACATGCGGAGGCTGAGGTCGAGCACGGTGGTGCTCGGCGGGATGGGCGTGCTCGCGGCGACGATCACCGCGTGCGGCTCCGAGCCGGACAAGCGGTGTGTGGACCCGCTGACCCGGGAGGAGCTGCCCCGCTACGAGTGCGAGAGCAACGGCGGCGGCAGCGACGACGACAACGGCGGCACGACCCGTGGCTCGTACTACTACGGCGGTTCCATACGCGACAAGCAGGTGAGCGGCGGCAGCTTCGACAAGAAGGCCGTCGACACCGGCGGCTTCGGCTGCTCCGGTTCCGGCGGCGGCTGAGAGAGGCCCGGCACATGCGACGGCACACGATCGAGCCCCGGCCCGGCTGGCAGGAGACGGTGGAGGAGCAGGGGCTCGTCTACCCGCTGACCCGCTACCCGGACGGTTCGCTGCGCCCGTACTGGGACGAGAGCGCCTACTACTCCTTCACCCTGCCCGAGGTCGAGGCCCTGGAGGAGGTCGTCGAGGAGCTGCACGCGATGTGCCTGGCGGCGGCCGCCCACATCGTCGAGCGGGACCGGTTCGCCGAGCTCGGGTTCACCGATCCGAAGCTCGTGTCCCTGGTCGCCGAGTCCTGGCGTCGGCGCGCGGAACTTCCGTCCCTCTACGGGCGGTTCGACCTGCGCTACGACGGCACCGGCCCGGCCAAGATGCTGGAGTACAACGCCGACACCCCGACCTCGCTCGTGGAGGCCGCGAGCCCGCAGTGGTTCTGGATGGAAGAGCGGTTCCCCGGCGCCGACCAGTGGAACTCCCTCCACGAACGGCTCGTCGACGCGTGGAAGAAGCAGGCCCACCTGTTGCCCCCCGGCCCGCTCCACTTCGCGCACTCGGACGGCGACGAACTCGGCGAGGACCTGATGACGGTCGCGTATCTGCGCGAGACCGCCCAGCAGGCCGGGCTCGACACCGAGGCGCTCTCCGTCGAACGGATCGGCTGGGACCGGCTCTCGCGCCGCTTCGTCGACGACCGGCTCCGGTTCATCCGCAGCTGCTTCAAGCTCTACCCGTGGGAGTGGCTGACCACCGACCGCTTCGGCCGGCACGTCCTGGACACCCTCGACAACGGCGGCGGCACCGGGACGACCTGCTGGATCGAGCCCGCCTGGAAGATGCTGCTCTCCAACAAGGCGCTCCTGGCGATCCTGTGGGAGCTGTACCCGGGCCACCCCAATCTGCTGCCCGCCTACCTCGACGGGCCGCGCGAACTCGCCACGACCAACGGCTGGGTCGCCAAGCCGCTGCTCGGCCGCGAGGGCGCGGGCGTCACCCTGCACGAGGCCGGCACGGAGCCGTTCGTACGGGACGGGGAGCCCTGCTGCTACCAGGAGCTGGCCCCGCTGCCGGACTTCGACGGCAACCGGGTGGTGCTCGGCGCGTGGGTCGTCGAGGACGAGGCGGCGGGGCTCGGGATCCGGGAGTCGTCGGGCCTCGTCACCGACGAGTACGCCCGCTTCCTCCCGCACGTGATCCTTTAGGGGTCTACTCGGGGACGTACTCCCTGAGCGGCGCGGGGTTCAGACCGGCGGCCTCGGCCGCGTCGAGGGCCCGCTTCAGGTCCTGCTCCAGGGTCTCGTTGAAGTGCAGCAGGATGATGTCGCCGGCCTTGAGCGTCGGCGTCGGCGGGGTCCACTGGCCCCAGGTGGTGAGGTCGTACGTCCATGTCACCAGGGCCTTCGCGCCGCAGGCGCGGGCCGCGGTCCGGGTGTTCTCGTCGAACGCGCCGTACGGCGGGCGCAGCAGCCGCGGCCCGTCGCCGAACTGCGCGAGGTGCTGGTCGCGCGCCCCGCAGACCTCCGCCCTCCGGCCCGCGGCGTCGAGGGTGGTCAGGTCCGGGTGGTTGACGGTGTGGTTCTCCACGCGGGAACGGCCCTGGTTCAGCAGGGTGTGGAAGTAGCCGGAGTCGTACGAGTAGGCGCCGGGCAGCAGGAAGAGGGAGGCGGGCACCCGGCGGTCGAGCAGCAGCTTCGCCGCGGCCGGGTCGTGGAACCAGCCGTCGTCGATGGTGATGAAGACGACCGGGTCGGTGGTCTCGACGTGCGAGACCACCGGGACGGGCTCGGGCCAGGCCGCCCCCGGGGCGGCGTGCGCGGGTCCCGTGACCGCGCCGAGGAGCGCGAAGGGGACGAGGGCGGCGAGCGCGGCACGCAGGGCGTGACGCAGACGGAGTCTCGGCATGGCGGCATCATTGGCCTAGACCAACTGCCGTGTCAATGGTCCGAGTTGCCCCACGACGGCCCGCGCCCGCCGCCCCCTCAAACGGACTTCGTCACTCCTCCGACAGCACGCCCCTCAGCTGCTCCAGACCCCAGTCCAGATCCTCCTTCGAGATCACCAGCGGCGGTGCGATCCGGATCGTCGAACCGTGCGTGTCCTTCACCAGGACACCCCGCTCCATCAGCTTCTCCGAGATCTCCCGGCCCGTGCCGTGCGACGGCGCGATGTCCACCCCGGCCCACAGCCCGCGCCCGCGCACCGCCTCCACCGCCCCGCCGCCCACGAGCAGCCCCAGCTCCGCGTGCAGGTGCTCGCCCAGCTCCGCCGCCCGCTCCTGGTACTCACCCGTCCGCAGCATCGCGATCACCTCCAGGGCCACCGCGCAGGCCAGCGGGTTCCCGCCGAACGTCGACCCGTGCTCACCCGGCCGGAACACCCCGAGGACATCCCGGTCGGCGACCACCGCCGACACCGGCACCACCCCGCCGCCCAGCGCCTTCCCCAGGATGTACACATCGGGCACCACGCCCTCGTGCTCGCACGCGAACGTCCGGCCCGTCCGGCCCAGACCCGACTGGATCTCGTCCGCCATGAACAGCACGTTCCGCCGGCGGGTCAGCTCCCGCACCCCCGCCAGATAGCCCGCCGGCGGGACCAGCACCCCCGCCTCGCCCTGGATCGGTTCGAGCAGCACCGCCACCGTGTTCTCGGTGACCGCCGCCTCCATCGCCGTCAGGTCCCCGTACGGCACGATCTCGAACCCCGGCGTGTACGGACCGAAGTGGTCCCGCGCCTCGTGGTCCGTGGAGAAGCCGACGATCGTCGTCGTCCTGCCGTGGAAGTTGTTCGCCGCGACCACGATCTTCGCGTGCCCGTCCGGCACGCCCTTCACCTCGTACCCCCACTTCCGGGCGGTCTTCACGGCCGTCTCGACCGCCTCCGCCCCGGTGTTCATCGGCAGCACCGCCTCCTTCCCGCACAGCTCGGCGAGCCGGGTGCAGAACTCGGCGAACCGGTCGTGGTGGAAGGCGCGTGAGGTCAGCGTCACCCGCTCCAGCTGGGCCTTCGCCGCGTCGATCAGACGCCGGTTGCCGTGCCCGAAGTTGAGCGCCGAGTATCCGGCGAGCATGTCGAGATAGCGGCGCCCCTCGACATCGGTCATCCAGGCGCCGTCCGCCGAAGCGACGACGACCGGCAGGGGGTGGTAGTTGTGTGCGCTGTGCGCCTCCGCCGAAGCGATCGCGTCTTGTGTGCTCGACACGGGATCTCCGTTCGTCCTGCGGGCTCGGGGGATGACCCCGACGAGGGGGTTGTGGCCCCTGTTTCTATCGTCGCTCGGATGCCGGACCGGGAAACCTCGCGCGCGGCGCGCCCGCTAGTCTGAAAACACGCACGGCGACTGGCGCACGGGGAAGCGACCCCGGGGGAGCCGTGCGCGGCAGACCACACGAGACGCCGCCCGCCTGGGCGTCACGGGACCGAAGTCCCGCGTGGCGCCGCGCCTCTCACGCAGTGTCCCGGGACCCGCCGACGCCCGGAGGACACCGCCATGACCGTCCCGCAGCCCCCGTACACGCACCCCGCACTCGCCGCCGCCGACCCCGAGCTCGCCGCCCTCGTCGGCGCCGAGGAACGCCTCCAGGCCGAGACCCTGCGCCTCATCCCCAGCGAGAACTACGTCTCCGCCGCCGTCCTCGAAGCCTCCGGCACCGTCCTCCAGAACAAGTACAGCGAGGGCTACCCCGGCCGCCGCTACTACGAGGGCCAGCAGAACATCGACCAGGTCGAGACCCTCGCCGTCGAGCGCGCCAAGGCCGTCTTCGGCGTCGACCACGCCAACGTCCAGCCCTACTCCGGCTCCCCGGCCAACCTCGCCGTCCACCTCGCCTTCGCCGAGCCCGGCGACACCGTCATGGGCATGGCCCTGCCCATGGGCGGCCACCTCACCCACGGCTGGGGCGTCTCCGCCACCGGCACGTGGTTCCGCGGCGTCCAGTACGGCGTCCGCCGGGACACCGGCCTCATCGACTTCGACGAGGTCCGCGAGCTCGCCCTCAAGGAACGCCCCAAGGTGATCTTCTGCGGCGGCACCGCGCTGCCCCGCACGATCGACTTCGCGGCCTTCGGCGAGATCGCCCGCGAGGCCGGTGCCGTGCTCGTCGCCGACGTCGCCCACATCGCCGGCCTCATCGCGGGTGGCGCCCACCCGTCCCCGGTCCCGCACGTCGACGTCATCTCCACGACCACCCACAAGACCCTGCGCGGCCCGCGCGGCGCCATGCTCATGTCCCGCGAGGAGCACTCCAAGGCCCTCGACAAGGCCGTCTTCCCCGGCCTCCAGGGCGGCCCGCACAACCAGACCACCGCCGCCATCGCCGTCGCCCTCCGCGAGGCGTCCCAGCCCTCCTTCCGCGACTACGCCCACGCCGTCGTCGCCAACGCCAAGGCCCTCGCCGAGGCACTCCTCGCCCGAGGCTTCGACCTGGTCTCCGGCGGCACCGACAACCACCTGATCCTGATGGACCTCACCCCCAAGCAGGTCCCCGGCAAGATCGCCGCGAAGGCCCTCGACCGGGCGGGCATCGTCGTCAACTACAACACCGTCCCCTACGATCCCCGGAAGCCGTTCGACCCCTCCGGCATCCGCATCGGCACCCCCTCCCTCACCTCCCGAGGCCTCACCACGGAGCACATGACGCAGGTCGCCGACTGGATCGACCGGGGCGTCGCGGCGGCCGGCACGGGCGACGAGCAAGCCCTCGCCACGATCCGCGCCGAGGTCGCCGACCTGATGGCCGCCTTCCCGGCCCCCGGCCTCCCGGTCTGACCGGGGGCGGATCCCAGGCCTGTCCGGCGGATCACGGCCGGGCGGGCCCGAGCCGTCAGCCGAGCGACTCCGCCGCCCGCCGGGCCTCCTCGCGGTCCGGTATGCCCTCCAGCCGGAAGGTGAGCGCGCCCCCGTTCCTCGTCCAGAGGAGCGTGGGGCCCGCCGTACGGACCTCATGGGTCCAGGCCGAGCCCGTCCCGTCCGTCATCGGGAACGTCAGCAGATGCGGGGCCGCGAACCAGTAGCCCTGCGCGCCGTCCGGGAGGTCGACCCACTGCGGCTGTGTCCGCACCTGCTTGGCGAAGCCGATGTCCAGCCGGGCCGGGAACTCGTCGAGCCGGACCGTCCGCTCCCCGTCGCGCCAGCACAGGCTGATCACCGCCCGGCCCCGGTCCGCCGACCCCGTCACCGCCACCGCGTCGGGCGCGCCGAGCGCCCTCGGTATCAGCGGCTCGAACCCCGCGAGCCGCCCGGCCTCCGCCGGCGGCACCGCCTCCGGGCACCCCGGCACCGGGCCGCCGGCCGCCGGGACATGACGTCCGTCCGGGTCGTACCGCACGGTGACCCCGCCGAAGCCGAACCACTCGGCCACGGCCGCCCGCACCGGCGGGGTGAGCACCAGCACGATCAGCACCCCGGTGAGACCCGCCACCAGCGCCCGCCGGCGCGCCCGCGCCCATCGCCGTACCGACGTCCACCACCCCCGTCGGCGGTGGACCGGCGTCGGCGTCGGCACCTGTTCGGCGAGGAGCTGGGCGAGCACCCGCTCGGCCATCGACTCCCCGTCCACGTCCGGCACCCTCAGCCGCCGTCCCAGCTCCCTCAGCTCGTCCGGCAGACCCTCGTCAGCCACGCTCCCCACCTCCCTCCGATCCGTCCCTCAGGCCTTCCTCCAGCACCAGGCCCAGCTTCTTCAGCGCCCGGCTCAGCCGGGACTTCACCGTCCCCTTCGGCCACCCGAGGGCCTGGGCCGTCTCCGTCTCGTCCAGCTCCAGCAGATACCGGTGGATCACCACCTGCCGGTGGTCGTCGGTGAGTCGATCGAGCGCGTCGAGGAGCCGTCTGCTCCGCTCCCGCTCCTCGGCCGCGACCGCCGGATCCGCCGAATCCGGTATCCGCGGCTCACCCCCGAGCAGGTCCGCCTCCCGGTCGGCGACGGCCCGCTGCCGACCCGCCGACCGCACTGTGTTCCTGGTCTCATTGACGACGATCCGCAGCAGCCACGGCCGGAACGCCGAGCCCTCCCGGAAGCGCCCCAGCGAGCGGTACGCCTTGAAGAACGCCTGCTGCACCACGTCCTCGGCCTCCGCACCCGCGCCGCACGCCACCGCCGCCCTCAGCGCGACCGCCGTGTACGCGCGGACCAGCTCCGCGTACGCCTCCGGCTCCCCGGCGCGCACCCGTGCGATCACCACGGCCTCGTCGTCGACCAGGCCCCCCTCCCGCGTCCTCACACTCTTGATACACCGGCAGTCCGGGATCGGTTCCCACACCTGAGAGAATGATGTGCATGGCCTCTGACAGTCCCCGCGTGCTCTCCGGAATCCAGCCCACCGCAGGCTCGTTCCACCTCGGCAACTACCTCGGCGCCGTCCGCCAGTGGGTCGCCCTGCAGGAGACCCACGACGCCTTCTACATGGTCGTCGACCTGCACGCGATCACGGTTCCCCAGGACCCCGCGGAGCTGCGTGCGAACACCCGGCTCGCCGCCGCCCAGCTGCTCGCGGCGGGTCTCGACCCGGAGCGCTGCACCCTCTTCGTCCAGAGCCACGTCCCCGAGCACGCCCAGCTCGGCTGGGTCATGAACTGCCTCACCGGCTTCGGCGAGGCCTCCCGCATGACCCAGTTCAAGGACAAGTCCGCGAAGCAGGGCGCCGACCGCGCCACCGTCGGCCTCTTCACGTACCCGATCCTCCAGGTCGCGGACATCCTGCTCTACCAGGCCAACCAGGTCCCGGTCGGCGAGGACCAGCGCCAGCACATCGAGCTGACCCGCGACCTCGCGGAGCGCTTCAACGGCCGCTTCGGCGAGACGTTCACGATCCCGGCGCCGTACATCCTCAAGGAGACGGCGAAGATCTACGACCTCCAGGACCCGTCGATCAAGATGAGCAAGTCGGCGTCCACGCCGAAGGGTCTGATCAACCTCCTGGACGACCCGAAGGTCACCGCGAAGAAGGTCAAGAGCGCGGTCACCGACACCGAGACGGTGATCCGTTTCGACCCGGAGAACAAGGCCGGCGTCTCCAACCTCCTCAGCATCCTGTCCACCCTCACCGGGACGAGCGTCGCCGATCTGGAGACGAGCTACGAGGGCAAGATGTACGGCGCGCTGAAGACGGATCTCGCCGAGGTCATGGTGGACTTCGTCACGCCGTTCCGGACCCGCACCCAGGAATACCTGGACGACCCGGAGACGCTGGACTCCGTTCTGGCCAAGGGAGCGGAGAAGGCTCGGGCCGTCGCCGCCGAGACGCTGGCGCAGACGTACGAGCGCATGGGCTTCCTGCCCGCCAAGCACTGAGTCCAAGGACCCTGGCCGAAAGGGTGGTGCAGGCCGCACACTGGCGGCTGCACCACCCGACACAAGTCGACCGACGACGGAGGAGAACGACGTGGGGACCGTAACGCTCGGCGTTTCGATCGCGGTCCCGGAGCCCTACGGCAGCCTGCTCCAGGAGCGGCGCGCCGGCTTCGGGGATCCGGCCGCGCACGGCATCCCCACGCACGTGACGCTCGTCCCGCCGACCGAGGTCGCCGAGGAGCGGCTGCCCGAGATCGAGGCGCACCTCGCCGGTGTCGCCGCGGGCTGCCAGCCGTTCCCGGTGCGGCTGAAGGGCACCGGGACCTTCCGGCCGCTCTCTCCGGTCGTCTTCGTGAAGCTGAAGGAGGGCGTGCCCCTCTGCAACCGGCTCCAGCACCGGATCCGGGACGAGGCGGGCCCGCTCGCGCGCGAGCTGCAGTTCCCGTACCACCCGCACGTCACCGTGGCGCACGCCATCTCCGAGGAGGGGATGGACCGGGCGTACGAAGAGCTCGCCGGGTACGAGGCGGCCTGGACCTGCCGTTCCTTCGCGCTGTACGAGCAGGGTGCGGACGGCGTGTGGCGGAAGCTCTACGACTACGAGTTCGGCAGCGGACGCCCGATCTCGGCGGTCCCGGCGCAGGCCGGCAGCCCGGTCGACACCCCGACGGCCACCCCGGCCGGCTGACGGATACCGGGTACCCCGTCCGGCTGGCGGAGCCCCCGCCCCTCGCCCCGCCGGCTCCCGGCTCGCGCCAGCTCCCGGTTCACACCGGCTCCCGGTTCACACCGGCAGCCGCCGGAACAGCGGCCTCGGGACGTGCCGTACGGCCGCCATCACCATCCGTAGCGCCCCCGGCACCCACACAGTCTCCGAGCGGCGCCGCAGCCCCAGCTCGATCGCCCCCGCGACCGCCTCCGGCGTGGTCGCGAGAGGCCCCTCCGCGAGCCCGGCCGTCATCTTCGAGCGCACGAACCCGGGCCGTACGACCATGACGTGCACCCCCGTGCCGTGCAGCGCGTCCCCGAGGCCCTGGGCGAAGGCGTCGAGCCCCGCCTTCGACGAGCCGTAGATGAAGTCGGCGCGGCGGGCCCGCTCGCCCGCCACCGAGGACAGCACGACCAGCGAGCCGTGCCCCTGTGCCTGGAGCGCGCCCGCGCACACCAGCCCCGCCGAGACGGCGCCCGTGTAGTTGGTCTGCGCGACGCGCACGGCCGCGACCGGGTCGGACTCGTCGCGCGCCTGGTCGCCGAGGACCCCGAAGGCGAGCAGCACCATGTCGATGTCGCCCTCGGTGAAGATCTTGCCGAGCCGCTCCTCGTGCGACTCGGGGTCGAGCGCGTCGAAGGGGACCGTGTGCACGTCCGCGCCGAGCGCCCGCAGCGAGTCGGCCGCGGCGGTGAGCGCGGGGGAGGGGCGACCGGCCAGCCAGACGGTACGGGTCCGGCGGGCGATCAGTCGGCGGGCGGTGGCGAGCCCGATCTCGGAGGTGCCGCCGAGGACGAGCAGGGACTGCGGGGCACCGAAGGCGTCCTTCATGTGAGGCTCCTGGAGATCGGGTCGGGCTTGAGGCCGAGGCGGCTGGGAGAGGTCCGAGGTGAGGACGGACCGGGGGTCGAGGGCGGCGCGTTCTGCGCGGCGTCCCCGGAGGCGCGGCCGAGACCGGGGGCGATCGAACCGCGGGCCCCGGCCGTGCGGACGGCCTCGGCCGCCTCGGCGTGAGTGCGGGGCCGGTTCACGCGCGCGAGGGTCGGCGCGGTGCGCCCCCAGCCGGTGATCGTTTCGCAGTCGTCGTCCAGGACGTGGGTCTCGACAGCCATGAGGGGACCGTATAGCCGCCTCTGTCGCTTATGCCGGTATTGCATGGCGGTTCGTCGAAATGGGTGATTAAAGGAGTGTCGGGAAAGTGCCCTCGAAGGTGTGTCTCCCGGGTTCCGCGGGTCCCGCGCGTGGCGGAGTGCGGGTGGCGATGTACGGGTGGCCATGTACGGGATGTCGCTCGCGGGCCCGAGGGTCCCGGCGGGGGATTCTCGTATCGCGGTCGCCTCAGGGGCGCACACGGATCGAGGGGTAGGCGTACGACATGGACTGGCTGACCAAGCTCCCCGTCATCGGCCCATGGGTCGCGCGGCTCATGCGGACCCATGCGTGGCGCTCGTACGAGACCCTCGACGAGGCCCACTGGACCCGGCTCGCCGCCGCGATCACCTTCGTCTCGTTCCTGGCGCTCTTCCCGCTGATCACCGTCGCCGCCGCGGTCGGGGCCGCACTCCTCAGCAAGGAGCAGCTCGACAAGATCGAGGACAAGATCAGCGACCAGGTGCCCGGGATCTCCGACCAGCTCAACATCGGCGGGCTGGTCGACAACGCCGGCACCGTCGGGCTCGTCGCCGGTGCGATCCTGCTGCTCACCGGCATCAGCTGGGTCGGCTCCATGCGGGACTGCCTGCGCGCGGTGTGGGGGCTCGACGACATCGAGGGCAACCCGGTCCTGCTCAAGGGCAAGGACGCGCTCATCCTCGTCGGCCTCGGCGGCGTCGCCCTCGCCTCGCTCGCGGCGTCCTGGCTCGGCTCCACCGCCGTCGGCTGGAGCGCCGACCGGATCGGGATCTCCAGCGAGGGGGCGGGCGGCTACTTCCTCCAGGCGGCCGCCGTCCTGGTCGCGGTCGTCGCCGACTTCCTGATCCTGCTGTACGTCCTGACGCTGCTGCCCGGCGTGCAGCCGCCGCGCCGCCGGCTCGTCGTGGCGGCGCTGATGGGCGCGGTCGGCTTCGAGCTGCTCAAGCTGCTGCTCGGCGGCTACATGCGCGGTGTCGCGGCGAAGTCGATGTACGGGGCGTTCGGTGTCCCGGTCGCCCTGCTGCTCTGGATCAACTTCACCGCGAAGCTGCTGCTGTACTGCGCCGCGTGGACGGCTACGGATTCACGTCGGGATCCGTCCCGGGAGTCCGCTGCGAGCGACGGCGACGGCCCGCCGACCCAGCGAGCGGCCAGCGACGGTTGACGAGGAAGACGGCGCCGGCGAGGAGCACGAGGGCCCCGCCCGCCACGGCGAGCGCGATCCCGACGCCACCGGACTGCTCCTTCGCGGCCGCCTGGACGGTGTCCCCCGGGGCGTTCTTGCCGGGCGCCGGGACCGATCCGTCGTCGGGGGCGGTCGTGGCCGTACGGGCGGACCTCGGCGGCACCAGTTCGCCGACCGGGGTCACCTTCCCGTACGCGGCGAAGCCCCAGTCGAGCAGCCGGGCGCTCTCGCGGTAGACCGCGTGCTGCTCCTTCGAGGAGGGGTTCATCACGGTGACGAGCAGGACCCTGCCGTTCCGCTCGGCGACTCCCGTGAAGGTGGCACCCGCGTGCGTGGTGTTGCCGTTCTTGACGCCCGCGATGCCCTGGTACTGGGCGACGCCGATGTCGCCCGTGAGCAGCCGGTTGGTGTTCTGGATCTCGAAGGTCTCGCGCTTCTTGCCCGGCTTCTGCTCGCCGGGGAAGGCGGCGCGGGCGGTGGCGGCGTACGCGCGGAAATCCGGCTTCTGCATGCCGCTGCGGGCGATGAGCGTCAGGTCGTACGCGGAGGAGACCTGGCCCGGGGCGTCGTAGCCGTCCGGGGAGACCACGTGGGTGTCGAGCGCCTGGAGCTCGGCCGCGCGGTCGTTCATGTCCTTCACGGTCTGACGGAGACCGTTGTTCATGTTGGTCAGGACGTGCACGGCGTCGTTGCCGGAGCGGAGGAAGACACCGAGCCACAGGTCGTGGACGGTGTAGGTCTGCTTCTCCTTGATGCCGACCAGGCTGGAGCCGGCTCCTATCCCGGCCAGGTCGGTGTTGGTGACGAGGTGTTTCTGCTTCGCGTCGGGGAACTTCGGCAGCAGGGTGTCCGCGAAGAGCATCTTGAGCGTGGAGGCCGGGGCGAGCGGCCAGTGCGCGTTGTGCGAGGCGAGGATCTTGCCGTTCTCGGCGTCCGCGACGATCCAGGAGCGGCCGGACAGCTCCTTCGGCAGCACCGGGGCGCCGGGGCCCAGCTGCACCTGCGTGCCGGGGTTGCCGAGCAGGGGGCCGCCGAGCGAGGACATCGCGTTGGGGGGCTTGGGCTGCTTGTCCTTCTCGTCCTTCGTGTCCGCGTGTGCGGAGGGCACGGCGACGACGAGCGGCAGGAACACAGCAGCAATGACCGCCCAAGCGGTCTTCTTCGAAGCAGACACGGTCGTGAACGTACAGGTACGGAAGAAGGATCCGAACTCCGGCTGGCGGTTCGTCCGGGCTCGTCCACCCGTCCGCGGGGCCAGTGGGGCGGACGGTGATACTGGGGTCATGAAGTTCAGCCGCCGCGTCTCCTGGTTCCTGCTCGCGTTCGGGGTGTGGAGCTGGTTCATCTGGATCACCTTCCATGCGTAAATAACTGTTAGACCTCCTCGAACGGGAAAGTGCAGGTGAGAGGCTTGACTCCCTTCGTTTCGGCTGTTGGGGCCGAGAAGCTGGACACGGTGAGGGTTGGTGTGTACGCCCGCCAGTCGAAGGCGCGGCCGGACTCGTCGGAAGCGTCGCCGGAAGCGCAACTGACGGCTGGTCAGATGCTCGCGGCTAGCCGGGGGTGGGAGGTGGTGCACACCTTTAAGGACGTCGGTAGGTCGGGCTGGGATCCAAATGCGGTCCGTCCAGAGTTCGAAGCCCTCATGGACGCGGTGCGTGCGGGCGAGATTGACGTGGTGATCGTCAACGAGCTGTCCCGGCTGACCCGCAAAGGTGCACACGACGCGTTGGAGATCGACAAGGAGTTCAAGGAGTACGGAGTCCGCTTCGTCTCCGTACTGGAGCCGTTCCTCGACACGTCCAACCCCATCGGTGTGGCGATCTTTGCCCTGATCGCAGCCCTGGCGAAGCAGGACAGTGACATCAAGGCTGAGCGCCTTCGTGGAGCGAAGGACGAGATCAGGGCAGTCGGTGGGCGGCACTCCTCGTCGGCGCCGTTCGGGATGCGGGCCGTTCGCGAGAAGATCGGGAACCTAGTTGTCTCTGTTCTGGAGCCAGACGAGGACAACCCCGACCACGTGGCTCTCGTCGAGCGCATGGTTGCGATGTCGACTGACGGGGTCTCAGACAACAAGATCGCCACTACCTTCACGGAAGAGGCGGTCCCGGCACCCGGGGAGGCCGAGCGACGCGCTACCCCCAAGCGGGTGGAGTCCATCAAGCGCCGGCGTGTGTCCGACAAGGAGAGCCCGATTCAGTGGCGCGCCCAGACCGTTCGGTGGATTCTCTCGCACCCTGCCATCGGCGGGTTTGCGAGCGAGCGCGTTAAGCGTGGGAAGGCATACGAGAACGTGATTGCGCGCAACCTCGTCGGGAAGCCGCTGGCTCCACACAGAGGGATCGTCCCGGGGGCGACGTGGCTCGAACTCCAGGAGAAGCGAAAGTCTCGCACCCAACCGGGGCGGAAGTCGGGTGGGGAGGCTGTGCCTACGCTGCTCAGCGGGTGGCGCTTCTCAACGTGCGGAGTCTGTGGAGGGGCGCTCGGGCAGACGCCTGGAAACGGTGATGGTTCCTACATGTGCTCCAACCCGAAGGGGCACGGCGGCCTCAGCGTCAAGCGAGGCGAGTTGGACGATTTCGTCGCGCGCTGCGTGTGGGCCCGACTTGAGAACGCCGACATGGAGAACGCTGAGGATCGGGCCTGGGTGGAGGCGGCTGCCCAGCGCTTCGCGTACCAAAGGGATCTGTCCAGCGCCCAGGAGGAGCGTCGGGAGACGGAGCTCCACCTTGACCACGTCCGGCAGTCGATTGCTGAGCTCCAGGAGGACCGGAAGCGTGGGCTGTACCGCGGACGAGACGAGCTACGAACGTGGCGCGCGACCATGGAGCAGTACCGAGCCTATGAGGAGCAGTGCGTTGCACGGCTGACGGAACTGGAGGAAGAGGCGTCCGCCACGGTCCGGATCCCTATGGAGTGGACTGAGGCGGGGGAGGATCCCGTCGGTAAGGGGAGCCCGTGGGCGGCGTGGGGCATCTTCGAGAAGCGTGAATTCCTCGACTTGTTCCTGTCCGGGGTGTCCGTGAGCCGGGGACGCGACCCAGAGACTCGGAAGTACGTCGCGATCGAGGGCCGGGTAACCCTGCACTGGCGGCCGCTCCCCGTCGACGACGAGGCTGACGAGGATTAGCGGTTGAAGCGACGAGGGCCCGCACGCAGTGTGCGGGCCCTTCGTATGTTCAGGAGTCAGACGGCACTGCTGGCGGCCGATCCGGCAGCTTCGCGCCAGGGCGGCCGACGAACCATTCCATATAGCCGCGCAGGGCCGCTGAGCGGTCAGTCCCCGACGCCTGCACGGCCCTCTCAAAGTCCTTCCAGAGAGCATCGTCGATGCCGCGGAGGCCGCGTACCGGGTGCTTGTGTTGGTTAGCCATGACTCGATGATGTCAGGTGGTTGACCACCTGTCGAGGGTGTGTCATATTCGAGGTGGTCAACCACCCGTGAACAGCGGGAAAGGGTGCAGCCCCGGTGTTCCTCTGGCCGAGTCTCCGGGGCTGCGCACTCCCGTGAAGGAGTGATTCAGAATGACACACCCCACCCCCCGAGTCCTCGTCATCGGCGACACCACCACCCCCGACGGACTGACCATCGTCACCGCCCTCGCACACGAGGTCGCTGACCGCATGCAGCTGCCGGCCGTCGTCGCTATGGGGCGCGACTATGACGTAACGCAGTTTGAAGCCGTCGTCTACGACGAGCTGTCCCACCTGGGGAGCGTCGACTCCGCGGTCCTGTGGGTGGAGGCCACGGAGGCGGACATGTGCGTCATGAACGTCCGTGACTTGGAAGACTTCGACCTCGTAGCGGAGTGCGGATGGTGCGGCGCCGACGATGAGGACCCGTCGCCCGTCCTTGTCGAAGGGACGTGGTTCCCCGTGGACCTCTGCGCGGGGTGCCTGAAGGGTGCTCACGCGGATGCGCAGAGCCGGGCGAGCGTGCCCGCGTAGCGCTCCACCATCAAGCGGCCCGCTTCCCGCTCCGGCGGAGGCGGGTCGTTGGCGTTTCAGGCAACCGCGGGTTGACGTCGACAGGCGTCCTCGTCCGCCAGGTTGGGTGCGCAGAGTGACGAATCGAGCCGACTAGCTACGCCGAGTGGCGATGGAGTGCCAAACAGGGTCCGAAGTGTCAAACAAACCCCTACTTCTACTTTCTTCTATAGCGCGTTAGGGAGAAAGGCTAGAAGGGGGTTTGTTTGCCACTCTGGCCCCCGGTTTGGCACGGGGCTGCTTCGACGTCGCGCGGCAGGGTAGGCGGATGTAACGACTTTGTAACCATGTGTGAGGGTATGGGTTCTATGTCGGTGTATTGCCGAACACGCCCCCACATCGCCTAAGTAGAGGGAAGTGCGGTCTGGACTGGGGGGACGCAAGATCGTTAACGCGTAACACGTCCCAAATAACCTAAGTAGAGGACTCGTTCCTCCCGGGCGCCGCGTCACAGCCGCCCGATAATAGAAGTAGGGGAGTTTCACGGACGCCGGCGACTGGCACGGCTCCTGGCTCCCCTCGCATGCTGCGTCGCCCGGTACCTCTCCCGGTCGACGCTCCGTCCCCGTGACGTCGAGCCTCCGCGTGTGCCGCGCCTCCTCCGCGCCCCGGTTGGCCCCGTCGCGGGGACGACGACTTTCGAGCGCTGTCCATCGGACGGCGCTTCTCTCATTTCTCCGAAATTCGCTAGGACGCGAGGAAGTCAGGACGGGATCAGCCATGGCCGACGTGCCCACTCCACACTCAGACGACCGCCCGTGCACGTGGTGCGGGCGCCTGCTACCACGAGACGCGCGCTACTTCGGCCGTGACGCCCTGGGCTTCCAGGGCCTGCGTGCCCGTTGCCGAGAGTGCTGCGCCGCCATCGAGCGCGAGAGGTACGCACGCACGTCGGCCGACGTCCTAGAACGCAAGCGTCAGGCCCGCATCGAGCGCGCGGAGATGTTCCGCGACGCACCCCAGTGGAACGCCGCTTAGGCGCCCGTACAGCCCCCTTCCTGAGCCCCTGCCGACCGGTGGGGGCTCAGTCATTTCCAAAGAGAGGTAACCGAACATGGCAGTAACCAACCCGGAGTTGGCGGCAGCGCTGGCGACCGTCCCGGAGATCGCTCGCGCCGAGAAGACGGCCAACGAGGCGGAGAAGCGCCTCCGGGAGCACCGCGCGGGCGCGGAGCCGCACACGGCGCGAGACCGCGTGATCGACGAGGCCGTCAGCGCTCTGACGTCAACAGGCAAGTGGACCGCGGACATCGGCAAGAAGGCAGCCGCCGCATATCAGTCCGCCATGGAGTGGGAGAGTGAGCGGACCGCGCTCCGTCGAGCGAAGGACGCAGCCAGGGACTACGCGATCGGTGTTCGCGAGGCTCTCGCCGGCGACGCGCTCGCGTATCTCGGGCGTCGCTTGGACGAGACGCTCAGCGCCGCCAGGGAGGCCGGTGACGTCCTCGGTGACGTCCGCACAGCAGACGAGGCCATCAGGGCTGGAGGCGCCGTTGTGGAGGCGTGGAGCCGCCTTCAGGGGCTCGTTGTCGACCTGAAGAACGTCCGAGAGGCTCAGTGGGATCTCCTCAGTCCTCCCCTGCGCACAGGCCAGTTGTCGAGCCTCACGAACCGACCGACCATGCTCGCCTGGAGGAACGCCGGACACGGTGAGATCCGGGGATTCCGCGTCGACGACGCTCCGGAGATCCTCCTCGACGCCGCCCGGTCCCGGCGCTACAGCGTCGACTACGTCCTGTGGCTTTCCCGACGTGGCACGGCCTACGTGCCCGGGAGCGTCGAAGAGCTCACCGACGAGGTAGAGGCGGCGAAGCCGGAGCCGATTTTCTACGACGACAACGGCCCCGTGACTCTCCGGGTGATCGAGACGCCCATCCCCGCGCCGAAGGCGTCGGAGGTCTACGCGCACTCGCGAGCGCCGCACCTGAACTACAGCGACCCTGCCCCCGTGAATCCCAACCCCAATGCGACTCCGGACGACCCGACGGCGCCTGTCTGGCGCTACTGACGAAGAGAGGCAACACCCATGAACGAGCCAACCCCCGAACAGCTTGCGGCCGGCGAAGTGCACGGCCTGACCCCGCCCATGTGCGCGTTCCTGCGCGGCGAGACCACCGAGGAGCTCCAGGCGGACGCTGTGGCGTTCATCGAAGCCTTCGGCACCCCCGAGCCTCCCGCGCCGGCTCCCCGTTCCGGCGGCCCCCGCGGAGTCGACGTGGGGAGCAACGGAGGCCGCGGAACCCTCAGCGCAGGCGCCGCCCTCTACCGCGAGCGACACCAAATCGACGAGGACGGTAACCGGCCCGCGAAGAAGCCGATCCCGACCGGCAACCGCAACCCGTTCGCAGAAGCGGGCTACACCCTGGAGCGCTGACGATGGTTGCCCCTGGACCACGGCGAGACCCCACCCGCGTTCACAGTCGTACCTACCGGGGGCAGGCACGGTCATCGGCGTCAGGCCCGATCGTGCTTCCCCTGGCAGGCTGCGACCTACCCGTCCCGGACATGCCGACAGGGCGCGCCTGGACGGAGTCGGAACAAGGCATGTGGGCGGACCTGTGGGCGAGTCCGCAGGCGACGCAGTGGAACGACAGCTACGTCCCTATCGTCGCGCTCTACGTGCGGGTGGTGTGCGACTCGCTGAGCGGTCGTGTGACGGCTGGCCTGGCGCAGGAGGCACGTCACCTAGCTGACCACCTTGGCCTGAGTCCTGCGGGGCTGAAGGCGCTGGGGTGGACGATAGAGAGTGTGGACGCCAGGACTGGTGAGATCCACGTACTCCCCGGTGGTGCGGCGTGAGCGCCCGCAGACAGGCGCAGTTGGCGCTACTGGCGCAGCGCAGTAGCCCGGAGGACGGGAGTAGCGCATGCCCGCCGACGCTGCGTACACCCTGCGTTGTGTGGGACTGGCTCCGTGCCAGCGAGCGTCACGCCGTGGAGCGTCACGGGCTGAGCGCGCCGGAAGTCATCAGAGCGTGGCGCCGCTGGCTCGACGCCCGACGTACCTACGCCGCTGACGTCGACGCTACGGAGCTCGCGGCGTGTGGTCCCGGCGGACGACCGACGCTCGGCTGACGTGCCACGCCTCTGACCTGCGGAGATGCCAGGGGGGTGACCCCCGCTGGCCATCCTTCCGGACCGTACAGGTGCTGGTACGCGCTGTCTGTCAACCGGTTAGAGGTCGAACGAGAGCGCCCGCAGGAGCCCCGTAGAGGCCGCTTAGGTGCCCGTCAGGTGCCCGTACGCGGGCCAGACGCGGTGGATCGCGTCCACAAAGCGAGCTAGGGCTAGGTGGGGACGCTTCCTCTGGCTTAGTGAAAACCGCAGGTCAGACGCCTAGAAGTGTTCCAAAGATGCAGCAACCAACTAATCCCCCGAAGGGCTCGTAGCCACTGCGCTGCGGGCCCTTCGGCGTTCCCAGACCATTGAGAGGTACTCGATGCCCGCTGACCCGAACGAGCCGTGCGCGCGCGACGGCTGCACCTTCTTGCCCATGCTGACGATGGTTGGCGATGCGCTGTTGCCGACGGCTCATTGCAGTCACGCGTGTGCTGACTATCTGTGGCTGGAACGCACCCTCGCCACCGTCCCGGCTACGGCGGACACGCCCGTAGCGAAGGCAGGCATGGAGAAGCTGCGCGTCGCACTCGACGCACGACGTGAGCCCACCGACATTGGCCCACTGGTGGAGTTCTGATGGCGACAGACCTGGACATCGTCGGTAACGCCGGCGTCGACGTCGTACCCGTCGCACCGACCTTTCACGCGAAGCTGGAGCGCATTGTCCTCCCCGCAGCGGATCGGGTCGGACAGGAAGCGGGACGCATCCTCGGTGACCGCATGGCTGACGCCATCGTGCGCCAGGTGGGTACTGCTCTCCCGCAGGCGATTCAGACCGGTGGGCAGGCAGCACAGCGAGCCGCGTCCCGTCAGGGATCGGACACAGGTGGCGCCTTTGCGAGCAGCCTCCGCCGAAAGCTAGAGCTTGCTTTCAGGGCAATGCCCCGCCTCGACGTCCGTCTCTCCGATACCGGGGTGGACGCCCAGCTCGCCCGCCTCCGTGCCCGCATGGAGACTCTGGCCGGCAAGCGCATCGGCATCGACGTCGACGTGACGGCCGCGGAGGCGGAGGTCCGGCGCATCGACGCGGAGCTCCAGCGGCTTGGGGCGTCGCACCCGAACGTTGCTGTCCGGGCCGACACGGCAACCGCACGCGCTGCTCTCGCGGAGCTCCGTGCCGAGATCGCTGCCGTGGACGCCACGGAGGTGGACCTCGACGTCGACGTTGACACGACCGGCGCCCGGTCGGCACTGATGTCGCTCGGGATCCAGCTGGCCGTGCTGATGGCCATCCCGCTCGGCCCGGTGATCGCTGCCGGACTTGGAGCCGTCGTCTCGATGGCTGCGGCTGCCGGCGCTGGGTTCGGCGCCTTCGCCCTGGCGGCTGTCCCCGCAGTGAAGGGCGTGGGGGAGGCGCTGAAGGCACAGAAGGCGGCGCAGGACGATGCGGCAAACGCCTCCCTGCGTGGATCCGCTGCTACGGCGCGAGCTGCGTCACAGGCAGCGTCGCAGGCACTCCAGCTCGCGGGTGCGCAGGCCTCTTTGGCGACGGCTCACCGCAACGCAGAGCGCACGATCGTCCAGTCCAACCGCGCGATCGAAGACGCGGAGCGGGCCCTCGCTCAGACAGGGATCCGTGCCGCCGATCAGCGTCGTCAGGCGGCTGACGCTATTGCGCGGGCGGAGCGGTCTCTCCTCGACGCCAAGCGTGACGTAGTGCGCGCTGAAGAGGGCGTTACACAGGCTGGCGTTCGGGCCGCCGAACAGCGCCGGCAGGCTGCCGAGTCCGTCGAACGGGCGGAGCGGTCCCTCGCTGACGCAGCGCGGGACGTGCTCCAGGCAGAGCAGGAGCTCACACAGGCCCGAGAGGCTGCGACTCAGCAGCTCAAGGATCTGAACGAGCGGCTCGCGGACTCCACCCTGGATCAGCGGGGCGCCGTTCTCCGCGTCACGGAGGCCCAGGAAGAGCTGGCTCGGGTGATGAAGGACCCGAAGGCGACGCAGCTCCAGCGCGATCGTGCGCAGCTCGCGGCCGACGAGGCGGAGCGCAACCTCCAGCGCCAGCGTGAAGACATCACGGAGCTGAAGGCGGAGATCGTCCGTCAGACGAAGGCCGGAGTCGACGGCTCCGAGCAAGTCACCCGCGCACAGGACCGACTGTCCGACGCCCAGCAGAAGGTGAAGGACGAAGCGAAGGCCGTTGCTGACGCCCAGCGAGCAGCCGCTCAGAGCCAGACGAAGGCTGCACAGGAGCTCGTGGACGCGCAGGAGCGTGTGCTCGACGCGCAGCAGAAGGTTCGGGACGAGGCCGCTGAGCTGACTCGCGCACAGAAGGATGCTGCGCGAGCTCAGACGCAGGCTGCTCAGGATCTCGTCGACGCGCAGCGACGTGTGGCGGACGCAGTGGACAACGCCGCAAACGCACAGGTCTCGTCGGCCGAAGCCATCGCATCCGCGGAACGTGGTGTCGCCTCCGCGCGACTGGCGGGTGCCTCCGCGACGTCGACGGCTATCACGAAGCAGCAGGAGTACGAACAGGCTCTCGCGAAGCTGACGCCGGCACAGCGCGACCTGTACGACTCGATTGCCGGGCCGACAGGTATCAAGAGTGCCTTCGACGCCTGGCAGAAGAGCCTCCAGCCGCACGTTCTGCCGATCTTCACCCGGGGCGTCGACGGGGCGAAGGGCTCCCTGCCGGGGCTCACGCCGCTCGTCATTGGCGCCGCCAACGCGATCCAGACGCTCATGGACAAGGCGTCTGCACAGCTCAAGACGCCGTTCTGGCAGGAGTTCAAGAAGGATCTCGCGGACAACGTTGAGCCGGCGATTGTCGGATTCGGCGTGGCCTTTGGCAATGTCATCAGGGGCGTTGCGGGAATCATCGACGCCTTCCTCCCGCACATGGACGGCATCGCTCAGCGATCGGATTCGATCACGGAGCGCTTCGCCAAGTGGGGGACGAGCCTGAAGGGCAGTCCCGACTTCGAACGCTTCCTTGATTACGTTAAGAGCAGTGCGCCGAGTGTTGGGGCGCTAGTCGGCAGCGTTCTTACTGCGTTGCTTACCACGGCGCAGACGTTGAGCCCCGTTTCAACGGCGTTGATGACCGTTGTAACGCCACTGTTTGACGCAATTACGTGGCTCGCAACAAACGTTCCAGAACTCGTCATCGCACTGTGGGGAATTTGGGCAGTCAACAAAGCCGTTGTGGTCGGAATGGCGGCGTTCGGTGCTGCAATGGGCCTGTACAATGCAGTTGTTTTGACGGCGCAAGTCGTCACCGGCGGATGGGCGGTAGCGCTTAACGCAACAGGCATCGTCCCGATCATCCGGGCCATCGTGCTCGTGATCGGTCTCCTCGTCGCGGCTGTGATCTACGCCTACCAGAATTGGGATTGGTTCCGCGAGACTGTCGACTTCGTGGTTGACGCTGTAGGGACGGGATTCTCGTGGCTCTGGGACAAGGTCCTGAAGCCGGTCCTCGACGGTGTGTGGTGGCTGATCCAAAAGGTCGGCGACATCGCGGTGTGGTTGTGGGAGAAAGCCATCAAGCCGGCGTTCGACTTCATCTCCACGGCTGCGCAGTACCTTTTCACGGCAGTCGTTACCCTTGCGCTGCTTCCTGCGTACTTGATTTTCAAGGCGCTCGGAGAGGTTGCGATCTGGCTGTGGGATCACGCCATCAAGCCTGCATTCAAGGCCATTGGCGACGCAGCCGTCTGGCTGTGGAACAACGCAATGAAGCCGGTCTTCACGTGGATCGGCGACAAGGCCACGTGGCTCTACGACAAGGCCATCAAGCCTGCCTTCAAGGAGGCGAAGAAGACCTTCGACGCTCTCGGCGACGCTGGCGAATGGCTGTGGGAGAAGGTGCTCCGGCCCGTCTTCCAGTGGATCGGCGAGAAGGCGGGGTGGCTGTACGACAAGGCCATTAAGCCCGCATTCGAGAACATCGGCAAGGCAATCGATATCCTGTCTGCCTCCTTCGAGGACGGAAAGAATGCCGTCGAAAAGGCCTGGAACAAGATTCAGGAGATCGCGAAGAAGCCCGTCCGGTTCATAATCCAACATGTGTACAACGAAGGAATTGTCCCCCTCTGGAATCGCGTAGCGGGCATTACCGGTGCCGGCAAGCTGAAGCCCCTGAACATGAAGGGCTGGGCGCGAGGCGGCATTCTCCCCGGACAGTCGACGTGGAGGCAGGGAGACGACCAACTCGTCCCGATGCGTCGCGGCGAAGGCGTCTACGTCTCCGAAGCGATGCGGGACCCCTACGAGCGTGCTCGTCTCCACGCCGTCAACCGTGCGGCTATGAGCGGTCAGTCGCTCGGGCAGTTCCAGGGTGGCTATGCCGAAGGCGGCATCGTCGGGTGGCTGAAGGACAAGGCCGGCGACGTCGCTGACATCTTCAGCAACCCGCTCGACGTCTTCGGCAAGGCACGCGACCTCGTCACCGATCAGTTGAAGCCCCTTCTGACCAACCCATGGGCACGTTCTGTGGCCAAGATGCCGGGGAAGGTGCTCAACGGGCTGAAGGACAAGGCGCTCGACTTCCTAGGCTTCGGCGGGGGATCGGGTGGCGGAGGCGGTGGAACGTGGCTCCGTCCCGTCGACGCTGCGTTCGGTACTCCCTTCGGCCAGCGCGGCTCGATGTGGTCGTCCGGCCGACACACCGGCCTCGACTTCCCTGCGGCTGTCGGAACGGCGATCCGTGCTGTGGCCGGCGGACGCGTCTCCATGGCGCAGGGCGGTGGCCCCTACGGGCTCCACGTCATGGTGAACCATGGAAACGGGCTGTCGTCCCTGTACGCCCACATGTCGTCGATGCTGACGCAGGTTGGCGACACGGTCCAGGCGGGTCAGACGATCGGCCGTGTTGGCGCCACCGGCAACGTGACGGGCCCCCATCTCCACCTGGAGGCGCGCCGGAACGGCGCCACTGTCGACCCTATGCCGTTCCTGACGGGTGGGGGAGGCGGAGGCGGTTCCGGCGTCCAGCGTTGGCGCGGAGTCGTACAGCAGGCACTCCGCATGACCGGCAACCCCGCAGGTTACGCGGACCTGACGCTCCGGCGCATGAACCAGGAAAGTGGCGGTAACCCCGAAGCCGTAAACAACTGGGACATCAACGCGCGCAACGGCACGCCGAGCGTTGGTCTGATGCAGGTCATCAAGCCGACGTTCGAAGCGTTCGCCGGCCACATGCGGAACGTTGGACCGAAGCTCTTCGGCGTCTCGACGAACCCACTGGCGAACGTCTACTCGTCGATGCAGTACGCCATGAGCCGCTATGGCTCGCTCCCGACGGCATACAACCGTCCCGGCGGATACGCCAGCGGCGGCTTCCCCGACGTCGGCGAGCTGGCATGGGTCGGTGAGAACGGTCCTGAGCTCGTTCGCTTCCTGCACCCGACGCAGGTCTACAGCAACAGCGACTCAAGGGCCATGGCTCGTCAGGCGGCGTCGCTCCAGGCCGGCGGACGTGGAACTCCCAACATCGTCGTGGAGGCCCGGACCTTCCTGGGGGACCGCGAACTGACCGACATCGTCCGTACAGAGATCGACGTCCGCGACGCCGACACGGCGCGCGCACTGACCTACGGACGCATGACCTGACACACCCTCACACGCCCCGCGGATCCGACATGGACCGCGGGGCGCCCCCATATCTGAGAGAGGTAACACCATGGACACCACGGCGCCGATCAAGGCTCAGCCGACGTCATGCGCACACTGTGGGGCCGACGTCCCGCAGACAGCCGGAGCAGGGAGGCTTAAGCGCTTTTGCACCCCCGCGCACGGCCGGCTCTGGAGGCGTCGGGCACGGTTCTTCGGGTGGCTCTAAGCCCGAATCTCATCCATGAGCATCCGCAACGTCAGAGAGTGTTTCTCCGGCGGTAGCTGATCCATGGCAGCCGTCGCATAGGCCAAGCCGCCTTGCTTGTCGCCTGCCCTGGCGAGCATGAGTCCCCGGTGTAGCTCCAGGTGAGTGGCGAACCGGGGCAGCTCGCTGGGCAGCTCCCTCCGTGCCGCGTCCTGCGCTTCGACGGCTCCCCGCTCGTCACCGAGTCGGGCGAGGAGGAGTGACATGAAGACGTTGACGCGCCACCACGGCACCGCGTAGTCGCTGGTTTGCTCGTATGACCCAGCCTTGTCGAAGACGCTGCGTCCCAGGTCAAGCAACTTCCGCGCTCCGTCGGCGTCGCCCCGGATTGCTGCCGCGTGTGCCTTGCCGAAGATGGCGTTCAGAAGCCCGAGTGAAGGCTTGTCGCTGATGGCTAGTGCCTGGTCGGCAAGGATGTCAGCGACGCCAAGGGACGCGCCTTCATACCCAAGAGCGATAGCAGCACGGCCCCGGACCCAGACGCGCGCGTCGTCGTCGCCGGATTGGTCGGCCGCCTGAGCCGCCATGCGGTACCAATGAACCGCCTTCGCCCCATCGGAGCCGGGGAACGTCTTCGCGTACAGAGTCATCAGTCGACTCGCCACCGACCACAGCCGTGGGTTGTCCAACTGCTGCTGTACTAGCACGAGTTCACCGCTGACGCGCCGCTGAATGTCAGCGGCTCCAAGAGACATGTACTCGGTGCCATACGTGGAGAGCTTGGCCTCCCACGCGTCGACCGACGGACCGCCCGTAAGGCGTGCGGCGAACCCTGCGCTAAGCAGGTCGGAGGCGACCACGGGCGCTATCGCTGCGCCGGCGGCGTCAGTCAGGAAGTCGCGACGCTTCACTTCACCCTCTAAAACGGCTAGGGGCACGTCCAGGACGGCCGACAGGCACCGGAGATAGAACGGCCCCGGTGACGCCTTGCAACGCTCCCAGCGGCTGATGTACTCCCGCTCCAGGTTCGTCCCGAAGACGTCGTTGATCGCCGACGCTAGTCGCCCTTGGCTCCATCCGCGAGCCTCGCGAAGATCCTTGATCAGTGCCCCGATCGCCATGAATCCATCTTGCCCCTACAGGTGCCCCTAGACAGCGGCAAACGGGTGACGAGAGCGGCTTGCCCCTAAGGACGCCCCTAGTCCGGCCAGGGTGCCGAGACGAACCTGACAGTGGAAGAGGGGACGGTGCGCAATGCCGGAAGAGCAGTGGCAGCCGACCAAAAGTCGGTACGCGGTCGATGCAGAGGGCCGTATTGGGCGGGTGGTCGAACGGTACGCGGGCAGTGTGTATCTCCGCCCACCGGGCGGCGGACGCGAGTGGACGTCCCCGCCGGAGGAGTTGCGCGCGCCGACGCAGGCGGAGATGAGGCGCGTTCAGATCTTCACCACCCCCGTACCCGCGGCGGAATCGTGAGCGCCGTCAGAGCCGTTCTACGGTTCGCCACGCACCGGATCACCCGTCACCCCGACTCTGAACCGACTGCAACCGCGGAATGTCTGAGTCCTGGCTGTGGCTGGTCCGTTGCCCCGACGTCAGATGTGAAGCATGCCGACGTCGAATGCATGGCTCACACGGGAGCGACGGGGCACGCCATCTTCGCGCGGCGGTATGAGGACGTAGCCGTCGTAGTGCGCGACGAATGAGAGGCGCCGTCGCCGTCACTGTCAGCGCTGCGTCGTGGGTATGCACTGTGGCGCTGCTGGTACTCCGGCTCTAGATTTCCGCCCCTCGTCCCGGCCTCATCTGCGGGGACTGTCCCGGGATGGGGGAGCGGAGCCAGGCCCGTGCTGTCGGTCCTCGCGAAACCTTCGGCACGGAGAGCGGACGGGGGCGTCCGGTGAGGTCGGTTCGTCCCCGTCCGTGCACCACCCCTGATGTTCCGACGAGAGGAGTTCCACCATGGCCAAGCGGCCGGAGTTCGCGTTCGTTAAGACGCAGGCGTGCCGAGACCCGCAGGTGAACAACTGCCCTGAGGTGGCGACCAACGTCCCCGGTATCGTGGCGATCCGCGACAGTCAGAATCCGGACCACGTCCTCACGATGTCCGCGGAGGACTGGACGACGCTGGCGGTCGCCGTCAAGGCCGGCGAGTACGACCTCACCATCTGAGAGGCTCCCATGTCCGAGTGCCCCCGATGCGCCCAAACGGGCCTACAGGACCCGGTGTCGGGGGCGCTTTGGTGCGCGACGTGTGGCAGCTTCTTTGGCCTCCAGCGGCCCGCCTGTGAGGGTCTCAGGAGTGCCCGACTGCACGCTACCCGTACCCCCACTCGTCGACGAGAGCACTGACCCCGACGAGCCCCTGACTGCCCCGGTCGTCCTTCTCCCCCGTGGAGGACGGTCGGGGCTTCTACTTGTTTGCGCGGACCCCCCGCAGCCCAAGAACGCCGATCACGGTCCCTAGGATGAACGACGTGACAGCGAGGGTGAGGTGGACCCAGAAGTACGCGGTCGGGTCGCCGGCGTCGTCGAACGCGAGGCCGCTCCCGTCCTTCCAAAGGTTCTTTGCGAAGGTCACCCAGATCACCCAAGACCACACCCCGAACGCCAGCAGGAACCAGGAGACGCGACGGCTGAGCTTCATGGGCAGTCCTTCGGGGTGGGCATGTCGTTCCCTGCCAGTATCAAACCGTCACCGTGGCGGACTGGAGCCGGGTCTCTGTACGCTAGTGGTTAGTTGCGTATGGATCACTTTCGTCAAGAACCTGTGGAACGACGGGAGTGGCCTCGCGTTCGACGACGCCGGCGACCCGACGGCCTACTTCTGGGTTCATCTGCTGCTTGCCGTCACGTCCTTTGTCCTGGGGACGGTGATCGGAGTGCTCGGGTTGCGTGGGGTGCGTGCCGCGCGCCGCGAAAACGGTTAGAACCGCGCGAGCGGTCTGAAGAGGGGGTCCGGGGCGTGGTCGTCTTCCTGCTGGTCCTGATCGTGGTCCTCGCGCTGCTCGGCGCGGTCCACTGGTACGTGTGGCGGCGCCTCGTGCGCGACGTCACGACGCGCGGGAGCCTGCCGCGCCGCCTCGGCACGGCCGCCGTCGTGGTGCTGCCGCTGCTGTCGTTCGCGGCCCTCGCCTCGTCACGTGCCGGAGCCCCGTTCGCGCTCCAGCAGGTGGTCGCCTGGCCCGGCTTCCTGTGGCTCGCGCTGCTGCTGTACGTGACGCTCGCCCTGGCCGTCGGCGAGGTCGTCCGGCCCCTCCTGCTCCGTCGGCTCACCCGCCGGGCGCAGACGGCGGCTCCGGCTGCCGTCACGGCTCCGGCTCCCGTCACGGCACCGGAGCCGGTCCCGGTCCCGGAGCGCGCGCCCGCCGCTCCCGAGGAGCCGGCCGGACCGGCACCGCGGACGGACCCCGCGCCCACCCCCGCCGACGTCTCCCGTCGGCTGTTCGTCTCCCGGGTCGTCGGCGGCGCCGCGGCCGCCGCCGCCGTCGGAACCGTCGGCTACGGCACGTACGGCGTCCTGCGCGGTCCCCGGATCAAGCGGGTCGCCGTCCCGCTCGCCAAGATCCCGCGCGCCGCGCACGGCTACCGGATCGCCGTCGTCTCCGACATCCACCTCGGCCCGATCCTCGGCCGCGCCCACACCCGGCGCATCGTGGACACGATCAACTCCGCCCAGCCCGATCTGATCGCGATCGTCGGCGACCTCGTCGACGGCACCGTCGAGAACCTCGGCCCCGCCGCCGAGCCGCTCGCCGAGCTGCGTGCCCGGCACGGCTCCTTCTTCGTGACCGGCAACCACGAGTACTTCTCGGGCGCCGACGCCTGGGTCGACCACGTCCGGGAGCTCGGCCTGCGCCCGCTGCGCAACGAGCGGGTGGAGATCGCCGCCGGCTTCGACCTGGCCGGCGTCGACGACGTCGCGGGCGAGAGCGAGGGGCAGGGCCCCGACTTCGCACGGGCCCTCGGCGACCGCGACCGGGCCCGCGCCTCGGTCCTCCTCGCGCACCAGCCGATCGTCGTCCATGACGCCGTACGCCACGGCGTGGACCTCCAGCTCTCCGGCCACACCCACGGCGGTCAGCTCTGGCCCGGCAACTACCTCGCCGAACTGGCCAATCCGACGGTCGCCGGGCTCGAACGGTACGGAGACACCCAGCTGTACGTCTCGCGCGGCGCGGGCGCCTGGGGACCGCCGGTCCGGGTCGGGGCCCCCTCGGACATCACCATCGTCGAACTCGCTTCGAAACAGGCGTAATCGGGGCGAGGTCACTCCCCGCACCGAGCCCGATACGTGCTGCTCATCGACTTAAATTCGCATTTCCCGGACATATACCTGTGGTGTGAAAGTTTTCTCTTCCACTTGTGAAAACGGTGTGATGGGATGACGTCCATCGCGACGTTTCCGGGGGCCGTCGCAGCTGGGGTGGACGAATAAAGGAAGCACGGCAATGCGGTCGACGGTCCGTCTGCGGATCCTCATCACTTGTGGAGTACTGGTGGCCGCCGGAGTGGGGGGCTGGCAACTCCTGCCCTCCGACGGCGGCCGGACCGATCCGATCAGTGTCGGCACAACCGACGCGGTTACTTCACTGGACCCGGCCGGCGCGTACGACGCCGGTTCCTGGGCCATGTACAGCAACGTCTTCCAGTCGTTGCTGACGTTCAAGCCGGGGTTCACGACTCCCGTTCCGGACGCTGCGGAGAACTGCAAGTTCGTGGGCATCAAGCTCACGACGTACCAGTGCACGCTCCGCGACGACCTCTCGTTCTCCAGTGGGCGGAAGATCACCGCCGAGGACGTCAAGTACTCCTTCGAGCGCATGCTGCGCATCAAGACGGACGTCGGCCCGAAGGCCCTGTTCCCGACCCTGGAGAGCGTCTCGGCCGAGGGCCGTACCGTCACCTTCCAGCTGAGCGGCCGCGACGCCACGTTCCCGCTGAAGGTGGCCACGGGCGCCGGTTCGATCGTCGACAAGGACCAGTACCCGGCCGATTCGCTGCGCGCGGGCTCCGCCGTCGACGGCTCGGGGCCGTACGTCCTCAAGGAGTACAAGGAGGGCGAGTCCGCCCTCCTTGAGCCCAACCCGAACTACCGGGGCGCCGTCACCAAGGTCGGCGGACCCGTCCTGGTGAAGTACTTCGCCCAGTCCGCGGACCTCGCCAACGCCTGGAAGGCGAAGGACGTCGAGGTGACGCACCGGCAGCTCCCGCCGGAGTTCGTCTCGAACCTGGACGCCAACGACGGGACGCGGGTCACCGAGGCGGAGAGCGCCGAGATCCGCAACCTCAACTTCAACGTCCGGCCCGGCTCGCCCATGGCCGACAAGGCCGTACGGCAGGCCGTCGCCGCGGTCCTCGACCGGCCGGCGATCACCACCGGCGCCTACAAGGGCACGGTCGAGCCGCTGTACTCCCTCATCCCGCAGGGCTTCGTCGGGCACAGCACCGCGTTCTACGACGCCGATCCCGAGCCGAACGCCAAGAAGGCGAAGAAGCTCCTGAAGGAAGCCGGCATCAAGACCCCGGTCAAGTTCAGCTTCGGCTACCGCGCGGACGCCACCTACGGCGCCGAGACCGCCGAGATCAAGCGACAGCTGGAGGAGACCGGCCTCTTCGATGTCGAGGCCGTCGAGGTCAAGTGGACGGAGTTCCAGAAGGCGTACGCGAAGGGCACCTACGACGCGTACACCGTCGGCTGGCTCCCCGACTTCCCCGACTCCGACAGCTTCACCGCGCCGCTCGTCGGCACCGAGAACACGCTGCACAACGGGTTCTCCAGCAAGCGGATCGACTCCCTGATCGCCTCGACGCAGCAGTTCAGCGACCGCTCCCGGGCGACCTCCGACTTCAAGGAGATCCAGAGCGAGGTCGCGCACGACGTGCCGCTCGTCCCGCTGTGGCAGAAGAAGGACTACGTCCTCGCGACGGAGGCGGTCGCCGGCTCCCAGTACCTGACGGACGGTACGGGCATCTGGCGCCTGTGGGAGCTGAGCTGGATCTAGACCTCGCCGTTACGAGGTCTCCGGCTCCTGCTCCTGCTTCTACTCCGAATCCGACTCCGGCGGCTTCGGGTTGGCCCTCTTCTTGGGCTTGCCGGAGGCCGCCATTCCCGCTGCCGTCGGCATGAAGTCGGAGAGCAGCTCGTGCGTCTCCTTGACCAGCGGGCGCAGGATCCGGAAGCGGGACAGTGAGATCGCGCGGGCCGTGACCGGTGCGAGCCGCTCGACCAGGCGGCGGCTGTTGGCCGCGCCCTCCGAGCGGTCGTACACCCAGAAGAGGACCAGGCCCATCTGCTGGAGCCACAGCAACTGCGGGAGCGCCTCGGCCAGTTCGGGGTCGACCTTCACCGAGGCGCCGGAGATGACCCGCCGGTGGACCTCGATCGCCGCCTCGCGCGGGCCCTCCGATTCGGGCGAGAAGGGGCTGAGCGGGCTGTCCGGGTCGGCGGCGTTCTTGAAGAACTGGGACGCGAACTCGTGGTACGGCCCCGCGATGTCGAGCCAGCCGAGGTAGACCCCCTTGATCCGGGCCGTGAGGTCCTTCTCGCCGCCGGTCAGGATGGGCTCGACGGCCGCCTGGTGTTCCTCGGCGATCCGGTCGTAGAAGCCCTGGACGAGGTGCTCCTTGGACGAGAAGTAGTAGTACGCGTTCCCGACGGAGACCCCGGCCTCCTGGGCGATGGCCCGCATCGTCGTCTTGTCGTAACCGCGCTCCTTGAACAGCCGGAGCGCGGTTTCGAGGATGAGCGTGCGGGTCTGCTCGCTCTTGGGGGCCTTCTTCTCGTCGGCCTTCGTCTCTTCCTTCACGTCCTTCACAGAGCCGAGCCTAACCGGGCGGACCGGGCACCTCGCAGCGCCCGTCCGCGCAGGACCCGTCCTCCTGCCCCGGTCCCTTGAGGGCCGCGCGCCACTTCGCCGCCGTGAGCACGGTCATCCGGGCGAAGGGCTGCCCGGCGGGCGTGGCCAGCCAGTGGGCCTTGGCCCGGTGGTCGGCCAGCGCCCAGAGGCAGGCGATCCAGGCGGAGGTCTCCCGGTAGACCTGGCCCCGGTCCCCGACCACGGTGATCTCCCGCAGGGTCGCGGCGTGGTCGAGGGCCGGGAAGCGGCGCCTGGCCTCCTGGGACCCGGCCGGTACGAGGTCGAGCGGGACGAGCTGCCGCTGGCGCAGCAGCCAGTGCCTGAGGTGCACGCAGAGCGGGCAGTCGGCGTCGTACAGCACGGTCAGTCGTCCCACGGGGGTCGGCACGGCGGGCTCAGCCCTGGGGTGCGGGCGGGGCCCAGGGCCCGGCCTTCGGGGTCTGCGTCCAGCCCTGCGGGCCGACCGGCGGCACCTGCTCGCGCTCCATGACGCCGCGGCGTCGGATCTTGTTGAGGACGTAGACGTTGCCCAGGTGCATCACGCCGAGGACGAGCAGCACGACGCCGAGCTTCACCGAGAGCGCCTCGAAGAGTGCGCGGGCGTCGAGGACGGTGTCGTCCTGGCCCAGGTAGAGGGCGACGAAGCCGAAGTTGACGAGGTAGAAGCCGACCACCAGGAGGTGGTTGACCGCTTCGGCGAGCTTCTCGTTCCCGTGCAGGACGTCCGCGAGGAAGATCCTTCCGTTGCGGCTGAGGGTGCGTGCGACCCAGATGGTCAGGGCCACGCTGATCAGCAGATAGACGATGTACGCGACGACAGTGAGGTCCATGCCCCACCCTCCCTTGAACGCGTTCAAAAGCTGGCGGTCATGACTGTAGACCTCTCTTTGAACGTGTTCAAGTCGCTTGTGGAGGTCCGACGGAAACCGGCTGGCCACCACCCGCCCCGCCGCCTAGGGTCGGGCGGATGACGCTCTCCCACGACGTGGCCGGCAACGGCCCCTCGACCGTCCTCCTGCTGCACTCCGGGGTCTGCGACCGCCGGATGTGGGAGGGGCAGTTCCACGCCCTCGCCGAGGCCGGACACCGGGTCGTCCGCTGCGACCTCCGAGGCTTCGGGGACACCCCCGTCGACGCCCCGCACACCCACGCCGACGACGTCCGCGACCTCCTCGACCACCTCGGCGTCGAGCGGGCCGCCGTCGTCGGTTCCTCCTTCGGCGGCGAGGTCGCCCTCGAACTCGCCGTCCGCCACCCCGGTCATGTCTCCGCCCTCGCCCTGCTCGCCTCCGGCATCCCCGACTTCGAGCCCGGCGAGGAACTGCGGGCCTGGGGCGCGCGCGAGGACGACATGCTCGACGGGGGCGACCTCGACGCCGCCGTCGAGCTCAACGTCGACACCTGGCTCGGCCCCGAGGCCGGACCCGAGGCCCGCGCCCTCGTCCGGGAGATGCAGCGGCGCGCCTTCGACGTCCAGCTCCCCGCCCCCGAGGAGTTCGCCCCCGTCGACGCCGGGGTCACCACGGACGACCTCGCCGGGATCGAGGTCCCGGCCCTCGTCGCCGTCGGAGCCCACGACCTCCCCGACTTCCGGGCGATCGCCGACACCCTCACCCGCGTCCTGCCCGCCGCCCACCGCGTCGACCTCGACTGGGCCGGGCACCTCCCGGCCCTGGAACGCCCGGAGGAGACCGCCCGCCTGCTCGTCACCTTCCTGACGGAGACGGCGAGCCGCTAGGCCGCGTCCGGAAGGTCCCGCCCGGCGGTGTCTTGTCGATCAGGCCGGGCTCGACAAGACACCCCCCTGGCTGGTGACAGGGCCGGGGCCGCTGTGGGTGTCCGGGCGATCAGTCGGGGGAGGCGGCGAGGCTCTCCAGGGCCTCGGTGATCTCCTTGACGACCGGGCGGTTGCGTACCGTCCCCGACAGCCGGCCGAGCCATCGCGCGGCCTCCTCGCCCCGGGCACCCCCGCACGCGTCACCGAGGGCCGCGACGGCCGCGGTGGCCAGGGGCCTGCTGCGGCAGGACCCTCCGGAGCCGTCCGGGCCGGTGCCCGCGTGCAGTGCGACGGCCCCCACGAGCGGGACGACCCAGTCGGCGTCGATGTCGGGCGCCGTCCGGAGCAGGCCGCGCACGAGGGACGTGTTGGTGCTCCCCGCGATGCCCCGGGTGGCCATGACCAAGGGGTCGAGGTCGCTCATACGGTGCTCGGGCTGCGTGGAGATGCCTTCGAGGAGGCGCCGCACCACCTCGTCCCCCCGCGCGGCCTCCGTGAGCAGGACCGCCGCCCGCCGGCGCCACGTCCGCGTGGGACGCGTCCTGTCGAGGAGGGCGCAGTGCCCGAGGAAGGGCGGTACGCCCGCACCCGTGAGCAGCTCCGCGTGCGCGGCGCGCATCGCCGGGCCGTACGCGTCGAGCCCGTCGAGGAGATGGTGGGGGAGTCTGCCGGGCACGAACGGCGGCTCCCGCCGCAGCAGGGCGTCCATCCGGTCCCGTAGCGCCGCGCCCGCGTCACCCCGCAGGGCGGGCGACGACTCGGCCGTCCGTCGCAGCGAGCCCAGCCGGGCCCGGTCGAACTCCTCGGCCTGCTCGGCCGCCGCGAGCGCGATCGGCACCAAGGTCCGGAAAGCGGCCTGGAGTTCGTGCGGTGCGACCTTCGCGTCCTTCCCCACGAGCCGTGCGAGGAGCACGTCCGATTCCTCGGTGCTCCAGTCCAACTCCTGCGCCGACAGCTCGGCGAGGGCCGCGTCCACCCCGCGCTCCGTGCCGCGGCACGCCCGCAGGTGGAGTGCGAGCGCCCGCTCCCGGCGGCCCCGCGCGTCCAGGGTGCCGAGCGGCTCCATGGCCGCTCCAGGGTCTTCCGTCGTGTTCCCCGCCATGCCCACGACGGTAGAGGACCCCACCGACAGCGACGCTCACCTCTGGCGCCGGACCCCCGGCACGAGCGCCGTCGCGGCGCAGCAGCCGCCCACGAGCACGGCCGCCACGAGGAGCGGCACCTCGGGGCCCCAGGTCGAGGCCGCGAGCGGGGCCAGTGTGTAGCCCAGGGGCATGGCGGCGAGGGAGAGCAGCCAGTCGTACGAGGTGACCCGGGCCAGCGCGTGGGCGGGGACCGCTCGTTGGACGGCGGTGTCCCACACGGGGGAGAGGAAGCCGAGCCCGGCCTGTGCGAGCCCGTAGGCCGCGATCGTCAGGGGCGCGGGCGCGGCGACCGCGAGCAGGATCAGCGGCAGGGCGTACGTGGCGAGCCCGAGGTTCGCCGTGAGGACCGGGCGCCGGGGGGTGACCCGGTCGGCGAGCAGGGCCCCGAGGAGGTAGCCGACGGCGCCGACCTGGAGCAGGACGACCCAGGTGGTGCCGCCGCCGAGCCGCTGCACGGCGACGGCGGGGCCGAGGGTCATCAGGACGGCCGCGGCGCCGTTCCAGGCGCTGTGGCCGATCAGGCTGGTCCAGTACCAGTCCCGGGAGCGGACCTCCTGCCAGCCCTCGGCGAGGTCGGCGCGGAGCGAGCGGCGCGGGATCGGCACCCGCTTCACCCGTACCGCCGTCAGGATCAGCGCGCTGACGGCGAAGGTCGCCGCGTCGAGGACGAACGCCCAGCCCGGCCCCACGGTCAGGACCAGGGTGCCCGCGAGTGCGGGACCGCCGAGCCGGGTGGCGCTGCGGGCGACGCTCATCGCCGCGTTGGCCCGGTGCAGCGACTCGGCCGCCACCGTTCCCTTCACCAGGGGGGAGTCGGTCGGCATCGCGAAGGCCCCGGCGGCGCCGCCGAGTGCCTCGGCGACGGCGAGGACGGCCAGGCTCGGTGTACCGCCGAGGAGTTGGATCCCGACGAGCAGCTGGGTGCCGCAGCGCACGAGATCGGTGGTGAGGGCGACCGTGCGGGCGTCGAAGCGGTCGCCGACCACGCCGCCGAGGGGCAGCAGGAGCAGCTTGGGGACCATTGCGCAGCCGAGGACCAGGGCGAGTGCCGTGGTGGAGCCGGTGGCCTCCAGGACGGCGAGGGCGAGGGCGGCGGGGATCGCCGCGTCGCCGAGGAGGGAGAGGGTGCGGCCGGTGAAGAGCAGCCGGAAGGAGCGGGTGCGCAGGGGGTGCGGGGCAGGTGGGGGCGCCGGGGCTGTGGCAGTGGTCATGACACGCAAGGTAGTTCGGTACCGAATGATTCGTCAACGAAATATTAGGGCCCGAAAGAACTCGGGATGGGGGAACGGGGGTGGCGACGTACGATCACCCCATGGCGCAACCCGAGGAACCGCGTACGCCGAGCGAGCCGCGCGACTGGACCGACGACCACGTCGCCCGCTGGCAGCCCGTCCTGCCCGACCTCGACCCCGTCGTCGAAGGCGCCGTCACCCGGATGAAGAAGCTCTCCGTCCACCTCCGCCGGGTCCGGGAGCAGTCCCTCGTCGACTTCGACCTGGAACGCCACGAGTTCGACACCCTGCACAAGATCGCCGGCCGCGGCGGCAGTGCCGCCCCCTCCGAGCTGGCCCAGGACCTCGATCTGGCCCCGGCCTCCGTCTCCGGCCGCCTGGAGGCCCTGGAGAAGCGCGGATTCGTCCGCCGCACCCAGTCCACCACCGACCGGCGCCGGGTCGTCGTCGAGCTCACCGCGGCCGGCCACGAGACCTGGCTCGGCGCGATGGACGTCCTCGGCCACGAGGAGTACCGGCTGCTCGGCGTCCTCACCCCCGAGGAGCGCGACCTCCTCAACGACATGCTGCGCCGCGTCATGGTCGAGGCGGAGTCGACGGAGCCGACCCGCCACTGGTAGCACCGGCCCCTGAGGGCGCCCGGAAACGCCGAAAGGGCGCCCTCGGGCGCCCCCTCGTCGATGACGACCGCTCACATGCTCAGCGACCGCGCGTAGTTGAGCTGACCCATCACCCAGTTGAAGGTGTCCGGGCCGCGTGCCGGGATCATCGTCGAGTGGTGCCGGCCGCCGCTGGTCACCGTGACCTGGATGAAGCCGGTGGTCGTCTTCTCCTTCATCAGCAGGAACAGCAGACCCAGCAGGCAGAAGATGAAGAAGACGATCGCCAGCACGATCGCGACCGTGGGCATCTTCTCCTCGGTCCGCGACATGTCCGTCGCGTTCCACACGGCACCCTTGAGGGGCATCGCACCGGCGGGCGTGATGATCTGGTCGCCGACCACGGTGATGTCACCCAGGCTCAGCACCGGGGCGCCCCCGTGCTGCTGCGGCACGGGCGGCTGCTGCGGCGGCACCGGCACGCCGCCCGGCAGGGTCGGCTGGTACGCCGGAGTCTGCGGGTACTCCGGAGTGTGCGGGTACCCGTAGGCGGGCGTGCCCGGCTGCTGCTGCCCGGGACCCCACTCGTACTCCTCCGACCGGTAAGGGTTCGGTTCGCTCATCAGTCCCCGTCCTTCACAAAGAAAAAGCCCGCTCCTGCACGCCGCAGCGTACAGAAGCGGGCCGAAACACCGAACCAGGAACGGTCAGAAACGACGCGTGATCAGCGCGCGCTTCACTTCCTGGATCGCCTTGGTGACCTCGATGCCACGCGGGCAGGCGTCCGTGCAGTTGAACGTCGTGCGGCAACGCCACACGCCGTCCTTGTCGTTCAGGATCTCCAGGCGCTGCTCACCGGCCTCGTCACGCGAGTCGAAGATGAAGCGGTGCGCGTTGACGATCGCGGCCGGACCGAAGTACTGGCCGTCGTTCCAGAAGACCGGGCAGGACGACGTGCACGCGGCGCACAGGATGCACTTGGTGGTGTCGTCGAAACGCTCGCGGTCCTCGGCGGTCTGCAGACGCTCGCGCGTCGGCTCGTTGCCCTTGGTGACCAGGAACGGCATGACGTCCCGGTACGCCTGGAAGAACGGCTCCATGTCGACCACGAGGTCCTTGAGGACCGTGAGGCCCTTGATGGCCTCGACCGTGATCGGCTTCTCGGGGTTGATGTCCTTGATCAGCGTCTTGCAGGCGAGCCTGTTCTTGCCGTTGATCCGCATCGCGTCCGAGCCGCAGATGCCGTGCGCGCACGAGCGACGGAAGGTCAGCGTGCCGTCGACGTCCCACTTGATCTTGTGGAGGGCGTCGAGCACACGCTCCTTGGGGTCGATCTCGATCTGGAAGTCCTCCCAGACCGACGCGTCCGACACCTCGGGGTTGAAGCGGCGGATCCGCATCGTGACCGTGATGTACGGGGAGGCGGCGGACTCCGCCTCGACCTTGTCCAGTACGGGGGTAGCCATCAGTACTTACGCTCCATCGGCTGGTAGCGGGTCTGGACGACCGGCTTGTAGTCGAGACGGACGGTCTCGGAGCCGTCCTCGCCGACCTCGCGGTACGCCATGGTGTGGCGCATGAAGTTGACGTCGTCGCGGTTCGGGTAGTCCTCGCGGTAGTGACCGCCGCGGGACTCCTTGCGCGCCAGGGCCGAGACGGCCATGACCTCGGCCAGTTCGAGCAGGTTGCCCAGCTCGACGGCCTCCAGGAGGTCCGTGTTGAAGCGCTTGCCCTTGTCCTGGATGGACACGTTCTCGTAGCGCTCGCGCAGTTCGGCGATCTTCTCGACGGCCGTCTTGATGGTCTGCTCCGTACGGAACACCATCACGTTGGCGTCCATCGTCTCCTGGAGCTCACGACGCAGGTCGGCGACCCGCTCGTTGCCCGTGGAGTTGCGCAGCTTCTCGATCTGCGCGACGACGAGGGACTCCGGGTTCTCCGGCAGCTCGACGAAGTCGTGCTTCGCGGAGTACTCGGCCGCGGCGATGCCCGAGCGCTTGCCGAAGACGTTGATGTCGAGCAGCGAGTTGGTGCCGAGGCGGTTGGCGCCGTGCACGGAGACACAGGCGACCTCGCCGGCCGCGTACAGGCCCGGGACGACGGTGGTGTTGTCCGAGAGGACCTCACCCTCGACGTTGGTCGGGATGCCGCCCATGGCGTAGTGCGCGGTGGGCTGGATCGGGATCGGGTCCGTGTACGGCTCGATGCCGAGGTACGTACGCGCGAACTCGGTGATGTCCGGGAGCTTGGCGTCGAGCTGCTCCGGCGGAAGGTGCGTCAGGTCCAGGTAGACGTGGTCGCCCTCGGGACCGCAGCCGCGGCCCTCGCGGATCTCCGTGTAGATGGAGCGGGAGACGACGTCACGGGACGCGAGGTCCTTCATGACCGGCGCGTACTTCTCCATGAAGCGCTCGCCGTCCTTGTTGCGGAGGATGCCGCCCTCACCGCGGGCGCCCTCCGTCAGCAGGATGCCCATGCGCCAGATGCCCGTCGGGTGGAACTGGAAGAACTCCATGTCCTCCAGCGGCAGACCGCGGCGGAAGCAGGCGGCCTGGCCGTCACCGGTCAGGGTGTGGGCGTTGGAGGTCACCTTGAAGAACTTGCCCGTGCCGCCGGAGGCGTAGATCACGGACTTGGCCTGGAAGACGTGGATCTCGCCGGTGGCCAGCTCGTAGGCGACCACACCGGCGGACTTCTTGACGCCGTCCTCCTCGACCAGCAGCTGGTCCAGGACGTAGAACTCGTTGAAGAACTCCACGCCCTCCTTGACGCAGTTCTGGTACAGCGTCTGGAGGATCATGTGGCCGGTGCGGTCCGCGGCGTAGCAGGACCGGCGGACCGGGGCCTCGCCGTGGTTGCGGGAGTGACCGCCGAAGCGGCGCTGGTCGATGGTGCCGTTCGGGGTGCGGTTGAACGGCAGGCCCATCTTCTCCAGGTCGAGGACGGCGTCGATGGCCTCCTTCGCCAGGATCTCGGCGGCGTCCTGGTCGACCAGGTAGTCACCGCCCTTGACCGTGTCGAAGGTGTGCCACTCCCAGTTGTCCTCCTCCACGTTCGCCAGCGCGGCGGCCATGCCGCCCTGCGCGGCGCCCGTGTGGGACCGGGTGGGGTAGAGCTTCGTCAGCACGGCGGTGCGGCTGCGCTTCGTCGACTCGATGGCGGCGCGCATGCCGGCGCCACCGGCGCCGACGATGACGGTGTCGTACTTGTGGATCTTCATGACGTGGATTACCTCAGCCCCGTGCCTAGCGGATGTTCGGGTCGAAGGTGAAGATCACCAGCGTGCCCAGAAGGATGGTGAACACCGTGGCGGTGTACAGCAGGCCCTTGAGCCACAGGCGCGTGTTGGCCCGCTCCGCGTAGTCGTTGATGACGGTACGGAGGCCGTTGGCGCCGTGCAGCATGGCGAGCCAGAGCATCAGCAGGTCCCAGACCTGCCAGAACGGGGACGCCCAGCGGCCGGCCACGAAGGCGAAGCCGATCTTGGAGACGCCGCCGTCGAGGAAGAGCTGGATCAGCAGGTGGCCGAGGACCAGGACGACGAGGACCACGCCCGAGAGGCGCATGAAGAGCCACGCGGCCATCTCGAAGTTGCCACGGGTCGCGCGCGGGGTCTTGCCGGTGCGCTTGCGCGGGGCCTCGATGAACGGCGCGGGGTTGTCCACGTCGTAGTGGGCGCCGCCCTCGACGGGACCGATCGCGGTGGAGGTGGTGTCAGCAGACATATCTGGCGTCAGCTCCCGAACAGTTCACGTGCGGCGTGGCCGAGGACGGGGTACAGCGAGCCCGCCATCAGCACGACCCAGATGCCCACGACGGTCCAGAGCATCTGCTTCTGGTAGCGCGGGCCCTTGGACCAGAAGTCCACGGCGATGACACGGAGACCGTTCAGCGCGTGGAAGAGGATGGCAGCGACGAGGCCGTACTCAAGGAGAGCGACGATCGGCGTCTTGTAGGTCGCGACGACCTCGTCGTACGCCTCGGGAGAGACGCGGACGAGAGCGGTGTCCAGCACGTGTACGAACAGGAAGAAGAAGATGAGGACGCCGGTGACTCGATGAGCCACCCAGCTCCACATTCCTTCCCGGCCGCGGTACAGCGTTCCAGCCGGCACGGAAAAACCCTCCGGGAGCGGGGATCAGGGTCGGCCGGCTTCTCTGTCGGTCTGACCCGGCCGGGTACGGTCCACCGGCCCCGGTCATCGTAGCGACGACTTGTCGGTTCGCTCGCGCGGGGTCCATCGGTGTGATCAAACAGGCACGGACGGGCTATCGCACAGGCCGGAATCGCCGCATTCCGGACGGAATCACAAGCCGGAGTGTCGCGGTGTGAGGCCCTCGGCGAGCCGGAACGCCAGCCGTGCGCGGGAGAGGCGCCTGAGTTCATCGGCGGCGATCACGCGTTCTTCCTCCGGTTCGTTGCCGAGACGTGACCGAATGCCTGCCAATACCTGGTCGAGACGTTCTCCGGGCCGCACTCCGTCGAGGCTGATCACGAACGCGCGTCCGAAGCTGCTCTCGTACGCGGCATGGGCGGCCCGCAGTGCGGTCCGCGCGGCCGGCGGGGCGTCGGGGTGCGGCAGGGCCGAGGACTCGGCGGCCAGGGCCTCGTCGAGGTCCGCGCGGGACAGGTCGTACCCGGCCTCCTCGGCGGCGGCGAGCAGGGCGGCCACGGTGGGATACGGACGGTGCGCCGCCACCCGTTCGGCCCAGCGCCGGCTGTGGCAGCAGGAGAGGAGTACGGCCTCGGCCTCGGCGGGCGAGGCGGCGTTGAAGCCCGCGAGCCCATGGAGCGGGGAGTCCCTGTGCTGGGCGGGTATGGCAGGCGTGTCCGTGGAGCCCGGTTTGCGGCAGGGGGCATGGGTGTCGCTGGTCAGCGTGGGCTCCGGTACTCCGGGACGGGTGGGGCGATCGCGCGGGGGACGGGCGCGATGGGGTGGGTGTGACGCAACGTTACCGACGGGACGAGGGAAGTGTCCGACGGATGCACGAATTTCACCCGGAAGGGAGAGTTTCGGAACAGGCGATGGACGAAAGGGTTCCGGTCCGCCCGCCGTGATGTCCCGCGATGTCCCCCGATTGGCCGGACCGCCCGCCGTACGGGAGGATTCCGAATGATGCGGTACTCCATACGAGGGCCCCACAAGGGCCCCGCACTTCTGGCGACCGCGGTGGCACTGGCCACCGTGGCGGCCTGCTCCAGCGGTTCACCCTCCGGCTCGGGCACGTCCGCCGCCGCCCCCTCCGACACGCCCTCCGGTACGTCCGCGAGCGCGGCGCCCACCAGCGCGCCGCCCAGCCCGACACCCACACCGACCCGGACCTACCCCCTCTCCACCGCGCCCCGCACCATCCCCGCCGTCCGCGACCACCAGGCCGCCCGCGGCCCCGGCTGGAAGCCCGCGGCCCCCGCCGGCGTCGTCATCGCCGCGAACAGCACGGGCCTCGCCGACGAGGGGAAGCTGCTCGCCGGGGAACTCGGCATCCCGTACCGCGGCACCGTCGCCGCCGGGCCGGGGGACGTCGAGCTGGCCCTGGGCGGGACCGGCGCCCCCGAGTCGTACACCCTGACCGTCCGCGACAACCGGGTCCGGATCAGCGGCCCCGACGAGGCCGGCGTCTTCTACGGCACCCGCACCCTCAAGCAGTCGGTGAAGGGCTCCGGCGCGATGCCCGAGGGCGTCGTCGACGACGCGCCCGCCAAGCCCCAGCGCGGACTGAACGTCGACATCGCCCGCAAGTACTTCACCGCCGGCTGGATCGAGGACCGGCTCCGCGAGATGGCCGACCTCAAGCTCAACCAGTTCGGCCTGCACTTCTCCGACGACCAGGGTTTCCGGATCGCCTCCGACAGCCACCCCGAGATCGTCTCCGCCCAGCACCTCAGCAAGGCGGAGGTGCGCCGGATCCTCGCCCTCGCGCAGAGCCTGCACATCACCGTCGTGCCCGAGATCGACTCGCCCGGACACCTCGGCGCCGTCCTGCGCGCCCACCCGGACCTCCAGCTGCGCAACGTCCAGGGGGTCCCGCGCCAAGGCGCCATCGACATCTCGAAGCCGGCCTCGGCGCGGATCGTGGACGATCTGCTGCGCGAGTACTCCGCCCTCTTCCCCGGCGGCTGGTTCCACGTCGGCGCCGACGAGTACCAGGCGCTGACCGTCCGCAGCCCCTCCACCTCGTACCCGCAGCTCGCCACGGCCGCCCGGCAGAAGTACGGGCCCCAGGCCGGTGTCCAGGACCTGGCGGAGGGCTGGCTGAACGACCGCGCGGCGGTTGTCCGTGGCGAGGGCAAGGTGGCGAAGGCCTGGAACGACGGCTTCTTCCGCGGCGGCGTCGTCACCGCCGACCAGCGCATCGAGGTCGAGTACTGGACCGGCAAGGAGATCGGCGCCCGCCCGCCCGCCGAGTACCTGGCCGAGGGCCGCAAGGTCGTGAACCTCAACGACGAGTACCTGTACTACGTCCTCGGCGAGCCGAACCAGTTCACGTACCCCACGGGCCGCCGCATCTACGAGCAGTGGACCCCCCTGGTCCTGCGCGGCACGACACCGGTCGCCGCCCGGTACGCCCCCCAGATCCTGGGCGCCCGGCTCGCGGTCTGGTGCGACTTGTCGGCGGCCCAGACACAGACCCAGGTGGCGGCCGGCATCCGCATGCCCCTGACGGCCCTCTCCCAGAAGGTCTGGGACGCCAGGACGCCGACCCTGACGTGGGACCGGTTCACGGCACTGGCGACGCAGGTGCGGTGATCTCCGTCGTGGACGCGACCGGTCCGGATCGCGTACGTTCCCCCGGCGGCGGCCGCCCGGTCGCCACAGGATCCCGGGGGGGACCACATGCTCACGCTGCGCAATCCGAACGGCCTTTCCCATGCCGTCGTGGCCCTGCTCGGGGGCAACATCTTCTTCGACGTCCTGCTCGGTCTCGCCGACGTCCGTGATCTGGCGGCCGACGAGACGGAGTACTTCGATTCGACGAGGTTCGGGCCGCTCGACCTGAACCTGGTGTACAGCCTGTCGTTCACGCTCTACGTGGCGACGGGGATCGTCTTCATCATCTGGTTCCACCGACTGCGGAAGAACGCCGAAGTCTGGGCCGGTGACCTGCAGACCCGGAAGCCGGGCTACGCCATCGGAGGCTGGTTCATTCCGATCGGCAACTTCTGGATCCCCCGGGCGGTCGCCGTGGAGATCTGGCGGGCCAGCCGCTGGGAGCCGTACGCCGCCGACGGCAAGCGGGAGCTGACGCTGCTCAACACCTGGTGGACGTGCTGGATCGTCGGCACCGTCGTGAACTGGACCTCCGGCCAGATGTTCAAGACGGCGGAGACCACCGGCGACTACGACGCCGCGAGCCGGTGGTCCCTCGCCGGCTTCGGCCTCGACATCGTCGCCGCCGTCCTCGCCATCCTCGTCGTCCGCCGTCTGACCTCTATGCAGCACGCCAAGGCCACTGGCATGATTCCGGCCGCGCAGTGACGAAAAAGCGCTGTCCGGCGCAGTAGTGGACGTACTGCGTCCGTATCTGGTGGCGAGGAGGCGTCCATGACGTCGGTGACGGGCCGGAGCCTGCTGGAACTGATCGACGGGGCCGATGAGCGCGGCCTGGCCGCGGCCGGGCTCGCCTGCCTCGACCGCTGCCTCCCGCTGCTCGCCGGCGACCGGGGCGACGCCCTGCGGCCCGTGTGGGCGGCCGTCGCGCGCGGCGACGGCGACGCCTGGGGCGAGGCCGTCGCCAAGGCCCGCGTCGAGCTGGACGCCGACGGTACGGAGGACGCCCGGGCCGTACGCCGGATGCTGGCGGAGGCCCCGGCCGCCTGGACGGCCGAGGCCCTGCGCGCCTGGGCCGGTGCGTGCTCCGTCACCGCCCTCGCCCTGCACGGGCGGTACGACGCGGCCGAGGCGCCCGACGGTCTCGTCGAGCGCTGCCGCGCCGGGGACGCCGGTGGTGCGGGACCGCTGCTCGCCGGAGAACTCCGCCGCCAGCAGTCCGTCCTCGAATCGGTCGCCCACGGCCCGACCGGACTGCGCCGGGCCCGTGAACTCTCCGTCGAGGGCGGCCGGGTGCTGCGCGCGGTCGTCTCGCGCCGGGCCCGCACCGCCTGAGGCACTCCTAGGAAGCCTCCTCCGGGGCCGCGATCGTCGCCGAGGCGATCGTCTCGGCGATCTGCTGCTCCGCAGTGGCCTTGTCGAGGCCGAGGTCGGTCAGCACGCCCGCACCGTCCTCGTGTTCGAGGAGGGCGAGCAGGATGTGCTCGGTGCCGACGTAGTGGTGGCCGAGGCGCAGCGCCTCGCGGAACGTCAGCTCCAGGACCTTCTTCGACGCCGCGTCGAACGGGACGAGCGCGGGCATCTCGGCGGCGGCCGGCGGCAGGGTCGCCTTGGCGGCCTCACGGACCTGGTCGGCGGTCACGCCCCGCGAGGCGATCCAGAGCGCCGCGAGCCCCTCGGGCTCGGCGAGCAGGCCGAGCGTCAGGTGGGCGGGGAGGATCTCGTCGTTCTCGGCGCTCCTGGCCTCGTTCTGGGAGGAGACGACGACGTTCCGCGCCCGGGGGGTGAAGCGGCCGAACCCCGCGCTCGCGTCCATCTTCTCCGCGTCCGGGTCCTTGGGGACGAAACGCTTCTGGGCCGCCTGGCGGGTGACGCCCATGCTGCGGCCGATGTCGGTCCAGGAGGCGCCCGAGCGCCGGGCCTGGTCCACGAAGTGGCCGATGAGGTGATCGGCGATATCGCCGAGGTGGTCCGCCGCGATGACCGCGTCGGAGAGCTGGTCCAGGGCGTCGGGGTGGACCTTCTTGATCGCGTCGATGAGCTCGTCGAGACGGACAGGGACATTCATGCCGACTGGATTCGTCATGAGGCAACCCTAGGTTGACAGTCCTGGACTGTCAACCATCGGTTGACACCCTGAAAATGGAGGGAATCAGGGGAAAAAGGGAGACGGCCGGGGTCGCCACCCCCCACAGGAGAGACCCCGGCCGTCGTCCACGGAGCCGCAGCACGGCTCCGTACTCCTTTCAGCGCCAGGGGTGCGGTTTCTGTCACACCGCGCGCAGCGCGACTTTGCCGGAGGCATCGCGCACACCACCGCTCGAAGGTTGCAAGTTGTACAAAGACCCCGGACCGCGTGGACGCGACGCCGCGACACGACGTAGCGTGCAGGTGCGCGAGGCAGCGTGGCGGTGGTGACCAGCCGCGATGAAGCGACGACGCGACCGACGAACAGGGTTTGGGGAGTGCTGGGGGACGACGCGGAGCTGACGACCGCGGTGCTCGCTGCTCAGGACGGGGACGAGAACGCCTTCCGTACTGTGTATCGCGCCGTGCATCCACGGTTGCTCGGCTACATACGCACACTGGTCGGCGACACCGAGGCCGAGGACGTCGCCTCGGAAGCCTGGCTTCAGATCGCCCGCGACCTCGACCGCTTCGACGGCGACGCGGACCGCTTCCGTGGCTGGGCGGCCCGGATCGCCCGCAACCGCGCCCTCGACCACGTCAGGATGCGCGGCAGGCGCCCCGCCGTCGGCGCCGACGAGACCGAACTCACCGACAAGCCGGCAACGTCCGACACCGCGGGCGAAGCCCTGGAGGCACTGGCCACCGGCCACACCATGCAGTTGATCGCCCAGCTCCCGCAGGACCAGGCCGAGGCCGTCGTCCTGCGCGTCGTCGTCGGCCTCGACGCCAAGACCGCCGCCGACACCCTGGGGAAACGCCCCGGAGCCGTCCGTACCGCCGCCCACCGCGGCCTCAAGAAGCTCGCCGAACTCCTCGGCGTCGACGGAGAGGCGACCGGTCCCGACGGCACCGGCGAGGACGTCGTCCCGCTGGACGGTGTGCCTCCGCAACGCGGGCGCGTGCCGGGGTCCGTGACCCCCGGCGGTGTGACGCAATCACGTCCGCGTACGCAGAAGGACATGTGATGGCCGACGAGCGGTACCAGTGGCTCGACCAGGAGGCCGCGGAGCGGCTGCTCCGCGGCGAGTCGGTCGATGCCGTCGACGACCACGCGCGTTCCCAGGCCGAGCGGCTCGCGGGAGCCCTCGACGCGGCTCGCACCCCGGCGGTCCTCCCGGCCGCGCACGCCGAACTTCCGGGCGAGGCCGCCGCGCTCGCCGCCTTCCGCGCCGCCGCCGCCGAGCGCGCCGCCGCCCCCGTCGCCGCGGGGCCGGCCGGCCGCACCGAGCGCGCCGAACTCGGCCGGGTGCGGCTCGCCGCCGCCCCTTCCGCTGCCCCGAGCCGCCGCTGGGGACGTTCCTTCCGGTACGGACTCGCCGCCGCGGTCGCCGCCGTCACCGTCGGAGGGGTCGCCGTCGCCGCGGGAACGGGTGTGCTGCCGATGGTGGGTCCCGCGCCCGCCAGCTCCGTCACGGCGGGGGAGACCACCGACCCGCTCGTCTCGGAGGACCCCGGCATACGCCAGGACCCCGAGGCACCCCCGACGCGGCCGGGCGGCGACGACCCCACGCCCGGCGCGTCCCCCACGGCCGGCGATGACACCGGCACCTCGGCGCCGCCCACCGGAGGCCCCGACGGCCACGGCACGGACACCCGGGGACCGGGCACCCCGAAGCCGGGCACGAGCACCCCGGGCGCGAGCACCGGCACGACGGGGCCGGGCGGCAAGGACAAGGAGACCGGCGGCACGGGCGGCGACCCGGGCGGTACGAACTCCTGGGAGCGGGTGGCCAAGGCCTGCCGTGAGTACCGGTCCGGGAAGCTCGACGCCACCGGCCGGCAGGGGCTCATGAACACCCTGCGCGCGGGCGAGACCCTGCGCCGCTACTGCGACCGCATCCTCGGCGGCGCCACGGGCACGCCCGAGGACGGCACCAAGGACGGCGGCAAGGACAGCGGCAACGACGACTCGAAGGACTCCGACGGCGACGCCAAGGACGACGGCAAGCCCAGCGACGGGCGCGACGGCGACAGCGGCGACTCGCGCGGCGACACCGATGGCAGCGGCGGCGGCAAGGACCGCCGCGACACGGCACTGCCCTGGGCCCCGGACTCCGCCCGGCTCACCGCCCCGCTTCCCCTCGGGATCGGCGTCAGCGCACGCGTTCCGCTCCCGGTGTAACACTTCTCGGCCCGTCGGCGCAGTACTGAGTGAGCCGACTGGTCATCGGCCGCGCAGTGAGCCGGGGTTCCCCCCGTACCTACGGCTCCGCGCACTCGGCGCGGGTGGGGCACGTTCCCCCGGTCCCACCCGCGCCCTCTCCCTCTCCCTCCCGGGTCACCGGTCGAGCCCCTCCCGGATCTCCCGGATCTCCCGGATCACCAGTGGACGACGACCTTGTCGCCGACCTTCACCTGGTCGAAGAGGGTCGTGAGCTTGACCCGGTCCCGGACGTTGACGCAGCCGTGCGAGGCCCCGTTGTAGCCGCGGGCCGCGAAGTCCGCCGAGTAGTGCACCGCCTGGCCACGGCTGAAGTACATCGAGAGCGGCATCGGCGTGTGGTAGAGCCGCGACCAGTCCTGACGGACCTTGCGCTCGACGGTGAACGTGCCCTCACGGGTCGGGGTGTTCTCCGAGCCGAAGCGGACGTCCATCGCCGAGACGACCTTGCCGTCGATCATCCAGGCGAGGGTCCGGCTCTCCTTGCTGATGCAGAGCACCCGGCCGGTCATGCACCGCGCGTCGGGGGTGTCGAGCTGGTTGGTGGTCGACGGCTTCAACTCGTCGGCGGTCGGCTTCCGGCTCGCGCCGAGCAGCCCCTGCCAGGTCGCCTCGTCGACCGAGCCCGTCCGGGGCAGACCCTGCTTCTTCTGGAAGGCCTTGACCGAGCCGGCCGTCATGGTCCCGTAGAAACCGGTGGGTGCCCGGTCGAAGTACCCGAGCTGGCGCAGCCGCGCCTGCAGCTCGCGGACCTGCTCGTTCTCGTCCCCGTCACCCATCAGGACGTCGGGCGCCGGCGTCCCGGTGGGGGCATCGGTGGGCGCGTAGGTGGGCTCCGCCGTCGTGCCCGAGGGGGACGGGGCCTTGCCGTCCTCGGTCGGGGCATCGGTGGGGGTGCCGGACGCGGCCGGTGCGGGCGCGGAGGTCGTCGGCCCCTTCGTCGGGCTCGCGGAACCGCCTCCGGAGCCGGCCGCCTGGGCCGTACAGCCCGCGGCGAGGGCCACCGAGGCCGCTGCCAGAACCGCTCTGCGTATGACGGAAGAAGACCGCTTCATTTTTGCCCCCCGGGACGAGTCGTGTGTACGTAGGGATGCATCCCGCGCGTGTGCGGTTGCGCAGGTGGGTCACGATCCGCGCATGCTGTGAGGAAGGTCCCAGCGAGCTGCTCTCCAGGGCTCGGACACCCGCCGCTACAGTCCGTCGCGAGGGCCAGTACCGCTGAGTAACAAGCTATCGGGAGGCACGGTCAATGACGCGCGAGTCGGAGTCGGGACTGCCCATCGAGCCGGTCTACGGACCGGGGGCCCTGGAGGGCTGGGACCCGGCCGGGAAGCTGGGTGAGCCGGGTGGGTATCCCTTCACGCGTGGTGTGTACCCGTCGATGTACACGGGCCGGCCGTGGACGATGCGCCAGTACGCGGGTTTCGGTACGGCGGTGGAGTCCAACGCCCGGTACAAGCAGCTGATCGCGAACGGCACGATGGGTCTGTCGGTGGCGTTCGACCTGCCGACGCAGATGGGCCACGACTCCGACGCGCCGATCTCCTCGGGCGAGGTCGGGAAGGTGGGGGTGGCGATCGACTCGGTCGACGACATGCGGATCCTGTTCGACGGCATCCCGCTGGACAAGGTCTCGACGTCGATGACCATCAACGCCCCCGCCGCCCTGCTCCTCCTCATGTACCAGCTCGTCGGTGAGGAACAGGGCGTTCCGGCCGAGAGGCTGACGGGCACGATCCAGAACGACGTGCTGAAGGAGTACATCGCGCGGGGCACGTACATCTTCCCGCCGAAGCCGTCGCTGCGGCTGATCGCGGACATCTTCAAGTACTGCCGCAGTGAGATCCCGAAGTGGAACACGATCTCGATCTCGGGCTATCACATGGCGGAGGCGGGGGCCTCGCCCGCGCAGGAGATCGCGTTCACCCTGGCCGACGGCATCGAGTACGTCCGCACGGCGGTCGCGGCGGGCATGGACGTGGACGACTTCGCGCCGCGGCTCTCCTTCTTCTTCGTGGCGCGCACGACGATCCTGGAGGAGGTCGCGAAGTTCCGGGCGGCCCGCCGGATCTGGGCGCGGGTCATGAAGGAGGAGTTCGGCGCGAGGAACCCCAAGTCGCTGATGCTCCGTTTCCACACCCAGACCGCCGGTGTGCAGCTGACCGCGCAGCAGCCCGAGGTCAACCTCGTCCGCGTCGCCGTCCAGGGCCTGGCGGCCGTCCTGGGCGGGACGCAGTCCCTGCACACCAACTCCTTCGACGAGGCCATCGCCCTGCCCACGGACAAGTCCGCCCGCCTGGCCCTGCGCACCCAGCAGGTCCTCGCCTACGAGACGGACGTGACCGCCACCGTCGACCCGTTCGCCGGCTCGTACGTCGTCGAGAAGATGACCGACGACGTGGAAGCGGCGGCCCTGGACCTGATGGGCCGGGTCGAGGAGATGGGCGGGGCGGTCAACGCGATCGAGCACGGTTTCCAGAAGAGCGAGATCGAGCGCTCCGCCTACCGGATCGCGCAGGAGACCGACAGCGGCGAACGGGTCGTGGTCGGCGTCAACCGCTACACGATCGACGTCGAGGAACCCTACGAGCCGCTCCGCGTCGACCCCGCCATCGAGGCCCAGCAGGCCGAACGCCTCACCACACTGCGCGCCGAGCGGGATCAGACGGCGGTGGACGCCGCGCTCGCCGCACTGAAGAAGGCGGCCGAAGGCACCGACAACGTGCTCTACCCGATGAAGGACGCCCTCAAGGCCCGCGCCACCGTCGGCGAGGTCTGCCACGCACTCCGCGACGTCTGGGGCACCTACAGCCCGACCGACGCGTTCTGATCTTCCGCGATACGAAACACACGGGCGGAGTGTCGTACTGACATGCGACACTCCGCTTCATGCTGGGTGTCACCGATCTTCCGACCTATCTCGTGGGCCTCGTCCTCATCATTCTTCTGCCGGGGCCGAACTCGCTGTACGTGCTGTCCGTCGCCGCCCGTAAGGGCACCCGGACCGGGTACAAGGCCGCCGCCGGCGTCTTCACCGGCGACGCGGTCCTGATGACGCTGGCCGCGCTCGGCGCGGCCTCGCTCCTCCAGACCACGCCGCTGCTCTTCATGATCGTGAAGTACGCGGGCGCGGGCTATCTGGCCTGGATGGCGTACGGGATGCTGCGCTCGGCCTGGGCGATGTGGCGCTCGCGCGGGGAGACGGTGACCGAGGAGCCCGAGCAGGTGCAGGCGGCGCCGGGGGAGAACCCGTACCGCAGGGCGCTCATCATCAGCCTGTTCAACCCGAAGGCGATCCTCTTCCTCATCTCCTTCTTCGTGCAGTTCGTGGACCCCGCGTACGCCTACCCGGCCCTCTCCTTCCTGGTGCTCGGCACCCTGCTGGAGATCGGCAGCTTCCTCTACCTGACGATGCTGATATTCGGCGGCACCCGACTCGCCGCCGCGTTCCGGCGCCGCAGGCGCCTCTCGGCGGGAGCCACCTCCGCCGCCGGCGCGCTCTTCCTCGGCTTCGCCGCGAAGCTCTCCCTCAGCAGCGCCGCTTGACCCTCACACCGTGTGAGGGCGTGTCGTAGGGGGCGTCATGTTCACCATCGGAGACTTCGCCCGGCACGGGCGGGTGTCGGTCCGGATGCTGCGTCACTACGACGCCATCGGACTGCTGCACCCGGCCCGGGTCGACCCGCACACGGGCTACCGCTTCTACACGGCCGACCAGCTCGCCCTGCTCAACCGTGTCATCGCGCTCAAGGACCTCGGCTTCACCCTCGAACAGGTGGGGGCGATCCTCGACGAGACGATCGACGCGGACGAGCTGCGGGGCATGCTGCGTCTGCGCCAGGCCGAGCTGGAAGAGGCCCTGGCGGCGTCGCGGGCCCGGCTCGCCCAGGTCGGCGCGCGGCTCCGAGCCATCGAGAGCGAGGGACGCATGTCCACCCAGGACGTCGTCGTCAAGAAGATCCCCGCCGTCCGGATCGCCGAACTGAGCGCGGTCGCCGCGAGCTTCGGCCCGCACGACATCAGCCCGGTCATCGGGCCCCTGTACGACGAGCTGTGCGGCCGCCTGGAGGCGGCCGGGATCACCGGGTTCGGCCCGGGGATCGCGTACTACGAGGACGCGGGCAAGGGGGACGGCTCGGTCCTCGTGCACGCGGGCATGACCGTCCCGGAGGGGACGGTCGTGGCGGGTGTCGAGGTGCACGTGCTGCCCGGCATCGAGGAGGCGGCGACCGTCGTCCACCGGGGTTCGATGGACACGATCCTGCCGACCGCCCAGACGCTGGCCCGCTGGATCGAGGCCAACGGGTACGAGACGCGGCACTACGCGCGTGAGCTGTACCTGGAGTGCCCCGAGGACCGTTCGCAGTGGGTGACGGAGATCCAGGAGGCGATCGTCCGCGCCTGACGCCGGACACGCCTCCCCTACGCGCCTGCGGGCCCGGGTCCCCCGCACGGGGCCCGGGCCCGCCGCTTTCCGCCGCGGCGTCGCTACCTCTTCAGCGCCTTCCGCAGCCGCAGTGCGCGCCGCGCCAGGCGGCGGACCCTCGGGTGCCGGGGGAGCGGGATGCCGCCGGGCAGGTTCAGTACCGTGAGGCGGCGGCGGGTGAAGTGGTGCCGGGTGCGCTCGGCGAACGGGCCGGACAGGTGCCGTACCGCCGGCTCCCGCAGCTCCGGCCGGATCTTCGGCTGCATCGCGAAGCCGACGGCCGCGACCAGGTCGTTCAGCCGGGCCGTGGTGATCGCGTCCTCCCCGCCGTCCTCCGTCCCGCCCTCGGCGCCGTCCTCCAGAGCCGGCACGACCGCGTCCACGACGGTGAGCGGGATGCGGTTGCTGTTCTGGAACGGGGTGAGCCGCTCCAGCAGGTCGCGCGTCCCGACCCGGGCGACCGGCAGTCCGTAGAAGGTCTGCGCGGTGAGCAGCGCCGTGGAGAAGCAGCCGACGACGAGGGCGGGCCGCAGCTCGCGGTAGAGCACTTCGGCGAGCACGGGCCGGTCCTCGACGGCCAGTTCGGCGCCGAGCGCCGCCGCCTCCTGCGCCAGGGCCTTCGACCAGGTGTCGGGGGCCGTCGGGTGCGGCTTGAAGACGAGCCGGCGGTGGCCCCGGGCGACCGCGCCCCGGACCATCCGCAGGTGCAGCTCCTCCTCCTCGGCGACGGTCAGCAGATGGAGCGCCGCCAGGTACTGGCCGAGGAGCAGCGCGGGCCCGTCCCCGGAGCCGGCGGTGGCGGCGGGCCCGGCCAGCTCGTCGACGCACTTGGTGAACGCCTCCGTCGGTACGGCCTCCGGCACCGCCCCGAACTCGGCGAGCAGCAGCGGCGCGAGCCCGGGGACGAGGTCCAGGTGGAGCAGCCGGCCGACGCGCCCGCCGATCTGCGGGTCGATCTTGTTGCGGGTCGGCCCGTAGCTCATCAGACCGTCCGCGTACACGGTGATCGGCGCGTCGGGCAGCAGCTGGGCGATGGCGAGCGCGGGCGTCACCTGGAGCGATTCCAGGGCGAGTTCGACGCGGTCGTCGCCGAGCTTCCAGAGCTTGCGCAGATGGCGCTGGAGGAGCGGCAGATCACTGGCCCGGGGGGTCCAGCCGGCCGGGTGGAGCGGGGAGATCGTCTCGTTCCACGACAGGACGGAGTCGAAGCGGCGGCGCAGGTGCGCGAAGCCCTCGGCCTCGTCGAGGGCCGGGGTGGTCTCCGGTACGGCCGCGTTGTTGGTGACGAGGAGGATCCGGCGGTCGGCGGGGCCGAAGCTGCCGCTGTCCATGGCGGCGGCGAGGGTCACCGCCCCGTAGAGGGTGGAGGCGCAGAAGATCTGGGTGGTGCGGCGGGTGCTCACGCGGCCACCTCCGCGGAGGCCGGGCCGGTACCGGCGCCCGGGCCCGCGCCCGGTGTCGGCGGCGGTGCCGGACGGCGTCGCCGCAGTTTGCGCAGCATCGTCGCGCGGTCCCCGCCCATGGCCGTCAGAGCTTCGTCGAGGACGTCCTGCGGCATGCGCCGCAGCGCGCCCGCGCTCATCGCCTTCAACTGGCGGGCCACATCGGGTTCGAAGCGTTCTATCGATCCGACGTGATGGGCGATCACCGCGCAATAGGTGCGGACGGCCTTCGGGAGAAGAAGGTCCGCGTCCGGGTCCTGTGCGGTTTCCTCGATCACCTGGTCGAAAGCGCGAATGAAATCCAATTGCCGTATGTCGCCGATCTGGGTGAGGGAGGTCGACACTCCGCGCCGGTAGAACACGCCGAGTTCACCGATCGCGGCGAACGATTCCGCCTCGCGGTGCAGTTTCCAGATCCACGGCCGGTCCTCGGCGGTCCGCAGCCCGTGCGGGAAGTGCAGCAGGCCGCGGTCCAGGAGTCGCCGGTGGTAGATCCCCGCCCAGGCGTACGGGTAGTCGACCGAGGTCGTGCGGTGCGCCGGAAGGATCGCGTCCCGCGGGTTCAGCACCTCGCCGCGCCGGGGGACCGGCGCGCGGCGGATGCCGCGGTTCCTGCCGGTGACGGAGACGTGGTCGGTGCGCAGGAAGTCGCAGCCGAGTTCCTCGGCGGCGGCGACCAGGCGGGAGTAGTAGCCGGGGGCGAGCCAGTCGTCCCCGTCGAGGAAGGTGAGGTACTCGCCGCGAGCGGCGTCGAGGCCGGTGTTCCGGGCCGTGGCGAGGCCCTCGTTGTGCGCGTGCCTGATCAGGACGGCACCCGGGATCTCGCGCGCGGCCCGTTCGAGGAGCTCCGGGGTCCCGTCCGACGAGCAGTCGTCGACAAGCAGGAACTCGAAGTCCTCTCGGGCGTTGGCCCGCAGGCTCGTGAGGGTGTCGGGGGCGTATGTCTGCACGTTGAAGAACGGCACGACGACGGAGAGCTTGACCACGCGGTTGACGCTAGGTGCCGACCCGGCATTCCCACCGACCGGTGGGCAGCCTTTCGGTGAACACCAAGCGGCGGGCCGATTAACCGCCTTTACCGGCGGAGGAAATCGGCCCCCTTACGTCCGGTTCCCGACCCACTTCAACAGGAGGAGAGGCTCTGTTCACCGTTTGTTGTGGCTCAGTTGGGCCGAAAAGCGGAATGCCCTTCTAGCGTCCTCGGCGTGCCAGCAAGTACCAGAGAAGCGGTACGGGTCGCCGTACTCGCCGACTCCGACACCCGGTGGAAATGGGGCGCCCTCACGGCGCGCCGCATCACCACGGCGACCGCCGAACCCACCGGATTCGTCCTGCGCGGACGGGCCACCCCCACCGAACGCCAGCTCGCCGAGACCGGGGTGTCCACGACGACCCCGCGCGAGGTGACGGGCGCGGAGTTCCTGCGCGCGGTACGGGACGCGGAGGCGCGCGGCGAGGGTTACGACGTCGTCGTGCTCGCCCTCGTCGGCGGCACCGTCCGGGCCGTCCTCCAGGGCCTGGCCGATCTGGGCCTGGAACGGCGCCCCGTGATCGTCACCGGCTACGTCGGGGTCGTCTACGAGAAGCTGACCGACGGTCTGCTGCTGCGCCACGGCGCCGATGTCGTCCTCGCCAACTCCCGTCACGACGCGGAGCGTTTCCGCGCGGTGTACGAAGGAGTGGGCGCCGGAGCCGACTCGGTCGTCGAGGCGGCGCTGCCCTTCCTCGGCGGCGCCCCGCACAGCCCCGAGGCCGGCCGCGACACCCTGGTCTTCGCCGCCCAGCCGTCCGTGCCGGTCACTCGGACCGAACGCGCCTACGTCCTGCGGCGACTGATCGGGCACGCCCGGCTCCACCCGGACCGCGAGGTGCTCCTCAAGCTCCGCTCCAAGCCGGGCGAACACACCACACACCTGGAGGAGTTCCCGTTCCAGAAGCTGGTCCGCGAGCTCGACCCGCCGGCCAACTTCAAGCTCGTGTACGGGCACATGGGCGAGGTCCTCGACCGCACCGACCTGCTCGTCACGGTCTCCTCCACGGCCGCCCTCGAAGCCCTCCACCGACGCATCCCCACCGCGATCCTCACCGACCTCGGGGTCCGCGAGGCGCTCGGCAACCACCACTTCGTCGGCTCCGGCCTGCTCGCCTCCTTCGACCGGCTCGACAAGGGGCTCGCCCCGACGCCCGACGAGACCTGGCTCGCCCGGCAGGGCGTCGCCGCCGACGGCTCGTACGAGGGCGCCTTCGACGCGGCCCGCGACCGGGTCACCGAGCTCCTGGCGCTCCCCGCGCTGCCCCCGATCACCCCCTACTACACAACGGAGACGGCCCCCGGCTACCTGCCCGGGATCCTCGCCCGCCACCGCCTGGACGTCACCGCGCCGGAGCCCCGCGAGAGCGGCCTGCGCAGGGTCGTCCGGGAGGCCGCGCGGGGCGCGTACCGCCACGGCGTGCAACGCGTCGCCCCCGTCATCCGCCGCCTGGGAGAACTCTGATGTCCGCCACCGCCACACCGGCCGCGAAGCCGGCCACGGAGCCCACCGCCGTGCTCGCCGTGATCCCCGCGAGGGGCGGCTCGAAGGGCGTGCCCGCCAAGAACCTCGCCCCGGTGGCCGGAGTCCCCCTGGTGGCCCGCGCCGTCCGGGCCTGCCTCGGCGCCCGCCCCGTCACCCACGTCGTGGTCTCCACCGACGACGCCGGCATCGCCGCCGCCGCCCGCACCGCGGGGGCCGAGGCCGTGCAGCGCCCCGCCGAGATCGCCGGCGACACCGCCACCAGCGAGGCCGCCGTCCTGCACGCCATGGACGTCTTCGAGGCCACCCACGGCCGCCCGGCCGACGTGGTCCTCCTCGTCCAGTGCACCAGCCCCTTCCTCGGCTCCGCCGAGGTCGCCGAGACCGTCGAGCGCATCACCTCCGGCGCCGCCGACACCGCCTTCACGGCCGCCCCGACGCACGGCTTCCTCTGGCGCGAGACGGTCGAGGACGGCGCCACCGGCGTCAACCACGACAAGGCGCACCGCCCCCGCCGCCAGGACCGGGAGCCCGAGTACCTGGAGACCGGCGCCGTCTACGCCATGGACGCGGCCGGCTTCCGTACCCACAAGCACCGCTTCTTCGGCCGTACGGCGCTCGTCGTCACCGACCCCGCCCGGGTCCTGGAGATCGACGACCCGCACGACCTGGCCCGCGCCCGCGTCCTCGCGCCGCTCCTCGACACCCCGGCCACCCCCGGATTCGCGGACGTCGACGCCGTCGTCCTCGACTTCGACGGCACGCAGACCGACGACCGGGTCCACCTGGACGCCGAGGGACGCGAGTTCGTCTCCGCGCACCGCGGCGACGGCCTGGGCATCGCGGCCCTGCGCCGCGCCGGACTGCCCGTCCTCATCCTCTCCACCGAGCAGAACGCCGTCGTCGCCGCCCGCGCCCGCAAGCTCAAGATCCCCGTCCTGCACGGCATCGACCGCAAGGACCGGGCTCTCAAGGAGTGGTGCGAGGCCGAAGGCATCGACCCGCAGCGCGTGCTCTACGCCGGAAACGACGTCAACGACCTTCCCTGCTTCCACCTCGTCGGCTGGCCCGTCGCGGTGAGCAGCGCCCACGACTCCGTACGGGCCGCGGCCCGCGCGGTCACCGTCACCCCGGGCGGCTCCGGCGCGATCCGCGAGATCGCCGCCTGGCTCCTCGGACCCGAGCTCAACACCCCCAACTCCTAAGGATCAGCACCATGAACACCCGTATCCGCACCCTCGGCGACAAGACCGCAGGCCCGGGCCACTCCGTCTACATCACCGGCGAGATCGGCATCAACCACAACGGTGACCTCGACAACGCCTTCGCGCTGATCGACGTGGCCGCCGAGGCCGGCTGCGACGCCGTCAAGTTCCAGAAGCGGACCCCCGAGATCTGCACCCCGCGCGACCAGTGGGACATCGAGCGGGACACCCCCTGGGGCCGCATGACCTACATCGACTACCGTCACCGCGTCGAGTTCGACGAGACCCAGTACCGCGCCATCGACGAGCACTGCAAGAAGCGCGGCATCGACTGGTTCGCCTCCCCGTGGGACACCGAGGCCGTCGCCTTCCTGGAGAAGTTCGACGTCCCCGCCCACAAGGTCGCCTCCGCCTCCCTCACCGACGACGAGCTGCTGCGCTCGCTGCGCGCCACCGGCCGCACCGTCATCCTCTCCACCGGCATGTCGACCCCGGCGCAGATCCGCCACGCCGTCGAGGTCCTCGGCAGCGCGAACATCCTGCTCTGCCACGCCACCTCGACCTACCCGGCCAAGGCCGAGGAGCTCAACCTGCGCGTCATCCAGACCCTGCAGGAGGAGTACCCCAACGTCCCGATCGGCTACTCCGGCCACGAGACCGGCCTCCAGACCACGCTGGCCGCCGTCGCCCTCGGCGCCACCTTCGTCGAGCGCCACATCACCCTCGACCGCGCCATGTGGGGCTCCGACCAGGCCGCCTCCGTCGAGCCCCAGGGCCTGCAGCGCCTGGTCCGCGACATCCGCACCATCGAGGCCGCCCTCGGCGACGGCGTCAAGAAGGTCTACGAGTCGGAGCTCGGCCCGATGAAGAAGCTCCGCCGGGTCCAGGGGCTCGTCGCCGCATGACCGGGCAGCTGGCGTTCGTCGAGAGCCCGGTCCAGCTCCTCAACGTCCTGGAATGGGCGCACACCCAGGCACCCGCCACCGGTGCGCCCTCCGCGGCACCCGCCGGCGCGCACGGCTCGGCGGACGCCGTGCCCGCCGCCGCGGCCACCGCGGCGCCCGACTCCACGGCCGCCGACGCGTCCGTGCGGGCGCCCCGCTCGACGGACGCCACCCAGGGTGCGGCACAGGCCGCACCCGCCCTGACGGTCGTCGTCCTCTCGCCGACCGACCCCATGTCGCGGGGCCAGCTGCGCCGCATGGCCCAGCTGGCCCGCGACGAGGGCCTCACCGTCCACTGGCAGGAGGCCCGCGGCGGCCGGGGCTCGCTCGTCCGCACCCTGCGGGAGCTCGCCCGGCCGCTGCGCTCGGCGGAGCGGGTGATCATCGGGGACCCGTTCTCCCGGTACGTCCAGCTCCTCCTCACCCTCTTCGCCCCCCGGCACCTGACCGTGGTCGACGACGGCACCGCCACCATGGAGTACGCCGCCCAGATCGGCCGGGGCGAACGCCTGGTGCGCTGGCACCGCAAGGGCAGCGCCCTCGACCCGCGCGAGCTGGTGCTCGCCCCGGTGACCTCGTTCGCCAAGCGGCGCCTCGCCCCGAACCGGGGCCGCACGGTCGAGATCTTCACCTCGCTGCCGGTCGAGGCCCCCGAGGGCATCACGGTCACCGAGAACTCCTACGCCTGGACCCGGACCCGCTTCGGCCCGCCGCTGCTCACCGGCGGCGCGGACCTGGTGGGCACCTCGCTGGTCGAGACGGGGGTGGTCGACGCCGACCACTACGACCGGGTGGTGGCGGAGCTCGCCCGCACCCACGGTGCCACCCGCTACTTCGCGCACCGCAGGGAGAGCGCCGAGAAGCTGCACCGGATCGCGGTCGAGACGGGTCTGCAGGTGGTCCGGCCCGAGCTGCCCCTGGAGCTGATCGCACGGCGCGGCCCCATCGGCCGTACGGTCGTCAGCTTCCCGTCCACGGTCGTGCACACCCTGCCGCTGGCCCTCGCCGGGACCGGGGTGAAGGTCGCGGTCTGCGAGATCGCGCCCGAGTGGCTGCGGGAGACCGCCTCGCCGCGCGCCCAGGGCTTCCTGTCCGGAGTGGCGGGCACGGCGGCCCACGAGGTCGACCGGCTCACGTCACGGGCGGCGAGCCAGACCGATCGGCTCGAATTCGGCTGAGCGTACCCATATGGAACGGCCTTCATGCCTGAGAAACCGAGATTCTTTCCCCTAACGGGCTGAACTTTTCGTGATCAACGGGCAGTTGACCTCTCCGGAGGCCTACCCTTCAAAGGGTGAACCAGTTGAAGTCCCGTGAGCCAGGCTCCGCCACCCTGCCCGGAACGCTGTCCGAACCCCTGCGCGTCGAACTGATCGCGTTCCGCAGGGACTTGCACATGCACCCCGAGCTCGGGAACCAGGAGTTCCGTACGACCGCAGCGCTCAAGGCCCGCCTGGAGGCGGCCGGCCTCGCGCCGAAGGTCCTGCCGGGCAACACCGGACTCATCTGTGACATCGGCACCCCGGACCCCGGTCGGCCCATGCTCGCGATCCGCGCCGACCTCGACGCGCTGCCCATCCCCGACGCCAAGACCGTCGCCTACCGCTCCACCGTGGCCAACCGCGCCCACGCCTGCGGACACGACGTCCACACCACCACCGTCCTCGGCGCCGGACTCGTCCTCGCCGAGCTCGACCGGCAGGGGCTCCTCCCCGCCGCCGTACGGCTCGTCTTCCAGCCCGCCGAAGAGGTCCTCCCAGGCGGTGCCGCCGACGCCGTCGAGGCCGGCGTCCTGGACGGGGTCGGCCGGATCATCGCCGTCCACTGCGACCCCAGGGTGGACGCCGGGAAGATCGGGCTCCGCACCGGCCCCATCACCTCCGCCTGCGACCGGCTCGAAGTCACCCTCGACGGGCCCGGCGGCCACACCGCCCGCCCGCACCTCACCACCGACCTCGTCACCGCCGCCGCCCGGGTGGCCACCGACGTCCCCGCCGTCCTGTCCCGCCGTGTCGACGCCCGCTCGGGACTCTCGGTCACCTGGGGCCGCATCGAGTCCGGCCACGCCTGCAACGTCATCCCGCAGCACGCCGAGCTCTCCGGCACCGTCCGCTGCCTCGACCTGCCCACCTGGCGGGAGGCGCCCGACCTGGTGCACGCGGCCATCGACGAGATCGCGACCCTGCACCGGGCCAAGTCGACCGTCACCTACGTCCGGGGCGTCCCCCCGGTCGTCAACGACCCGGCCGTCACCGACCTCCTCCAGGCCGCGATGACCGCCCGCCGCGGACCGTACGCGATCGAGGACACCGAGCAGAGCCTCGGCGGCGAGGACTTCTCCTGGTACCTGGAGCACGTACCCGGCGCGATGGCCCGCCTCGGCGTGCGCACCCCCGGCGACACCCGCGTCCGCGACCTCCACGCGGGCGACTTCGACGTGGACGAGCGCTGCATCGAGGCGGCGGTGGAACTCTTCACCGCCGCCGCCCTGCTCGACGCGGGCTCCGGCCGGGCCTGACGGCCCGTGTGGACGAAGGGGGGCGCCGGGTTCCGGCGCCCCCCTTCGTGCCTTTCGATCCCGTTGCTCCCAGGGTGGAACGGGCCCCCGAACCTTGCGGGTCACACGGGGTTGCGACTTGTGCGCGACGCGTGGACGCGTAACGTGACTATGGTTCGCGTCGATCCGGTAACGACTCATGAACGGGTCTTTAACTGACATCTACGCGCGTTACGATCGCCCGAAACCAGCGCCGCAAGAGGCGCTTTCGGTCAGTCTTGAAGGGACCTCCTCGTGCGCCGGGTATCCAAGATCACCGCCGCGTGTGCTGTCACTGCGGCTCTCGCTCTCACTGCCACCGCCTGCGGGGAGTCCTCCACCGAGGACACGGGCTCCGACTCGGGCACCATCAAGGTCGGTATGGCCTACGACGTCGGTGGTCGTGGCGACAACTCCTTCAACGACTCGGCCGCCCGCGGCCTCGACAAGGCCAAGGCCGACCTCGGTGTCGAGACCAAGGAGCTCACCGCCAAGACCGGTGAGACCCCGGCCGACCGCGAGCAGCGCCTCGCCTCCCTGGCCGAGGGCGGCTTCAACCCGGTCATCGGTGTCGGCTTCGCCTACAAGGACGCGATCGACAAGGTCGCGGCCAAGTTCCCGAAGACCACGTTCGGCCTGGTCGACTCGGTCTCCGAGGCGAAGAACGTCGACTCGATCGTCTTCACCGAGGAGCAGGGCTCGTACCTCGCCGGTGTCGCGGCCGCCCTCAAGTCCAAGGACGGCAAGATCGGCTTCATCGGCGGTGTCGACACCCCGCTGATCAAGAAGTTCGCCGCCGGCTTCCAGCAGGGTGTCAAGGACACCAACCCGGACGCCTCGGTCACGATCCAGTACCTCTCCACCGGTACGGACTTCTCCGGCTTCGGTGCCCCGGACAAGGGCAAGGCCGCCGCCAAGGGCATGCTCGACAAGGGCATCGACGTCATCTACGCCGCCGCGGGCGGCTCGGGTGCCGGTGCCATCGAGGCCGTCGCCGCCAAGCCGGGCACCTGGGCGATCGGTGTCGACTCGGACCAGGCCAAGGACCCGGCCCTGTCCAAGTACGCCGGCTCGATCATGACCTCGATGGTCAAGAACGTCGACACCGGTGTCTTCGAGCTCATCAAGTCCGTCCAGGACGGCAAGCCGGCGACCGGCACGCACGTCTACTCGCTGGCTGAGAACGGTGTCTCCCTGACCACCACCGGTGGCCACCTCACCGACATCCAGGCCAAGCTCGACGAGGCCAAGAAGAAGATCATCGACGGTCAGATCAAGGTCAACACGACCCTCTGACACACGTCGGAGGGGGGCCCGGAGAGCGGCTTCGGCCGACACTCCGGGCCCCTTTCACACGTCTGCCCGCGGGCAGTTGAACGATTTTCCAATAGCTACGCGCGTAGCGTGCGCCGTACAGGGTATTTTTCGCCACCGACAGCGCCTGCGCACCGGCCTCATCCCCTCCTCACGCTCCCTGCCTAGGAGAGTGCGTCATCAAAGCCTCCAGCCCCAGCAGTCCCAACGCCGTAGAACTCCGCGGCATCACCAAGCGTTTCCCAGGAGTCGTGGCCAACCACGACATCGACATCACCGTGCGCCGCGGCACCGTGCACGCCCTCGTGGGCGAGAACGGCGCGGGCAAGTCGACCCTGATGAAGATCCTCTACGGCATGCAGAAGCCGGACGAGGGCACCATCACGGTCGACGGCGAGCTGGTGACGTTCCACAACCCCGGAGACGCCATCGCCCGCGGTGTCGGCATGGTGCACCAGCACTTCATGCTCGCGGACAACCTCACCGTCCTCGAGAACGTCGTTCTCGGCTCCGAGAAGCTGTACGGCATCGGTGACAGGGCCCGCGCCAAGATCAAGGAGATCTCCGACGCGTACGGCCTCGGCATCCGCCCGAACGCCCTCATGGAGGACCTCGGTGTGGCCGACCGCCAGCGCGTGGAGATCCTCAAGGTCCTCTACCGCGGTGCCCGCACCCTGATCCTCGACGAGCCGACCGCCGTGCTCGTCCCGCAGGAGGTCGACGCGCTCTTCGACAACCTGCGCGAGCTCAAGGCCGAGGGCCTCACGGTCATCTTCATCTCGCACAAGCTGGGCGAGGTGCTGTCCGTCGCCGACGAGATCACCGTCATCCGGCGCGGCACCACGGTCGGCACCGCCGACCCGAAGCAGACCACCACCAAGCAGCTCGCCGAGCTGATGGTCGGGGCCGAGCTGCCCTCCCCGGAGACCCGCGAGTCCACGGTGACCGACGTGCCGATGCTGACGGTCCAGGACCTGTCGCTGAGCGCCGTCGACCCCGACGGCGTGGTCCGCGCGGTCCTCGGCGGCATCACCTTCACCATCCACAAGGGTGAGGTGCTCGGCATCGCCGGCGTCGAGGGCAACGGCCAGTCCGAACTCGTCGACACGATCATGGGCATGCGCAACGCCGACCGCGGTGTGGTGACCCTGGACGGCGCCGACATCTCCGCCGCGCCGACGCGCAAGCGGCGCGAGGACGGCATCGGCTGCATCCCCGAGGACCGCCACCGGCACGGGCTGCTCCTGGAGGCCCCCCTCTGGGAGAACCGCATCCTCGGCCATGTCACCGAGAAGCCCAACTCCAAGGGCGCCATCCTCGACATCAAGGCCGCCCGCAAGGACACGGAGCGGATCGTCCGCGACTACGACGTCCGTACCCCCGGTATCGACGTCACCGCGGCCTCCCTCTCCGGCGGGAACCAGCAGAAGCTGATCGTCGGCCGCGAGATGAGCCACGACCCCAAGCTGCTGATCGCCGCACACCCCACCCGGGGCGTGGACGTCGGCGCGCAGGCGCAGATCTGGGACCAGATCCGCGAAGCGCGCCGTGGCGGCCTTGCGGTCCTGCTGATCTCCGCCGACCTGGACGAGCTGATCGGCCTCTCCGACACCCTGCGCGTGATGTACCGCGGGCGGCTCGTCGCGGACGCCGACCCGGCGACGGTCACCCCGGAGGAACTGGGCTCGGCCATGACCGGCGCCGCCGCCGGTCACCTTGAGCACGATGAGAGCCCTGAGGGCACCGACGGCCCGGAGGACGAGGCCCGATGAAGAAGTTCGACAAGGAGCGGCTGCTCCTGGGCATCGCGGCGCCGCTGCTCGCGATCGTCGCCGCGTTCCTGATCACCGCGCTGGTGCTCGCGGCCACCGGCAAGGAGCCGTTCAGCGCCTTCGGGATCATGTTCGACTACGGCATCAAGTCGGACAGCCAGGTCTACATCATCAACAAGGCGACGACGTACTACCTGGCGGGCGTCGCGGTGGCCATCGGCTTCCGCATGAACCTGTTCAACATCGGCGTCGACGGCCAGTACCGTCTCGCCGCCTTCTTCGCCGCCGCCGTCGGTGGCGCGCTGACCCTCCCGGGCATCGTCCAGATCCCGCTGATCATCATCACCGCGATGATCGTCGGCGCCATGTGGGCGGGCATCGCGGGTGTCCTCAAGACCACCCGAGGGGTCAGCGAGGTCGTCTCCACGATCATGCTGAACTTCATCGCGACCGCGATCATCGGCTACCTGCTCCAGCCCGGCCGCCTCGGCCACCTGGACGCGGCCGGCACCAAGGTGGCGACGACCCCGCTCCCGGAGTCCTCGCACTTCTTCGAGTTCCCGACCACGCCGACCCCGATCTACGGCTTCGTCGTCGTCGCGGCCATCGCGGGCATCGGTTACTGGTTCACCCTCTCCCGCACCCGGTTCGGCTTCGACCTGCGCACCGTCGGCCAGTCCGAGACGGCTGCGTCGGCCAGCGGTGTCAACGTCAAGAAGATGATCGTCACGTCCATGCTGATCTCCGGCGGCATGGCCGGTCTGATCGGTATGCCGACGCTGCTCAACGACTCGTACGAGTTCGGCGGCGACTTCCCCGTCGGCATCGGCTTCACCGGTATCGCCATCGCCCTGCTCGGCCGGAACCACCCGATCGGCATCGCGCTCTCCGCGATCCTCTGGGCGTTCCTGGAGCGCGGCGGCCAGCAGCTGGAGTTCGAGAACTACGACCGGGAGATCGTCGGCGTCATGCAGGGCGTGATCGTCCTCTGCGTCGTCATCGCCTACGAGGTCGTCCGTCGCTACGGCCTCAAGCGCCAGCAGCGACAGGTCGGCGAGAAGCTCGCGGCCCAGGCCCGTTCCAACGACACGACGGAGGTGTCGGCGTGAGCGCCACGGCGACTTCCACCCCGCCGCCCGCGGCGCCCAAGGCGGCCGGCGGCAAGGGCGGCCGTACCCGCCTCTCCCTCCCCTGGATCCTGCTGATCGTCGCGGGCGGGCTCCTGGCCCTGTCCGCCGTGCGGGTCATCACCGGGGCACAGGACCTCACCTCGGCCGGCCAGATCGGCGCCGCGCTCTCGCTCGCGGTGCCGATCGGACTCGCCGGTCTCGGCGGTCTGTGGTCCGAGCGCGCGGGCGTGGTCAACATCGGCCTCGAAGGCATGATGATCCTCGGCACCTTCTTCGGTGCCTGGGCCGGCTGGCAGACCAGCCCCTGGATCGGCATCCTCGCCGGCATCCTGGGCGGCATGTTCGGCGGTCTGCTGCACGCGGTCGCCACGGTCACCTTCGGTGTCGACCACATCATCTCCGGCATCGCGATCAACATCCTGGCCGTCGGTGTCACGACCTACTTCGCCAAGCTGTGGTTCAACTCCGGTGAGGCGTCGGCCAAGGGAGGCAGCCCCAAGCAGTCCCCGCCGGCCGAGGAGATCACCTCGGTCTCGATTCCGGGTCTCTCCGACTGGCTGGCCGACATCGAGAAGCACGAGTGGTTCCTGGTCTCGGACATCGCCGGCATCCTCGGCGGCCTGGTCACCAACATCTCGCTGGTCACGATCATCGCCGTGCTGCTGATCATCGGCACGTTCTTCGTGCTGTGGAAGACCTCGTTCGGTCTGCGCCTGCGCTCCTGCGGTGAGAACCCGATCGCGGCCGAGTCGCTCGGCGTCAACGTGTACAAGTACAAGTACATCGCCGTGATCGTCTCCGGCGGTCTCGCCGGTCTCGGCGGCGCGTTCCTGTCGCTCGTCACCTCGCACATCTACAACGAGGGCCAGACCGGCGGCCGTGGTTACATCGGCCTCGCCGCGATGATCTTCGGTAACTGGCGTCCCGGCGGCCTCGCCATGGGTGCCGGCCTGTTCGGCTACGCCGACGCGCTCCAGCTGCGCAGCGGCGGCCAGTCCGTGCACGCGCTGCTCCTGCTGCTCTTCGCCATCCTCGTGGCCCTCGCGGCCTGGAAGGCGTACCAGAAGCGCTGGATCACCTCCTCGATCGCCGTCGTCATCGGTGTCGGCGTCTTCATCTGGTACCTGGGCACCGACACGGTCCCGGTCGAGTTCGTCAGCGCCACCCCGTACGTGGTCACCCTGCTGGTCCTCTCGCTCTCCGCGCAGCGCCTGCGGATGCCGAAGGCCGACGGCATGCGGTACCGCAAGGGCCAGGGCAAGTGACGAGCGCCCTCACCGAGGCCGACTGGGAGGCCCTGCGGGTCACGGCCCGCGAGGCCATGTCCCACGCGTACGCCCCGTACTCGGGCTACCCGGTCGGCGCGGCGGCCCGCGTCGACGACGGGCGGACGGTCTCCGGCTGCAACGTGGAGAACGCCTCGTTCGGCCTCGGCCTGTGCGCCGAGTGCGGGCTCGTCTCGGAGCTCCAGGCGACCGGCGGCGGGCGCCTCACCCACTTCGTGTGTGTGGACGGCCAGGGTGAGTGCCTGGTGCCGTGCGGCCGGTGCCGGCAGCTGCTGTTCGAGTTCGGGGGCCCCGAGCTCGTACTGGAGACGCCCACCGGGTTCCTGACTCTGGCCGAGATGCTGCCGCAGGCGTTCGGCCCGGACCACCTCAGGAAGTAAACCTCGGAGCGGCCCTTCCGGCACGATGGGAAGGGCCGCTCCTCCTTTCCCCCTCTATGCGCGTAGAAAGAGGCACCACCATGGACGTCATCTCCGTCATCCGCACGAAGCGGGACAAGGGCGAGCTGAGCCCGGAGCAGATCGACTGGGTCATCGACGCCTACACCCGCGGTGCGGTCGCCGACGAGCAGATGTCCGCCCTGGCCATGGCCATCCTGCTGAACGGCATGAACCGCGCGGAGATCGCCCGCTGGACGGCGGCCATGATCGCGAGCGGCGAGCGCATGGAGTTCTCCTCCCTCTCCCGGCCGACCGCCGACAAGCACTCCACCGGCGGCGTCGGCGACAAGATCACCCTCCCGCTCGCCCCGCTCGTCGCCGCCTGCGGGGCGGCCGTCCCGCAGCTCTCCGGCCGCGGCCTCGGCCACACCGGCGGCACCCTCGACAAGCTGGAGTCCATCCCCGGCTGGCGCGCCCTGCTCTCCAACGAGGAGATGCTGCACGTCCTCGACACCACCGGCGCGGTGATCTGCGCGGCCGGCGACGGCCTGGCCCCCGCCGACAAGAAGCTGTACGCGCTCCGCGACGTCACGGGCACCGTGGAAGCGATTCCCCTCATCGCCTCCTCGATCATGTCGAAGAAGATCGCCGAGGGCACCGGCTCCCTGGTCCTCGACGTCAAGGTCGGCACCGGCGCCTTCATGAAGAACATCGAGGACGCCCGCGAGCTCGCCTCCACGATGGTGGGCCTCGGCACCGACAGCGGCGTGAAGACGGTCGCGCTGCTCACCGACATGTCCACCCCGCTCGGCCTCACCGCCGGCAACGCCCTTGAGGTCCGCGAGTCCGTCGAGGTCCTCGCCGGCGGCGGCCCGGCGGACGTCGTCGAGCTGACGATCGCGCTCGCCCGCGAGATGCTCGCCGCGGCCGGCATCAAGGACGCGGACCCGGCGAAGGCGCTGGCCGACGGCTCGGCGATGGACCACTGGCGCCGGATGATCGCGGCCCAGGGCGGCGACCCGGACGCGGCCCTCCCGGTCGCCCGCGAGCAGCACGTCGTCACCGCCCCGTCCTCCGGCGTCCTGACCCGCCTCGACGCCTACGACATCGGCATCGCCGCCTGGCGCCTGGGCGCGGGCCGCGCCCGCAAGGAGGACCCGGTGCAGGCCGGCGCGGGCGTCGAACTCCACGCCAAGCCGGGCGACACGGTCACGGCGGGCCAGCCGCTGGTGACCCTCCACACGGACACCCCGGAGAAGTTCGACTACGCCCTGAAGTCCCTGACCGCGGCCTGGGACATCGCCCCCGAGGGCACGCCCTTCACCCCGAACCCGATCGTCCTGGACCGCATCGCCTAGGACCTCGACGACCCTGGGTAGGCGCCCCTGACACGTTCAGGTGAACGGGACCGGTGGACCCCCACCGGTCCCGTTCGGCATGCGGGCACCGGTGCTGACTAGAGCGTCGAGCCCAGCAGCCCCGGCAGCTCCCGCATGTCGTCGAAGACCACCGTGCGGGGGCCCGTCAGGCGGTCCGGTGCGGTCAGGCCGCCGGTGTACCCGAAGGCGCGCATGCCTGCGGCGCGGGCGGCCTGGACGCCGTAGGGGCTGTCCTCGACGACCGCGCAGCGCTCCGGCGGGACGCCCATCGTGGCGGCTGCGTGGAGGAAGAGGTCCGGGGCCGGCTTGCCGTGGGTGACGTCGCGGGCGCTGAACATGCGGCCTTCGAAGCGGTCGAGCAGTCCGGCGCGGCCGAGGTTCTTGCGGATGCTGGGGTGGCTGCCGTTGGAGGCGAGGCAGTAGGGGAGCGGCAGGGTGTCCAGGACGTCCGTGATGCCCTCCACGGCCGTCAGTTCCGCGTCCAGGGCGTCCTCGTACCGCTGCTTGAAGGGGGACTGCCAGCCGGGTTCGAGGGGGCGGCCCCTGCGCTCCTCCACGAGGGAGGTGAGCATCGCGTGCGAGGAACCGACGAAGTAGTCGACCACCTCCGCCTCGGTGAACTCCGCTCCGAGGCTCGCGAACACCTCCCGGTCCACCCTGCAGTAGATCTTCTCGCTGTCCACCAGAACGCCGTCACAGTCGAAGATCACCAGTTCGACAGGCTCGTGAGTCATGATCGGGAGCCTATGCCGCGGTCCGGTACCGATGAGTTCCGGTCCGTCCTCCGGTCACCAGGCATGTGGACACCAGTCAACCGCTTGTCGTGACCCTGACCGCCCGCCCCACCGGGGACGAGGTGGCGCGTCTCTGTGCCGAGCTCGGGGCCGCCCCGCCCGGGGAAGTGGTCTGCGAGGTCGGCGCGCTCGCGCCCGCCGACCTCGCCGCCGTCGACGCCCTCGCCCGGCTGAAGCTCGCCGCCGGGCGGAGGGGGCACCGGATCCGCTTCCACGGAGCGGGGCCCGACCTGCGGGCCCTGCTCCTGCTCACCGGTCTCGGCCCGGCCCTAGGCCTCTAGGCGGGCCGGCAGGTCGAAGAGCGGGAACCAGCGCTCGGTGTCCAGGAAGAAGTCCATCCCGGCGACCTTGCCGTCGCGGAGCTCCAGGACGATGAGCGCCCACGGGCTGAAGCCGCCCGTCGACGGGTCCGGGTGGTACTGGGCGAAGGCGGGGGAGCCGTTCGCCACGGTCGGCACCAGCTTCGAGCCGGCGCACACCTCGCCGACGCCCAGCATCCAGCCGACGATGTCGTCGTGACCCTGCAGCCAGAGGTCGTACGGCGGCATGGACATGGTCGCGTCCTCGTGGAGGAGCGCGGTGAGCGCCTTCATGTCGTAGCCCTCGAACGCGGCGACATAACGCTCCAGGAGCGCCTTCTGCTCCTCGTCCAGGGGGTTCGCCGTGTCGGAGGTGGCCGGCGCCTGCTCGGCCAGTGTCGCGCGGGCCCGCTGCAGGGCGCTGTTGACCGAGGCGACGGAGGTGTCGAGGAGCTCGGCGACCTCGGCGGCCTTCCAGGCGAGCACCTCGCGCAGGATGAGCACCGCCCGCTGCTTGGGCGGCAGATGCTGGAGCGCGGCCACGAACGCGAGCCGCACGGTCTCCCGGGAGACGGCCGTCTCCGCCGGGTCGGCGACCGAGGGCAGGACCCGCCCGTCGGGAACGGGCTCCAGCCAGGTGATCTCCGGCTGCTTGACGAGCTGGGCCTGGGCCACGGGCGTCGGCGAGGTCAGATCCATCGGCCGTGCCCTCCGGTTGCCCGCGTTCAGCGCGTCCAGGCAGACGTTGGTGGCGATCCGGTAGAGCCAGGACCGCAGTGAGGAGCGCCCCTCGAAGGAGTCGATGGCCTTCCAGGCCCGCACCATGGTGTCCTGCACCGCGTCCTCGGCCTCGAAGGAGGACCCGAGCATCCGGTAGCAGTAACCGGTCAGCTCCCGGCGGTACTTGTCGAGTTCGTCGGTCGTCGCGGTCGCGGCGTCACTCATCGGGTCCACACCCCACTCACCCCTCACCGGCACCCGTTCGGTGCCGGTGAGAGGGAAGCTACCGCAGCGGACTGACAGTCGGGGTCAGGTTCCCGGCTTGCGCCCGTAGATGAAGACGTCGTCGCCGTTCCTGAGCAGGTTCCAGTACGCCTTGGCGTCCGCGGAGCGCATGTTGACGCAGCCGCCCGAGCCCGGCGGGTTCCACATGGACTTGGTCGTCGAGTGGAAGGCCTGCCCGCCGTCGAAGAACTGCGAGTACGGCATGGAGACGTGGTACAGCGTCGACCAGTGGTTGATGTTCCGCCAGTAGATCTTCTTCGACCCGGTACGGGTCTCGGTGCCGTCCTTGCCCGTACGGACCGGCACGGGGCCGTACTTGAGGCGGGAGCCGTCCTGGATCCAGGACAGCTGGCGGGTGAGGTCGACGCAGGCGATCCGGCCCCGGTTGGTCGGACACTTGCGGTCCTTGTTGGGGTTGGACCCCGCCGCCTTCTGCTGGTTCATCGTGCTCATCGTGCGCCAGGTGATCGTCCCGGCGTACCCCGCGGTCGGGGTGATGCCGTGCTTCTTCTGGAAGGCCTGGATGGCCTTGCAGTCGGCGAGCGACTGGCGTCCGTCGACCGGGCGGCCGAGGAACTTCTCCACCTGCTTCTGGTACGGGCCCGTCGTCACGTTGCAGGACGCCGCCTGCGCCGGAGCCGCACCGAGCGCGATCGTCATCGGCAGCACCAGCGAGGTGAGGCCGGCCGCGATGCCCGCTCTTCTGCCTATTCGGCCCGTGATTCGCTTCATGATCGTCAACTCCCCCTTGAGTCCTATCTGTCAGGACGTCCGGGGGAGCGACTCAGTTGCAGGGGATTCGGCCGGAATCAGCAGGACGCGGCGAGCCGTCCCTGCCGTCCCTGCCGTGCCTCCACGCGCGCGCTGTGACTGCCGTACAGGGTCACCGAGACGACGCCGAGGACCGCGACGAGACCGATCAGCACCGTGCCGGCCCACCCGCCCGCGTGGAACGCGATCGCGCCGAGCGTGCCGCCCGCGCTGCTGCCCAGGTAGTACGCGGACTGGTAGAGCGCCGAGGCCTGCGCGCGGCCCGTCGTGGCCGTACGGCTCACCGAGGAGGAGGCGACCGCGTGGCCCGCGAAGAAGCCGGCGGTGATCAGGACGAGGCCCGCGAGGACCGCCGGCAGCGCGTCGGAGAGCGAGAGCAGCAGGCCCGCGGCCGTGGTGGAGACCGCCAGGTAGAGCGCCCCGCGCCGGCCGAGCCGGCCGACGAGCCGGCCCGCGGCGGCCGAGGAGACCGTACCGACCAGGTAGATCAGGAAGATGGAGCCGATCACGCCCTGCGGCAGCGAGAACGGGGCCTCGACCAGGCGGTAGCCGATCACCGTGTACACCGCGCCGAACACCGTCATGAACAGCGCGCCGATCACGTAGAGCCGCATCAGCAGCGGGTCCGCGAGGTGCGTCCGTACGGTCCGGGCGAGCGCCTTCGGGTTGAGCGTGCCGGGCGTGAAGTGCCGTGCCTTCGGCAGCAGCGCCCGGAAGGCCAGCGCGCACAGCAGGGAGGTCAGGCCGACGGCGGCCAGTCCCGCCCGCCAGCCCCACATCTGCGCCACCCAGCCGGTCACCAGGCGGCCGCTCATGCCGCCGATGGAGTTGCCCGCCACGAACAGGCCGATCGCGGCGATCAGCGCCTTGGGGCGGACCTCCTCGGCGAGGAAGGCCATCGCGGAGGCCGGGAGCCCGGCGAGCGCGGCGCCCTGGATCGCGCGGAGGGCGATCAGGGACTCCAGGTTCGGGGCGAGCGGCACGAGGAGGGCGATGCCGACCGCGACCGTCAGGGAGGCGATCATCATCGCGCGCCGGCCGAAGCGCTCCGAGAGGGCACTGAGCGGCAGCACACACAGGGCGAGGGCGCCGGTCGCGGCCGAGACCGTCCAGGAGGCGGCGGAGGCGGTGGCACCGAACTCGGCCGAGATGGCCGGGAGGAGGGCCTGTGTGGAGTAGAGGAGCGCGAAGGCGGCGAGACCGGCGGCGAAGAGCGCGAGGCTCAACCGGCGGTAGCCGGGGGCGCCGGGGGCGAGGCGGGTGTCGGCAGGGGCGAGGCGGGTGTCGGCGGACGCGTGGGTGGCGGCCGCCTTGGTACTGGCGGAAGGCATGTGACGAACCTAGGACGCCCTGTTTCATGCGTCCAATGCACGGAACTGCTGTAATCGTTCCCATGGTGCATGAGTACAGGTCACAGCCTCGCCTGTCACCGAACAGTAACGAAGAAGACATGGGACTGCTGCTCGCGCCGCGGCTCGCGTACTTCGCCGCCGTCGCCCGGCACGAGCACGTGACCAGGGCCGCGGCCGAGATGGGCGTCCCGCAGTCCACCCTCTCCCGGGCGATGGTCCGGCTCGAACAGGACCTCGGCGTCACCCTCTTCGCCCGCCGCGGCCGCACGGTCTCCCTCACGCCGGCCGGGCGCCGCTTCCTCACCGCCGCCGAGCGGGCCCTCGCCGAGGTCGAGCGGGCCGCCGACACCGTACGCGCCGACGCCGACCCCACCGCGGGCCGCGTCGCCTTCGGCTTCCTCCACACCATGGGCTCCGAGACCGTCCCCGGCCTCATCCGCGCCTTCCGCGTCGACCATCCCCGGATCCGCTTCACCCTCGTCCAGAACTACGGCGAGGCCATGATCGAACGGCTCCGGGCCGGCGACCTCGACCTCTGCCTGACCTCCCCGGTCCCCGACGCCCCGGACCTGGTCGCCCGCCGCCTCGACGAACAGCGGCTCCGGCTCGTCGTCCCCGACGACCACCGGCTCGCGGGCCGCAAGCGCGTCCGCCTCGCCGAGGCGGCCGAAGAGACCTTCGTGACCCTGGAACCGGGGTACGGGCTCCGCCGCATCACCGACGACCTGTGCACGGAGGCCGGGTTCAAGCCCCGGATCGCCTTCGAGGGCGAGGAGGCCGAGACCCTGCGCGGCCTGGTCGCCGCCGGCCTCGGCGTCGCCCTGCTGCCCCCGCCGGCGGTGCCGCGCCCCGGCGTCGTCGAACTCACCGTCACCGCCCCGCGCGCGGTCCGCGAGATCGGCGTCGCCTGGCTCGACGGCCACCCGGACACCGCCCCGGTGGCCGCCTTCAAGAAGTTCCTGCTGAGCCGCAGGGGGCACCTGCTCCCGAAGGAACCCGCGGCGCCCCTGCTCCCGAAGGACCTCTCACCTCCGGAGTGAGCCCCCGAAGCCCGCCGCGAGCGGCATCCGCAGGCCGAGCGGCGGAGGAGCGGCCATCGCGTCGGTCACCGGCCGCGTGACCGGCCGGGCGAAGAGCGCGCCGAGGACGAAGTCGGCGGCGAGGGCCCGCACCTCGTCCGCGTACTGACGCAGCGCGTGACCGTCCGAGTGCACCTCGAACCGGCAGGTGTCGCGGTTCGACTTCTTGGCCCGCTCGGCGAACCGGAACGACAGCTCAGGGTCCGTACGCGCGTCGTTCGTGCCGTGGACGAGCAGCACCCGGCGCCCCACCAACTGCCGTACGGCCTCCGGCGCCGCCGCCATGTCGTCCTCCGGCAGCCACGGGGCGAGCGCCAGGACCGCGCCGACCGCGGCGTGCCCGGCGGCCCGCAGCGCCGCCCGGCCGCCGAGTCCGTGGCCGACGAGACAGACCGGGACGTCGCCGTAGCGCCGCACGGCCTCGGCGACCGCCCAGGAGGCGTCCTCCGCGAGGTTCGCGTCGGCCCCGTTCCAGCCGCGCCCCCGATAGCGCACGACATGGGCGACGAGGTTGTCGGCCCGGCCCGCCCGGACGAGAGAGCGCCCGAGCGGCAGCATCGCCGCATGGGCCCGCGTGGAGGCGCGCCGCCCCGACACCGGTTCGCCGTCCGGAAGCAGCAGCACCACGCCGCCCACCGCCGCCGACGTGCGTGAACCTCCAACAGGCCGACCGAGCCGGGGTCTCCGGGCGTCGGGCGGCCCCACGAGTGCGAAGTGCGCCATGACAGAACAGTCTCAGAAGGAGAGGTGTACGCCAGTCGTACGTGCGGTCTCTGTTACGTATCGCCCGGCGGGGCACCGCCGTTCGGCCGGAGTTCAGTACGTGACGGTGATGCGTCGGGCGGGGCCGTCGACGCGGATCGGACCACCGCAGGGGATCACTTGCTGTGGGTCGGTGTGTCCGAAGTCCACGTCGAAGACCGCCATGGTCTCGGGCGCGTACTCACCCAACGCCCTGAGCACCGCCTCGCGTTGGGCCTTCCGGTACGCGACTCGGGCCGGCGCGTCGAGGGGCTGCCCGAAGCTCCAGCTCTTGGCCCGGGCCACCAGGACGAGAGGACGGCGACCTTGTCGCCGGGCCGTGGCTTGGGCGGGTACGCGGGCGTCGACATGCGGCTACGCCTTCTCGAAGCAGTGGACGGTGTCGACGACGGCGAAGCCCTTCCGCCCGTACCAGCGGTGCGGCCACTTCGCCTTGTTCGCGCTCAGGAAGCGGAGGTCGCAGCCGGCCTCGGCCGCCAGATGCAGTGCCGTGTCGACGACCCGTCCGGCGTGGCCCTGCCCGAGGTGCTTCTCGGCGGTGACCAGGTCCTCGATGCGGGCGACCCCGGCCGTCGGGTCGAGATACAGGTCGGCCCAGGACGCCACCTCGCCGTCCTCGGTGTACACGGCGAGGAACCGTACGTCCTCGGCCGCCCCGAGCCGGGCGGCCCGACGTTCCACCAGGTGGTGGACCTGCTCGTCGGATATCCCCGGCACGAACCGGTGCCAGGCCTCCGAGGCCGGCGCGCGCAGCTCCTCCAGACCCACGTGCCGAGCCCCGCCGTGCGCCGGGACCGGGCCGGTGTGCCGCATGAGGTAAATGGCCGCGTGGGTGTAACCGGCCCGCTCCAGCGGGCCCCGGCAGGCCGCCGCGACCTCGTCGTCGATGACGTACACCAGCCGGTACGGGAGATGGCCGAGCAGCTCCTCGGCCCGCTCGGGCAGCGCCTCGGGGTCGGTCGATCCGTCGACCAGCAGGTGGTTGTTGCCCCGGGAATGGGTGTACCGGTCGTCGAGCGCGGCGAAGCCGCCGGGGAATTCGACGACCCGGGCGGCCTGGCGACGGTGGAAGGCGGACAAGGCGGCGTGGATACGCGGCAGTTCGGGGCCGGTCGGTCGGGGAGTCATTCCGCCAGCCTAGGAGTCGCCCGGTCGACGCGGCGGGCCTTTTTCGCCTGCGCGGGGAGAGCGGAGAGCAGCGGGGAGAGGGCGGACGTCGCGTGGGAGCCGCGGCGATCCGACCGTGGCCGGGCGGCCCGGGTGGCGGGGGGAACGATCGCCACCCGGGCTGCCGGGCGACCTCGGCGGCGGTCGTGTGCCTCACGGGGCGCCGCTTCCTCGATCAGTTCGGCGGGCAGTCGCCGACGCGCTACCGGGTGGGCGCGGGCAGGGTGGTCTTGGCGGCGGTGGCCTTCGTGCCGGTCGCGCCCTTCGTGGCGGTCACGCCCTTGGCGGCGGTGGTCCCACTGGTGCTGGTGGGGCCGAGGAGACCGGTCGGACCGAGGAGACCCGACGGACCGAGGAGACCGTTCGGGCCGAGCAGCCCGTTCTCGCCGCTGAGAGAGATATCCCCCAGGATCTCCGGAGCGTAGTTCACCTCCTGGCTGCAGGAGCCGAACGTGCTGTTCTGGCAGCTGTGGTCCAGGCTCTGGTTCGACTGGTCGGTGTCGGCCTGCGAGGTGCCGATCATGCCGAGCGACAGGGCGCCCGCGGAGAGTACGACGAGCAGGCCACGCATGTATCGCATGCCTCGTCCTTTCTGGGTCCGGCGGGTTTCGGCTCCCGCCGTGATCGCCCCACGTAACCGCGAGCGGACGGGACCCGGCGTGTTCCGAGGAGTCGGTGTCGTCTCAACAGCCTAAAAAGTCGTATACGCGGAGGACTGAACGCGAGTCTGAACGCGGGGTCCGGCCATGGGGTCTGAGCACGGGTTCCTCTCCCTCGACGTGCAGGTGACGCGGCATCAGAGCGTCGGCGGGTGAGGGAACATCGGTGGCGGACGCCGCGCCACAGGGCGCGCTCTACGCGCGTAGGGGCTAGCATGCGGAAATGACGAGCCAGACCCCCAGCGTCCCCACCGCGGACCAGATCCGCCGTGCCCCGAAGGTGCTGCTCCACGACCACCTCGACGGCGGACTGCGCCCCGGCACGATCATCGAACTCGCCCGGGAGCAGGGCTATCAGCAGCTCCCCGAGACGGAGCCCGACAAGCTCGGCATCTGGTTCCGCGAAGCCGCCGACTCCGGGTCCCTGGAGCGGTACCTGGAGACCTTCGCGCACACCTGCGCCGTCATGCAGACCCGTGACGCCCTCTTCCGCGTCGCCGCCGAGTGCGCCGTCGACCTCGCCGAGGACGGCGTCGTGTACGCGGAGGTGCGCTACGCCCCCGAGCAGCACCTGGAGGCCGGCCTCACCCTGGAAGAGGTCGTCGAGGCCGTCAACGAGGGCTTCCGGGAGGGCGAGCGGCAGGCCAGGGCCAACGGTCACCGCATCCGTGTCGGTGCCCTGCTCACCGCCATGCGGCACGCCGCCCGCGCCCTGGAGATCGCCGAACTCGCCAACCGCTACCGGGACACCGGCGTCGTCGGCTTCGACATCGCGGGCGCCGAGGCCGGCTACCCGCCCACGCGTCACCTCGACGCCTTCGAGTACCTCAAGCGGGAGAACAACCACTTCACGATCCACGCGGGCGAGGCCTTCGGGCTGCCCTCCATCTGGCAGGCGCTCCAGTGGTGCGGGGCCGACCGGCTCGGGCACGGCGTCCGGATCATCGACGACATCGAGGTCGCCGACGACGGCTCGGTGACCCTCGGCCGGCTCGCCGCCTACGTCCGCGACAAGCGCATCCCGTTGGAGATGTGCCCCTCGTCCAACCTCCAGACCGGCGCCGCGGCCTCGTTCGCCGAGCACCCCATCGGTCTGCTCCGCAAGCTGCACTTCCGGGCCACGGTCAACACCGACAACCGGCTCATGAGCGGGACCAGCATGAGCCGGGAATTCGAGCTGCTGACCGAGGCGTTCGATTACACGCTCGATGACATGCTGTGGTTCACGGTCAATGCGATGAAATCAGCGTTCATTCCTTTCGATGAACGCCTCGCCATGATCAACGAGGTCATCAAGCCCGGATATGCCGAGCTGAAGTCCGAATGGCTGTTCCAGCAGACCGCTACGACCAGCGAGTCTTCCCGTATCGCGGGCTGAACACCACCCCGTCGAGGGGAGCCGAGCGGCCGGGGAAAGCGCGACACCCGGCCGCTTTCCGGTGTTTGCGGACCGGTCGATCACTGGTTAGGTTGCAGAGCCGCTCTGCATTCCCAGGATTTCCCCGCCCGGCTTTCCCGGAAGCCCCCGGATTCCCCAAGGAAGATTTTCAGATGAAGCAGTCTGCCGCCAAGAAGCTCGGTGTCGCCGCTCTCGGTGCCGCTTTCGCCGCTGCCGCCGCCGGCACGGCCTCCGCCGCCCCGGTCGCGCCCGCCACCCCCGACGCGCTCGGCCTGGTGACCCAGACCGTGCCGCTGGGGGACGGCCTCACCGAGCTCCCCGACGGCGCCGCCGAGTCCCTCGGTGCCGGTCAGGGCGCCCTCGGCCAGGGCCTCGACCAGGGTGTGAAGACCCTCCCGGCCGCCGCCGGCCAGGCCACCCAGAGCCTCCCGCTCGACGCCGCCGCCGGTGGCCTCGGCGCCACCCCGCTGGGCGGCCTGCTCGGCGGCCTGCCGCTGCAGGGCCTGCCGCTCGGCTGACCCCCCGGGCCGTACCCGGCTCTCCGTACGCCGAAGGGGCGCGCACCCGGTCTCCCGGGTACGCGCCCCTTCGGCGTGGGTCGGTCACCAGGCGGTGGTGGCCTTCCGCTCGTCCGGCATGAAGATCCACAGGGCGATGTAGATCAGGAACTGCGGGCCGGGAAGCAGACACGAGACCAGGAAGATCAGACGCATCGTGTTCGCGGAGATGCCGAAGCGCCGGGCCAGGCCCGCGCACACTCCGCCGATCACGCGTCCGTCACGGGGGCGGGTCAGTGCGGCCATGGTGGGCTCCTTCGGAGTTTGTCCGGGAGCCGCTCCGTCGGGCTCCCGATGACTCCATGGTGCCGCCGGACGGGGGTTCGGGGCGTCGGTCTACCGGGCGATCGGGACCCTGGTAATCGTCGGGGTCGCACCCTGAGACCCCTCGTTCCGCAGCAGGGGGGAACCCCGACCCGGCCCGGTACCCGGGGAGGACTCCGTCCGTCCCGCGTCCGACCTGCGGCGCAGCCAGGTGCGGCCGGCCGGGACGAAGAGGAGATGGGCGAGCGCCACCCCGGCGGTGTTCAGGAGGACCGAGTCCACGTCCACGACCTGACCCGGTACGGCGGTCTGCAGGAGTTCCACGGCGAGCGACACCAGGGCCCCGGCCGCGGTCGTACGGGCCAGCGAGGCCCACCCGGAGACATGGAGCCGGCCGTCGGCCATCGGGAGCAGGATCCCGAGCGGGGCCAGGAGCAGCAGGCCCTCGCCGATCAGCCGGACGGCCTCGACGGTACCGAGGGCGAGATCGGCCCGGAGGCCGTTCAGCGGGACGGTGTTCGGCGCGGTCACCCAGGCCACGTCCCGTGGGCGCAGGCTGACCCAGGCGACGAGCAGCAGATGCGCGAGGACGAGGACGAACCCCGCCACGCGGACGACCACGGCGGCACTGCCGCCCGAACCTTGACGCTGCACGCCCCCCAAGACGCCCCCGACGGCGGAATCGGTTCCGCCGAGGCGGCGCGAGCCCCCACGCGCCCGAAACCTCCGTGCGGGGCGTCAGCCCTGCGGCGGGGCCGTCGGCGGAGTCGATTCCGGGCGTTCCCGGAGTTCCGGGGTACAGCGGTAGCGCTTCGGGGCGTACGCGCCCGGGCCGCCGAGCAGGACCGTCTGCTCGCCCGCGCCCGCCGAGCTCGCCGCGAAGGTGCAGACCAGCTGCGACAGGGCCGTCGGCGCCAGGTCCTCCGGCTGGCGGCTCAGCCGCAGCGTGTCCGCCGGGTCGCCCCGGCGGCCGCCGGTCACCACCAGCGGGCCGCGCACCGCCGTCGTGAACCCGGCCCGCTGTTCGCTCTCCGAGGGCTCGGCGAGCAGCTGCGCGAGCAGCCCCCGCGCCGTGCGCACCGGGTCGCCGCCCGCCTTCTCCTCCGGCAGCGGCGACCGCCGGTCCACCGCCTCCAGCTGCGAGCCGCAGACCAGGAACGCCCGGACCGGCACGCCCTGCACCGCCGTCCCCGTCGTCCCCTCCTCGGTCACGCTGCACGGGACCCGGGACGGGGCCGCGCCCGCGTCCACCGGGACCGACGTGGTCCTGATCCCGCAGCCGGTGGCCAGCGCGGTGAGCGCGACGAGCCCGGCCACCACGGCCGTACGCCCCACAGTGCGGCGCTTCACTCTTCCTCCACTTCGCCCTGGCTGCTGCGGGTCTGCACCTCGCGCGTGATGCCCGACGCGTCCAGGGGCAGCCGCAGCACGAACACCGCGCCGTCCACCGCCCCGTCCTCGCCGGTCGAGTTCGCGGCGGTGATCGAACCGCCGTGGATCAGCGCGTTCTCCATGGCGATCGACAGACCGAGTCCGCTGCCGTCGGACCGGGGCCGGGACGCGCTCGCCTTGTAGAAGCGGTCGAAGACGTGCGGCAGGACCTCTTCGGGGATGCCGGGGCCGTGGTCGCGCACCGCGATGACCAGCTCGTCGTCCTCCGTGCGCACCGAGACCCGGACCGGCGAACCGCCGTGCTTCAGCGCGTTCCCGATCAGGTTCGCCAGGATCACGTCGAGCCGGCGCGGGTCGAGCGGCGCCACGATCCCGCGCTCGGCGTCCAGGTCGACCGCGTCGAGCCACGCGCGCGCGTCGATGCACGCGGTGATCTGGTCGGCGATGTCCACCTCGTCGAGGACGAGCCGGGCGGTGCCCGCGTCGAAGCGGGTCACCTCCATCAGGTTCTCCACCAGGTTGTTGAGGCGGTGGGTCTCGCTGACCACGAGCGCCACCGCCGGGGCGATCATCGGGTCGAGGGAGTCCTGCTCGTCCTCCAGGACCTCCGTGACGGCCGTGAGGGCGGTCAGCGGGGTCCGCAGCTCGTGCGACATGTCGGCCACGAACCGCCGGGAGGACTCCTCCCGGGCGCTCATGTCCGCGACCTTCTTCTGCAGGGACTCGGCCGCACTGTTGAACGTACGGGTGAGATCGGCCAGTTCGTCGGCGCCGGTGACCCGCAGCCGGGTGTCGAGCTTGCCCTCGCCGAGCTGCTTGGCCGCCTCGCCGAGCCGGTGCACCGGACGCAGCACGGTCGTCGCCGCGACCTGCGCGAGCAGCACGGAGCCGGCCACCGCGAGCGCGGTGGCGATGCCGAGCGACCAGGCGAGCGAGTTCAGATCGGCCTTCTCCGCGGCCAGCGACTTGAACATGTAACCGGCGGGCCCGCCGCCGTCGATCCGCGTCCCGCCGACCAGGTACGGCGTCCCGTTCCGCTCCGTACGCTGCCAGAACAGGTGGTACGGATACGGGTCGGCCTCCGTCACCGGGCGCTCGGTGTCCACCGCGACCATCAGCGAGCGCGGCACGTCGGCCAGGGTGAAGTCGTCCGGGTCCGAGGCCCCGACGATCGGCTTGCCCGCCGCCCGCTCGCCCAGCAGGAGCACCTGGTAGTTGGCGCTGCCGGTGGCCATCAGCTCGGCCGTCCGGCTCAGATCCTCCTGGGTGGGCCGCAGCGGCAGCGTCGCCGCCCGGTTCTGCATCTCCTGCCGGAAGTCGTTGAGCGCCCCGTCCTGGGTACGGGTCAGCACCGCCTCACGGTTCAGCCAGTACGCGATGCCGGACGCGGAGACGGCCGCGGTGAGCGCGACGAGGGCGAAGACGACGACAAGACGCAGCCGCAGGCTGGAGAGGCGCAGCCGCGTGACGATCCCTTTGCTCACGCAGGGACGTCCAGCCGGTAACCGACCCCGCGCACGGTACGGATGAGCGTCGGCGAGGACGGCACGTCCTCCACCTTGGCGCGCAGCCGCTGCACACAGGCGTCGACGAGCCGCGAGTCGCCCAGGTAGTCGTGCTCCCACACGAGCCGCAGCAACTGCTGCCGGGAGAGCGCCTGTCCGGGCCTGCGGCTCAGCTCAAGGAGAAGCCGCAGCTCGGTCGGAGTGAGCTGGAGGTCCTCGCCGTTCTTCGTGACCGTCATCGCGGAGCGGTCGATCACGAGCGAGCCGTAGGTCGCCGAGTCCGTCGACTCCCGCTCACCGCGCCGCAGTACGGCCCGGATCCGGGCGTCGAGGACGCGGCCCTGCACCGGCTTGACGACGTAGTCGTCGGCCCCGGACTCCAGGCCCACGACCACGTCGATGTCGTCGCTGCGCGCGGTCAGCAGGATGATCGGCAACTGGTCCGTGCGGCGGATGCGCCGACAGACCTCGAAGCCGTCGATTCCCGGCAGCATGACGTCGAGCACGACCAGGTCCGGCCGCTGCTCGCGCAGCAGCTGGAGGCCGTCCTCACCCGTCGCGGCGGTGGCCACCCGGTGGCCCTGCCGTGACAGGGAGAGTTCGAGGGCCGTGCGGATGGCGTCGTCGTCCTCGATCAGCAACAGAAAAGGCACGGGCGACATTCTGTCGCATGGGGCCGTCCGAGTTCGACCGCTGGGAGGCGCGCTTCTGCCCGGGGCCCTGTGACACGCCTGTGACAGTCGGCGGACAACGCCATGAAGTCCGGTGGGCAAGCTTCATTGCACACGGACCGAAACACACTCCAACCGACGGGGGGCGCCAAATGAACGCACTGCACAGCACCACCTCAAGCGCAGTAGTCACGCGTCTCCACGACGTCGTTCGGAGCACGGAGAAGTCCGGCGCGGTGAACGGGCGGGGGTGCGTTCGCAGCGTCGGGCGTCAGCGCAAGGCGCCGTACATGGTGGCCATTGCTGACGGGGGAGCGGCGTACGGGGAGGTCACGGGGGAGCGCAACTGTTCGGAAGCCGAGTTCACGGCTTACGTCCAGGAGCGTCGTGCCTCCCTGTACGCCACCGCCTACCACCTCACCGGTGACCGGTTCGAGGCCGAGGACCTGCTCCAGAGCGCGCTGTTCTCCACGTACCGCGCCTGGGAGCGGATCAGCGACAAGGCCGCGGTCGGCGGATACCTCCGCCGCACCATGACCAACCTGCACATCAGCGCCTGGCGCCGGCGCAAGCTCAACGAGTACCCGACCGAGGAGCTCCCGGAGACGGTGGGCGAGACGGACGCGATGCGCGGCACGGAGCTGCGCGCGGTGCTGTGGCAGGCCCTCGCCCGGCTGCCCGAGCTCCAGCGGACGATGCTGGTGCTGCGCTACTACGAGGGCCGGACCGATCCGGAGATCGCGGAGATCCTGGACATCAGTGTCGGCACGGTGAAGTCGAGCATCTGGCGGTCGCTGCGGCGACTGCGCGAGGACGAGGTGCTCAGCTTCGGCCGTGACGAGGAGGAGTCCTTCGGCGAGCTGGTGGCCTGAAGGCTGGGGGAAAGACCCGCGGGGGCTACGGGGGAAACGGAGCCGTCGGGGGAGCACGGGGGAACCGTACGGGGGTACGGGGAACGGCGACGCGGGTCGTACGAGCTGGGGGGCTCGTACGACCCGCGTCGTGTTTTCGGCTCTCAGCTCGCCGCGGGCGTGCGGTGGCGGCCCGCCGCCGCCGCGGCCAGGCGGCCCAGGGCTTCCGGTTTGGCGCAGGGGTGGGCGCCCAGTTCCGCCTGGCGGGCGACGATCGCCCGTTCCGCGCGCATCAGGCGCCAGCCGCGGCGCAGCAGGAACGGGACCGACTTGCGGCCCTCGCGCAGGTCGCGGGCGAGCCGACGGCGGAACGTCGTCGAGGGCCGGCCGCGCAGGCAGAGGGCGTCGGCGAGGACGTCGAGCTCACGGCAGCGGGACACGATCTCGGCCGCGAAGATCCCCTCCGCGACGAACAGCGGCGTCCGCTCGATGTCGAGCCGCTCACGGTCCACCCGGGAGCTGGTGGCCAGGTCGTACACGGGGACGTCGGTCCGTCCCGTGCGGCACAGCTCGACGATGGCGGAGACGGCGGCGTCCGCGTCCCAGGACCGTGGAGAGTCCCAGTCGATGTCCGAGCTGCCCTCGACGAGGGGGAGGGTCGGGTCGTCGGCCTCCTTGTAGAAGTCGTCGAGGCGCAGCACCGGGAGGCCGGTGACGGCGGCGAGGGACGACTTGCCGGAGCCTGAGGGGCCCGCGAGCAGGACGACACGGGTCGGGATCGGTTGGGAACTCACGGGACACCAGTGTGAAGCATTCCCCCGTGCAGGGGACCCCCGAGGAAGGCCGTTGGTATCGAGCATCACACCTCAACTACTGTCGGTGTCCGATCGGTTACCCCGTGAAGGCTCGGAAGGATCATCATGGCGCGTCACGCAGCATCCCGGACCCCCCGTCGCAGTGCCCTGCTCAAGGCCGGTCTCACCGTCACGGCGGCGGGTGCGGCAGTCCTCGGCGGGGGCGCCGCGGCCCAGGCGGTGGCCCCGGTGCCGCTGCCCGTCGACTCGCTGACCAGGACGGACGCCGGTGCGGCCGGGGCGGGTGCGCTGTCCGGTGTCACCCACGGGCTCGGCCCGCTGACCCGGCTCCAGCTCGACCCGCTGGCGAACACCGGCGTCGATCCGCTCGACAACGGCCTCGGCACCCAGGTCTCCGACTTCAAGCCGGTGGGCACCAACCTGGTGACCGACCACGTCACGAAGGGCGGGGCAGTGGCCGATCTGCCGGTGGCCGGACCGCTGACCCAGGGCCTGCTTCCGTAGCGGAGCCGGCTTCGGGCCGCAGCGGGACCTCCCGTACGAGCCAGGCCACGGCGAAGGCCAGGGCGGCGAGCACCGCCGTGCCGATCAGCACCCCGTGCACCCCGCTCGTCACCGCCGCCCCCAGGCCCTCCCGGGCCGGCTCCGGCAGTCGCAGGGCCTGCGCCGGGGTCAGGTGGGTGTCGGTGCCGTCGAGGCGCGCGGTGAACACCGCGCCGAGGACGGCGACGCCGAGCGAGCCGCCGAGCGTCCGCACGAGTGTCACGGTGCCGCTCGCCGCGCCCATGTCGCGCGGCTCGGCGCCGTACATCGTGACGAGCAGCGTGGCCTGCATGAGGAAGCCCATGCCCGCGCCGACGACCACGGTGAGCCCGGAGGCGACGGCGGTGGGGGTGTCCACGTCGAGCAGCAGCAGGACGAGCGCGCCCGCCGTCATCAGCGCGCCGCCGAGGATCGGATGGATCCGGTAGCGGCCGGTACGGGCGATGATCCGGCCCGAGGCCAGCTGCGCGGCGACCATGGCGAGCATCAGCGGGAGCAGCAGCAGTCCGCTCGCCGTGGACGACCGGCCGCGGGCGAACTGCAGGTACTGCGGCAGATAGTTCAGGGCGGCGATCATGCCCGCGCCGACCAGGAAGCTCAGGATCTGCGCGAGCGTGAAGTTGCGGCCGCGGAAGAGCCGGGGCGGGATCACGGGCTCCTCGGCCCGCCGCTCGACCCGGACGAACCAGGCGAGCGCCACGACGGCGATCGTGCCCAGGGTCAGGATCCGCGGTGAGGTCCAGGCGTGGGAGGTGCCGGCCCAGCCGGCGAGCAGGGTCAGCGCGAGGACCCCGGTGGTCAGCAGAAGGGCTCCCGCCCAGTCGACGCGGGCCCGGACGCGCGGGGTCCGTACGCGCAGGGTGAGCGAGACGATCAGCAGGGCGGCGAGGCCGACGGGCAGGTTGACGTAGAAGGCCCAGCGCCAGTTCAGGTGGTCGGTGAGGAGGCCGCCGAGGAGTGGGCCGCCCGCGAAGGCCACCGGCAGCATCGCCCCGGTGATCCCCTGGACCCGGGCGCTGTCCTTCGGGGCCACCAGGGTGCCGATGAGCGCGAAGGCGCCGACCATCAGGCCGCCGGCGCCGATGCCCTGGAGGGCGCGGAAGGCGATGAGCTGGCCCATGGTCTGGGCGAGGCCGGAGAGCACGGAACCGGCGAGGAAGACGCCGACGGCGGAGAGGAAGCTGCCCTTGCGTCCGTACAGGTCGCCGACCTTGCCCCAGAGCGGGGTCGCGACGGCGGCGGTGAGGAGATAGGCGGTGACGACCCAGGACAGCCGGTCGAGGCCGCCGAGTTCGCCCGCGATGGTGGGCAGTGCGGTGCCGACGATCGTGCCGTCGAGCGTCGCGAGGACGATGCCGAGCATGAGGCCGGTGATGCCCAGATAGGGGATGCGCGTCTCCTGAGGGGTCTGAAGGGTCGTCATGACTCAGGCGGCGTAGGGCTTGTTGGCGCGGGCGTCACGAAGTGCCTCGCCCCACCAGGCGAGTTGGTCGAGCATCGCCTTGGCCGCGGTGTCGGCGGCGGGGTCGACGGCCCGGCCGTTCTCGTCGAACTGCCCCCAGACTCCCTGGAGTCCGATCGCCTCTCGGATGGTGACGGCGTGCAGTTCGGCGAAGACGCCGCGCAGGTGCTCGACGGCGCGCAGGCCGCCGGAGAAGCCGCCGTAGGCGACGAAGGCGACGGGCTTGGCGCGCCATTCCTGGTTGTGCCAGTCGATCGCGTTCTTCAGGGAGGCCGGGTAGCTGTGGTTGTACTCGGGGGTCACCACGACGAAGGCGTCTGCGGCGGCCAGTCGCGGTGACACGGCGGCGAGGAGGGCGCGGTCCTCGGCGCGCTCGGGGGCCTGGCCGAGGTGCGGGAAGACGGTCGGCAGCGGGGTCTCGGCGAGGTCGATCAGGTCGGTGGTCAGATCCGGGCGGTCGGCGGTGTGGGTGAGCAGCCAGTTCGCGACGACGGGGCCGAGCCGGCCGTCGCGGGTCGAGCCCTGGATCACGGCGATGTGGAGCGGAGCGGCCATGGGTTCCCCCTGGAACGTCGATGTGTACGGCGTACACGAGCTGGCGTACAACGTACACGTCGATGTGTACGACGTCCACAAGGCATACGCTGTACGCGAGAGAAGGAGGCCCCAGTGGCGAAGAAGGACGAGACGGCCGACGTCTCGCTGTGGGAGCGCCTGGAGCGGCCCGCGGCGGCACCGCGGGCGTCCCTCAGCGCGGGGCGGATCGCCGAGGTCGCGATCGGCATCGCGGATCGCGAGGGGTTCGCCGCCGTCACCATGCGGAAGGTCGCCACCGAACTGGGCGTCGCACCGATGGCCGCGTACCGGCACGTCAACGGCAAGGACGAGCTCTGGGCACTCATGATCGACCGGGTGTCCGGCGAGCTGGAACCGGTGGCCGAGGTGTCCGGCTGGCGCGAGACGCTCAGGGCGTACGCGCTGCGGACCCGGGAGATGATGCTGCGCCACCCGTGGCTGGCCCACATGCCGGCGCCGCTCTTCGGCCTCACGCCGAACCGGATGGCGGCGGCCGAACGCCAGCTGGCCTCGCTCGACGGACTCGGCCTCGACGTCGACACGATGATGGCCACGTTCCGGGCGGTCAACGCGTACGTCCACGGGGCCACCCAGTCGGAGGCCGCGCTGCGCCAGTACATGGAGGAACAGGGCTGGCAGAGCGCCGACGAGACCCGACGGGGGCTCGCCCCGCAGATGTCGTACCTGATGGAGACCGGGCGCTACCCGACCTACCGGCGCTACACCCGGGCCGCGGCCCGCAAGGACGACGCGGCGTGGCAGTTCGAGACGGGCCTCGACTGCGTCCTCGACGGGGTGGCGGGGATGGTCGAGCGCGGGCACGCATGAGAAAGGGCCCCCGGGATCACCCGGGGGCCCTTCTCGCCGAACTAGTACGAGGAGCCGCTCGCGCCCAGCGAACCCGTCGGGTGCCAGACCGTCTTCGTCTCCAGGAAGGCGGTCATGCGGTCCGTGCCCGGGGACTCGGCGAAGTCCTCGGTACGCGGGCGCAGGACGCGCTTCAGGTTGTCCGCCGCCGCGATCTCCAGGTCGCGGGCGAGGTCGCCCTCGGTCGCGCCCGTCAGGTCGATCGCGTTGACGTCCTGGTGGGCCGCCAGGTGCGGGCCCATCTCCGAGGCCTTGCCGGAGAGGATGTTGACGACGCCGCCGGGAAGGTCGGAGGTGGCCAGGACCTCGCCGAGGGAGAGCGCCGGGAGCGGGTACTTCTCGCTCGCGACGACGACGGCGGTGTTGCCCGTCGCGATCACCGGGGCGATCACCGAGACCAGGCCGAGGAAGGACGAGTCCTGGGGCGCGATGACGGTGACGACACCGGTCGGCTCGGGGCTCGACAGGTTGAAGTACGGGCCCGCGACCGGGTTCGCGCCGCCCACGACCTGGGCGATCTTGTCCGTCCAGCCCGCGTACCAGACCCAGCGGTCGATCGCCGCGTCGACGACGACGGCCGCCTTCGACTTGGACAGGCCCTCCGCCTCGGCGACCTCCCGGACGAACTGGTCCCGGCGGCCCTCCAGCATCTCGGCGACGCGGTAGAGGATCTGGCCGCGGTTGTACGCGGTGGCGCCGGCCCAGCCGCCGAAGGCCTTGCGGGCCGCGACGACCGCGTCACGGGCGTCCTTGCGGGAGGACAGGGGGGCGTTCGCCAGCCACTTGCCCTTGGAGTCCGTCACCTCGTACACCCGGCCGCTCTCGGAGCGGGGGAACTTGCCCCCGACGTACAGCTTGTAGGTCTTGAAGACGCCAAGACGGGTCACGTCAGACATCGAGGTAGGCCTCCAGACCGTGACGGCCGCCCTCGCGGCCGAAGCCCGACTCCTTGTATCCGCCGAACGGCGAGGTCGGGTCGAACTTGTTGAACGTGTTGGCCCAGACGACGCCGGCGCGGAGCTTGGCGGCGACCGCCAGGATGCGGGAGCCCTTCTCCGACCAGATGCCGGCGGACAGGCCGTACTGGCTGTTGTTGGCCTTCGCGACGGCCTCGTCGGGCGTACGGAAGGTCAGCACCGACAGGACCGGGCCGAAGATCTCGTCGCGGGCGACCGTGTGCGCCTGCGTGACGTTCGTGAAGAGCGTCGGGGCGAACCAGTAACCGGCCTCGGGGATGTCACAGGCGGCGGTCCAGCGCTCGGCGCCCTCCGCCTCGCCCTGCTCCACCAGCGAGGTGATCCGCGCCAGCTGCTCCGAGGAGTTGATGGCGCCGATGTCGGTGTTCTTGTCCAGCGGGTCGCCGAGACGCAGCGACGAGAGGCGGCGCTTCAGGCTGTCGAGCAGCTCGTCCTGGATCGACTCCTGGACGAGGAGGCGCGAGCCCGCGCAGCAGACCTGGCCCTGGTTGAAGAAGATGCCGTTGACGATGCCCTCGACGGCCTGGTCGATGGGGGCGTCGTCGAAGACGATGTTCGCGCCCTTGCCGCCCAGCTCCAGGGTGACCTTCTTGTCGGTGCCGGCGATCGACCGCGCGATGGCCTTGCCGACGGCGGTCGAACCGGTGAAGGCGACCTTGTTCACGTCCGGGTGCGCGACGAGCGCGGCGCCCGTCTCCCCGTACCCGGGAAGGATGTTGACGACGCCCTTCGGCAGCCCGGCCTGGCGGCAGATGTCCGCGAAGAACAGGGCGGTCAGGGGGGTCGTCTCGGCCGGCTTCAGGACGACCGTGTTGCCGGTCGCGAGGGCCGGGGCGATCTTCCACGCCAGCATGAGCAGCGGGAAGTTCCACGGGATGACCTGACCGGCCACGCCCAGCGGCTTCGGGTTCGCCCCGTAGCCCGCGTGGTCGAGCTTGTCGGCCCAGCCCGCGTAGTAGAAGAAGTGCGCGGCGACCAGCGGGAGGTCCGCGTCGCGGGTCTCCTTGATCGGCTTGCCGTTGTCCAGGGTCTCCAGGACGGCCAGCTCACGGCTGCGCTCCTGGATGATCCGGGCGATGCGGAAGAGGTACTTGGCGCGCTCGGAGCCGGGCAGCGCCGACCACTTCTCGAAGGCCTTGCGGGCCGCCTTCACCGCGCGGTCGACGTCCTCGGTGCCCGCCTGGGCGATCTCGGAGAGGACCTCCTCGGAGGACGGCGAGACGGTCTTGAAGACCTTGCCGTCGGCGGCCTCGACGAACTCGCCGTCGATGAACAGGCCGTAGTTGGGGGCGATGTCGACGACGGACCGGGACTCGGGCGCCGGTGCGTACTCGAATGCAGATGCCATGTTGATCAGTCCACCGTCACGTAATCGGGGCCGGAGTAACGGCCGGTCGCCAGCTTCTGGCGCTGCATCAGCAGGTCGTTGAGCAGGCTGGAAGCGCCGAAGCGGAACCAGTGGTTGTCCAGCCAGTCCTCGCCCACGGTCTCGTTGACGAGAACCAGGAACTTGATGGCTTCCTTGGTGTTGCGGATGCCGCCGGCCGGCTTCACACCGATCTGGACGCCGGTCTGCGCGCGGAAGTCGCGCACCGCCTCCAGCATGAGCAGGGTGTTGGCCGGGGTGGCGTTGACCGCGACCTTGCCGGTCGAGGTCTTGATGAAGTCCGCGCCGGCCATCATGCCGAGCCAGGAGGCACGGCGGATGTTGTCGTACGTGGACAGCTCGCCGGTCTCGAAGATCACCTTGAGGCGGGCGCGGTCACCGCACTCCGCCTTGATCGCGGCGATCTGCTCGAAGACCTTCAGGTAGTGACCGGAGAGGAAAGCGCCACGGTCGATGACCATGTCGATCTCGTCGGCGCCCGCGGCGATCGCGTCCGCCGTGTCGGCGAGCTTCACGGGGAGCGCGGCGCGGCCGGCCGGGAAGGCGGTCGCGACCGAGGCGACCTTGACGCCGGAGCCCGCGAGGGTGGCCTTGGCGGTGGCCACCATGTCGGGATAGACGCAGACGGCGGCGGTCGTCGGGGTCGTGCGGTCGGTCGGATCGGGACGGACGGCCTTGGCGGCGAGCGCCCGGACCTTGCCCGGGGTGTCCGCGCCTTCGAGCGTCGTCAGGTCGATCATGGAAATGGCCAGGTCGATGGCGTACGCCTTGGACGTGGTCTTGATCGAGCGGGTGCCGAGGGACGCGGCGCGCGCCTCCAGGCCGACGGCGTCGACGCCGGGCAGCCCGTGGAGGAAGCGGCGCAGCGCACCGTCGGACGCGGTCACGTCGGCGAATGCGGATGCTGCGGATGCAGTGGTGGGCATGGTCACCAGTCGAGCATATCTACGCGCGTAGCGACCTGTACAGGGGACCGGCTTCGCAGAGCCCGAGGTCACAGGCGGCGGTCGGCGTGGTGACCGTCGTCCGACCGGGGCCGTGACTCCTGTCACGGCCCCGTGACATGGAGCGGACGAGTCCTGAATACAAGATCAATAGATTTTCCTTCAGCAGCCGGCCAGACCTCGCCGAACCCCCCGAACGGACTGAGAAAAAGCGGCATGCGACTCACTCATCCACCTGCCTGATTTCACAGGAGTCGTTATGCGCACCGCCCTCCGCACCGCCATCACCACCGCCCTCGTCGCGGGCGTCGCGATCACCGCCCCGGCGCTCACCGCCGGTGCCGCTTTCGCTGCCGGTGCGACCCCGGCGCCGAAGGCCGCCGCGCCCGCCGCCGCGGAGGACGCCCCGGTCCGCACCGTCCAGCTGGCGGGTGGGCTGTCGGCCAAGGTGTACGCCAAGGGCGACCAGCACCCGTACTACACCGCCACCATCGTGCGGGACGGCCAGGTGCTCGGTGAGCTGAAGGCGGGCGGCGGCTACGCCCAGAAGGACACCAAGACCATCGTCGGGTACGCGGTGACCCTGGACTCCGAGGGCAAGGTGACCGCCGTCGCCGTCGACGCCGCGAACGGAACCCTCCTCCGCACCGTCCAGCTGGCAGGTGGGCTGTCGGCCAAGGTGTACGCCAAGGGCGACCAGCACCCGTACTACACCGCGACGGTCATCAAGGGCGGCCGGACGCTCGGTGAGCTGAAGGCCGGCGCCGGCTACGGCGGGAAGGACACCGCGGTCTTCGCCGGATACTCGGTGACCCTGAACTCCGACGGCGAGGTGACCGCGACCGCGGTCGACACCCCGCAGGGCACCCTCGTCCGCACCGAGACCCTCATGACCGGAACCGTCGCCAAGATCTACAAGGTCAATGCCCTGCACCACCGCGCCGAGCTCTTCCGCCAGGGTCACCCGGTGGGCGTCCTCCAGGCGAACACCCGCTCCGTCGCCGGGCAGGACAACGGCGAGTTCCTCGTCCTGAACCCGGACGGCACCCTCCACAACTGGATCGGCAACACCGCCCCCGGCGTCCCCGGCATCTACCGGCTCGCCGACGGCACCGTCGTGGAGCTCGGCAGGAAGGACGGTGTCTTCGGCCTCCAGGAGATCGACCCCGCCACCGACAAGGGCCGCGGCTACATCTACAACCACGGCGGCAGCAAGGTCTACTCCTTCGGCAAGGCCGTCGTCGTCCTGGAGCAGGGCGGCTCGTTCTCCGCCTACGTCCCCGGCTCGTCGAAGCAGGCGGCCCCGCAGCCGTACGGCATGGGCGGCGGCGGCCAGGGCGAGTCCACCCCGGTCGTCACCGAGCTCGGCCCCTGCACGGTCAGCACGTCCGTCAGCATCGGCGCGGGCACCAAGGCCGAGCTGTTCATGACCCGGCAGGGCCCGCTGGCCGAGTTCAGCGCCGCCGACGACAACGGTAAGGACCGGGTCTTCGCGATGGTCGACCGGGCGCACCCCTCGCTGCCGAAGAGCGTCGGCTTCATCGGCCGGATCGTCGCCCCGAACAGCACCACGCCGTCGCTGTACACCAAGGTCGAGGGCGGCACCGCCAAGGGCGCCACGCACGCCTTCCCGAAGCTGCCGAAGGGCTGCACCGCGGAGACGGTCCCGGGCGACACCGCGAACGGCGCGACCGGGACGGGGACCGGCACCACCACCCACGCGGGGCAGACCTCCGTCATCCCGAAGGGCGGCGTCGCCGCCGGTGCCGAGCTCGGCACCGCGGGCGACGACACCGCGCTGCTCGCGGCCGGTGCCGGGGCCTCGTTCGCCGCCGCCGGTCTGGGCTTCGTCGTCCTGCGCCGCCGGTCCGCCGCCGCGCGCGTCTGACCCGCATCACCCGCATCACCCGCATCACCCGCATCACCCGCATTGCCCGTACCTCGCTCCACCCGCATTCCCCGCCCCTTGACCCGAGCGGGAGCACACCCCACCCCCGGCCGGTCGCCGCGTCCCGCGCGGCGACCGGCCGGACCCCGTCCGCCGCCTGCCCCTGCCCCCTGCCGCCTGCCCCCTGCCGCCTGCCCTCTGCCGTCCGCCCTCTGCCCGGAGCCCGCCCGTGAACCGCCGCCGTCACCCCGCCCGTACCGCCCCCGTCCTCCTCCTGGCGGGCCTGGCCGTCCTCGCCGCGCTCACCGGCTGCTCCGCGGGGGGCGAGCAGCAGCCCGTCACCCCGCCTGCCCGGATCTCCGGGGCCACCGCCGCCCCCGCACCCACCGCGGCGCCCGTGAAGCCGCTCGCCCGCTCCCTGCCCGTCCGCGTCCAGGTCCCCGCCGCCGGGGTCGACACCGGGCCCACCGGGCCCGTCCTGGGGCTCGGGCTCGCCGCCGACGGCACCGTCGAGGTGCCCTCGGTCGCGGACGCCGACCGCATCGGCTGGTACGACAAGGGCGTCACGCCCGGGCAGACCGGCCCCGCCGTCCTCATCGGGCACTTCGACACCGCCCGCGGCCCCGCCGTACTGAAGAACGTCTCCAAGGTCCGGGTCGGCGACGAGATCACCGTGACCCGGGCCGACGGCACCACCGCGGTCTTCCGGGTCAGGGAACTGGAGCAGGTCGACAAGGACACCTTCCCGACGGCCAAGGTGTACGGCGACACGAAGCGCCCCGAGCTGCGCCTCATCACCTGCGGCGGCGAGCTGGTCGACGGCCACCGCCCCGACAACATCATTCTGTACGCGGATCTCGTGGCCACGCGGGCCGCCTGAGCCCCCAGTGCCCGGCTGAGGCAGAATCGGCCCATGACGACCCCCGAGCCGACCCCCGAGCCCAGCCACGAGCCGAGCCGCGAGTCGACCCCCGAGCAGCCGTCCGCAGGGCAGAAGTCCGCGGGGCCGCAGTCCCCCGACCGTGTCTTCCGGTCGCCGCTCGGGATCGCGAGCGGGGTGTTCCTGTTGATCCTCGCGGCCCTGTTCGCCGGTGACGTGATGTTCCGCGGCGAGGGCCGGTCGCCCTGGCTCGCGCTCGCGGGTCTCGTCCTCGCCGTGCCGCTGATCGTCGCGTTCACGATCCGGCCCGCCGTGTACGCCAACGACGACCGGCTCCGGATCCGCAACCCGTTCCGGTCGATCACGCTGCCCTGGGCGACGGTCGCCGACGTACGTGCCGGCTACTCCAGCGAGGTCTTCACCCAGGACGGCGCCAAGTACCAGCTGTGGGCCATCCCCGTCTCGCTGCGCCAGCGCAAGAAGGCCTCCCGTAAGGCCGCCCGCGCCTCCCAGGACGACCCGCACGGCCGTACCTCGGTGAGCGCCAACGTCCGGGACAGTGCCTCCCGGACCGCGCCCACCGACCAGACGGTCGCCGACCTGCGCGAGCTGGCCGAGCGCCGCGCCGGGACCCCGGGTGCGCAGGGCGAGGCGCGGGTGCGCTGGGCGTACGAGATCGTCGGCCCCGCGGTCGCCGGGCTGCTGCTCGTGGTGATCCTGCTGGCGACGGGCTGACCCGACAGGACGAGGGGGTGTCTTGCCGATCAGGCAGGACACCCCCTCGGCACGTCACGAGCCCCCTGCGCCACGGGCCTCTTCGCGTCACACGCCTCTTCGCGCCCCGTGCCTCTTCGCGTCACGCCGGCGCGTTCCCGGCGGGTCGTCCCCGGTGCCGGTGTCCTAGGGGCAACCTCCTGGTGAAGCGTGCAACCCGCAAATGGTTTAGCGCCCAACTGTCACCCCCGTCTCAATAGATTGCGCTTGCCGAGACTGTGGGGGTGGGGGCGATGACCAAGGACACCGGTGTGTCCGGGACGCGTTGTCTGGTCGACATGGGGGCCGACGGACGCTACGGATGGCGACTCGTCGCACAGAACGGGAGGGTCGTCGCGCGGTCGGGGGGCTGCTACGACGACCACGCCGGGTGCCGGGCGGCCTTCGCGGCCCTGTGCACCGGGTACGCCGACATGGCCGGCGGGGTGCAGCACACCGCCGGGGGCAACGGCTGGGTGTGGCTCCTGAGGGACGCCGAGGGCCGCACCGCCGCGCTCTCCGGACGCTCCTACGAGCGCCACTCCACCTGTCGCACCGCCTATGCGCGGTTCCGGGCACTGATCGCCACCGAGGGGCCGAGATGGGCCTCAACAGCCTTACGGTGAACGGAAGTTGCCCCGCGCACGCCCCTCGTTCACGTCGCGGGGCGGGCCTGGCCACCGGGCGGGACTTACGTCCTTCCCGTGACGACCGAGACCCTTGACCCGCCGCCCGGCCCGCCGCCCGGCAGACCGGCCGACCCGCCGCCCGACACGCCGCGACGGCTCCACGCCGACCCCGGCCTTCCCGACCGGGTCTTCCGTGCCGTCGCCCGCACCGGCGGCGGCATCGTCCTCGCGGTCATGCTCCTCGTCGGCGGCTTCCTGCTCCTGCGCGCCTGGCAGGCCCTCGACCGCGCCGGATTCTCCTTCCTCACCACCGAGAGCTGGGAGCCCGACTCCGGACGCTTCGGGATCGCGGCCGTCCTCCTCGGCACCGTCCTCATCGCCCTCGTCGCGATCGTCGTGGCCGTGCCGCTGGCCACCGGGGCGGCGCTCTACATCGCCGAGTACGCCCCGCCCCGGCTGCGCCGCACCCTCATCTCCACCGTCGACCTGATGGCCGCCGTGCCCTCGGTCGTCTACGGACTGTGGGGCGTCTTCTGGCTGGAGGAGTCGATCCTCCCCATCGCCCGCTGGATCGCCACGTACCTCGGCTGGATCCCGTTCCTGCGCGTCGACGGCGCCGACCCCGACGATCCGCTGGCCCCGCCCACCGTCTACACCTCGTCCACCTTCGTCGCCGGTCTCGTCGTCGCCATGATGGTCGCGCCGATCATCTGCTCGATCATGCGCGAGGTCTTCTCCCAGGCCCCCGCCGGCGAACGCGAGGGCGCGTACGCGCTCGGCGCCACCCGCTGGGGCATGATCCGCAGCGTCGTCCTCCCCTTCGGCAAGGGCGGCATGATCGGCGGCACCATGCTCGGCCTCGGCCGCGCCCTCGGCGAGACCATCGCCGTCTACATGGTCATCTCGCAGGTCTTCACCATCCAGTGGCACGTCCTGCAGACCGGCACCAGCTCGGTGTCCTCCCTCATCGCCCTGCGCTACGGCGAGGCCACGCCCTTCGGCATGTCCGCCCTGATGGCGGCCGGCTTCGCCCTCTTCGTCATGACCCTGATCGTCAACTTCGCCGCCTCGTCCATCGTCGCCCGCAGCCGCTCCGGCGCCACGAGCGACGCCTAGCCCGTGCGCTCCTCAAGGGGGACCCGAACCCGATGACCATCGCCCCGGAGCGGCCGAAGCTGCGACCGCCCGCCGAGCGGGCCCCGCAGCCCCCCGGACCCGAACGCCGCCGCACCACCGGCACCACGCGCGCCTCCGACGTGTACGCGCTGCTCGGCGCCGCCGCGGCCTCGATCGCCCTCACCTGGCTCCTCTTCGCCCGCCTGCTGCCCTTCAGCGGCGCCGTCGGCTTCGTGATCGTCGCGTACGTCCTCTTCCTCGGGCTCTACGCGCTGCTCGTCTCCTTCGACGAGGACGGGCCCGCCGTACGGGACCGGATCGCCGGCGTCGTCGTCCGCAGCTTCGGGCTGCTGCTCCTCGCCGTCCTCGTCTTCGTCGTCGCCTTCACGCTCTGGGAGGGCCGCGCGGCCCTCGTCCACCTCAACTTCTTCACCGAGGACATGAGCCTGGCGGGCCCCCTCGAACCGCTCGACGTCGGCGGCATCCTGCACGCCGTCGTCGGCACCCTCGAACAGGTCGGCATCGCGCTCGCGCTCACCGTGCCCACCGGCATCGTCTGCGCCGTCTTCCTCAACGAGGTGCCCGGACCCTTCGCCCGCCTGGTCCGCACCGTCGTCGAGGCCATGACCGCGCTGCCCTCGATCGTCGCGGGACTCTTCATCTACGCGACCGTCATCCTGGCCCTGGGCACCGAGCGCTCCGGGCTCGCCGCCTCGCTCGCCCTCTCCGTGATGATGCTCCCGATCATCATCCGCGCCTCCGACGTCGTCATCCGGCTCGTCCCCGGCACGCTGCGGGAGGCCTCGTACGCCATGGGGTCCTCCCGCTGGCGCACGGTCTGGCACGTCGTCCTGCCGACCGCCCGCTCGGGGCTGACCACGGCCGTGATCCTCGGCACCGCGCGCGGGGTGGGGGAGACCTCGCCCGTGCTGCTGACCGCCGGGTTCACCGCCGAGCTGAACGCCCTGCCGACCTCCGGCGCGCAGGTCTCCCTGCCGCTCGCCACCTTCGAACTCGTCAAGTCGCCCGAACCGAACATGATCGCCCGCGGCTTCGGCACCGCCGCCGTCCTCATGCTGCTCGTCCTGCTCCTCTTCGTCCTCGCGCGGATCGCGGGCGGGCGCGGACCGGGGCAGCTGACGAAGCGCCAGGAGCGGCGGCGCGCCCTCGCCTCCCGGCAGGACGCGGCCCGGTGGGTCTCCACCCCTCGGGGGGCTCCCGGCCCCGGGGCCGGGAACGTCCCGTCCCCGGCCGCCTCCGCGACCGCCGCGCCCACCCCCGGCCCGGCAGGGTCCGCCGCCGCGCCCGCCGACCGATCCGTACCTCCGAGGAGTACGCCGTGAGATCCGCCGCCCCGCTCGCCCGCACCGCCCTGGGGCTCGCCGCCGCCCTGTGCGCGGTGCTCGCCCTGCTCGTCCATCCGCCGGCCGCGCAGGCCGCCGGGTACACCAAGATCACCGGCTCCGGCTCCACCTGGAGCTCCAACGCCGTCGAGCAGTGGCGCCGCAACATCGGCGCCAACGTCGGCCTCACGGTCAACTTCAACGCCAACGGCTCCTCGCAGGGCCGCGAGCAGTTCAAGAACGGCACCGTCGACTTCGCCGTCTCCGAGATCCCGTACGGCCTCAACGACGGCGGCGCCACCGACGTACCGCCGCGCCGCGGCTACGCGTACATGCCGATCGTCGCCGGTGGCACCGCCTTCATGTACAACCTGCGGATCGGCGGCCGCCAGGTCACCAACCTGCGGCTCTCCGGCCCCGTCCTCGCGAAGATCTTCACCGGCCGGCTGACCATGTGGAACGCGCCCGAGATCAAGGCCGACAACCCCGGCCTCACCCTCCCCGCCCGCCGCATCGTCCCCGTCGTGCGCTCCGACGGCTCCGGCACGACCGCCCAGTTCACCACCTGGCTCGCCAAGGAGAACGGCTCCGTCTGGGACGACTACTGCCGGCGCGCCGGCCGTTCCACCCCCTGCGGAATGACCTCGTACTTCCCCGTCGTGCCCGGCACCACCACCGTCGCCAAGTCCGGCTCGCTCGGGGTCTCCGCGCACGTCCGCCAGCCGCAGGGCGAGGGCGCCATCACCTACGTCGAGTACTCGTACGCGATCAACGCCCACTTCCCGGTCGTCAAGGTGCTCAACTCCTCCGGCTACTACGTCGAGCCGACCGCCCAGGCCGTCGCCGTCGCCCTGCTCAAGGCCCGGATCAACTCCGACCGGAACTCGACGAACTACCTGACCCAGATCCTCGACGACGTCTACCGCTCCGGGGACCAGCGCAGCTACCCGCTCTCCAGCTACAGCTACATGGTCGTCCCCACCTCGGACACCGCCCCGCACACCACCGAGAAGGGCCGCTCGCTCGGTACCTTCGCCCGCTACTTCCTCTGCGAGGGCCAGCAGCAGGCCGAGGAACTCGGCTACTCGCCGCTCCCGAGGAACCTCGTCCAGGCCGGCTTCGACCAGGTCCGCCGGGTACCCGGCGCGCCGACCGGCGCGGTCGACCTGTCCGACTGCCGCAACCCCACGTTCTCGGCCGACGGCACGAACACCCTCGCCAAGAACGCCCCGCGGCCGAAGCCCTGCGACAAGCGCGGTCCGACGCAGTGCGGTGACGGCACGGGCGGCGCCAAGGGCACGAACACGCAGGTGAACAACGGCGGTTCGACCGGCGGCGGCTCCGCCACGGGCGGCTCGACCGGCGGGAACGGAACCGGGAACGGCTCCGGCTCCTCGAACGGCGGCTCCGGCGGATCCGGCACCAACGGATCCAACGGCTCGGGCGGCAACGGCGGTTCGGCCAGTGGTGGCACCGGCGGCGCCACCGGCTCCGGCACCGGCTCCGGCACCGGGGGTTCCGCGACCGGCGGTACGGGCGGCGGCACGGGCTCCGGAGGCGGATCCGCCTCCGGCGGCGCCACGGGCGGCGGAGCCGTCGACCCCGACACCGGCGAGATCCTCGCCGGGGACGGCGGCGGTACGGGCGGAGGCACCGGCACCGGCCAGGACTCCGGCGGCAACCAGATCGTCGGCACCCCGGTCACCCTCGCCGCCGACACGGGCGGCGGCCTGCGCGGGATCCTCATGGCCCTCTCCGCCTTCCTGCTCCTCGCCACCGTCATCGCCCCGCCACTCGTCGGCCGCGCCCTCGCGGCCCGCGCCGAACGCCAGGGAGGGGGACGGTGAAACCGACGCTCACCAGAAGGGCCGGACTCGGGGCGCTGCTCGCCGCCGTTCTGCTCGCCCTCGTTCCGCTGCCGCAGGACAGTCCGGCGGTGGCGGCGACCGACCCGTCGCAGAGCTCGGCGCTGACGAAACGAGGGACCAAGGGGCCCCACGACGACTTCTCGAAGCTGGAGGTGACCGTCCACCAGACGAAGAACCTCCGCGGACAGGGAGTGCGCGTCACGTGGAAGGGCGGGAAGCAGACGTACAGCAAGAAGACCGACTTCCTCCAGATCATGCAGTGCTGGGGGGACGACCCGGCGGGACCAAAGCGGGAGCAGTGCCAGTTCGGCGCCGCGCCCGCCGCTCTCGACTTCGGGCAGTTCGTCCTGCAGCGGGTGATCGCCGTCGGCACGGACCCGCGGGAGACGGAGTACGACGAGCCGATTCCGGCTCCGGGTCTGCCGGGGCAGACGACCTCTCCGTTCGTGCCCTTCACCCCGGTCTCGGGCCCTCCGACGAAGACGTCCACCGACTGGACCTACTTCAGCAACAACGACACCAACGAGGAGTCCTTCGCCGTCACCCAGCCGGACGGGACGGGCGAGGTGGGATTCAACCTGCAGTCCACCCGGGAGGCTCCGCACCTCGGGTGCGGCGATCCGGTCGGTACCGGTGCGGACGCCCGAGGCCGAAGGTGCTGGCTCGTCGTGGTGCCCCGCGGCTCCCGTGACCCGGACGGGACCGCGAACAACGGAAGTCTGCAGTCCTCGCCGCTCTCCACCACCAACTGGAACCAGCGCATCACCTTCCCCCTCGACTTCCTGCCCGTCGGCGACCCCTGCCCCACGGACAAGGCCGAGCGTCGCATGACCGGCTCCGAGCTGGTCACGGAAGCCGTCACCTCCTGGCAGGCGGCCCTGTGCGCGGGCGGCTCCACCCGCTTCACCTTCTCCCAGCGGGGCGAGGAGCTGGCCCGGTCGAGTCTGCTCGCCCCGACCTCCACCTCGCCCGGTCTCGGCTTCACCGTCGAGCCCGTGGAAGGCGGGGAGAAGGCGGGCTTCGTCCACGCACCCGTGGCCGTCAGCGCGCTGACCGTCGGGTTCTTCTGGGAGGCCGACAGGATCGGGCTCGTGAAGGACCTGCGGCTGAACCCACGGCTGCTGGCGAAGCTGCTCACGCTGTCCTACCCCTACGACGTCCGGGTGAACACGTGGGGCATGGAGCCCCTGGCGCATCTGAAGGGCAATCCGGTCTCGATCGTCCGGGACCCGGAGTTCCTGAAGCTGAATCCGCAATTCGAGGAGTTCCGGCCGGCGGAGCTGAGCTATCCCGGCGGAATTCTCCTTTCCGCCGATCGGGCGGACACCGCGAAAGTCGTCTGGGACTATCTGCGGAGCAACGCCGACGCGCGTTCCTTCCTCGACGGGAAGCCGGACCCGTGGGGAATGAAGATGAACCCCCACTACAAGAGTCTGGGAATCAGCACGTCCAGTCTCTACGAGTTCCCGAAGGCAGATCCCACGGAGACGGAACTCCTGCTGTCGGGGAAGTCCATCAGGTACGGGGTGATCGACCGCTCGCCGTACGCCGGCGACTTCCACGACGCCGCCCGGTCGACACGGAGGGGCACCAACAACACCAAGTACGAGGTCGCCGAGGACACCGCCACGGGGGGACTCAAGCTCACCGGCCCCCTGGTCCTGCCGGGCAGCCGACGCGCCTACGGCATCATCGACTCCTCCTCGGCAACCCGCTATCAGCTCCAGACCGCGGCCCTGGCGAACGCCGACGGCACCTACGTCCGGCCCACCACCCGGGCCATGCTCAAGGCGGTCGAACAGTTCAAGGACTCCTCCGTCCCGGGGGTCCTCGTCCCCGACCCGGCTCGCGCGACGAAGGACGCCTACCCGTTGACGGTGGTGACCTACGCCGCCGCCTCCACCGGCCTTCCGGCGGACGCCCGCAAGGACTACGCGCGCGTGCTGCGGTACGCGGCCGGACCCGGGCAGAAGCAGGGCACCGCCCCCGGTGAACTGCCCCTCGGCTACGCCCCGATGCCCGCGAAGCTGAAGGCCCAGGCCGCCGCGGCGGCCGACCGCCTGGAGCGCGGCACGCCGACCGGACCGGGCGCCACCACCGGCGGCACGGCCGGCGGTGACGGCGGCGCGACCGGAGGCCCGAACTCCGGCGGCGGCCAGGGAACGAACGGCACGACGGGCTCCACGGGCACAGGCTCCGGCGGCTCGGGCTCGGGCTCGGCTTCCGGTTCCGGCAGCGGGTCCGCGAGCGGGTCCACCGGCGGCGGTACGGACACGGGCGCGGCCGCCGGGTCGCCGTCCTCCGCCGCGCCGCCGCCGGCCTCCGGCGCGGGCGGGAACGGCTCCGGGGGCGCACCGGGGGAGCGGCTCGCCGACACCGGCAGCACGCCCTCCCAGGTGCTCGGCGTCATTCGCTGGGTCCTTCTCGCGGTCCTGGTCGTCGGCGGCGTCGCCGGTATCGCGGGACCCGCGGTCCTGGCCGCCGCCGGCCGCCGTCGAATTCCCTCGGATTCACCTAGGACAGGAATTCGTAACCTGAAGAGCGGCTGACCGTGGTGGCCGCCCGTGCCACCGGTGAGGAATTGTTGTTCCCGGCCGGTCGACGGACCGGCCGGTTGAAGAATCCGGATTTTGCTTGTGCGTCCATTCCATGACATCCGTTTCCACGGAGGAGATCAGAAGTGAACGTCAAGTCCCGCGCTCGTATCGGTGCCGCCCTCGGTGTGGCCGCCCTCGGTCTCGGTGTCGCCCTCGCCCCCGCCGCGCAGGCCGACCCCAACCCGATCACCCAGTACCGCACCCTCGCCGGCACCGGCTCGGACACGACCCAGGACGTCATGAACGGCCTCGGCAACGTCGTCGTCAACGCCATCGGTCAGAAGATCATCGCGTCCTGGGACGCCACCGGCACGGCCACCATCAAGACCAAGTCGGCCGGCTGTGTGATCAACCGCCCGAACGGCTCCTCCGCCGGCATCGACGCGCTGCGCAACGCCGTGGACACCAACTCCGGCTGCCTCGACTTCGCCCGCTCCTCGCGCGGCCCGGCCGACACCAGCACCACGGACCTCACCTGGATCCCCTTCGCCAAGGACGCGGTGTCCTGGGTGAAGCGCTCCGACAGCACGCTGCCCTCCGACCTGACGGCGACGCAGCTCAAGGACATCTACGAGTGCAACCTCACGGCCCTCAACGGCGTGGCGCTCACCCCGATCCTGCCGCAGGCCAACTCCGGCACGCGTCAGTTCTTCCTCTCCTCCATCGGCGTGACCGCCCCGGGCTCCTGCGTCCAGCAGGGCGTCCAGGAGAACGACGGCACCGTCCTCGACACCGCCGGTGACATCGCCCCGTACTCCGTCGCCCAGTACACGGCGCAGGAGAAGGGCGTCGTCGCGAACCGCCGCGGCGCGGCCGTCCTCGGCTCCGTCGGCACCGTCGCGCCCCGCAACGCCGACAAGACCCTGAACACGGCGTTCCCCTTCCTGCGTGACGTCTACAACGTGGTCCCGACCCCGAAGCTGACCAACGCCACGATCTCCTCCACGTTCGTCGGCTCGACCTCCAAGGTCTGCGCCGCCACCACGACCATCACCAACTACGGCTTCGGCGCCCTCGGCACCGCCTGCGGCGCCACCACCGTCAAGGGCGAGCGCTGATCACCACCGCTTCCTGACCGCACACCGGCCGGGCACCTTCGGGTGCCCGGCCCCCCGGCGTATCCGTGGTGCATCCGCTCCCCGTATCGCTTCCCGACCGCCCGACCGCCCGACCGCCCGACTGACTGCCCGCCCGATTGCCCGACCTCCGGGCGGGCACACCACGCCGCCCGATCCCGCCACCACCGGCCCACCCGCTCCCGCATCCGACTCCTGGGGGACCCGCATGAACCGCCCCGCACCACTCAGATCACCCGTCGCCCTCCTGACGGCACTCGCCCTCCTCTGCGGCGCCCTCGCCGCCGCCCTGGCCCTGGCCGTCCCCGCCAAGGCCGCCACCGTCCACGGGAGTTTCACGCTCCAGGGCGGTTCGGGCTCCGTCACCGCCCGGCCCTTCGCCACCGGGGTCACCACCACCGCCGCCTGCCCGGCACCGGCCGACCCCGCCAAGCCCTACCTCAAGGCCCGGCTCGGAGTGGTCGAACCCGTCCTCGGCACCTTCCACGCGATAGCCGGCACCGTCCCCGGGGACCCCCTGAGCGCGGGGCCCTTCACCCGGCCCGTCGACGTCGAGGCCACTCACACCTCGCTCCAGGAGGGCCTCCGGAACTTCATCCCCGAAGGGCCCCTGGACGGCCGCTACGAGCTTCGCCTCTACTGCCGGACCGGCATCGGAGCCGAGTCGGAGGACTACTTCTCCACGATGATCCAGGTCACCGGTGACACCTGGGCCCCGATCGCGCAGAAGGCGACCCTGCTGGAGGTCGTCTCCGACCCCGCCGTCGCCGTCGTCGGCGCACCGGCCGAGATCATCGCGACCTTCCAGCCCAAGGAGGCCGCCGGATCGGTGAGCTTCCAGAAGTTCGTGAACGACGAACTCGTCGACATCGGCACCGTCGACGTCGTCGGAGGGAAGGCCCAGGTCACCGTCACGGAGTCCGCCGTCAACAACGACGGCCTGCCGGTGGTCGTCACGTTCACCCCCACCGACCCCGAGGCCTACACCCCCGCCTCGTTCGTCTATTCGCTGTACGTGGCCGAACCCACCCCCACCCCCACCGGCACCACCCCGACCCCCACCGGCACCACCCCCACCCCGACGGGCACCGGCACCGGCACGCCGACCCCGACGGACGACCCCACCGACACGCCCACGCCGACGGACACCCCCAGCGACACGCCGAGCGACACCCCGGGTCCGACCGGCACCGACACGCCGTCGCCGACCGCGACCGGCGACTCCGGCACCTCGGGCGGCAGCTCCGGCGGCGACTCGGGCACCTCGGGCGGCTCCGGCGGCAGCGATGCGCAGGGCGGTTCCGGCGACTCCGGCGGAAGCGGCACCAGCGGCGGCTCCGGAGGCACCGGCACCGACGGCGGCAACGGCAGCCTCGCCGCCACCGGTTCCACCGCCGCCTCCGCCGCGCTCGGCTCCCTCGCACTCTGCCTCCTCGGCGCGGCGGCCGTGATCCAGACCCGCCGCCGCAAGGCGGGCGCCCGCCCGTGACCACCGCACCGCCCCCCACCGCCCCCCGCGCCGGGCTCGCCCTGGCCGGGGCGGCGCTGTCCGTCCTCGCCGCGCTGCTCATCGGCTTCGCCGCCAACCTCACCGTCGTCGGACACCTCCAGCACGCCCGCGAGCAGTCCACCGCCTACGACGAACTGCGCGAGCAACTCGCCCTCGGCACCGCCCCGGTGGGGCAGCTCACCTACGACGGCAAGCCGCTCGAACCCGGCGCCCCCGTCGCCCTGCTCCGCATCCCCGCGCTCGGACTCCGCGAGGTCGTCGCCGAGGGCACCACCTCCGAGGTCCTCATGTCCGGGCCCGGGCACCGCCGGGACACCGCCCTGCCCGGCCAGGCCGGGGCCAGCGTGATCATGGGCCGCAAGTGGGGCTACGGCAGCCCCTTCAACGACGTGCACCGCCTCCCGAACGGCGCCCGCGTCGAGGTGGCGACCGGTCAGGGCGAGGCGGTGTACGAGGTGACGGGCGTCCGGCACCCCGGTGACCCCAACCCCGCGGCCCTCGCCTCCGGCGAGGGACGGCTCACCCTGATGACCGCGAGCGGTGGCGCGTACACCCCCGAGGACATCGTCCGCATCGACGCCAGGCTCCTCGGCGCAGCCCGGCCCAGCCCGCCCCGGCCGCTGCGCCCCGGCTGGATCACGGCCGCCGAGAAGCCCCTCGCGGGCGACCCCGACGCCTGGCCCGGGATCTTCCTCGGCGCCCAGGCGCTGCTCCTCGCCGCCCTGCTCACCGTCCTCGCCCGCCGCCGCTGGGGAAACCGCCAGACCTGGGTCACCGCCGTCCCGGTCCTCCTCGCCCTCGGCGTCCTCGTCTCCGGCGAACTGACCCGGCTCCTCCCCAACCTCCTCTGACCGCTGTGGAGTTCACACCGTGACCGATCTCGCCGACACCGTCACCCTGCCGCCCGTCCCGCCGCTCGTGCCGGTCGGCGGCACGGCGGCCCCGTCCCGTGCCGCCGACCTCGAAGCCGACTCCGTCTCCGCCTGGTTCGGCGACCGCAAGGTCCTCGACCGGGTCTCGCTCGCCATGCCCGCCCGTGAGGTCACCGCCCTCATCGGCCCCTCCGGCTGCGGCAAGTCGACCTTCCTGCGCATCCTCAACCGGATGCACGAACTCACCGGCACCGCCTCGCTCGCCGGCCGGGTCCTCCTCGACGGCGCCGACATCTACGACCGGGGCCGCCGCATCACCCACGCCCGCCGCGAGATCGGCATGGTCTTCCAGAAGCCCAACCCGTTCCCCGCGATGTCCCTGTACGAGAACGTCCTCGCCGGCCTGAAGCTCGGCGGCATCCGGGCCGGCAAGGAGGCCAAGGACGACCTCGTCGAGGAGTGCCTGACCCGGGCCGGCCTCTGGAACGAGGTCAGGGACCGGCTGCGGCAGCCCGGCGGGGCGCTCTCCGGCGGCCAGCAGCAGCGCCTCTGCATCGCCCGCTCGCTCGCCGTCCGCCCCCGGGTCCTGCTCATGGACGAACCCTGCTCGGCGCTCGACCCGACCTCCACTCGGCGCGTCGAGGAGACCATCGCCGAGCTGAAGTCGGAGGTCACCGTCGTCATCGTCACCCACAACATGCAGCAGGCGGCCCGCGTCTCCGACTCCTGCGCCTTCTTCCTCGCCGAACAGGGCACCCCCGGAGTGATCGTCGAGCAGGGGCCCACGGAGACGGTGTTCAACTCCCCGACCGATCCGCGCACCTCCGACTACGTCAACGGCCGCTTCGGCTGAGACCGATCTCCGGCGTGCGCCCCCGGCGTGCGGGAGCCGAGAGACGTCATGTGCCGTGCGGGTTTCACCCGGACGGCCGAAGGGCCGGTACGGAGTCCCCGTACCGGCCCTTCGTGGCTGTGCGAGGGTCAGAGACCCGCCGCCGCCGACAGGTCCCGCTTGATCGCCACCAGCACCTCGTCGGCCGTCGCCCGCGCCGGGGCGAGGTCGACCGCCGCGGCGACCGGCACCACGACCTCTAGGTAGCACTTGAGCTTCGGCTCGGTGCCGCTCGGGCGGACGATCACCCGGGCCTTGTAGTCGCCCTCCAGGTGGTACCGCAGCCCGTCCGTCGGGGGCAGCGACTCCGTGCCCTTCGTCAGGTCCTCCGCCGACACGACCGTCAGACCGGCGAGCGAGACCGGCGGCCGCTCGCGCAGCGCCGTCATGGCGTTCGCGATGATGCTCAGGTCCTCGACCCGCACCGACAGCTGGTCCGTGGCGTGCAGCCCGTGCGCGACCGCCAGGTCGTCGAGCAGGTCGGTCAGCGTCCGGCCCTGCTCCTTGAGCACCGACGCGAGCTCGGTCACGAGCAGCGCCGCCGTGATGCCGTCCTTGTCGCGGACGCCCTCCGGGTCGACGCAATAGCCGAGCGCCTCCTCGTAGCCGTACCGCAGGCCCTCGACGCGGGCGATCCACTTGAAGCCGGTCAGCGTCTCCTCGTAGCCGACGCCCGCGGCCTCCGCGATCCGGCCGAGCAGCGAGGACGACACGATCGACTCGGCGAACACGCCCGTCGCGCCCTTGTGCACCAGGTGCGCGGCGAGCAGCGCGCCCACCTCGTCGCCGCGGAGCATCCGCCAGCCGCCGACGACGGTCGCGTCGGGCACGGCCACGGCGCAGCGGTCGGCGTCCGGGTCGTTGGCGATGATCAGGTCGGGGTCCACGGCCCGGGCCGCCTCGAAGGCGAGGTCCATGGCACCCGGCTCCTCCGGGTTCGGGAACGCGACCGTCGGGAACGCCGGGTCCGGCTCGGCCTGCGCGGCGACGAGCGCGGGCGGCGGGAAGCCGGCCCGGGCGAAGGCCGCCGTCAGGACGTCCTTGCCGACGCCGTGCATGGCCGTGTAGACGGTCCGCGCGGTGCGGGGGGACCCAGGGGTCAGGACGGCGTCCGTACGCTCCAGATAGGCGCCCAGGACCTCGTCACCGAGGGTCTCCCAGCCGGCCTCCGGACGCGGCACGTCGTGCAGCGAGCGGATCGCGTCGATCTCGGCGGCGATCTCCGCGTCGGCGGGCGGCACGATCTGCGAGCCGTCGCCCAGGTAGACCTTGTAGCCGTTGTCGCGCGGCGGGTTGTGGCTCGCGGTGACCTCGACACCCGCGACGGCGCCCAGATGCCTTATGGCGTACGCGAGGACGGGCGTCGGCAGCGGGCGGGGGAGGAGCGCGGCGCGCAGGCCCGCGCCGGTCATCACGGCTGCGGTGTCGCGCGCGAAGTCGGCCGACTTGTAGCGGGCGTCGTAGCCGATGACGACGAGCCCGGCCCCTCCTTCGCTCCCGGAGGGCTCCTGCGCCTTGAGGTACGCGGCGAGGCCGGCGGCGGCGCGGATGACGACCGAACGGTTCATCCGCATGGGCCCGGCGCCCAGCTCACCGCGGAGCCCGGCGGTGCCGAACTGCAGCGTGCCGGCGAATCGGGCGGCGATCTCGTCGCTCGCGCCGCGGTCGAGGAGCGCGGCGAGCTCCTCCCGGGTCTCACTGTCGGGGTCCTCGGCGAGCCATGCCTGGGCCCGGGCGATGAGGTCGTCCTGCGTCACGGTGTGCCTTTCGGGGTGTCGGCGGGGGTGGGTGCGGGTGGGTGGTCTGCCGCTGCGCGGAGCCTTCCCCCACCCCGCCCCTTCCCGAAACGGGGCGGGCCCCCAGCCCCCCGTACGGCCTTCGGCCGTGCCCTCGAACGCCGGGCGGGGCTGAACTCTCAGCCCCGCCCGAGGTCCCCCACGCCCGCAAGGGCGTAGGGGGAGTTCGAGGCGCGGGGGTCCGGGGGCGGAGCCCCGGTCACGGGAAGGGGCGGGGTGGGGAGGAACTCAGATCCGGTCCAGGACGCGCGTCAGGAGCTCACCCATCCGCGCCGCCGAGTCCCGCCCCGCCTGCAGCACCTCTTCGTGGTTCAGCGGCTCGCCCGAGAGCCCCGCCGCCAGGTTGGTGACCAGGGAGATGCCGAGGACCTCGGCACCCGCCTCGCGCGCGGCGATGGCTTCCAGGACGGTGGACATGCCGACGAGGTCGCCGCCGAGCACGCGGACCATGTTGATCTCGGCCGGGGTCTCGTAGTGCGGCCCGGGGAACTGCACGTAGACGCCCTCTTCGAGGGTCTCGTCGACCTCCTTGCACAGCGCGCGCAGCCGCGGCGAGTACAGGTCGGTGAGGTCCACGAAGTTCGCGCCGACGATCGGGGAGGCCGCCGTCAGGTTGAGGTGGTCGCTGATGAGGACCGGCTGGCCCGGGCGCATGCCCTCGCGCAGGCCGCCGCAGCCGTTGGTCAGGATGATCGTCTTGCAGCCGGCGGCGACGGCGGTGCGGACGCCGTGGGCGACGGAGGCGACACCGCGGCCCTCGTAGAAGTGGGTGCGGCCGAGGAAGACGAGGGCGCGCTTCTCACCGATCTTGTACGAGCGGATCTTGCCGCCGTGGCCCTCGACGGCGGGCGGCGGGAAGCCGGGCAGGTCGGTCACCGGGAACTCGGCCTCGGGAGCGCCGAGCGCGTCGACGGCGGGCGCCCAGCCCGAGCCCATGACCAGGGCGACGTCGTGGTTCTCGACGCCGGTCAGCTCGCGAAGACGTGCGGCAGCGGCCTCGGCGGCCTCGTACGGGGTGGCAGTTGCGTTCACTGACTCTCTCGCCTCGGGGAGGGGGGTCCGAGGTTGGCCCCGGACGGATTTGATACGCGCAGAAGCGTATCCGGAGTTTGCCTACGCGCGTAGATGACGATGCCGACGGACATGCGATCGTTGTCTTGTCGTTTCCGACGAATGGAGCACGCTCACCCTCGTCCCCGCGCGTCGGCAGTTCGTACACCTTCCGGCGGACACCGGTCGGCGGGCGCTCTTCGGGCGGCACCGCCGGCGGGGCGGCTCAGCAGGGGCGCTTGCGCAACTCCATCACGTAGTCGTGCGGCGCGCCCGCGGACTCGGCCGCGTCGGCCACCTCGCCCAGGTACCGCGCGGACGGCAGGCCGCCCTCGTACGCGTTGAGGACGTACACCCAGGCCGGCTCCTCGCCGTCCAGGGTGTGCACCCGGACCCGCATCCGGCGGTAGATGTCGAGGCCGACGCCCTCCCAGCGGTCCATGGAGTCCTCGTCCATCGGCGCGATGTCGTAGAGCGCCACGAAGACCTGGGAGCGGGGGGCCTCCACGATGGTGGCCAGCGCTCCCTCCCAGCCCATCTGCTCGCCGCCGAAGGTCAGCCGCCAGCCGTTCAGCCAGCCGGTGCCGCGCAGCGGGGAGTGCGGTGCGCGGCGGCTCATCAGCCGCGCGTCGAGGTTGCCGGCGAAAGCGGCGTAGAGCGACATGGGACCGAGGGTACGGGAGGGGGCGGGGTGTCCGCCGAACTCCGAGGTGAGGGCCCCGGGGGAGCCCTGCCCGGGGGCGGCCGTCCCTTCGGAGGCCCCGGCGTGAGGCCGCGCCGGGCGTGCGGGAGAATGGGGTACGCACTTGAAGCGTGCGGGACAATGGCGTACGCACTGCATCCCAGCGGGGGGACCCCCCGGCAGAACGAGAGCGCGAGGCGTAGATCCCAGTGACCCGGATCGTGATCATCGGCGGCGGACCCGGCGGATACGAGGCGGCCCTGGTGGGCGCCCAACTCGGCGCGGAGGTGACCGTCGTCGACTGCGACGGCCTCGGCGGCGCGTCCGTCCTGACCGACTGCGTTCCCTCCAAGACCCTGATCGCCACCGCCGAGGTGATGACCACCTTCGACTCCTCGTACGAGGAGCTGGGCATCATCGTCGCGGACGACACCCCGCACGTGGAGCAGGCGGCCCGTGTGGTGGGCGTGGACCTCGGCAAGGTCAACCGACGGGTGAAGCGCCTGGCGCTCGCCCAGTCGCACGACATCACCGCCTCCGTCACCAGGGCGGGCGCCCGCGTGCTGCGCGGCCGCGGCCGGCTCTCCGGCCGGCAGGCGATGGACGGCTCGCGCCAGGTGATCGTCACGGCCGCCGACGGCACGGAGGAGACGCTGACCGCGGACGCCGTGCTCATCGCGACCGGCGGCCACCCGCGCGAGGTGCCGGACGCCAAGCCGGACGGCGAGCGCATCCTGAACTGGACGCAGGTCTACGACCTGAAGGAGCTCCCCGAGGAGCTCATCGTGGTCGGTTCCGGTGTGACGGGTGCCGAGTTCGCCGGTGCCTACCAGGCGCTCGGCTCCCGGGTCACCCTGGTCTCCTCCCGTGACCGCGTGCTGCCGGGCGAGGACCCGGACGCCGCCGCCGTCCTGGAGGACGTCTTCCGCCGCCGCGGCATGAACGTCATGGCCCGCTCCCGCGCCGAGTCCGCCAAGCGGGTCGGCGACCGGGTCGAGGTCACCCTCGCGGACGGCCGGGTCATCTCCGGTACGCACTGTCTGATGGCGGTCGGCGCGATCCCGAATTCGGCCGGAATGGGTCTGGAGGAGGCGGGGGTCAAACTGAAGGACTCCGGTCACATCTGGACCGACAAGGTCTCCCGTACGACCGCCCCCGGCGTGTACGCGGCGGGTGACGTGACCGGTGTCTTCGCGCTCGCCTCCGTGGCCGCGATGCAGGGCCGTATCGCGATGTACCACTTCCTCGGCGACGCGGTGGCCCCGCTCAACCTGAAGACGGTCTCGTCGAACGTCTTCACCGACCCCGAGATCGCCACCGTCGGCTACACGCAGGCAGATGTGGACGCGGGCAAGATCGACGCCAAGGTCGTCAAGCTGCCGCTGCTGCGCAACCCGCGCGCGAAGATGCAGGGCATCCGGGACGGCTTCGTCAAGATCTTCTGCCGTCCGGGCACCGGCATCGTGGTCGGCGGCTGTGTCGTCGCGCCGAAGGCGAGCGAACTGATCCATCCGATCTCGATCGCGGTCGACAACAATCTGACGGTCGAACAGATCGCAAATGCTTTCACCGTGTACCCCTCCCTTTCGGGTTCGATCGCGGAAGTGGCACGGCAGTTGCACACCCGGAAGTCCGCGGGCGAGGCGTGACAGCCCGCCGGATCGACGTCCGGCGCACGGCTCCCGCCTGCGGGAACGGTTCGCCGACTCGGACAACCCCCGGCAAGGCAGGGCATAGCCCTGGCGCATGACGAATCAACGGCGGGGCCTCCCATACCACTTGGAGGCCCCGTCTGTGTGCATCTTCTGTAATTCGGCGCATAGTGCTGAAAAGTATCGGCCGGTCACGTTACTGTCAGTTTCGTGTTCGCTGCAGAACGTCGCCAGTTGATCCTCGAAATGGTGCGAGCCAATGGGGCCGTGTCGCTCCGCGAGCTCGCCCGCGTCGTCCAGACCTCTGAAGTGACCGTACGGAGAGACGTACGGGCCCTTGAGGCAGAAGGACTCCTCGACCGCCGGCACGGCGGTGCGGTGTTGCCGGGCGGATTCACGCGAGAATCCGGCTTCCCGCAGAAATCCCATCTCGCGACCGCGGAGAAGACGGCCATCGCCGACGTCGCCGCGAGCCTCGTCGAAGAAGGCGAGGCCATCGTCGTCGGCGCCGGGACGACCACGCAGGAGCTGGCACGCCGGCTCGCCCGCGTGCCCGGTCTGACCGTGGTCACCAACTCGCTCCTGGTCGCCCAGGCCCTCGCCCACGCCAACCGGGTCGAGGTCGTCATGACCGGGGGAACCCTCCGTGGCTCCAACTACGCCCTGGTGGGCAGCGGGGCCGAGCAGTCGCTCCAGGGCCTCCGGGTCTCCCGCGCCTTCCTCTCCGGAAGCGGACTCACCGCCGAGCGCGGCCTGTCCACGTCCAACATGCTCTCCGCGAGCGTGGACCGGGCACTCGTCCAGGCGGCGGCCGAGGTCGTGGTCCTCGCCGACCACACCAAGCTCGGCTCCGACACCATGTTCCAGACGGTGCCCACGGACGTCATCACCCGCCTGGTGACCGACGAACCGCCCGCCCACGACGACCGGGCCGCCACCGAGCTCCAGGCCCTCGCCGACCAGGGCGTGCACATCGCCGTCGCCGGTACGGGCGCCGCCGCCGGCCCCACCGGCGGTGACCAGGTCCCCCCGGGCGCCCGGCCCCGCCGTGACATGCCGCTCCCGGTGCAGCGCGGCCGGATGGCGGCCGGTCAGTTCCGGGGACCGGGCGGAGGGATGGCCGCCGAGACACTGGAGCGCACGGCGCGGGTCGCCGACATGCGGCGCCGCTGAGCCCGCGGGCCCTCCCCCAGGGGTCCCGCGCTCCGCCGAACCTTCCTCGCCACGGCGGCAGCCGTCACCTCACGCCTTGATGCCCCGAAGCGTCAGCTCCAGCAGGCGATCCGCCAACTCCGCGTCCTCCGGACACTGTTCCGCCGCCAGCGCGATCGCGTTGGTCAGCTGCATCAGGTCGCCGATCGACACGTCGGCGCGCACCTGGCCCGCCTCCCGGGCGCGCCCGAGCAGCCGCTCACCCGCCGCGCGCAGCGGATCGCTGCACTGCGCGAGCGCCGAACTCCGGTCGTACGAGGCGGACATCAGCGCGTGCGCGAGCCCCCGGTACTCGCCCGCGTGGGCGATCAGGGCCCGCAGCCACTCGACGAGCGCCCGGCACGGCTCCTCGGCCTCGGCCAGCTCCCCCGAGCGGTCCAGGAGCTCCGTCAGGGCTTCCTGGAAGACGGCGTTCAGCAGCTCGGCCCGGGTGGGGAAATGACGGTAGAGGGTGCCGATCCCCACGCCCGCGCGGCGCGCGATCTCCTCCAGGGGCGCGTCGGCGCCCTGTTCGGCGAAGGTGACACGGGCTTCGGTGAGCAGCCGCTCGTGGTTGCGCCGTGCGTCGGCTCGCATGGGTGAAGGCCCTCCCCTCGACGAAGGGCCCGCAGGCGGTTGCCTGCGGGCCCTTCGTACCGTACTTGGTGCGACGGTCAGTCCTTGATGTCGCAGATCGCGGCGCCCGAGGTGACCGAGGCGCCGACCTCGGCGGCCAGGCCCTTGATGGTGCCGGAGCGGTGGGCGTTGAGCGGCTGCTCCATCTTCATGGCCTCCAGGACGACGATCAGGTCGCCTTCCTTGACCTCCTGGCCCTCCTCGACCGCGATCTTGACGATCGTGCCCTGCATCGGGGAGGCGAGGGTGTCGCCGGAGGCGGCCGGGCCGGACTTCTTGGCGGCGCGGCGCTTCGGCTTCGCACCCGCGGCGAGGCCGGTGCGGGCCAGGGTCATCCCCAGCGAGGACGGCAGCGAGACCTCGAGGCGCTTGCCGCCGACCTCGACGACGATCGTCTCGCGACCGGTCTCGTCCTCGTCGGCATCGGCGCCGGCGGGGGCGAAGGGCTTGATGTCGTTGACGAACTCGGTCTCGATCCACCGGGTGTGGACCCGGAAGGGGTCTGCGGTGAAGTCGGGGTCGACGACGACGGCCTGGTGGAAGGGGATGGCGGTGGCCATGCCCTCGACCTTGAACTCGCCGAGCGCGCGGGCGGCGCGCTGCAGGGCCTGCTCGCGGGTGGCACCCGTCACGATCAGCTTGGCGAGGAGCGAGTCCCAGGCCGGGCCGATCACCGAGCCGGACTCCACGCCCGCGTCGAGGCGGACGCCGGGGCCGGTCGGCGGGGCGAAGAGGGTGACGGTGCCGGGGGCGGGCAGGAAGCCGCGGCCCGGGTCCTCGCCGTTGATGCGGAACTCGAAGGAGTGGCCGCGGATCTCGGGGTCGCCGTAGCCGAGTTCTTCGCCGTCGGCGATGCGGAACATCTCGCGGACGAGGTCGATGCCGGTGACCTCTTCGGTGACCGGGTGTTCGACCTGGAGGCGGGTGTTGACCTCCAGGAAGGAGATCGTGCCGTCGGTGCCGACGAGGAACTCGACCGTGCCGGCGCCGACGTAGCCGGCTTCCTTCAGGATCGCCTTGGACGCCGCGTACAGCTCGGCGTTCTGCGCCTCGGACAGGAACGGCGCGGGGGCCTCCTCCACCAGCTTCTGGTGGCGGCGCTGCAGCGAGCAGTCACGGGTGGAGACGACGACCACGTTGCCGTGGGAGTCGGCCAGGCACTGCGTCTCGACGTGGCGGGGCTTGTCGAGGTAGCGCTCGACGAAGCACTCGCCCCGGCCGAACGCGGCAACGGCCTCACGCACGGCCGAGTCGTACAGCTCGGGGACCTCCTCCAGCGTCCGGGCGACCTTCAGACCACGGCCACCGCCGCCGAAGGCGGCCTTGATCGCGATCGGCAGCCCGTGCTCCTCGGCGAACGCCACGACCTCATCCGCACCCGAGACCGGGTCGGGGGTGCCCGCGACGAGCGGGGCACCGGCACGCTGGGCGATGTGACGGGCCGCCACCTTGTCACCCAGATCACGGATCGCCTGCGGCGGCGGACCGATCCACGTCAGACCCGCGTCCAGCACGGCCTGCGCGAACTCGGCGTTCTCCGAAAGGAACCCGTAACCGGGGTGGACCGCGTCCGCACCCGAGTCCTTCGCCGCCTGCAACACCTTCGCCATGTCCAGATAACTGGTCGCCGGAGTGTCACCGCCCAGAGCGAACGCCTCATCAGCCGCCCGGACATGCAGAGCATCCCGGTCCGGCTCGGCGTACACGGCCACGCTGCCGATACCCGCATCCCGGCACGCCCGGGCCACACGGACAGCGATTTCGCCACGGTTGGCGATGAGCACCTTGCGCACGATGGCTCCCTCCTTGAAACAAGCTGAGTTTAGGGACTGCCGACACGGCCTTTCGACCCGTCCCCAGTGGTGAGCTTGCCCACACGGAGCGTGACCCCGGGCCTGCTCGGGTCGTGAATTCCCTTGTCGCACCACGGTACGCAGGGTTCCTTTACGGCACAGTAGCTCCGAGGTGTGGCGCAGGTCTCTGTTCATGCGGCCAGTCGCCATTCGGGTTTCTTTGTCGAGTCCCTACGAATGGCCCAGTGATTCTTTGCCCTGCCGTCCGCCGTCGCCGGTCGTGTGCGCACTCTTGTCCAGAGGTTTACCGGCCAGTAGCCTTCGCGCTGTCGATCGTACTGTCGGTAACAGTCGTATGCAGGGGGTGGCCGAGGTGGCCCGCAGACCGATAGCTCTCGTGACGGCGGCGGTGCTGTTCCTCGAGGCACCCGGGATCGTCGCGATCAACGCCGTGATGGCACGGTTCGTCAAGGTCCAGACGATGTCCCTCGACGGCATGGACCCCGACGCGATGTACACCGGCACCTGGGCGCTGGGCATCGGCTCCGGCGTCGCCCTCGCCCTGTGCGGCCTCGTCGCCCTCGTCGCGGGCATCCGCGACCGCCGGCCCGGCCGGATCGGCCGGGGCCTGCTCATCGGCTGCGCGGTCGTGCACGGCCTCCTCGGCGCGGTCACCCTCGGCCTGATCGGCTGGGGCGCCTTCGCCTTCATGATGCTCGTACTCGGCCTGATCGTGCTCACCCTCGTGGCGTACGGCAAGAGTGCCGAGCACCGCGGGGAAGAGCGCCGCGAGGAACCCCGCGAGGAAGCGCCGGCGCCCGCGTAACCGCCGCCGGGCGGGCCGGGACGGCCACCGGCGCCGACGTTCCGCGGCCCTCAGGTCCAGAGGTCGGTGATCTGCACGCCCAGCTTCCCGAGGAGCGTGCGCAGCAGCGGCAGCGACAGGCCGATCACATTGCCCGGGTCGCCGTCGATGCCGTCGATGAACGGCGCCGAGCGCCCGTCCAGGGTGAACGCGCCCGCCACGTGCAGCGGTTCGCCGCTCGCCACGTACGCCGCGATCTCGTCGTCCGTCGGCTCGCCGAAGCGGACCACGGTGGAGGCCGTCGCCGACTCGTAGCGCTTGGCGGCCGTGTCGTACACGCAGTGGCCGGTCTGGAGGATGCCGACCCGGCCGCGCATCGCCTTCCAGCGGGCGGTGGCCTCCTCGGCGTCCGCCGGCTTGCCGAGGGCCTGCTTGTCGAGCTCCAGGACCGAGTCGCAGCCGATGACCAGGGCGCCGAACACCTCGGGCCGGGCGGCCACATGGGCGGCCTTCGCCTCCGCGAGGGCGAGCGCGAGCTCGGCCGGGGTCGGGGCGTGCAGCTTGTCCTCGTCGACCCCGCTCACGATCACCTCGGGGGCGAGCCCGGCCTGCCGGAGCAGGTTGAGGCGGGCGGGGGAGGCGGAGGCGAGCACGACACGGCGCGGATCAGCAGTCATGGGGGCAGCGTAGCCAGTCGCGGGGCCCCCTTCGCGTCGAAGGCCCGCCGAAGCCCGTGGGAGCCCGTCGAGGTGGGCCGGGGCGTCAGCGCGCGTTGACCACGAACATCGCCACCACCATCGCCAGGGCGAGCAGTATGCCCGCGCGGCGAAGCTTCGCCTGCATGTCGCGCAGGAACTTCGGCGGCTGATTCTTCGGGTCCGACCACAGCATGCCTCCGATCCTGCGGGTGCGACGGGCGGGGCGCCTGAGTACGGATACTCAGCCGCCCCGGTGTCGAAGGACTATTCGCGGACGAACGGAAGGTCGCCTCAGGGCCGCGCCCGGATGAACACCCCGTCCCGCGCCGCCGCGAGGGCCGCCGTGACCGCCCGTTCCGTCACTTCCCCGGTGAGTTCCTCGCGGGTGACGGTGAAGCGGTAGTACAGCGGCGCGGAGACGGCGCGGAGCAGCTCCGTCGGGTCCGTCTCCGCCGGGATCTCGCCGCGGGTGGCGCCCTTGGCGACGACGGGCGCCCATTCGCCGAGCCTGGTCCGGTAGAAGTCGGCGAGCGCGCGGGCGCACTCCTCGTCGCAGGCGGCCGCGGCGATGACCGCGCGGAAGACGGCGCCCATCCGGGGGTCGGTGAGGGTGTCCCGTACGAGTTCGGCGTTGGCCCGCAGGTCGCCCGCGAGGCTGCCGGTGTCGGAGGCGGGCAGGGACTGCTCGGCCATGTCGTGCAGGAGGTCGGTGACCAGGCCGACGGGCGAGCCCCAGCGGCGGTACACGGTCGTTTTGCCGACGCCCGCGGTCGCGGCGATCCGGTCCATGTTCAGGGCGTGGAAGCCGGTGTCGGCGAGGGCGTCCTGGGTGGCGTCGAGGACGGCCCTGCGGACCTTCGCGGTGCGGCCGCCGGGACGCAGGGTGCCGGGCGAGGCCGGCTGGCTCTCGGTCAAATGGGTCTCCTGTTCCATTAACGCCATCGACTCTGCTACGGTACGGGACATCTTAACGGAACCAGTCTCCCATTAAGGGGTCGCGCTCATGGTTGCCCTCGATCTCCCCACACCCACTCCCACCTCCACGGAACACCCGGACACCCGGATGACCGGCCGGATGCGGCTCGTCCTCGTCGTCCTCCTCGTCGCCCAGTTCATGCTGGCCGTCGACTTCTCGATCCTGAACGTCGCACTGCCCGTCATCGGTCAAGGACTCGGCTTCAGCCTCGGCGGCCTCCAGTGGATCGCCACCGCCTTCGCCCTCGCCGCCGCCGGCTTCACCCTGCTCTTCGGGCGCGTCGCCGACCTCGTCGGACGCCGCCGCCTCTTCCTCGGCGGCATGGCGCTCCTCGGCGCCTCCTCCCTCGTCGGCGGCCTCGCCACCGGCCCCGAGATGCTGATGGCGGCCCGCGTCGCCCAAGGCCTCGCCACCGCGGCCGTCACCCCCGCCGGACTCTCCCTGCTCACCGCCGCCTTCCCCGAGGGCCCCCTGCGCGCACGGGCGCTCGGTCTCAACGGAGCCCTCATGTCCGCGGGCTTCACCACCGGCGCGATCCTCGGCGGCGTCCTCACCGACCTGCTCTCCTGGCGCTGGGCGTTCCTCGTCAACGTGCCGGTGGCCCTCGCCGTCCTCCTCGTCGCCCCCGCCGTCCTCACCGAGAGCCGCCCCGCCGTCCGGCCCCGCCTCGACGTACCCGGCGCGATCACCGTCACCGGCGGACTCCTCGCCCTGGTCTACGGCCTGACGACCGAACCCCTGGCCCTCGTCCTCGGCGTCGCCCTGCTCGTCGCCTTCTGGTTCATCGAGCGGCGGGCCGCCTCGCCCCTGGTACCCGTACGGATCCTCACCCGCCGCACCGTCGTCTGGGGCAACGTCGCCGGGCTCGTCGCCTTCGTCACCGAGACCTCCCTGGTCTTCCTGATGACCCTGTACCTCCAGGACGTCCTCGGCTTCTCCCCGCTCGCCGCCGGCCTCTCCTTCGGCGTCCTCGGCGCGGGCACGGTCCTCGGCGGGGTGTTCGCCTCCCGCTTCATCGGCCGCTTCGGCGCCCGTACCGCCCTCGTCGCCGGAGGCCTCCTCCAGGCCGCCGCGACCCTCGCCCTCTACGGCCTCGGCGACGACCGCGGCAGCCTCTGGCTGCTGCTCGCCGCGACCTTCGCCGGCGGCGTCGGCAACATGCTCGCGATCGTCGGCTTCATGGTCACCGCCACCTCCGGGATCCCCGACCACGAGCAGGGCACGGCGACCGGCCTCGCGACCATGACCCAGCAGATCGGCATCACCATGGGCACCCCGATCATGAGCGCCGTCGTCGTCACCTCCCCCGTGCTCCTCGACGGCATCGGGCTCGCGGTCCTCGTCAACGCCGCCATCGTCGTGGCCGGAGCCGTCCTGGCCGGCGTCTTCCTGCGCCGCACGTGACGGGTGACAGGGACACGAGAAGGGCCGGACCCCCACCCGGGGAGTCCGGCCCTTCCTCGCGTGCCGACCCGCGACTACACCGGCCAGTACGACCGTGCCCACGCCCGCGGGCCCGGGCGGGGCCGTACCGAACGCGCGATCCGGGACGGGTCCGACCACCCCTCCGGCACCGCCGGGCCGCCGCTCTCGGCGGACGCCGCCGCCGTCGCCGCGGCCCGGGCCTGAACCACCGCCAGTGCGGCGGCCAACTCCTCCGGGGTCGGGTTTCCTCGTACGACCTTGATCATGTGGACTCCTTGAAGGGTCAGGTCCGGGGAGGCCTAGAGCGGGATGTTGCCGTGCTTCCTCGGGGGCAGCGATTCCCGCTTCGTCCGCAGCTGACGCAGCCCCTTCACGATCTGCGGGCGCGTGTCCGACGGCAGGATCACCCCGTCGATGTAGCCGCGCTCGGCCGCCGTGTACGGGTTCAGCAGGGCGTCCTCGTACTCCTGCATCAGCCGCGCCCGCTCCGCATCCTGGTCCTCGGCGGCGGCGATCGTCCGGCGGTGCAGGATGTTGACCGCGCCCTGCGCGCCCATCACCGCGATCTGCGCCGTCGGCCAGGCCAGGTTCAGGTCCGCGCCCAGGTGCTTGGAGCCCATGACGTCGTACGCGCCGCCGAAGGCCTTCCGCGTGATGACCGTGATCAGCGGGACCGTGGCCTCCGCGTACGCGTAGATCAGCTTCGCGCCGCGCCGGATGATGCCGGCGTACTCCTGGTCCACGCCCGGCAGGAAGCCCGGCACGTCCACGAAGGTCAGGACCGGGATGTTGAAGGCGTCGCAGGTGCGGACGAACCGCGCGGCCTTCTCCGACGCGTCGATGTCCAGGCAACCCGCGAACTGCATCGGCTGGTTCGCGACGACACCCACCGGGAAGCCCTCGACACGGCCGAAACCGGTCAGGATGTTCGGCGCGAACAGCGCCTGCGTCTCCAGGAACTCACCGTCGTCCAGGACGTGCTCGATGACCTTGTGCATGTCGTACGGCTGGTTCGCCGAGTCCGGGATCAGCGTGTCCAGCTCGCGGTCCTCGTCCGTCGCCTCGGTCTCCGCGACCTCCGGGAAGGCCGGCGGCTCCGAGAGGTTGTTCGACGGAAGGTAGGACAGCAGGGACTTCACGTACTCGATGGCGTCCTTCTCGTCACCCGCCATGTGGTGCGCCACGCCCGAGGTCGAGTTGTGCGTCCGGGCGCCGCCCAGCTCCTCGAAGCCCACGTCCTCGCCGGTCACCGTCTTGATGACGTCGGGACCCGTGATGAACATGTGCGAGGTCTGGTCCACCATCACCGTGAAGTCGGTGATCGCGGGGGAGTAGACCGCGCCGCCCGCACACGGGCCGACGATCAGCGAGATCTGCGGGATCACCCCGGAGGCATGGGTGTTCCGGCGGAAGATCTCGCCGTACATGCCGAGCGCGCTCACACCCTCCTGGATGCGGGCGCCACCGGAGTCGTTGATGCCGACGACCGGGCAACCGGTCTTCAGCGCGAAGTCCAGCACCTTGATGATCTTCTGGCCGTACGTCTCGCCCAGCGCACCGCCGAAGACCGTGAAGTCCTGCGAGAACACGGCGACCGGGCGCCCGTCGACCGTGCCGTAGCCGGTGACGACACCGTCTCCGTACGGCCGGTTCTTCTCCAGACCGAAGTTGGTCGACCGGTGGCGGGCCAGCTCGTCCAGCTCGACGAAGGAACCCTCGTCGAGCAGCAGGGCGATCCGCTCGCGCGCGGTCAGCTTGCCCTTCGCGTGCTGCTTCTCCACCGCACGCTCCGAGCCGGCGTGGGTGGCCTCGTCGATACGGCGCTTGAGGTCCGCGATCTTGCCTGCGGTCGTGTGAATGTCGATCTCGTACTGCTCTGCCGGCTCGGACATCGGGATGCGGCTCCCTGCCTGGTCACGGGGGGTTCGTTGACTACGAATGGGCTACTGCTCAGCTACTGAGCCGTAGCGTATCGACGCGGATACGGTTCGGCACTGCGGTCTTTGCCACACCTAGTCTGGCTTGCATGACGTCCTCCCAAGGCTCCGGCGGACCCTGGTCCGACCTCGACCGGCCCCCGCTGAACGCCCCCGCACTGCGCCGCGCCCTCGTCCTTCCCGAGGGCCTGTGGACCTCGCTCGACGTGGTCACCGGCACCGGATCCACCAACAGCGACCTCACCGCCCGCGCCGACGAGCTGCCCGAGGGCGCCGTACTCGTCGCCGAGGAGCAGACCTCCGGCCGCGGCCGCCTCGACCGCAGCTGGACGGCCCCCGCACGCTCCGGGCTCTTCCTCTCCGTCCTCCTCAAGCCGGAGGTGCCCGTCCAGCGCTGGGGCTGGCTCCCGCTGCTCACCGGCGTGGCCGCGTCGACGGGCCTCGCGAAGGCCGCCGGGGTCGACATCTCCCTCAAGTGGCCCAACGACCTCCTGGTTTCCGTCGCGGGCGAGGAACGCAAGACCGGCGGCATCCTCGCGGAGCGGGCCGGAGCGGACGGCGTCGTCGTCGGCCTCGGCATCAACGTCACCCTCCGCGAGGAAGAACTCCCCGTCCCGGCCGCAGGCTCCCTCCTCCTCGCCGACGCGGTCTCCACCGACCGCGACACCCTCCTGCGGGCCGTCCTGCGCTCCTTCGAGGAGTGGTACAGGACCTGGGTGCGGGCGGACGGCGACCCCGCCGCCTCCGGACTCCAGGAGGCGTACACGGCCGGCTGCGCGACCCTCGGCCGCCGCGTCAGGGCCGACCTCCCCGGCGAACGCATGCTGGAAGGCGAAGCGGTCGCCCTGGACGGCGACGGCCGCCTGGTCGTCGCCACGGAGGGCGGCGGCACGGAAGCGGTGGGCGCGGGCGACATCGTCCACCTGCGATCGGCCACCTGACCCCCCGGTGTGGGCATGCGTTCCGCCAGGGGCGGGACGGGTGGGCCCACCCCACCAGCGCGCGGCGCCCTCCAGTCCGGCCACCCCGAGGGCCCGCGCGCCCAAGGGCCTCGCACGACAGGAGGGCCCGCACGACAGGCCCCGGAACACAGGCGGCAGCCGTTAAGGCGTGAGCCAGCCCACAGCTGTCGTATCGTGGAGCGCGATCCCAGGCGACAGATCGGCAGGGCAAGTGGGCAGGGAACGGGCAGGAGGCGGCCGGTGACCGTCGACGACGAGAACGAGGGCGGCGCGCCCGAGCCTCCCACGTACCCCACCCCCCACCACGAGGTCGACCACACGGCCGAGCCGAGCGACGACCCGCTCGCCATCCGCCTCGAACAGCTCATCCTCGGCGCGGACCGCCGCTACACCCCGTTCCAGGCCGCCCGCACCGCCGGCGTCTCCATGGAACTCGCCTCCCGCTTCTGGCGCGCCATGGGCTTCGCCGACATCGGCCAGGCCAAGGCGCTCACCGAGGCCGACGTCCTCGCCCTGCGCCGGCTCGCCGGTCTCGTCGAGGCCGGGTTGCTCAGCGAGCCGATGGCCGTCCAGGTCGCCCGCTCCACCGGGCAGACCACCGCCCGGCTCGCCGAGTGGCAGATCGACTCCTTCCTGGAGGGCCTCACCGAGCCGCCCGAGCCCGGCATGACCCGCACCGAGATGACGTACCCGCTGGTCGAGCTGCTCCTGCCCGAGCTGGAGGAGTTCCTCATCTACGTCTGGCGGCGCCAGCTCGCCGCCGCCACCGGCCGGGTCGTGCAGGCGGCCGACGACGACGAGATGGTCGACCGGCGGCTCGCCGTCGGCTTCGCGGACCTCGTCGGCTTCACCCGGCTCACCCGGCGCCTGGAGGAGGAGGAGCTCGGCGAGCTCGTCGAGGCCTTCGAGACCACCTGCGCCGACCTGGTCGCCGCGCACGGCGGCCGGCTCATCAAGACCCTCGGCGACGAGGTCCTGTACGCCGCCGACGACGCCGGCACGGCCGCCGAGATCGCGCTGCGGCTCATCGAGACCCTCAGCCACGACGAGACGATGCCCGCACTGCGCGTAGGCATCGCCTTCGGCACCGTGACGACCCGGATGGGCGACGTCTTCGGCACCACCGTGAACCTGGCCAGCCGCCTCACCTCGATAGCGCCGAAGGACGCCGTCCTCGTCGACGGCGCGCTCGCGGAGGAGCTGTCCAGGACGAGGGAGGCGCCCGTCTCGGAGACGGAGGCCGCCGAGGAGGCCGTCCGCGCGGAGAAGGAGGGCCGCCAGGCGGCCACGTACCGCTTCGCGCTCCAGCCGATGTGGCAGCGCCCGGTCCGCGGCCTCGGCGTCGTCGAACCCTGGCTCCTGACCCGCCGTCCCACCTAGGATCTCCGGTGAACGTCTGTTAACAGCCGTTAACAGACCTTGATCGGGAGGGTGTGCGGCATGTCCGAGCAGCGTTTTGGTGAGTTCGTCGTGGTCCGGCGGGACGGGCACGTCGCCGAGCTGGTCCTCGACCGGCCCAAGGCGATGAACGCCGTGTCCTCCGAGATGGCCCGCTCCCTCGGTGCCGCCTGCGACGCGCTCGCGGCCGACGCCTCCGTCCGCGTCACCGTGCTCACCTCCTCGAACGACCGGGCCTTCTGCGTCGGCGCCGACCTCAAGGAGCGCAACTCCTTCACCGACGCCGAGCTGGTCCGTCAGCGGCCGACCGCCCGTGCCGCCTACACCGGCGTCCTGGAACTGCCGATGCCGACCGTCGCGGCCGTGCACGGCTTCGCCCTCGGCGGCGGCTTCGAGCTGGCGCTCGCCTGCGACGTGATCGTGGCCGACGCGACCGCCGTCGTCGGCCTCCCCGAGGTCTCCGTGGGCGTCATCCCCGGCGGCGGCGGTACGCAGCTGCTGCCGCGCCGGGTGGGCGCGGCGCGCGCCGCCGAGCTGGTCTTCACGGCCCGCCGGGTGGAGGCGGAGGAGGCCCGCGAGCTGGGCCTGATCGACCTTCTGGCAGAGGATGCGCGGGCGGGAGCCCTGGAGCTCGCCGGGCGGATCGCGGTCAACTCGCCGGTCGGGCTGCGCGCGGCGAAGAAGGCCATGCGCCTCGGCCAGGGCCTGGACCTGCGGGCGGGCCTGGAGGTCGAGGACGCGGCCTGGCGTTCGGTGGCCTTCTCGGGGGACCGTGCGGAGGGCGTGGCGGCCTTCAACGAGAAGCGGAAGCCGAACTGGCCGGGCGAGTAAGTTTTACCGTTTTGCACCAGATGTCACTTACGGTGACGTCTCGGAAGGGAAAACGGATCAAACCTCCCTAAGCTGGAGGAATGGGTGAGGACGTGCGGCTGCGGGCCGTAGTGGCGCTGGCGCAGGGGATGGCGGCGGCGCACACTCCACGCGAGTTCTGGCGGGCGGCGGCGCTCGGGGCCCGCGACGGGCTCGACGGGACCTTCGCCGCCCTGTCGGTCTGGCAGCGGGACCACGGACGCCTCAAGGTCCTGGTGAACGCCGGGGAGCGGGCCGTCGGCGAGGAGGAGTTCCCGGACTCGGAGACGTATCCGGTCCACCAGTTCCCCGAGATCACGGAGTTCCTGCACGAGCAGTGGGCGGGCGGCGGCAAGCCGGACGCCTGGGTGGAGACCGCCGCCGACCCGGTGTCGACGGGTCGGGTGGCCGGTCTGCGCCGACGCGGGCGCGGCTGCTGTGTGGTGGCCCCGATCGTGCTGCACGGGCGCGCGTGGGGCGAGCTGTACGTGGCTCGCCCGCCGGAGGAGAAACCTTTCACCCGCGCGGACGCCGACTTCGCCACGGTCCTGGCGGCGGTCGTCGCGGCGGGCATCGCCCAGGCCGAACGCCTGGAGGAGGTCCGCAAACTCGCCTTCACCGATCCCCTGACGGGACTGGCCAACCGGCGGGCCGTCGACACCCGCCTGGACGAGGCCATCGAGCGCTACCGGGCGGACGGCTCCGTCGTCAGCCTGATGGTCTGCGACCTCAACGGCCTCAAGCGGGTCAACGACACCCACGGCCACGCCGTCGGCGACCGCCTCCTCGAACGCTTCGGCTCGGTCCTCTCCCGCTGCGGCGCCATGCTCCCCGGCGCCCTCGCGGCCCGCCTCGGCGGCGACGAGTTCTGCCTCCTGACGGTCGGCCCGACGGCCGACGAGGTCGTGGCGGTCGCCGAGGAGCTGTGCGTACGGGCGGCGGAGCTGGAACTCGGTGAGGGCGTGGCCTGCGGGGTGGCGTCCACCGGCGACCCCATCGGCCCGCTCAGGTCGGCCCGCCGCCTCTTCCGCCTCGCGGACGCGGCCCAGTACCAGGCCAAGGCGGCCCGCTCGTCGAAGCCGGTGGTGGCGGGCCGCGACGGCACGGTCATCCGCCTCGCCGACGCCCCGCCGGGAGCCCGCGACCGCCGCCGCTTCAGGGACGCACCACCGGTGGACCCGGGGCCGCCGCCCGGGTCGGGCGGGGCTTAGGGCTGCCCGGAGAGGTCGTGCAGGGTGCGCAGGCCCCGGAGGAAGCCCTCGCGGTCGGCCGCCGGCAGTCGGGCGAGCAGGTGTTCCTCGCCCTCCTGGATCGCGGCCTGCGTGGCGTCGCGCAGGTGGCGGCCCTCGGCGGTGAGGGAGAGAAGCCGCGCCCGGCGGTCCTCGGGGTCAGGCTGCCGGCGCAGCAGTCCGCGTGCCTCCAGGTCGTCGAGGACGGGGATGATCCGCGTCTTGTCCGCCCGGACGGCCTCGGCCAGCGCGGCCTGGGTGCGGATGGGCTTCTCGTCGAGGTGGAGGAGGACCACGTACCCCCACATGGTCAGACCGTGGGCGTCGAGGATCGGCTGCTCGGCGGCCATCAGGGTGCGGCCGAGCGGGACGACCATGGCGGCGAGGTCGGGGCGAGGGGGGTCGGAGGGGTGGGAGGGGCTGCCCGGGGTCGCGGTGGCTGGGGTGGCTGCGGTCGATGCGTCCGCTGCGGTGTTCTCGGCCATGGCCACGAAAATACCCGTTGACAATTGATAAGCACGCGCAGATCGTAAGCGGATGCCTATGAATGTGAAGGGGTCTCCGGACCCCGTGGACTTCGACCGGCTCCGGGACCTCCACGCACGCGTGATCCGGGACAGCGCGACCCTCGTGCACCGGATCGCCCCGGCGGATCTGGCCCGGCCGACCCCGTGCGCGGCGTGGACCCTGGCCGATCTGCTCGCCCACATGACGGCCCAGCACCACGGGTTCGCGGCCGCCGCGCGCGGCGACGGTGGGGACCCGGCGCACTGGGAGGTCCGCCCGGCGGACGGGGACGCGCTCGCGCGGTACGGCGAGGCGGCCGAGCGGGTCGTCGCCGCCTTCGCGGCGGTGGACGGCCCGGACAGGGCCTTCGACCTGCCAGAGTTCAGCCGGGACCGGACGCTCAGGGCCGAGCGCGCCGTCGGCTTCCACCTCATCGACTACGTGGTGCACGGCTGGGACGTCGCTCGCAGCCTCGACCTCCCGTACGTGCCGGAGCCGGACGTCCTCGCCGTGGCCCTGCCGATCGCCGAAGCGGTTCCGGGCGGCGAGGCGCGTAAGGCCCCGGGCGGCCCCTTCGGGCCGGAGCTGCCGCCGGCTGAGGGGGCGGACCCGCTGGACCGCATCCTCGCCGTCCTGGGCCGCCGGGCGGGCTGGCGCCCGTGCTGAGGTCGCCCTGGACGCCGGGCTCGTACGAGGGGCGGGGCGGCGGCCGGCCGGTGCTGGTCAGCGTCACCGACTTCCGCCTCGACCGGCGCAGGGACCTGCCGGGCGTCCACCGCGCGGCCCGAAGGCTCGCGGCGGACTGGCCGGCCCTCGAAGGGGCGTACGGGATGTGGCTGTGGGCGCAACCGCTGGCGCGCCGCTGCGGCGCGGTGGCCGTCTGGCGCGACGAGGCGGCCCTCCGTGCCTTCGTCACGTGGCCGCCACACGTCGCGATCATGCGCGCGTACCGGGGGAGGGGTGCTTTGACCTCGACCGGCTGGGAGGCGGCGAGGTTCGAACCGGCGGCGATCTGGGGTCGGGCGCGGGGGGTGATCGGGGAGGGTTCAGGGGGTGGGGGGTTCTGATGAGGTGCGGGTGCGGCCGCCCTCTTTCCGAGTGTGGCGGCCTCCACCACCGCGTCAAGGGCGCCTCCGGCGTCGCTGCGCGATGGGCTGCGCCCACCCTTGACCCGGCGGCGGAGGCCGCCTTTTCACACTCGGAGGGCGACCGGGGGGCGAGGCCTACGCAGAGCCCCGGGCAGTGTCCGGGGTCGGTGTGTGCGTCTGGCGGCCGGTGGGTGGGGGCTCGGTTCGCGGCGGGGCTGGGTGCGTGCCCTTCCGGCCGGTCGGGGGTGCGCGGCCGTGCGATGGGGCGGTCGGGCTTGGCTCAGCGGGTTGCGGTCGGTGGGTGGTCGGGCTTCAGGCCCCGCTGGTCTGTGTTCGTGGGTGGCGGGAGCGGCTGGCGAGAGTTTCTTGCAGTTTCATCGCCCGGAATGGGCGAAGTGCCCCCTTTGGGCCTCAATCCGAGACGTGCTACTCGGAGTAATGCAGGGTTTCCACTCCCCCCACCCGCCGGGAGCGACCAGCGGGGCCTGAAGCCCAGCCCATGGACTTCCATCGGCCGCTGAGCCGAGCCCGACTGCCCCATCGCACGGCAGCGCACCCCCAACCGGCGGGAAGGGCGCCCACCCAACCCTGCCGCGAACCAAGCCCCCACCCACCGGCCGTCAGACGCACGCAATCCCCGGATACCGCCCGGGGCCCGGCGGTGACCCCGCCCCCCGGACCGCCCTCCGAGAGGTCTTTCGCTCCTGGAGGCGGTGGGTCAAGGGTGGCCGAAGGCCATCGCGCAGCGACGCGACCGCAGGGAGCGCCCTTGACGCACCGCCGGAAGGAGCGACTCTCGGAAAGAGGGCGGTCCCACCAGAAGCCCACGAACCCGGCCCACCCCAAGAACCCCAGGCCCCAAGCCCGAGCCTCACGCGTAACCGAGCTGTTGCTTCAGCCAGGCATGGGTCTGCCGCGCTTTCAGGACATCGACGTCGTCCGCGCCGAGGATCCGGGCGTAGGTGTCGATGAACTCGTCGTAGAGGCGGGCGGCTCTGGCGTGGGCGCCCGTGCTGGCGACGTACCAGGCGTGGCTGTGCCGTGCTCCCAGGACTCGGGTGTCCTCCGGCCCCAGGACCCGGGTGTACGTGTCGATGAATCCGTCGAAGAGACGGGCGGCCTTGGCGTGTTTGCCCGTCTCGCCGACGTTCCAGGCATGGACGTGCCGCGTTTCCAGCGTGTCGGGGGCGTCGGCGCCGAGGATCCGGGTCCGGTCCTTGATGAGTCCGGCCAGCAATCGCGCCGCCTTGGCGTGGTCGCCGCTCCGGCCGGCGTTCCAAGCCTGGTTGTGCCGGGCGGACAGGACTTCGGCGTCGTCCTGCCCCAGGGTCTGGGCGTAGACGTGGATGAACTCGTCGTAGAGGCGGACCGCCGTGGCGTGTTCGCCGGACATTCCGGTGTTCCAGGCGTGGTTGTGCCGGGTGGCCAGCGTGTCGGGGTGGTGAGGGCCCAGCACGCCGGTGCGGTCCTTGATGAGTTCGGTCTGCATTCTGGCCGCCCTGGCGGGGTCGCTCGCGATGCCGATGCTCCGGGCGTGCTGGTAACGAGCCGACAGCACCTGTGAGTTGTCGGGGCCGAGGACGCGTTCGTAGACGTCGATGAACTCCTCGTAGAGGCGAACCGCTGTGGCGTGGTCGCCCGTCTCGCTCACGTTCCAGGCATGGTTGTGCCGTGCTGCCAGGACGTCGGTGTCGGCCGTGCCGAGAACCCTGACATAGGTGTAGACGAACGCGCCGTAGAGGCGTACGGCTTCGGCGTGGTCACCTGCCTGTCCGATGTTCCAGGCATGGTTGTGCCGGCTGTACAGCGTGTCGGGATGTTCCGCGCCGAGGACCCGAGTGCGGTCCTTGATGAGCACTGCCTGCATCCGGGCCGCTTTGGCGTGGTCTCCGCTCTGCCCCACGTTCCAGGCGTGGTCGCCGCACGCCCGCAGCACTCCGGGGTCGTCGGGGCCGCACACGCGTGCGTACCGGTCGATGAACTCGTTGTAGAGGCGGACGGCCTCCGCGTGGTTCCCGGTCCGGCCGACGTTCCACGCGTGGTCGCGGCGTCGGGCCAGGGTGTCCGGGTGGTCCGGCCCGAGCGTGTGTGCGCATTCGGTGCCCAGGTCGGCGAACAGTCGCGCGGCCTCCTGGAAGTCCTTCGTGTCGGACACGGAACGCGCGTGCTCCGTACGCGTGCGCAGCGGGTCCTCGACCGTGGGAGTCGGCTTCTCCGGTTCCTCGACCGTCGGGGTCGGTCCCGCCCCGCCCCGAAGTTCACTCAGTACGGCGCTCAGTCGGTCGCGGGCCTGGCTTGCGGTGGTGGGGCGTCGGTCGGGGTCCTTGGCGAGCAGGGCCGACAGGAGGTCGTCCAGCGCGGGGGGTATCCCGTCCCGGTGGGTGCTGGGGGGCTGGGGTGGGGTGTACACGTGGGCGAACGCCATCGCGCCCACCTCCAGTAACCCGAACGGAGGCTGCCCCGTGACCAGTTCGTACAGCACGCATCCGAGGGAGTACAGATCCCCGCGCCCGTCGCCGACCTTGCCCTGCAGGCGTTCCGGTGGCATGTAGGCGGGTGTGCCGACCACCCGGCTGGCCGTCGTGGCCGTCGACAGGTAGCGGGCGATGCCGAAGTCGAGGATCTTCACCGTCCCCGAGGGCGTCACCATGAGGTTCTCCGGCTTCAGGTCGCGGTGGACGACCCCGGCCGCGTGCGCGGCCACCAGTGCGTCGGCCGTCTGTATCGCGCATTCCAGCGCGACGTCGAGCGTCGGCGTCCCGTCGTCGGTCAGGACCGACCGCAGGTCCTTGCCCTTCACCAGCTCCATCACGAGGAACAGGGTTCCGTCGGTGTCCTGGCCCAGGTCGTACACCGTCACGACACCCGGATGATTCAGTCCTCCCGCGGTCCTCGCCTCGCGGAAGAACAGGTCGAGTGCGCCGTCCACCCGGGACATGTGCTGCTGGAGCAGTTTGACCGCGACGTGTCTGTGCAGGCGGGTGTCGCGCGCGGCCCAGACCTCCCCCATGCCGCCGCGGCCCAGTACCCGGTCCAGCTCGTAGCGGTCGGCCAGCATGCGTGCCACTCACGTGCCCCCTTGTCCCCCACGCTTCCTGCCGGATCCGACTGTAGGACGCGGCAGGGGCCGAGCACAGGCGATCACGGGCGCCGTCCTCCGCGCGGCAGACTGGGGCCCCATCGGGAATGATCGATGCGTAAGGGTCCGTCCCCCGCCCGACCGGTGACGAAGTCACCTAGTGACATGTCGGTCTTCAGTCCGTAGGGTGCTGAATATGGATATGCAGACAGTCGTCCTCGGCACGTCCGGCACGACCCCGCAGGACGTCATCGACGTCGCCCGCCACGGCGCCCGCGTCGAGCTGTCGCCCGAGGCCGTGGAGGCCCTGGCCGCCGCCCGGAGCATCGTCGACGCGCTCGCCGCCAAGCCCGAGCCCGTCTACGGGGTCTCCACCGGCTTCGGCGCGCTCGCCACCCGGCACATCGGCCATGAGCTCCGTGCCCAGCTCCAGCGCAACATCGTCCGCTCGCACGCCGCCGGCATGGGCCCGCGCGTCGAGCGCGAGGTCGTCCGCGCCCTGATGTTCCTGCGGCTCAAGACCGTCGCCTCGGGCCACACCGGCGTCCGCCCCGAGGTCGCGCAGACCATGGCCGACGTCCTCAACGCCGGGATCACCCCGGTCGTGCACGAGTACGGCTCCCTCGGCTGCTCCGGCGACCTCGCCCCGCTCTCCCACTGCGCCCTCGCGCTCATGGGCGAGGGTGACGCCGAGGGCCCCGACGGTGAGCTGAAGCCCGCCGGCGAGCTGCTCGCCGCGCACGGCATCGCGCCCGTCGAGCTCAAGGAGAAGGAGGGCCTGGCCCTCCTCAACGGCACCGACGGCATGCTCGGCATGCTGGTCATGGCCCTCGCCGACCTCGACACCCTCTACAAGTCGGCCGACATCACCGCCGCGCTCTCCCTCGAAGCCCTCCTCGGCACCGAGAAGGTCCTCGAACCCGAGCTGCACGCCATCCGCCCGCACCCGGGCCAGACGGCCTCCGCCGCCAACATGCTTGCCGTGCTCAAGGGCTCCGAGCTCACCGGTCACTTCCAGAGCGGCGAGGCCCCCCGCGTCCAGGACGCCTACTCGGTCCGCTGCGCCCCGCAGGTCGCCGGCGCCGGCCGCGACACCATGGCCCACGCCCTGCTCGTCGCCGAGCGCGAGCTGGCCGCCGCCGTCGACAACCCGGTGGTCCTCGCCGACGGTCAGGTCCGCTCCAACGGCAACTTCCACGGCGCCCCCGTCGCGTACGTCCTCGACTTCCTCGCGATCGCCGCCGCCGACCTCGGCTCCATCGCCGAGCGCCGCACCGACCGGCTCCTCGACAAGAACCGCTCGCACGGCCTGCCGCCCTTCCTCGCCGACGACGCCGGCGTCGACTCGGGCCTGATGATCGCCCAGTACACGCAGGCCGCCCTGGTCAGCGAGATGAAGCGGCTCGCCGTTCCGGCCTCCGCCGACTCCATCCCGTCCTCCGCGATGCAGGAGGACCACGTCTCCATGGGCTGGTCCGCCGCCCGCAAGCTGCGCACCGCGATCGGCAACCTCAACCGGATCATCGCCGTCGAGCTGTACGCCGCGACCCGCGGCATCGAGCTCCGCCACGGCCTGACCCCGGCCCCCGCCTCCCAGGCCGCCATCGACGCCCTGCGCGCGGCCGGCGTCCAGGGCCCCGGCCCGGACCGGTTCCTCGCCCCCGACCTGGCGGCCGCCGACACCTTCGTGCGCGAGGGCAAGCTGCTCGCCGCGGTGGAGCCGGTCACCGGCCCGCTGGCGTAAGCGGGGACAGCAGCTGACGTGAGGGCCCGCCCCGGAAGTCCGGGGCGGGCCCTTCGCGCTCTCCACGGCCGCCGGGGCCTGTCCGGCGGCCGATCCCCGGCCGGAGCCGTGACCGATCCGCCGGTCGGCTCCCGGACGGTCCGGTCGCGGCTAGACGGTCCGGTCGCGGCGGCGCATCGCCAGCGCCACGAAACCCGCGCCGACGCCCAGGAAACCCGTCCCGCCGATCAGATACGGCGTGGTGTCCCGGCCGCCGGTCTCCGCCAGACGTCCGTCCGCGACGGGACCGTCCTGGGTCACCCCGATCCGTACCCCGCCCTGCTCGTCGGTGGCGTTGGCGGACGGTACGAACCACAGGGCGCACAGCAGTGTCCCCGCGGCGGTCGCGGTCATCAGTGGGCGTCGGGCGGCGGACACGGAAATTTCGATCCCCCTTGCGGAAACCGCGAATTGGTCGGTGCGCCGATGCTAATGAACACAGCGGGTCGTGGGAAAGCCGAGGGCCCGCGGGCGCCTACGCTCCGACCCATGAGTACTTCTGAGACAGCACGCTATGTACGCCTTCGCGTCGATGTGGTTCTGGAGATCGACGGGCCGGCCGAGCTGACCGAGGCCGCCGAGGCCCGGATCGATGCCGACGAGTTCATGCCGGAAGAGGAGCGGGTGCCCGCCCGCGCCGCGGCGCGGGAGGACAGCGCCGAGGCCCTCGCGTACCTCGTCGAGCCCTTCGACCTGATCCGCGACGTCCCCGGCATCGAGATGGTCCAGGCCTCCTGGAGCAGTGAGGAGATCGACTACGACCCCGATGCGCTGGAGTGGGAAGTCGACGAGGAAGATGGGGCGGAGGAAGACGACGACCGGTCGTAAGACCGGTATCCGCCCTGTTCGCAGGCCCCGGGACGGCGTCCCGGGGCCTGCGGTGCGCCTGGCGACGGGACCCGCCGGAAGCCCCGGGAACCGGACGGACCGTACGTGCGTGTCGATCAGTGGTGGCCCACCCGTGGGCCAGTGGTGTTCCCCACAAACGCTCCGCTTTCGGAACCGGACGGGGTGTCATGGGCGTTCATAACAAGAAGTTGGCAGGGAATCGGCGACGATGGAGAAGCGTGTGATGACGGACGGCAAGCGCCGCCGCAGGAGCCTGGCCGCCGCGGCCGCCGTGCTCGGCGGCGTGCTGGTGCTCTCGGCGTGCAACGACGGGGACAAGGGCGCGGGCGCCTCCGGCTCCGCGACGCCGCAGTCACAGGCCCAGGTCGACGAGGCGGCCGCGCAGAAGACCTCCAAGGCGCAGATCACCATCTCGCCGAAGAACGGCGCGCAGAACGCCTCCATCAACAACGACGCCAAGGTCACCGTCACCGAGGGCAAGCTCACCGAGGTCGTCATGACCTCCGCCGAGGGCGAGGCCGTCAAGGGCGAGATAGCGGCCGACGGCCTCAGCTGGAAGCCGACCGGCCAGCTCAAGCGCGCCACGGTCTACAAGATCGCCGCCACCGCCGCGGACGCGGAGGGCCTGGAGGCCCACGAGAACTCCTCGTTCACCACCGTCTCCAAGGCCAACAGCTTCATCGGCAACTTCACGCCCGAGGACGGTTCGACCGTCGGCGTCGGCATGCCGGTCTCGATCAACTTCAACAAGGCGATCACCGACAAGGCGGCCGTCCAGGGCGGCATCACGGTCACCTCCAGCAGCGGCCAGGAGGTCGTCGGGCACTGGTTCGACGGCACGCGCCTCGACTTCCGTCCGGACGACTACTGGACCGAGGGCTCGACCGTGACCCTCAAGCTCGACCTCGACGGCGTCGAGGGCGCCGACGGTGTCTTCGGCGTCCAGCAGAAGACCGTCACCTTCAAGATCGGCCGCAACCAGGTCTCCACCGTCGACGTCGCCACCAAGACCATGACGGTCACCCAGGACGGCAAGACGATCAAGACCATCCCGATCTCCGCCGGCTCCCCGGACAACCCGACCTACAACGGTCAGATGGTGATCTCCGAGAAGTTCAAGGAGACCCGGATGAACGGCGCGACCGTCGGCTTCACCGACGACGACGGCAAGGGCGAGTACGACATCAAGGACGTGCCGCACGCCATGCGCCTGTCCACGTCGGGCACGTTCATCCACGGCAACTACTGGGGCCCGGACTCGATCTTCGGCTCGGCCAACACCAGCCACGGCTGCGTCGGCCTGAACGACGTCAAGGGCGCCGGCGACCCGAACCAGCAGGCCGCCTGGCTCTACGACCACTCGATCGTCGGTGACGTCGTGATCGTCAAGAACTCCAAGGACAAGACGATCTCCCCCAGCAACGGCCTCAACGGCTGGAACATGAACTGGGCGGAGTGGAAGGCCGGCTCGGCGGCCTGACGCCCGGCACGCGCCCACGAGAACGGCGGCCCCCTCCACGACGGAGGGGGCCGCCGTTCCGCGTCACCGTACGACTTCCTCCACACCCCACTGCGCCAGCAGCCGCAGCGCGTCCGCCGACGCCGTTCCCGGCTCCGCCTGGTACGTCACGATCACCAGATCCGGGTCCCCGCCCGCCACCTTCATGCTCTCGTACGCCAGCGTCATCTCGCCCACCAGCGGATGCCGCAGCCGCTTCGTCCCGTGCCCCTTGTCCGCGACGGTGTGCGCCGCCCACAGCGAGCGGAACTCCTCGCTCTTCACCGACAGCTCGCCGACCAGCGCCAGCAGCGCCGGATCGTCCGGATAGCAGCCCGCGTACAACCGCAGCACGCTCACCACCTCGGTCGCCTTGCTCTCCCAGTCCAGGTAGAGATCGCGCGCGTTCGACCCGAGGAAGACCAGCCGGGCCATGTTGCGCTCCTCCGGCTCCATCGCCGCGAAGTCGCCCATCAGGGCCCGCGCCATCCGGTTCCACGCGAGGATGTCGCCCCGACGCCCCATGAGGAAGGCGGGGACGCCGTCCATCGCGTCCAGGAGGTGCTGCAGACCGGGCCGCACCAGCTGGGGACGGGCGATCGCCGCCCGGTGCTGCTTCTTCTTCGCCGTCGGCTTGGCCAGGTGCGTCAGATGCGCCCGCTCGGTGTCGCTCAGCCGCAGGGCCCGCGCGATGGAGTCGAGCACCTCCATGGACACATTGCGGCCGTTGCCCTGTTCGAGCCGGGTGTAGTACGCCACCGACACCCCGGCCAGCTGCGCCAGCTCCTCCCGGCGCAGCCCCGGTACCCGGCGATGACGCCCGAACTCCGGCAGACCCACGTCCTCCGGCTTCAGCCGGGCCCGGCGCGAGCGCAGGAATTCGCTGAGTTCGGCACTGAGATCCATGTGACCCGATTATCCCAGGTCGTACGTCCCGGCGGACGGCTGTTCCTGTCCCTGCCAGTGGTAGGCACGCTGGACGTAGGCAGAACAGAGGCCTGGGTACGTGCCGCGGACTCCGGCAGGCTCGTCCCCATGACCACGAACGTGACCACCGTCCCCGCCTTCGCCGCACCCGCCGCCAACGCCCCGCTGGAGCGCACCACCGTGCCCCGCCGGGCCGTCGGCGAGCACGACGTCCTCATCGAGATCAAGTACGCCGGCATCTGCCACTCCGACATCCACCAGGCGCGCGACGGCTGGGGCGAGGGCATCTTCCCGATGGTCCCCGGCCACGAGATCGCCGGTTTCGTCGCCGAGGTCGGCTCCGGGGTCACGAAGTTCCAGGTCGGCGACCGGGTCGGCGTCGGCTGCTTCGTGGACTCCTGCCGGGAGTGCGCGTACTGCCTCCAGGGCCTGGAGCAGTACTGCTCCGGCACCGGCATGACCGGCACGTACAACGCGCTCGACAAGAACGGCGAGCCCACCTACGGCGGCTACTCCACCCACATCGTCGTCGACGAGAACTACACCCTGCGCATCCCCGAGGGCATCGCCCTCGACGAGGCCGCGCCGCTGCTCTGCGCGGGCATCACCCTCTACTCGCCGCTCGCCCACTGGCAGGCCGGCCCCGGCAAGAAGGTCGCCATCGTCGGCCTGGGCGGCCTCGGCCACATGGGCGTCAAGATCGCCCACGCGCTCGGCGCCGAGGTGACCGTGCTCAGCCAGTCGCTGAAGAAGCAGGAGGACGGGCTCAAGCTGGGCGCCGACCACTACTACGCGACGAGCGACCCGGAGACCTTCACGAAGCTCGCCGGCACCTTCGACCTGATCATCTCCACCGTCTCCGCGCCGCTGGACTTCGGCGCCTACCTGAGCCTGGTGAAGACGGACGGCGCCCTGGTGAACGTCGGTGCGCCCGAGGAGCCCGTCGCGCTCAACCTCTTCTCCCTCATCGGCGGCCGCAAGACCCTCGCGGGCTCGATGATCGGCGGCATCGCGGAGACCCAGGAGATGCTGGACTTCTGCGCGGCCCACGGCCTGGGCGCGGAGATCGAGGTGATCGACGCGGACCGGATCAACGAGGCGTACGAGCGGGTGATCGCGAGCGACGTCCGCTACCGCTTCGTCATCGACGCGTCGACGATCTGACGACGGAGGCGGGCCCGGGGCGGCCGGCGCGGAACCGGCGGCGGGCCCGGAACCGGCGGGGAGGGCCGTCGGCGGTAGCCCGGGCTGCCGGGGCATGACCTCCGGGGTAATCGACTCCGTACGGTCCGCCCGGGCAGCCTTGCCTCATGACCGCATACGCCATCGGAAACCTGCACCCGAAGCCCGTCCTCGACGAGGAGGTCTTCACCTACATGGAGCGCATCCAGGCCACCCTCGACCCCTTCGGGGGCCGCTTCCTCGTGCACGGCGCCCCCGAGCGCGAGGTCCGCGAGGGGACGTGGCCCGCCGCCCTCGTGATCATCGGCTTCCCGACGTACGCGGACGCCCGAGGCTGGTACGAGTCCGAGCCCTACCGGGCGCTGATCCCGCTGCGCACCCGTCACATGGCCGGCGACGTCCTCCTCGTCGACGGCGTCGCCCCCGGCTACGACCCGGCGGCGACCGCCGCCTCGCTACGGGCGTCCTCGGCCGACGACACGGCCTGAGCAGGGCTCGGGCCGTGTCGCCAGTCGCCAGTCGTCAGCCGTCAGCCGTCAGCCGTCGGCCTTCGCGACGCCGATCGGGCAGGAGACGCCCGTACCGCCGATGCCGCAGTAGCCCGCCGGGTTCTTGTCCAGGTACTGCTGGTGGTAGCCCTCGGCCGGGTAGAAGGCACGGCCCTCCGCCGGGAGGATCTCCGTGCTGATCGTGCCGTAGCCGGAGCCCGTCAGGACCTTCTGGTAGGCCTCGCGGGAGGAGTCGGCCGTCGCCGCCTGTGCGGGCGTGTGGGTGTAGACCGCCGAGCGGTACTGGGTGCCCACGTCGTTGCCCTGCCGGAAGCCCTGCGTCGGGTCGTGGGACTCCCAGAAGAGCTTCAGGAGGGACTCGTACGAGACCTTCGCCGGGTCGAAGACGACCCGGACGACCTCGGTGTGACCGGTCAGGCCCGAGCAGACCTCCTCGTACGCCGGGTTCGGCGTGTAGCCGCCCTGATAGCCGACGAGGGTCGTCCAGACGCCGTCGGTCTGCCAGAACTTGCGCTCTGCGCCCCAGAAACAGCCGAGGGCGAAGTCGGCGACCTCCAGGCCCTCCGGGTACGGGCCGAGGAGCGGGTTGCCGAGGACCGTGTGACGCTCGGGGACGGCGAACTCCGGCTCGGGGCGGCCGCGCAGGGCCTGCTCGGGGGTGGGGAGGACGGGGGTGCGGGACAGGAACATGCTGCATCTCTCCTCGACGGTCGGCAGTGCTCACAACGCCTGCGGGCGGGGAGGGATTCCCCGAGGGGTCCCTCCCCGCCCGCAGGGGAGCCGTCGGCCGGAGGAGCGGCCCGCCGGGTCCGTCAGCGCGGCAGCGTCGCCGGGTTGCCGCCGTTCGCCTCGTACCCCGCCACCGCCAGGTTCCGGAAGACCGTGAACTGCGCCGCCGGGTCCCCGCTCAGCGTCCACGGCACCGCGCCCACGTGCCCGTCGACCTTCACCAGCTGGTGCATGGCTTCCGCCCAGCGCTCGCCGCGCACCAGGAACCAGACGAGCAGATGACGGACGTGCGCCAGCATCGGGTCGTCGGGACGGGCCGAGTTCACCGCGTACAGCGCGCCGTCCATCGCCTTCGACACCACCGCCGTACGGAAGAAGTCCTGCACCAGCACCACGTCCGGCACGTGCTCGTACACCGCGAACAGCGGCAGCGCGGCGAGCAGCGAACCCCGCGGGGCGCGCGCCGCGGCCGTCGTCGCGAAGTGGTCGGCCTCCTGGCGCGAACCGTGCCACTTCTCGCACCAGTAGTGCAGGGCCGCCAGATGGGCCCCCATGTGCTGCGGCGCCCGGTCGATGACCCGCGCCCACACCTGGTCGAACTGCTCGTGGGAGTAGCCGAGACCGCGCGCCACGGCCAGCTGCGTGATGTACGGGACCGGGTCGCCCGGGGCGAGCAGCGCCGCCTCCTCGGTGACCTTCCGGGCCTCCTCCAGGATGATCCGGAAGTCGTCGGTCCCGGCCGCCGAGGAACGCCAGGCCTGCTGGACCAGGAACTCGGCGTGCACGGCCGCGCCGCCCGCGTCCTTCGGGGCCTCCGCCCGCCAGGCCCGCAGCCACGCGCCGCCCACGCCCGGCCGCTCCTGGAGTTCGAGGGACGCGGCGCCCGCGAAGGCCTGGACGCGCTGCCAGCGCACCTCGCCGTCCTTGTCGGTGGCGGCGAGCAGCCGCGAAGCGGCCCGCCAGTCCTGGGTGGCCTGGACGACGTCGAGGACGTGCAGGAGCTCGTCGTCCTCGCCCGGGAGCCGTACGTCCTGGTCCTCCTGCAGGACGAATCCGTACGCCTCCGGATCGGCGGCGTCCGGCGCGCCCGGCGCGACCTGACGGATCCCGCCGCCGCCGCGGCGGCGCAGCAGGTAGGGGCCGAGGACGCCGAACAACAGGCCCATCGCGATCAGGAACCAGAGAATCTCCATGTGTCCATTGTCCAGGACACCCGGTGAGACGATCTCGGCGCCGGGGGTCGCTCGGGACTACGCTCCTGACACATGAGCGACCAGCACTCTCACCAGAGCTTCGAGACCCGCGCGATCCACGCGGGCAACACCGCCGACCCGCTGACCGGCGCGGTCGTCCCGCCCATCTACCAGGTGTCCACCTACAAGCAGGACGGCGTGGGCGGGCTGCGCGGCGGTTACGAGTACAGCCGCAGCGCCAACCCCACCCGTACGGCCCTTGAGGAGAACCTTGCGGCCCTGGAGGGCGGCCGGCGCGGTCTCGCCTTCGCCTCGGGGCTGGCCGCCGAGGACTGCCTGCTGCGCACGCTCCTCGCGCCCGGCGACCACGTGGTCATCCCGAACGACGCCTACGGCGGCACCTTCCGGCTCTTCGCCAAGGTCGTGCAGCGCTGGGGCGTGGACTTCTCGGTGGCGAACACCTCCGACGTCGAGGCGGTGCGCGCCGCCGTCAACGACCGTACGAAGCTGATCTGGGTCGAGACCCCGTCGAACCCGCTGCTCGGCATCACCGACATCGAGGCGATCGCGGGCGTCGCCCGCCAGGCCGGCGTCAAGCTCGTCGTCGACAACACCTTCGCCTCGCCGTACCTCCAGCAGCCGCTGGCGCTCGGCGCGGACGTCGTCGTGCACTCGCTCACCAAGTACATGGGCGGCCACTCCGACGTCGTCGGCGGCGCCCTGGTGACGGCGGACGAGGCGCTCGGCGAGGAGCTCGCGTACCACCAGAACGCGATGGGAGCGGTCGCCGGTCCCTTCGACTCGTGGATCGTGCTGCGCGGCATCAAGACCCTCGCGGTCCGCATGGACCGGCACAGCGAGAACGCCGAGAAGATCGTCGAGATGCTGACCCAGCACCCGAAGGTCACCCAGGTCCTCTACCCGGGCCTCCCGGAGCACCCGGGGCACGAGATCGCGGCCAAGCAGATGCGCTCGTTCGGCGGCATGATCTCCTTCCGCGTGCAGGGCGGCGAGCAGGCGGCCGTCGAGGTCTGCAACCGCGCGCAGCTCTTCACCCTCGGCGAGTCCCTCGGCGGCGTCGAGTCCCTCATCGAGCACCCGGGCCGGATGACCCACGCGAGCGTCGCGGGCTCCGCCCTGGAGGTCCCCGCGGACCTCGTCCGTCTCTCGGTGGGCATCGAGAACGTCGAGGACCTGCTCGCGGACCTGCGCCAGGCGCTGGGCTAGAGCCCGGTCACGTGATCACCGGGGGAGCCGGCCGGACCGGTCGGCTCCCCCGGTGGCCGTGTGCCTCACCTGTCGGCGGTGTTGTCGGGTTCCGGAGCCCGCCGCCGTGTGCCGCACCTGTCGGCGGCGTTCTCAGGTTCCGGAGCCCGCGCGGGCGACGTGCGCGACGAGGGCGTCCCGTCGGCGCTTCAGGTCGCCGAGCACCGTGGCCTTCTCGCGTACCAGCCGCTTCTGGTTCTCGACCTCCACGCTGTGCCACTTCTCGACCAGCATGACGTCGCGCTTGCACCGGATGTCGGTGGTCGCGGCGGTGATCTCCGCGGCGGTCGGAGCGGTCCCCTCGCGGCGCCAGGCGGGGTCGGCCACGGCTTCCTCGGGGGTCTTGTACGCGTATCCGGCCTTGCTCATGCAGGTGCTCCAGCGTGCGACCGCGTCGAGCACGATCCTGCTGTTCCGCGCCTGTTCCCAGGCCTCGTAGCGCAGGGTGTCGAGGGCCATGGAATCCATTCCCTGCGGGGGAGCTCCCAGGGTCTTGTAGGCCCGGCCGCGACACCCGCCCTCGGGGACCGGTTTTCCGCCGAATTGTTTCACGTTCTCTCCCGTGTACACGTCGCGTGTTTTCTGGGGGAGTTTCCTTGTGCGATCGATGTTCGCTCGGCCGACTTTCTGTGCCTCTTCCTGGGTCATGCCGTCGGGGAGCGGGACGCCGTATCCGAACTTTTGGGCCCGGGGGAGATCGATGACGCCGTATCGGCGGGAGTTGCCCGTTACGGGGGATTTCTGCACATCGGCCTTGGGCCAGCTCAGGCCGTATTCCTTCATGCAGGCGTCGGAGAGTGTGTGGACGGCGTCGGCGAAATTGTCGCGCTGGGCCTCACTGAATGCGTAGGCGTCGAGCGGGAGGCGGATCTCGCGTCCTTCGTAAGCGGCCGGATCGCGAGTGATCTCGAGTTTCGCCCCGGTCTTCCGGGGAGGTTCCTCCTGGTTCGAGCATCCCGTGACCGCGAGGCCGAGGACGGCGAGCGCGGCGAGACGCCGCCGTCCTCTGCTCACGTGGGACATCGTCACCAGGGGCAGCTGGGGTTGCTGGTGAAGCAGTGGGAGCTCCACTTGTTGCTCCAGCCGCCCTCCCAGTTGAGCTTGTAGCCCGGCTCCTGGCCCCCGTCCGTGCCCGTGTAGTTCGCATCGGCGAAGAACCAGACCCTGGTGTCGGGGTCACGGTTCCAGGTGGAGGTCACGGTGTCGTTGATGGGCGTGTTCGTGCCGTAGTACGTGCCGGTGTACTCCGGCTTGCTGTAGAGCGTGTCGTACACGGCGCCGGTGTAGTTGTTGGTGTCGTAGAGACACACTTCGCCACCGTTGGAGCTTTCGCATACACCGTTGTAGCTGCCCGCGGTGGCGCTTCCGACGAAGCCCGTGGTGGCGGTGAAAGCGATTGCGGCTATCGCGGAAATGGCGCGCATTTTCTTCATGCGTACTCCCTCTGTCGCCGTACTCGGGGTGTCCGTGGCGGACCGCCAAGGGCACCGAACGGGAGGACGCTACACCGCGCTGATCTTGGACTCAACCTTTATTTTGAGCGGCACTATCCGGCCACTGGCCGGATTAATCACGCCAGGCGGAATACTTCCGCCAGGCGGAAATGCTTCCTTCTTGATTCGATGGATTGTCGGATTCGTCCTGGGTGATCTTCAGGCCGGGGCCTTCTCGTCCTCCAGCGACTCGCGTACCGAGGTCCGCAGTTCCGGGGTGTCCTCGTGGCCGTGGACGGAGACGGCGTGCTCCGACGCGGCCCGCACCACTTCCTCCTCCTCACCGCTGATGGTGAGGGTGCAGTTCATGACGCTCGGCGTGTTGCGGCAGTCGGCGACTTTCCTGGTCATGGCAGCCTCAGCCTTCCCGGCACGAGGAGACGTGCCGTCCCTTCCAGGCTAGGCCGGTCCTCACCAGCCTTCGAGCGGCGGCGTCGTCTCCGCCGGCGGGACCTCCCACGGCCGGGCCACCGACGCCCACACCACGAACGCGGTGACGGCGACCAGGCCCAGGAACCACAGCGCCCGCCGCATCCGCCGGACGCGGTCCAGCCGCCGGGATCCGCGCTCGGCGGCCCGTCGCGCGAGGTCGCCGGGGACCGACGGGTGCGGGGTGTCGAGCAGCCGCCGGACCGCCGCCTCCTTGTCCTCGCGCCGGGTCACGCGGCCGACCCCCGACGTGCGCCGTCCCGGCCCCTCAGCGTGGCCACCGCGCGGTCGCAGACGGCGCGGACCCGGGCCTCGGGCAGTCCGAGCAGTGCCGCGACCTGTTCCTCGGCGACCCCCTCGTACAGCCGGAGGACGACGACGAGCCGTTCCTGCGGGTGGAGCGGGGCGAGGACCCCGCCCTGGCCGCCGTGGTGCCGCCAGGCGGTGCGCGCGAAGCGGGCGGCGAGCTCGCGCCGGGTGAGTTCGTACGGGTCCTCGTCCCGCAGCCGGTCCCACACCGCGTACGTGTGTGCCAGGGCGGCCGTCAGCAGGGCCTGGGCGTGCGGGTTGCGGGTGCGGGTCTCGGCGGTGAGCAGGGTCGCGGCGTGCAGCAGCCGTCCCGCCGCCCCGGCCACGAACGCGTCGAACTCCCGGGCGTGGTGGGCGCGTTCGACGCGGTGTCCGTTCCGCTGCTCTGCCACATCCTCATCTGAGGACAGCGCGGGGGTGAGGTCAAGAGGTCGGCGCGGACTCGCTCGGCCCCTCGGCAGGCCCCTCGTTCGCGGACGGACCTGCCGACAGGGCTGCCGAAGGGGTCGCCGACGAAGCCGTCGACGGGGCCGCGGACTCCGCGACCGGGCCGCCCGTGTGCGCCGACTGCCGTGCGGACAATGCGGTGTTGAAGCGGGTGAGCAGGCTGCAGAAGGACTCCCGCTCGTCCGGCGTCCAGCCCTCCGTGACCTCCACCATCAGCTGGCGGCGCGAGGAGCGGACCTCCTCCAGGCGGGACAGGCCGCGCGGCGACAGCTGCAGCACGACCGCGCGCCCGTCCTCCGGGTGCGAAGTGCGCTTCACCAGACCGGTGTCGACGAGCGGGGCGACCTGGCGGGTGACGGTCGACGAGTCGATGCCCATGCCCGCCGCCAGCGCCTTCACGCCCATCGGACCTTCCTGGTCCAGGCGGTTGAGGAGCAGGTAGGCGGCGCGGTCCATGGAGTTGCGGAGCTGACCGGTGCCGCCGAGGCGGGTCTGCTCGGCCCGGCGGGCGAAGACGGCCACCTGGTGCTGGAGGGCATCGAGAAGACCGGGGTCGAGCTCAGTCGTCATGTCCTGAGATGTGGGCATGGCTGTGGGTCTCTCTCGTGCGGGGGTGGTCGGTTGGTGGGGGACAGAGTACGCGGCCCCGGGGGGGTCCGTACCGGGGCTGCGCAAACCCGCTGAGGCACCTGTCGGCCGGGCGGCCATCAGGGCCGTGAGCTGCGAGACTTGCTGTCATGAGCTTCCGTACGCCACACCCCTTGCACCGCCTGATGCTCGACGACGTGCGGGGGGCGCAGAAGATGCTGTCCGGGGTGGCCCGGATGACGGCGATGGAGGGCAGTCGTCATCTGTCGTCGCTGGTGGGGGCACCGGTGCACCTCAAGTGCGAGAACCTCCAGCGGACCGGTTCCTTCAAACTGCGCGGGGCGTATGTACGGATCGCCGGGCTGCGGCCCGAGGAGCGGGCGGCCGGCGTCGTCGCGGCCTCGGCCGGCAACCACGCGCAGGGCGTCGCGCTCGCCTCGAAACTGCTCGGCGTCCACGCGACCGTCTTCATGCCGGTCGGGGCGCCGCTGCCGAAGGTCGCGGCGACCCGGGAGTACGGCGCCGAGGTCCGGCTGCACGGCCATGTCGTGGACGAGACCCTGGCGGCGGCGGAGCAGTACGCGCGGGAGACCGGGGCCGTCTTCATCCACCCCTTCGACCACCCCGACATCATCGTCGGGCAGGGCACGGTGGGCCTGGAGATCCTGGAGCAGTGCCCGGAGGTCCGGACGATCCTGGTGGGCGTCGGCGGCGGCGGTCTCGCCGCCGGCATCGGGCTCGCGGTGAAGTCGGTGCGCCCGGACGTGAAGGTGATCGGTGTCCAGGCGGAGGGCGCGGCCGCCTATCCGCCCTCGCTGGCCGCCGGGCACCCCGTGGTGATCGAGTCACCGGTGACGATGGCGGACGGGATCAAGGTGGGACGGCCGGGCGACGTGCCGTTCGCGCTGATCCAGGAGTACGTCGACGAGGTCGTCACGGTCTCCGAGGGCGCGCTCTCCTCGGCGCTGCTGCTCTGCCTGGAGCGGGCGAAGCTGGTCGTCGAACCGGCCGGCGCCAGCCCGGTCGCCGCCCTGCTCAGCGACCCGAAGGCCTTCCGGGGGCCGGTGGTGGCGGTCCTCTCCGGCGGCAACGTCGACCCGCTGCTGCTCCAGCGCATCCTGCGGCACGGCATGGCCGCCGGGGGGCGCTACCTGAGCCTGCGGCTGCGGGTCACGGACCGGCCGGGGGCCCTCGCGACCCTGCTCGCGGTCCTCACGGTGGCCGACGTGAACGTCCTGGACGTGAGCCATGTACGGACCGACCCGGGGCTCGGCCTGACCGAGGCCGAGGTCGAGCTGCACCTGGAGACGAAGGGCCCGGAGCACTGCCGCGAGGTGGAGGACGCGCTGCGGGACGCGGGGTACACGGTGCTGGGCTGACGGGATCCGTAGGCGGCCCCCCCCGTAACCCCCGTATCCGTCCCGCATCCTCCCGCATCCGTCCCGCATCCGCCCTGCTCAGCCCGCCAGGCGCGTCCGTGCCGCGCGGGCCAGGAGGGTCACGAGCCCGCCGGCCAGCGCACCCGCCGCGACGAGGCCGAGGGGCCGGCCGAGGTCGTGCCGGACGGGCCGGACGGACCGGTCCGGCCGGGACGCCCGGACGGCGCCGGCGGGGGTACGGGGCGCGGCCGCCGCGTGTGAGGCCGTGTGCGAGGCCGTCCCGTGGGCGAGGGAGCGCTCCAGGCGGATCAGGAGCGGACGCGGGTCCTGCCCGGACGCCGCCGCGAACTGTTCGACCGCGATCCTGGTCGGCAACTGCTTCTGGTTCAGGAACCGTTCCCACGAGGAGCGGCTGTAGTGGGTGCGCTGTGCGAGCTGGCCGTAGCTGAGCTCCGTGGCGCCCTTGATCCGCCGCATCTCGGCGGCCAGCTCCGCCCAGGGCGTCGCCGCGCAGCCCTCGCACCCGGCGCAGTTCCCGCCCGCCCCGTCGTTCGCTTCGGCCCTGCCCGCGTCACCCGTACCGACCGCCATCTCCGGTTCCCCCGTTCCGTCGAACTCCGTGCCAGGCCCCCACCATCCCCCGCCGAACCAACGGTCCTCCAACGGCCCGCCAACGGCGTCCCGCCTCCCCGTCCCGCACCCTCCCCCCGCTCCGTCCCCCGCCTCCGCTTCCGTCCCAGGGACGGCCGGGAGCGGCGCCGCGCGCGCCGTGCGGAGCCAGGCGACCGGGCCATGATCATGTGTCCCAGGTCACAAATTCACTGAGCAGGGAGGGCTCGGCAAACCTAGGATCGGTAGGAAACGCCCGAATTCAACGTTCGAATCTCCCTGGGAGTACCCACATGCCAGGCGCGATCTACGCCGAAGGTCTGGTGAAGACCTTCGGTGACGTACGAGCTCTGGACGGCGTGGACCTCGACGTACCCGAGGGCACCGTCCTGGGTCTGCTCGGCCCGAACGGCGCGGGGAAGACGACCGCCGTGCGCGTGCTGACCACCCTCCTGCAGCCCGACAGCGGCCGGGCGTTCGTCGCCGGGTTCGACGTCCTCAAGAACCCCGACGAGGTGCGGCGCTCGATCGGACTCTCCGGCCAGTTCGCGGCCGTCGACGAGTACCTCACCGGCCGCGAGAACCTCCAGATGGTCGGCCGGCTCTACCAGATGAAGGCGAAGCCCGCGAAGGCTCGGGCCGACGAGCTCCTGGAGCGGTTCAACCTCGCCGACGCCGCCGACCGCACCGCCAAGACGTACTCCGGAGGCATGCGCCGCCGCCTCGACCTGGCGGCCGCGCTCGTCGTGTCCCCGCCGGTCATGTTCATGGACGAGCCGACCACCGGCCTCGACCCGCGCAACCGGCAGGGCCTGTGGGAGGTCATCAAGGAGCTCGTCGCGGGCGGTACGACCCTGCTGCTCACCACGCAGTACCTGGAGGAGGCCGACCACCTGGCCCACGACATCTGCGTCGTCGACCACGGCAAGGTCATCGCCCGCGGCACCTCCGACCAGCTCAAGGCCCAGACGGGCGGCGAGCGCGTCGAGGTCGTCGTCCACGAGAAGGGAATGATCCCCGGCGCCCGGGACGTCCTCGCCCGCTACGGCATCGAGGGCATCGGCCACGGCGAGGTGTCCGTCGAGGATCACACCCGCAAACTCACGGTCCCCGTCGCCGGCGGCGCCAAGCTCCTCGCCGAGGTGATCCGCGACCTGGACGCGGTCGGTGTCGAGATCGACGACATCGGGCTGCGCCGCCCCACCCTCGACGACGTCTTCATCTCCCTCACCGGCCACGCGGCCGAGCGGGAGGCGGAAGAGAACGGCAGCACGGTCGGCCCGGACGATCGCGGCCGCAAGCGCGTGAAGGAGACGGCCGAGTGAGCACCATGAACGACTCCCTGGTCATCGCCCGCAGGAATTTGATCAGAATGTCCCGAATTCCGGAGATGATCCTTTTCGGGCTCATCCAGCCGGTGATGTTCGTGATCCTCTTCACGTACGTCTTCGGCGGCTCGATGCAGATCGGCAACAGCACCGACCCGGACGTCTACAAGAACTTCCTGATGGCCGGCATCTTCGCCCAGACCGTCACCTTCGCCACGGCGGGCGCGGGCGCGGGCATCGCCGACGACATGCACAAGGGACTCATCGACCGGTTCCGCTCGCTGCCGATGGCCCGCGGCGCGGTCCTCACCGGCCGCACCCTGGCCGACCTCGTACAGACCGCGCTGACCCTCTTCGTCCTCGCGATCGTGGCGCTGATCATCGGCTGGCGTCCCGGCTACGCGGAGCCGACCAACTTCGCGAGGGTGATGGCCGGCTTCGGCCTGCTGCTCCTCCTCGGCTACGCCTTCACCTGGATCGGCGCACTGATCGGCCTCTCGGTCCGCACCCCGGAGGCGGCCACCTCGGGCGGCCTGATCTGGCTCTTCCCGGTCACGTTCATCTCCAACGCCTTCGTGGACTCCAGCAACCTGCCGGGCTGGCTGCAGCCCGTCGCGGAGTGGAACCCGTTCAGCGCCACCGTCCAGGCCTGCCGCAAGCTCTTCGGCGACCCGGGCCTGTCCCCGTCCGACGCCTGGCCGATGCAGTACCCGGTGTGGGCGTCGCTGATCTACTCCGTCCTGATCGTCGCCATCTTCCGGACCCTGTCCGTCCGCAAGTACCGCCGGGCGAACGGCTGACGGTGCCGTCCGCCCGCGTCGAACGGGCCGGTCAGGGCAGATATCCCGAGGCGACGAGGCCGTCGGGGAGGGCGAGGAACACCGCCCCTCCGGCGGCCAGCGCGTCTCCGGTGGTCTGCGGGCGGATGTCGTCCGGCACATCGACCTCGAAGTCTTCGGCGTCCTCGCCGGCGGAGGGTCCGGCCGCGGGGACGGAGATCACCGCGTTCTTGCCCACCACGATCACCCGGTCGCCGGCGAAGTAGACCCGCTGTGGATCGCCTTCGGTGACGATCACGTTCCGCGACCAGCGCCGCTGACCGCTCCGCAGGTCGTAGGCGCTCACGGTCTGCCCGGTCGTGACCGCCACCAGACCGTCCGCGTTCACGGCGGGTCCCGCCGTCACCCACGTACCGAGGGACCGCTGCCGCTTCAGTGAACCGGCGTCGAGCACGGCCACCGAGCCGTCCGGTGTGCCCGAGCAGAGCACGCTGCCGCTCCGCTCGTGCACGGTGATCTCCTGACAGCCCTCCGCCCCGCGCGCCGTCTCCTTGCCGGTCCGCGCGTCGATCGCCACCGGCACGGTCCCGAGCGGTACGTACACCCGCCCGCCCGCCGCCACCGGCTGCTCGGGGATGCCGTCGAGCGGCGCCCGCCACAGCTCCCGGCCCACATCCGTCCCGTTCCCGCCCAGCTTCACCGCCGTCACGAGCCCGGCGCCCCGCTCGTCCGCCAGGTTCACATAGGTGACGTGGAGGACGCCGTCGGCCAGGTCGGAGCCCTTCATCGCCCACTCGGCGCCGGGGCCGGGGAGGGTGCCCTGCTTCCCGCCGTCCTGGAGGCCGTACGCGACGGTCCCCGCCGCCTCCGTGACGTACACCCGGTCGCCGATGACCGCCGGGTACTGCGGTGCGGACCGCAGCCCGTCGGCATCGGTGCGTGCAGGCACCGACCACAGCTCGCGGCCGTCCGCCGCGTTCAGCCCCACGAGCGCGCCGCCGGAACCCGCGCAGACCAGTACCTTCGGGGAGAGGGAGCAGGCACCGTCGGCCGCCGTGGTCCTCGCGATCCAGGGCGACCAGCCCGCCGGACGGTTGCCTCGGTCCGTGCCGGTCCGGCCGAAGTCGTTGGTACGGCCCTTCCCGCCGTACGGCAGGACGACCTGGCTCAGCGTCGCCGGGGCGGGATTCCCGGTCCCGGTCGCGCCGGGTGAGGCACTGTTCGAGGTCGAGGGCCCCGCCGTCCCGCCACCCTCCTCGCCGTTCCGGTCCAGCAGCACCACGCCCGCCGTCGCCAGGACGGCCACCGCCACGGCACCGGCCACGACAGGGCCCCACCTGCGACGACGCGGTTCCCCGGGCGCGACCGGCGGTGTCACCGGCCGGTTCGGAACGGCGGTGGGGGAGTACGGCACCACCGGGCCGAGCGTCGGCAGGTCCGCCACGCCCGCGCCCGAGGCCGCCGCCTCACCGGCCGTCCGCGCCGCCTCCCCGTACTCGGCCAGCAGCGAGAGCACCCCGCCCGGCCAGGGGAAGACCTCGGGGGCCTCGCCGCCGAGGAGCGCCACCACCTCCGCCGCCGTGGGCCGCTCGGCCGGGTCGAGCCGCAGACACCGCTCCACCGCCGGCCGCAGCTCCTCCGGTACGCCGGTCAGGTCGGCGTCCGCCCGGATGATCCGGTAGACCACCGCGGCCATCTCGTCGTCCTGGAACGGTCCCCGGCCGCTCGCCGCGAACGCCAGGACCGCGCCCAGACAGAACACGTCCGACGCGGGCACCACCGCACGGCTGCCCGCCAGGTGCTCGGGCGACATGAAGCCGGGGGAGCCCACGACCAGACCGGTCGAGGTCAGCGCCGTCGCCTCGAAGGCCTGCGCGATGCCGAAGTCGATGAGCTTGGGCCCGGCCTTGCCGAGCAGCACGTTCGCCGGCTTGAGGTCGCGGTGCAGCACCTGCACCCCGTGGACGGCCCCCAGGGCCGTGGCGAGGGACAGACCCAGGGCCCGTACGGCCGCCACGGGCAGCGCCCCGGACCGTACGACGGCCTCCGCGAGCGACGGGCCCGGCACGTACTCCGTCGCCAGCCACGGCATGGGCGCGTCGGCGTCGGCGTCCACGAGCCGCGCCACTCCCGGCCCGTCCACCGTCCGCGCCGCCGCGATCTCCCGCCGGAACCGGGTCCGGAAGTCCCCGTCGACCTCCAGATCGCTCCGTACGGTCTTCACCGCGACCATCCGGTACGGATCGGCCGTCGGCGCGTCCGCCCGGCAGGCGAGATGCACCTCGCCCATGCCGCCCGCGCCGAGCCTGGCGAGCAGCCGGTAGGGGCCGACGAGCATCGGGGGCTGCCCCGCGGGCAGGGCTTCCAGCACCGGACTACTCCTTCTCGCCGGGAAGCTCGACGGAGACGACGCGCCCCGTGTCGTACACGAGGTGCGCCACGCCGCCGAGCGGCAGGACGGACGGCGGACGGATCTCCCGGTCCAGGTAGGTCCCGTTCACCCGGTCGTACGGGTCCTTGGCGCGCGGCCCCGGTGCTCCCGGCACCGGCACGACACGTTCCTTGCCGGGCTTTCCGTCCGTGCCGAGTGGCACCACCCGCAGGGTCGAGAAGTCCGCGTACACGACGGCGTCGCCCGTGATCAGCGGGTCGGAGACGAGCTGACGTCTGCCGTCGGCGAAGGACAGCGGGGGTAGCGGATACCGGCCGAGGACCGCACCGGTGGACGGGACGAGCACGGACACGCCGCCGGGCTCGCCGGTGTTGCCCCAGTCGGCCCAGGGCATGGGCCCCCGGTCGAGGACGACGGCGACCTGTGCGGACACCGCGGTCGGCCAGGCACCCGACTCCGTGACGGCGGCGGGCACCGCGAGGCGTCCGCCGCCCACGGGTGCGAGGGTCGCCGCATCCAGGCGGTAGAGCTCCAGTGCGGCCTTGTTGGTCGCGTCGAGCGGCGCGCAGTACGCGTACCGGCCCTGGACGTGCAGGCTGTCGCACGCCTCGGCCCGCGGCGGTACCTGGCCGCGCTCGGCGCCCGTCTTCGCGTCGTAGGCCACGAACCCGGCGTCGCTCAACGCGTACACGAGGCCGCCGGCGTACGCGACCGGCTCGAAGTCGCGGTACTTCGCCCTCGCCAGGTCGGCATTGGTGAGCGCCTTGGACCACAACGTGCGGCCGTCCGCCAGCGCGAAGGCGGTCATCCGGCCGCTGGTCTCGTCGCCGGTCGGAGCGAAGACGATCCCGTCGGCCACGATGGGCCTCGTGCCCATCCGGGCCCCGGCCTCGACCTTCTTCTCCCAGCGCACCGCGCCGCTCCGTGCCTCCCGGACCTGGAGGCGTCCGCCGGAGAGCAGGGCGACGGACGTGCCGTGGACGGCGGGAATGCCGGTGCCGCCCGCCACGAAGATCCCGCCGCTGGGGCCGATGAAGCTCTGGTGGTCGCGGGGGTCGGGCACGAGATCCGCGTCCCACAACTTCTTCCCGTTCGCCGGATCCAGCGCCTCGTACCGCCCGTCCGTCATCCGGCAGACGAGCACCGTCTCACCGGCCGAGCAGCCGAATGCCGGCGCGCTCAGCTGAGCCCGCCAGGGCTTCCAGCCGGCCGGGCGCTGGGCGGCGTTCTGCGGGACGACACCGGAGGCGTCGGCGAGACCCCGGTCGTCGACACCCGCGACCCGTGGCGCGGCGGGCGGTGCGGCCTTCGCGGGCGCCTGCGGCTTCTTCGGCCCGTCCTCCGGCCACAGCAGGTACGCGCCGACTCCACCGGCCACGACGGCCAGGGCCACGACGGCCGCGAGCAGCCGCCTCCGGCGCCCGCGCGGGCGCGCGGCGGGTGCGGCGGCCGGTGCGACCGGCGCCTGCGTCGGTACGGAGTGCAGCCCGGGCACCGTCGGGTTCACCACCGGCCTCCGGGGGTCGAGCGCCGGGGCGGTGACCTCCAGGAGCGGCCCGCCGGAGGCGACCAGCTGGGCCAGTTCCGTGCCGTACTCGCCGATGTGGTCCCGTATGCCCTCAGGCCATGGGAAGACCTTCGGCGGGCCGCCGCCGAGCAGCTCCGCCAGCTCTTCCGGTGTGGGCCGGTCCGCCGGGTCAGGGGCGAGACAGGCGGCGACGATCCCGTGCAGTTCCTCCGGGACCCGGCCGAGGTCGGCCTCGGCCTGGGAGACCCGGTAGAGGACGGCGGCGAGCGGCCCGTCGCCGAAGGGGTCCTCGCCGGTCGCCGCGTAACAGAGCAGCGAGCCGAGGCAGAAGACGTCGGAGGCGCCGATCACCCGCCGGGCGCCGGCCACGTGCTCGGGCGACATGAAGGAGGGGGTGCCGACCATCACACCGGTGGCGGTCATGGTGGTGGCGGCATTGCTGCGGGCGATGCCGAAGTCGATGAGGCGGGGCCCGTCGACGGAGAGCATGACGTTGCCGGGCTTGAGGTCCCGGTGCAGGACCCCGGCCCGGTGCAGATCGGCGAGGGCCCGGGCGATGACCGTGCCGAGCGCGCGGACGGTGGCGACGGGGAGGGGGCCGCCGCGCCGTACGGCCTGGGAGAGGCTGGGCCCGGGGACGTACGCGGTGGCGAGCCACGGCACCTCGGCGTCGGCGTCGCCGCCGAGCGGGGCGGCGGCGTACGCGCTGTCGACGAGCGCGGCGATCCTGATCTCCCGGCGGAAACGGTCCCGGAAGGCGGGATCACCGGCGACGTCCCGCTTCACGGTCTTCACGGCGACGAAGCTGCCTTCCCCGGCGCCGCCCCCGGCTGCGGCGGAGGCGTCGTCCCCGTCGGCTGCGCCCCGCCCCAGGAACACCTCGCCCATCCCGCCCGCCCCGAGCCCGGCGAGCACCTCGTACGGTCCGATCCGGCGTGGTGCGCCCTCGCGCAGCGGTCCCAGCACTTCGCCATCCCCCTTGTGACGCGACGTCAGACGCATCGGTCAGGCCGCATCATTACATGTGCATGCAGCACCGGATGCGGTACCGGACGCAGTATCGGACGCAGCCCCGCACGCAGCACGAAGGGCCGGCCCCGGTGGGGGCCGGCCCTTCGGTGAACTCAGGTGCCTCAGCCGGTGTACGGCTTCGCGCTGAGGATCTTCACCGTGGCCTTCTTGCCGTTCGGCAGCTCGTACTGGGCGTCGTCGCCGGCCTTCTTGCCGTTGACACCGACGCCGAGCGGCGACTGCGGCGAGTAGGTCTCGATGTCACCGCTCGCGTACTCGCGGGAGGCGAGCAGGAAGGTCATCGTGTCGTTCTCGTCGCCGTCGAAGGCGATCGTGACGACCATGCCCGGCTCGACGATGCCGTCGTCCGCCGGAGCCTCGCCGACCTTGGCGTGCTCGAGGAGCTGGGTCAGCTGCCGGATGCGGAGCTCCTGCTTGCCCTGCTCCTCCTTGGCCGCGTGGTACCCGCCGTTCTCGCGCAGGTCGCCCTCTTCACGCGCGGCGGCGATCTTGATGGTGATCTCCGTGCGCGCGGGACCAGACAGGTACTCAAGCTCGTCCTTGAGCTTGTTGTACGCCTCCTGGGTGAGCCAGGTGACGTTGTCGCTGGTCTGGGTCACAGGTGCTCCTCGTAGGTACTGGGAATACAAAGCATCGCCCTACACGGGAAAGCTCTGCTGTCCCGGGTGGGCGAAACCACGAGCCTAACAATGAGTGGCGAAAAGCGGGAGGACATAACCATCAGGATGGCGTCACACCAGGTCACCGCGGTGACTCGCCGGGACTCGACACCCGGTCCCTACCCACCGCTACCGAGCCGTACACCCCACGAGCTCGGCACTGGTCGCGCGAGCGGTCGTACGGAGCGAGAAGACGTGGTCGACCCTGGTCGCGGGGTCGTCGATCCGCACGTCCTTGCGGGCCACCTCGGCGCCGTCCTCGGCGCGGGAGCGCAAGGTGCAGACGCCCTTGACGCCCTCGTCCTTGCGGATCTCCAGGTGGACCTGGACCTCGGTGGCGCTCACCACGTCGAACTTGATCATCTCGGCGCTGATCTTGCTGTCGACGACGTAGTACCAGCCGAACCAGCCCAGCAGGCCGAGGAAGAGGACGCCGAGCACCCCGCCGATGACCTTGAGCTTGCGGTCCGCCGCCTCGTCCGCGGAGCGTCCGTAGCGCCCCTCGGGCAGCTGCTCTCGCACCGCGCTCATGATCGATCCTCTCGAAGCCGGGGGTGGCGGAATTTTCACTCCCCCGATTCCGTCACTATAGAGACCACCCTCCGCGACGAATCACTGAGGATCGAGTCTTGACTGAGCAGCTGCGACTGATGGCCGTTCACGCCCACCCCGACGACGAGTCGAGCAAGGGTGCGGCCACGATGGCCAAGTACGTGTCCGAGGGGGTGGACGTCATGGTGGTGACGTGCACGGGCGGCGAGCGTGGCTCGGTCCTCAACCCCCAACTTCAGGGTGACGCCTACATCGAGGCGAACATCCACGAGGTGCGCCGCAAGGAGATGGACGAGGCCCGCGAGATCCTGGGCGTCTCCCAGGAATGGCTGGGATTCGTGGACTCGGGCCTCCCCGAGGGCGACCCGCTGCCGCCGCTTCCCGAGGGCTGCTTCGCCCTCGCGGACGTCGACACCGCGGCCGGGGAGCTGGTCCGCAAGATCCGCTCCTTCCGCCCGCAGGTCGTCACGACCTACGACGAGAACGGCGGATACCCGCACCCCGACCACATCATGACCCACAAGATCACGATGGTGGCCTTCGACGGTGCGACCGACACCGAGAAGTACCCGGAGGCCGAGTTCGGCCCGTCGTGGCAGCCCCTGAAGCTCTACTACAACCAGGGCTTCAACCGTCCCCGCACGGTCGCCCTGCACGAGGCGCTGCTCGCCCGCGGGATGGAGTCCCCGTACGGCGAGTGGCTGGAGCGCTGGAAGGAGTTCCAGCGTGCCGAGCGGACGCTGACCACCTTCGTGCCCTGCGCCGAGTTCTTCGAGACCCGGGACAAGGCCCTGATCGCCCACCGCACCCAGATCGACCCCGACGGCGGCTGGTTCCGGGTCCCGATGGACATCCAGAAGGAGGTCTGGCCGACGGAGGAGTACGAGCTCAGCAAGGCGCTGGTCCCGACCTCCCTCCCCGAGGAAGATCTCTTCGCGGGCATCCGCGACAATGCCTGACATGAGCGCACACCTGGCACTGACCCAGCTTGTCCCCTTCGCCGCCGAAGAGCTGGACAAGAACAAGGTGACCCCCGGCGTCCTCGGCTTCGTCGTCTTCGCGGTCCTGGCCCTCGCGGTCTGGCAGCTGATGAAGTCGATGAACCGCCACATGGGCAAGGTCTCCTTCGAGGAGGCCCCGGACCCGGACGCCGCACCGGAGACCCCGGCCGCCAAGGCCGGCGCCGCCGGCAAGTAGCCGACCCGCCCCCGGGTCCGTACCGCACCGGTACGGACCCGGGGGCGTCGCCGTACCCCGGAGGGCTACTCCACCGGCACTCCCAGCACCTCCCGGGCGTGCCGGTTCGGCACCATGCCCAGGTCCCAGGCCTGCCAGGGCGTCGACGGGTGGACGCCCCGGTCAAGGAGCACGGCGTACGCCTCGGCGCAGTCGTCGAGCCGCGGGTCACGGGCCGGGTGTCGGTCCCCGATCAGCGCGGCCAGCTCCTCGCGGGCCGTGGCCGTCCCCGGCTCCGGGCTGCCCGGGACCGCGTGCGGGAGCAGGGTGCAGCGCAGGAACCGGGCCCAGTCGGCGCCTCGCAGGTCGCCGTACGTGCCGAACAGGGCACGGGCCTCGTCGCACAGCCCGAGCGCCTGCGGCACCCTGGTGTTGCCGGCGTCGATGATCGCCAGCTCCAGACAGGTCCACGCCTCCCCGTGCGGCACCCCGATCCGGTGGAAGTCCGCCCGCGCGTCCACGAGCAGCTGCCGGGCGAAGCCGGAGTTGCGCAGACCGCCGGTACGGGCCGCGAGCTGGTCGCGGGTGACCCGGCCCGAATGGTGCCGGGCGCTGGCGAGCCCGTACACGTCCCGCATCCGCGAGAACATCGTCCGGGCCCTGCCCAGCTCCCGTACCGCGTCGTCCCGATCGCCACGCTCCTCCAGAGCGTGCCCCAGGTGGTACAGCGTCCAGGCCTCCCCGCGCGCGTCCTCCTGCTCGCGATGCCGGGCCAGCGCGCCGCGCAGCCCCTCGACGGCCGGCTCCTCGTCCCCGGCGGCGAGCCGCGCCCGGGCGAGCTGGGTCAGCGCCCAGGCCTCGCCGCGCCCGTCGTGGATCCGCCCGTAGCCGTCGAGGGCGTCCCGCAGCTCGGCCTCCGCGCCCGGCAGGTCGCCGCGCAGCAGCAGCACCTGGCCCCGCTGGAAGTGCGCCCACGCCTGTCCGTGCGGGGACTCGTGCTCCCGGTGCAGCGCGAGGGACCGATCGAGCAGGGCCGTGGCCTCCGCCAGGTTCCCCCGGTCCCGCTCCACGGCCGCCAGCGCGTGCAGCGTCCAGCCCCGGTCGGCGGCGAGCGCGTCCGGCCCCTGCAGCGCGAGCGCCTCCCGCAGCCGGGCCGCCGCCTCCGCGAGCCGGCCCTGGTGGTGCAGGGTGATGCCGAGCGAGCAGAGCGCCAGCGCCGCCCCCGCGTCCTGGTGGGCCTCCTGGTAGAGCGAGACGACGGACGTCAGGGTCGTCCGGGCCTTGTCGAGCTCGCCGAGCTGCCGGGCCGCGATCCCGGTCCGCCACTGCACCGAGCGGGACAGCTGCCCCTGGCCGACGGACTCGGCCAGTACGTTGATCTCGCCGAGCCGGTACAGATCGCCGCGCAGCAGGCAGTAGTCGCAGAGCGCGCCGAGCAGATCGAGCACGGTCTGCTGGTCGACGCCCTCCGCGTGCCGAAGGGCCGCCGTGATGAAGCTGGACTCCTCGTCGAGCCAGCTCAGGGCCGCCTCCAGGGAACCGAAGCCATGGCCGTCGAAACGGTCGGCGCGGGTCGACATCTTGCCGTCGACCATCCGGATCACCGCGTCCGCGAGCTCCGCGTAGCTGCGGATCAGCCGCTCCTGCGCGGCGGCGATCTCCGCCGCGTCCTCCTCGTCCAGGAGCCTGGCCGCCGCGAAACCGCGCACCGCGTCGTGCAGCCGGTACCGCTCCCCGCGCACATGGTCGAGCAGCCCCGCGCGGGCCAGCTCCCGCAGCAGCCGGGCCCCCTCGGCGCCGCTCCCGCCGAGCAGCGCGGCGGCGGCCGCCGCACCGAGCGAGGCCCGCCCGGCCAGCGAGAGACGCCGGAGCAGCCGCCGGGCGTCCTCGTCGAGATCGGTGAAGTACCGCACGGACAAGGCTCGTTCGACCGGGGCGACGCCCCGGCCCGGCCGGGCGAGCAGCTGCGCCAGGTCGTCCATGGAACGCCCGCCCAGCGACGAACCGGCCGCCCGCAGTGCCAGCGGAAGCCCGCCGCACAGCTCCCGGATCCGGTCGGAGGCCTCCGCGTCGTACGGACCGGGGTCGGCCGCCCCGCCCGCCGCCCGCAGCAGCTCCTCGGCCCCGGCCGCGTCGAGCGCCGCCACGGGGAGCACGTGTACGGGTACGTCGGCCCCGAGGTCCAGCGGCTTCCGGCAGGTCACCAGGATCAGGCTGTCGGAGCGCTCCGGCAGCAGGGCCCGCACCTGGTCCGCGTCCACGGCGTCGTCCAGGACCACCGTCACCGGCACCCCGGTCAGCTGCCGCCGGTACAACTCGGTGAGCCGCCGCACCTGCTGGTCCGCCGTGGCACCCTCCCGGAACAGCAGCCGCTCGCGCGGGGCGCCGAGCCGGTTGAGGAGGTGGAGCAGCGCCTCCCGGGTCGCCAGCGGCCGCTCGCCGCTCGCGTCTCCCCGCAGGTCGACCACGCACGCGCCCCGGAACTGGTCGCGCAGCGCGTGCGCCGCCCGCACCGCGAGCGCCGTCCGACCGGACCCGGGCTCGCCGTGCAGCATGACCACCGTCGGCCGGGTCGCCGCCGACGCCCGCCCCGTCTGCACCCAGCGCGTGATCCGCGCCAGTTCCTCCCGCCGCCCCGCGAAGTCCCCACCGGGGTCCGGCAGATGACCGAAGGACCGCTCAAGCACCGCCCGCCGCCGGGCGGCCGCGCTCCGATCGGCCCCGCGCAGCCGTTCGACCCGAGGAGGGACGGCCCGCGGATCCCGCCGGATCGCCGGCCCTCCCTCCCCACCGCTCGGCGCGCCTCCGACACCGCCGTCACCCGGCAGCTCCTTCGCACCCAGGCTGCCCCGTACGCCTCCGAGGGCGTCGCCATCCATCAGCCCCTTCGCGCCCAGGCTGCCCCGTACGCCTCCGACGTCGCCGCTGCCCAGCACGCTCTCTGCGCCCCGGACATCCCGTACGCCTCCGGCCCCGCCGTCACCCAGCGGCCCCGCATCGCCCGATCCGCCCGAACCGCCCGATCCGCTCGCCAGAGAGCCCCGCCCGGCCAGGCCGCCCCGCCCGCCCGCCGAGGGAGGCCGTTCCTCCTCGCCGTCCGGCAGCGGAACCCGCCCGCTCCCCCCGCCGGACCACTCGTCGGTGCCCGTGGCGGTGCCCGCGTCCTCCTCCGTCGGCTGCCAAGCGTCGAGCCCCGGTCGTACCTCCCCGATCACCCCGGCGAGCGACAACCGTTCCCGCTCCAGGAAGGGCCGCATCCCCCGTACCTCCAGAGCCGTCAGCCACCGCTCCCGCGCCGCTTCGACGGCACCGTCCCGCCCAGCCGCAGCCGCCCTGGCCGCCCCGTCCGGCCTGCCGGCCCCGACCGATGCACCCGCCCCACCCGAGCCGTCCGAGCCGACCGGCCCGGCAGGGCCCCGCGCGTCCGGCGCAGCCGGGGCTGACCGTCCGGCCCGGCCCGGCACCGCCCGCAGCACCGTCGCCGCCGCGCTCGCCACCGCCACCGCCGCACCCGCGCCGAGTGCCGTTCCCGCCGTCGTGCCGAGGGCGAGGTCCGCGCCGACGGCCGCGACGGCCGCGACCCCGGCGATGAGGGCGGGGCCGGCGAGCGCCGGACCGGCGGAACGGTGCGCCGCGGAACCGTGCCCGGCCGGCACCGCCCCCGCCTCCGCCCGCTCCACGGCCGACAGATACGCCGCGTACTCCTTGCCCGCACGCGCCGCCATCGAGTCCAGTGCGGCCCGGCCCCGGGCGAGCAGGGTCTCCGCGCGCACCCGGCTCCCGGAGTTCCGCAGCTCCTCCTCCACCGCCCGTTCCCACAGCCGCTCAGCCTCGGCCCGATGGCTGTCCCGCATGTGCGTCCCCCTCCGCGCGTGCCCGTCCGTCCCGGTCCTGAGGCTTTGTCATGCCCCGGACCGTGCGGATCCAGTCTGCTGCGGGGCGCGCGTCGGCGCGAGAGAGGGCGTTTCAAGTCCTGTGTCGACCAAGGTGATTGAAGAATGATTGAAGAATCAATCGCGTTTGACGTTCTTTTGAAGGTCTGCTTAAGGTCGATCCGCACCCAATTGCAAATGATGTGCAGCAAGTTCACTCGGGGCCGGCGACGGGGAGACGAACGATCCGGTGAAAGGGAAGCGCGAAGTGCCCGCGATCTCCGCCGAGCGCGCCACGGTCGTCCTGGACGGGACCACGCTGCTCGCGCCGACGACGTTCGCGGTCATGCCGGGCGAGTTCCGGTGTCTCACCGGAAGCAACGGCTCCGGGAAGACGACCCTCCTCCGGGCCTTCCTGGGGAGCCGGCGGCTGACGGACGGCGCCGTCCTCGTGCGGGGAGAGACCGTCGACCTGGCCAGGCCCCGGCACCGGCGGCTGGTGGCCTCGCTCGTCGAACCGGTCCCCGTGGCCCGTGACATGACGATCCGTGAGCAGGTGACCCTGGTCGCCGCCTCGTGGTACGGCAACACCACGACGACCACCGAGCGCGCCGAGGAGATCGTCGGGCGCCTGGGTCTCACCGCACTGGGCGCGCGATTCCCCTCCCAGCTCTCCTCCGGCCAGCTCCAGCTCTTCAACCTCGCGCTGACCCTGGTCCGCCCCGCCGACGTCATCCTGCTCGACGAACCCGAGCGGCACCTCGACACCGACCGCGTCGACCTCGTCGCCACCCTGCTCACCGAGCGGGCGGAGCAGGGGGCGTCGATCCTGGTCGCCACCCATGAGACCGCCATCGTGGAAGCCTGCGACGGCGTCATGGAGCTGGGGTGACCACGGACAGCATCACCGAGGTCGAGGCCGACCCCCGGGCACGCGTCCACGCCGTACGCCACCGCTACGCCCACCGCGGTGACAGCACCACGGTGCGGGACTGGGCGTACACCGTCTATCTCACCGTCATCCTCGGCGCCGTCTACGTCGTGCCGGTCGTCACCCTGGTGCGCACCACGCGGGCGCTTCTCTCCCTGGAGTCCGCCGAGGCGGCGACACCCGTGGCCTGCCTGGTCGCGGCGGCGGTGGTCTGGGGCGCCCAGCTCGCCGGCCGGTTCTGGGGACCGCTGGTGCTCAAGCCGTTCCTGCTGCACGTGTTCATGTCCACGGACCTGTCCCCGACGCACTACCTCGGCACGATCGCCCGCCGTCGGCTGGTGTACGCGGGACTCGGCACGCTCCTCGCGGTGTGCACGGCGACGTTCCTCGGCACCGACCTGTTCGACCACCCCGGACGCGGGCTCGCACCGCAGGGCGTGGCCGTCGCGGTCGGCATCGGAGCCGTCGCCGCCGTGACGTGGCTCTGGGGCCAGGTCCGGACGGTGCGCGAGAACGTCCTGCTCGCCTCCGTCGTGGGAGTCACGGCGGTCCTCGTGGCGCTGCTCGGCCGGTCCGGCCTCCTGGCCGGCGGCGGCCTCGGGCTCGTCACCGGTGTCCTGGCGGTCGCGGCGGCGGTGCTCGGCCGGTCCGCCTTCCGGTCCGTCCGTACGGTCGACCTCGCCCGGCTCGCACGTGAATCGGCGCGTGCCGCCGAGGCCCAGGACTTCGCCTGGACCGGCACGCTCCACCACGCGCTCGATCTGTACCGACCGGAGCCGAGAGGGCTCACCACCGCCCTGACGCGACCGGACGGGCGGCTGCGCGGCCACCTCGTCCAGGGAGCGGTCCGCGCGCTGCGCACGAAGGGGCGCGCGAGCGCGGCCGCGGTGTTCCTGCCGGCCGGCGGCGCCCTGCTGACGCTCGGCGTCGCGGAGCCGGACGCCGGGCCGGCGACGCTGTCCTGGGCGGCCGGCGCGGTCGCCGTGTACTGGGGGTCCGGGTGGGTCGGCGAGACCTGGCGCGGCCTGCGCGACGAGCTGACCCTGGCCCCGCTCTACGGCGAGCGGTGGGGCGGGACGCTCGCCCGCACCCTGGCCTGGCCGGTCGTCGCTGTGGTGGCCTCGGTGGGGCTCGCGGCCGGTGTCACGGTCCTCACCCGCCTGCCCCTCGACGACGGCGGCCCGGTGCTGCTGATCACGGGGACGGTGGGGCTCGTGCTCGGCGCCAGGTTCCTGCGCGAGATGAAGACGAACCTGCCCGTCGAGTTGCTGCTCCCCATCATCACGCCGCTGGGCGACCTCTCCGCCCTCCGGGTCTTCGTGTGGCAGTTCGACGGACTCTTCGTCGTCCTGATCGGCGTCCTCGTGATGAACGGCGTGCCGACCGCGCCCGGCGCCGCCCTGACCGCACTCGGCATCACCGCCTGCTGCGCCTGGGCGGGCCTGCGCCGGACGGGATGGTCCCTCCGCCGCCTCGTCACCCGCCTCGGCCGGGTCTAGGGCGCAGCCGGCGGCCGACGGGGGCAGGGGTCCCGCGCGAGTCCACGGCGGCAGGGCAGGATGGGCACCATGCCTAACCGACTGGCCCATGAGACCTCCCCGTACCTGCTTCAGCACGCCGACAACCCGGTCGACTGGTGGCCGTGGTCGGCCGAGGCCTTCGAGGAGGCCCGGCGTCGCGACGTCCCCGTGCTGCTCAGCGTCGGATACAGCTCCTGCCACTGGTGCCACGTCATGGCGCACGAGTCCTTCGAGGACGACGCCACCGCGGCCCTGGTCAACGAGCACTTCGTCGCCGTCAAGGTCGACCGCGAGGAGCGCCCCGACGTCGACGCCGTCTACATGGAGGCCGTCCAGGCCGCGACCGGCCAGGGCGGCTGGCCGATGACCGTCTTCCTCACCCCCGACGCCGCCCCCTTCTACTTCGGTACGTACTTCCCGCCGGAGCCCCGTCACGGCATGCCCTCCTTCCCGGAGGTCCTGGAAGGCGTCAAGGACGCCTGGGCGGACCGGCGCGACGAGGTCGGCGAGGTCGCGGAGCGCATCGTCAAGGACCTCGCGGGCCGCTCCCTCGCCTACGGCGGCGACGGCGTCCCCGGCGAGGAGGAGCTCGCACAGGCCCTCCTCGGCCTCACCCGCGAGTACGACGCGACCAGCGGCGGCTTCGGCGGCGCCCCCAAGTTCCCGCCGTCGATGACCCTGGAGTTCCTGCTCCGCCTCCACGCCCGTACGGGCTCCGAGGGCGCCCTCCAGATGGCCTCCGACACCTGCGAGGCGATGGCCCGCGGTGGCATCTACGACCAGCTCGGCGGCGGCTTCGCCCGCTACGCCGTCGACCGCGCCTGGGTCGTGCCCCACTTCGAGAAGATGCTGTACGACAACGCCCTGCTCTGCCGGGTGTACGCGCACCTGTGGAAGGTGACCGGCAGCGATCTGGCCCGCCGGGTCGCCCTGGAGACCGCCGACTTCCTGGTACGTGAACTCCGCACCCCCGAGGGCGGTTTCGCCTCCGCGCTCGACGCGGACAGCGACGACGGTACGGGCAGGCACGTCGAGGGCGCCTACTACGTGTGGACCCCGGAGCAGCTCACCGAGGTCCTCGGCGCGGAGGACGCCGCCCTCGCCGCCGCCCACTACGGCGTCACCGAGGACGGCACCTTCGAGCACGGCAGCTCCGTCCTCCAGCTCCCGCAGTCGGCCGGTCCGGCCGACGCCGACAGGATCGCCTCGATCGCCGCCCGGCTCCTCGCCGCCCGCGCGGAGCGCGAGCGCCCCGGCCGCGACGACAAGGTCGTCGCGGCCTGGAACGGCCTCGCGATCGCCGCCCTCGCAGAGACCGGCGCCCTCTTCGACCGCCCCGACCTCGTCGAGCGCGCGACCGAGGCCGCCGACCTGCTCGTCCGGGTCCACATGGACGAGTCCGCCCGCCTGACCCGTACGTCCAAGGACGGCCGGGCCGGTACGAACGCGGGTGTCCTGGAGGACTACGCCGACGTCGCCGAGGGATTCCTCGCCCTCGCCGCCGTCACCGGCGAAGGCGCCTGGCTGGAGTTCGCCGGCTTCCTCCTGGACCTCGTCATCGCCCGCTTCACCGCCGAGGGCGGGGCCCTGTACGACACGGCCCACGACGCCGAGGCCCTGATCCGCCGCCCGCAGGACCCCACGGACAACGCCGCCCCGTCCGGCTGGACCGCCGCCGCCGGCGCGCTGCTCTCGTACGCCGCCCACACCGGCTCGGAGGCCCACCGCGCCGCCGCCGAGGGAGCCCTCGGCGTGGTCAAGGCCCTCGGCCCGCGCGCGCCCCGCTTCATCGGCTGGGGCCTGGCCGTCTCCGAGGCCCTCCTCGACGGGCCCCGGGAGATCGCCGTGGTCGGCGCCCCCGGCGACGAGGCCTTCCGGGAGCTGCGCCGTACCGCGCTCCTGGCCACCGCCCCCGGCGCGGTGCTCGCCTTCGGCACCCCCGACAGCGAGGAGTTCCCGCTGCTGAGGGACCGTCCGCTGGTGGCCGGTGCTCCCGCCGCGTACGTGTGCCGTCACTTCACCTGTGACGCGCCGGTCACCGACCCGGCCGAGCTCCGCCGGAAGATCTGAGACTCCCGGCGGAACGGGGACGGCCCCGCGACCCCTCCGAGGAGGGGCGGCGGGGCCGCGCCTGGCCGAGCGTCGTCGCTCAGCTGTTGCCGGCGCCGTTGCCGGACAGCACGGGGATGTCGCTGAGGATGTGCGACAGCGGCTCGTCACCCTTGGCCTGGGTGGAGTTCTCGGTGCACTGCTGGTTCTGCGGGGAGGACAGGACGTTGATGTCCTGGACGGCGATCGGGACGGCGCCGGCGATCGAACCGGCGTTGACCTTGGCCGGCAGGCCGATGCAGGGCTTGTTCAGGGAGCCCTGAACGAGCGCGAACTGCGGGCTCATGTTGCCGTGGGTGGCGGAGTTGCCGAACTCCTGGTGGGCGCCGTTGCCGCTGAGCGACGTGGTGCCACCGTCGTCGGCGATGGCGAGCGCCTGTCCGGCACCCGCCGCCGTCGCGCCGAGGATCGACGCGGCCACAGCAGCCGTAGCCAACAGCTTCTTCATTGTTCAGGCCTTTCGGATCGTGGCTCGGTGAGTGCCGAGCCGTGCTGATCAACTGGTCAGAAGCACGGAGGTTCCGCGAAGTCCACCGGACGGACTACGGGCAGATGAGCGAAGCCCCGGGAGTGGGCGCGTACGTGCCCACCGGAATCTGGCTGGGCGCGACCTCGTCGGCCGCCGGCAGCGGATGGTCGTCGCGCAGCCGCCCGAAGACATCCGCCGCGCCCTTCTCGTCCCAGGCGAGCGTGGATCCGACGCCCGCGATGTCCGGGTTGAAGCCGCGTACGGGCACGGTCGCGAATCCCATACGGTCCGGAGGCAGGTCGTGCAGCCGCGCGGCGAGTGTGAGCAGCTCGGCCGGCGAGATGCCCCGCTCGGTCGCGCCGGTCCCGCGCAGGGTCTCTGCGAAGCCCCTCAGTCGGTCGGGATCGTCGAGGACGCCCTCGCGGAGCCGTTCGAGGGTGTTGACCACGAACTTCTGCTGCTTCTGGATGCGGCCGAAGTCCATCTGCCCGTCGGCCTTCCGCGACCGTACGTACTGGAGCGCCTCGCCGCCGCCGACCGGCTTGGTGCCGGGCGCCAGGTCGATGCCGGTGGCCGGGTCCTTGAGGGCCTTCTCCGTGCAGATGGGGACTCCGCCGTCGACGCGGTCGACGGTGTCCATGAAGCGCCGGAAGTCGATCTCCAGGTAGCGGTGGACGGGCAGCCCCGTCATCGACTCGACGGTCTCCACCGTGAACGAGGAACCCCCCTCGGCCCAGGCGCCGTTGATCTTCGACTGGTGGGCGGCGTGCAGTTTCCCGGTGCGACGGTCGCGGTGCTGGTCGGGGAAGGAGGTGAGCGAGTCGCGCGGCAGGCTCACGACGTCGACGCGGTCGTTCTCCGCCGAGATGTGCACGAGCATCATCACGTCCGTGCAGTCGCACTCCTGCCCGCCCAGTCGGAAACGTTCCTTCTCCTCCGCGGTGACGCCCTTGCGGCTGTCGATGCCGACCACGAGCAGGTTCAGCCCCTTCTCGGGGGCGGGGAGATCGGTGGGGGCGGCTGCGGCGAGGGCGCCGGGAGCCAGGGCGGCGAGAGCGGCGAGCGCCGCCGGGACGAACAGCGGACGGCGCGGCCGCCACGGACGCGGGAATTTCATGCCCGCACGGTAATTCGACCGCGCTCGCACACAGTTGCGCGACGCGACATGAACAGGGCGAATCACTCTCCTGCGGCGCCTGTGTAATGATGCGGGAATCGCAGCGGAAGGAGCGAAGATGGCGCCGGATCCCGGGAAATGGGAACGGATGGCCTTCATTCCGAAGAGCCGATATGTGAGCGACCCGCCCCCGGTCGCCGACCGCACACCATTCCCCCTCTATTCCGCACTGGTGACCCAGTGGGTGCAGGCGGGCCGGACGGTACCGGGGATGCCCGACCGGGAGTGGGAACGTCTGATGGCGACCCCCATCTGGCCGACCTGGTAGCGAGTGACGACGAAAGGGGCCGCCCCGGAGGGCGGCCCCTGACGTGTGAACGTCGTCGCGCGAAGCGGAACGTCAGTTGTTGCCGACGCCGTTGCCCGACAGGACCGGGATGTCGTCCAGGATGTGCGAGAGCGCCTCGTCACCCTTGGCCTGGGTGGAGTTCTCGGTGCACTGCTGGTTCTGCGGGGAGGACAGGACGTTGATGTCCTGGACGGCGATCGGGACGGCGCCGAGGACCGAACCGGCGTTGACCTTGGCCGGCAGGCCGACGCAGGGCTTGTTCAGGGAGCCCTGGACGAGCGCGAACTGCGGGCTCATGTGGCCGTACGTGGTGGAGTTGCCGTACTCCTGGTGAGCGCCGTTGCCCGAGAGCGACGTGGTGCCGCCGTCGTTGGCGATGGCGAGGGCGGGGGAGGCCACGGCGGCGGAGGCACCGACGATGGCCGCGGCTGCGGCCGCAGTGGCCATAACCTTCTTGATCACGGGAGTTCCCTTCTAGAACCGGCTCCGTGCAGGGAGCGGCCTGATCAACTGCCCATGGACTCAAGGGTTCCGCCCTGTCACCCCCTTGGCGGAGCGCACTCGGCAGCGCGAAAAGCGGTCCCAGTCGAACGGGTGAAGCGCCGGAACCAAAGCCCCCGCGCGCAGTTGATCCCATCGCATCAATCAGGTCGATTGGTGGGAACAGGAACGGAATCACCGTGATCAAGAAGATTATGGCGGCTGCGGCTGTGACGGCCTCTGTTGTCGGCGCTTCTGCTGCGGCGGCCTCCCCGGCGCTCGCCATCGCCAACGACGGCGGCACCACCTCGCTGTCCGGAAACGGCGCGCACCAGTCGTTCGGCAACTCGAAGACACACGGCGACATGAGCCCCCAGTTCTCGGCCGTCCAGGGCTCGCTCAACAAGCTCTGCCTCGGGGCCCCGGTCAAGGCCAACCTCGGTTCGATCGGCGGCGCCGTCCCGATCGCCGTCCAGGACATCAACGTCCTGTCCTCCCCGCAGAACCAGCAGTGCACCGAGAACTCCACCCAGGCCAAGGGTGACGAGCCGCTGTCGCACATCGTCGAGGACATCCCGATCCTCTCCGGGAACGGCGCCTACAACGGCTGATCCGTACCGCGCAGAACAGGGCCGGAGGGAACGAACACGTTCCCTCCGGCCCTGTTCTGCGCGTGCAATGGAGTGAAAGAGCGAATGTTGCCGCTTTCGCGGTTTCCTTTGTGAGGCATGTTCGTTGTGTTGCGTGAAAGTGTTCCGCCACCGAAAGGATGCAGACGAAAATGAACTGTAAGAAGGCTGCTGCCGTCGTCGCCGGAATCATCATGGCCATGGGTGCGGCGACCCCCGCCTTCGCCGACGCGGGCGCCGAGGGCCTGGCGTTCGGTTCGCCTGGCGTCCTCTCCGGCAACGTCGTCCAGATCCCGATCCACGCGCCGATCAACGTCTGCGGCAACAGCGTGAACGTCATCGGCGCGCTGAACCCGGCCGCGTTCAACACCTGCGTCAACGCCTGAGTCCCCAGCGCCGCGCAGACACAGGGGCCGGCCCCCGGAGAGCATCCGCTCCCCGGGGGCCGGCCCTCGGTCATGCCGAGACCGGAGCCTTCCCGCCCGTACGCGGCCGGCCCACCGCCCCGCCCCGGGCGCCCGCCCGCAGCCGCTGCCGCACCCCTCGCACCAGACGCCCCGCCGTGTACTCGGCGCCGAAGACGAACCGCATCGAGGGACCGTACGAAGGGGCGGTGAGCAGCCCGGCGAGGAAGAGGCCCGGCCACGAGGACTCGAAGAGACCGCCGACCTCCGGAGCACCGCCCGCGCCGACCGTGCGCAAGGTGCCGCGCAGCGCCGGGGAGAGGACTCCCGCCCGGTCCAGGCTCGGGGTGAAGCCGGTGGCCGCCACGACATGGTCCGTCTCCAGGACCGTCGTCCCGTCCGGACCCGCCACGTCGAGCCGGACCCGTTCGTCCCCGGTCACGGCCGCCGCGGTGATCCGCTGCCCGAGGCGTACGTCCCCGACCGCCGCGAACCGCTCGCGCAGCCACCAGGCCCCCGCCGGGCCGAGCGCCGAGTCGAAGATCCGCTCGCGGGTGGCGGCCGGCAGGCGCCGGAAGACACCCGGGGTGTCGGCGTACAGCTTGTTCCGCCAGCCGCAGCCGAGCCCCGTGTGCGGGGCGCGCAGGGTGGGCCACGGGCCGCGGTCGAGGGCCGGGGGCAGGGTGTTCCAGTTCAGCCGGTCCGCGCGGGCGAGGATCCGTACGGTCGCGGCGCCCTGTTCGACGAGGAGCGCCGCCGTCTCCAGAGCCGCCTGACCGGCCCCGACGACGGTGACGTCCAGGCCGGCGAAGCGGTCGAGCCCGCCGTGGTGGCTGGAGTGGGTGACGTACCGGCGGGGCAGGTCCCGCAGCGGCCCGGGGACCTCCATGAACGGCAGGACGCCGACCGCCAGCGCCACCGTCCTGGCCCGGAGGGCCTCGCCGTCCTCGGCGAGCAGCTCGAAGCCGTCGGCGGCGGGCGCGACCGAGCCGATCAGACGCTCGTCGAGCGCGGGCACGGCCTGCCGGGCGAACCAGTCGCCGTACGCGGCGAAGAAGTCGACCGGCAGCGGCACCCCGTGCGCGGCGCGCACGCCCCGCGTGGCGGCGTAGGCGTCGAGCCCGTACGCCCCCTGCGGGTCGGAGAGATGGGAGGCCCAGGGCTCCGACTTCAGGAACATGCCGGGGGGCATGGCATGCCAGGACGCCATCGAGCGGCCGAAGGTCCGCAGGTGCAGCCCGCGGGCGGCCGCGTGCGCGGCCACGGACAGGCCGTACGGTCCGGCCCCGACGACCACCAGGTCGTACATCGACTTCGACATCGTGCCTTCCACCTTCATCGTGGGGTGAGCTGGTTGGAGGAGCTGCGGGCCGGCGGCGGTGCCGGCGGGGAAGCCGGAGCGGGGCGCGCGCGTCGGGACCGGAGCAGTCCGCGGAGCGCGGTCAGGGCCTTGCGCAGCAGGTGCCCGAGCCAGGCGCGGCCCATGGCGAACGCCGGCCCGGGGTCGTCGGCCGCACACCAGGCGTACTCGGTCCACCGGGGCGCGCCTCCACCTCCGCCTCCGTCGGCGGCCCGGCGGTGCGGGGACGTGAGCAGCGACAGCGCCGCGTAGTTCTCGACGACGAACCGGCGGCCGTACGCGGGGGAGTACGGCGGTACGGGCCGCCCGGTGAGGTCCAGATGGAGCGCCCGGACCACGTCCAGGCCGTCGGGGTCGGTGAAGAGCCGGAACTGGGCGCCGGGCCGGGGGTTGAAGTCGAGCAGGTGGTAGGCGCCCGTGGACCGGTCGAGCCGGAAGTCGAGGTCGCACACGCCCCGGTAGCCCAGCGCGTCGCACAGCTCGCGGGCCGTCCGGTCCACGGCCGGGTTCGCCGTCCAGCGGCCCACGGCGGTGAGCCCGGCCCCGTCCGGCCAGGACCGCTCCTTGCGGCCGGTCGCCCCCGTCGTACAGCGGCCCTCGGTGTCCACGTACCCGTGGAAGAACCAGTCCAGGTCCCGGCCCGCCGGAAGCAGCCTCTGGAGCAGCAGCCGGCTGCCGGCCTCCGGAGTGCGGGCGTACAACTCCCGCACCTCGGAGAGGGAGCGCACGATCGAGGTGCTGCGCAGCCCGCCGCCGGCCGGAAGCAGCCAGGGGCGGCTCCACTTGGCGACCACCGGGAGCCCGAGGGACCAGGCCATGGCGGCGGCCTCGTCGGCGTCGACGGGGAGTTCGGTACGGGGATGGGGCAGGCCCAGGTCCGCGCAGGTCTCGGCGAGTGCCGCCTTGTCCGCGACCCGCAGCAACTGCTCCTCGGTCTGATGGGGGAGGAGGAAGCGGGGGGAGAGCTCGGCGCGGCGGCGGGCCAGGGCGAGGGCGCTGACGTCGTCCAGGGGGAGGACCACGAGGGAAGTTGACGGATCGTCGGCGGACTCGGTCGCGGTCTCCGCCGCCACCTCGTCCGCGATCCCGTGGAGGAGCCCGGCCAGCCCGGTGGAGGAGGTCGTCTCCGGACTCGCGCGGGCCGAGCGGAGATAGCGGGAGCGGGCCACCGGGCTGGTGCTCGATTCGATGACGGCATGGACCGGAATTCCCGCCCGGCCCAGCGAGCGCACGGCTCCGAGGGTGCCGTGATGGAAGGGATTCCGGTCGAGCCGCACAAGGACGGTGGGAACGCTGGTGTCGAAACTCTGACGACGCAGCACGGCATGCCCTTCATCTCGGGTGCCCCAACTGGGCGATCAAATCCTCTAATGGACTACTGATCAGAGGGAAGCCGAGTTCACGGTCGGCTCATTAGGAATACTTTCGGAGTATCGGATTGACGGACCATCAAGGCGCGTACGACGCGAAGGAGCGACCATGGCGGCTACATATCGGAGAACCTCGAGAGTGTGGCTGGGGGTGTTCACCGCCGGTCTCCTCGCCTCGGGCTCAGTCGTGCTGTCGTCCCCCGCCCACGCCTCCGAATCCGTAACGACGAAAGACCCCGGACCGACTCTCTCCAGCGCCATGGGAGCCTTCCTCGACTCGGGCGCGCTCGGGGTCGCCCGCATCGGGCAGCTGGAGCGGTGGCTCGGCGGACGCGAACTCCGCGTCGGTCACACCTACCTCCCCGGCGACCTCTGGAGGAACATCGAGGGCCCGCCCGGCTTCCTCGACGCCTGGGCGGACTGGCGCAACGCGAGGACCGACCGCCTGTTCGTCCTCAACGTGCCCATGCTGGAACGCAACGAGGCCGGCGTCTCCGACGCCGAGGTCCGCCGCCAGCTCCAGCTCGGCGCCGCCGGGTACTACGACCACCACTTCACGGCCCTCGCCGAGCGGCTCGTCCGGCTGCGGGCGACCGACACCGTCATCGTCCTCGGCTGGGAGATGAACGGGACCACGTACACCCACCGCTGCGCGCCCGACCCGACCGCGTGGAAGAAGTACTGGAACCGGATCGTCACCGCGATGCGTTCCGTTCCCGGCCAGAAGTTCCGCTTCGACTTCAATCCGAGCCGTGGCCGCGACGCCGTTCCGTGGACCGAGTGCTACCCGGGTGACGACGTCGTCGACATCATCGGGATGGATTCGTACGACCAGCCCCCGGGATCGCGTTTCGACCAGCACGTCAGCGAACCGTACGGGCTGCAGAAGCAGGTCGACTTCGCCGCCGAGCACGGAAAGCAGATCTCCTATCCCGAATGGGGGCTCTTCCGTAACGGCGACAACCCCGAATACATGCGGCGCATGCTGGACTGGATGAAGCAGCACAAGCCGCTGTACCACACGATCACCGATTACTGCCCGCACGGCGTCTGGCAGTGCGACGACAATCCGCAGTCTTCGCTGATGTTCCGTCAGATGCTCTACGGCACGGAGCCGGAGCTCCCGACGCAGCCGACGGATCCCACGGACCCGACGTGGCCGACGGACCCGGTGGATCCGACCGATCCCACGGACCCGGTGGACCCGACCGATCCCACGGATCCGGTGGACCCGACCGATCCCACGGATCCGGTGGACCCGACGGTTCCTGTGCCGAAGCCCGAGCCGAAGCCGGAGCCGAAGCCCGAGCCCAAGCCGGAACCGAAGCCGGAACCGAAGCCCGAGCCGAAGCCTGAGCCCAAGCCGGAACCGAAGCCGGAACCGAAGCCGGAACCGAAGCCGGAACCGAAGCCGGAACCGAAGCCTGAGCCCAAGCCGGAACCGAAGCCCGAGCCCAAGCCGGAACCGAAGCCCGAGCCGAAGCCTGAGCCGAAGCCGGAACCGAAGCCTGAGCCCAAGCCGGAACCGAAGCCGGAACCGAAGCCCGAGCCCAAGCCTGAGCCCAAGCCGGAACCGAAGCCCGAGCCCAAGCCGGAACCGAAGCCGGAACCCCAGCCCGAGCCCAAGCCCGACTGTTGGACCGTGAACCTCGGTTCATGGGTCGAGAGCTGGATCGGTGGGCCCGTCTGTGTCCCGAAGGACTCCTGGAAGGACGAGGTCGACCTCGACTGGAAGGACGCGCTGAAGGGCGTCTGGCCCTTCTGACCCCCGTGACGGCGGCGGCGGAGATCATCCGCCGCCGTCGTTCGGCGTGCGCCCCGTGACCCGGCCGAGCGCACGGCCCACCCAGGGGCGTTCCCGTGCCTGTCGGGCCGCCCAGCGGCGCGCGTCGGCGAAGCCCGCGCGGAGCCGGAGCAGTGGGGACGCACCCCGACCGGACAGCATGAGCCGCTGGTTGCCGACGGTCTCCGGTCGCCAGTGGTGCTTGTACGCCTCGGTGCCGCGCAGCATGCTCAGCGTGGCGCGACCGCCGGTGCTGGTCTCCCCGGCCCCGTGCCGGAGCAGCATCGTGGCGACGTCGACCTTGCGGGCGCGCAGGGACGGGTCGGCGCCGTACAGATAGCCGCCGGCCAGCCGCGGGGACATCAGGGTCAGGTCGGCGGCCACCACGTCCCCGGCGAGCCGGAACTCGGTGACCATCGCGTCCCCGCGCTCCACCATCGGCCGCACGGCCCGGGTGAGGTGCTGGGCGAACCGCTCGCTGGTGTGCTCGGCGGTCACCCCTCGCCCCTGCCACTGGAGCTGATGCAGCTTCAGGAGCCGGTCGAGGGCGGCGGGCACCTCGGCGCCGGGGACGACGCGCGCGTCGATGCCGAGGGCGTCCAGCTTGCGGAGCTTGGCGCGGACCCGCTGGGCCTTCCCGGAGGGGATGCGTTCGAGGAGCCCTTCCATGGGGACGGCCGGCAGTTCCAGGCAGAGCGAGTCGGGCAGCCGTCGGCGCGGGCCCGGCCAGTGGGCGAGGACCTGTTCGACGGCCGCTCCCGGTCGTACCTCCCGCAGGTCGATCACCGCGCCGCGGGCGGTCCGGGCGAGCGCCCGCGCCAGGGCGGGCGCCGCCTCGGGGCAGCCGTCGTCGAGGAGCACGTCCGTGAAGTCGGTGATCGAGCCGCCGAGCTGGGTGAGGACGGGCAGCGGCCCCCGGGCCCGCATCAGGGGCGCGGCGGCGACGAGTTCGCCGTCCGCGCGTCGTACGAGCACCACCCGCAGCGCACCGGGCCTGCCGTACGAGAGCCACCAGGAGTGCAGCCAGGCGTGGGACTGGAAGGGGGTGGCGGTGGAGCAGCGCCCGTACAGCGCCGTCCACTCGGCCGCCAGCCCCCCGAAGCTTTCCTCGTCACGGCAGATCTCGGTCCGCGGGGCCGACGGTACGCCCGGCGTTCTCGGGGTCACACCGCCTCCGGCTGGTGCGCGGAGGCCGCCGGAGCGGGCACGGCACCGGAAGCCGACGCGGGCACGTCAGCGGTCCCCGTCACGGGCGCCGCCTGCCGGGAGTGGCGGGCCTCGCCGCGGGCGGCGGCGCGCTTCGGACGGACCAGGAGGGCGAGACCGCCGAGGAGCCCGCCCGCACAGCCGCCGACCAGCGCGGACAGCGGCGCGGAGGGCGAGACGGGCGCGACCGGCTTGGTGGCGCGGGAGAACTGGACGACCTTCACGCCCGTGCTGCCCGCGACGTGCGTGCTGTTGAGGACGAGGGCGCGGGCCACCCCGTCGGCCATCGACACGGCCTTCGCGGGCTTCTCGGCCTTGGCCGTGATCGAGATCATCGGCGCGTCCGGGGAGGTCGCGGCCAGCACGTTCTTGCGCAGGGTGTCGGCGGTGACTCCCGCCCACACCTGGGCGTCGCCGGTCACCGCGATGTCGGTGGCGACCCGCCCGTACGCCTGGGCGAAGCCGAGCGCGGCCGCCGGGTCGGACTTCTCGCCCGGTACGACGATGACGTAGCTGGTCGCCGCGTACTGCGGGGTCTTGAGGGCTCCGTAACCGCCGCCGAGCACGGCTCCGGCGAGGACGGCGGCGGGCAGGACCGCCCAGCGGCCGGGCCTGCGCAGGCCGGCGGGGAGGAGGGCACGGCGTGGGGTGCTGTTCATGGGACGGTCTCTCACTTCGCGGGGGAGGGGGTGCCGTGGACGGCCTGGTCGTAGAGGGACATCAACTGCCGGGCGCTGTGCGCGATGTCGTAGCGGCGGGCGGCCGCCGGCAGCGGGAGCCGGGCGAGCCGGGCGTCCTGGATGCCGCGCAGCGCGGAGATCAGCTCGGGTACGGACTCGCCGATCCGTCGGGCGCCCGGTGCCGCCTCCGGTGCCAGGTCGTCGATCGCCGGGCAGGCCACGTACAGGACGGGCAGGCCGGCGGCGAGGGCCTCGACGACGGCGAGCCCGAAGGTCTCGTCGGGGGAGGTGGACACGAAGACGTCCATGGCGGCGAGCAGTTCGGGCAGCGAGGGCCCGGGCGAGGCGGCGTTCGGCGGGTCCTCGCACGCCCCGGCGAGCAGTACCCGGTCGGCGGCCCCGCACTCGCGGGCCACCCGCAGCAGCTCCTCGCGCTGCTCGCCCTCGCCGACGAGGAGCAGCCGGGCCTGCGGGACCGAGGCGACGGCCCGGACCAGCCGGTCGAACCGCTTCCCCGGCGTCAGCCGCCCCACCCCGCCGACGACGTAGGCGTCCTCGGGCAGGGCGAGGATGCCGCGGGCGAGGCGGCGGGCACGGGCGTCGAAGGCGAAGCGGTCCGTCTCGATGCCGTTGGGGACGACCTGGATGCGGTCCGGGGGCACGCCCCACTCGGCGAGCCGGCGGGCCACGCTCGGCGAGACGGCGACCGTGGAGGTGCCGAGCCGCTCGGACGCCAGATAGAGCGCCCGCGTGCCCGCCGAGAGCGGCCTGCCCTCGATCTGGTTCTCGCCGAGGGAGTGCTCGGTGGCGATCACCCGCCGCACCCCGGCGAGCCGGGCCGCCGTCCTGCCGTACACGCACGCCCGGTAGAGGTGGGTGTGGACGAGGTCGTAGCGGCCCTGCCGGACGATCCGGGCGAGGCGCGGGAGCGCGCCGAGGTCACGGTTCCCCGCCATGCCCAGATGGGTGACGGGGGTGCCGTCGGCCTCGATGCCCGCGGCGACGGCGCCGGGGTTGGTGAGCGTGACCACCCCGCTCCGCACCGGCAGATGGCGCAGCAGGAGCCGCAGCTGCTGCTCGGCGCCGCCGATGCCGAGCCCGGTGATGACGTGCAGGACCTTCATGGCGCACCGACCACGGCCGGGCCGTACCGCGCGGGGATCGGATCGGCGGGGTGGCGGCGGCGCAGCGGGTGCAGGACCCGCTTGGCGGTGAGCCGCCACGCGGTGTCGTCCTCGCCGATGTGGACGCGGGGCAGGGCGTATCTGCCGGTGTGCGGGCCCGGGTCGATCGCGCAGGCATAGCGGTAGCCCGCCTTGCGCACGGCGCGGATCACCCGCGGGTCGACCTGCCCGTACGGGTAGCAGAAGCCCTCGACGGGAGTGCCGGTCATCTCCTCCAGGAGCTCGCGGCTCCGCCGGGTCTGGGCGGCCAGCTCGGTGTCGTCGGCCTCGGTGAGCGGGACGTGCGTGAGGCCGTGCGATCCGATCTCCATGCCGGCCTCGGCGATCCGCAGGATGCCGTCCTCGTCGAGGAGCGGCTTGCGCGGGCCCTCCGCGTCCCAGCCGTTCTCGCCGCCGAGTCGCCCCGGCAGGACGTACACCGTCGCCGTGAACCCGTGCCGTCGAAGGAGTGGCAGCGCCGAGTCGAGGAAGTCCGCGTAACCGTCGTCGAAGGTCAGGCCCACGAGCCCCTTGGCGCGCCCCTCGGAGGTGGCGGCCAGCAGCTCCCGTACCGACACCCCGCGCAGTCCCCGGTCGCCCAGCCAGTGCAGCTGCCGGGCGAAGCGCACGGGGGAGACGGTCACGCGGTACGGATCGTCAGCGGTGTCCGTGATCGAGTGGTACATCGCCACCCACGGGGGCGGCTTCATCCACAGGGGCGGCTTCGGCAGCAGTCGGCGCAGCGCGGTGGCGGCGGGCATGGGGGGTCCTCCGGGAGGCGGAGCGGGGCAGGGGCGGAATCTCGGGCGCCTTGGCGGCGCAGGCGATGAAGAGCAGGAAGACGCCGATCACGACCAGGCCCGCCACGGCGACGGCGAGGGCGGCGGGGCCGATCGCGAGCGAGCACAGCCAGGCGGCGCCGGTGGCCCACGCACCCGCGGTGGCGAGCCGGAGCAGTCCCTCGCCGAGCCGTTCGACGTGGACCGGGACGGCCTGGCGGTGCGCACCGCGCAGCAGCAGTACGGCGGTCAGGGTGATGCCGAGTGCGTTGGCGGCGGCGATGCCGACGGCACCCCAGTAGTGGGCGCCGGGGACACCGGCGGCGGCGGTCGTGGCGAGCCCGGCGGCCATGGCGACGGCCGGGTACCAGAGCGGGCGGGCGGCCGAGAAGTAGCAGCGGACCAGGGCGCCCACCATCGTCTGGCCGAGGAGACCGAGGGCGTACACGCGCATGACGCCGGCGGTGGCGGTCGTGTCGGCGCCGCTGAACTCGCCGCGCTCGAAGAGGAGCTCGACGATCCGGGGCGCGGCGGCGATCACGGTCGACGCGCCGATGAGGACGACGACGGCGGCGAGCAGCAGATCCCGCTCGACCCGGCGACGGGCCGCCTCGGTCTCGCCCGCCGCGAGGGCGCGGGCGACGACCGGGAAGCTGACCGTGCACAGCATCAGGGAGAGGATCATCGGCATCTGTGCGACCTTCTGCGCGTAGTTCAGATGCGAGATGGCCCCGGCGGGCAGCGGAGACGCGAGGAAGCGTTCGATCAGGGTCTGCGACTGGCGGGCGAGCGAGAAGGCGACGACGGGCGCGATCAGACCGAGGACCAGGATGCGCCCCTCACCCGTGGAGGCGGGCGTGAGCGACTCGGGCTCCCGCACGGGTACGGGGCGGGCGCGCAGTTCACGGATGAGGGAGGGGGCCTGGACGAGGACCATCAGGATCCCGCCGACCGCGACCCCGGCGGCGGCCGAGCGCACCCCCCACGGTTCGCGGAGCAGCAGGATGGTGCCGATGATCCCGGCGTTGTACGCGACGTAGATCGTGGCCGGTGGCAGGAAGCAGCCGTGGGCGCGGAGCGCGGCCGAGCAGTAGCCGACGAGGGCGAAGGACAGCACACAGGTGCCGGTCAGGCGTGTGCAGTCGATCGCGAGCGTGGGGTCGGGCAGCCCGGGGGCGAGTGCCGAGACGATCAGCGGGGCGGCGGCGACGAGGAGCGCGGCGACGATGCCGACGGCGAGGGTGAGCCGGGGAAGCGTGCCGCGTACGAGGGCGCGCACCGGGTCGCCGAACAGGCTGCCGGAACGGCGGGCCAGGGCACGGGAGAAGGCGGGCACCAGGATCAGCGCCATGGCGTCCTCGATGAGCAGCGTCGAGGCGAACTCCGGCACGGTCCACGCCACCAGGAACGCGTCGGTGTCGGCGCCGGCCCCGAAGTACCCGGCCAGGATCTGGTCCCGTACGAGCCCGAGGAGCGCCCCGACCGCGGTGAGCCCGGCGGTCACGGCGGCGGCCTTCGCGAGGAACCCGCCGCCCGCGGGCGTGCCGGTACGGGCCGCCCGGCCCCGGGCGTGGGCGCGGCGGCCGGGGGGACGGGGCGTGAGGGTACGGGTGGCGGTGGTGCGGGGTGCGGCGGTACGGACGCCGGGCGGACGGACGGATCCCGTCCCCGGCAGCACGACGGCCTCCGAGGGCCACGGGGTGTCCGTGGGGCCCGGAGGCGTGGTCGGCCAGGGGTCGGTCAACGGGGTGCCGCAGGGAGGGCCGCCCGTGCGGCGCGGTTCACCGGCCCGCGGGGTGTCCGTGGGCTCCGGCTCACCGGCCCACGGGTCACGCACGCCGGACCTCCGCGAGGGCCCACCAGGCCGCGAGGCCCAGCACGATCGACATCAGGACCGTCGAGGGGCCGCCGATGTCCGCGTAGAAGAAGTCGATGAGCTGCCAGCCGAGCAGACCGGTCGCGACGAGCGCGCAGTCCGCTCCGAGGCGGCGCCGCCGCAGTGCGCCGACGAGCAGCGCCAGCCAGCTGCCCGCCAGGGCGAGCAGTCCGAACAGGCCCTGCTCGCTGAGGACCAGGAGGTACATGTTGTGCGGGGACAGTAGTGGCTGACGCGCGAAGGCGGCGCCCGCGCCGGCCGTGTCGCTGCCGGAGGACAGGGCGAGGGAGGCGTTCGAGTCGCGGTGCTGCGGGAAGCCCTTGAGGCCGACGCCGGTGACCGGCTCCGTGGCCCACATCCGTCCGGCCGCCGCCCACATCGTGTACCGGTCCGTCACGGACTGGTCCGGCGCGGCCGCCACCTGCGTGATGCTGGTGACCCGCTCCTTCACCATGTCCGAACCGATGCCGAGCCCGCCGACCAGGACCACGCCGAGCGCGCCGGCGGCGAGCGTCACGCGTGCGGCCCGCCGGGGTCCCGAGAGCAGCAGCTGGATGCCGCAGGCGAGCACGGTCGCGATCCACGCGCCCCGGCTGAACGACAGGACGAGCGGCGGGAAGAGGAGCCCGGCGCAGACGAGCGCCGCCGTCCGCGTCCGGCCGGGGCCGCTGCCGAGCGCGATCCCGGTGACGATGACGAGCCCGTACGACACGACCGTCGCCATGCCCATCACATCGGTGGCGCCGAAGGTGCCGACGGCCCGGATGTCCTCGCCCTGGTAGGAGGCGCCGGTGCCGGTCAGGTACTGGGCGACGCCGACCGCGCCCTGGAGCAGTGCGAGCCCGACCAGGCCCCAGGCGACCACGGCGAAGTCCCGCCGGTCACGGATCATCAGGAGCACGGCCGCCGGGACGAGGACGAAGATCTGTACGTAGCGGGCGACGCCCGGCAGGCTCGCCGCCGGGTCGTTCGAGGTGATCGCGGCGAGACAGATCCCGAGGACCGGCAGCCCGAGGACGACGGCCGCCGTCCGGGTCAGCGGCCGGGCGCCACCGCGCATCACCCGCACGAGACAGATCAGGACGAGGAGTCCGGAGGCCGCGTCGGCGACCGTCCCCGAACCGCCGGTGCCGCCCTGCGCTCCGCCGCCGCCCGGGACGAGCAGCAACGCGATCACGGCGAGGACCGGGGAGAGCGCCCCGGCCCTGCGCGCCCAGTCCCGTACGTCGTCCGGGGCGAGCGCCGGCACCGTCACGGCCGTGGCCATCCTCAGCTCCCTGTGGGTCGGACGAGCCCGGCCGCCGTACGCAGCAGGATGCAGACGTCCTGCCAGAGCGACCAGTGGTCGATGTAGTGGTTGTCGAAGCGGCAGCGGTCCTCGATCGAGGTGTCGCCGCGCAGCCCGTGCACCTGCGCCAGACCGGTCAGCCCCACCGGCATCCGGTGCCGGGCCGCGTAACCGGCGTGGATCTTGCTGAACTGGGCGACGAAGTACGGACGTTCGGGCCGAGGCCCGACCAGGCTCATGTCGCCGCGCAGCACGTTCCACAGCTGCGGAAGCTCGTCGAGCGAGGACTTCCGGAGGAAGTTCCCGGCCGCGCTCATCCGCCGGTCGCCCGCCACGTTCCAGCGGGTCGCCGACTCGGTGTCGTCGGAGGGGCGGAGGGTACGGAACTTGAGCAGCGTGAAGTGGCGCCCGTGCTGGCCCACCCGCTCCTGCCGGAACAGCACCCCGGGACCGTCGGCGAGCCGTACGGCGAGCGCGCAGAGCAGCAGCACCGGCAGCGCGAGCGCCAGCGCGGGCGCGGCGAGCGCGATGTCGAGGGCACGCTTGGCGGGCAGCCCGCGCCGCTCGACCGGCGGGGCGACGCGGTGCCAGGCGTATCCCCACATGTGGTCGCCCATCGGCCCGTCCTGGTGCCGTCCGCCGACCCGCCAGGTGGTGCAGCCGTAGTGCTGGAAGAGCGTCACGAGACCCGGGTCGTCGTGGAGGAACACCGCGTCGCGCACGGTGTTCTGGATGACGGCCCGGTGGATCTCCTCGGTGGTGGTGAGCACCGGAAGCCCGGACTCGCCGGCCGCCCGGGGGGCGCCGCCCTGCTCGGGCACACCGACGATGCCGACCGGCCGCACCCCGTACTCGGGGTGCTGGACGGCCGCCGAGGCGAACCGGCGCGCGGCCCCCGCCCCGCCGATGACCAGCGCCGACCGGGGATGGGCGCGGGCGATCCGGCGCCGCCGGGTGAGCATCAGGGTCCGGACCAGGCACACGACGCCGACATGGGCGGCGTACGCGACGAGGAGGCGCAGCGGCCCGATCGCCAGGACCGGGGAGTACGCGGCGACCGCCGCCGCGGCCAGACACCAGACGACGCCGGCGCGGGAGGCGAGCGCGGGCAGTTCGTCGAGGGCCCGGGTGTGCGGTGCGGGGCGGTAGAGCCCCGCGTGCCCGTCGAGGACGAGGACGAGCGCCACGATCGGCAGCAGCAGCCGGGCGTCGTGGTGCGCCGTGCTCAGATATGTGGCGGCGGAGAAGACGGCCAGGCAGTCGACCGCGACGAGCGGCAGCACACCGGACCGGGGCCGCGCGGGGCGGTACGGCAGGGCGAGCCGGTCGGTCGTGCGGCGGCGCGGCGCGAGGGAGGCGAGGCCGAAGGCCTGGCCCGCCGTGGGCCAAGGGCCCGGCGAGGAAGGGACGCTGGTGCTTTCGGTGGTCACTGCGCAATCGGCTCTCTGTGCTCGGTGCCCCGCACTCGGGCCAGGTCGCGGTAGACGTCCGCGACGGCCGCGCCGGTGCGCCGGACATCGAATCTGCTGAGTACGTGCTCGTGGGCCTCGCGGCCCAGGCGGTGCCGGAGCTCCTGCCTGCCGAGGAGGCGGCCGAGAGCGGTGGCGAGCGCGGCCGGGTCCTCGGGCGGGACCAGGCACAGGGGTTCATGGGCGGGCGGCAGGCTCTCGCGGGCCCCGTCGACATCGCTGACGACGACCGGTCGGCCGGCCGCCATGGCTTCCAGGGGCGCGAGCGCCATGCCCTCCCAGCGGGACGGCAGGACGACCACGTCGGCGGCCCGGTACCAGGGGACGGTGTCGTCGACGGCGCCGGTGAACCGCACCGAGGGACCGGCGGCGGCGCGCAGCCGGTCGCCGTCGGGGCCGTCGCCGACCAGGACGAGACGCGCCGTGGGCACCTCCGCGAGGACGGCGGGCCAGGCGGCGAGCAGCACGTCCTGCCCCTTCTGGCGGCAGAGCCGGCCCACGCAGACGACGGTGGGCGCGGGGTTGCCGGGCGGGCCCTCGGTCGCGAACCGGGCCACGTCCACCCCGTTGTGGACGACGGACCAGTCAGCCGTGACGCCGGCGGCCTCGCCGGTACGCCGCTCGGCCTCGCTGACGCAGACGATCCGGTCCGCCCAGCGGGCGCCGAACCGCTCCCAGCGCAGGGCGAGCGCGGCGGTCGTTCCCTCGACCGCCTCGAAGGACCAGGCGTGTGGCTGATACACCGTCGGAATCCGGCCCCGCAGGGCGAGTCGGGCGCAGAGCCCGGCCTTCGCGCTGTGCGCGTGGACGAGTCCCGGACGGACGGTACGGATCACCCGGGCCAGGTCCCGCGTCTCGCGGACGAGCCCGGGCCCCGGGTTCCGGCCGGCCAGCCAGTCATGGGTGTCGGCCCCCTCGGCGCGGACGGCCGCCGAGAGGACGGTGCCCGGTGGGCAGGCGACGGCGACCCGCAGGCCGGCGGCGAGCTGGGCGCGGACGAGGTCGATGACGACACGGGCGACCCCGCCGTCACCGGGCTGGACCGCGTGCAGGACGGTGACGGACCCGGGGTCCGTGTCTCGTGGAGGCAGCACGTCAGCGCCGGACGTCCGCCTGGAGGAAGAGCGCACCGAGCCAGACGGTGTCCTTCCGGCTGCCGGACCGGACGTGGACACGGTCGGCCCCATCGCGCAGCGCCCCCCGCAGATCGAAGACGTCGGAGTCGTACCCCAGAGTGTTCTTACGATCGGGAGAGCGGACCGTACGACCGGTGCCGAATTCGGTGATGCTGGAGTTCATCACGTCGTCCGCGGAATTGGCGGAATCGGAGAGGCGGGTGCTCTTCGAACGGCGCGTTTCCACTGCCAGGTAATCACCGGAAGTACCCCGGTCGCCGTCATAGGCGATCACGCCGAGACGGCCGTTCGTGGCCTTGCCGTAACGGTTTCCGTCGAGCGGTACGCGAAGCTCGCCGGAGCGTGGTCCGACCGTTTCGAATCCGTCCCAGACAGCGATCCTGCGCAGCGGTTCCGAGGCCTTCTCGTACGCGGCGACGAGCGTCCAGCCACCCCAGCCGCCGACCGCCGAGCGGCCCATGGCGACGTTGACCTGGGCGACCGTCCACTGACCGGAGCGGGAGGAGCGGACCAGCTCGGTGACATCGGCGGAGGCCTGGAAGGCGTCGGCGCCGTCGGCCGTGCGGTGGCCGATCAGGGTGTCCGCGAGCAGCGCCTTGTACCGGCCGCCGGGCTCGGCGATCAGCACCCGGCCGTTGTCCTTGGGCGGCTTCTGCTCGCCCACCCGCAGGTTGCCGCCCCAGTAGAGACGGGCCCAGCCGACCCGGGCGCCCGCCGGCACGGCGAGCTCGGCACGGCTGGAGTTGTACGTGTTGGGGTCGCTGTCCACGTCGACGTAGGCGATCGCGGCGCCGTCGTTGACCGACTCGGTGCCCTTCACGCCCTTCGCCGAGGAGTTGGCCGCGCGCACGACCCCACCGTGCTGCACGGACTGGTAGCGAGCGGCGAACGGGATGCGGCTCGCCTCCCGGGGCTGTGGTGCCGAGGCGGAGGCGACCGGCAGTGCGGCGGACAGTGCCGCACACGACAGGGCGCACAACACGCTGCGACGCACAGCAAGAACCGCTGAATTCCGCATACAGGTTCTCCGCTTTGATGAGAGAAGGAAGGGAAGACCCGTGAAGGCCGGGAGAGGGGGTGTCGTCCGCACGAAATGGGTGAACGCGCGGCGGGCCCGGAAGCAACGTTCGGGAACGTTATAACCCCGACGCGGGGCGATAGTAAGCATTAGATGCTCGGAAACGCTAACTCCCGTATCCACGGGGCAGGTTCCTCGTTGAGCGTGTTGCGCCATTCCACGCCCACTCCCTCCAATGGCCCTCCTATGGCCCAAAGATCGGTTGAACGTCACCCGTTCGGGAGAGCAACCGTTGAAAGGCCGGGGCGTTGTTGAGGGAGTCGGGCCGAACAGTCCGCGCAGTCCACGTTTCATTTCGATCGAGGAGCACTTCCCCATGTCGCGTATCGCCAAGGCCGTTGTCCTGACCGTGGGTGCCGCCGCCGCGGTCGCCGGTGCCGCCGGTGCCGCCGCCGCCGACGCCGGTGCCGAGGCCGCGGCCGTGAAGTCCCCCGGTGTCGGCTCCGGCAACGCCATCCAGGTCCCGATCAACATTCCGATCAACCTCTGCGGCAACACCGTCAACGTCATCGGCGCGCTGAACCCCGCCTTCGGCAACGCCTGCATCAACCGCTGATCTCGCACGGCGGATCAGTCCTTCCGAAGCCGGTGCGCCCACCCCCGACGGGGTGGGCGCACCGGCTTTTTCGTTGCCGTCATGGAGTCGGTACTCGTTCGGCCGCACCGTCGTGCGCCGGTCGGTGCAACGGCGTACGCCCCTTCGAGTGGCATGTTCGAAGGGTGGATTCACTCGAACGGAGGCGTGGCGCTCAGTAGTTCTGCGGTTGCGGAGGGCTATACCCGCAGGCACGGTGAGAGGGAAGTTGTCCGACGCATAAGGAAAAGGAACACATATGCGTCCCCTGGCTACACGCCGCATCACCGCCCTGGCGATATCCGCCGTCATCACCCTCGGCACGGCGGGACCCGCCATCGCCGGCGAACACCATCCGTCCACCGTGGCCGACCGGGCCGCCCGCGCACCCCTCCCCGAAGCCGCCGCCCTGCTGACCCAGGCCGAGGCGCTCGGTGAGCTCGGCTCGGTGACCACTCCCGTGACCGAACTCGTCACGGCCGCGCTCAAGGCCGACGCGGGCCAGCTCCCGGCGGCCGACGCCGAGGCCCTCAAGGCCAAGATCGCGGCAGCCGTCGACCAGGCCAAGGCCACCGCGCCGGCCCCGCTGCCGGACACGCCCGTCACGCCGCCTTCGACGGACCTCCCGGTCACGCCCCCGTCCACGGACCTCCCGGTCACGCCGCCTTCGACGGACCTTCCGGTCACGCCCCCGGCGGCCGACCTCCCGGTCACGCCGCCGGTCGTGGAGACCCCCGTCGAGCTTCCGGCGACGCCACCCGTGGAAGCCCCGGCCCTGCCCGTGAACCCGCCCGTGACCCTGCCCGTCGCGGCCGGCTCGAAGGCCGCGTGGGCCGGAAAGGCAGCCGCGCCGACGGACGTCGTGACCGATGCGCTCGCCACGGTGGAGAAGGCGGTCGCCGCCCTGCTCGCCGCCGTCACCTCCGGCGACGCCGGCGGAGTCGTACCGCAGGTCACGGCGACCCTGACCTCGCTGGTCAACCTCGCCGTCGCCACGGTCCTCGGCAGCGGGCTGCCCGCCCCGGACCTGGCCGGACTGCCGGCGCTGCCGGCACTCCCGGCCACCGTGCCCGAGCTGCCGGTGGACCCGCCGGAGCTGCCCGTCGACCCGCCCGAGCTGCCGGTCGACCTGCCGGTCAAGCCCCCGCTGCCGGTCCGCTAGTCACCCGCAGGCCCTGTACCGGCCCGGCGTCCCGCCGGGCCGGTACAGGCGTGTGCGGCCGGTGGGCGATCGGCAAATAGCACCGGCCGTATCGATCGGGTGCAGTGTCGAGAAATCCCTCCTTCCGGAGTTTCCGCGCGGCACGCCGTTCGTTACAGAAGCAGAACAAAGCACGGGATTCGCTCAAGAACCCTGTGCAGTAAGTGACTTGAAAGTACAGAGGAAGGATTCATTCATGAAGCCCACCAAGGTCGCCGCGGTTGTCGCCGGTTCGCTGATGGCCCTTGGCGCTGCCGCGCCCGCCATGGCCACGGAGGCGCTGACCCCCACCAGCCTGAACGGTGGCCTCGAAGCGATCGCCGCCAATGGGCTGAAGTCGGATGTGCTGAGCAGCACCACGGACGGCTCCCCGGTCAAGACCGTCACGGACACCGCGACCAAGCTGAACGACACCACCAAGGGCGCCCCGCTGCTCGGTGGCCTGCCGGTCCCCGGTGGTCTGCCGGTGGGTGGCTGACCACAGCCTGACCTCTCATCAGCAACACTGCCTTTCCGGGCACTTGCGGCGGGTTCCGTTCCGTCGTTTCCCACGGTCGGCTGATCGAATGATTTTCTGATCAGCTGCCGTGTGGCCCCCGTTGCACGGGGTTCGCCGACCCATACCCTCTGGCCAGTCCCACGCGAACGTCGGCGTGGATCAGGCCGGTCGGAGCGAGGGGGGATCCTCGCCGGTCTCTCCCTTTCTCCAGAGGAAGAGCGGTATGCGGTCCATCATCAGTAGAAAAGTACTCACCGCGGCGGCAGCGACCGGCATCCTGTCGCTGAGCGGCGGATTCGCCCTGGCCGCGGGTTCCCATGCCGGTACGGGCGACGGTCCCGGCCCCGGCTCCCCCGGTCATGTCCAGGCTCCCCTGCCGGCGGACGTCTGTGGCGAGAGCATGAATCTCGGCGGTTTCGTCGCCGAGGCCGTCGGCGACCTCTGCGCCCAGGCGGAGGGTCCCGGCGGCTACGGCGACGAGCCGGGTGAACCCACGCACCCCGGCGAGCCGACTCATCCGGGTGAACCCACGCATCCGCCGACGACGCACCCGCCGACGCACCCGCCGACGACGCACCCGCCGACGCACCCGCCGACGACGCACCCGCCGACGACGCACCCGCCGACGCACCCGCCGACGACGCACCCGCCGACGCACCCGCCGACGACGCATCCTCCGACGCATCCGCCGACGACGCACCCGCCGACGACGCATCCTCCGACGCATCCGCCGACGACGCACCCGCCGACGACGCATCCTCCGACGCACCCGCCGACGACGCATCCTCCGACGCACCCGCCGACGACGCACCCGCCGACGACGCATCCTCCGACGCACCCGCCGACCACGCACCCGCCGACGACGCATCCCCCGACCACGCATCCCCCGACCACGCACCCGACCACGCATCCCCCGACGCACCCGCCGACCACCCCGCCCGAGCTCCCCCACACGGGTAGCGAGACCGCGCTCATGGGTGCGGCCGCGATCAGCGCCGCACTGATCATCGGCGGCACCGTCGTCTACCTCCGCGGTGGCCGGATCTCCCGCCGCCACTGACGCCGTACACCGGCGAAACGTCAACAGGGGCCCTCACCTTCACCGGTGAGGGCCCACCTGTTGCTGCACACGGGGGAGTTCCGCGACGTTCCCCCGAAGGTCTCGTTGTCAGAACATGACTCTGCGCTCTCACGCCGGCATGGGACTCCTCATGACCGCATTCGCCTCCGCCGCCCTGGCCGCCCCGGCCTCGGCCGTCGAGGCGCCGGTGATCGTCCCCCTCCAGGGGCTCGAGCCGGTGCTCCCGATGGACGCCCCGGCCGTGGCCACCGGCGTACCCGTCCCGATGCCCGGTGCGCCCACCGGCTTCCAGAAGGGCCTCGGTTCGCTGCCCGACCTCGCCCTGCCCAGCGTGCCGCTCACCGGCACCCTCCCCGCGACCGTGGTGGACGCCCCGCTGCCCGAGGTCCTGAAGGGCAGCGAGCCGGGCCGTGCCCTCTTCGCCACCCCGCACTCGGAGATGGCGGCGGCCACCCCGGGAGCCGTCGTCGGCAACCCGGTGGTCGCGCCCGAGGGCAACGGGCTCGCGGGTCTGCCGGACCTCGCGAAGCCCCGGGTCGGCCTGCTCCCCCCGATGGTGAGCGGCGCGCTGGACTCCCAGCTCGGTCTGGCGCCCGAGGCGCACTGACGTAACGGCGGGCGAAAGGGCGTTCCCCCTTTCTCGTTCTTTTGCGCGAATGGCGTCCCGGTGGGTGAAGACACGATTCTTCCCCGCCACCGGAAGGGCCGTCGTTCGTTGCAAGAAGAGGCTTGTCGCATGGCCACGGCCCGCGGACCGAGGCCGTCCCGCCGTATCCGGCGGCGGACGGTTCTCGGCCCGCGGGCCATTTTTCGGTTTTCCTTCCTCCCTTTCGGCCCAACGGCCGTGACCCGGTCCGCCGCACGACGTTGAACGGGGAAGACGGCCGTGATTCCTGCGGTCGCTTTCCACGTCCAAGGAGTTCTTGATGTCTCGCATCGCGAAGGCTGCCGCTGTTCTCGCCGGCACGGGTGCCGTTGCCCTCAGCGGAGCCGGCCTGGCCGTCGCCGACTCGGGCGCCGAGGCCGTCGCCGCCCACTCGCCCGGTGTCGCCTCCGGCAACGTCGTCCAGGTCCCGGTCCACGTTCCGGTCAACCTCTGCGGCAACACCGTCAGCGTCATCGGCCTGCTGAACCCGGCGTTCGGCAACACCTGCGTCAACGCCGACGGCCACGGCCACGGCCACGACGACGGCGGCTACGGCGGCTGATCGCCCGTAACGACCGTGTCCCCCCGACCCACCGGGCCGGGGGGACACGTACGTCCGGGGCCGGGACGCTCAGACGTAGGTGTAGATCCGGCTGTGGTCGAACATCGACGCCGGGGTCACTCCCCACGGCGCCATCGGCTCGTGCCGGGCGACGACCTTGCGGTACTGCGCGTCCCCGAGCGGCGGCGGCTCGGCGGGGAGGTACGCGGCCCCCGGGTTGCGCTGCTGCCAGCGGGACCAGAGCAGGTCGACGAAGGAGTGGTGCAGCCAGAACACCGGGTCGTTCACGGAACCGCCGCCCAGCATCAGACCGCCGACCCAGCGGTGCACCCGGTTGTGGATGCGGAACCGCTCGTTGCCCCGGCCCGGCGCCCAGCCCTCCAGACGGTTCCGGAAGCCGGCGCCACTCGTCGAGTTCCAGGGCGTCACGTCGTACGCCCGCTCCCGCATCACCTCGTCGACCTGGGCCTGTGTCGGGAGGGCGATCGGGTCGCGGGGCCGGCCGAAGTCCCTGGTCAGGAAGCGTTCCTCGGTCATCGACTGGGTGATCTTCCAGCGTCCCGAGGAGTGGGCGAAGGGGCCGGTCATGACCTGGAGGTCGGCCCGGCGCCCGTTGCCGCCCAGGAAGTCCTCGCCCCAGATCGACGACGCCGGACTGTTGTCGCGGGTCCAGTCCCAGTACGGCACGGAGACCGTCGGGTCGATCCGCCGCAGCGCAGTCTCGAACTCCAGCAGGAACTTGCGGTGCCAGGGCAGGAAGCTCGGCGTCATGTGGGCGACCCGGAGGCGTCCCTCCCCGTCGGCCGTGTAGTGGTCGATGTGGGTGCGGACGAAGCGGTCGTACGCCCCCGTGCGCTTGAGCTCCAGGACGGCGGCGACGAACTTCCGGCGCTCGGCGCCGGTCAGATCGCGCTGGTTCTTACGCGTGTACACCACGCGGGCTCCCTCCCGTCGGGTCGGTGTGGACGCCATGGGCGGCGGCGAGCGGGGAGAGCCGGGCGGCGCCCAGCTCGTCCACGGCCGCGCGGACGGCCGCCAGTGGCGTCGGGCAGGACTCGTAGTGGTCGATCGGGGTGACGTAACCGCCGTCGGCGCAGCGCATCAGATGCAGCGGCCGGCCGTCGACGAGGGCCACCGGCTCGCCCTCGGGGCCCGAGAAGCCCAGGATGCGGCGGCCCCCGTACATCTCGTCGAAGGCGTGCGGGTCGCGCGCGCCTTCCGAGCGCTTTCCGGACGGCGGGCGGGTCGCGATGCGGCCGAGAGCGCCACCCGTGAACGCGGTGACGGTCAGCGCGAAGAGGGACCGTAGTGCGACGCGGCGCGGGACGATCATGATTGATCTCCTCGGGGTCGGCGTATCGGCGAATGCCCTCAGGGCACAACGATGAAAACCCGGGTTCGTTGCGCCGGAAATGCCAGCGGCGTGAATGTCGGCCGTTCGAGTGAAAACGGCGCGGGGAAAGGGTGGTTGGAGCACTAGCATCCGATTCATGACCACTTCCAACGTCGTTTCCTCGGCGCGCAGCGCCTCCCCGCTGGGAACGCTCACGGTGATTCCGTGGGCCAGCGAGCCCTCCGCCGACTCGGCCGGTACGCCGTTCCTCATGGCGTACTCGCTCGGCGACGGCCGGGACGGGCCGGAGGCCGGTCAGCAGGCCATGCGGACGGCCCTGGAGACCATGGGTCTCTCGGTCGGCGACCGGCTCTTCGACCTGGACAAGGACGCCGGGATCACCGCCTCGCTGCTCGTCGAGGGCGGCTCAGCAGTCCTCAACCTGCCCTTCCTGAAGGTGCAGTGCCCGGTGCCCGACGAGTGGCAGGAGGCCGCCCGCGAGCGGGGCCAGGTCTACCTCATCTGCTCCGTGCGGCCCTGGCCCGAGGCCGTCCCCGGACAGCCGGTCGACGAGGCGAAGCTGCGTGCCTTCGTCTCCGACGAGGAGATGCTCAAGGAGAGCGCCCACGTCCTGATGCCGGTCCGGCGCCTGCAGGGCTGAGCGGGAAGGGGTCGCGTCATGGCGACGGTGAACGTACGGGGCGGGGTGCCGGAGCAGCGGCACGAGTCCTCCCGGGAGACCGCGGGGACGATCGGCGGCAGCCGGGCCTTCGCCTGGCTGCTGATGATCACCGGGGCGGCGGGCGTGCTGTCCGGCTGGGTGATCACGATCGACAAGTTCCTCCTTCTGGAGGACCCCGGCTTCCAGCCCGGGTGCAGCCTCAACCCGGTCGTCTCCTGCGGCAACATCATGAAGAGCGAGCAGGCTGGGGTCTTCGGCTTCCCCAACCCGATGCTCGGGCTCGTCACGTACGCCGTCGTCGTCGCCCTCGGCGCCGGGCTGCTCGCCGGGGCGCGCTACCGGGGCTGGCTCTGGCTCGGCCTCAACGCCGGGATGCTCTTCGGCGTCGGGTTCTGCACCTGGCTGATGTACCAGTCGCTGTACGAGATCAACGCGCTCTGTCTGTGGTGCTGCCTGGCCTGGGTCGCCACCATCGTCATGTTCTGGTACGTCACCGCGCACAACGTCCGCCACGGGGTGATCCCCGCCCCGGCGGGAGTGCGGACCTTCCTCGGCGAGTTCACGTTCGCCCTGCCCGTCCTGCACATCGGGATCATCGGGATGCTGATCCTGACCCGGTGGTGGGAATTCTGGACGAGCTGACGTGAACCCCCTCCTCCGATGGCCGCGAGTGGCACCGACCGTGCTGCTCGCGGCCGTTCTCGTGCTCCTGCTTCCCTACGACCGGATCGCGCCGGGTGACCGGCACACCGGGACCCGCGCCGCGCCCGAAACGGATCCGGCGCCGCTGCCCGGGGTGCCCTCGGGTTTCTTCACCGGCTCCGACGAGACCGGGGTGCGCAGGATCGCCCAGGCGCAGGCCTGGCTCGGCGGCGAGTCGCTGACCGTCGGGCACACCTATCTGCCGGGCGACCGCTGGTCCAACATCGAGGGCCATCCGGCGCTCTTCGGGCCCTGGGCGCGCTGGAAGGAGGCGCGGCCGGGGCGGCTCTTCGTGCTCAACGTGCCGATGATGGACCGCAGCGAGGCCGGGCTGACGGACGCCGAGGTGCGGACGGGGCTGCGCGCCGGCGCGGCGGGCTCCTTCGACGGGCACTTCCGGGTCCTGGGGGAGCGGCTCGTGGAGCACGGCCTCGGGGACGCGGTCCTGGTGCTGGGCTGGGAGATGAACGGCACCACGTACAGCCATCGCTGCGGACCGGACCCGGAGGCCTGGAAGGCGTACTGGCGCCGGGTGGTCGAGGTGCTGCGGGGGGTGGCGGGGCAGCGGTTCCGCTTCGATTTCACCCCGAGCCGGGGGCGGGACGCCGTGGAGTGGCCGCGCTGCTACCCGGGGGACGACGTCGTCGACATCATCGGGATGGACGCGTACGACCAGCCGGCGGGGCTCGCCTTCGAGGACCAGGTGGCCGAGGAGTACGGGCTGGAACACCACGTCCGGTTCGCGGCGGCGCACGGCAAGCCGGTCTCGTACCCGGAGTGGGGGCTCTTCCGCAACGGCGACAACCCGGCGTACGTCCGGGGGATGCTCGACTGGTTCGCGACGCACCGGCCCGTCTACCAGACGGTGACCGACTACTGCCCGCACGGCGTGTGGGGGTGTGCCGACAATCCGGAGTCGGCGCGGGTGGTGCGGAAGGCGCTGGGGGCGCCGCCCGGGCCCTGAGGGGGCCGGGCGGGCGCCCGCCACGGTCACGCGTGCTGGTAGGCCACCAGGGAGATGCCGACGTAGTGGACGATGAAGGCGGCCAGGGTCAGCGAGTGGAAGACCTCGTGGAAGCCGAACCAGCGCGGTGAGGGGTTCGGGCGCTTGATGCCGTAGATGACCCCGCCCGCGCTGTAGAGCAGTCCGCCGACGATGACGAGGACGAGGACGGCGATGCCGCCCGCGCGCATGAAGTCGGGCAGGAAGAAGACCGCGGCCCAGCCCATGGCGATGTAGCAGGGCGTGTACAGCCAGCGCGGGGCGCCGACCCAGAAGACCCGGAAGGCGATGCCGGCGGTGGCCGCCGCCCAGACCGCCCACATGAGCGGCCGGCCGGTGGAATCGGGGAGGAGCAGCAGCGTCAGCGGGGTGTAGGTGCCCGCGATGATCAGGAAGATGTTGGCGTGGTCGAGGCGCCGGAGCACGGCCTCGCCGCGCGGGCCCCAGTTCCCGCGGTGGTACAGCGCGCTGATGCCGAAGAGCAGGCAGGCGGTGAGGACGTAGACGCCGCAGGCGATACGGGCGCGGGGCGAGTCGGAGAGGGCGACCAGGACGAGGCCGGCGACGATCACGGCCGGGAACATGCCCGCGTGCAGCCACCCTCTGAGCCGGGGCTTCACCGGGAGTGACGGGGGCTGCCCCATCGGAGCCGGATCGATCGGGGTCACTTCCGGCGTGGCTGCAGTCATGGCGGAATCGTACCGACGGCACCGTAGGTCCCGGATATGAGTGGCGATGCTCACGTGGGCGGACCCCTGGACATATGGGCGGTTCCGTCGGATGATCAAATGAGTGCGGTCGGCACCGGATGAGCAGCTACGAAGCATCCGGGTCGCGGCCCCCACGGGGCACACACCAAAAAACCCCTCTACAAGGAGCAATCGTGGCGCGCGACAACGCGGCTCCCCAGACCCTTCCGACCCAGCACCAGGGGCTCGTCTCCTGGGTGAACGAGATCGCGGAGATCACCCAGCCGGACAACATCGTCTGGTGCGACGGCTCCGAGGCCGAGTACGAGCGCCTCTGCGAGGAGCTCGTCGCCAAGGGAACCTTCACCAAGCTCGACCCGGTGAAGCGCCCGAACTCGTACTACGCGGCCTCCGACCCGACCGACGTCGCGCGCGTCGAGGACCGGACCTTCATCTGCTCCGAGAAGGAGGAGGACGCGGGCCCGACCAACCACTGGAAGGCCCCGGCGGAGATGAAGGATCTCTTCGCAGGCGAGAAGGGCATCTTCCGCGGCTCGATGCGTGGCCGCACCATGTACGTCGTGCCCTTCTGCATGGGCCCGGTCGGCTCCCCGCTCTCCGCCATCGGCGTCGAGATCACCGACTCCGCGTACGTCGCCGTCTCCATGCGCACCATGACCCGCATGGGACAGGCCGTCCTCGACGAGCTCGGCACCGACGGCTTCTTCGTCAAGGCCGTCCACACCCTCGGCGCCCCCCTGGAGGAGGGCCAGGAGGACGTGCCGTGGCCCTGCAACTCCACCAAGTACATCTCGCACTTCCCCGAGAGCCGCGAGATCTGGTCGTACGGCTCCGGCTACGGCGGCAACGCCCTGCTCGGCAAGAAGTGCTACGCGCTCCGCATCGCCTCCGTCATGGCCCGTGACGAGGGATGGCTCGCCGAGCACATGCTGATCCTCAAGCTCACCCCGCCGCAGGGCGAGGCGAAGTACGTCGCGGCCGCGTTCCCGTCCGCCTGCGGCAAGACGAACCTGGCCATGCTGGAGCCCACGATCTCCGGCTGGACCGTCGAGACCATCGGTGACGACATCGCCTGGATGCGCTTCGGCGAGGACGGCCGTCTGTACGCGATCAACCCCGAGGCCGGCTTCTTCGGCGTCGCGCCCGGCACCGGCGAGCACACCAACGCCAACGCCATGAAGACCATGTGGGGCAACTCCGTCTTCACCAACGTCGCCCTCACGGACGACGGCGACGTCTGGTGGGAGGGGATGACCGAGACGGCCCCCGCGCACCTCACGGACTGGAAGGGCAACGACTGGACGCCCGCGTCCGAGACGCCCGCCGCCCACCCGAACGCCCGCTTCACCGTGCCGGCCGGGCAGTGCCCGATCATCGCGCCGGAGTGGGAGGACCCGAAGGGCGTGCCGATCTCGGCGATCCTCTTCGGCGGCCGCCGCGCCTCCGCCGTCCCGCTGGTCACCGAGTCCTTCGACTGGAACCACGGCGTCTTCCTCGGTGCGAACGTCGCCTCCGAGAAGACCGCCGCCGCCGAGGGCAAGGTCGGCGAGCTGCGCCGCGACCCCTTCGCCATGCTGCCGTTCTGCGGCTACAACATGGGCGACTACATGGCCCACTGGGTCAAGGTCGGGGCGAACGCGGACGCCGCGAAGCTCCCGAAGATCTACTACGTGAACTGGTTCCGCAAGAACGAGGCCGGCAAGTTCGTCTGGCCCGGCTTCGGTGAGAACAGCCGCGTCCTCAAGTGGATCGTCGAGCGCCTGGAGGGCAAGGCCGAGGGCGTCGAGACCCCGATCGGCATCCTGCCGACCCCGGAGTCCCTCGACACCGAGGGCCTCGACCTGCCGGCCGAGGACCTTGAGTTCCTCCTCAAGGTCGACCGCGACGTGTGGCGCGAAGAGGCCGCCCTCGTCCCCGACCACCTGAACACCTTCGGCGACCACACGCCGAAGGAGCTGTGGGACCAGTACAACGCGCTCGTGGAGCGCCTCGGCTAGTCCCTTCGAGACTCGTGGTGGGTTGCCCCGAGATACCGCCCTGACCAGTGGGGTCACGACGGCTCACCACGACGCAACCGGCCCCCGGCGCCCCCTCAGGCTCCGGGGGCCGGCGCATGTCCGCAGGCGTTCCGGTCAGAGGATCGGCTGACCGGCCTCCACGGTCGCGATCGCACGCCGGCACGCGTCGCGGAAGGCGAGGAACCGGGGGTTGTTCCAGGTCGCGATCCGGCCGCTCTTCCAGTCGAAGTCCGTCACCTGGGGGCCGAAGAGCGAACGGCGCATGTCCTCGGTGATCTCCAGCTGGGCGCCCGCGCCGGTCATCGTCCGATTGCAGATGTTCTTCGTGGCCGCGCCCGCGAAGTCCGCGAGGTTCTCCTTGTACGGGTCGGAGAGCGCGTCGACCGCGGGGAAACCAGCCGCGTTCAGCTCGTACGTGAGCGCGTCACGGAACGTCTTGTTCAGGCCGCCCACGACGACCAGCTTCGGGTCCGCCTGCGAGGGCCAGATCATGGTGTCGGGCATGCCGAGCTGGCTGTACTGGCAGCCGTGCAGGCTCAGCACGTTCAGATGGCTCGCGGCCAGCACCTTCGCGACGTGGTCGTCGCAGTTCACCGAGGTGACGTGCAGATCGCGGTTGTTCTCGGAGCGCATGCCCTCGAACATCCAGTAGTCGTGGACGGCGGGCAGCAGGGCCGCCTTGTTCGCGTCCGACGGGTCGTACCCCGCTATGGCCAGACAGAGTTCGGACGTGCCTCTCTCGATCTGGCCCCCGTGGATGGCCATGATCGCCGTCCGCTGGGTGTAGACGCCCTTCTTGGACAGATAGCCGTCGAACTGCTCATGGCGTCGCGAACGGCGGCCGTAGTCCGTGCCCTCCACGACGGGGTCCTTCGTGCTCGTGTAGAGGTCCGTGTTGGAGTCGTAGACGTCGTTCTCGCCGGTGGCGAACGCCGGTGCGGCGGTGGCGAGCTGGCCGGCCAGCGGGGCACCCGCCGTAGCTGCGGCGGCCAGAGCGGTCAGGACGGTACGACGGGACGCGATGCGGTCGGAGAATGTCATGGGCGGAACCTAACCGATCAACGGCCGCGTTCTTCGAGATAGCGGGTGTGGATCTCCTGGCGGATCGCCTCCGCCTGCTGGAGCGCGGTGGCGATGGCGGTCATCTCCTCGCGCAGCGCGGACAGTTGCCGCTCCAGATGGCGCTCCGGCGGCTCCGTGCCCGGGGTGACCCGGGACCACCACCGGGTCCGTACGAAGGTGTCGACGGCCTCCGGGACGTCCTGGCGGACCGCGCGGGCCAGCACGTGCAGGTGCTCCGGGTCCGTCACCCAGCCCGGTTCGAGCAGGGCTTCGACCAGGGAGTCCAGCTCGGTGAGCAGGCCCTGTGCGGCGGACGGCAGTTCGACCTCCGCGAGGTACGCGCGCAGGGTCGTGAAGTCGGTGCGGACGCCGTCCAGTCGATCCCCGGAGTCGGCGAACTCCGGGGTCGCGGGCCGCTCGGGCGGGGCGATCAGCGCCCCCGCCGCGTACAGGCCGGCCACCACCAGGGGCCAGAGGGCGCCCGCGGCCCCGGTGAGGGCGATGCCCACCCCGGCGAGGCCGCAGAGGCTGCCGGTGAGGTTCTTGCGGGACTCCGCGTACCGCAGCAGCGGGTTACTGGTAGCCACGGATCTCCTCGAAGGCGCCGTCCAGCGAACCCTGGTTGGCGTCGAAGAGCTTGCCGCCGGTCAGGCTCGCGATGTGGTCGAGCTCGCCGCGGTCGGAGTCCCCGAAGAGGATCGGGAAGACCGGGGTGCGCTGCTGCGCGGCGGGCAGGGAGCGGTAGAACGAGTCGAACGCGGCGGCCGGGTCGCCGTCGGTGTTCTCGCCGTCCGTCATGAGGACGATCGAGGTGAACGTGTCGCCGGGCGTCCTCCCCAGGAAGCGGTACGCCTCCTGGACGCTGGAGTAGATCGCCGTGCCGCCGAAGGCCGAGAGCTTCCGCGCGTCACCCTTGATCGCGTCGAGCGCGGCCTGCGGCGAGGCCGGGTCGACCGTGTGCGTGCGGACCTCGCTCTCCTTCACCGTGGAACCGAAGGGCATCAGGGTGACCTCCTCCCGGTCCCGGAAGTCACCGGTCAGCTCGGCCAGGGCCGTCTTGAGCCGTTCGAGCCGTTCGCCGCTCATCGAACCCGAGGTGTCGAGCACGTACACCGTGCGGGAGGGCCTGCGCAGGGTGTTGTCGTACGCGTCGAGGAGCCCGTCCGCCACCTTCCGGCTGCCGGGGAACGGCAGCTCGCGCCGCGGGTCCCGGGCGAGCGCCGACGCCGGACGGACCCCGGGGACCACGGGACGGCGCAGGGTCGTCTCCGTGATCTGCCGCTGGGCGTCCGGGGTGCGCAGATACGTGGTGAGGCGGCCGGCCGCCGCCTTCGCCTCGGGGCCGGCCGAGGTGAGCAGGGTGAACGGGTAGTCGGCGGTCACGACACCGTCGGACGGCCGGATCACGGTCAGCTCGCCGGGAGCGGACAGCAGGACGGACTCGTAGTTGACGAGCGCGTCGACGTCGGTGCGGCGGGCGTAGGCGCTGGCGAGCCAGCCGGAGGAGCCCGAGGTCAGCTTCTGGCCCGTGAAGAACTCCTTGAGCCGCGGGGTGGCCTTGGTGACGTCCCGTTCGGTGAGCGCCGACTGGGCTCCGGAGAGACCGGAGGCGACCGAGACCAGCGCGGAGAAGCCGGAGTTGGAGCGCATCGGGTCGGTCATGCCGTACGTCAGCTTCCCGTCGGCGACCGCCCGGTGCAGCTGCGACCAGGTGACCTTCGCCGGGTCCCAGCCGAGCCGGGAGACGACCTCGGGCCGTACCCCCAGGGCCACGGGCGAGGCCATCACCGGCGTCTCGCCGGTGATCTTCCGGGCGGTGTCCGGGCGGAGCCGCAGATAGTCGTTGGAGGAGAGCCAGACCGCGTCGTACTCCTTCTCCGCCTGGCCGGACGCGATCCGCTCGACGGCGTCGAGGGTGCCGGCGTAGGTGGGGCGCACGGTGACGCCGGTCGCCTTGCGGGCCGCTTCGAGGACCGGGGCCATGTCGGCCAGCTCGGAGGAGGCGAGGACCCGGAGGGTGCCGGGAGCGGCTTCCTGGCCCCGTTCGTCGGGGCGGTCGCCGCCGCCGTCCCCGCCCGTGCAGGCGGTGGCGACGAGGGCGAGGGCCAGGGCGGCGAGGGTCCGGGCCAGGGGGCGCGTGCGGGTGCGGGTCGTCATGCGAGGCCGCCACCCTCCAGCGCGCCGGTGCGGCGACTGCGGGCCAAGTGGGCGCTCGCCTCCTGGAGTTCGGCGGTCAGCGACTCGACCGTCGCCGCCATCGACTCCGTTGCCTGCACCTTGTACGTGTCGATGGCGTCGAGGGTCCGGTAGATCTGCTGGAACGCCGTGCGGAGCGTCTCAGCGCCGACCGCCGGGTCCGCCGCGATCCGCTGGATCTCGCCGGCCTGGGTGGCGAGCATCTCGGCGTTGCCGCGGATCAGGTCCTCGGTCGTCGAGCGCAGCACGTTCACCTGCTCGGTGACCTTCCGCTGGCTCTCGAGCGCGGAGGCGAGCATCACCGCGATCCGCAGCGCCGACACGGTCGTGGTCGCAGTCCGGTCCACGCCCTTGATCAGCTCGTCGTTGTTGCGTCGGACCACGTCCATCGCCAGATATCCCTGGGCGCAGACCGCGAGTTGGGTCAGCAGGTCCTGGTGCTTCTGTCGGACCGGGAAGAGGACGTCCGCGCGCAGCGCGTCCGCCTGCGCCGGGTCGTACGTGGCGGCGATGCGCTCCTCCACGGCCGCGTCGAGGGCGTCGGTGAGCACCGCGTACTCCTGGAGCTTGCCCATGGTCTCCCAGAGCCGGGCCCGCTCGGTCTGCAACGCGGCGTTGTCGCGCCGCAGTTCGTCCTGGCCGCCGCGCAGGGAACCGACGATCCGGTTCAGGGCGGCCTGCGAGGAGGCGTACTTGGCGACGTGGTCGCGCAGTCGGTTGCCGCCCGGGAGCTTCGAGAGCAGCCCCTTGATGCCCCTGCCGGGAGTCTCCCTGGGGTCCAGGTCCTCGATCGTGCGCCGGAGTTCGACGAGGGACGAGCCGACCCGGGACTGGGCGTCGCCGCCGGAGGGGCCGGACCCGCCGGAGCCGAGCGAGCGGATCGTACGGTCGAGCATGCGGTTGGACTGCTGGGCCGCGGAGCGCATCTCGCCCGCGCCGAGCGCCGCGATCTCGCCGATGCGGCCCGCGAAGTCGGGGGAGCGCGGGTCGAGCCCTTCGAGCGAGCCGATGTACTCGGCGGCCCGCCGTGACATCTCCGTACGGGTCGACTCGTCCAGCGGGACCAGGCCGGAGGCCTGCTCGGCGCGGACCGCCGGCACGGGCTCGGGCGGGGTCAGGACCAGCGGGGTGTCGTGCTCGGGAGGTGTCAGGGCCATCGTCCTTCTCGGATCCTCGGGCGTGGTCATGCGGCGTCCCCCTGGTCACGGGCCCGCAGGGCCATCTCGTGCAGCACCCTGCTGGTGGGCACGGGCGCCTGGCGGACTCCGGTCAGCGTCTGGTTGAGGTAGGCGGTGTGGCTCTGGGTCGCGGTGGTGAACTCGCTCGCCGCGCCCTGCGGGCGGAAGCCGTGGCGGACCGCGAGCTTGCGCAACTCGGGGTCGGTGGCGAGGAGTTCGCCGAGCGCCCGGCCGTTCTCGGTGAGCGGTACGAGGGTGTGGTCGCTGTTCACCGTGGTGTCCGGGTAGAGGACGACGAGGTCGCCCATCGGGCGGCCTGCCAGGAGCTGGGCGGCGACCTGGGACTCGTACACGAGGACCAGCGGGTTGCCGACGCCGCTGATGAAGTCCCGGAAGGGGGCGTCCGAGCTCGACTGCTGGGCGCCCTGCACCTGGACGAGCTTGCGCAGGATCGGGGCCGTGCGGGTGACGGCCGCCTTGTCGCCCGCGACCCGCCCGCCGTCGGCGACATAGCTCGCGGCGGCGAGGTAGAGGGCGCCCGAGTTGGAGGCGACCGGGTCGGTGGAGGCGATGAAGAGGGTGCCGCTCAGCTCGGCGTGCCCGGCGGAGCCCTTGAGCTGCTGCCAGGTCCGGTCGGCGCGGGCCGCCGCGAGATAGGCGTCCATCCTCAGGGTGCCGCTGGTGCCGCGCGGGCCGAGGGTCGCCAGGCCGTTCCCGGCGAGGACCCGGGCGGCGGCGCTGTGCGCGACGACGACGAGCGGCGAGTAGAACGGTCGCAGCGGGGCGGTCGTCGCCTTGGCCTTCTTCGCGGCCTTCGCGCGCAGCTCGTCGGCCGGCGCCTTGGAGGACGGGAAGGCGAAGTCGTAACCGTCGAGGGGCAGTTCCTCCATGTCCCAGGACCCGGAGGTCTCGGTGCCCACGGTGAAGCCCCTCGCGGCGAGGGCCTTCACCACCTGAGGGTCGGTGAAGAACTCCGCCTTCTCCGACCCGATGACTCCTCGCACGGTCTTCGTTGCCGTGCCTGTGTCCTTGTCGCCGCCCGTCACGAGGACGGTGGCCACGCCGCCGAGGAGAAGGACGGCCAGGACGATTCCCAGGATGCGTCTCACGCGGGCAGCGTGCTCGCGGAAACCCACATTCCAGGGGGAGTTGGGTGGACGGGGAGTGAAGGGGCGATCCCGGTACCGAACCGGAGGAGGATGTACCGTGGCGGCCGTCGTTTGGGGGTGACGGGATGCCGCGCTGGGCGGTCGTTGTGCTGGTGGTCGTGGGTTCGCTGGTCGTGCTGGTGCCGATCGGCGGCATCGTCGCGTACATGTACGCCGTCGGGGAGAACCACAAGAACATGCGGTTCCCGTCCCAGGACGTGACGGTGGCGCGGTGCGCCGTCGATCCGGTGTCCGGTCGGCCCGTGGCGGAGTTGTCGGTCACCAGCCAGGCGGCCCGGAAGGGCACCTACACGGTGACGGTGGAGTTCCAGGACGAACGCGAGAAGACCGTCGAGCGGGCCACCGGGGTCGTCGAGGACCTCGCGAGGGGGGCGACCGGGCGGACGGCGGTCGTGGGAGCCGAGGAGTACGGGCAGGGCACGCCGCGGTGCGTCGTGTACGAGGCCGAGTTCGAGTCGACCGAGCCGACGCCGACCGGATCGTCGACTACCGGATCGTCGGCGACGGCCACCCCTTAGTGGGTGGCGCCCGGTCCGCGCGGTTCGTGCCGCGCGGACCGGGGCCGTCAGGGGGTGCCGGCCGCGGCCAGGGTGGTTTCCCCGGCCAGCGCCGCGGTGTGCGCGTCCATGCGCTCGGCGGCGAGGATCGCGGCGGCCGTGTCGGCCCGGGAGGCGGCGACGAGCAGCGCGCGGCCCGCGAGGGCGTGGGCCCTGTGGTGCAGGTCCTGCGCGGACGAGCCGCGCAGACCCGCGTGCCGCGCGGGCGGTGCGCCGCGCAGCCGCGCCACCTGCCGGGCGATCAGTTCACCGGCCTCCGTGTCGCCGAGCTCGTCGGTGACGGCGAGCAGGGCGGAGAGGTGTCCGGCGAGCTGGATGTCCAGCTCCTCCTCGCGGGAGCGGTGCGGGTACGCGTCGTGGGCGTCGTCGGCCGTCCGGTGGACCGACTTGGTGCGGATCGGTTCGTACATGGGACGGCCTCCTGAGTGCTCTGGAGCCATCCTAGCTTAGATTCTGTCTAAAGTTGAGCGAGGTCCGGTGGTGTCTCGTCAGGGCTGGCTGTAGCCGTCCAGGAAACGGCCGATCCGGGTCACCGCGTCCGCCAGGTCCGCCGCCGCCGGCAGCGTGACGATCCGGAAGTGGTCGGGCTCGTGCCAGTTGAAGCCCGTCCCGTGCACCACCATGATCTTCTCGGCCCGCAGCAGGTCCAGGACCATCTGCCGGTCGTCCTTGACCTTGTAGACGTTCGGGTCGAGCCGCGGGAACAGGTACAGCGCACCCTTCGGCTTCACACACGTCACGCCCGGGATCTGTGTCAGCAGCTCGTACGCCGTGTCCCGCTGCTCCAGGAGCCGCCCGCCCGGCAGGACCAGGTCCTCGATCGACTGCCGGCCCTGGAGGGCGGCGGCCACCGCGTGCTGCGCCGGCATGTTCGCGCAGAGGCGCATGTTCGCGAGGATCGTGAGGCCCTCGATGTACGAGGACGCGTGGTGCTTCGGGCCGCAGACCGCGAGCCAGCCCGAGCGGAAACCGGCCACCCGGTAGTTCTTGCTCATCCCGTTGAAGGTGAGGACGAGGAGATCGGGCGCGATCGCGGCGGTCGGAGTGTGCGTGGTGCCGTCGTAGAGGATCTTGTCGTAGATCTCGTCCGAGCAGATGACCAGGTTGTGGCGGCGGGCGATCTCCGTGAGGGAACGGAGCATCTCGTCGTCGTAGACCGCGCCCGTCGGATTGTTCGGGTTGATGATCACGATCGCCTTGGTGCGATCGGTGATCTTCCGCTCGATGTCCGCCAGATCCGGCATCCAGTCCGCCTGCTCGTCGCAGCGGTAGTGCACGGCCGTACCGCCCGCGAGCGACACGGAGGCCGTCCACAGCGGGTAGTCCGGGGCCGGGACCAGCACCTCGTCGCCGTCGTCGAGCAACGCCTGCATCGACATCTGGATCAGCTCCGAGACGCCGTTGCCGAGGTAGATGTCCTCGACGGAGAGCGGGATGCCCTTGGTCTCGTAGTGGCTCATCACCGCGCGGCGGGCCGAGAGCAGCCCCTTCGCGTCGCCGTAGCCGTGCGCCTCGGAGAGGTTGCGCAGCACGTCCTCAAGGATGGCGGGCGGGCACTCGAAGCCGAAGGCGGCCGGGTTTCCCGTGTTGAGCTTGAGGATGCGATGACCCGCAGCCTCAAGCCGCATCGCCTCTTCGAGCACCGGACCCCGGATTTCGTAACAGACGTTGGCGAGCTTCGTGGACTGGATCACCTGCATGACGAGAGCTTACGGCCGGGTCGGCCCGGGCGCTTCGTGTTTTGGGACACGTCGGACAGGGGTGAGGGCCTGGTGGCGGGGCTTTCCCCTGGTGAGGGCCGCCGAATAGGGGTCCTCCGTCCGGCGGGATAGGTTGGCCCGTCATGTGGGTTCTGACTGCTTCCGGATGCCGGCGGCTCGGCGCTGCCGGGTCGCTCGCCGTCGCCGTGGGCGGTTGGGCCGCCGGGACGCTGCCCGTACGCGGCGGCTGGGGGCTGTGGGAGCCGCGCGGCTCCGCGCTCACCCTCGCCGGCGCGCTCCTCGCGTACCTCGGCCTGACGGTGCTCGTCGCCGCCTGGTGGCGGTACGGCGTCCTCCTCGCCCGGGGCGTACGGGACGGGGTGCTCGCCACCCTGGCCTGGTGGACCGCGCCGCTGCTCCTCGCCCCGCCGCTCTACAGCAAGGACGTCTACAGCTACATCGCGCAGGGCGCCATGGTCCTCGAAGGGCACGACGTGTACGGCGGCGGGCCCTCCGTCCTCGGACCCGGCGACCTCGGGGCGGACGCGGCCGCGAGCGTCGGCGGGCACTGGACCGACACGCCCGCGCCGTACGGGCCCGTGTTCCTCGTCCTCGCCCAGCTCGTGGTGAAGGCGACCGGCGGCGAGATCGTTCCCGCCGTGCTCGGCATGCGGCTGATCGCCCTCGGCGCGCTCGCGTTGATCGTCTGGGCCGTACGGGGGCTCGGGGGCGGTCCCGGGGGTTCCGACGGGGCCCTGTGGCTGGCCGCCCTCAACCCGCTGCTGCTCATCCACGTCGTCGGCGGCATGCACAACGACGGGCTGATGATCGGGCTCATGCTGGCGGGCGTGCTGCTCGCCGTACGGGGCCGGTGGGTGCTCGGGTGCGTCCTCGTCGGTCTCGCGATGATGGTCAAGTCACCGGCGGCGGTCGCCCTGCTCTTCATCGGGGTGATGGTCGCCCGGCGGGACGGCGGCGGTGTGCGGGGCCTGGTGAAGGGGCTCGTGCTTCCGGGCCTCGTGGCCGGGGCGGTGGCCGCGGGGGCGACGGTGTCGGCCGGGACCGGGTTCGGGTGGGTGCGGACGCAGAGTGTGGCCGGGACGATCCACACGGCGCTGTCCTTGAGCAGCGATCTCGGGCTCGGGCTGGGGCTGCTCCTCGGGGACGACCCCGACCCGGTCAAGGCGGTCGTGCAGAACCTCGGGCTGCTCGTCGCCGTGGTGATCATCCTGGTGCTCGCGTGGCGGGCCTGGCGAGGGCTTCTCGACCCGGTCCTCGGGCTGGGGCTCTCCCTGGTCGCACTCGTCGCGCTGTCGCCCATGGTGCAGCCCTGGTACCTGCTGTGGGGGACGGCCGTGGTGGCGGCGGTCGCCTGGCGGAGCCGGGCAGGGCAGGTGCTCGCGGTGCTTTCGGCAGCGCTGGTCTACGAGACGGCGCTGGACGGGCGGACGCCTTGGTACGGGTTCGCGGTGGCCGGGGCGGCCCTGGTGCTGGGGCTCTGGTGGGTGCGGCGGGAGCCGTGGGGCGAGGGGCCGGCGCGGCCCCGCCGCACGCTAGCGCGTACGGCGGACTGACCTGCCCGCCAGGGCGTTCGTCCGCTTGCCGTCCTCCATGACGAACTCGCCGTTGATCAGGACGTGCGGGATTCCCGTGGGGAGCGTGCGCGGGGATTCGTACGTCGCTCCCGCTCCGACCGTCTCCGGGTCGAAGAGGACCAGGTCCGCGCGGTGGCCCTCTCTGATCACGCCCCGGTCCCGCAGGCCCAGGCGGGCTGCCGGGCGGGAGGTCAGGTGGGCCACGCAGTCCTCCAGGGTGAGGACGCCGAGGTCCCGTGCGTAGTGGCCCAGGTACCGCGGAAACGTGCCGTACGCGCGCGGGTGCGGCTTCAGGCCCTGGAGGATGCCGTCCGAGCCGCCCGTGTGCACCCGGTGCCGCATGATCGTGCGGACGTTCTCCTCGTGGCCCACGTGCTGGAGGATCGTCGTTCCGAGCCGGTCCTCCAGGAGGAGTCGGCGGGCCGTCGCCCAGCCGTCCACCCGGCGGCCCACCCAGTCCGCGAGCGTGCCCTCCGACACTCCCGAGATCTCGATCGTGTCCCAGTCCATCGGCACCCCGTGGCAGCCGTCCGAGCCGAGGACCTCCAGGTGGTGCCGGATGCGCTCCGCCGTCTCGTCGTCCCGCAGGCGGGCGAGGACCGCCTCGGGCCCGCCCTCGCTCGCCCAGCTCGGCAGTACGGCGACCAGGGTCGTACAGCCGGGGGTGTACGGGTACGTGTCGAGGCTGATGTCCGAGCCCGCGTCCAGGGCCTCGTCGAGGAGGGCGAGGAGCTCGGGTGCCCTGCCCTCGTTGACGCCGAAGTTCATGGTGGCGTGGGCGAGGTGGAGGGCGCAGCCCGCCTCCCGCGTGAGCCGGACCATCTCCTCGTACGCCTCCAGGGCGCCCGCACCGTAGGAGCGGTGGTGCGGGCAGTAGTAGCCGCCGTACCCGGCGACGACCTTGCAGAGTTCGGTGAGCTCGGAGTCCTTCGCGTACATCCCGGGCGTGTAGGTCAGCCCGGAGGACATGCCGACCGCGCCCTGTTCCATGCCCTCCGCGACGAGCTGCCGCATCCGGTCCAGTTCGGATTCCGTCGCGGGGCGGTCGTCCCAGCCGACCGCGTACATCCGCACGGTGCCCTGCGGGATCAGGTACGCGGCGTTGACGGCGATGCCCCGGTCCAGCCGGTCCAGGTACTCGCCGACCGTGCGCCAGTCGAAGTCGATGTCGTCGCCGTACCCGTTCCAGCCGGTGATCGCCCTGCGTACCTCGGCGAGCGTGCGGTCGTCGACCGGGGCGTACGACAGACCGTCCTGGCCCAGGACCTCCAGCGTCACGCCCTGGGCGGCCTTCGCGCTGTGGTCGGGGTCGCGGAGCAGCGCCAGGTCGCTGTGGGCGTGCATGTCGATGAAGCCGGGGGAGAGGGCGAGGCCCTCGGCGTCCACGACGCGGCGTGCGGTGGGGCGCTGGCAGCCGGCCGCCGCGCCCTCCTTGACGATCGCGGTGATCCGGCCGCCGTCGATCGCCACGTCGGCGCGGTAGGAGGGGCCACCGGTGCCGTCGACGACCTCCGCGTCGCGGAAGACGAGGTCCATGCCGACTCCTTCTAGAAGAACGTGCGGATGTAGTCGACGACGGTGCCGTCCGCCTCGACCAGCGGGATCAGCTGCCACTTGTCGAAGATCGTGCACGGGTGGGACAGGCCCATGCCGAGCCAGTCGCCGACCTCCAGGTCGGCGCCCTCCTCCGTCCGTACCCAGGCGTGCTGGTCGGAGAGGCCGGTGACGGTCAGGCCGTCGGCGGGACGGATCTCGCCGGTGCGGGCGTCGCGGACCACCTGCGCCTCGGGCAGGTGCAGGTCGTGGGCGGCGTCGCGCTTGCCCGCGTTGGTGAAGGCCTGCTCGGGGGTGGGGCGGGAGACGACCTGCGACCAGAGGCGGAACGCGGGCTCCAGGGCGCCCTCCTCGGGCACCCGGTTGAAGGGGGTCCGCTCGCGGTACTGCCCGTCGTCGTGCGAGACGTACGCGCCGGAGCGCAGCAGCTTGAGGACGGGCAGGGAGAGTCCGGGGATCTCCGCGAAGACATCGGCGACCGCGTCGAACCACTCGCTGCCGCCCGCGCTCACCACGATTTCGCCGATGGCGGGGTCGAAGCGGCCGGCCTTGTCGAAGTCGGCCGCGAGCCCGACCAGTCGGTTCAGCCACTCCCTGACCCGCTCGCCGTCGGCCCCGGGCATCGTGCCCTCGTATCCGGCGACGCCGACGAGCCGCAGGGTCGGGGCGTCCGCGACCGCGTCAGCGACGGCCGCGCACTCCGCCTCGGTCCGCACGCCCGTACGCCCCGTCGCGCCGGCCGCCAGCTCGACGACGACGTCCACGGGTCGGGTGGCGCCCGCGGCGCGCAGGGCCCCGTCCATCAGCTCGACGCCCCGCACCGAGTCGACGTAGCAGAGGAAGCGGAAGTCCGGGTCGGCGTCCAGCTCGCCGGCGACCCAGCGGAGGGCGACCGGGTCGACGACCTCGTTGGCGAGGAAGATCCGGGCGATGCCGTGGGCCCGGTACACGCGGGCCTGGTGGGGCACGGCGGCGGTGATGCCCCAGGCGCCGTGCTCCAGCTGCCGGTCGAAGAGCTGGGGGGCCATGGACGTCTTGCCGTGCGGGGCGAAGGCCAGGCCGTGGCGCTCGGCGTACGTCTCCAGGAGGCGCAGGTTGTGCTCGACGGACTCGGCCGAGAGGGCGAGCACGGGGGTGGTGAAGCCACCGGTGAAGAGGTTGCGCCGCTGGGCGGCGAGCTCGCCGACGGTCAGGCCCTCGGCGTCCGGGGGCAGGGCCTTGAAGCGGTGGTCGACGCGCTCGTTCGCCAGGTCGGGCATGAGGCCTCCTCATCGAAGCGTTGCGAAGGATGCAACAGTCATTGCGTATGTCGCTCAAAGCTGTCTAGCATCCGGGCCAAGGCCGGGTCAATGGACCCCGCGAGAGTCGCAAGGGAGCGCCAGAGTGGCCGGAGAACCGCCCGTGGATGTCGTGTGCCTCGGCGAGTCCATGGTCACCTTCCTTCCCTCCCGACCGGGCCGCCTCGCCGACGTACCCGCCTTCGAGCGCGCGATCGGCGGCGCCGAGTCCAACGTCGCCTGCGCCCTCGCCGCCGCCGGCCACCGCACCCGCTGGGTCGGCCGGGTCGGCCGGGACGGCTTCGGCGACCACCTCGTCGAGACCATCGGCGCCTACGGCGTCGACGTCAGCGCCGTCGACCGCGACCCGCGGCGCCCCACCGGCGTCTACTTCCGCACCGCCGCCGACCGCGCCACCGACGCCCACGAGGTCGTCTACTACCGCGCCGGATCGGCCGCCTCCGCGATGTCGCCCGCGACCGTGCCGTACGAGACCGTCGACGACGCCCGCGTCCTCCACCTCACCGGCATCACCGCCGCCCTCTCCGACGACTGCCTCGCCCTCATGCGCGCCCTCACCGCGCCCCGGGCCGGCCGCCCCCTCGTCTCCTTCGACGTCAACTGCCGCCCCGGACTGTGGCGCGACGGCGCCGCCACCGCCGGCCCCGTCCTCCTGGAGCTCGCCCGCCGGGCCGACCTCGTCTTCGTCGGCGCCGACGAGGCCGAACAGGCCTGGGGCCTCGGCGACCCCGCCTCGATCCGCGCGGCGCTCCCCGAACCGGCCGTCCTCGTCGTGAAACGGGGCGCCGACGGCGCGACCGTCCACGAACGCACCGGCCCCGGAACCGACACCGTCGTGCAGGTGCCCGCCCCCCGCGTCGACGTCGTCGCCGCCGTCGGCGCCGGAGACGCCTTCGCCGCCGGATTCCTCTCCGCCACCCTCCGCGGACTCGACGCCACGGCCCGCCTCCGGCACGGACACCTGCTGGCCGCCGCCGCCCTCACCGTCCCCGGCGACCTGGCCGTGCCTCCCCGCCGCGCCCACGCCGACCGGCTCGCCGCCCTCGCCCCGACCGCCTGGGGCACACTTCAGCTCGGCCCCGGCTGGACGGGGGACGACCAGGAGGGACGTACACCATGAGCCAGACCGTCGACCGGGCGCTCAGCATCCTGCCCTTGCTCGCACAGGGTCCCGCCGACCTCGGACAGGTCGCCGACCGGCTCGGTGTCCACAAGTCCACCGCCCTCCGGCTGTTGCGCACCCTGCACGAGCACGGCCTCGTCTACCGCCAGCAGGACCAGCGGTACCGCCTCGGCGCCCGCCTCTTCGCGCTCGCCCAGGAGGCCGTCGAGAACCTCGACATCCGCGAGATCGCGCACCCCCACCTCGCCGCGCTCAACGAACGGATCGGGCACACCATCCACCTCGCCGTCTACGAGGAGGGCGAGGTCCTCTACATCGACAAGGTCGAGAGCCGCTACCCGGTCCGCATGTACTCGCGCATCGGCAAGCCCGTCGCGATCACCGTCGCCGCCGTCGCCAAGCTGCTCCTCGCCGACCTGCCCGAACCCGAGCGCCGCGCCCTCGCCGGCAAGCTCGACTACCCCCCGTACACGCCCCGTTCGACCCCGAACGCCGCCGCCTTCCTCAAGGAGCTGGCGACCGTACGCGAACAGGGCTGGGCCACCGACCTCGGCGGCCACGAGGAGTCCATCAACTGCGTCGGCGCGCCCATCCACGGCGCCGACGGGCGCGTCGTCGCCGCGATGTCCGTCTCGGCGCCCAACGTGGTCGTCACGGCCGAGGAACTCCTCTCCCTCCTCCCGCAGGTGCGCCGCACCGCGGACGCCATCAGCCGGGAGTACTCCGGCACCTCCCCGAGCAAGGACAGCGCATGACCGACCAGAACCTCGAGCAGTCGACCGAGAAGACCGCCCTCACCCCCGCCACCCACACCGCCCCGCCCGCGAAGTTCTCGCACGGCGTGAAGAAGGGCAACATCCTCCAGGTCGCGGGCCAGGTCGGCTTCCTGCCCGCCGTCGAGGGCCAGGCCCCGACCGTCGCAGGACCGACCCTGCGCGAGCAGACCCTCCAGACCTTCGCCAACGTCAAGGCGATCCTGGAGGAGGGCGGCGCGAGCTGGGACGACGTGATGATGATGCGCGTCTACCTGACGGACGTGGACCACTTCGCCGAGATGAACGCGATCTACAACCAGTACTTCGAGGAGCAGGGCCTCAAGGCCCCCGCCTCCGCCCGCACCACCGTCTACGTCGGTCTGCCCCAGGGCCTCCTCATCGAGATCGACGCCCTCGCCGTCCTCGGCTGATCCGAGCGCACACGGCCGGCGTCCACCCGCCCGAACGGACCTGAACCGATCCACCTGAACCAGCCGCTCCACGGCACGGCGTTCTCACCCCGAACGCCGTGCCGCGCTCCCCCCTACCCAAAAGCGAGGCTTCCCCCGGCCATGAACCCCGCCACGCCCCCGCACACCGGTGGACTGCTCCACCTGATACCCGGCACCGCCGGGCTGCTCACCGTCGCCGCCCTCGGCATCGCCGTCCTGCTCCTGCTGATCATCAAGATCCGGCTCCAGCCCTTCGTCGCGCTGCTCGCCGTCTCCATCGGCGTCGGCCTCGCCGCCGGCCTCTCCGTCACCGAACTCTTCGGCACCGTCCAGAAGTCCGCCGCCACCTCCGTCATCGAGACCGGCATGGGCGGCATCCTCGGCCATGTCGCGATCATCATCGGACTCGGCACCATGCTCGGCGCGATCCTGGAGGTCTCGGGCGGCGCCGAGGTGTTGAGCAGCCGTCTCCTCGGCCTCTTCGGCGAGAAGCGGGCCCCCCTCGCCATGGGCCTCACCGGACTCATCTTCGGCATCCCGGTCTTCTTCGACGTCGGCATCTTCGTCCTCGCGCCGATCGTCTACGCCGCCGCCAAGCGGTCCGGCAAGTCGATCCTGCTCTACGCCATGCCGCTGCTCGCGGGTCTCTCCATGACCCACGCGTTCCTGCCGCCGCACCCCGGCCCGGTCGCCGCCGCAGGCCTCCTGCACGTCTCGCTCGGCTGGGTCATCCTGATGGGCGTCCTCGTCGGCGTCCCCGCCGTGCTCGCGGCCTGGGCGTACGCAGGCTGGATCGGCCGCCGGCTCTTCGTCGCGGTCCCGCAGGACATGGTCGAGGCCGCCGAGGAGGCCAGGGCCAAGGTCGCCGCCGAGCGGACCGGCGGCACCGAGGAGCCCGTGGCGCTCTCCACCGTGCTCCTCATCATCGGCACGCCGCTGGTCCTCATCCTCGCCGCGACCTTCTCCTCCATCGCCCTGGACGAGTCCACCCTCCGCTCCGTCATCGAGTTCTTCGGCAGCCCCTTCGTCGCGCTGACGCTCGCGCTCTTCCTCGCGTACTGGATGCTCGGCATCCGTCGCGGCTGGTCCCGGAAGTCCCTGGAGCAGGTGTCCACCTCCTCGCTCAAGCCGGTCGGCAACATCCTGCTCGTCGTCGGCGCGGGCGGGGTCTTCGGCGCGGTCCTCAAGGTGAGCGGCGTCGCCCAGGCGCTCTCCGACACCTTCCACGACGTCGGTCTCCCCGTCATCGTGCTCGCCTACCTCATCTCCCTGGTGCTGCGCGTCGCCCAGGGCTCGGCGACGGTCGCCATCGTCACCACGGCGGGCATCGTGCTGCCCCTGGTCGAGGGCGGCGACCACTCGCAGGCCTTCCTGGCCCTCGTCATCATGGCGATCTCGGCCGGCTCGATCTTCGCCTCGCACGTCAACGACGGCGGCTTCTGGATCGTCTCCAAGTACTTCGGCATCACCGAACGGGACACCCTCAAGTCCTGGACGGTGCTGGAGTCGGTGCTCTCCCTGGCGGGCTTCGCGGCGGCGGCCGCGCTGAGTCTGTTCGTCTGAGGGTCCGGCCCGTGACGCGGGGGCGCCCCGGCGGAATGCCGCCGGGGCGCCCGTTCTCACGTACGGACCGTCAGGCCGCGCAGTACTGCGCCTGCTTGCCGATCGAGCGGTACATGCAGTCCGCGTTCTCCAGGAGCTGCAGGACGGCGTCGCGGTTGCGGCTCGTCTCGCGCTCGATGACCTCGTCGGGCGGGTAGAAGCCGCCGCCGCCGGACGAGGACGGGTACATCTCGAAGGTGTACGCGAAGATCCTCTGCGCGCCCCACAGGTAGTCGTCGATCGAGCCGTCCGTGATGTAGAGGTCGCTGGACTGCTCGGGCGTGTAGCCGTTGCTGGCCGCCATCTTGCCGCCGACCGCGGCGAAGGCGTTCCGGTCGTCGAGCGTCATGCCCGGTGCGGTGTTGGCCGTGGTCCAGCCGAAGGGCCAGAGCACGAGCTCGCTGTACGTGTGGAAGTCGATGGCCGCGGTGATCTGCTGCTTGCCGCCGACCACCCGGGAGCGGACGAAGTCGGCGACGACCTTCACCTCGGGGGCGGACTCGGGCGCCGTGCCACGGTACGTCTCGGAGCTCTTGGAGCTCGAAGAGCCGCCGCAGCAGCCCCACTTGTAGTCCCAGTTCCGGTTCATGTCCGTACCGATGTACGAGGATCCGGAGTTGGGCTGCCGGTTCTTGCGCCAGCTGCGGTAGGAGCCGCTCGCGATGTCGTACTCGCCGCCGTCCGGGTTGAGGTCCGGGACGATCCAGATCTCGCGCCCGTTGACGGCGTTGGTGACCCGGGAGTCGCTGCCGTAGCCCGCGCCGAGCTCGCGCAGGAGGTACAGCGCCATCTCGACGGTGAGGTGCTCGCGGGCGTGCTGGTGGTGGGTGAAGAGGACTTCCGGCTCGTTCTCGTCGGTGGCGACGTTGTCGCTGATCTTGATGGCGACGATGTCCCGGCCCTGGTACGTCTTCCCGATCACCTGCTTGCGCATGATCGAGGGGTACTGGGCGAGCCGCTGGTCGATCTCCGCGTTCATCTCCGCGTAGTTGTGGTACCTCGCGTCGGCGGAGGGGAAGTCGAGCGGGCCGACGGCCTGGTCTCCCTCGGCCGCGCGGTTCGGCGGGCCGGGCAGGGCGATCGGCTTGTAGCCGAGTGCCTTGAGGTTCCTGAGCTGTTCGGTGTTGGCGCTGACCACGACCGAGCGGGCGTCGACCTCGTCGATCGAGACGCCGGTGGCGGTGAGCGCGGTGCGGGCGGCCGGGGTGGAGGGCCCGGCCACCTCGTACTGCCGGATCACCTCATCGGCCCCTGCGGCGATACGGGCGGCGGTCGACGACGGGTCGGCCCCGGCGGGTGTGGTGAGGGCGGAGAGGGGCGCCGCGAGGGCGAGCGCCACGAGGGCCGCGAGGGTGGCGGACCTTCTGCCGCGGAGAGAACGTCGCATGCTGTCTCCTGGGTGGGGAGGGTGGGGGGTGCGACAAGCGCGTGCGGGTGTTCTGTGTTCGGTGTTCTGTGTTCGGCCACATGGTGAGCCCGTGTCATGGACCGGTCAAGATATGGAGTTCGGCCATACTGTCCCGGTGGGGACCCTCATCGGTAGATACGTCATCGAGCACAAGCTAGGCGAAGGCGGCATGGGCACCGTCTATCTGGCCCGATCGCGCGGCGGGCGCGCCGTCGCGGTCAAGGTGGCCCGGCCGGAACTCGCCGCCGACCCGTCCTTCCGCGCGCGCTTCCGCGCCGAGGTCGCCGCCGCCCGGCAGGTCGGCGGATTCCACACCGCGCAGGTCGTCGACGCCGACCCCGACGCCGAGGCGCCCTGGCTCGCCACCGCCTACATCCCCGGCCCCACCCTTTCGGCCCTCGTCACCGCCGAGGGCCCCATGGACGAGGGACGGCTGCGCGCGCTCGGGGCCGCGCTCGCCGAGGCGTTGGAGGCCATCCACGCCTGCGGGCTCGTCCACCGCGACCTCAAACCCGGCAACATCGTCATGGCTCCCGACGGACCCCGCGTCCTCGACTTCGGGATCGCCCGCGCGGTGGAGTCGACCCGGCTCACCGCCACCGGTTCGGCCTTCGGCACCCCCGGCTACCTCGCCCCCGAACAGGCCCTCGGCGACGAGGTCACGGGCGCCGCCGACGTCTTCGCCCTCGGCGCCGTGCTCGTCGCCGCGGCGGGCGGCCGGCCCTTCGGGGACGGCACCCCGATGGGGCTCATGTACCGGGCGGTGCACGAGGACCCGGACCTCGCCTCCGTACCCGAGGCCCTGCGCGGGCTCGTGGGTCGCTGCCTCGCCAAGAACCCGGCCGAACGGCCCACGCCGGAGGAGATCCTGGACGCCCTGGGGGAGGGGGTGCGGGACGCCGTGGGGACGGTCCCGCCGCCGACGGCCGTCGACGCGCCCGCGACGCCGCAGCATCCGACCCCGGCGGGATTCGGACCGCCGCATGACTCGATCCCGCCGTCGTACGGGCCGCCGCAGGGCCTGATCCCGTCGACGCCCGTGCCGCCGCAGACCGCGGTCCCGTCGCCGTACGCGGCCCCGCATCCGCACGCCTCGGTCCCGTCGCCGTACGCGCCCCCACCCGCGCGCGACTCGATCCCGCCGGGATTCGGGCCGCCCACGCCCACCCTCTTCGTGCCGCCGCCGCCCGTCGCGCCCCCGCAGCCCGTACCGGAGTTCGTCGCCGCCGACAGCATCTACGGGATCGTCGTGGACGGCGCCGGAATCTGTCTGCAACTCCTCGACGACGAGGCCGAGTTCAGCTGGCCCGAGATCAGGGCCGTGCGGTACGAGCGGACCCGCCGAGGCCGGTGGCTGCGCATCGCCGTCATCCTGTACGACGGCACCGACTACACCTGCGAGATCGACGGCCGCCGGGCCGCCAGGGTCGACGAGTGGGTCCACGGCCTCGCACGGGTCCTGGCCCTGTTCCGTCCCGCCTGACGAAACGGAGCAGCGCCGCCGGGGGACCGGCGGCGCTGCGAGGTGACTTCCGTACGGCTGTGTGGCGTTACGGCAGGTTGTGGACGTGCGGGCCGACCGCGTTCGACCAGGCGTTGCCGGCCGTCGCGTCCCAGTTGGTCGACCAGGTCATCGCGCCGCGCAGCGTCGGCCAGGCCTGGGCCGGCTTGAAGGTGCCGCAGCTCGTGAGCTTGGTCAGGCAGTCGAGCGCGTTCTTCACGATCTGCGGGTCGACGTAGCCGCTGCCCGCGCCCCGCGAGGAGGCCGGGACGCCCAGACCGACCTGCGACGGGGAGAGACCGCCCTGGATCTGGATGCAGGCGAGCGCGGTGAGGAAGTCCACCGAGCCCTGGCTGTAGACCTTGCCGTCGCAGCCGAGCATCGAACCGCTGTTGTAGTACTGCATGTTGACGACCGTGAGGATGTCCTTCACGGCGAGCGCCGTCTTGAAGTACTCGGTGCCCGTGCTCTGCATGTCGATGGTCTGCGGGGCCATCGTCAGGACCAGCGACGAACCGGCCTTGGCGGACAGCTGACGCAGCGCCTTGGTCAGGTAGGTCGAGTTGATGCCGTGTTCGAGGTCGATGTCGACGCCGCTGAAGCCGTACTCCTGCATCAGGGCGTACGCGCTGTCGGCGAAGGCGGTCGCGGAGGCGTCACTGTTGATCGTGACGTTCCCCTTCTCGCCGCCGACCGAGATGACGACGGACTTGCCGGCGGCCTTCTTCGCGGCGATGTCGGCCTTGAAGTCGGCGGCCGAGGCGTAGCCGACGGCCGGGTCGAGGTTGAAGACGATCTGGCCGGCCGTGGTCGTCGAGTCGGCGAAGGACACGGCGATGATGTCGTACTGCGACTGGACGTCCCGCAGCTTCTGGACCGTGGCGCCGTTGTTGAAGTTCTGCCAGTAGCCGGTGAGGGCGTGCTTGGGCACGGCCGGGCCGGGGCCCGGGTCGGTGACCTTGGCGGTCCGCGCGGAGACGGCGGTGGACTTCGCGGACTCGCCCGCGGAGTTCGTCGCGGCGACCTGGAACTGGTACGCGGTGTCGGCGGTGAGCCCCGTGACGGTGGCCGAAGTGCCGGTGACCGCCTGCGGGTTGGCGCCGTCCCGGTAGACCTTGTAGCCCGTGGCGCCGGAGACCGCGCCCCAGCTCAGGGCGACGGAGGAGGAGGTGACGGTGCCCGCGGCGAGGCCGGCCGGGGTGGCCGGGACGACCGGGTCGGGGTCCTGGCCGCCGCCCCCGTCGGGCCCGAAGACGCTGACGTCGTCGACGAGGTAGGGGGACGTCCCGTACCAGCCGTGGGTGTAGATCTCGACCGAGGTGGTGCTCGCCCCGGTGGTGAAGGTGGTGGTGAGCTGCTTCCAGGCGGCGCTGTCGGGCGTCCACGTGGAGACGCTGCCGGAGCCGGTCCCGGTGTTGTCGGCACCGAGGTAGGCGTAGCCGCCCTGGACCCAGGCGCTCAGCGTGTACGTCGAGTTGGGCTTCACCGCTACGGTCTGCACGCACTTGGCGTTGTCGAGACCGGCCGGGGTGGCGCGCAGTGCGCCGGCCCCGGTGCGGACCGGGGAGGAGACGGCGGCGCCGCTCCCGGCGGAACAGGACCAGTTGGCGAGGCCGTTCTCGAAACCGGCGTTCTTGGCGACGTTGACGTCGGCCGCCTGCGCGGTGCCGGCTCCGCCGACGAGGACGAGCCCGGAGCCGACGGCGAGCGCGAGGGCTCCGCCGAGCCAGCGGCGTCCGTGCGGGCGGGTGGTGGTGCGGTCCACGTGCATCCTCCGGAGGGGAGTTGGGGATGTGGGGGATGTGGAGGTGCCGTACGTCGTCGTACGGAGGGGCTCGTACGGGGGTACGAGGGCGTGCGGAAGTACGGGGGCTGTGCGGGGGAGTACGGGGGACTACGGGGAAGTGCGGACGGTGGCCACCGTTGTCGGAACAAGTTGGTCCAGACCAATCGCATTGTCAAGACCTCTGGCAGCAAGCCCTGTTCGGAGCGGGTGGGAAGGGTCGAGGGGCCCAAGTCCCGGGCCCAAAGAAATGGGGGCAGCTTGGCGGATTGTGTGTTCACCACCCCGGGGTACGTGGATAAGGTGCAGAGGCGGCAGCACCCTGCGGTGACGCCGCGAACGCGGTAAGTGATCCGCGGCCCCCGGGGCACCGGAGGCCGAAGGGGACGGGGGGTCCTACGTGCCGACAGCGATCGCGGTCACCAGTGCCGACCTGGCGCTGCCGCCGACCGACCCCGGAACCCCGCACGCCACCGTCCTCCCGGCCCCCGAAACCCAGTCGCTCGACGCCTCGATCGCCGACATGCAGCAGCTCCTCGCGCGATACGGACACGTGGTCGTCGTCTGCCCCACCTCCGCCCCGCCCGCCGTCGAGCAACGGCTCCGCGCCGTCCGCGCCCTGCTCGAAAGCGACCGGATCGCCCTGGTCAGGACCGACCTGCCACCCCTCGGAGCGGCCGTACTCGTCCGCCAGCTCCGCCAGCTGGCCGCCTGCGACTTCAGCCCCGGCGTCCTCGCCTCCGCCGCCCGGCTGCTCGCGCACTACATCTACGCGGGCGCCGTCCTCGGCTCCGTCTCCCGGCTCGACCGCGTGCCCGTCAGCCTCGGCTCCCACCTCAAGGGCTGGCTGCCCGGCGCCCACTTCGCCGTACTCGCCGGACCGACCGCGCAGATCGTGCGCGTCGGAAACGGCGAGGAACCCCTGCCCGGACCCGAGTTCACCACCGAACTGCTGCTCGCCCGAGGCCAGCTCCAGACCGACTGGCCCACCACCACCCTCGTACCCCGATGGCGGATCCAGGGCCCCGTCCAGGAGACCCCCCTGCCCGAGGCCTCGCCCGGCTGGTGGGGAACGGGCAAGGTCGTCGAGTTCGCCGCGTACCTCCCCGACCTGCCCGTCCTCTACCAGCTCGTCTCCTCCGTACGCCGCGAGACCTGCCACTGGTGCGCGATGGAACTCATCGGCGACCGCTGCGGCTTCTGCGGCGCGCCGCTGCGGGTGGGGGCGGTGCCGGAACAGGGCGGTCGCGCGCTCGGCACCTCGGGCGGGGGGCGACACGACGGCGGCACCCGCGCACTCGGGGCGGGAGCGGGGGCGGCCCGGCAGGCGGGCTCGCACCCGGGGCAGGCGGACTCGCACCCGGTCCAGTACCAGGCCCCGCACTCGACTTCGTACAACGAGCTGACTCCCGCGAACGTGCAGGTGAATCCCACCCGTGCGCTGCCGTGAACAGCTCCTCGCCCCCTCTTCTCCGTCCCCTCCTCTCGGCCCTCTCCGTGACCACTCCTCCGCACCCGACCGTCCGCTCCCGTCCGATCCCGTCCGCCCCGGACCCACGTCTCCGAACGAGGTAGTACGGCCATGAACTCCCGCCAGCGCCGCGGCGTGATCCTGCTCCTGCTGTCCGTCCTGTGCGCCCTCGGCGCCTTCGCCGGTGTGCTCGCCGTCATCAGCGACGTGAACTCCAAGGTCGGCCCGGAGACCACCGCGTACCGGATCAAGGACAACGTGGCCCCGTACGCCCCCCTCAGGGCGGACCAGTTCGAGAAGATCTCCATGCCGAAGCGGTGGCTCTCGGAGACCGCCGTCACCGACCTGCGCCAGATCGAGGGCAGGATCGCGGTCACCCAGCTCAAGGCCGGCTCCCTCCTGCAGTCCGACATGATCGTCGAACAGCCCGAACTCCAGCCGGGCCAGCAGGAGATCGCCATCATGATCGACGCGGCCACCGGCGTCGCGGGCAAGATCACCCCTGGCGCCACCGTCAACATCTACGCCACCTTCGAGGGCGAGAAGAAGGACGAGCCCTCCCAGTCCCGCATGATCGTCGCCGGTGCCCGCGTCCTCGACGTCGGCAAACTCACCGCGATCCGCGACAGCTCCGACCGCACCGGGCGCACCAACGGGGCCGTGCCGATCTCCTTCGCCCTCTCCACCCTCGACGCCCAGCGCGTCGCGTACGCCGAGTCCTTCGCCGAGCACGTACGCCTCGCCCTCGTCGCCCCCACCACCGGCGGCGCCCCGTCCGACCAGCGCGACCGCACCTACACGCTCGAAAAGGACAAGTGAGGCCGGTATGACCACCAGGATCCTGCCGGCCGTCGGCGACCCCGACGCGGCCCGGTCCGTCACCACCCTGATCGGCCAGCTCCCGGACGCCGAACCCGCCCCGCCGGTCACCGACTCCACCCAGCTCGTCGACACCCTCGCGCGGCTCGCCGCCGCCTCCCTCGACGAGCTTCCCGAGGTCGTCCTCGTCCACGAGCGGATCGGCCCCGTCCCCGCGCTCGAACTCGTCCGCGAGGTCGCCCTCCGCTTCCCCGCCGTCGGCGTCGTCCTCATCACCGCCGACGCGAGCCCCGTCCTCTTCTCCGCCGCCATGGACTCCGGAGCCCGAGGACTCGTCACGCTCCCCCTCGGGTACGAGGAACTCGCCAGCCGCGTCCAGGCCGCCGCCCAGTGGTCCGTCGGCGTCCGCCGCCACCTCGGCGCGGGCGCGGAGCAGATCACCGGCCCCGGCGGCACCGTCGTCACCGTCAGCGGCGCCAAGGGCGGGGTCGGCACCACCGTCACCGCCGTCCACCTCGCCCTCGCGGCCCGCGCATCCGGGCGGACCGTCGCCCTCGTCGACATGGACCTCCAGAGCGGCGACATCGCCTCGTACCTCGACGTCCAGTTCCGCCGCTCCGTCGCCGACCTCGCCTCCATCGCGGACATCTCGCCGCGCGTCCTCCAGGACGCGGTGTACGTCCACGAGACCGGCCTCTCCCTGCTCCTCGCCCCCGCGGAGGGCGAGCGCGGTGAGGAGGTCACCGACCGCGCCGCCCGCCAGATCGTCAGCGCCCTGCGCGGCCGGCACGAGGTCGTCGTCGTCGACTGCGGCTCCCAGCTCAACAGCGCCAACGCCGCCGCCATCGAGATGGCCGACACCGCCGTCCTCGTCGCCACGCCGGACGTGGTCGCCGTCCGGGCCGCCAAGCGGACCGTACGCATGTGGGAACGGCTCCAGGTCCGCAAGGCCGAGGAGACGGTCACCCTGGTCAACCGCCATCACCGCTCCACCGAGATCCAGCCGCCCCTCGTCCAGAAGATCACCGGCACCCGGATCGCGGGCGTCGCCGTCCCCGCCCACTTCAAGGAACTCCAGGCCGTCGTCGACGCGGGCCGGCTCCACGAACTCGACGCCAAGTCGACGGTCAAGCAGGCGCTGTGGGCCCTCGCGGGCGAGCTGGGCCTGGTCCAGGCCCCGGCCGCCGCGTCGACGTCCGGCCGGCCCGGCAAGCAGCTCGCGCGCGCGGGCGACCGGGGCTCGTCGCTGGGCCTTCGGCGCCGCACCGGAGGGCGCTGAGCGATGACCACGATCCGGGACGACGACAGGGGACAGGTGGCGGTCGAGTTCGTCGGCATGGTGCCGGTCATCCTGCTCACCCTCGCCCTGCTCTGGCAGGTCGTCCTGGTCGGCTACACGTACACGCTGGCGGGGAACGCGGCGGACGAGGGGGTGCGGGAGGAGGCGGTGCGGGGCGACTGCGAAGGCGCCGCCCGGCGCCATCTGGACGGGGCCTGGACCGCGCAGGTGAACTGCTCAAGCCCGGGTGACGGGATGTCCTACGCCGTGGTCACCCTCCAGGTCCCGGTCCTGTTCCCGGGCGTGGGAGGCCTCTTCTCGGTCGAGAGCAAGGCGGGCGCCGTGGACGAGAGGAGCCTCACGCGATGAGGAGCGACCTCCGCGAGGGCCGGCGCGACCGGGGCCAGGCCGCCATCGAGTACCTCGGTTTCCTGCCGATCCTCCTCCTCGTCGGTCTCGCCGGACTTCAGCTCGGCGTCGCCGCGTACGCCGCCCAGCAGGCGGGCACGGCCGCCCGGGCCGCCGCCCGGGCCGAGAGCAGCGACGCGGAGGACGCGCCGGACGGTGACACGGCCGCCCGGGCGGCCGCCGACTGGGTCACCGACGTCGAGGTGAACACCGCCGGGGGCGAGGCCGTCGCCACCGTCACCGTACGCATCCCCCCCGTCGTCCCCTTCTGGACCTTCGACCCCGTCACCAAGACCGCCGTCATGCCCCTGCCCGACGAGGAGGACGAGTGAGAAGGGACGAGGAGTCATGAGTCTGCGGGCCCGGATCAACGCCCCCGAGGACCACGGCGCGGGCGCGGCGGCCAGGGAGGACGGCCATCTGGTCGCCGCCTTCCGCGCCAAGCTCCTGGAGGAGATCGACCTCACCGAGATGTCCGCGCTGGCGGCCGCCGAGCGGCGCGCCCGCCTGGAGCGCGTCCTCGGTCACATCATCAGCCGTGAGGGGCCCGTCCTCTCCACCGCCGAGCGGGCCCAGCTGATCCGCCGGGTCGTCGACGAGGCCCTCGGCCTCGGCGTACTCGAACCGCTCCTAGAAGACGCCTCGATCACGGAGATCATGGTCAACGGACCCGACCAGATCTTCATCGAGCGCGCGGGACGCGTCGAACTGCTGCCGCTCCGCTTCGCCTCCCACGACCAGCTGATGCAGACCATCGAGCGGATCGTGTCCACCGTCAACCGGCGCGTCGACGAGTCGAATCCGATGGTCGACGCCCGGCTGCCCTCCGGCGAGCGCGTCAACGTCATCATTCCGCCGCTCTCGCTCACCGGGGCCACCCTCACCATCCGCCGCTTCCCCCGCGCGTACACGCTGCACGAGATGATCGGCCTCGGCTCCCTCGACGAGCAGATGCTGCTCCTGCTGTCGGGACTCGTTCAGGCCAAGTTCAACCTGATCGTCTCCGGCGCCACCGGCACCGGGAAGACCACCCTCCTCAACGCCCTCTCCGGTCTCGTGCCCGACGGCGAGCGGATCATCACCATCGAGGACTCGGCCGAGCTCCAGCTCCAGCAGTCGCACGTGATCCGCCTGGAGGCCCGCCCTCCGAACATCGAGGGCCGCGGCGCCATCTCCATCCGCGACCTCGTCCGCAACTCCCTGCGCATGCGGCCCGACCGGATCATCGTCGGAGAGGTCCGGGGCGGCGAGACCCTCGACATGCTCCAGGCGATGTCCACCGGCCACGACGGTTCGCTCGCGACCGTCCACGCCAACTCGGCCGAGGACGCGCTCATGCGCCTCCAGACCCTGGCCTCGATGTCCGAGGTCAAGGTGCCGTTCGAGGCGCTCCGCGACCAGATCAACAGCGCCGTCGACGTCCTCGTCCAGCTCACCCGGCACCCCGACGGCACCCGCCGGATCACCGAGATATCCGTCCTCGCCTCCCACGGGCGCGAGCGGTTCCTGCTGGCCACGGTCTGCCGCTTCCACGCGCAGCCGGTCGCCGCCGACGGACGGGTGTACGGGCAGTTCACGTACCACCCGCTGCCGCGGCGGGTCGCCGAGCGCCTCTATCTGGCCGGACAGCCCATCCCGCAGGCCTTCGGCGTGGCCGCCACCGACGCCCACCTGGCGACCCGAGAGGCGCAATGATGACCGACCCCTTCTGGCTGACCGCGGGCGTGACCCTGCTCGCCTGCGTCCTGGGCATCACGGGCGTCCAGCTGTACGCGAGCGGGGCCCGCCGTCACGCGGAGCTCGTCGCCCGGCTGGACGAGTCGGGCCTGCCCGAGGCCGCGGGCAGGCGCAGGCGCCGCTTCCGGGGCGTCGACCGGCGCGTCCGCGGCACGGCTCTCGGCCGGAAACTGGAACTGCGGATCGCGGCCACCGGACTCGACGTCACACCCGGCGAGTTCACCGTGGCCCTCGCGGCGACCGTGGCCGTGCTCTGGGTCGTCGGCCAGGCCGCGCTGTCCCCGTTCTTCGGCCCGATCTGCGGACTCCTCGGCATCTGGGTCGCCATGGGCTACCTCGGCTGGCAGCGCCAGAAGCGCATCGAGAAATTCATCAACCAACTCCCCGAACTCTCCCGCATCCTGGCCAACGCCACCCAGGCCGGACTCGCCCTCCGGATGGCCCTCAGCCTGGCCGCCGACGAGCTGGAGGCCCCGGCCGGCGACGAACTGGAGAAGGTGGCCCAGCAGCTGGCCGTGGGCACCTCGCTCGACGACGCACTGGGAGAACTGGCCGAACGCCTCCCCTCCCGCGAACTCGTCGTCCTCGTCACCACCCTCGTCCTCGCCAACCGGGCCGGCGGCACCGTCGTCTCCTCCCTGCGCAACCTCACCGAGACCCTTGAGGAACGCAAGGAGACCCGGCGCGAGGTCCGCACCCAGCTCTCCCAGGTGAGCATGACCGCGTACTCCGTCCCCGTCATCGGCGTCGGCTCGCTCCTGCTCATCGACAACATGCAGCCCGGTGCCCTGGACCGGATGACCGGTTCGGGCGTCGGACAGTTCGCCGTCGTCGCCGCGTTCGCCCTGTACGTGGTCGGCTTCATCGCCATCCGCCGCTTCTCGAAGATCGACGTGTAGGGACGGGACTGTCACCGTGGACCTCCTCCTCGCCCTCCTCGCAGGCCTCGCCGTCGCCGGGGCCGCGTACGGGCTGCGCCTCCACCGCGCCGACGCCAAGCTCCCCGACGACCTCCGGCTCGCCCTGGAGGTCGGCGCCACCCGCACGGGGGCCGTCGACTCGGCCGTCGACCGCCTGGGCATGCGCTGGTCGCCGACCGTGCTCCGCCTCATGGGACCCAAGCGGGTCAACGCGGTCCGGCGCCGCATCGACCTCGCGGGAAACCCCGGCGGACTGACCATCGACCGGTACGGGGCGAGGCGGGCGGTCTACGGCTTCCTGGGCGCCCTGGGCGGCCTGCTGATGCTGTCGAAGGGCTCCTTCCTCGTCGCCCTCCTCCTCTTCGCCTTCGGCGCGTTCTGGACGGAGGTCGGCATCTGGTCGGCGGTCCGCATCCGCAAGGACCAGATCGAACGCACCCTGCCGGACTTCCTGGACGTACTGGCCGTCGTCGTCTCGGCCGGCCTCGGCTTCCGACAGGCCCTGGAACGCGTCGCGGAGAAGTACGAGGGACCCTGGGCCGACGAACTCCGCATCACGCTCCGACAGATGGACATGGGCGTCAGCCGCCGCCAGGCCTTCGACGAACTGCGCCGCCGCAACGACTCCGAGCAGGTCGCCCAGTTCGTCACCGCCCTCCAGCAGGGCGAGGAACTGGGCGCGCCGATCGTGGACACGCTGATACAGATCGCCAACGACATGCGGCGCACGGACGCGCAGAACGCCCGCAGGAAGGCGGCGAAGGCCGTCCCGAAGGCGACCATGGTCATCACGATGCTGATGGTCCCGGCGACGATGATCCTGCTGGGCGCGGGCCTGTTCCTGGGCACCGGCACGGACTTCGGGTCGGTGACGGGCGAGTGAGGACGGGATGAGCCGGCGGCCGACGATGCCGATGACTCCCAGGGCGTGGGGCACGGCCCGGGAGACGGCCAGGGGTGTGCTGCGGGGGCGGGTCGGGGGTGCGGCCCGGGGCGCGGCTTCCAGGGACGCGGTCCGGGGGCAGGCCGGGGGTACGGCTTCCAGGGACGCGGTCCCAGGGACGGCCGGGGGTTCGGCCAGGGGCACGATGCGCGGGCGGGTCGGGGGTGCGGCCCGGGGCGCGGTCGACATCCAGGCGAACGCCCTCCAGGCCATGTGCCGACAGGTCTTCGGCTTCCGGCTCGCGATGATCGCGCTCGCCGCCCCCGCGGCGCTGCTCGGTGCCGCGCCCGGACTCCCCGTCCGGCTCGTCGGCGCCGCCGTCGTCGTGACCTTCATGGGCTCGTACGTGCTCTTCCGGGACTGGGAACGCTTCGGCCCCCTCCTCCTCAAGCACCCGGCCCTGCTCGCCGCCGACACGCTCCTCGGCGCCCTGCTCCTCGTCACCGCCGGACCGCAGAGCACCCTCGGATACGTGAGCGTCTGCACGCCCCTCCTCGCCGGGCTCGCCTACGGCTGGCGCGGCGCCGCCTTCTTCGCCTGCCTGCAGTCCCTCGTCCTGCTCGCCGTACCCGGCGACGTCCTCCTCCTCGCCGGCCTCTGCGTCATCACGGGCGCGCTCGGCGTGACCCTGCGGAACCTGCTGCTGCGGTTCGGCGAGGCCGGCCAGGCGCTCGCCGAGGCGCGCGCCGGACTCACCGCCGCGCAGGCCGTGGAGGTCGAACGGGCCCGGCTGGCCCGCGAGATGCACGACTCCGTCGCCACCACCCTGCACGGCCTCGCGCTGGCCGCCGACGCCCTCGCCACCTGCTCCGACCCGGCCGAGGCGAAGGACCGGGCCGCCCTCGTGGCCCGCGCGGCCCGCCGGGCGGCGGCCGAGTCCCGCGAACTCCTCTCGGACCTGAGGAGCCAGTCGTACGGCGGGGCGGGCGCGGCAGGCATAGACATGGCGTCCGAACTGACGAACCGGGTCAGGGACTTCCGTACGCGCTGGCAGTCCTCCGGCATCGAAGCGGCGTACCGCTCGGTGGGCGACGGGACGCCGCCGGTCGTCCCGTACCCGATGGCCCGCCAGCTCCTCTCCATCGCGGCGGAAGCCATGGAGAACGCGGGCCGCCACGCCCACCCCACCCGTATCGACGTCACCGCCGGGGTCCACGCGGGCCTGCTCCGCATCAGCGTCCGCGACGACGGGCGAGGACTGCCGCCGGGGACGACGCTCGACGCCCTGCGCGGCACGGGCCACTTCGGCCTGGTGGGCATGGTCGAACGGGCGGCGGGGGTGGGCGCGAGGCTCAGGATCGGCCGGGGAGACGCGGCGCGGGGCACCGAGGTCCGCCTGGAAGTCCCGCTGGGGACGGCGCGATGAATACGATCACCGTCCTCGTGGCGGACGACAACCCGGTGGTGAGGGCGGGCCTGCGCTCCCTGCTCGGCGACCGCCCGGGGTTCCGGGTCGTGGCGGAGGCGGCGGACGGCCGCGCGGCGCTCCGCGAAACGCTCCGCACCAGGCCGCAGGTGATCCTCCTGGACGTCCGGATGCCCCCGTACGACGGCCTGAAGGCCCTCCCGCACCTCGCCCGTCTGGCCCGCGTCCTGATGCTCACGTACAGCCGGGAACCCGAAACGGTCGAGGAGGCATTGCGCATGGGAGCGGCCGGCTACCTCGTCCACGGCGAATTCACGACAGAGGAGTTGGTGGGGGCGGTACGGGACGTCGGGGAGGGACGGGCCCGTTTCACGGCGACGGCGTCGGAGGTGCTGCTGCGGTCGCTGCGTGCGACTGCACACCAGGGCGGCGGCCCAATTGTCTCAATGTCGCCGCACCTTGAAATCGAATCTTCGCGCATGCAACGAAATGTGGAACAGTGTGGACTGAGTGCGAGAGAGGTGGAAGTGATGGACCTGATCGCCACGGGCCTGAACAACCGGCAGATCGCCGCGACCTGCTTCATCACGGAGAAGACGGTCAAGAACCACATCAACCGAATCTTCGCCAAACTCCACACCCACACCCGTGCCGAGGCCATAGCCTCCTGGCTGGGCACCAGGCCCACCCGATGACCCGGGCCCACAGATGGGCCCACGGGCCCTGTGCGCCGACCCGAACGTCGGCGTACCGTGCCCGTGCGCAGGCGTCTGAACGCGGAGGGGACCACGATGAACGACGCGATGCTGAAGGCCCTGACCAAGGCCCGGCTCGAACTTGCGGCTTGGACGGCGTCCAGGGGCAGGGACCGCGGGCAGACGGCGGTGGAGTATCTGGGGATCATTGTGGTGGTGGTGGCGATTGTGGTGGCCATTACCGGCACGGATCTGGGGCAGTCGATCAAGAATGCGATTTCCCAGAAGATCACCGAACTGACCGGCGGCGGTGGAGAGTAGGCGCCTCACGTCTGCAGAGGGACAGCGGTCAGGCGTTCCCCGTCTACATCGCCGTCATTGCGGGTCTCTTGTTCCTTGCATTTGCCTACTTCGCGGTGGGACAGGCCGCCCTCACGCGGAACAGTGCGCAGACTGCGGCAGATGCGGCAGCACTGGCAGCTGCTCAGGATGCCCGAGATCAGCTCCGAGAGGGCTGGCTTGGCGTGATTCTCTCCCCTGATCGGTGGGACGGCTTTCTACACGGCGTGACTTACGACGGCATGGCAGCGTGTGAGCGGGCGGGAGTGTTCGCCGAGCGCAACGAGGCCAAGTTCTCGGGTGATGGCTGTGTGCCACCTGCCTCGGGGGGTGATGGCTTCCGGGTCACGGTGGTCACGACGGGCGGGGAGTCGCGGGATGCCACCGCGTCCGCGCGGGCTGTGATCGAGCCGAAGTGTGACTTCATGCCCCCGGAAGTTCCGGTCCCGGAGGAAGCCGAGCCGGATCCCGACCCGACGGAACCAGGTGAGGAGCCCGAGCCCGAGCCCGAGCCGGAACCCGAGCCGATTACTGGGCTCACCTGTGGTGAGGAGTCCTGGACCATCGATCCCGAGGACCCGACACTGCCCAGTGCCGCAGATCTCTTCACTGTCCGACTGGCCGGCAACGACGAATAAAGGAAGCGCGCTTCATGAATGTTCGGTACGCACGAAAGGGGTTGGCCTCCCTCGCGGTCGCGTCGGCGGCTCTCCTCGTGGTCGGCTGCGGAGCCGAGGACAAGCCGAAGGCGGACAAGCCGGCCGCGACCACTGTGCCTCCTCAGGAGACGCAAGCAGGGCAGCAGCAGAGTTCGGAGGAGCCGACAGAGACGCTGGCTGTCCTCAAGGGGCAGAAGGGCCTGGAGCTCACCATCAGCGCAGCGGATCGGGATGCAGGTGGATTTCTCACCGTTAAGGGCAGGTTGAAGAACACCTCCGACGCAGCCACCATTATTCCTGCTCAGATGAGTGGAGACGAAACCGAGGTTGTGAAGCACGGCAACTCCTTGGGCGGAGCCACCTTCGTCGACTCCGTCGGCAAGAAGCGTTACTACGTCCTGAGGGACACCGACGGGCGGCCCCTGACCACCTCGGCGCTCGACAGCCTCGGTCCCGGCAAGTCGACCGCCGTCTTCATGCAGTTCCCGGCCCCGCCCCCCTCCACCACCGACGTCTCCTTCCAGCTCCCCACCTTCGAACCCGCCACCCTCAAGCTCTCCTGAGGCGACGACATGACGACGACCTACCGCCGCCTCGCCGCCCTCGCGATCGTCACCGTCGCCCTGGGGCCCTTCGCCGTGCCCACGGCTCACGCCGACGATCCCCCCGGTTCCGCGGCCTCCGCTTCCCCGCCCCCCGCCATCGACCCCAACGCCCCCGGCCTGATGCTCCCCGACGGTGCCACCCTCGCGCCCGCCAAGGTTCTCGACATCAAGCAGATCGTCGAGGAGGAGGGCGGTGAGCAGCGTCGCCAGGACACCAACGTGGACGTGACGTTCGCGCTGCAGGCCGAGGTCCTGTTCCCCAAGAACAGTGCCAAGCTCGGGTCCGCCGCCACCGCCCGTATCGCCGCCGTCGCCGCGGAGATCAACAAGCTGGGTTCCGGGCGCGTCCGGGTCTTCGGGTTCACCGACAACCTGGGGACGTACGAGCACGGTCTGAAGCTGTCGAAGCAGCGTGCCGTCGCCGTGCAGCAGGTGCTGGCCCGCAGTCTCGACCCGGGTACGACCTTCGACATCCGCGGCTACAGCGAGGACTACCCGATCGCCGACAACGGCACCGAGGAGGGCCGTAAGAAGAACCGGCGCGTCGAGATCTCCTTCCCGCGCACCACGCCACCCGTCTCGCCCTGACCTTGAACGCTCCTGGAGGTCACGCTCGGAATCAGGTGCGCAGTTCGTCCATCCGGTCCCGGATGGCGGCGGCCCGGGCCTGGACCGCGCGTGGGGCCGGGAGGGCGGGGGTGCGGGCGTGCGTGGGGTTGGGGTGGTCGCCGCGGCAGGGGCCGCAGTCGCCGTTCTGGAGGGTGTCCGCGTAGCCGGGGGTGCCGCACGTGCCGCATTCGAGGATGCGGAGCGGGGCGGGGGTCCGCCGGACGGGCAGCGGCGGCAGTTTGTCGGTGAGGCGGCGGCGGACGAGGCCGGCGGGGTGGTGGACGGGCTGCGGGAGGCCGGTGGTGAGGGCGCGCAGTACGTCGTCCTCGGTGGCGTCCCGGCCGAACCATTCCTCCACGAGGGGGACGAGCGCGCGGCACTCGGCGTGGGACAGGGACAGGATGGAGTTCGTGCGGCCGAGCGCGGCGAGCAGGACGTAGGCCCGCGACCGCGTCGTCGTCTTCGCCTCGCGGGGTACGTCGCCCTGCTGGAAGGCGGCCCACCAGGTGCTGTCGCGCGGCGTTCGGGTGAACCACGTTCGGGTGATCCATCGTCCGCCCAGGCATTCGCGGCCGCGCCGCAGGTGGCCGGCCCGCTGGATGCGGTTGAGCGCGGTGCGGAGGGCGCACTGCCCGTACGGCAGGTGCTTGGCCAGCGTCTTCACCGAGATGTCGCTGCCCTCGGGCAACCGGTCGAGGTACGCGGCGATGGCGGCCTCGCGGGCCGGAAGGTGGGCGAAGTCCTGCCGCCCGCGCGCTTCCTGCTGCGGCGCGGAACGCTTTCCGTACCCCGGGCTGGCCAGAGGGTGGAAGGCGTCATTAAACTCGGCGTCAGCCATGAGGATCGACTCCTTCAAGTCTTCGATCTTGATGGTGAGACCCCCGCGAGGTGTTGCTGCACCTTGGTGGGGGTCGTCTGTTTCACAAGCCTGCTCGCAGGCTAGGGGTGCATGACGCTGCGTGGCAAATCGACGACGTAGCGTCAACTCGCAGGGTGGGTGGGTGGATTCGACCGGACCCGTACCCCTTCCGTAGAACACCGCCCGAACCTCGCGGCTCAAGCTCCGGGCCCACCTGCACCGCCGCGACGGAACCAGCGACGCCACCCCGGCCTTCGGCGTTTCTGCCTCGCCTCAAGCAGGGTCCCGTCAAGACTCCTCTGGGCCTTTTCCTCGTTGTGGCGGTCTTCGAACTCTCGGAATATGGCCACCGCTCGGGTATGGGCGTCGATGGCGTCGTCATAGCGTCGGGCTAGGAGGAGGGCGTTGCCGAGATTGCCGAGTGTCTGGCCTTCGCCGTGGCGATCGCCGAGCTCGCGGCAGATGGCCAGGTCTTCGGTGTGGGCTGCGATGGCGTCGTCGTAGCGTTGTACTCCTTGGAGGGCGTTGCCGAGGTTGTTGAGCGTTTGGCCTGCGCTGTACCGGTTGCCGAGTTCGCGGTGGATGGCGAGGGCTTGGGTGTGGGCTGCGATGGCGTCGTCGTAGCGTTGCACTCCTTGGAGGGCGCAGCCGAGGTTGTTGACCGTTGCGCCTTCGCCGTGGCGGTCGCCGAGTTCGCGGCAGATGGCGAGGGCTTGGGTGTGGGTTTTGATGGCCTCGTCGTAGCGTTGTGCTTGTTGGAAGCTGTTGCCGAGGTTGCTGAGTGATTGGCCCTCTCTGCGGCGGTCGTTCTGCTCGCGGTGGATGGCGACGGCTTGGGTGTGGGCTTCGATGGCGTCGTCGTAGCGCCGCACTTCTTGGAGGGCGCAGCCGAGGTTGTTGACCGTTGCGCCTTCGCCGTGGCGGTTGCCGAGTTCGCGGTGGATGGCGACGGCCTGGGTGTATGCGTGGATGGCGTCGTCGTAGCGTCGAACTTCCTGAAGGGCGTTGCCGAGATTGTTGGCCGCTGAGCCCTCACCCTTGCGATCCCCCAGCGCCTGGGCTGCCCAGATGGAGTGCTCGCCGACCACGAGGGCGTCATGGAAGTGACGCCCCTGACGTAGGTATACGCCCAGGGCCAGGGTCAGATGCAGGACCCCCTGAGGGTGGTTTGCAACGGTGTGAGGGGCCACGGCGATGAGGTTGGCCCGCTCGGCGTCCAGCCAAGTCAGTGCGGCGGCCTGGTCCGCGAAGAGGTCGGGTACCGGCTGCCCCGGCAGGGCGCGCAGGTGGTCGTCGGCCGCATCACATGTGACGGCGTAGTGCAGCAGTAGTCGCTCCAGTGCCGCCTCTTCGCCTGCCTCCCTCGGTAGTTCGGCCGCGTACAGGCGGATCAGGTCATGGGCGCGCCAGCGGCCGGAACCGGTTGGCTGTTCGCCGATCAGGCAGGCGCGGACCAGGGCCGCCAAGCTGGTGCGGGTCTCTCGTTCCTTCCAGCCGCTCAGGCTGGTGGCGGCCTTGAGGGACAGGTCGGGCCCCGGGTTGAGCGACAGTCGGCGGAACAGTCGGGCGTCCCGCGCCTTGAGGCGCCGGTAGGACAGGTCGAACGCGGCCTGGACGGCCAGGGACCGGCCGTCGCTGTCCTCGTGCTGGAGCGTCTTCAGCCGCGTGCGGGCGTCGGCCAGGTCGTCCGCGAGGGTGGCGATCGGGAGGCCCGGGTCGTCGGTCAACAGCGCGGCGGCGATCGTCAGGGCCAGGGGGAGTCGGCCGCAGTGCCCGGCCACCTGCTCCAGGGCATGCGGATCTTCCGCAGCGCGCGGGTCGTCGGGTCGGACCTGGGCGAGAGCGATGGCGATCAGGGCCGTGGCCGACTCGGTGTCGAGCTCGTCCAGAGGGAGGAGACGGGCCCGGAGGTCGGGGGCGGTCAGGGCGTCGCGGGACGTGGCGAGGAGCCGGTGGCGGGGGTGTGCCGGCACCAGCAGACGGAGCTGGGCCGGGGAGGAGGCGTCGTCGGCCACGATCAGGATCGGCCCGCGCTCCTCCGCTCGACGGGCCAGTTCCGACTGGTACAGGCCGGTCTGTTCCTCGACCGTCGGCGGCAGGTCCCCGTCTCGTACCCCGAGCGCCCGCAGCAGTGACTCCAGGGCCTGTTCGGGGCTGACCGCGCCGGCCGGGTCGTAACCGCGCAGGGGAACGAACAGCGTGCCGCCGGGGAAGCGGCCCATGTCGACGGCCCGGTGCGCCGCCTGCAGCGCGAGCGCGGTCTTGCCCACGCCGGGCAGTCCGGTCACCACCGTCACGCCCGCCCCGTCGGGCGCCAACGCGGTCAGGAGCTCGGCGGTCCGCTCCTCGCGTCCGGTCAGCCGCGGGGCGGGTGGCAGCGAGGCCAGCGCGCGGGGTGCGGGCCCGCTGCCCGGGCCCCAGACGTTCTGGGTTTCGATCTGCGTGATGTTCTGGTCCCGCCCCGCCAGGTTGATACGGCCCTGGCCGGAGGCCCGGGCCTCCTGCTGGACGGCGTCGGACGGGCCCTGCCCGTTCGTCGCCGCGTCGGCCTTCGCCTCGGGGCGCTTCGCCGTGTCGGCCTTCGCCGCGTCTGCCTTTTCGAGGTCGTACCGGTCGCTCAACGCCTCAGGGCCCTTCTGCGTGCTGGTCCCCGCCGGCGATCACGATGCGCCCCTCACCGGACGCCTTCGCGCGCTGTTCGACCTCTGTGGGGATGCCGTCGGCAGAGGCATCGGATGTCGGGCCCAGGTGGCCGCCGACCAGGAGGACGCTCGAATCGTCGGACGCCTCGGCGTCCTGATCGACGCGGGCCGGGGCGTCGGCGGTGGGAGCGCCGGCGGGGGGAGTGCCGGGTGGCTGCGGGCCGGTGGACGGGGCCAGGTCCCGGCTGCCGCCGACCAAGGTGACCTGGGCCTTGCCGGAGGCCGTCGCCTGCTGCTTCCTCACCCGCTGAGGTGCCGGGGTCGGAGCCGGCGTGGGCGTGGGCTGCGTCAGTTCCCGCGACGCCCACCAGCCGCCCGCCGCCAGCACCGCCGCGGCCGTCACCGCGCCGAAGGTGAGGGCCGTGTCGAGCCGGGGGCCCTCGCCTTGGGGCAGCCACCCCCACGGCACCGCCCGTACCACCCACACGCACACCCCGAACGTGGCAGCCGTCGCCAACGCGACCACCAGCCACCGCACCGCGCGAGTCATCCCGGTCCTCCTCCGCGATCCCCGGCCCGGGAAGGCCACGGGCCACTCTCATGGTGCCGAACGGAGACAGTTCCCGTCACGCCGTACACCCGATCGCAACCGTGAAAGGGCCCTCCCAGGGCGCGTGTTGGGACCCGCATCGCCAGGGGACGGCCCGCGGGCATACTGGCGTGTCATGAGCACCGCCGGATTCACCCTCCGCCACACCGACCCCGAGGCCGCGTCCCGATGGCTCGCCCCCACGCCTTCCTGGGGCGGAACGATCCCCGGACTCGGGTCCGTGGAGCTGCGGTTCGGGAACGCCGTCGGGCGGGGCGACAGTTTCGCGCAGTTCTCGGTCGTCGGCGAGCGCGTCCCGCAGGGGGTCTTCAGCGGCATCAGGTTCGGGCGGGCGCCGCTGCCCTCGCGCGCCAGGCTCCAGGTCGGTGAGCACACCGGGACCCTGAGCCGCCGCCGCAGCGGGCTGTCCCGCGACGGGCGCGCCCTGCGCATCGGCCTCGCAGGCCGGGCGTACCGCTACCGGCGGGGTCAGGACAAGAATGTCCACGAGCTGCTCCGGCAGGGGATCGCCGTCCGGGTCACCCGCGACGACTGGAGCAGGCCGGTGACGCTGGACGTCAGGACCGAGGGCCGGGTCGACGCCGTGGATCTCTCCCTGGCCCTGCTCCTCCAGGGCGTCTACACCCGCCATCTGGCCCAGGGCGGCCGCTGGTTCTCCCTGCCGGGCCGCTTCCTGAACCGGGCGCCCGACATCTTCTGATCCCTCCGACGGCTCAGGTGCCGGGCTTCCAGAGGGTGACCTCCAGCGTGATCTGGGTGGGCGGTGCGACCGAGGACTGGGGGTTGCCGCCGATGAAGCCGGTGATCACGACCCGGGCGATGTTCCCCTTGTCGGTCAGGACGCACAGGACCGTCTTGGCGGGGAGGTCCCACGTGGACATCTCGGCCTCGGTGAAGCCGCCGACCCGGGCCGCCCGGGCGCAGTCCTCGGCCTTCTCCGACGCGTCCGTGGGCTGGAGCTGGGCCGCGTTGCGGCCGTTGCGCAGGGACAGGAAGCCGTCGAGGGTGTTCTGGTAGGTCAGATCGGCCTCGACGGGGACGCCGCTCTGCTCGGCGGTCTCCTTCGCCTTGTTCCACTCGTCCTCGGTGTACCGGCGCGTGGCCGGCGCGTCGAAGTCGATGGTGCCGAGGTCGGAACCGGGCGGCAGGCCGAGAGACATGGCCTGCTTGGTGTAGGAGGGCTTGTACGACACGGTCGTCGGCGCCGTGGCCGTCGAGGAGTCGCCGGGGGAGGGCGAGTCGCTCTCCTGGTCCGACGGGGTCGACGGGGGCGACGGTGTCGACGGCTCGTCCGAGGGCGACCCCTCGGACGACTTCGGAGGCGTCGTGTTCGGCTGTGTGGCTGTGTTCGGCTGCGTCGGTGCCTTCGCGTCCGAGGGGCTCTCGCCCTTGTCCGTCAGGGCGGAGGTCAGGACGGCGCCGGCCAGGGAGAAGACGCCGGCGATCACCGCACCGATGATCGTGATCCGGACGGCCTCGCTCTGCCTGCCGAACCAGCCCTGCCGTCGGGGCGGCTGCGGGGGAGGGGGCGGGAACGGCCCGCCGGGCGAACCGGCGTTCTGGTGCGGGTGGTTGCTCGGAGGCATGGGGGCCGTGGACACCGAAACTCCCTGTTTCTCTCTGGTGTTGGTGGAGATCGCCCCGGGTCCATCCTCCGTCCGACCTCCGTCCGTCCTTCTTCGGCGGCGGAACGAGGGCGGCGGAGCCGTATGTGGAGGCGGACGCGGGGGCGTGCTGCGGTGGTGATCTCGTCGCAGCCAACGGACTTTATCGTGCGTCCCGTTGGTCCTCCTCGTCAGAGAGTCAGCGCCGCTCTGATCGTGGCCGTCATGCGGTCCGGGTGGCGGAAGACCTCGGCCGCCGTGAACCGCAGCACGCGGCGGATCTCCGGGCAGGACTGCAGCGCGTTGAAACGGGCCACGTCCCGTTCGTGGGCCCGGCGGGTGCCGTGGAAGGCGTAGCCCTCGACCTCCACCGCCAGGCCCTCCGCGCGGAACAGGAAGTCCGGGCGCAGGGGCGGCCCCGCGGCCGTCCGCAGCGTCGGCTGCGACTCCGGGAACAGGCCCGCGTCCCCCATCCGCAGCCTCGCCACCGTCTCCGCCGGTGAGCCCGACGCCGGCTCGGCGAGCCGCAGCCAGGACCGGGCGCGGGTCGCTCCCCGCCGGGGCGCCGCGAGTTCGGCGGCGAGTTCCTCGTACCGGACGAGTGCCTCGCGCCGTACGCCCTCGACCGCCCGCCGGGCGAGCGCCGAGTCCGCGACCACGACTGCCTCCTCCCGGCTGTCGGCCGCCCGTATCAGGTCGCCGACCGTCCGTGCCGGGGTCGTGGTCCGCAGCCCCCGTCGTGTCGACCGGTCCTCGGCCGTAAGGAAGGCCGTGCCGTGTACGCGCATCCCGCCGCCGGCCGTCGAGCGGGTCGGGGCCGGGGCGGTGAACTCCAGACGGTCCGTCCGCCCCGTCGCCCCCAGCCGCTCGATGCGGTGCAGCCGCGCCGCCGTCCCGTGGCTGCACACCCAGTCCGGGCGCAGGAGCTGGAGCGCCGCCGCCCGCACCCGCCAGTCCACCTCCTTCCCCGGGACCGCCCACGCACCCCGGCAGATCCGCTGCCAGCCGTCCCTGCGCAGACGGCCGGCGAGGCGGCCCGGGGGCCAGCCCGCCGCGACCGCCCAGACCGTCAGGAGGACCCCGCCCCTGGCGAGGATCGCCAACTCGTACATACGCCCAACGATCCACGGAAGGGGGACACTTCGCACCCCCTGTGGAAAACCTGCCGAAAGCCGTCGTCAGGAAAGCGCAAAGGTGGGGGGACAGTTCCGCCGGGCAGGAGCATTCTGGACAGATGACGACGACGAGCGAGACGCCGGGCGGGACGCCGGGCGGGACGCCGAACGAGACGCCGAGTGTGCGGTTGGTCAGTGACCTCGTCACGCGGATCCCCGAGTTCCGGGACGTGTACGAGAACCACGTCTTCCATCAGGGCGGTGTGCAGCCGCACGTGTTCTTCTGGGACGTCGTCCAGGACACCGTGCGGTCCTTTCTCGGCGAGGCCCCGTGCGCTGCCGACTGGCGCCGCACCCTCGCCTTCCTGGAGGAGCAGAGCTGTCGTGGTGTGCTCGGCATCGACGAGGTCATCGTGACCTCCTTCCTCGGCGATCTGCCCTCCCCGCAGGAGCCCGGGCACGCCATCGTCCACCAGCTGGGTCCCGTCATGGCCGCGAGGTTCGTCCGCATAAGGCCCCTCGGCTGACCTGTGCGGCGGCGCCGGGCGGCGCGCCGGGATAATCGGACGCATGTCCGTGCCCCGACCCAGCCTTCTCACCCGTCCCAGCCGTCCCACCAGCGCCACCCATCCCACCCTCCTCGCCGTCGGCGGGTACGCCGCCGCCCGCCTCATCGGCCTCGCGGTCCTCGCGATCGCCTCCGCCGTCACCGGCGAGGACGGGCTGCACCGGCTCAAGGGCCGCTGGGACTCCGTCTGGTACGTGCGGATCGCCGAGAACGGATACGGGTACCAGGCCACCCTGCCGAGCGGGGACGTCCACCCCGACCTGGCCTTCTTCCCGCTCTTCCCGGCCCTGGAGCGAGGCCTCTCCACCGTCCTCCCCCTCGACGCGGCCACCGCCGGGCTGCTCGTCTCCTGGACCGCCGGACTCGCCGCCGCCTGGGGCATCCACAAGTGCGGCGAGCACGCCTTCGGAGCGCGCGCCGGAGTGCTGCTCGCCGTTCTCTGGGGTGTGTACCCGACCGCTTTCGTCCAGTCCATGGCGTACACGGAGACCCTGTTCACCGCCCTCGCCGCCTGGTCGCTGTACGCGGTCCTGCGCGGGCGCTGGATCCTGGCCGGCGTCCTGTGCGCGGCCGCCGGGCTCACCCGGCCGACGGCCGTCGCCCTGATCGCCGCCCTCGGGATCACGGTGCTCGTCACCCTCGTACGGGACCGGCGGCTGCCCCCGCGCACGGTGCTCGGGGTTCTGATCGCCCCGCTCGGCTGGCTCGCGTACATCGCGTACGTCGGTGTCCGCCAGGGCAGCGCGACCGCCTACTTCGAGGTCCAGGCCGCCTGGGGCAACTCCATCGACGGCGGTGTCGCCCTGGCCAGGTTCATCGCCGGTCTGCCGTGGCCCGCCGCCCTCGGCCTCTGCGCGGTGCTCGCGCTGCTCGGTCGGCTGGTCGTCCTCTGCGTACGGCAGCGGCAGCCGCTGCCCCTGCTCGTCTACACGATCGGCGTCGTGTTCGTCTCGCTCGTCGGCGCCGCGTACTTCGGCTCCCGGCCGCGTCTGATGATGCCGGCGTTCGGGCTGCTGCTCCCGCCGGCCGTGGCCCTCGCCCGGCTCCGTACCCGCACCGTCGTGCCGGTCCTCGCCGGGCTCGCCCTCGCCTCCGCCGTCTACGGGGCCTTCACCCTGCTCGGTTCGGGCCCGCCGTGAGCCCGGAATCCGTCTCCACGCGCACGCGTACCCCCGGCCGCAGCCCCCACCCCTCCATCGCGCCCGCCTCCGCCTCCAGAACGTGCCGGCCACGCGGCCGGATCATGCCGAGGCGTCCCGGCCGCATCGTGACGACCGAGCGGACCGTGAGCGAGCCGTCCAGATAAGCCACGTCGATCGGGAACCGCATCCCGAAGGTGTGCACGCTGTTCGTCCGGACGATGAGCAACGCCCCCGCCATCCCGTCCCGCCCGAGCAGCCCCCGCCGTCGCGCCCGGTACGACGCCGCCACCTCCAGCGGCACCTCCCGGCCGGATTCCGTCGCCAGCGTCCCCGTACCGTCCGCCCATTTCCCCATGCGCCAGACCGTAGCGGCCTCCCGACCCTAGGGTCGGCTCCGTGTACGTCACCATGATCGCCCTCGCCGCCCTCTGGGGCGCCGCCGCCGGGCTGCTCGTGCCGCGTGCCGCGTACCGGCTCTCCGTGACCCCCGAGGAGCCGTGGCGGGACCGCTGCCCCGCCGGGCACGCGCTCGCCGGGCCCGCGCGCGGCTGGCTCGGCGGGCCTGGGCGGCAGGAGTGCGCGACACCCGGAAGCCCGTACACGGCACCGCTGCTCACCGCCCTCGCCTGTGCCGTGCTCGCCGCCGCCACCGGCGGGCCCCGGCCCGAGCTCGCGGTCTGGCTGCTCGGCGCGCCCTTCGCCGTTCTCCTCGCCACTGTCGACGCGCGCGTGCACCGGCTTCCGGACGGGCTCACCCTGCCGCTCGCCGCCGCGGTGCCGCTCCTCCTCGGCGTCGCCGAGCTCCTCCCGTACGACGCGGGCTCCTGGCCGTACGCGGTGCTCGGCGCGCTCGCGCTCGGCGGCGCCTACCTGGTGCTGTTCCTGGTCAACCCGAGCGGCCTCGCCTTCGGGGACGTCAAGCTGGCGCTGCCGCTGGGCGCGGCCCTCGGCTGGTACGGCTGGGGTGTGCTCTTCGCCGGGGCGTTCGCGGGGTTCCTGCTCGGCGCGGTGTACGGCCTCGGGCTCGTCCTCCTGCGGCGGGCCGACCGCTCCTCGATGATTCCGTTCGGCCCGTTCATGCTCGCGGGCGGGTTGGCCGGCCTGCTCCTCGGCGCGTTCACGGCCCTGCCCTGACCCTGCACCGGCCCTGCCGGGAGGTGCTGCCCGGAGGCCTTGCCGGGAGGTGTCGGTCGGCCTCGCCCCGTCAACGGGGCCAGGCCGGGCCGGTCCCTCTTCGGAGGGACGGAACTCCGCCGCCACGCCGGGGCGCAAACCCGCCACCGGCCCCCGCACCCCTTGTCCCGACTGGGATCCGTCGAATTCGGCGAGGTTCGTTCGGCGAACGTGGCGCGCAACACGACTATCGAAGGGTTATGGTGGAAACCCCCCCTCGGGCCGGTCCGTATCCCCCCCCACGGACCGGCCCGTTTTTTCTTCCTCCGGGCTTCTCCGGGCTTCGCGGGGCTTCCCCCGGGTCCCGTCGAAGGCTCGCCCTGGATCCCCTCAGGGCTCGCCCGTGGTCACTCCGGATGCGTCAGCCCCGGCCGGCCCAGATGTTCGTGCCCTGGGTGTCGACGGCGAACGAATCGATCTCCGCCAGCTCCTCCGAGGTCAGCGGCGCACCCGCCAGGGCCGCCACGTTCTCCTCCAGCTGGGCGACGCTGGACGCGCCGATCAGCGCCGAGGTCATCCGCTCGTCCCGCAGCACCCAGGACAGCGCCAGCTGTGCCAGGGACTGCCCGCGCCGGCTCGCGATGTCCGCGAGGCCGTGAAGGCGCCGCAGCACCTCGTCGGAGAGCAGGTTCGGGTCCAGGGACTTGCCCTGGGTGGCCCGCGAGCCCTCCGGGATGCCCTTCAGGTACTTGTCGGTGAGCAGCCCCTGTGCCAGCGGCACGAAGGAGATGCAGCCCATGCCGGCTTCCTCGAGGGTGTCGAGGAGGCCGTCGTCCTCGGTCCAGCGGTTGATCATCGAGTACGAGGGCTGGTGGATGAGGGCGGGGACGCCCATCTCGCGCAGGAGCCGCGCGGCCTCGGCGGTCTGCTCGCTGTTGTACGAGGAGACACCGACGTACAGCGCCTTGCCCTGCTGGACGGCGGAGGCCAGGGCCCCCATCGTCTCCTCCAGCGGGGTGTGCGGGTCGAAGCGGTGCGAGTAGAAGATGTCGACGTAGTCGAGGCCCATCCGGTTCAGGGAGGCGTCGAGCGAGGACAGCAGGTACTTGCGGGAGCCCCACTCGCCGTACGGGCCGGGGTGCATCTCGTAGCCGGCCTTGGTGGAGATGATCAGCTCGTCGCGGTAGGGCGCGAAGTCCTGGGCGAAGAGCTTGCCGAAGTTCAGCTCGGCGGAGCCGGGCGGCGGCCCGTAGTTGTTCGCCAGGTCGAAGTGGGTGACGCCGAGGTCGAAGGCGCGGCGCAGGATCGCGCGCTGGGTGTCCAGCGCGCGGTCGTCGCCGAAGTTGTGCCAGAGGCCGAGGGAGATCGCGGGGAGCTTGAGGCCGCTGCGGCCCGAGCGGCGGTACTCCATGGCGTCGTATCGGTCCGCGGAGGCGCGGTACAGGGGGGAATCAGTCACGTATCTCTGCTTATCACGGACTTGTGACAGTCCCGGGCTGGGAGGCTGTCGCCCGTGCGCAGTAGTGTGGCGGCTTGCGGACCGCCGCTGCCGGGTGGACCGCCGCTGCATGGAGAGGTAAAGAACAGTGAACCTGCGCGACCTGGTGTACGGGCTCTACGCACGCCGGGTGGAAGGCCGCCTCGACCATGCCCAGGTGCCCAAGCACATCGGGGTCATCCTCGACGGGAACCGCCGCTGGGCCAAGGCCTCCGGCGGGACGCCCGAGCAGGGGCACAAGGCGGGCGCGGACAAGATCCAGGAGCTGCTCGGCTGGTGCGCCGAGACCGACGTCGAGGTCGTCACGCTCTGGATGCTCTCCACGGACAACCTGAACCGGCCCGAGGAGCAGCTCGTCCCGCTGCTCGGCATCATCGAGAACGCGGTGCGGGCGCTCGCCGCCGACGGCCGCTGGCGGGTCAACCACGTCGGCACCATGGACCTGCTCCCCGCGCGCACGCAGTCGGTGCTCAAGGAGGCCGAGCAGGCCACCCACGACAACACGGGGATACTCGTGAACGTGGCCGTGGGCTACGGCGGCCGGCAGGAGATCGCGGACGCGGTCCGCTCGCTGCTCCTGGAGCACGCGGAGCGCGGGACGAGCTTCGAGGAGCTCGCCGAGATCGTCGACGTCGAGCACATCTCGGAGCACCTGTACACGCGCGGTCAGCCCGACCCGGACCTGGTGATCCGCACCAGCGGCGAGCAGCGGCTGTCCGGATTCATGCTGTGGCAGAGCGCCCATTCCGAGTACTACTTCTGTGAAGTGCACTGGCCGGCCTTCCGCAAGGTCGACTTCCTGCGGGCGCTGCGCGACTACGCCGCCCGGCACCGGCGTTACGGAACCTGAGTTCCACGGGCCCCCGAGGGGTCCGGGGACACCGATCGGAACCGATCACCTCGTGTTCATGAACACGTCGTCATATGCCATGGCATGGCAGCGCCTGATCGAGGGCATATCCCTGGTGAAGTGAGCGGCACGGAGACCGCCACCCGGGAGGCCCCTTGCACCAGGACGACCGTGCGGGACACGTACGGGAGAAGCGGAGGGCCGTGGTTCGGCCCGCGCATGGCGGCCTGAGCCCGGTCCCATTCCGCAGCGACACCGGTTCCGTCGCACCCCGACCTCACAGGGGTCTTCCGAGGGGGTCTGTCCTTCCGTGGTGACCAGCACGAAGCGCCGCCTTTCCGACCGGCGCACCTATGTTCTCGACACCAGCGTCCTGCTGGCCGACCCCAACGCCATGTCGCGCTTCGAGGAGCACGAGGTGGTGCTCCCGATCGTCGTCGTGACGGAGCTGGAGGCCAAGCGGCACCATCCCGAACTCGGGTACTTCGCCCGGCAGGCCCTGCGCCTCCTGGACGACTTCCGGGTCCGGTACGGGCGCCTGGACGCCCCGCTCCCCGTCGGGGAGCTGGGCGGCACCCTGCGTGTCGAACTCAACCATTCCGACCCCGGCGTACTGCCCGCCGGCTACAGGTTGGGGGACAACGACTCACGGATCCTCGCGGTCGCGCGGAACCTCCAGGCCGAGGGGTACGACGTCACGGTCGTCTCCAAGGACCTGCCGCTGCGCATCAAGGCCTCCTCCGTCGGACTCCTCGCCGAGGAGTACCGGGCCGAGCTCGCCATCACGGACGCCAACGGCTGGACCGGGATGTCCGAGCTCGCCCTCTCCGGCGAGCAGGTGGACCTGCTCTTCGAGCAGAACACGCTGTACGTGCCGGAGGCCGCCGAGCTTCCGGTCCACACCGGTCTGGTGCTCCAGTCCGAGCGCGGCAAGGCGCTCGGCCGGGTCACCGCCGACGGGAACGTACGGCTGGTCAGGGGCGACCGGGAGGCGTTCGGCCTGCACGGTCGCAGCGCCGAGCAGCGGATCGCGCTCGATCTGCTCCTCGACCCGGACGTCGGCATCATCTCCATGGGCGGCCGGGCCGGCACCGGCAAGTCCGCGCTCGCGCTCTGCGCGGGCCTGGAGGCCGTCCTGGAGCGCCGTCAGCACCAGAAGGTGATGGTCTTCCGTCCGCTGTACGCGGTCGGCGGCCAGGAGCTCGGCTACCTGCCGGGCAGCGAGTCCGAGAAGATGAGCCCGTGGGCCCAGGCCGTCTTCGACACGCTGTCCTCGGTCGCGAGCCGCGAGGTGATCGAGGAGGTGCTCGGCCGCGGGATGCTGGAGGTCCTGCCGCTCACCCACATCCGGGGCCGTTCGCTCCACGACGCGTTCGTCATCGTGGACGAGGCCCAGTCCCTGGAGCGGAACGTCCTGTTGACCGTTCTGTCCCGTATCGGGGCGAATTCGCGGGTCGTTCTGACCCATGACGTCGCCCAGCGGGACAACCTCAGGGTCGGCCGGTACGACGGAGTCGTCGCCGTCGTCGAGAAACTGAAGGGGCATCCGCTCTTCGCCCATGTCACCCTCACCCGCTCCGAGCGCTCCCAGATCGCGGCGCTCGTGACGGAGATGCTGGAGGACGGTCAGATCTGACCCGTTTCGTACGCGTCCGTACGTGTACGGAAGTTGGCGCCGCCCGGCAGAGCGCAGGAGCTTAGCCGGGCGGCGCCCCCATGTCCGCCTTATCTTCGAAAACACCTGCCCCCACCCAGGTGTGAGCTTTCACACGCAACGCAGAATTGCCTTGCGGTGTCGGCGTCCGGCAGAGTCTTGCTTCCGTCAGGCCCCGCATACGGCACCCGTGCACCTTCAGGCGCACAAGCACCACATAACTCCACAGCCGTTCGCCGTATGCCGCCCACAGCACCACGGGCCCGTGTCTTCTGTGACCGTGTACGTCGGAGACCAGCGCCAGGGGCACGATTTCGCCCGCGTGGTCACCTGTGCGGGCGTGCTGGAAGGAAACCGTGTGAGCCGGATCTCGGTCCGGGGATTCGCGGTGGCTTCGGCCACTGCGGTCACCACCGTCGGCGCCGTCATGGGCGTTGCGTCGGGTAACGCCGCTCAGTCCTCGGACGACAACTTCGAGGCCACCGCGGCCGACACGACGCTGCTCGCGGACATCCCCGTGGGCGAGCAGGCCCAGGTACAGGTCTCGTCCCTCTCGGAGCAGGCCGATGTCCAGGCCGCCGCTGCCGACTCGGTCGCGAAGAAGTCCGCGGAGGAGACGGCTCGTCTGCGTGCCGCCAAGGACGCCGAGGCCAAGAAGGAGGCCGCCGACGAGGCGGCCGCCAAGGCCGAGAAGGAGCGCAAGGAGGCGGAGGAGGAGCGCGCAAGCCGTTCCGCCATCCGCGACGCCGCGTCCTTCAGCGCGCAGAGCTCGTACTCCGTCTCCGAGGTCAAGGCGATCGCCCGCCAGATGGTCCCGGCCTCGCAGTTCCAGTGCTTCAGCAACATCGTGGACCACGAGTCCACCTGGAACTACCTCGCGGTCAACCAGGGTTCGGGCGCCTACGGTCTCGTCCAGGCCCTCCCCGGCAGCAAGATGGCCAGCGCCGGTGCCGACTGGCAGACCAACCCGGCCACCCAGATCAAGTGGGGCCTCAACTACATGAACAGCCGCTACGGCAGCCCGTGTGGCGCCTGGTCGTTCTGGCTGTCCCACCGCTGGTACTAGTACGGCGTGCTCAACCTCCGAGAGCCCCTCACCGTCCTACGGTGAGGGGCTTCTTGCGTGTAGTTTCGAAGGTCCACGGTCCCCGGGGAACGGGGAGGGGAACGGTGGGGAAGAGCGAGCGGGGGAAAAGGAAAGCGATGTCGAGAGTGCCAGGGTGGCTGGGCCGGCTGGGCGAGAGCCTGAGCCGCATGGGTGAACGCCTCGACGAGCGCAGAGCCGAGGCGGAGCGCGAGGACCCGATCCACCCGCCGCCGTACGAGGCCCCGCCGGAGCGCCCGGTCGACGGCACCCCGGTCGACGGCACCCGGGTCGACGGCACCCCGGTGGGCAAAGCCGTGCCCGCCCGCCCCGAGGTGGACCCGGACACCGCCGCACCCATCCCGGAGCAGGCCGCGGCCGCGGCCGACGAGCCGGGCCGCTCCGTCCCCGCGCCTCCCTCGTACGCACCGGCCGTCGCGGCCCGGCCCGACCCCGCCGCCGCCATCCCCTGGGGCATGCGGGTGGCCGCCGAGGCGAGTTGGCGCCTGCTCGTCTTCGCCGGCACGGTCTGGGTGCTCATGAAGGTGATCAGCTCCGTCCAGCTGGTCGTCCTCGCCTTCGTCGCCGCGCTCCTCGTCACGGCCCTGCTCCAGCCCACCGTGGCCATGCTGCGCAGGAAGGGCCTGCCGCGCGGGCTCGCCACCGCCGTCACCGCCGTCTCCGGCTTCGTCGTGATGGGCCTGGTCGGCTGGTTCGTGGTCTGGCAGGTGATGGACAACATCGACAACCTGACCGACCGGGTCAAGGACGGCATCGAGGAACTCAAGCAGGCCGCCCTCGACAGCCCGTTCCACGTGACCGAGCGCCAGATCAACGACATCGCGAAGAACCTCAGCGACACCATCGGCGCCAACGCCGAGCAGATCACCTCCGTCGGACTGCAGGGCGTCGCCGTGTTCGTCGAGGCGATGACCGGCATCCTGCTCGCCATGTTCTCGACCCTCTTCCTGCTGTACGACGGGAAGAAGGTCTGGGAGTGGACGCTCAAGCTCGTCCCCGCCCAGGCCCGGCCCGGCGTCGCCGGCGCGGGACCGCGCGCCTGGCGCACCCTCACCGCCTATGTGCGGGGCACGGTGCTCGTCGCCCTCATCGACGCGGTCTTCATCGGCCTCGGACTGTGGTTCCTGGACGTGCCGATGGCCGTACCGCTCGCCGTCTTCATCTTCCTCTTCGCGTTCATCCCGCTGGTCGGCGCGGTCGTCTCCGGCGCCCTCGCGGTCGTGGTCGCCCTCGTCACCAACGGGCCGTTCACCGCCCTGATGGTGCTGGTCGTCGTCCTCGCCGTACAGCAGATCGAGGGCCATGTCCTGCAGCCGTTCATCCTCGGCCGCGCCGTCCGGGTCCACCCGCTGGCCGTCGTCCTCGCGGTCGCGGCCGGCGGTCTGACCGCCGGCATCGGCGGCGCCGTGGTCGCGGTCCCGCTGGTCGCCGTCCTCAACACGGTCGTCGGCTACCTGCGGGCGTACAGCACGGAACAGGCGCTGCGCAGCGCGCCGGAGCCGCGCGGGGCGACCGCCTTCGAGGTGGCGCCGACCCCGGCCCCGGGCACGCTCGCGGCAGAGGCGGGGACGGAGACCAAGTGATATCGGAGCCGGAGTTCGACGGGGGCACGTCGTTCGAGACCGCCGAGGTGCTGACCGAGGAGCAGGCCCCGGGCCCTCGCCCGCCCCGGGCCCGCCGCCCCTGGCTGTGGGCGCTCGGCGGTGCTGTGGTGGCGTCGGCGGTGTGGGGCGGAAGCCTCTACGCGTACCAGCGGGGGGAGGAACCCGGGCCGGACCTGCGGGGGTACAAGGCCGTGGAGGACCTCTGCGAGACGGCCGAGCTGGGGGCTCTCACCTCCATTCTGGGCAAGCGGTACCCCGAGGCCCGATCGGAACAGACCCGCGACCCGGTGCTCGAAGTGCAGCAGTGCCCGATGATGTTCGGGTCGCCCGAGACCGGCTTCTCCGGGGACATCACCTACACCCGGCACCTGGTGGTCGACCCGGGGCCCGAGTTCGACGCCAAGGGCAAGCGGTTCGACATGAAGCCGTACGACGGGCTGGGGGAGAAGGCCTACCTGCAGACCAGCGACTTCGGGGCGCAGCTCCTGGTGCTCGACGGGCAGGTGGAGATCGAGATCTCCTTCACCTCGATGGCCGGCTGGAACGAGAACGGTGAGCCCCCACCGGAGACCGAGCAGGTCGACCTCTCCGGAATCGAGATCCCGCTCGGCCAGGACATGCTCGCCGTCATGGCGGCGCTGAAGAAGTGACGGCCGGGACATGAGGGAAGGGCCCCGGGGCGTGAAGCCCCGGGGCCCTTCTCGTACGGCTCTGCCTACTCGGCGGAGGCGAGGACCGCTTCCGCGTCGAGGGTGACGCCGACCGCCTGGATCACCGCGGCGATCTTGACGGCCTCCTGGATCGTGGCGCGGTCGACACCGGCCTGGCGCAGGACCTGCTCGTGCGAGTCCAGGCACTGGCCGCAGCCGTTGATCGCGGACACCGCCAGCGACCACAGCTCGAAGTCGACCTTCTCGACGCCCGGGTTGCCGATGACGTTCATCCGCAGACCGGCGCGCATCGTCCCGTACTCGGGGTCCGACAGCAGGTGCCGGGTCCGGTAGAAGACGTTGTTCATCGCCATGATCGCGGCGGCGGACTTGGCCGCCTGGTACGCCTCGGGCTTCAGGTTGGCCTGGGCCTCGGGCTCCAGCTCCTTGAGGACCTTCGGCGAGCGCGAGGCGATCGCGCAGGCGAGGACGGTGCCCCAGAGCTGCTGCTGCGGCAGCTCGCTGTTGCCGATGACCGAACCGAGGTTCAGCTTCAGGTCCTTGGCGAAGTCCGGTATGGCGGACTTCAGTTCGTCGAGGGCCATGTCAGATCACTCGCCCGACAGGAGCGCGGCGGCGTCGAGGGTGCCCTCGCCCTTGTTCCAGTTGCACGGGCACAGCTCGTCGGTCTGCAGGGCGTCGAGCACCCGCAGGACCTCCTTGGGGTTACGGCCGACGGAGCCGGCGGTCACCATGGTGAACTGGATCTCGTTGTTCGGGTCCACGATGAACACGGCACGCTGGGCGAAGCCGTCCTCGCCGCGGACACCGCAGTCGCTCATGAGCTCGTGCTTGGAGTCGGCCAGCATCGGGAAGGGCAGGTCACGCAGGTCGGCGTGGTCCTTGCGCCAGGCGTGGTGCACGAACTCGGAGTCGCCGGAGACACCGAGGATCTGGGCGTCGCGGTCGGCGAACTCGTCGTTCAGCTTGCCGAACGCGGCGATCTCGGTGGGGCAGACGAAGGTGAAGTCCTTCGGCCAGAAGAACACCACGCGCCACTTGCCCTCGTAGGCCTTGTGGTCGATCTGCTCGAACTCCTTGCCGCTCTCCAGCGACACGCAGGCGGTCAGGTCGTAGGTGGGGAACTTGTCACCGACAGTGAGCACGCGCTCTCCTTGCAAACAGGAAGGGTCCCTTTTGGGGTCTTCCGTGGGGGTTGGACGTGTTCACAGCATGGCACGGAGTGCATTGATCAGTGAAATAGCTAGAGTGGGTCGTGTTGATCGAAGGTGGTTATCAGTGGCGTCCCCGTACAGTTCCCCACACGGCCCGAACCGAGGCAAGCAGCCGAGCCTCTCGCAGCTCAGAGCGTTCGCGGCGGTCGCCGAGCATCTGCACTTCCGCGATGCGGCGGCTGCCATCGGCATGAGCCAGCCCGCACTCTCGGGCGCGGTTTCGGCACTCGAAGAGGCACTCGGTGTCCAGCTCCTTGAGCGTACGACGAGAAAGGTGCTGCTCTCGCCCGCGGGGGAGCGGCTCGCGGTACGCGCGCGTGCCGTCCTCGACGCGGTGTCGGAGCTGATGGAGGAGGCGGAGGCGGTCCAGGCCCCGTTCACCGGGGTGCTGCGGCTCGGCGTGATCCCGACCGTCGCCCCCTACCTGCTGCCGACGGTGCTGCGCCTGGTCCACCGGCGCTACCCGGACCTCGACCTCCAGGTCCACGAGGAGCAGACCTCCTCCCTCCTGGAGGGGCTCACGGCCGGCCGGCTCGACCTGCTGCTGCTCGCCGTACCGCTCGGCGTGCCCGGCGTCACCGAACTCCCCCTCTTCGACGAGGACTTCGTCCTGGTCACCCCCCAGGGGCATCCGCTGGCCGGCCGGGACGACATTCCGCGCGAGGCCCTCAAGGAGCTGCGGCTGCTGCTCCTCGACGAGGGCCACTGCCTGCGCGACCAGGCTCTCGACATCTGCCGGGAGGCCGGGCGCACGGACGGCGCCGAGGTCACCACCACCGCGGCGGGGCTCGCCACCCTGGTCCAGCTGGTGGCCGGCGGTCTCGGGGTGACCCTGCTGCCGCGTACCGCCGTCACGGTCGAGACCGCCCGCAACAACGCCCTGTGGACCGGGCTCTTCGTCGAACCGGCGCCCGCCCGGCGGATCGCCCTCGCGATGCGGACCGGCGCGGCCCGGCAGGCCGAGTTCCAGGAACTGGCGGAAGCGCTGCGGGACGCGATGAAGGGGCTGCCGGTACGCGTCCTGGGGGCGGGTTCCTGAAACCCCCCGGTGTCAGGAACCCGCCCCCATCCGCTCGTACATGCGCCCGGAGGGTTACTCGGTGCGCAGCCCGTCCGCCCGCATCAGCCGCCACAGCAGCGGCATGCTCAGCAGCGTCACCGCCGCGATCAGCGCGAGCCCGATCCCGGTGACCGGCAGGAAGACCCACCAGTCCTGGACCTTCTGCTCGGTCATCCGCAGCAGGACCACGCCGAGGGCGAGTCCGCCCGCCACGGCCAGGCCGAGCCCGAGGAGCATCGGCACCGCCGTCTGCCACAGCACCGACCAGCTCAGGGTGGAGCGCCGGGTGCCGAAGGCGACGAGCGAGGAGAGCAGCCGCTTGCGGTCCCTGAGCTGCTCCAGGGTGGTCACCAGGAGCGAGGCCGCCACCAGCAGCATCGTCAGGGTGGAGCCGACCAGGATGCCGGTGCGGACACTGCTGAACTGGGCGTCCCACTCGGTGTTCGCGAGCGTGCGGACCCAGGACGTCGGATCGATGTCCGCCGCCGTGTTCCGGGCGTACTCGGGGCCGTCGGGTACGGCCGGGTCGAACCGGAGCATCGCCTCCGCCTCGGGTTCGTCGAGCCGGTCGGCGTCGATCGCCCCGCGGGTGGCGAGGATCCCGTACTCGTACATGCCGGTCGGGTCCGGGCGCGAGTCCACGACACGGGTGCCGACGGGGATGCGCCACTGGGGCCGCGGCCCCTTCTCGCGGGCCCCGGGGTCGCCCTCCAGGGGGTGCGGGTCGCGCAGGTCGACCGTGACCCCCGGCCGTGCGGTCCTGGTGACCCAGTCGTCGGCCGGTGCGCCCTGCGCGCCGTGCGCGAGGAAGATGAAGACGTCGCCGTCGCGGCAGGACGGCAGTGTGGCGAACTCGCCGAGGGAGGCGCAGTCGCCGACCCGGATCGTGGCCGTCGGTGCGAATTCCTCGCCCTGCTTCAGGGCTCCCGGCCGCCACACGTGCGACTTGACCGAGCCGATGACATGGCTGACGCCCTCGGTGCGCTCGAAGCGGTCGATCATCGCTCGGGCCTCGTCGCCGTCCTTCGCGTTGGCGCCGACGGCGATCAGGGCGCGGGTCGTGTCCTGGCCCGTGTCCTGCGCGAATTCGGTCTCCATCGCCTGGAAGAGCATCTGGAGGGCGATCGCCCCGGTCGCGGCGACCACGATCCCGCTGACCGCGCGGGCCGCCGTGCCGCTGCTCAGCTGGAGTCGGCGGACCGCGAGCTGCCAGGCCACGGGACCGCCGCGGAGCCGTTTCACGGTGGCCTCGACGAGCCAGGGCAGCAGGGTGGTGAGGGCGACGAGGGCGAGCGCGGTGCCGCCGGCGATCTGCGGGGTGTCGATCCGGGTCTGGGTCACCTCGATCCCGCCGATCGCGGGGGCGAGCAGCGCCACCCCGGCGGCCAGGAGCAGCAGCCGCCACCACAGCCGACGACGGCGCGGGGTGGAGGTCCTGACGACCCCGAGCGGTTCGATCGCCACCCCGCGCAGCGCGAAGAGGGTGACGACGACGGAGGCGACCGGCACCGTGACGAGGGCGACCGCGGCGAGCGCGGGCATCGGTACGACGTCGGAGGGAAAGGCGTTGACGTCCCAGACGGTGAAGGACCCGGCGAGTTCCCGTGCGACGGCGAAGAGTCCGAGGCCGACCACGATGCCGAGCAGCGCCCCCGCGAGGGATTCGCCGGCCGCGATCCGCCGGGTCATCGCGGTGTCGGCGCCGACGAGCCGGAGCGCGGCGAGTCGCCGGTCCCGCTGTTCGCCGCCGAAGCGGACGGCGGTCGCGATGAAGACGAGGACCGGGAGGAGCAGGACGACGCACCCGACGACCGCGAGGAAGATCAGGAACGCGTTCATCGGTTCCTCGGGCACCGACCAGCCGTAGCGCACACCGCGCCCGTCGTAGTTGTCGGAGTCGAGGAAGTCGACGTGGGCGACGTACCGCAGCTCTGCGGGGCCGATGAGTCCGTCCGGACCGATCGTCCCGGCGACCTTGTAGGGGAGCCGCTCCTTGAGGAGGGCGCCGCCGGGGGAGTCGAGCAGTTCGCCGAGCGCGGGGGAGACCAGCATCTCGCCGTTCGCGGGGAACGCTGTCGCGCCCGGAGGGACCGTGGGCCTGTCGCCCTCCGGCTGCAGCAGGGTGCCGCTGATGACGTCGTCCCGGAAGACCGTGTTCCGTCCGAGGTGGAGGAAGGACTCGGGCCGGGGCGAGTCGATCTGCTCGCTGCTGTCGGCGCTGCGGAGGGACTCCCGTACCTCCCGCTGGAAGAGCATGTTCGGCAGGGCGGCGGCGAGCAGCAGCAGGGTCACCCCGAGGCCGACGCCGGTCGCGGTCAGGAGGGTGCGGAATCGGCCGGACCGGCCGCCGGTGACCGCGAACCGGGCGCCGAGCGCCAGGTCGCGGGCCCAGGTGCGGAGCTTCATGCCACCCACTCCGCGTCCCGTACGGCCCCGTCGCGCACGACGATCTCGCGGTCCGAGTAGGCGGCGACGCGGGCCTCGTGGGTGACGAGGACGACGGCCGCGCCGGTGTCCCGGGAGGCGTCGGTGAGCAGCCGCATGACCCGTTCGCCGTTGAGGGAGTCGAGTGCGCCGGTCGGCTCGTCGGCGAAGATCACCCGCGGGGCGGTGACGAGCGCGCGGGCGACGGCGACGCGCTGGCCCTGGCCGCCGGATATCTCGCCGGGTCGCTTGGTCGCGGTGTCGTCGACCTCCAGCCGGGCCATCCACTCGACGGCCTTCGCCTCCGCGGCCTTCCGCTTCTCGCCGTTGAGGCGGAGCGGGAGGGCCACGTTCTCGACGCAGGTCAGCTCGGGGACGAGCTGGCCGAACTGGAAGACGAAGCCGAAGTCGGTACGGCGCAGGGAGCTGCGCGCGGTGTCGGAGAGCGCGGTGAGTTCGCGTCCGTCGTAGGTGATGGTGCCCGCGTCGGGGCGCACGATTCCGGCCAGGCAGTGCAGCAGGGTCGACTTGCCGGAGCCGGAGGGGCCCATGACGGCGACGACCTCGCCGCTCCGGAGCGAGAAGGTGGCGCCGACGAGCGCCGGGGTCGGTCCGTAGGCCTTGTCGAGGCCGGTGGCCGTGAGGAGCGGGGTGGAGCTCATCGGCGGATCTCCTCGGCGAGTCGGTCGAGGCGGGCGGCGGTCAGTTCCAGCCAGCGCAGGTCCGCCTCCAGGTGGAAGAGGGCGTGGTCGCAGATGAGCTGGTCGGCGAGGTCGCCGTCCTTCTTGCGCCGGGTGAGTTCCCGCATGAGGCGGAGGTGCTCGGCGCGCTGGGTGTCGAGGAGCTCGGCGGCGCCGCGGCCGGTGAGCAGGGCCAGGACGACCTTGGTGTAGAGCGTGGACTGGAGGTACGGCTCCGGCTTCTCGGGCGTGGTGAGCCACTGGGCGACATCGGTGATGCCGGCCTCGGTGATGGCGTACCGCTTCCGCTCCGGGCCGCCGCCCGCCTCGATGCCGTCGACGACGACGAGGCCGTTCTTCAGCAGCCGGGACATGGTCGAGTAGACCTGGCCGTAGTGCAGCGGCCGGTCGTGGCCGAACTTCTCGTCGAAGGCGCGCTTGAGGTCGTAGCCGTGGCGCGGGCCGGACTCCAGGAGTCCCAGCAAGGTGTGACCGATGGACATGCGAGCCACTGTACACGGCGTGTATACCTACGATGTATAGCCACTCCGTCAACCGGAAGCGTGCCCTCACGCAACCATCCGCCTCTCCCGGACGTCGGTTCCTCTGGGTATGGGTGCTGATTCTCACGTCCGGAAAAGGCGTGATCGGTTGTCCTTTGTCTGCATCGTCGGTGTTAGCTGGCTAGCTGAGCCGATCCGGCGCGGACGGGACACGGGCCGGGGCACGCCGGGACACACGACGAGCGGAGCGACAGGACACATGGGTCGACCGGACAAGAGCAAGGCGAAGAAACGCGGCCTGCGCCGCTTCTTCTCCTGGCGGAAGCTCCTGGGCACTTTCTTCGTGTGCTGCCTGCTCGCCATGGGCGCCCTGTACATCGTGTACGTCATGGTCCCGGTGCCGACGGCCAACGCCGAGGCCACCATGCAGAGCAACATTTACAAGTACTCCAACGGCAAGATCCTCGCCCGCACCGGCAAGATCAACCGCGAGATCGTCGGCCTGGAGAAGATCCCCGAGAAGGTCCAGAAGGCGTTCGTCGCCGCGGAGAACAAGACCTTCTACAAGGACAACGGCGTCGACATCAAGGGCACCACCCGCGCCGCCTGGTCCACCGTCACCGGCAAGGGCAAGCAGGGTGGCTCGACCATCACCCAGCAGTACGTCAAGAACTTCTACCTGAGCCAGGACCAGACGGCGACGCGCAAGCTCAAGGAAATGGTCATCGCCATCAAGGTCGACCAGCAGATGAGCAAGAGCGACATCCTCGCCGGCTACATGAACACCAGCTACTACGGCCGCAGCGCCTACGGCATACAGGCCGCCGCCCGCGCGTACTACGGCGTCGACGCCACCAAGCTCACCACCGCGCAGGGCGCCTACCTCGCCTCGCTGCTCCAGGCGCCCAACCAGTACGACTGGACCTCCGCGAACGCCACCGGCCGCAAGCTCGTCGAGGAGCGCTGGAACTACGTCCTCGACAACATGGTCGGTGAGGGCTGGCTCCCCGCGGACGAGCGCGTGGCCATGAAGTTCCCCGTCCCGCAGAAGCCCAAGCCCGCCCCCGGCATGGAGGGCCAGACCGGATACATCGTCGAGGCCGCCAACCAGGAGCTGATGCGCCAAGGCGTCAGCGAGGAGGACATCAAGGCCGGCGGCTGGACGATCACCCTCAACATCGACGAGAAGCGGCAGAAGGACCTCGTCAAGGCCGTCGACCGGCAGCTGGAGGACAAGCTCGACCGCAAGGGCGACAAGAAGCAGGCCACGGTCCAGGCCGGCGCCACCTCCGTCGACCCGAAGACCGGCGCGGTCGTCGCCATGTACGGCGGCGTCGGCGCCACCGAGCACTGGATGTCCAACGCCACCCGCCGCGACTACCAGCCCGCCTCCACCTTCAAGCCGATCGTCCTCGCCTCCGCCCTGGACAACCACGCGGTCACCCAGGACGGACGGGACATCGGCCTCGGCACGATCTACGACGGCACCAGCAAGCGCCAGGTCGTCGGCAGCGACATCGAGTTCGATCCCGAGAACGAGGACGACGAGAGCTACGGCCCCGTCACCGTCCAGAAGGCCACCAACAGCTCCATCAACTCCGTCTACGCCCAGATGATCGTGGACGTCGGCCCCGACAAGGCCAAGAAGACCGCCCTCGCCCTCGGCATGAAGGACGGCGCAGACTTCGGCGAGACCCCCGCCATGTCCCTCGGCACCATGGGCGCCTCCACCCTGGACATGGCCGGCGTCTACGCCACGCTCGACAACCACGGCAAGAAGGTCGACCCGACCCTCGTGAAGGGCGCCACGCACCGGGACCGTACGGTCTCCACCGCCAAGGCGAACGGCGCGCAGGTCATCAGCCGCGAGGCCGCCGACACCGTCACCCAGGCCATGACCGGCGTCGTGCAGAACGGCTCCGGCTTCCGTGCCGCCGGTGAGTACGAGGCCGCCGGCAAGACCGGCACCTCCGAGAACAACCGTTCCGCCTGGTTCGTGGGCTACACCCCCGAACTCGTCACCGCCGTCGGCCTCTTCGGCGAGGACGCCAAGGGCAAGCAGGTCACCCTCACCGACACCATCAACCCGGGCCGCGCCAACGGTGGCCGTACGCCGGCCCTGATCTGGGGCGACTACACCAGCGGCGCACTCGACGGCGGCTCCGACGCCTCCTTCGACCTGGAGACCGACAGCTCGGCCACCCTCCTCCCGGACCCGACGCCCACCCGGACCACCGAGGCGCCCGAGGAACCGACCGACGAGCCGACGACCAGCTCCCCGGACCCGACGACCCCGACGACCACGCCGGCCACCACACCGCCGGTGACGCGCGACCCGGTCACCACGCCGCCGTCGCCCACCACCGAGCCGCCCGTGACCGACGAGCCCTCCCCGCCGCCGTCGATCGAGCCGCCGGACCCGGACAACACCGGCACCGGCACCGACCCCGACACCACCGACCGCCCACAGCGGTAGGGACACGTGAAGGGCCGGACCCCACAGGGGATCCGGCCCTTCACGTCACTGTGACTGGTTCGGGGTGGCCAGCTCGAACCAGACCACCTTGCCGCCCGAAAGCCGGGTCGCCCCCCACCGCCTCGCCAGCCGGTTCACCAGGAAGAGACCGCGCCCGCCCTCGTCGGTGTCGCGCGCCCGCCGCTGCCGGGGCAGCTGCGGCGAGTCGTCGCCGACCTCGCAGCGCAGCACGTCCGTCCGCAGCAGCCGCAGGGTCACCGGCCGCTCCGCGTACCGCACGGCGTTCGTCACGACCTCGCTGATCAGCAGCTCGACCGAGTCCGTCAGCTCCTCCAGGTCCCAGCGGGCCAGCGCCCGCCGGGCGAGCCGCCGGGCCCGGCCCGGGGCCGCGTCCTCCGGCTCCAGGAACCAGTACGCCACGTCGCTCGGCGCGATGCCGTCGAACCGGGCCGCGAGCAGCGCGATGTCGTCGTCCCGGTCGCCGGGCCCCAGCATGTCCAGGACGTCGTCGCAGAGCGCCTCAAGGGGCGGCGAGTGGTCCGGGCCGGTCAGCTGCGCGGTCGCCGCCAGGCGCTCCCGCAGCTGCTCGATGCCGGTCCACACGTCCCGCAGCCGGGACTCGACCAGACCGTCCGTGTAGAGCAGCAGCGTGGCGCCGGCCGGGGCGTCCAGCTCGACCGCCTCGAAGTCCACGCCGCCCACGCCGATCGGGGCGCCCGGCGGCACCCGCAGCACCTCGGCACGGCCGCCCAGGTGGAGGAGTATCGGCGGCGGATGGCCGGCGTTGGCCACCGTGATCCGGTGCGAGACCGGGTCGTACACCGCGTACATGCAGGTCGCCATCCGGTTCTCGCCGAGCCGCTGTGCCTGCTCGTCGAGATGGTGCAGGACCTCCTGCGGCGGCAGGTCGAGCCCGGCCAGGGTCTGCGCGGTCGTGCGCAGCTGGCCCATGATCGCCGCCGAGGTCATCGAGTGGCCCATGACGTCACCGACGACCAGCGCGACCCGGCTGCCGGGCAGCGGGATCGCGTCGTACCAGTCGCCGCCCACCCGGGCCGTCTCGGCCGCCGGCAGATAGCGCGAGGCGAGCTTGACGCCGGTCGGCTGCGGCAGCGAGTCCGGCAGCATCGTCCGCTGCAGCTCGTCCGCGATGTACGCCTCACGGCCGTAGAGCACGGCCTTGTCGATGCCGAGCGCGGTGTGGGTGGCCAGCTGCGCCGCGACGAGCAGGTCGTTCGGCTCGAAGCCCGCCCGCTCGGGGCGACGCAGGAACACGGCGGCGCCGATCACCCGGCGCCGGCCGCGCAGCGGCGCGAGGACGGCACGCAGCCCGCCGGGCAGCGGATGGTCGGGGCCGAGGAGTTCGGTCAGCGCGGTCTTGGCGGCCGCGGAGTCGCCGAAGACCGGCCGCACCCCCCGCAGCACCTCGGCCAGTGCCCCACCGGACCGCACCTCGCAGAGTTCGGCCGCGGGGGTCGGATCCGGATCGGGTACGAGGACGAGCTCCTCGCCCTCCAGATCGCTTAACCGGAGCCGGTCCGTACGGCGCAGCCGCAGCACGAACGGCGCCACCGGCCGCTCGTCGCCCACCGGCAGCGGGTCACGGAGATAGACCAGGATCTCGTCGGAGAAGGTCGGCACGGTCGCCCGGCACAGACCGAGCACGATCTCGTCCAGGTCGATGCCGCGCGCGATGCGCCGGGTCGCCGCCCCGACGAACCGGAGCCGCTCGCCCTCGCGCCGCGCGGAGGTGTCGCCGCCGCGCCCCCCGCCCGGGGGCTGCGCGGACACGGCGACGGCCATCGCACCGGGGCCGCCGGGGGCGGTCGGCGGCGGAGGCGCGGGCGCGTCCTTCGTCGCGGGGGCCGCGGCGGCGGCCGGGCCCGCGGGTCCGCCCGGTTGGGCGGGCACGTCGGAAGGCAGGCCGGCCGCCGCCTCCTGGCGAGGGCGCGCGCGTTCCTGCGACCGGGCAGCCAGGGGCTGCCGGCCTTCGTGGGAGGTGGGATGCTCCGTCACGCGTGGGATTCCGTCCGTCCGGGCCGGTGGTGCGATGCACTCGCTCTTCTCGCCGATGCCGCGCCTTCGGCGGGGATAAACCCCTTGTGTGCGGCGGATGTGAAGGCTCCGCGAGCCGCGGCACCAGCGGGGGTGGGAACACCCGGGCAGACGTCCGGCACTGCTCTCCCCCTCGTGGATGACTTCTGGTCAGGTCCTGCGCTGCGTTCGGTCGTTGACGTGCTGCTCGGTCGGTCTGACGTGCCGTTCGGTCCGCCTCTGCCGTGCGGAGGACGATCCTACGTTTGAACCCCGGGGGCGCATCAAGGGTCTCACGGTGCCGTGTGCGCCGGAGTGCGGTCCCAGTCGGCCGGCAGCTCCGGAACCCGCCATGCCGGATCGGGCCGCCAGTTCTCCCAGCCGTCCGCGAACGGCGCCCCCCACGCCTTGATCCCGTCCACCGCCCGCCGCCCGGCCTCACGCACGCGTGCGGCCTGTTCCGGACCCATCAGACCGGACCGCTGCGCCTGCGCGAACTCGTCCTCGTCCCGCCACAGCCAGCTGTGGTCGGGGTAGACGGAGATGTCGAGGAAATGGTCCTCGGAGTCGAAACCGCCGGACCACCGGACCCGCGGCTCCTCCAGATTCACGTACCAGCTGCGGAAACGCCAGCCGCGCTCCCAGAACAGCCACACCGACCACGGGTCGCCGGGGCGCGCCAGCTTCAGGACCCCGCTGCCGGACCACCGCGCGCGTTCCGTGGTGCGCGGGGCGGTGTAGCGGGTGGCGAGCGGCTCCTCGTGCACGGGCGTGCCGTCGGCGAGCACCGGGCGCACGCACTCCGTGCCGGGTGCCATCCAGACCGCGAGGAGATCCGGCGTGTCCTGGACGACCGTCACCGGTCGGCAGATGTGCACGTCTCCGGTGCCGTTGCCGCGGTAGCGCCAGAGGATGTGCTCCCCCGGCGCCCAATGCTGAGAGCCGCCCGATCCTGTCATGCGCAGATCTTAGGGGCGCGCTCCCACGACCGCAGCGGTACGGATCACGGATGAGTCATGAGCGGGATCACGGACGAGTCGTCCGCGGGATCCCGGATCGGCGCGGCGCGGGATCCCGGACGAGTACGGCGCGGATCACGGATGCGTCATGCTCAGGACGTCCAGCGCCTCGTCCAGCTGTTCCACGGTCAGGTCGCCGCGCTCCACGTAGCCGGACTCCAGCACCACCTCGCGGATGGTCTTCCGCTCGGCCAGGGACTTCTTCGCGACCTTGGCGGCCTCCTCGTAACCGATGTACTTGTTCAGCGGGGTGACCACGGACGGCGAGGACTCGGCGTACTCGCGCGCCCGCTCGACGTTGGCCGTGATCCCGTCCACCGTGCGGTCGGCGAGCAGCCGGGAGGCGTTGGCGAGCAGCCGTACGGACTCCAGGAGGTTCTTCGCCATCACCGGCAGCATCACGTTGAGCTCGAAGTTCCCGGCCGCGCCCGCCACCGCCACCGTCGTGTCGTTCCCGGTCACCTGCGCGGCGACCATCAGGACCGCCTCGGGGATCACCGGGTTCACCTTGCCCGGCATGATCGACGAGCCGGGCTGGAGGTCGGGGAGGTTGATCTCGGCGAGGCCCGTGCGGGGTCCGCTGGCCATCCAGCGCAGATCGTTGGCGATCTTGGTGAGGGAGACCGCGATCGTACGGAGCTGGCCGGACGTCTCCACCAGGGCGTCGCGGGCGCCCTGGGCCTCGAAGTGGTCGCGGGCCTCGGTCAGCGGCAGGCCGGTCGCGCGGGCGACCTCGGCGATGACGGCGGCCGAGAAGCCGGCCGGGGTGTTGATGCCGGTGCCCACCGCCGTACCGCCGAGGGGGAGTTCGGCGAGCCGGGGGAGCGCGGAGCGCAGCCGCTCGACGCCGTACCGGACCTGGGCCGCGTAGCCGCCGAACTCCTGGCCGAGGGTGACCGGGGTGGCGTCCATGAGGTGGGTACGGCCGGACTTCACCACCGTCGCGAATTCGGCCGATTTTCGCTCAAGGGAAGCGGCCAGATGGTCGAGGGCGGGGATCAGATCGCGGGTGACGGCGCCGGTGGCCGCGATGTGGATGGAGGACGGGAAGACGTCGTTGGAGGACTGCGAGGCGTTCACATGATCGTTGGGGTGGACCTCGCGGCCTTCGGGGAGCCGCTCGGTGGCGAGGGTGGCGATCACCTCGTTGGTGTTCATGTTGGACGAGGTGCCCGAGCCGGTCTGGAAGACGTCCACCGGGAAGTGCTCGTCCCAGCGCCCCTCGGCGACCTCCGCCGCCGCCGCAGCGATGGCCTCGGCGCGGTCCCGGTCGATCACGCCGAGCTCGGCGTTCACCTGGGCGGCGGCGGCCTTGATCCGGGCGAGGGCCTCGATGTGGGCGCGCTCCAGGTGCTGCCCGGAGATGGGGAAGTTCTCCACCGCCCGCTGGGTCTGGGCGCGCCATTTGGCGTGCGCGGGGACCCGCACCTCACCCATGGAGTCGTGCTCGATCCGGTATCCGTCTGCGTCGTTCATGTGTGTCAACCTCCTAGAAAAGATGAGCACTTGTCTTGTTCGATGTATTCCCATCGGGCGTACCGGCCAGTAAAAACCGTGGGTAACCCCACTTCCAGGAGGCGCAATGACGCGCACCAGGCACAGACTCCGCTGGCCCATCGCCGCCGTCGCCGCGGCCGCCGCCGTACTCGGCACGATGACAGCCGCCGCCCCCGCCGGCGCGGCCGACACCGGCACCACGGCGACGACCGCCGCCGTACCGCTCCCGCCCGCCCTTGAGGCGATCCGCGCCGCCGAGGCCACCAAGATCTACGGCAGCCCCGAGGAGCGCCCGCTCGCCCAGCGCAAGACCGGCCTGATCTCGCTCGGCGACAGCGAGATCTCCGGCGAGGGCGTCGGCACGTACGAGCCCCCCACCAACGGTCCCACCAACTGGTGCCACCGCTCGCCCGACGCCGCCATCCACCGCACCGGGATCCCCGCGGACCTCACCTTCAACGTGTCGTGCTCCGGCGCCTACACCGGCAACATCAAGATCGGCGGCTCGAAGCAGTACGCCGACGAGCTCGTCCAGAGCGACAACCTGGCCGTCAAGGCGCGCAACACCCGCATCAAGATGGTCCTGCTCGTCGCCGGAGCCAACGACGACCTGCAGTTCGGGCCCGTCATGACCGACTGCGTCCAGCGCTACCTGCTGCTCCAGGGCGCCTGCGAGCCCAAGTACGCACCCGGCTGGCAGGCCCGCGTCGACGGACTCGTCCCCAAGGTCGAGCAGACCGTGCGCGACCTCAAGACCGTCATGCGCGACGCCGGTTACGCCGACGGCGACTACAAGCTCGTCGTCATGGGCTACCCCAGCCCCATCGGCCCCGACTTCCACGACAACCCGAACTTCCCCGGCAAGCTGATCTGCGGCGGACTCGGCTACGACTCCGACACCGTCTGGGGCCGCAACACCGCCGTCCCCGGCTTCGAGCGCGGGATGCGCGCGGCCGCCGCCGCCACCGGGGCCGTCTACCTCGACAACTCGCGGCTCTTCCACGGCCACGAGGTCTGCATGGAGGACCCCTGGGCCCGCGGCCTCTACATCGACCTCTCCAAGCCCGGGACCCCGGACGAGAACTCCGTACGGCAGTCCTTCCACCCCAACGCGCGCGGGCACGCCGCCTTCGCTTCCTGCCTCACCCAGATCTACAACTCGGGTACGCGTGAGGCCGGTTGCGCCGACGTGAACTCCACCGGCACGCCGACGCTCTTCCCGCTGGCCTGGGACGACGCGTACAAGCCGCTGAAGAACCAGGCGACGGGCAACTGCATGGACGTCGACGCGGCCTCCTCGTCCGACAACACCGCCGTCCTCGGCTGGGACTGCCACGGCGGCCGCAACCAGGGCTGGTGGTACGACTCCGCCCGCGGGACCGTCCACACCCAGCTGACCCAGGACCGCTGCCTGGACGTCCCCGCGTCCGGCTACCAGGCGGGCAAGGCGCTCGTCCTCTGGAACTGCCACGGCGGCGCCAACCAGAAGTTCGTCCGCGACGGCGCCACGATCCGCCCGGCGGCCGCGACGGGCCTCTGCCTCACCCAGAGCGCGGCGAAGCAGCCGATCCGTCTCCAGACCTGCGACGGCTCGGCGAACCAGAAGTTCGCGTAGCCGGAGCCCTGTTCACGAGCGCCGGAGCCCGTCCGCGAACGACGTGGTGCCCGTTCAAGAACGCCGGAGCCCCGTCCGCGAGCGCCGTGCCCCCTTCACGAACACCGTGGCCCCCGTCCGACGTCGGACGGGGGCCACGGTGTTCGTGAACTGGGCGGTGTCAGAGCGCCTTGAGCGTGGACTTGGCCAGCTCGTAGGCCGGGAGCATCGCCCGATGCTCCGCGGTGTCGAGCCCGCCGAGGTGGACGATCACCGTCCCCTTCGGGGTCGCGACGGCGAAGGCGCGCTCCTCCTTCGACTCCTCCATCACCTTGTTGTAGACGGTGTACGTCACCTCGGTGACGGGACCCGCGCCGGACCCGCTCTCCTTGTAGGTGACCTCGGAGGTGTTCTCCTCGGCCTTCACGAACCCTTCGAGTGCCGCCCTGGCCGGCCCCTTGGCGGCCGTCCACACCCGCAGATAGCCGACGTGCCCGGCCGGCTTGGCGTCCACCTCGCAGCGAACGGTGGCCGGACCCTGACGGGTGAGCACCGCGAACTCCGGGTCGTCGGGGTTCTCGATCGCCTTCGGCGTCCACTTCTCCGCCGTCCCGAAGGAGACGGGCAGCGCGCAGGGCGTTCCGGGACCGCCGACGGACGCGCCGGCCTTGATCGGGGCGGCGTCGGCGTCGCCGGCACCCGCGGTGGGCGAGGCCGTGGTGGGGGCCGCCGCGGGCCGTGCGCCCTGCGTGACCTCGGGAACCGGCTTCTCGTCGCCGCAGCCGGCCAGCAGCAGCCCCGCCGCCAGGGTGGCGGCGATCGGGGCCAGGGTCCGTATCGGGTGTCTCATGCGGTCAGCGTAGTAGCGGGCCGGAGGCCCGACGGACGGGCGTACCCGGGGCTGACGTCGGACAATGTGAAGCAGGTCCGGGGGGACTCCCCGCAGGAGGCTGGACATGTTCCGGAGCTTCAGGAGGATCGGCGTGCTCGGGGTCTGCGCGGTCGCGGCCGGCGCCTTCTCCGCCGACGCCGCCGTCCCGGCCTCCGCCGCCGAGGGGTTCGATTTCACGGTCTACGCCCAGGAGGTCCCCGGGGACCAGGGGGACGAGAGCGCGCCGCCGCCCGGACTCGGGGACTCCTTCGCCTTCGCCGACGACCTCTTCAGGTCCAAGGGCGGGGAGCAGGTCGGCCGGGACGGCGTGACCTGCACCGTCGTCCGTGTCGGCGACCCCGGCGACTTCCTCTGCGTGGGCACCTTCGTGCTGGACGGCGAACCCGCCGGGCAGGTCACGGGGCAGGTCATGCTGACCGTCGGCCCGTCCGACGAGGAGATCGCCGCCTTCGACATCGCCGTCACCGGCGGAACCGGAGACTTCGAGGGCGCGCGCGGCACCATCCGTTCGACCCAGGACGGGGACTACTCACGGATGGAGTTCCACCTCACCGACTAGGTGTATCGACCCGCGGGGTTGTCCACACGGCGGGCCGGCGGGCAGGGGCGTCAGGAGAGCTTGCCGCCGTAGTCGGGGAGCTTGAAGGTGCGCTCGGCGTGGCCGCCGACCAGGTCGGTGGTGTTGTTGCCGATGTTCGCGATGATCGTGTAGCCCTTGGCCTCGATCTTGGCGCGCTGCGCCGTCTTGTACGCGCCGACCTCCGCGAACAGGTCGGGCAGGGAACGCACGTACAGCCCGTCGACCGGGTAGCCGGCCTGCTTCAGGTTCCAGTCGGTGAGGGAGTAGATGATGCCCGGGCGGGCGGTGACGAAGAAGACGTCCACGCCGCGGGCGTGGGCGTTCCGGACGAGGGTGCGCACGTCCGCGATGGCCGGGGTCGGCAGCTCCCAGAAGGGGTGGAAGTCCGTCTCCAGGGAGCTGTTGTCGATGTCGAGGACGATCGCCTGCTTCTCGCGGCCGGCGTTCTCGGAGCGCTCCTCGATGTACGGGCGGGCCTCGTCGACGACGGCGGCCACGTCACGGAGCCAGGTCGTGTAGTCGACGTCCTTGATCGCGGCGGTCGACGTGCTGTGGCTGTCCGGGTCGGCGGCGGACGCGGCAGGCGCGGGACCGACGACGAGGAACGCGGTGAGGGCGAGGGCGGCCGTGGTTCCGGCGGTGGCGCGCCTGCGGAGGGGGGTGGCGGGCATGGGGGCTCCCTTGGTCGACCAGCTCAGGACTTTGGCATGCTCGCGCTCAATACTGGACAGTAGGCAACGAGATGGCTACCAGTCGGTAGCGACTTTCTGAGCGGTGATCGACGACTCGGAGATCGACGAAGCCCCCCGGTCCGGGCGGACCGAGGGGCGTGCGTCGAGCGTCAGGCGATCAGCCGAGGCCGGGACCCCGCACCGGGATGTGCGTGAACGTCGGCTCCGGGGCCGGGTTCTGGAAGAAGTCGTTGCCCTTGTCGTCCACGACGATGAACGCCGGGAAGTCCTCGACCTCGATCTTCCAGACCGCCTCCATGCCGAGCTCCTCGTACTCGACGACCTCGACCTTCTTGATGCAGTCCTGCGCCAGACGGGCGGCCGGGCCGCCGATCGAACCGAGGTAGAAGCCGCCGTGGCTGCCGCAGGCGTTCGTGACCTGCTGCGAGCGGTTGCCCTTGGCCAGCATGACCTTCGAGCCGCCCGCCGCCTGGAACTGCTCGACGTACGAGTCCATGCGGCCGGCCGTGGTCGGGCCGAAGGAGCCGGAGGCGTAGCCCTCGGGGGTCTTCGCGGGGCCCGCGTAGTAGACCGGGTGGTCCTTCAGGTACTGCGGCATCTCCTCGCCCGCGTCCAGCCGCTCCTTGATCTTGGCGTGCGCGATGTCGCGCGCCACGACCAGCGGGCCGTTGAGCGAGAGCCGGGTCTTGACCGGGTACTTGGTCAGCTCGGCGAGGATGTCGTCCATCGGCTGGTTCAGGTCGATGGTGACGACGTCGGCCTCTTCCGACAGGTGCTCGTCGGTGGTGTCCGGCAGGAAGCGCGCCGGGTCGGTCTCCAGCTGCTCCAGGAAGACGCCCTCGGCGGTGATCTTCGCGACGGCCTGGCGGTCGGCCGAGCAGGAGACGGCGATGGCGACGGGCAGCGAGGCGCCGTGGCGGGGGAGGCGGACGACGCGGACGTCGTGGCAGAAGTACTTGCCGCCGAACTGCGCGCCGATGCCGATCTTCTGCGTCAGCTCGAAGACCTTCTCCTCCAGCTCCTTGTCGCGGAAGCCGTGGCCGGTCTCGGCCGAGCCCTCGGTGGGCAGCTCGTCCAGGTAGTGCGCGGAGGCGTACTTCGCGGTCTTGAGCGCGAACTCGGCCGAGGTGCCGCCGACGACGATCGCCAGGTGGTACGGCGGGCAGGCGGCCGTGCCGAGCGAGCGGATCTTCTCCTCCAGGAACTTCATCATGCTCGCCTCGTTGAGGACGGCCTTCGTCTCCTGGTAGAGGAAGGACTTGTTGGCGGAGCCGCCGCCCTTGGCCATGAAGAGGAACTTGTACGCGCCGCCGTCGGTCGCGTACAGCTCGATCTGCGCGGGCAGGTTCGAGCCGGTGTTCTTCTCCTCCCACATGGTGACCGGGGCCATCTGCGAGTACCGCAGGTTCAGCTTGGTGTAGGCGTCGTAGATGCCCTTGGACAGGGCCTCCTCGTCGCGGCCCGGGGTCAGCACGTTCTGGCCGCGCTTGCCCATGACGATCGCCGTGCCCGTGTCCTGGCACATGGGCAGGACGCCGGCGGCGGCGATGTTCGCGTTCTTGAGGAGGTCGAGCGCGACGAACTTGTCGTTCGAGGAGGCCTCGGGGTCGTCGATGATCCGGCGCAGCTGGGCCAGGTGGGCCGGGCGCAGGAAGTGCTGGATGTCGTGGATCGCCTCGGCGGCCAGCGTGCGCAGCGCCTCCGGCTCGACCTTGAGGAACGTACGGCCGTCGGCCTCGAAGGTGGAGACACCTTCGGAGGTCACCAGGCGGTAGGGCGTGGTGTCCTCTCCCAGGGGGAGCAGATCGGAGTACGCAAACTCTGGCATGGGGGCCATTCCTCACTCGGCAAGACGGCGCACCGCCTCCGTTGGCCGTGCGCCCTCCAGCGTAGAACGCGGGCGCGTGCCCGGTCCTGTGAGGTAAGGCTCACTTGGAACCGGGACCGTGCCGGAGTGGCGTGTTTCCCACGGACCCGGGCCTACGGCACCGTGGCTGTCGGGCGGGTACGGCTTCGCCCGGAACGGCGACGTACGGCGGACTCGGTGACGGCTCCCCGGTCACCGGGCGGACTCGGCGACGGCTCCCCGATCACCGGGCGGGCGGACTCGGCGACCGGATTCCCGGTCCCTGCGGGCGGACGCGGCGACCGGATTCCCGGCTCCGGCCGGTGGGGCGCGCGGAGCCGGGCGGGTTCCGGAGCGCCTTCAACCCGCCATTTCCGCCCACGGGTTCGAGATGTCGTCCACAGGTCGCGGCCCCGCCCCCTGGTCGCGATCTATCGCGTTTCGCTAGGCTGGCTCCGTGGACCTCGAAAAGAAGCCCGAACCCGAAAAGCAGCCGCAGCCGCAGCGGCAGGCCGCACCCGCCGAGCCCGCCCCCGCGGAGACCGTCTTCGCCGACCCCCAGGGCTCGTTGCGCGCCTCGGACGCGGACCGGGACCGGATCGCGGACATCCTCAGGGACGCCCTGGCGGAGGGGCGGCTCGACGCCGAGGAGCACTCGGACCGGATCGACGCGGTGTACCGGGCGAAGACCGTCGGGGAGCTGGAGCCGATCGTCCGCGACCTGCCCGGCGCCCGGCCCCACCAGGAGACCGCGCCGGACTACGGGTACGGCCCGGAGGAGACCGACGGCCCCGCGGACAACCTGGTCGCGATCTTCTCCAGCACCACCCGCAAGGGACGTTGGCGGGTGAGCCGCCGGACGAACGCGTTCGCGCTCTTCGGGAACATCGAGATCGACCTGACCGAGGCGATCTTCACCCAGCGCCTGACCACCATCAACGCCACGTCGATCTTCGGCAACGTGGAGGTGCGCGTCCCGGAGAACATCAGCCTGCGCGGCAGCGGCAGCGGGATCTTCGGCAACTTCGAGGTCGTGACCCTGGAGGGCGTCGACCCGCAGGCCCCGGTCGTCGTCATCAACGGCTACTCGGTCTTCGGGAACGTCGAGGCGAGGCCCAAGCGCGGCAAGTGGATCACCGATCTCCAGGACAAGCTGCGCAAGCACCTCGGCTGACGACCGGACACCGGAGCCGCCGTTGACCGGAATTCGCCCTCGGGTATCCGCAGAGCGGAACGGCGCGGCACGCAGTGCATAGGCGCGCGCACAGCGGGTAGGGCTGGTGCATCGCCGCTCGCTCGCGAAGCCGTCGTCAGGAGTAGACCGTGCTGCAACTGCCGCATCAGCCCCTCCAGGTCGCCGCCGTGCCCCCTCAGCGCGCCCCTGCCCGGGAGGACGAGGCCGGTCCTTGGCATGCGGAGGCGGTGTGCCGCCGGGACGAAGCCGGGCTGTTCTTCGCCCCGTCCAAGGAGCCGACCGCCGCGCGGCTCGCGCGTGAGGCGGCGGCCAAGCGGGTCTGCGGACGCTGTCCCGTGATGGTCGAGTGCCGGGAGCACGCGCTGCTCCAGCCCGAGCCGTACGGGGTGTGGGGCGGGCTCACGGCGGCGGAGCGCCGCGTGGCCCTGGCCCGGCGCCGACGGCGCGAGGTGGAGCTGAGGAAGGCGGCCGCGACCGACCGGATCGCCCAGGCGGGCTGACGGGACCGGACGGCCTCGGCGGCCTGACGGGAGCGCGGACACGTCCGTCGTTCCGTACGGGAAGGGGCGCCCCCACCGCACATGGGGGCGCCCCTCTTCGTCCTGTCCCGGCCGTGTGGACTCAGTTGGCGCGATCGAAGTCGATCTTGCTGTACGCGCGCAGCTTCGAGAGCCGGTGCGTGGAGTCGATCTGGCGGATCGTGCCGGACTTCGAGCGCATGACGAGCGACTGCGTGGTCGCCGTCTCGGCGCGGTAGCGCACCCCGCGCAGCAGCTCGCCGTCGGTGATGCCGGTCGCGACGAAGAAGACGTTGTCCCCGGCGACCAGGTCGTTCGTGGAGAGCACCCGGTCCAGGTCGTGGCCCGCGTCGAGGGCCTTCTGGCGCTCGGCGTCGTCCTTCGGCCACAGCTTGCCCTGGATCACGCCGCCGAGGCACTTGATGGCGCACGCGGAGATGATGCCCTCGGGGGTGCCGCCGATGCCCATGAGCATGTCGACGCCGGTGCCCTCGCGGACGGCCATGATCGAACCGGCGACGTCGCCGTCCGAGATGAACTTGATCCGGGCGCCGGTCTCGCGGATCTCCTTGACGATGCCCTCGTGACGGGGGCGGTCCAGGATGACGACCGTGATGTCCTCGGGCGAGGAGTTCTTCGCCTTGGCGACCCGGCGGATGTTGACCGAGACGGGGGCGTTGATGTCGACGAAGTCGGCGGCCTCGGGGCCGGTGACCAGCTTGTCCATGTAGAAGACCGCGGACGGATCGAACATGGTGCCGCGGTCCGCGGCGGCCAGGACGGCGATCGCGTTGGGCATGCCCTTGGCGTTGAGCGTGGTGCCGTCGATCGGGTCGACGGCGATGTCGACCTCGGCGCCGGTGCCGTCGCCGACCCGCTCGCCGTTGAAGAGCATCGGGGCTTCGTCCTTCTCGCCCTCGCCGATGACGACCACGCCGTTCATCGAGACGGTGGAGATCAGGGTCCGCATCGCGTTGACCGCCGCGCCGTCCGCGCCGATCTTGTCGCCGCGGCCGACCCAGCGGCCGGCGGCCATGGCAGCGGCCTCGGTGACGCGGACCAGCTCAAGGGCGAGGTTGCGGTCGGGAGCCTCGGGGGAAACCACGAGCTCGGGCGGCAGATTCTGCTGCTCGGTCATCGGAACGCACCTTTCTGTACGGCGACGGCCGGATAAGGGAGGGTGATGCGACTCTATCGGTACGTCGACAAAATGAGCAGAGGGGCCCACGTATGAGCACGGACCCTTGATGCGACCATGGTGCGCGTGGCAGGTATGCGAGGCAGGCAGACGGTACGCGGGATGTTCCAGTCCCTCGGGGTGATCTTGGTCGCCGCGGGAGTGATGTATCTCTTCATCCCGCACGATGAGAGCGCGGATCCGGTCAAGGCGAAGGACTACCGGGTCGAGCTCCTGACGGCTCAGCGGGCGGCACCGTATCCGGTGCTGGCCCCCGAGGGCCTGGGCGAGGGCTGGAAGGCGACGGTCGTCTCGTACAAGCGCGAGAACGCCAATGCCTGGCAGCTCGGTTTCCTCTCGCCGGACACCCAGTACGTGGCGATCCACCAGTCGACGGCGGCGGCGGGCACCTTCGTGCCGGACGTCACCCACCGGGCGAAGAACACCGGGAAGACCGAGACGGTGGCGGGCCGGGTCTGGCAGCGCTGGGAGGGCCCGAAGTACGACGCGCTCGTCCGGACGGACGGCGGGGCGACGACGGTGGTGACCGGCACGGCCTCGTTCGAGCGGCTCGCCGAGATGGTGGGCTCGCTCCAGTCGAAGAAGGTCTGAGCCGAAGAAGGTCCGAGCCGAAGAAAGTCCGCGTCGAAGTAGGTCCGCGTCGAAGAAGGTCCGGGCGCGGACGACGGCGTACGGGAAAGGCCCCGCACTCAGGGAGTGCGGGGCCTTTCCGTGTGTTCTCTACGTCATCCCACTCAGACGGTGGTGACGACCTCGTCGTAGGCGAGGCGCGGGGAACGCGGGAACCAGGCGTCCTCGCCCGGCTTGCCGATGTTGACGACCATCAGCGGGGTGTGGTCGGCGTCCAGGAACTCCTTCTGGAGGCCGGCGAAGTCCAGACCGGTCATCGGGCCCGCGGCCAGGCCGGCGGCGCGGACGCCCACGATGAAGTACGCGGCCTGGAGGGCGGCGTTCAGGACGGCGGACTGCTCGCGGACCGGGCGCTCGGCGAAGAACATGTCCTTGGCCTGCGGGAAGTGCGGAAGCAGGGCCGGGAGCTCCTCGTGGAACTCGTTGTCGGCGGAGAGGATCGCGACGAGCGGGGCAGCGGCGGTCTTGGGCTGGTTGCCCTCGGCCATGTGCTTGACCAGGCGCTCACGGGCCTCGGGGGAGCGGACCAGGGTGATGCGCAGCGGGGTCTGGTTGAAGGCGGTCGGGCCGTACTTCACCAGGTCGTAGATCGCCTGGACCTGCTCGTCGGTCACCGGCTCGTCGGTGAACGTGTTGGCGGTGCGGGCCTCACGGAAAAGGAGATCCTGAGCGGCGGCGTCAAGGGCGAGAGACATGCTGCGTACCTTCCGGACTGCAAAAGGGGGGTCGCTCGTAGGGCTTCAAGCGATGTCCTCGACAGTACGCCGATGATTGGTGAAACTTCAACTAATCCATCCGGATAGTGATCCGCTTCACTTGGAAGTCTACATGCGGGGCGCTACGCGTCCCCGCCCTCCGTCTCCGCCTCCTCCTCCGCGGCGCGCTCCGCCGCGAGCGAGGCGTCGAGCCGGGCCCGCGCGCCCTCCAGCCGCCGCCGGCAGACCTTCGCCAGCTCCTCACCACGCTCCCAGAGCGCGAGGGACTCCTCCAGGGACGTCCCGCCCGCTTCGAGCCGCCGGACGACCTCGATCAGCTCGTCCCGCGCCTGCTCGTACCCGAGCGCCGCCTCGTCCGTACCCGTACTCGTTCCCGCTGCCATGTGCTGCTCCACCCTCCGTGTCCGGTTCTCTGTTCTCTCTCGACGCGCCCTGCCGGCGCCGTACTCAGGCCCGGTCCGCGTCGGCCACGCGCCGCACCGCGAACTCGCCCTCCGCGACCCGGGCCCGCAGCTCCTCGCCCTCCGCGACCTCCTCCGGGGAGCGGACCACGGTCCCGTCCGACCGCTGGAGCACCGCGTACCCCCGCTCCATCGTCGCGGCGGGCGACAGCGCCCGGACCCGCGCCCGCGTGTGCGACAGCTCGGAGTCCGCCCGGTCCAGGAGGTGCCCGAGGACCCGCCGGCTGCGGGCCAGCAGCGCCACGAGCTCGTCCTCGCGGACCTCGACCATGCGCTGCGGATGCTCCATGACGGGCCGGGCGAGCGTGTGCGCGAGGCCGCGCTCCTCCCGGTCGAGGAGGCCCCGTACGGTCCGCAGGGCCCGGTCCCGCAGGCCGCGCACCCGGTCCAGCTCCTCGCCGACGTCCGGGACGACCTTCTTGGCCGCGTCCGTCGGCGTCGAGGCGCGCAGGTCCGCCACCAGGTCGAGCAGGGGCGAGTCCGGTTCGTGCCCGATGGCCGAGACCACCGGCGTACGGCACTCGGCGACGGCCCGGACCAGCTGCTCGTCCGAGAACGGCAGCAGGTCCTCGACGCTGCCGCCGCCCCGGGCCACGATGATCACGTCGACGTCCTCGTGGGCGTCGAGCTCCTTGACCGCCTGGACGACCTGCGGAACGGCCTTCACGCCCTGCACCGCCACGTTCCGCACCTCGAAGGCGACGGCGGGCCAGCGCCGGCGCGCGTTCTCCAGGACGTCCCGCTCCGCCGCCGACGCGCGGCCGCAGACGAGCCCGATCCGGTGCGGCAGGAACGGCAGCGGCCTCTTCCGGTCGAGCGCGAAGAGCCCCTCGGCCGCCAGGCTCCGCTTCAGCTGCTCCAGGCGGGCGAGCAGCTCGCCGATCCCGACCGGCTTGATCTCCGCCGCCCGCAGCGACAGCTGCCCGCGCGGGGCGTACCACTCGGGCTTCGCCCGGACGACGACCCGGGCACCCTCGGACACGATGTCCGCGACGGCGTCGAAGACCTGCCGGTAGCAGGTGACGCCGATGGAGATGTCGTACGAGGGATCCCGCAGCGTCAGGAAGACGACCCCGGCGCCGGGGCGCCGGGACAGCTGCGTGATCTGCCCCTCGACCCAGATCGCCCCGAGCCGGTCGATCCACCCCCCGATCAGTCGGGAGACCTCACCGACGGGAAGCGGTGCTTCGGCGGACGTAGTCAGAGCCATGGACCGAGCGTAACCGCGCGGTACGACAACGTCAGGACCGCGCGGGACGCAGGACCGGGCGCTCGCGCGATGCCGGGGCCGGGCGCCCGCGCGATGCCGGGCCGGGCGCTCCGCGCGATGCCGGGCCGGGCGCCCCGCCCGACGTCGGACCGGGCGCGCCCGCCACGGCGACCTCAGCGCCCCGCGGGCGTCCGCGTCGTCCCCTGCACCGCCAGGACGATCAGGCCCACGCCCAGCCACACCACGCCCACCACCTGCGCCGCCACCGAGGCCTCCACGATGACCGCGATCAGGATCGCGGCCCCGACCACGGGCAGCAGGACATGCCTCAACCAGTGCGGCGGCCCCTCCGCCCGCTGCACCACGAACCAGCCCACCACGCTCGCGTGCAGCAGGACGAAGGCCGTCAGGGCGCCCACGTCGACCACCGACACCAGGTGGTCGAGGCCGTCGTCCCGCCGGGCCGCCCACACCGCCGCGATCATCGTCACCGTCGCCGACACCAGGAGCGCCACCCGCGGGACGCCCGAGTCGGTCCGGGCGAGCACGTGCGGCAGCCGCCGCTCGCGGCCCATCGCGAACAGCAGCCGACTACCGGCCGCCTGGCCCGCGAGCGCCGCGAAGGCCGCGCCGATCGCCTTCGAGACGGCCACGAGGTCGTGCAGCCAGCCGCCGACCGCACTCTCGACGGCGTCGTAGAAGGCCGAACCCTGCTTCCCCGGGTCGGCCGCGAGCTCGGCCGAGGAGACCGGTTCGAGCAGCGAGACCAGCCAGGTCTGCGCGATGAACAGGACGCCCGCGAGGGCCAGGCAGAACAACAGCGCCCGCGCCACCTTCGCCGAACCGCCGGTGACCTCCTCCGCGAAGGAGGCGATCGCGTCGAAGCCCAGGTAGGACAGGACGGCCACGGACACCGCGCCGATGACGGCGGTCAGCGAGAACGAGGCGTCACCGGTGAGCGGCGACCACCAGTCGCGCCGAGCCCCGTCCTGGGCGAGCGCCACGATCGCGGAGACGACGAAGACGAGCAGCACGACGATCTCCATCGCGAGCACCGCGAAGCCGACCCGGGCGGCCGCCCGTACGCCCCAGAGGTTGAGCAGGGTCGTGACGACGACGGCGATCCCGGTCCACACCCACCGGTCCACCTCCGGGACCAGCGCCTCCATCGCGATGCCGGCGAAGAGATAGGCGACGGCCGGGATCAGCAGGTAGTCGAGCATCGCCATCCAGCCGGCGATGAATCCCGGGCCTTCGCCGAGACCCTTGCGCGCGTACGTGAAGACGGAGCCGGCCTGCGGAGCGACCCGCACCATCTGCGCGTAACTGAACGCCGTGAACGCCATGGCGACCGTGGCCACGACGTACACGAGTGCGACCGCGCCGCCGGACTTCGCGTCGAGCGTGCCGAAGACGCCGACGGGCGCCATGGGGGCGATGAAGAGCAGTCCGTAGACGACCAGGTCTCGGAACCCGAGGTTCCGTCGGAGTCCCGTGTGTTCCGCGTCTTCCCCGTGCGCCGCCACCTGCGATTCCTCGGCCATGGCCACATTTTCGGCCACGGCACCGATCAAACCGCTCACCGACGCGGCCTTACGATGGGACGCATGACTGCAACGCCCGCGTCGACGCCCGATTCCGCCTCCGCGACGAACCGCCCGAAGCGTGTCCTGCTCGCCGCTCCCCGCGGCTACTGCGCGGGCGTGGACCGTGCCGTGATCGCGGTGGAGAAGGCCCTGGAGCAGTACGGCGCCCCGATCTACGTCCGGCACGAGATCGTCCACAACAAGTACGTCGTCCAGACCCTGGAGCGGAAGGGCGCCATCTTCGTCGACCAGGCGACCGAGGTGCCGCCGGGCAACATCGTGATGTTCTCCGCGCACGGTGTCGCCCCGACCGTCCACGAGGAGGCCCGCCAGGGCCGGCTCGCGACCATCGACGCCACCTGCCCGCTGGTCACCAAGGTCCACAAGGAAGCCGTCCGCTTCGCCAACGACGACTTCGACATCCTCCTCATCGGCCACGAGGGCCACGAGGAGGTCATCGGCACCTCCGGCGAGGCCCCCGACCACATCCAGCTGGTCGACGGCCCCGGCGACGTCGCCAAGATCGAGGTCCGCGACCCGTCCCGCGTCGTCTGGCTCTCCCAGACCACGCTCTCGGTCGACGAGACGATGGAGACGGTCGACGCGCTGAAGGAGAAGTTCCCGCAGCTGATCTCCCCGCCGTCCGACGACATCTGCTACGCCACGCAGAACCGCCAGATCGCGATCAAGGAGCTGGCCGGCCAGGCCGAGCTCGTCATCGTCGTCGGCTCGAAGAACTCCTCGAACTCGATCCGCATGGTCGAGGTCGCCAAGCAGGCCGGCGTCCCCGCCGCCTACCTGGTCGACTTCGCCAGCGAGATCGACGAGGCCTGGCTGGAGGGCGTCACCAGCGTCGGCCTCTCCTCCGGCGCCTCCGTCCCGGACATCCTGGTGCAGGAGGTCCTGGAGTGGCTCTCCGAGCGCGGTTACGCCGACGTGGAGATCGTCAAGACGGCCGACGAGTCCCTCACCTTCTCGCTGCCCAAGGAGCTCCGCAACAAGGACCTGCGGGCCGAGGCGGCGAAGCTGCTGGAGAAGGCAGCGGTCAAGGAGTAACTCCGTACGGAAGCCCTTACCGTGGGTTCCATGAACGTCTTCGGAGTGGACATCGGCGGCTCGGGCATCAAGGGCGCCCCCGTGGACCTGGAGCGCGGAGCGCTCACCGAGGAGCGCCACAAGGTACTGACCCCGCAGCCCGCCACACCCGACGGTGTGGCGGGCTGCGTCGCGGAGGTCGTGGAGCACTTCGGCTGGACCGGACCGGTGGGGGTGACCTTCCCGGGGGTGGTCACCGGCTCCACCATCCGTACGGCGGCGAACGTCGACAGATCATGGATCGGCGTGGACGCGGGCACCCTGCTGAGCGAGCGCCTGGGCGGCCTCCCGGTGACCGTCCTGAACGACGCCGACGCGGCCGGAATCGCGGAGATGGCCTTCGGCGCGGGCCGCGGCCGCAAGGGCACCGTGATCCTGCTGACCCTCGGCACGGGCATCGGCTCGGCCCTCTTCGTCGACGGCCGCCTCGTCCCGAACACGGAGCTCGGCCACCTGGAGCTCAAGGGCCACGACGCCGAGACCAGGGCGTCGACGAAGGCCAAGGAGGACGAGGACCTCAGCTGGGAACACTGGGCGACGCGCCGCCTGCGGAAGTACCTCGCGCACGTGGAGATGCTGTTCTCGCCGGAGCTGTTCATCATCGGCGGCGGGGTGAGCCGGAAGGCGGACAAGTTCCTTCCGCTGATCGAGGGCATCCGCGCGGAGATCGTCCCGGCGGAACTCCAGAACAACGCGGGGATCGTGGGGGCGGGGATGGCGGCGGGGGCGGCGTAGGGGGCGGGGGCGGCGTACGGAGAGTACGGAGCCCGGGGCGTACGGCTACGGGCTACGCGGCTACGGGCCACCGTCCACGCGTCTACGCGGCTACGGGGCTACGGGCTACCGTCCACGCGTCTACGGGCTACGCGACGGGGCGACGGCGGGCGGCGGCCCCACCCGGCCCACCGGCTCCACCCCGCCCACCCGGCGCCTCACCGGCCACGGAGGCGGTCCCGGCGGCTCCGGAGGCACCGGATCCACCGGACCGGGCGAGGTGCTGGCGCCGACCCATCTCCCGCACCTTCCGTACGCTCGCGATGAGCCCGGCGACGAGGGTTCCGCCGTACAACCAGCCGGCGTGCACGGCGAGGGCGGTCACGACGGCCATGGCCTGGCCGCCGAAACCGCCCGTGCCGCCCGCGATGGGGACGACGCCGACGGCGAAGGCGATGGGGACGCCGATGGGGGCGGTGACGAGGTCGGCGGTACGGACCCAGAGCGCGGTCAGGGCGCTGACGGGCAGGAACAGCAGCCCGTAGACGAGGGGGGAGCCGTCGAAGAGCAGCAGGTCGAGCAGGCCGAGCACCAGCATGACCGCGGAGGCGAAGAGCCCGGCGCCGAGCCCGGTGAGGCGGGGCGAGGGAAGCCGGCGAAGCGCGAGCACGACGGGCGGCACGGGGCGGCCGCCGGGCTTTCCGACCGCGGCTCCCGGGGCCCCGGCGCGCTGGACGCGCGCGACGCCGGGGCCCCGCCTGGTCCGGCCGGTCACGCGGTAGACGGCCGCACCCTCCACGAGCGCGGCCGGCGGTGTGACCGGCGGTGCGACGGGGGTGGTGACGGGCGTCGTGACGGGGGTTTGCGGCCGTCGGCGGCCTTGCGGCTGACTTGTCCTGTGCTGCTCCACTCCACCAACGTAGGTCGGGAAGGGGCGGGAACCGGGTCCGGGACACGCCCTTTGGGTGACCTTGCCCCCGAGAACGACCGAAGGTCGGCGTCACTGGCCGGTTCGGGCCGCCCGTAAACTGGGGGATCGGCCCCCCGTCCACACCTTCAGGAAGTCGCCACCGTGTCGCTCACGATCGGAATCGTCGGTCTGCCGAATGTCGGCAAGTCGACCCTGTTCAACGCCCTGACCAAGAACGACGTGCTGGCGGCCAACTACCCGTTCGCCACGATCGAGCCCAACGTCGGAGTCGTCGGCGTCCCCGACGCCCGGCTGACGAAGCTCGCGGAGATCTTCGGATCCCAGCGCATCCTCCCGGCGACGGTCGACTTCGTCGACATCGCGGGCATCGTGCGCGGCGCGAGCGAGGGCGAGGGCCTCGGCAACAAGTTCCTGGCGAACATCCGCGAGTCGGATGCGATCTGCCAGGTCATCCGCGCCTTCAAGGACGAGAACGTCGTGCACGTCGACGGCAAGGTCTCGCCGAAGGACGACATCGAGACGATCAACACGGAGCTGATCCTCGCGGACCTCCAGACGATCGAGAAGGTCCTGCCGCGCCTCCAGAAGGAGATGCGGATCAAGAAGGACACGGCGCCGAAGGTCGCCGCGGTCGAGGCGGCCCAGGCGATCCTGGAGCGCGGCGACACCCTCTTCTCGCAGGGCATCGTGCAGGGCACGGAGAAGACCGAGCTCCTCCACGACCTGCACCTCCTCACCACCAAGCCCTTCCTCTACGTCTTCAACGTGGACGAGGACGAGCTGACGGACGACGCGTTCAAGGCGGAGCAGAGCGCCCTGGTCGCCCCGGCGGAGGCGATCTTCCTGAACGCCAAGCTGGAGCAGGACCTGGCCGAGCTGGACGAGGAGGACGCCATGGAGCTCCTCCAGTCCGTCGGCGCCGAGGAGCCCGGCCTGGCGATCCTCGCCCGCGTCGGCTTCGCGACCCTGGGCCTCCAGACCTACCTGACGGCCGGCCCCAAGGAATCCCGCGCCTGGACGATCAAGCAGGGCGCGACGGCCCCCGAGGCGGCCGGTGTCATCCACACCGACTTCCAGAAGGGCTTCATCAAGGCCGAGGTCATCTCCTTCGCCGACCTCGTGGAAACGGGCTCGGTAGCCGACGCCCGCGCGGCCGGCAAGGCCCGCATGGAGGGCAAGGAGTACGTCATGCAGGACGGCGACGTGGTGGAGTTCCGCTTCAACGTGTAATCGTCTCATTACTGCACGTTAGATGATTTCGTCAAATCTGCAGGTCAGAAGGGGTCGGACTCTGGTGAGTCCGACCCCTTCTGCATTCCCGTGCTGACTTGGTGCCGACTTTCAGCTGCTTCGGGGCGGCGTGAGCTTGTCGAGGTCCAGGCTGACCGCGAAGGGCACCGGGCGTTGCAGGGTGCCCCGGAAGATCCCGGCGGGGGCGTAGGCGCCGGTGGGTTCGTCGAGCTCGTAGACGTGGACGACGGGCGCCCCGTCCTCGTCCTCGATGCACCAGTAGTGCGGGATGCCGGCCTCCGCGTACTTGCGGAGTTTTACTGTGCGATCGCGATGGGCGGACTCGGGTGAGACGACCTCGACGACGAGCTGGACATCCTCCGGTGCGAACCAGGTGCGGTCACCGTCGAAGTCGGCCGTCGTCACCAGCAGATCCGGTTCGGGACGGTTGCGCGGGTCGAGCTTGATGGTCATCTCGCGGCCGACTCTGGTGTCGGCGGGTACCTGTTCCATGAGTGCGACCGTGAGCATGGTGACGAGGTGGCCGTGCCACCACCTCTGGGGCGACATCATGAAGACGAGGGCTCCGTCGATCAGCTCGGTGTGGCGGGGTGCCTCGGGGAGGCGGTCGAGGTCCTCCGCGAACCAGCCTTCCGCGCGCGGCGGGCGCATCCAGTCGGGCAGTGCGGTCATGGCTTCACGGTAGCGGCTGTGGCCACGTCAGGTGAGGTGCTCTTGGGCGTCTGGTTCTCACGCTTTGCCGACTGCAGCAAAAGCCGCTGACGAGGGACTGGAGCTCCGACCAGGTTCGCGTCATGGACGCTGTCGAGCAGGCGAGGCGTGCGGAGTTCTTGTGCCGCGAAGGCGATCTCAGCTGCCTATGACGAGACGGTCGCGCTCGTCGATGATCCGGTTGATCTCGCGCTCTTCACACTCCTGGTGCTTGGGCAGCACCTCGAAGGCCAGCCAAGTCCGCTGTGATCGACGAGAGCGGCTTCGGGGGTGCGGGGCTGTCAACGCCCGGCGTTCACCCTGGAGGCGTGGGCGTGACCCGGCGGGTGGCGGAGCGCAGTGCGAAGGCCATCACCACTTCGAATACGCCGAGCAGGACGAGCCAAAGTCCCAACAGTCGCGTCAGCGCGACCGCGGAGTCCACCGGGAAGGCGAGCACGACGATTCCGGCGACGGCGCCGAGGGTGCCCAGGCCGAAGCGCAGGCCGCGATGCACGAGCGTGCGGTCGGCGATCGCCACGTATGCCGTGAGCACTCCGGTCAGCAGCCAGAACACCCCGACGATCAGGGACAGCGCGGCGATGGTCTGCATCGGATGACGCAGCACCAGGACGCCCGCCAGGAACGCCAGCACGGCGAGCAGGACGCCCGCCAGCCTGCTGCCGGACCGGTCGCTGCTGTGCGAGAAGGCCGCGACGAAACGGAAGCCACCCGCCACCAGGAGCTGCAGACCGATGATCACGGCCAGGACGTGCAACGTCTCGTCGGGCCAGACGAGCACCAGGATGCCTGGGATCAGGGTCGCAAGGGCGATGCCGAGTGCCCAGTGCCATGAGCTTCCGAGCTGCTTGAGGGTGTCCTCGGGGTCGCTGGGCGTGTACTGCGGTGCCGCGTCGGGGGAATCGGTCATCACGGCCTCCTGGGCTAGCCGAACGGCCCGCGGGGGCACCTTGAAGCCGCCGGACATGCCTTGTGATTTTTAGGCTATTTTAGGTCGTTATGGTGTTGTTTGCTGATTCGGTGGGTGCCTCCACGCGATGAAGGTCGAGGGCGGGGTGCCGGGACTCCTTCAGGGCCCCTGGTCGCTGTCGGCCGAGGGTCGCGGCGAAGGCGTCGCTGCTGAGCCGCGCAGTCACGGGGACGGAATACGACGGTCGGCCCGTGGTTGATCACGTACGGGGCGCTGCGACCCGGCAGGGCCGTCGAACGAGGGGGATCCGATGTCGTACCCGGAGTATCCGGAGCAGGTCTACCACCGCGAGGAGGGAGAGGTCAGTGCGGTCTTCCGGACCGTGGACACCCCGCCCGAGTTCGGTGTCGCGGGCAAGGACGCGATTCACTATCTGGCCACCAAGGCCTCCACGCAGGGCGAGTTCGGGCTCTACCGGGTGGAGATGAGTGCGAAGGCGGGCGGGCCCAAGACGCACTTCCACAAGACGATCTCGGAGTCGTTCTTCGTGCTCGACGGCACGGTCCGGCTGTTCGACGGCGAGGGCTGGGTCGACGCGAGGAAGGGCGACTTCCTGTACGTGCCACAGGGCGGCCTGCACGCCTTCCGCAACGACTCGGACGCGCCCGCCGAGATGCTGATGATCTTCGCGCCCGGTGCTGCCCGCGAGGAGTACTTCGAGGGACTTGCCGCCATGGCGGACGCCACCGACGAGGAGCGCGCCGAGTTCTTCGTACGGCACGACTCCTATTTCGTGGAGTAGTGGAGTAGGCCAGCAGTGGAGTAGGACGGTCCGTTCCGGGGCCCGCCCGCTTCGGCGGGCATACTTTCAGCCGGAATCTTTGTGGTGGAGGTGTGGGGTGTGAAGCTTGCCGAGGCGTTGGTGTTGCGGGCGGATGCCGCTCGGCGGGTCGAGCAGTTGCGGGCTCGGGTGGTCGGCAGCGCTCGGTATCAGGAGGGGGAGGAGCCTGCCGAGGACGCGGCCGCCCTGCTGGCCGAGTCCGACGAGGTCCTGGGGGAGCTGGAGGGGTTGATCCGGCGGATCAACCGGACCAACGCCCAGGCCGTCGTCGAGGGCGGGGGCACGCTCACCGACGCGCTGGCGCGGCGCGATGTGCTGCGGCTGCGGCACTCCGTCGTCACGTCGGCCGCCGACGCCGCCGCCGGGCGGGACCAGCACGGCATGGTGCGGCAGCTGCGGTCCGAGCTGAAGATGCTGTCGGCGTTTCCCGTGGCGCCCCTGCGGGCGCAGGCCGACGTGCTGGCGCGGGAGATCCGTGAGGTCGACATGCTGATCCAGCGGTCGAACTGGGAGGTCGACCTGCTGGACTGAGCGAGTCGCTCGACGTGGAGCAGGTAGTCGTCCCGAAGGCGTGCACAAGCCGAGGACCGGCGGTCGATCCGGTCCACTGTGGTGCGTGGGGAGCAGCGCAGGGGTTCGATTCCCCTTTTACACAGCCGCTCAGCACAGCGCACAGGTAACGGTGCACAACGCACAGTTCATCACCATGTGCAGATTCGGACGACGAGGGCGGGATCGGGGATCTCCACGTCGCTTTCGACCCCTCCACCCCACGTATCCTCGACTGCTGGGGAAATGGGGGAGACGGATCGCGGAGGTGTACTGGTGGAGTTCCGGCTGCTCGGCTCCGTTGCGCTGGTGACGGAGGACGGTGACGTAGCCCTGGGGCCCGCCAAACGGTCCAGTCTGCTGGTCATGCTCCTCCTGCGGCCCAACAGTGCCGTGAACGTCGCTCAGTTGATCGACGCGCTGTGGGAGGAAGAGCCGCCCACCCATGCCAAGACCGTCCTGCAAGGGCACGTCTCGCGGCTTCGGGCGCTGCTCGCCGAGCACGGGGCCGAGGCGTACGGGGTCGAGCTGGCCACCCAGGGTTCGGCGTACGTACTGCGGATGCCGGAGTCGCTCGTGGACGCGCACCGGTTCGAGGAACTCGTGGCGCTCGCCGGGGTGCAGCGGAGGCCCGCCGACGCCGTGCGGATGCTGCGGGAGGCCCTGTCGTACTGGCAGGGGCCCGCGCTCACCGGGACCGTGCACAGCCGGCCGCTCGAAGCCGCCGCCGGGGGCCTTGAGGAGCTGCGGCTCGCCTCCGTCGAGTCGCTCGCGGAGGCGTACGGGGAGCTCGGCGAGCACGCCAGGGCCGCCGCCGTGCTGCGGACCGAGGCCGTCGCGCACCCCCTGCGGGAGTCCCTCGCCGCCGCGCTGATGCTGGCGCTCGGCCGCTCGGGACGGCAGTCGGACGCGATCGACTGGTACCACCGCACCCGGCGGCTGCTCGCCGAGGAGCTGGGCGTCGACCCCGGTGAGACGCTCAGCGAGGCGTACGCGACACTGCTCCGCGCCGGCGAGCCCGTCGCCGTGGCCCGCCCGGTCGTTCCGGTCCCGGTCGCCGCGCCGGAGGGGCTGCCGCGCGCCCCGCGCGGTTTCACCGGGCGAGGGGCCGAGCTGGCCGCCCTCGACCGGGCCGTACGAGGGGGTGAGGGGCCCGTCTGCCTGGTCACCGGGCCCGCCGGCGTCGGCAAGACGGCCTTCGCCGTGCACTGGGCGTACGAGCGCCGCTCCGACTTCCCCGACGGACGGCTCTTCGCCGACCTGCGCGGTTTCAGCGACACCCCGGCGCCCGAGACCGCCGCCGTCCTGCGCGAGTTCCTGCTCGCGCTCGGTGTGCAGCCGCAGCGGATCCCCGAGGCCGTCGAGGCGCGCGGCGCCCTGTTCCGGTCCCTGACCGCCGACCGCCGGCTGCTCGTCGTCCTCGACAACGCCCGCTCCTCCGAGCAGGTCAGGCCCCTGCTGCCCGGCGGCGACCACTGCACGACCCTGGTCACCAGCCGAGACCGGCTCGGTGGCCTCATCGCCTCCGACGCGGCCCGGCCGGTGCCGCTCGGCCACCTTCCCCCGGCCGCTTCGGCCGCCCTGCTCACCACCGTCCTCGGCGAGACGCGGGTCGCCGCCGAACCCGCCGCCGCCGCACGGCTCGCCGGGCTCTGCGACGGACTGCCGCTCGCGCTGCGGGTCACGGCGGCCCGGCTCGCCGAGCGCCCGCAGTGGACGCTCGACGCGATGGTCGGCGAGCTCGCCGACGAGCAGGGCCGGCTGATGCTGCTCGACGTCGAGGACCGGGGCGTCTCCGCCGCGCTGCGCCTCACCGTGCAGCAGTTGCCCGAGTCCGCGGCCCGGCTCTTCCGCGCGATCGGTCTGCACACCGGCTCGGACCTGGACCGGTTCGCGGCCGGAGCGCTCGTCGGCACGTCCCCCACCCAGGCCTCCGCCGACCTGGACCGGCTCGCCGCCGCCCATCTGCTCACCGAGTCCGTCCCCGGCCGCTGGATGCCGCACGACCTTGTCCGCCTCTACGCCCGCCATATCGCCCCCGGGGCCGATCCCGAGGGCCTGCCCCGTCTCCTCGACCACTACCTCTACACGGGGCTCGCGGCCGACGCCGCCGCCGAGCCGGGCTCACAGCCCTGCTACTCGCTGCCCGCCGACCTCCGCCGGCCCGCCGCGACCCGCGAGTTCGAGGACCGTACGGCGGCCCTCGACTGGTACGTGGCCGAACGCGCCGCCCTGGAAGGGGCGGTCGCCGCCGCGGCCGCCCTCGGCCTGCACGACCGGGCCTGGCGACTCGCCCTGGTGCAGTGGCCGCTGATGCTCATGCGGATCGGGGACGGCTGGACGCCGCTCCTGGAGGCAGGGCTCGCCTCGGCCGAGCACATGGGCGACTTCGACGCGCAGTCGCGGACGAGGGCGCTGCTCGGCTGGATCCTGCACGAGGAGGGCCGGGACGCCGAGGCGCTCGTCCATCTGGAGAAGGCGCCTGGCCTGGCCGCCCGGGCCGGCGACACCATCAGCGAGGCGATCGCCTACGTCAACCACGCGGCCGTGCTGGACGCGACCGGGGAGCACGAGCGGGCCGGGCTGCTCATGCTCCACGCCGTCTCGCTCGCCGACCGGACGGAGCATCCGTCCACCCAGGTGCTCACCCTCCATCACCTGGCGGGGCACTGCATGAAGGCGGGGGACTATCACGCGGCGCTCGCGCACACCCTTCGCGCCGGGGAACTGGTCGCACCCGACGCGGTGGTCGTCCAGGCCCAGCTGCAGATCGTCCGGGGTGAGGCGCTGGCGGGTATAGGTCGCGTCGAAGAGGCGGCTGACCAGCTGGAACGCGCGATCGTGGCGTCCGAGGCGGCCGGTTTCACCGAGGGGTCGGCGCGGGCGGCGGCGGGACTTTCGCGCCTGTCAGCGAATCGTTAGCGGTACGCAAGCGGGACGGCAGCGCCAGGCCGGAAGCTGGATACAGCACCGACCGAACACATACGGGGGAGAACCACCATGCGTACCCACCACAAGTCCAGCGTCCTGGCCGCCGCCGCCATCGCCGCCCTCTCGCTCGGCCTGACCGCCTGCGGCGGCACGGACACCGGAGCCAAGGACGCGGGGAGCGCGAGCGCCTCCCAGCAGAGCTCCGGGAACGCCTCCGCGGGCAGCACCGACAAGGGGACCGCCGCCGCCGGCGAGGCCGACCAGACCGCGGCCAAGAGCGGCTCCGGCTCCACCGGCGGCTCGACGGCGACCGGCGGCACGTCCGGCGGCACCGGCACGAAGGGGTCGACGACCGGCGCATCGACCGGCGGCAAGTCCTCCGCCGAGGCGCCCGCCTGTGCCTACGGCGACATCAAGGTCACGGCGGCCAAGGCCGACGAGGTGCCGACCGAGCACATCGTCCTCACCGCCACCAACACCTCCGGCAGCGCCTGCACCCTGCTCCAGTACCCGCTGATCGCCTTCGGCCCGATCCAGACGGCCAAGGACGTCCCGGCCGTCGCCAAGAGCAAGCCGGCCGCCCCGATCGTCGTGAAGCCGGGCGCGCCCGCGTACGCCAACGTGCGGATCGCGCTCGGCGGCACCCACGAGGACAACAAGGTCGTGAAGACCTTCAATGTGAACCTCTTCGCCCCCGAGGGCCCGGCCGAGGGCAGCATCGTCGTCCAGGCCCCCGCGGGCGGCCTGGCCGTCGACGAGGCCGCCGCGAAGACGGGCTACTGGACGTACGAGCTCCGCAACGGCGCCGACGAGTTCTGAGCCGCGGTCACACCGCCAGGCCCGTCTTCGCCCCCGCCCCGCACAGCGGCACCACCGTGAGGCCGGGGCGTGGCGGGGCCGCCTGGACCGCGGCCCAGCAGGCCACACCGGTGGATTCGACGAAGAGGCCACGGCGGGCGAGGTCCCGCTGGGCGGTGCGGATCTGGTCCTCCGTCACCGTCAGGAACGTGCCGCCCGTCGCCCGTACCGCGCGCAGGACCTGGTGGGCGCGGGGCGGGGCCGGGATCGCGATGCCCTCGGCGAGGGTGGGCCGGACGGGGACGGCCTCGCCCAGCTCCTCCGCGCCCGCGTGGAAGGCCGCCGCCAGCGGGGAGACGGCCTCCGCCTGGACGGCGACGAGGGCGGGGCGGTTGTCCGTGAGCCCGTGGCGGTGCAGCTCGTCGAGGGCGAGGGCGGCGCCGAGGAGCAGGGTGCCGTTGCCCACCGGGACGACGATCGTGTCGGGGAGGCGCCCGCCGAGCTCCTCCCACAGCTCGTAGACGTAGGTCTTGGTGCCGTGCAGGAAGTACGGGTTGTACACGTGCGAGGCGTAGAAGGTGCCGGGCTCGTCGGCGGCCGCCCGCGCGGCGCGGGCCGTGGCCTCGCGGTCGCCGGGGACCTCGACGACCCGGGCCCCGTGTGCCCGGATCTGCTCCAGCTTCTTCGGGGAGGTGCCCTCGGGCACGTACACGAGGCAGTCGAGTCCGGCCCGCGCTCCGTACGCGGCGATCGCCGTGCCCGCGTTCCCGCTGCTGTCGGCGACGACCCGGTCGAGGCCGCCGGTCCGTGCGAGACGCAGGGCGTGGGCGGCGAGCATCACCGCGCCGCGGTCCTTGAAGGACAGGGTCGGCATGAGGAAGTCCAGCTTGGCCGAAACCGACCCCGATTCCCCTTCCTTGAGGGGGACCAGGGGCGTGCGGCCCTCCCCGAGCGTCACCTCCGGCGCGTACGGCATCGGCGGCAGCGCCTCCTCGTAACGCCACAACGAATTTCGTCGTGACGCGAGTGACGGGAGGGAAACCGGCCCACTCGCGAACTCCAGGTCCCAGGGGCCACGGCACTTCGGACAACACCAGGTGAGGGTGTCCGTGGGCGAGTGAACCTGGCAGCGGGGGCACACGTAGGCGGTCATGAAGATCAGCATGTCATCTGTGTGGCGCGGGTGTTGCAGGCTGTCGAGAGCCCTTGTGAGATTCCTATGGATCAGTCAATCTTTCGCTCGGCAGCCGGATGTGCGAGGCGGTGTGAAGCCACGTTGTCTTGTCATGTCCCTGCTAATCCCCCACAGCGACGCACCACCAATGAGGAGGACCCCTCACATGTCAGTGATGCGTGAATCACGACGTCGAATCGCCACCGCCGCGGCGATAGCCGTCACCGCCCTCACCCTCGGCACCCTCTCCGCCCTCCCGGCCGCCGCCTCACCGGCCGCCCCGGAGGGTGTCATCGAGAACGCGGGAGCCGAAGGCACGATCGCGGGCAGCTACATCGTCACCCTCGACGAGTCGGCGCAGGCGGAGACCGCCAAGGGCCGGGCCGTAGCGGCCAAGTTCGGCGCGAAGATCAAGCGGACGTACACCTCGGCGCTCAACGGCTACTCCGTCGAGCTCTCCGAGGCGCAGGCGAGGAAGCTCGCGGCCGACCCCGCCGTGGCCTCCGTCGTCCAGAACCGCGTCTTCCACGTCGACGGCACGCAGCCCTCCCCGCCGTCCTGGGGCCTGGACCGGATCGACCAGAAGGCCCTTCCGCTGAACCAGAGTTACACCTACCCGGACACCGCCGGCCAGGGCGTGACGGCGTACATCATCGACACCGGTGTGCGGATCTCGCACAGCGACTTCGGCGGCCGGGCCTTCAACGGCTACGACGCCATCGACAACGACAACGTCGCCCAGGACGGCCACGGCCACGGCACCCACGTCGCCGGTACGGTCGCGGGCACGTCGTACGGCGTCGCGAAGAAGGCGAAGATCGTCGGCGTCCGCGTCCTCGACAACTCCGGCTCCGGCACGACCGAGCAGGTCGTCGCGGGCATCGACTGGGTCACGCAGAACGCCGTCAAGCCGGCCGTCGCCAACATGAGCCTCGGTGGTGGCGTCGACTCCGCCCTCGACGCGGCCGTGCGCAACTCGATCGCCTCCGGCGTCACCTACGGCGTCGCCGCCGGCAACGACAGCTCCAACGCCTCCAACTACTCGCCGGCGCGGGTCTCCGAGGCCATCACGGTCGGCTCCACGACCAGCACCGACGCCCGCTCCAGCTTCTCCAACTACGGCACCGTCCTGGACATCTTCGCCCCGGGCTCCTCCATCACCTCGGCGTGGAACTCCAGCGACTCCGCCACCAACACCATCTCCGGTACGTCCATGGCCACCCCGCACGTCGTGGGCGCCGCGGCCGTCTACCTCGCCGGCAACCCGACGGCGACCCCGGCCCAGGTCTCCACGGCCCTGACGACCGCCGCCACCCCGAACGTCGTCACCAACCCCGGCAGCGGCTCCCCGAACCGGCTGCTCTACGTCGGCGGCGGCACCACCACCCCGCCCACCGGCCCGAAGTTCGAGAACACCGCCGACTTCGCCATCGCCGACAACGCGACCGTCGAGTCCCCGGTCACCGTCAGCGGCGTCACGGGCAACGCCCCCGCCGCCCTCCAGGTGCCCGTGAACATCGTCCACACCTACATCGGTGACCTCCAGGTCCAGCTGATCGCCCCCGACGGTTCGGCGTACACCCTGAAGGGCTTCGGCACCGGCGGCAGCTCGGACAACATCAACACCACCTACACCGTGAACGCCTCCTCGGAGGTCGCCAACGGCACGTGGAAGCTCCGGGTCACGGACAACGCGTCCGTCGACACGGGCAAGATCGACTCCTGGGCCCTGCAGTTCTGAGCCCGACGGATCATGAGTGATGAGGGTCGGTCGCCCGCGGGCGACCGACCCTTCCGTCATACGCCCCGGGTACGATGCGCGCCGATCATTTGTTCGTGCCGTTCGCCCCGGACAGGAGCACCGTACCCGTGGAGCCGACCCCGCCGACCCCGCCGCCCCCCTCCCCCCAGGGGGGCCCGCAGCAGGGCGGATGGCCCGCCCCGGGGCCGTACACCTCGCCGGGGATGCCGTACCCGACCGGCCCCCGGGCCGTCCCGTACGGGCAGCCTCGGCGCACCACCAACGGGCTCGCCGTCGGCTCCCTCGTCTCCGGCATCGTCTGCTGCCTGCCGCCGCTCGGTCTGATCCTGGGCCTCGTCGCCCTTCCGCAGATCAAGAAGCGGGACCAGGCGGGCCAAGGGCTCGCGATCGCGGGCATCGTCCTCTCCGCCCTCAGCTGCCTGCTGCTCGTGATCGGCCTCGCCACCGGCGGCTTCACCTCCGCCTGGAGCGGCTTCAAGAAGGGCATGGACGAGGCGTCCCGCTCGAAGTCGGCGTTCTCCCTGAAGACCGGTCAGTGCTTCAGCGTCGACGGCGAGCTGGAGGAGTACACGTCGGACGTCACGGTCGTCGACTGCGCCCGCCCCCACGAGGGCGAGGTGACCGGCGGATTCAAGGTCACCGGTTTCGCCGAGTGGCCCGGCGAGGACGCGATCGACAAGATCGCGGAGAAGCGATGCGAGGCCGTCAACGCCACGTACGCGATGGACACCTGGGCCGTTCCCGGTGACGTGTGGCTGTTCTACTACCTGCCGAGCAGCCAGAGCTGGCGAGTCGGCGACCGCACGGTGACCTGCACGTTCGCCACCGAGAAGCGGCCCTTCAGCGGGTCCGTGCGCTCCGACGCGAGCACCCTGGACGCCCACCAGCAGCACTTCCTGAAGACGGTCAACCCGATCGAGACCGTCATGTACCGCGAGCCGGACGACGACCCGGACGAGGACTTCGCCGCCAACAAGGCGTGGGCCATGGAGCTGCTTTCGACGTTCGACGCGGCTTACGCGGGGCTCGGGAAGCACTCCTGGCCGGCCGGCTCCACCGCCGCCGTCACCACCCTCCGCAAGGAGCTCGGGGTGTCCTCGAAGCAGTGGCTCAAGCTGGCGACGGCCGCCGACGCGGCGGCCTACTGGGAGGCCTATGACGAGGCCTGGGACTCCGTCCCCGACAGCGCGGCCGCACGGACCGCGCTCGGCCTGACCGGCACCGCGCCGGAGGGCCCGAGCACCTCGGCCTGAGACCCCGCCCGCGCGGGTTACGAGAACGGGGCCGGGTCTCCCTAGGGAGGCCCGGCCCCGTCGTGTGCGGACCGTGCGATGGGCCGGGAAGCGGCGGCCCGTGACCGACCGCCGCTTCCGGCACCCACCGCGAGCGGCGGGGCCGGTCCGCGGTTCAGGGCCCCCGGCCGCCGAGCGGGCGGCCGGAGGCGTCTTGTGGGGGTGTCAGCGCCTGGTCAGACCCCGGTCGATGGCGGTGATCAGTTCACCGTCCGGGGTGTCCCCGTCGAGGGACCAGACCATCGCGCCGCCGAGCCCGTTCTGCCGGACGTAGGACGCCTTCGTGCGCAGCACGGTCGGGTCGTCGTACGTCCACAGCGTGGTGCCGTCGAAGAGCCAGGCGTGGCCGTTGCGGTATCCCCGGTGCAGCTTGTACGTCCCCGAATTCGCCAGCACCTTCAGGAACTTGTAGTCCTCCGAGCCGGCCGTCCAGGTCGCCGGGGCGGGGCCGGTCGCAGGCTGCCCGAGGCCGTCGCCGCCGCCGGTGACGCCGGTCCAGCCCTGGCCGTAGAACGGCATGCCGACCACGAGCTTGTGGGCGGGGGCTCCGCGCCGCAGCCAGGCGTCGACGGTCTGGTCGACGCTGAAGTCGTTCTTGGCGAAGAGCGCGGACTGCTGGGCGGTGGTCTTCTCGCCGGAGACGTGGAAGTCGTAGCCCTGAAGGTTCACGAAGTCGAAGTCCCGCATGATCTTGGCGACTTCGAAGCCCGCGTCGATCTTGGCGGGCGCGGTGGGCACGTACGCGCTGAGCTCGTAGTGCTTGCGCTTCTTCAGCGAGCGCCCGTACGTGTCGAGCTGGGTGCGGAACTCCCTTACCAGCTTGGTGAAGTTGGGCTTGTCCTCGGGGCGGATCCCGTTCCCGGGGTTGCCCTCGGAGCCCGGCCACTCCCAGTCCAGGTCGACGCCGTCGAAGAGCCCCGAGGCGGCTCCGGCGCCACCCCGGGCGCCGTCGACGGGCAGGTTGCCCTTGATGTACGTGTCGATGCAGGAGGCGACCAGGGTCTTGCGTCCGGCCTCGGTGCGCACCGCGTCGGAGAAGTGCGCCGAGCCGCTCCAGCCGCCCAGCGAGATCATGACCTTGAGGCCGGGGTTCGCGGCCTTCAGCTCGCGCAGCTCGTTGAAGTTTCCGGCCAGCCGCTGGTCGGCGGTGTCACCGACGCCGTCCACCGAGGTGGCGGCGTCGACGGGGCGCACGTAGTCCGCCCACGGGTCGGAGCCGGGCGCGTTGCCCATGAGGCACTTGCCGTCCGAACCGACCACGCCGAAGGCGTAGTTGATGTGGCTGAGCTTGGCGGCGGTGCCGCTCGTCTCCAGGTCCTTGACCTGGAAGTTCCGTCCGTAGATGCCCCATTGGGTGAAGTAGCCGATGCGCTTCAGCTCGGGCTTGTGCCCGGAGGGCTGGTGCGCGTCGGCGGTGGGGGCCAGGGTGGCGAGGAGACCGAGAGTGGCCGCGGCGGCGGCGCCGAAGGTCAGCTTGGTCATGGCTCTGGGGCGCATGGGCTCGTTCCTGTGCGAGGCGGGATGGAGCGTGCGGATGGAGCGTGCGAAGGCTGCGCGCAGAGGGAGCGCATAGAGGGAGCGCATAGAGGGAGCGCGCGAAGGGGGGACTGCGGAGGGGGCTGCGGAGGGAGTCTTCGGAGGGCGTGCACGCAGGAACGTATTGGTCTGTACCAATGCAGGTCAAGGGGTTCGACGCGATCTCGCCCCGGCCTACCCGGGGTGACCGTGGGTAGCAAGAGGTGTGATCTCGACGTCATCACTTCGAGTGAAACTTTGGCCCATGCTTGCGGATCGCGACCGTCGGTTGCCAGTCTGTAGCTGTAAGTCAACCTGAGGGGAGTGTCCAGTGACGTTCGGTGAGCAGCCCGCCTATCTGCGCGTGGCGAGCGATCTGCGGGAGAAGATCGCGAACGGCTCGCTTCCGCCGCATACCCGTCTCCCCTCGCAGGCACGCATCCGCGAGGAGTACGGGGTGTCGGACACCGTCGCGCTGGAGGCCCGCAAGGTACTCATGGCCGAGGGGCTCGTGGAGGGGCGCTCGGGCTCGGGCACCTATGTGCGGGAGCGCCCGGTGCCGCGCAGGATCGCCCGCTCCGGCTATCGCCCGGCGGCCGGGGCCAGCCCCTTCCGGCAGGAGCAGGCGGCCGAAGGGGCGCGGGGCACCTGGGAGTCGGGCAGTGAGCAGGAGGCCGCGAGCGGCGAGGTGGCCGAGCGGCTCGGCATCGAGCCGGGGGAGCGTGTGATGCGAACGCGGTACGTGTACCGGGACGGGGGCGAGCCCATGATGGTCGCCACCTCCTGGGAGCCGCTCGCCGTCACCGGCCGGACCCCGGTGATGCTGCCCGAGGAGGGTCCGCTGGGCGGCTGCGGTGTCGTCGAGCGGATGGCGGCCATCGACGTGGTCGTGGACAACGTGGTGGAGGAGGTCGGCGCCCGGCCGGGCCTCGCCGAGGAGCTCCTGGCGCTCGGCGGGGTGCCGGGCCATGTGGTGATGGTCGTGGAGCGCACGTACTACGCGTCGGGACGGGCCGTCGAAACAGCGGACGTCGTCGTCCCGGCCGACCGCTACCGCCTCTCGTACCACTTGCCGGTGCGGTGACGTCTTGGCCGTGAGGCTTCGAGGGCGGGTCTTCGGGGGCGGGTCTTCGGAGGCGGGCGGTCGACGGTGAGTGCCGGCGGTGAGGGCCTGCGGTGATTGCCGACGACGAGGGGGTGACGGTGGGGTGGGGTGGCCGACCGTTCGGCGGGCCCTGCTGTTTGGACTGCCTGACCACGAGTTGACGGGGCGTCGACTCGCGTAACCGCCCGGCAGCCGTGTGCCGCCGCCGTCCGAGCGCGACCGGCTCTTGTCCTCCTCGTCCGTACCCGCGAGCCGGTCGGACGACAGAAACCGTCATGGCGAACACGGTCACCACCCCCACCCCGGAGCCGGGTGGGGCCCTTCCCGGGCCCATGACGTGCCGGGGGAGGTCGCGCCGACGCGCGGCGCCCCCTGCCGCGGCTGCGCCAAGCCGACCGCCGCCGCAGCTGCGCCAAGCCGGTCCTCGACGGCAGCCGCGGGGGGTGTTCGCTGCGCTTGCCCCGCACGGTCGGCCCGCCCCTGTGCCCGTGCCGACCGTTCCCGGGTGGTCCCCGGGGTGTGGCCTTCGGCCTCCCTCCATCGGTTCCCGGCCGATCCGTATCTCTTTGTGTAATTACGTATCCGCTGTGTGAAGGTCAGGCGTAAGCTCCGGCATATGCGGATTGAGGTTTCCCGGAGATCCTTAGCGGCCCCCGGACCGGCGGAGGGAGAAGCCTGATGGCCGAGAGCGGCCCCGTCCTCACCTGGCTCGTCATTCGGCAGGACGACAACGGCAACCGCTATCGGGTGGGGCGGTATGCGACCGAGGACGAAGCGCAGAAGATCGCGGACAGCCTCGACGACCGCGGTCACAAGCAGCTCTACTGGGTCGAGCGCATCGGTACCCCCGCCCTCTGAGCCCGGCGGGCGCCGGCGGCGCCGGGCTACGCTCGCGCCCATGACGGAACGCACCACCGACCCCGCCACGCCCCACGAGCCCGTCGTGGTCGTCGTCGCGGGCGCCCTGTACGACCGGGGGCGGCTGCTCGCGGCCCGCCGCAGCGCCCCCGTCGAGCTCGCCGGTCGCTGGGAACTGCCCGGCGGCAAGCTCGAACCGGGGGAGAGCCCCGAAGAGGCACTGGTCCGAGAGCTGCGCGAGGAGCTCGGCGTCGAGGTCGAGCCGGGCGAGCGCATCCCCGGCGAATGGCCGCTGAAGCCCGGATATGTCCTCCGGGTGTGGACCGCCCGGCTGCTCTCGGGTGAACCGCGCCCCCTGGAGGACCACGACGCACTGCGCTGGCTCGCCCGGTCCGAGCTGGACTCGGTCGACTGGCTCGACCAGGACCGCCCGGCCGTCGCCGAGGCCGCCCGGAGGCTCCCTGCGGCACCGGGAACCGGAGCGCGCGACTGAGTTTCTACGCCGTTCGTGCCACCGTGCGCCCGCTGCTGCGCCCAGCGCGATATCTCGCCCCAAATATCGGGTATGTCCTGATTGACCCGTAGAAAGAGGACGTGGGCCTTCCTGCTGACGCACGGCTGGGGAAGTGATCGGGTGTGATCGACACCGACGGCGACCGCGCCGAGTGGAACTTCCCGGCGGAGGCGAACGCCGTGCGCACGGCTCGGCACGCCGTGCGCGAAACCCTGAGGGCCTGGGAACTCGACTCGGCCCTCGGTGATGTGACCGTCCTGCTGGTCAGCGAGCTGGTGACCAACTCCCTGCGATACGCGTCCGGGCCGATCGGAGTGCGGCTCGTCCGGCCCCGGTTCGACGGCTCGGACCCCGCCCACCAGCCCGCGCTGCTCGTGGAGGTTTCGGATCCGCTTCCGGATCCGCCCACCGAGCGCGCCCCCGGACCCGAGGACGAAGGGGGCCGCGGACTCGGTCTCGTGGCCTGTTCCGCACGCCGCTGGGGCACCCGTAAGGGAAGGACAGGCAAAACCGTATGGTTCGAGCTGGCTCTCCCTGGTGAGTAAACAGGGTGGGACAACGATCACCGGTACTCGGCGCGAGGCGAACGAGACCACCCTGTGATCGTGAACGTCGTGCCGTCGGGGCCTGCCGTATTGAATACTGCGGGCATGGCCGGTCCGGTGCGGTGAGCTGGAGGGGACGGTCGCGTGAGCGAGATACCTGAGAAGGCGAGTGGCGGCGTCGTGTGGCAGAGCAGCCCGCCCGGCTCCATCTATGACTACATCCGGGTGGCCTCCTTCTCCATCGGGCCCGACGGACTCGTCGAGCAGTGGAGCCGACGCGCCGTGGACCTCTTCGGGGTCACCGCCGAGGACGCCAGGGGCAAGGACCCCGTCGAGGCCTTCATGCCCGCCGACCTGCGCGAGCGCGGTCACCGGCGGGTCAGGGAGATCCTCGACGGCAAGGAGTGGACAGGCCTCGTCCCCTTCCGGATCCCCGGTGAGGACCGACCCCACGGCATCGCCGAGATGTACGTGATGCCGAGCGAGACCCAGGCCGGGGAACGGGCCGCGCTGTGCATCGTCGTCGACGTCCGCGCCCTGCGCCGCATCGAGACGGACCTCGCCGCCTCCCAGGCGATATTCGGCCAATCCCCCTTCGGTTTTCTCCTCTTCGGCACGGACCTCACCGTGAAGCGCGCCAACCGGCGCTTCGCCACCGTCTTCGGCGGCTCCGCCGACGACCACCGCGGCCGGACCGTCCACGACTACCTCAACCGGCCCGAGGCCGACCGGATGACCGCCGCGCTCCGGAGCGTCCTGGAGACCGGGGAGTCCGTCACCGACTTCGAGATCGTCGGCGCCGCACCCGGCGCCCGGGACCGCCGCCACTGGTCCATCAACCTCTACCGCGTGCACAGCGGCTCCGGCCACCCGATCGGCGTCGCCGGCCTCGGCATCGACGTCACCCGCCGCCACAACGCCGCGAGGGAAGCCGCCAGCGCCCGCCGCAACCTCGCCCTCCTCAACGAGGCCGGCGCCCGCATCGGCAACTCCCTCGACCTGGAGGCCACCGCCCGCGAGTTGCTCGACGTCGCCGTCCCCGGCTTCTGCGACCTCGCCTCCGTCGACCTCTACCAGGGCCTGCTCACCGGAGACGAGGCACCGCCCGGCCGGTGGGGGAGCTCCCACGACGTCGGCTACGGGGCCGGCAGCGCCGAACTCCGCAGGGTCGCCGTTGCCAGCGCCGTCTCCGACACCCCCCTCAGAACCGACCAGGGCCACGGACCGGACAGCGGCTGTTGCGGAAGCGACCCCATCGAGGTCGGCGCCGTCCACCGCTACCCCTTCAACTCGCCCTGCGCCGGGGCCCTGCGCACCGGCCGCCTCCGGACCGTGCCCGGCGCCGACGGCGACCTCGTCCAGAGCACCCTGGTCGTCCCGATGGTCGCCCACGACACCGTCGTCGGACTCGTCCGGTTCTCCCGCGCCAAGGGCAGCGAGCCCTTCGGCGAGCGCGACCGTGCCCTCGCCGTCGAACTCGCCGCCCGCGCCGCCGTCTGCATCGACAACGCGCGCCTCTACCGCCGCGAGCACGAGCGGGCCCTGATCCTCCAGCGCAGCCTGCTCCCGCCCGGCGACCCCGAGGCGGCCGGACTCGACATCGCCTGCCGCTACCTCCCCGGCACCGCCGCCACCGAGGTCGGCGGCGACTGGTTCGACGTCATCGAACTCCCCGGCCACCGCACCGCCCTCGTCATCGGAGACGTCATGGGCCGGGGCCTGCGCGCCGCCGTCGCCATGGGCGAACTGCGCACCGCCGTCCGCACCCTCGCCCAGCTCGACCTGGAACCCGCCGAGGTCCTCTCCCACCTCGACGAGATCGCCCGCGGCCTCGGCGCCCCCATCGGCGCCCAGCAGTCCCGCGGCCACAAGTCCCGGGGCCCCGAACTCTCCGAGGTCTACCTCGCCACCTGCGTCTACGCCGTCTACGACCCGGTCACCCGCCGCTGCACCTTCGCCAACGCCGGACACCTCCCGCCGGTGCTCGTCGAACCGGGCGAAGAGGCCCTGCTCCTCGACGTGCCGCCAGGGATGCCCCTGGGGGTCGGCGGCGAACCCTTCGAGGAGGTCGAGGTCGAACTGCCGGAAGGCTCCCTCCTCGCCCTCTACACCGACGGACTCGTCGAATCCCGCGACCATCCCCTCGACGAGGGCCTGAGCGCCTTCCGGCGCGCCCTCACCGACCCGGCCCGCCCCCTGGAGGACGTCTGCGACCGGGTCCTCAACAGCCTGGAGACCGGGCACGGCGAGGACGACATCGCCCTCCTCATGGCCAGGATCCAGGGACTGCCCGCCGAAGCGGTCGGCGACTGGCAGCTGCCCAGGGAACCCCGCTCGGTCGGCCGGGCACGGGAACTCGCCCGCACCCAGCTCAAGGCCTGGGACCTCGAACCGCTCGTCGACACCGTCGAACTCCTCGTCAGCGAACTCGTCACCAACGCGCTGCGCTACGGCGAGGGGGAGATCCGGCTGCGCCTGCTCCGCGACCGCACCCTCGTCTGCGAGGTCTGGGACGCCGGCCTCGTCCAGCCGCGCCGCCGCCGCGCCAAGGACACCGACGAGGGCGGGCGCGGCCTCCAACTGGTCGGCCTGCTCAGCTCCTCCTGGGGCTCGCGCCGCACCCCGCGCGGCAAGACCGTCTGGTTCGAACTGGCCCTGCCCGACGGCGAGGGGGCGGCGGAACCCACGGTGGAACAGCTCCTCAGCATGTTCTGACGCACGCCGCACCCACCCGACCGCACGGCGGAGCCGACTCCAGGCCCCGGCCGCGCGGGCGACCCCGGCCAGGCGCCGGGTCAGCCCTTGAGCGCCGCCAGCCGGGCCTCGATCTCGGCGCTGTCGCCCAGCGCGTCCAGCTGCTCGAACTGGGCGTCCAGGGAAGATGCGGCGAGCTCCTGCTTGCCCATCGCCCGCGCCTCCTCCCGGCGCACCTTGTCCTCGAACCGGCTCAGTTCGCTGGTCGGGTCGAGCACGTCGATGTTCTTCACGGCGTCCATCATCGTGTTCTGCGCCTGGGCCGACTTGGCGCGGGCCACCAGCTCGTCGCGCTTCGCCCGGAGTTCGCCGAGCTTGCCCTTCATCTGGTCGAGGCCTGTCCTGAGCTTCGACACCACCTCGGTCTGCGCGGCGATCGTCGGCTCCGCCGTCCGCGCCTCCTTCTCCGACTGGAGCTGGCGGCCCAGTGCCACCTTCGCCAGGTTGTCGAAGCGGTCCGCCTCCGCCGTCTGCCCGCCGCTCCGCAGCTCGTCGCCCTTCCGGCTGGCGGCCAGCGCCTTGCCGCCCCACTCCTTCGCCGCCTCCACGTCCTCCTGGTGGTCCTGCTCCATCAGCCGCAGGTTGCCGATGGTCGCGGCCACCGCCTCCTCCGCCTCCGCGATGTTGTTCGAGTAGTCGCGGATCAGCTGGTCCAGCATCTTCTGCGGATCCTCCGCCTGGTCCAGCAGCGCGTTGATGTTGGCCTTCGCCAGCTGGGTCACCCGGCCGAGGATGGTCTGCTTGCTCATGGCGCTTCTCCTTGAGAGGGACAGAAAGGGGGAGGACACGCGGCGCGCCGCCCTCAGAAACGGCCTCCGCCGCCCAGCCGGCCGCGCGTGCCGCTGCCGCCGAAGCTGCCGGGCCCGCCGCCGAAACCTCCGCCCCCGAAACCCCCGCCCGAACCTCCACCGAACCCCCCATGTCCGCCTCCCCTTCCCCCGCCGAACAGTCCGCCGAGGATGATGCCGCCGAGCACCGCACCGCCGAGCCCGCCGCCACCGCCCCCTCCTACCCCTGATACACCGCCCATGCCGTTCGGGTTCCCATAGGTCCGGACGTCCTGTTCGGCGAGGTCCTGGGCGCGCCGGGCGAGGGCGTCCGCCTGCTGGGCCTCCGCGAGGGCGGCCTGGGGGTCGTCGGCCTCCCCGAGTGAACGCGCCTTCTCCCAGCGGCGCTGGGCCTCCGCAAGGCGCGTACGGGCCTCGCTGCCCACCGCGCCCCGATGGGTGGTGATGTAGTCCGAGGCCGCCCCGATCGCGGAGCGGGCCGTCAGCATCGCCTGGTCGAGGAGCGCGCGGGCGCGCCGACTGCCCGATTCGCGCTCCCGCGCGCCCTCAAGGGCCTCGTCGAGCGCCGCGTCGGCCTCCTCGACCCGCCGCAGCGTGTCGAGCGGGTCGTACCGCCCGGAGTCCATCGTCCGCCGCACCTCCGCGAGCACCGATTCGGCGCGGGCGATCCGCCCCCGGAGGTCGGCCGTCGACACCCCTTCGGCGGTCCCCTGCAGCAGGCCGCGGGCGTCCGCCAGGTCGGCGTCCGTCTCCGACAGCGCACCCGGCAGCTTCCCGACCGCCTCGGCCAGCTCCTGCCCCCGTCGGTCCACGGCCTCGACCAGCCGCGCAGCCTGGTCCACGGCGCCCTCGGCCGCCCGGATGTGGACGGCGGCGCCGCCGTTGTCGCCGACGTCGATCTGCTGGCGGGCCTGGTTGATGTGGGTCGTCGCGAAGACGAGCCGGTCCTTGGCCTGTTCGACGTCTCCGGCGACCGGTGCGGCGGCCGTCTCGGCGTACCGCTCCCGCATCGCGGTCAGTGCGGCCTCGGCCATGCCCATCCTCCCGGTCTGCTCCCGGAACGCGGCCTCGACGGTGTCCAGCGCCTCGGGCGCGGTCCGCTCCAGGGCCCGCAGCCGATCGAAGTCCTCGCTCTCGGCGTCGAGGCGGGCGTTCGCCTCCGCGCAGCGGCGCAGGATCTCGTCCAGCATGGTCCGCCGGGTCGAGTCGTCCTCGGGGAAGGCGTCGTCGAGTTTCTGCCGCAGTCGGAACGAGGCCGTCAGCTGTTCCTCGGCGAAGGCGACCGCCTCGGTGAAGGGGCGTACGGCCTCGTCTCCGAACTGGGCGGACGCGAAGCCGAGTTCCTCCTGGCTGGTGCGGACGGCGTCGTCGGTGGCGACCAGGGTCTGCCGGGCCTGCCCGTCCAGCTCGTCGAGGGACGGCGGCGCGGGCTCCTTCGGGGCGCCCCACCCCTGCCCGCCCTGTGGCGTGGTGCGGGTCTCGGTCCGCCGGCGCCGTTTGGCGTACGCGTAGGCCGCCACGGCCCCGGCGCCGCCGACCAGGACCACGGGCAGGACGAGATCGGTCGCCGAGGTGCCGTCGTCGACCGCGCCGCCCGGGTCGGCGGGCCCGGGGGTGATGGCCGGGGTGGGGACGGGCCGTCCGGCGAGGACGGCGGAGTAGCCGTCGGCCGCGCCGATCGCGGCGCCCGCCCAGTCGTTCTGCCGCAGCGCCGGTTCGATCGCGGTCTGGGCGACCTCGTCGAGCTGGGCCTGGGTGAGGCGCGCGTCCGGGTCGGCGGAGTAGCCGTACTGGCGGTCGTGGGTGGCGACGGCGAGCAGGACGTCGTCGAGCCCGAGGCCGTTGCGCTCGGCCGTGGCGTCGGCCCAGGCCTGCCCGGTGCGGCCGGAGAAGTCACGTACGTAGACGACGAAGAGCTGGATCCGCCGCTCGTCGTAGAGCCGGTCGAGGGCCCGGGCCACGGAGGTGCGGCGGTCGCCGAGGGCGCCCACCCGGTCGGTGATCTGCCCGTCCCGGGACAGGACGACGGGGTCGTCGGCATGGGCACCGTGAACGGCGGGCACGAGGAGCCACCACGCCGCCACCAGTACCGCGAGAAGGGCTCGGGTGGCTATTCGCGTCACAAAGGGGAGGTTATGTCCGCGTATGTCGCTCCGCGACCGGACGGCCCGCCTCCGCGACCGAACCCCCGGCGACCGGACGGCCCGGCTCCGCGAGCGGACCTCCGGCGACTGCGCGCCCCGATGACCGGGGCCGGGCGGAAACCATTCTCCACAGCCCTGCGTCACTGTCAGTAGCCGCCGCTACGGTGTGAAGCGGTGGGACCAGTGACACGACGGCACGAGGGGGGCTCGGGTGAGTGGACGACTGAGGAGGATGTGGCGACGGGGGCGCTGGTTCGTGCTCGGCCTCGTCCTCGTCCTCGTGGTGCCCCCGCTGTTCGGCGCGCTCGCCCTGCGCGTCAACTACGCGGGCGACCTCAGGGAGGACGCGAAGACCCGGGACAAGGACGCCATCTGGCTCGGGCACGCCTGGGTCGACGGCCGGAAGAAGGACGCCGACCTCGCCGCGTTCGCCGCGCGCATCAAGGGCACGGGCATACGCGACCTGTACGTCCACGCCGGACCTCTGGAGCACGACGGCACCCTGCCCGCCGCCAAGTACCCGCGGGCGAAGTGGTTCATCGACGCCGTGCACCGCACGATGCCCGGGATACGGGTGCAGGCGTGGCTCGGTGACGTCCTGGCCAACGACGGACCCGACGGACTGCGCCTCGACAAGGCCGAGTCCCGGGCCGGCGTCGTCACCTCGGCCCGCCAGATCCTGGACGTCGGCTTCGACGGGGTCCACTTCGACCTGGAGCCGTTGCTCTCCGACGACGCCGACTACCTCTCCCTCCTCGACGACCTCGGAGAGGTCACCCGGCCACGGAAGGCGCAGCTCTCGATCGCCGCCCACCAGATCGACCCCCTTCCCGGTCTGCACTCGGCCAACGGCCTGCTCACCGGGAAGGAGAAGTGGTGGTCGCAGGAGTTCTTCGGCCAGGTCGCCCGGCGCGTCGACCAGATCGCCGTCATGTCGTACGACACCTGGATGCCGCTGGAGAGCCTGTACGGCGGGTACGTCGCCCAGCAGACCAGCCTCGCCCTCGAAGTGACCCCCGAGTCGACCGACCTCCTGATGGGGCTCCCCTTCTTCCACGAGGACGACCTCGGCCACCACGAGAACGCGGAGACCGTCGAAGCCGCGGTCCGGGGCGTCAGACTCGGCCTCGGCCGCACCGACGCCGACCGCGCACGGTTCGGCGTCGCGCTGTACGTCGACTTCGCCGCGGAGGAGGGCGACTGGGCGGCCTACCGCGCCGGCTGGCACTGAGCCGCGAGAACGACTCCGGGCACGGGACACCCGCGCCGGGACCCCGGGCACGGGACACCCGCGCACGGACCCCGCGCACCGGACATGCACAGGACCCCGCGCACCGGTCGAGGACGGGCCGGAGGAGGATGGAGTCGTCGGCGCGATCGCGGCGCCGCGCACTGGGGGAGTACGTCATGACGAGCCGTCTCTTGATGCCGTTCCGGACCGCCGACGCGGGCCCGGCACCCGACGCGGAGACCACCGGGTCGACCCGGCCGACGCCGATCCTGGACCTCGCGCACCCCCGGGTCGCCGCGCTCGTCACCCGGGTGCGGCGCGCGGCGGACGAGCGGGGCGCGGTGACGGACCGCGCCCGTCTCCGGACCGCCCACGGGATCATCGCCGCCGCCGTACGGCCGGTGTACTCCGTCGAGGACCTGCGCCGGGTGTCGCGGACGCTGCGGCTCGGGCGCGGCTCCTGCAGTCAGCGCATGGCGGTCCTGGAGGCGGTGGCCCGGTCGCTCGACGTGCCCACGCGGGTGCGGGGACTCCTCGTCGACGGCGCCTTCTGGTACCCGCGCTTCCCGAGGCTGCGCCCGTTCGTGCCCGAGGAGGTGCTGCTCGCCTGGCCCGAGTTCCTGCTGGACGGCACCTGGGTGCCGGTCGCGGAGCTCTTCGCCGGTCAGGACACCGGCCCCGCCCCGGCGGGCGGCTTCACCAACACCGGTCCCGAGACCCTCTTCGAAGCCGTGGCCCGGACCACCGTCGACTGGGACGCCCCGGCCGCCTGCGCCGGCTCCGCCCCCTGTGACCTCTCCGCCCACCTACGGACGGACCTGGGCCGCTTCACCTCGCGCGACGAGCTGTTCGCCCGCCACGGCCAGACCCTGTGCCTCCCCGCCCGCACCCTCGCCGAGCCGGTCCTCGGCCGCTGGAGCGCGGGCGCGGGCAGCGCGGCCGAGGACACCCCCGGTGGCGGCCGGGGCCCGGAACCCCTCAGCTCTTCCGCCGCCTGATCGTCTTCCCGAGCCACACCAGCGGGTCGTACTTCCGGTCCACGACCCGCTCCTTCAGCGGGATCAGGGCGTTGTCGGTGATGTGGATGGACTCCGGGCACACCTCCGTACAGCACTTGGTGATGTTGCAGTAGCCGAGTCCGTGCTCCTCCTGCGCCGTCCGCCGCCGGTCGAGCCCGGCCTCCTCGGCCGCGTCCAGCGGGTGCATGTCGAGCTCCGCGACCCGCATGAGGAAGCGGGGCCCGGCGAAGGCCGCCTTGTTCTCCTCGTGGTCGCGCACCACATGGCAGGTGTCCTGGCACAGGAAGCACTCGATGCACTTCCTGAACTCCTGCGAGCGCTCCACGTCCTCCTGCCGCATCCGGTACTCACCGGTGCCCACCCCTGCGGGCGGCACGAAGGCCGGGATCTCCCGGGCCTTCGCGTAGTTGAAGGACACGTCCGTGACCAGGTCGCGCACGACCGGGAAGGCGCGCATCGGGGTCACGGTGATGACCTCGTCCCGGGCGAACACCGACATCCGGGTCATGCAGAGCAGCCGCGGTCTGCCGTTGATCTCGGCCGAGCACGAACCGCACTTGCCCGCCTTGCAGTTCCACCGCACCGCGAGATCGGGCGTCTGGGTGGCCTGCAGGCGGTGCACGACGTCGAGGACGACCTCTCCGTCGTGCACCTCCACGGTGTAGTCGGTCAGCTCGCCGCCCTCGGCGTCTCCCCGCCACACCCGGAACCGCGCGTCGTACGTGCTCATGCGCCGAGACCCCCTTCCAGCTCGCCCTCGGCGAGGTACTTGGCCAGCTCCTCCTGCTCGAACAGCGCGAGCAGGTCGGGCCGGATGGGCTCCGTGCGGGTCCGTTCGAGGGAGATGCCGTCGCCGTCCAGGTGGCACAGCAGGTTCACCGGTCGCCAGGCGCGGTCCATCACCGGGTAGTCCTCGCGGGTGTGCCCGCCCCGGGATTCGGTTCGTTCCAGGGCGGCGAGGGCCACGCACTCGCCGACGAGCAGCATGTTCCGCAGGTCCAGGGCCAGGTGCCAGCCGGGGTTGAACTGCCGGTGGCCCTCGACCGAGACGTGCCGGGCCCGCTCCCGCAGGGCGGCGATCCGCTCCAGTGCCTCGGCCATCTCGCCTTCCCGCCGGATGATCCCGACGAGGTCGTTCATCGTCTGCTGGAGCTCCTGGTGCAGGGTGTACGGATTCTCCGGGGCATGCCCGTCGGGAGAGCCGAACGGGGCGAGCGCCTCCGCCGCCGCGGCCTCGACGTCCGCCGGCACGATCCCGCCGCCGACCCCCGACAGCGCGTACTGCGCCGCGTACAGACCGGCCCGCCGGCCGAAGACCAGCAGGTCGGAGAGGGAGTTCCCGCCGAGCCGGTTGGAGCCGTGCATGCCGCCGGCGACCTCACCCGCCGCGAAGAGCCCGGGCACCCCGACCGTCGCCGCCGTCTCCGAGTCGACGGCGACCCCGCCCATCACGTAGTGACAGGTCGGCCCGACCTCCATGGCCTCGGCCGTGATGTCGACGTCGGCCAGCTCCTTGAACTGGTGGTACATCGAGGGCAGCCGCCGCTTGATCGTCTCGGCCGGCATCCGGGTCGACACGTCCAGGAACACCCCGCCGTGCGGGGAGCCGCGCCCCTCCTTCACCTCGGAGTTGATGGCCCGCGCCACCTCGTCGCGCGGCAGCAGCTCGGGCGGGCGCCGGTTGTGGTCGGGGTCCTCGTACCAGCGGTCGCCCTCCTCCTCCGTCTCCGCGTACTTCTCCTTGAAGACATCGGGGACGTAGTCGAACATGAAGCGCCGGCCCTCGGAGTTCCGCAGGACCCCGCCGTCGCCGCGGACGGACTCGGTGACGAGGATGCCCTTCACCGACGGCGGCCAGACCATGCCGGTCGGATGGAACTGCACGAACTCCATGTTCACCAGGGGCGCGCCCGCGAGCAGGGCGAGTGCCTGCCCGTCGCCCGTGTACTCCCAGGAGTTCGAGGTGACCTTGAAGGACTTGCCGATGCCACCGGTCGCGAGGACGACCGCGGGTGCCTCAAGGACGAGGAAGCGGCCGCTCTCCCGCTCGTAACAGAAGACCCCGGAGACCCGCCCGTCGCCGTCCTTGAGGATCCGGGTGACGGTGAACTCCTGGAAGACCTTCAGACGCCCCTCGTGGTCGCCGGTCTCGCGATGGTCCTCCTGCTGGAGGCCGACGGACTTCTGCTGGAGGGTGCGGAGCAGTTCGAGGCCGGTGCGGTCGCCGACGTGGGCGAGCCGCGGGTACTCGTGGCCGCCGAAGTTGCGCTGCGAGATCCGGCCGTCCGGAGTGCGGTCGAAGAGCGCGCCCCAGGTCTCCAGCTCCCAGACCCGCTCGGGGGCCTCCTGGGCGTGCAGCTCGGCCATCCGCCACTGGTTGAGGAACTTCCCGCCGCGCATGGTGTCGCGGAAGTGGGTCTTCCAGTCGTCCTGCGGGTGCACGTTGGCCATGGAGGCGGCGATGCCGCCCTCGGCCATGACGGTGTGGGCCTTGCCGAAGAGGGATTTGCAGATGACGGCCGTACGGGCGCCCGCACGGCGTGCCTCGATCGCGGCCCGCAGCCCGGCGCCGCCCGCGCCGACCACGACCACGTCCCACTGCTCTCGCTCGACGTGCGTCATCTCAGAAGAACCTCGGGTCGTCGAAGGTGCCGGTGGCGAGCAGGTACACGTACAGGTCGCAGAGGGCGACGCTGATCAGGGAGGACCAGGCGAGGAGCATGTGACGGGCGTTCAGCCGACCCACCCAGGTCCACATCCGGTAGCGGACGGGGTGCTTCGAGAAGTGCTTCAGCCGTCCGCCGACGATGTGCCGGCAGGAGTGGCAGGAGAGCGTGTACGCCCAGATGAGGGCGATGTTGACGAGGAAGATGAGCGTTCCGAGCCCCGCGTGGCCCCATGCGTAGTCGGCGTTCCGGAAGGTGAGCGCGGTGTCGTACGTGAGGATTCCGGCCACCGGCAGCGCCGCGTAGAAGAAGTACCGGTGGAGGTTCTGCAGGAGCAGCGGGAAGCGGGTCTCGCCGGTGTACGACGCGTGGGGCTCGGCGACCGCGCAGGCCGGGGGAGAGGCCCAGAACCCCCGGTAGTACGCCTTCCGGTAGTAGTAGCAGGTCAGCCGGAAGCCCAGGGGGAAGACCAGGATCAGCAGGGCGGGCGAGAGCCCCCACCAGCTGCCGAAGATCTCCCAGTTCGGTCCGCCCTTCATGGGGACGCAGTTCTCCGCCAGGCAGGGCGAGTAGAACGGCGAGACGTAGGGGGCCGCGTAGTAGTCGGCGTTGGCGAAGGCCCGCCAGGTCGAGTAGGCGACGAAGGCGAGCAGTCCGGCGGCGGTGACGGCGGGGGAGAGCCACCAGCGGTCGGTGCGCAGATGGCGGGCGGCGATGGCGGCGCGCCCCGGGGAGCGCACCCCCGTCGCGGTTCCGGGCGGTTCCGTACCTGTGGCCAACAGGCCCTCCTGGGGTCGGCTCCTACGGTCGGAGGCTGCCGACGCCGGCGGCCTCCGGGCGTGTGGCGGTCACGGCGCGTGGCGGTCGCGTGCTCCCAGCCCCTCGTCGTCCGTGTCCGTCCACAGCCCGCTGTCGTACGGGGTGTCGGGGATGGTCACCAGGCTCTCGGCGCGTCCGGAGGCCGGTACGGCGGGTGCGCCCCGCTCGGCCGTGATGGAGCGCTCGAGCTGTCCGACGGTGCGGACCAGGTCTTCGAGGCAGCGCTTGACGGCCGCCAGATCGTCCTGAACGGACATGGTTGCCCTCACTTCCGCGAGCGGCTTCGGCAGGAGTGTCGCGCGTCACATTCCCGCTTGGGAAGCCATGTGCACCGGATTCCACTCGTCCGGAGCGCTCCTTCTCCGGCGGTTGGGCCGCACGAGTGGGGTTTCCCGGACGTGCCGCCGTGTCGCCGTGGCCGGATCCGCTCCGTCCTTTTCAGTGTATGAGCAATAGGTGTGATCATCTCCAAATGGAATGAATCTGGACGAAGGGGTACAAGTCATGTCCCAGATCGGCGCCCCTCGCGGGAGGACATGCTCCAGGAGCCCCCGCTCCCGCACGCTCCGCTCCGTCGCCACCCTGACCAGCGCCGTCCTCGCCGTCGCCGTCCTCGCCGGCTGCAGCTCCTCCGACGAGGCCGACGAGGCCCGGGCCGCGGCCCAGGACAACGCGCCCGCCGCCCGCGACAAGGTCGCCGACGGAGGCACCCTGCGCTGGGCGGTCGACGCGCTCCCCACCACTCTCAACACCTTCCAGGCCGACGCCGACGGCACCACCTCCCGGATCGCCGGGGCCGTGCTCCCCTCCCTCTACACGCTCGACGGGCGGGGCCGACCGCAGCGGAACGCCGACTACCTGGAGTCCGCGCAGGTCGTCGAGACGGAGCCCAAGCAGGTCGTCCTCTACAAGCTCAACCAGCAGGCGGTGTGGAGCGACGGACGCGAGATCGGGGCGCCGGACTTCGTGGCCCAGTGGCGGGCGCTGAGCGGCCGCGACACCGCGTACTGGACCGCCCGCAACTCCGGCTACGAGCGGATCGAGAAGATCGAGCGGGGCAAGAACGACCTGGAGGTACGGGTCACCTTCTCCAAGCCCTACGCCGACTGGCAGTCCCTCTTCACCCCGCTCTACCCCAAGCAGGTGATGGGCTCCCCGAACTCCTTCAACGACGGCGCCCGCACCAGCCTCAAGGCCACCGCAGGACCGTTCCTGCTGAAGGCGATCGACCGCAAGAAGGGCGATGTCACCCTCGCCCGCAACCCCCGCTGGTGGGGACAGCCCGCCAAGCTCGACAGCGTCGTCCTCAAGGCCGTCCCCCGCGCCGACCGGGCGGACGCCCTCGCCGCCGGCACCCTCGACCTGGCCGAGATCGATCGGTCCACCGCCGAACGCATCGCCCTCGCGCTCCGGGACGCCCGCGCCGGACGCAACGGCGCCCAGGCCGCCCTCGCCCACGGCCCCGGCTCCTCGGTCACCCCCTCCAAGGCCCTGAAATCCTGGGCGCTCGCCCACGGCACCGACGACGCGAAGGCGGCGGAGGTCCAGGCCGCCCGCGCGAAGAACCAGCAGGCCATCGCCGCGTACGCGAACGCCCAGGACACCCTCGCCAAGTACGTCGTCCGCAAGTCCCTGGAGCCCGCCTACACCCAGCTCTCGCTGAACGGCGAGTCCGGGCCGCTCGCCGACGAGCGGGTACGGCGCGCGGTGGCCCGTGCCATCAACCGCCGGGAACTGGCCGAATCCGTACTCAAGCCGCTCGGCCTCCCGGCGGATCCCCCCGGCAGCCATCTGGCCCTCGCCGGCCAGGCCGCGTACGCGGACAGCAGCGACGCGCTCGGCAGCCAGGACACCGCCGAGGCGCGGGCACTCCTCGCCGACGCCGGCTGGGTTCCGGGCGGCGCCGCCCGGAAGCCCGCGGACGCGGGAACGAAGGCGGGCAGCGAGGCCGAGAAGAAGGCCGCCGAGAAGAAGACCGGAGACAAGGCCGACGAGAAGGAAGGCGCCACGAAGGAGGCCGCCAAGGCCGGCGCCTCCACCGATGCCAAGAAGCAGGCCGCCGACACCGCCTCCGACGAGGGCCTCTACATCGTCGGCGACGACAAGCCCGGCGAGCGCCGCGCCGCCCCCGTCATCAGCGCCGACGGCCCCGAGAACGGCACCGGCATCCTCGCTCCGGCCCCCGCCGCCGCCCGCCAGAGCGCCGCGCTCCTCGCCAAGGCCGAGGCACTCGACACCGGTACGGGCTCCGGCGCCCGCGCCGCCCTGCCGGCCTCCGGGACGGACAAGGGCGTCGCAGGCGCCTACGCCCCGCGCGGCACCGCCGCCCCCGTGACCGCGCCCGAGGCCACCAATGGCCTCGGCAAGGACGGCAAGGCGCTCAGCCTCCGCTTCGTCCTGCCCTCCGGTCCCGGCTCCGAGGCGCTGCGGGCGGTCGGCGACCGGATCGTCCGGATGCTCGACGCGGTCGGCATCCGCACCGAGGTCACCAAGGTCTCCGACGACAGCTTCTTCAAGGACCACGTGGCCTCGGGCGACTACGACCTGGCCCTCTACTCCTGGCCCGCGTCCGCCTTCCCGGCGACCGACGCCCGGCCGATCTTCGCCAAGCCCGAGCCCGCCTCGGACGGCTCACTCCTGGTCGAGCAGAACTACTCGCGGGTCGGGACCGACCGCATCGACCAGCTCTTCGACCAGGCGGCGGGGACCCTCGACGAGGAGGAGGCCCGTGAGCTGGTGCGCCAGGCCGACGCCCGGATCTGGGCCGCGGCCGGCTCCATTCCCCTCTATCAGCGCCCCCAGCTCGTCGCCGCCAAGGCCGATCTGGTGAACGCCGGCGCCTGGGGTCTCGCCGGACCGCGTTACCAGGACATCGGCTTCAAGAAGCCCGAAACCTCCAAGGGCGCCGAGCGAATCACCCCCTGAAAGCCCTGAAAGCTCCGAAACCGCAGGTCACAACCTCAGAACCAGCTCAATTTCCTTGCCCGCCGGTGATCCCGGCGGGCAGGATCGCGTCGGCCCTTTGACCCGGTCGCACGACCTCCGCACGACCTCCCCCACACCCTGTACCACTCGCAGGAGAACTTCTCGGATCTTGGCCGGGGAAGCCCCTTGCGCGGCAGCCCCGTACCATAGGACATAGCCGTGGCGCGTCCGCCCGGCGGGCGTACGAGGAACTGACGCCGCATCCCACGATCCGAGAGAAGCGCAAGCACCCATGCCCACGCGCCACGACATCCGTAACGTCGCCATCGTCGCCCACGTCGACCATGGCAAGACGACCATCGTCGACGCCATGCTCAAGCAGGCCGGTGCCTTCGCCGCCCACCAGCAGCTCGACGACCGAATGATGGACTCGAACGACCTGGAGCGTGAGAAGGGCATCACGATCCTCGCCAAGAACACGGCGGTGAAGTATCACCCCAAGGACGGCGGGGCCCCGATCACGATCAACATCATCGACACCCCCGGTCACGCCGACTTCGGTGGCGAGGTCGAGCGCGGTCTGTCGATGGTGGACGCGGTCGTCCTCCTCGTGGACGCCTCCGAGGGTCCGCTCCCGCAGACCCGCTTCGTGCTGCGCAAGGCCCTCCAGCAGCGCAAGCCCGTCATCCTCTGCATCAACAAGACGGACCGCCCGGACTCCCGGATCGACGAGGTCGTCAACGAGACCTACGACCTCTTCCTCGACCTGGACGCCGACGAGGACCAGATCGAGTTCCCGATCGTCTACGCCTGCGGCCGTGACGGCATCGCCTCGCTGACCAAGCCGGAGAACGGCACCGTTCCCGCGGACAGCGACAGCCTGGAGCCGTTCTTCTCGGCCATCCTCGAGCACGTTCCGGCCCCGGTGTACGACGAGGAGGCCCCGCTCCAGGCCCACGTCACCAACCTGGACGCCGACAACTTCCTCGGCCGCATCGCGCTGCTCCGCGTCGAGCAGGGCGAGCTGCGCAAGGGCCAGACGGTCGCGTGGATCAAGCGGGACGGCACGATCTCCAACGTCCGCATCACCGAGCTGATGATGACCGAGGCGCTCACCCGCAAGCCCGCCGAGGTCGCCGGCCCCGGTGACATCTGCGCCGTCGCCGGTATCCCGGACATCATGATCGGCGAGACCCTGGCCGACCCGGAGAACCCGATCGCGCTTCCGCTGATCACGGTCGACCAGCCGGCCATCTCCATGACCATCGGCACCAACACCTCGCCGCTCGTCGGCCGCGGCGGCACGGGCAAGGGCGCGGACGCCAAGTCCGCGGTCAAGCAGCGCAAGGTCACCGCCCGCCAGGTCAAGGACCGTCTGGACCGCGAGCTGATCGGTAACGTCTCGCTCCGCGTCCTCGACACCGAGCGTCCCGACGCCTGGGAGGTCCAGGGCCGTGGTGAGCTCGCGCTCGCCATCCTGGTCGAGCAGATGCGCCGCGAGGGCTTCGAGCTCACCATCGGCAAGCCGCAGGTCGTCACCAAGGAGGTCGACGGCAAGACGCACGAGCCCGTCGAGCGCCTCACGGTCGACGTCCCCGAGGAGCACATGGGCGCGGTCACGCAGCTCATGGGTGTCCGCAAGGGCCGCATGGACAACATGTCGAACCACGGCTCCGGCTGGGTCCGCATGGAGTTCGTCGTTCCGTCCCGTGGCCTCATCGGCTTCCGTACGGAGTTCCTCACCAACACCCGCGGTACGGGCATCGCCCACTCGATCCACGAGGGCCACGAGCCGTGGTTCGGCACGCTGACGACCCGTAACAACGGTTCGCTGGTCGCCGACCGCGCCGGCGCCGTCACCGCCTTCGCGATGACGAACCTCCAGGAGCGCGGTGTCCTGTTCACCGACCCCGGCACCGAGGTGTACGAGGGCATGATCGTCGGCGAGAACTCGCGCTCCGACGACATGGACGTGAACATCACCAAGGAGAAGAAGCTCACCAACATGCGCTCCGCCTCCGCCGACTCCTTCGAGGCGATCGTCCCGCCGCGCAAGCTGTCGCTGGAGCAGTCGCTGGAGTTCTGCCGCGACGACGAGTGCGTCGAGGTCACCCCGGAGGCCGTGCGTATCCGCAAGGTCATCCTGGACCAGAACGCGCGTGGCCGGGCGTCCTCCCGCGCCAAGAACAGCTGAACCGAGCCGCAACGGCGCTGAGCTGAGCCCCAAGGGCGCTGAGCTGAGCCGCAACGGCGTCGAGCTGAGCCGGAGCGGCTCGGCTCAGGCGCGCCACAGCCGTCGTACAGACGCGCAAGATCGGCCGATCCAGGCCGCATACCGCCGATGACAGCGGGGTAGATCACGATTCTGTGATCTACCCCGCTCTCGGCTGACACGGCGTCAGCACCGGAGCCCGGACCCCCACAGGCAGTGTGGGGATCCGGGCTTTTCGTCAACTCCCGTCAACTCCATTTCGGAGGCCCGGTGTCCGCATATCGGCCATCGCTCTCCGGTACGTGCGTTAACGGTCCGTTTCGCGGGTGTCTGTCTGTGCTCAGTTTGTCCGGATTTCGGTATCCGGGGGTGGGGTGATGTTGTCAAAACGAGACCACTTAAGTGTGGTTTACAGCCCGGACGTACTTAATAGTTGGCTCCATTGAGCTCGGGTCAATGGGTCACGCACTGTGGGGAGTGCCGACTCACGAGCACACTCGGGGCACTTGAGTGCAAAGCCGTCAGGGGTGTCGGCGAAACTCGAAGTGCCCCTCTTGTAGTGACAAAAGTGGACTCATGAGGAGGAACCCATGCGCGGTGCCAAGAGCGCCAAGTGGGTAACGGGCGCGATCATCGTTGCCCTTGCTGCGACCGCCTGTGGCGGGGGTAAGAGCGGCGACAGCGGCGACGCCAAGGGCGCTGTTGACCCGAACGGAATCTTCTCCGTGGAGCTGGGCGAGCCTGAGAAGCCCCTGCTCACCGGTGACACGATGGAGTCCAACGGCTCCGCCGTGATGGCCGGCCTGTTCTCGACCCTGGTCGACTACAAGGCTGACGGCTCCCTGGAGATGATCAACGCCGAATCGGTCACCACGACCGACTCGAAGACGTGGACCGTCAAGCTCAAGCCGGGCTGGACCTTCCACGACGGCACCCCGGTGACCTCCAAGTCCTACGTGGACGCGTGGAACTGGAACGCCAACGTCAAGAACGCCCAGGGTCTGTCCTCGTGGTTCGCGGACATCAAGGGCTTCGACAAGGTGCACCCCGAGGCCGAGGGCGCCAAGCCCACCTCGGACAAGCTGGAAGGTCTGAAGGTCGTCGACGAGACCACCTTCAAGATCGAGCTCACCAAGGCCGTTCCGTACTTCGGTCACAAGCTCGCCTACATCGTCTTCGCGCCGATGGCGGAGTCCTTCTACAAGGACCCCGAGGCCGGCGGCCAGAAGCCGGTCGGCAACGGTCCCTACAAGTTCAAGAGCTGGGACCACAAGAAGAAGATCGAGATCACTCGATACGACGACTACAAGGGCCCGAACAAGGCGAAGAACGGCGGTGTGGTCTTCAAGAACTACACCACCCTCGAGGCCGCGTACGAGGACCTGAAGTCCGGCAACGTCGACGTCCTGCGTCAGATCGCGCCGAAGGACCTCCCGGTCTACCGCCAGGACCTCGGCGACCGCGCCGTGGACCAGCCGTACTCCGCGATCCAGACCATCGCCATCGCCTTCTACGCCGACCAGTGGAAGAAGCCGAAGCAGATCGACCCGCGCGTCGTCCAGGGTCTGTCCATGGCGATCGACCGTGCCACCATCACCAAGACGGTGCTGCAGGGTACGCGTGAGCCCGCGACCGGCTGGGTCGCCAAGGGTGTCCTGGGCTTCCAGGAGGACGGTGGCGCCGGCGTCACCAAGTTCGACCCCGCCAAGGCCAAGGAGCTCATCAAGGCCGGCGGCGGCGTCCCGGGCAACAAGATCTCGATCCAGTTCAACGCCGACGGTGGCCACAAGGAGTGGGTGGACGCTGTCTGCAACTCCATCACCCAGGCCACGACCGTCCAGTGTGTCGGCGACGGCAAGCCGGACTTCCAGGCCGACCTCCAGGCCCGTAAGGGCAAGCAGGTCAAGTCGCTGTACCGCTCCGGCTGGGTGCTCGACTACCCGGTGAACGCCAACTTCATCTCGGACCTGTTCCGTACGGGTGCGGCGGGCAACCAGGGTGACTTCTCCAACAAGGCGCTGGACGCCAAGATCGCCAAGGCTGACTCCGCGGCGACGCTGGACGACTCGGTGAAGCAGTTCCAGGCCATCGAGAAGGACCTGGTCAACTACATGCCGTCCATCCCGCTCTGGTACTACAAGGTCAACGCGGGCTACTCCGAGAAGGTTTCGGGCGTGGCTTACGGTCAGGACGGCGACCCGATCCTGACCGGCGTCGAGGTCAAGAAGTAATCACCCAAGCGTAGTCCGCCTGCCGATGCGGGGCTGACGGGATGTCAGCCCCGCGTTCGGCGCCTTACGTATGTGGCTGGGGGGCCCTTCCACGACATTCGCGTGCCCGTTTCGGGTCGCGGTTGCCGAGGGAGGGCCCGTCGGTTGCTGCTGTCATATTTCAACGGAGGCATGATGGGGCGCTATGTCGCACGACGACTGCTCCAGATGATCCCGGTATTCCTCGGGACCACCCTGCTGATCTTCCTCATGGTCTACAGCCTGCCCGGCGACCCCGTGGCGGGTATGTTCGGGGACAAGGGCGCTGACCCCGCGACCCTCGCGAAGATCAGACACGATCTGGGACTGGATCTGCCGCTCTGGCAGCAGTACTGGAACTACATGACCGACATCATCCTGCACTTCGACTTCGGGAACCAGATCCGCAACGGTCGCCCGATCACCGAGGTTCTGGGTGAGGCGTTCCCCGTCACTCTGCAACTCGCCGCCCTGGCGTTCGCGTTCGAGCTGGTCTTCGGCATCGGCCTCGGCATCATCGCCGGCCTGAAGGCGGGCAAGCTCGCCGACAACGCGATCCTGATCTTCACGCTGCTGATCATCTCGATCCCGGTCTTCGTCCTCGGCTTCATCATCAAGATGGTGTTCGCCTTCGAACTGGGCTGGATCGAACCGAACGTCAGCAACGACCAGTTGGTGTCCGAGATGCTCGCTCCGGCCATTGTGCTCGGCGGTCTCTCCCTCGCCTATGTGGCCCGGCTCACCCGGACCTCCATGGCGGAGAACCTGCGCGCCGACTACATGCGTACGGCCGTCGCCAAGGGTCTGCCCCGGCGCCGCGTCATCGGCGTGCACCTCATGCGCAACTCGATGATCCCCGTGGTCACCTTCCTCGGCACCGACATCGGCGCCCTCATGGGCGGTGCGGTCGTCACCGAGCGCATCTTCAACATCAAGGGTGTCGGTGGCCTCATCGCCGAGTCGATCACCCGGCGTGAAGGTTCCACCCTGGTCGGCCTGGTCACCATTCTGGTGATCATCTACCTCGTCACCAGCCTGCTCATCGACCTGCTGTACGCGGTCCTGGACCCGAGGATCCGTTATGCCTGACGTGACCAAGACCGTCCCCGCCGTCGAGGACGCCGCCGCGCTCCCCGCCGACGTCACCGCGCCGGCGAAGCAGGAGAAGGCCCGCAGCCTCTGGGGCGACGCCTGGGTCGACCTGCGCCGCAACCCGTACTTCCTCGTGGCGTCGGTGCTGATCTTCTTCCTGCTGCTGATCGCCGTCTTCCCGAGCTTCTTCACGAGCGCGTCGCCGACCAAGGGCGACCTCGTGAAGCACTTCCTCGGAAAGCCGGAGCTGGGCAGCATCGGTTCCGAGGGCTGGCTCGGCTACGACGGCCAGGGCCGCTCCGTGTACGCCCGACTGATCTACGGCACCCGTGCCTCGATCATCGTCGGCGTCGCCGTCACCGCGATCGTCACGCTCGTCGGTGGTGTGATGGGCATGCTCGCCGGATACTTCGGTGGCTGGATCGACGCGCTGCTCTCGCGCCTGACCGACATCTTCTTCGGCATCCCGTTCCTGCTCGGCGCCATGGTCGTCCTGCAGTCCTTCGTCGAGCGCACGGTCTGGGTGGTCGTCTTCGCCCTGGCGTTCCTCGGCTGGACCCAGATGGCCCGCGTCATGCGCGGCGCCGTGATCACGGTCAAGCAGGCCGACTACGTGCACGCGGCCAAGGCGCTCGGCGCCGGCACGACCCGCATCCTGCTCCGGCACATCCTGCCGAACGCCATGGCTCCGGTGATCGTCGTCGCCACCATCGCCCTGGGCGGATACATCTCCGCCGAGGCCACCCTCTCGTACCTGGGTCTGGGCCTCGCCGCCCCGACCGTCTCGTGGGGTGTGGACATCTCCACCGGTGTCGACCAGATCCGAGTGGCGCAGCACATCCTGCTGTGGCCCTCGATCATGCTCAGCATCACCGTTCTGGCGTTCATCATGCTCGGCGAAGCCGTACGCAACGCCCTCGACCCGAAGCTGCGCTAGGAGGGCGTAAAGGTGACCATCATCGACAACACCGCGACGGTCCCGTCGCCCCGCGACGGCGGCGACCACACCGGGCCGCTGCTCGAAGTCCGTGATCTGCACGTCGAGTTCCACACCCGTGACGGTGTGGCCAAGGCGGTCAACGGCGTCAACTACTCGGTGAACGCCGGCGAGACCCTCGCCGTCCTCGGCGAGTCCGGCTCCGGCAAGTCCGTGACCGCGCAGGCCATCATGGGCATCCTCGACATGCCGCCCGGCAAGATCCCGCAGGGCGAGATCCTGTTCCGCGGCCAGGACATGCTGAAGATGTCCGAGGAGGAGCGGCGGAAGATCCGCGGCCGGAAGATCGCGATGATCTTCCAGGACGCGCTGTCCTCCCTCAACCCGGTCCTCAGCGTCGGCTACCAGCTCGGCGAGATGTTCCGGGTGCACCAGGGCCTGTCCAAGAAGGCCGCCACGCTCAAGGCCATCGAGCTGATGGACAAGGTCAAGATCCCCGCCGCCAAGGCGCGGGTCTCCGACTACCCCCACCAGTTCTCCGGCGGTATGCGCCAGCGCATCATGATCGCCATGGCGCTCGCCCTGGAGCCGGACCTGATCATCGCCGACGAGCCCACCACGGCTCTCGACGTGACCGTCCAGGCCCAGGTCATGGACCTCCTCGCGGAGCTCCAGCAGGAATACAACATGGGCCTGATCCTGATCACCCACGACCTCGGCGTCGTCGCCGACGTCGCGGACAAGATCGCCGTGATGTACGCCGGCCGGATCGTCGAGCAGGCGCCGGTGCACGAGCTGTACAAGCGCCCGGCGCACCCCTACACCAAGGGTCTGCTGGAGTCGATCCCGCGCCTGGACCAGAAGGGCCAGGAGCTCTACGCGATCAAGGGCCTCCCGCCCAACCTGCTTCGCGTGCCCACCGGCTGCGCCTTCAACCCGCGCTGCCCCAAGGCCGACGACATCTGCCGCACGGAGATCCCGGCCCTCGTGCCGGTCACCGAGCAGAACGGCGCGGATCTTCCGGGCCGTCAGAGCGCCTGCCACTTCTGGAAGGAGACGATCCATGGCTGACCTCAGCAAGAACGACGAGGCCGTGGCCACCGTGGGCCGCGGTGAGCCGATCCTCCAGGTGCGCAACCTGAAGAAGCACTTCCCGCTGACGCAGGGCATCGTCTTCAAGAAGCAGGTCGGTGCGGTCAAGGCCGTGGACGGGGTCTCCTTCGACCTCTACCAGGGCGAGACCCTCGGCATCGTGGGCGAGTCCGGCTGTGGCAAGTCCACGGTCGCCAAGCTCCTGATGAACCTGGAGTCGGCCACGGCCGGCGAGGTCTTCTACAAGGGCCAGGACATCACCAAGCTGGGCGGCCGCGCGCTCAAGGCCGTGCGCCGCAACATCCAGATGGTGTTCCAGGACCCGTACACCTCGCTCAACCCGCGCATGACGGTCGGCGACATCATCGGCGAGCCCTTCGACATCCACCCCGAGGTGGCCCCGAAGGGCGACCGGCGCCGCAAGGTGCAGGAGCTGCTCGACGTCGTCGGTCTGAACCCGGAGTACATCAACCGGTACCCGCACCAGTTCTCCGGCGGTCAGCGCCAGCGCATCGGCATCGCCCGAGGCCTCGCGCTCAACCCGGAGATCATCATCTGCGACGAGCCGGTCTCGGCCCTGGACGTGTCCGTCCAGGCGCAGGTCATCAACCTGATGGGGAAGCTCCAGGACGAGTTCAACCTCTCCTACCTCTTCATCGCGCACGACCTGTCGATCGTCCGGCACATCTCGGACCGCGTCGGCGTCATGTACCTCGGCAAGATGGCCGAGATCGGTACGGACGAGCAGATCTACGAGCACCCGACGCACCCGTACACCCAGGCGCTGCTCTCCGCGGTGCCGGTGCCGGACCCGGAGGCCCGCGCGCACCGCGAGCGGATCATCCTGACCGGTGACGTCCCCTCGCCGGCGAACCCGCCGTCGGGCTGCAGCTTCCGCACCCGTTGCTGGAAGGCGCAGGAGAAGTGCTCGCAGGAGACGCCGCTGCTGGCGATCCCGCAGCGCTTCGACGGGCTCAACACCCCGGCCGCCCACCTCTCGGCGTGCCACTTCGCCGAGGAGAAGCAGGTCGTCCCGGTGCACTGACGCACCGAGTTCACCACGCGCGAGGGCGCCCCGGTCCACTACGGACCGGGGCGCCCTCGTCGTGCGGTGGCCGTCAGTAGGTCGTGGGGATGTACCGGTTGCAGGTGTCGAGGTAGGCCTTGCCCGCTTCCAGGATCATGTCGCCGGTCTTGGGGCCGACGATGCCGTCGACCTCGCCGGCACCCAGCCAGGCGTTCTGCATGTACCGGACGGCCTGGTCGGTCTTGGGGCCGAACGAGCCGTCCGCGGTGAGCAGTTCGTAGTCGAGGCCGTACCACATGATGGCCGAGTTGATGTTCTTCTGGACGCACCACACGGCGGTCCAGTTGTTCGTCTGGCCGTAGCCGACGTACGAGGCGCCCTTGGCGGCCTGGGCCGATCCGGGCAGGGCGAGCGCGGCCAGGGCCGTCGCGGCGACGAGTACACCGGTGCGGGAGACAAGCGTCTTGAGCATGGCGGCAGGAGCCTTTCGTGGAGGGGCGAGGGGTGCCGATCGGCGGGTTCACGCTCGTCGGCGGTTCGAACTCTAGGACTGCGGAAGGCTGTTGGGGTGTCCCATTCGTCCCTGGGACGTCAGGCCGTGGTGGGACGCGGGTGGCTGCTCGTAGCGTGCTGGCGAGGGGTGGTCCCTCAAGGAAGGGATGTCATGCGCACACCAAATAGAGGTCGGGGCAGACGGGGGGCCCTCGCCGCCCTCGCCGCCCTGACCCTGTGCACCGGCGCGAGCGAAGGGGTGTCGGTCGCGGCGACATCCCCGCCCGCGCCCCCGAACACCCAGGCCCCGTCGGCGGAACAGACCGAGCCCGGCCCCGGCCGCGACCGCTCGTACGTCCCCGGCGCGGACCGCGACCGCGTCCTCGGCGACGGATGGGAGACCTCCAAGGACCGGGCCTGGACGACCTCGGGCGACGCGGAGGGCTTTCACGTCCTGGTCGCCGACGAGGGCGCCGGCTTCGGCTGGCGCACCGCCGCGACCCTCATCGAGCCCGGTTTCGACGCGGACATGTGGATCGGCAACGCCTGCGTCACCGAGTCCGGCAAGCGGGCCGTCGTCGTCTACGCCCCGCGCACCTTCACCAACAAGGGCGAGCTGTTCGACCGGGGCGGCTTCACCGCCGTCGTCGACCTCGACACCGGCGCGATACGCAAGCTCCCGCTCCAGACCTCCCTCGCGTACTACAACCCCGGCTGCGGCCTCGGCGAGACCGCGGCGCTGACCCAGGGCGGCTCCCAGGACAAGGGCAAGACCCGGCTCGTACGCCTGGACGCCGTCACCGGACGGCTCGGCGGACGCACCGAGGTCGCGGGCCAGCTCACCTCCGCGATCCCGATGAAGGACGGCTCCTACGCGGCCGCCGACAGCGGCCGCGTGGTCGGCATCGGCACCGACGGCAGCAGGACCACCCTCGCCCGGACGGGCGGGATCCCGCTGCGCCTCGCGCAGGACGCGGACGGCGGCCTCGTCTTCATGGACAAGGCCAAGGACGGCAAGGCGAAGATCTCCCGCGTCGCCCCCGGCGCGAAGAACACGCTCACGCTGGCCTCCGGCCCCTGGGGCGAGCTCGGCCTGGCCCGGGGCGCCCACGGCCGTGCCTTCATCACCGGCGAGACGGCGACGGCACCCGCGAAGCTGCCCGCCGCCGTGCAGCGGCTCGCCGGGACGCCCAAGGACGCACAGGTGTCCACCCTCGGCGGTGCCGTGGTGACCCGCTCCGCCTGGGCCGACGGCAAGGACTCCCGGGCGGTCGCCCCCGCCCCGGACGGCGGCCGTGCCGTCGCCGTCGACCTCCTCGTCCGCGAGACGGGGAAGACGGCCTCCTTCACCGTCGAACCGGAAGCCGACCCCGGCCGGAACGGGGAGCAGGGCCGCGCCCTCTCACCCTCGCTGGGCAACGCGTCGGCCGCGCCCGCGAAGTCCCGGACCTCGGCGAAGTCCGGGGCCCCCACCGCCACAGCGGCAGAAGCGGCCGAAGGCTCCCCGAGCGCCACGGTCGAGGACGAGCGCTTCTGCTCGGTGCCCCGCAACGACCCGCGCAACCAGGCCGTGCAGCCCAAGCCGCGCCAGGTGGAGTGGGCCGTGGACCACGCGGTCCTCGGCAGCCTGAACAAGTACGTCTCGCGGCCCGCGAACTGGAAGAACCAGGGGATGCCGGCGTACCAGCCGCAGTCCCTCTTCCCGCCGCTGGCCCTGGAGGGCGGCGGCCGGGTCCCGGCGCAGGTGATGCTGGGCATCACCGCCCAGGAGTCGAACATGTGGCAGGCCTCGCGCGTCGCGGTGCCCGGTGTCACCTCCAACCCGCTGATCGGGAACTACTACGGCCGCCGCCTCTACAACCGTGAGGACCGCGACGACTGGGACATCCACTGGGACGAGGCGGACTGCGGCTACGGCGTCACCCAGATGACCGACGGCATGCGGCGGGCCGGACACGCCAAGCCCGGCGAGGTGCTCCTGCCGTACGACACGCAGCGGGCCGTCGCGCTCGACTACACCGCCAACATCTCCGCGGGTCTGCAGAAGCTCCAGGAGAAGTGGAACGAGACCTACCGGGCCGGCCTGAAAGTCAACAACGCCGATCCGTCGAAGCTGGAGAACTGGTACTTCGCGATCTGGAGCTACAACTCCGGCTTCTACGGGAACAAGGGCTGCTGCGAGCCCTGGGGCGTCGGCTGGACCAACAACCCCGCCAACCCCGAATACCCCAGCGACCGCAGGCCGTTCATGCTGGACACGGCCATGGACGCCGCGCACCCGCAGGACTGGCCGTACCCCGAGAAGGTCCTCGGCTTCGCCGCCAGCCCGCCGTCCCTCCTGGAGTCCCCGGGGAAGATGGTCGCCGCCTACCGGCAGGCCTGGTGGAACACCACCGCCGCCCGTGAGGCGGTCAAGCCGCCGGTGGCCACCTTCTGCGACGAGCGGAACTGGTGCGACCCCACCAAGATCCCGCTCGACCAGGGCACGAACGACCAGTACGGGCCCTGCCGCCACCAGGACGCCGACGGCGTCTGGGACTTCAAGTGCTGGTGGAACCAGCCGGTCACCTGGAAGAAGGACTGCTCCTACAGCTGCGGCAACGAGGGGATGCGCTTCGACGGCGTCCTCGCCGAGGAGCCCGACGGCACCGCCTATCCGCCCGCCTGCACCTACGGCACACTGCCCCCGGGCACGGTGGTCGTCGACGACGTCCAGGGCCAGCCGTCGGCCCGCCCGAACTGTCCGCAACCCGCCCAAGGCGGCACCTTCAGCCTGGACTTCGCCCCCGACGCGAAGGGCACCTACCGCTCGAAGGTCGACTTCCACCAGATCGGCGGCGGATACGCGGGCCACTTCTGGTTCGCCCACGGCACCACGAAGGAGGACTTCCGCGTCACCGGCACCTGGAAGCCGACCGACGCGATGCACGGCTGGACCCGCATCAAGGTGCACATCCCCGACCACGGCGCCTGGAACCGCCAGGCCGACTACGTGATCGACCTCGGCAACGGCCAGACCCGACACCGGGTCGTCAGCCAGGGCTGGAAGGCCCACACCTGGGTCGACCTCGGCGCCTTCCCGCTCGACGGCCAGGCAAGCGTCCGGCTCAGCAACGTCACCCTCGACGGCCAGGGCGAGAACGTCGCCTTCGACGCGGTCCAGTTCATCCCGACCACCAAGCCGCAGATGTCGTACGTCGCGCTCGGCGACTCGTACTCGGCCGGTGAGGGCGTCGAGAAGTACGACGGCAACAGCGACTGGAACAACAACGGAGCCAAGGACGCCTGCCACCGCTCCACGAGCGGCGCCTACTCCCGGCTGATCAAGCAGCCCGGACACACCCAGACCGTCGAGCAGGAGTCCAGGGCCGGAGCGGGGACGACGAACTTCGCCTTCATCGCCTGCTCGGGCTCCATCACCACCAGCGTCGCCGACGAGGCCGTCAGCGCCCCGCCGACCGCCGCCGACCTCGCCCGGCACACCGACTGGGGCACCGCCGACCACCACTTCGGCGAGGTGCCGCAGGTCGACCAGGGCTGGATCGACCAGGACACCACCCTGGTCACGATCTCCATCGGCGGCAACGACTCACGGTTCACCGATGTCCTGCGCGGCTGCCTGATGACGGTGAACGACTGCGAGGGCCCCGCGTACAAGCTCACCCGGCTGAACGGCGCCGTCGACCCCGAACCGCTCGTCACCTACGAGCCCAAGGTCATCAAGGAGATGCTCCCGCCGCACCTCAAGGCCGTCTACCGGGCCATCCACGCCAGGGCACCCCAGGCCCGGATCGTCGTCCTCGGCTATCCGCAGCTCTTCGACGACGAGCCGTTGCAGGGGTGCGCGGGCATCGGCGTCTCCAACCAGAAGTTCATGAACCGTCTGGGCACCGACCTCACGGACTCGATCCGCGGGGCCGTCCACGCGGTGGCGGTCGAGGGGGTCGACATCTCCTTCGTCGACCCGACCCCGTCCTGGCGGAACCACTGGGTCTGCTCGCTCAGCGGTACCGAGTGGACCAACGCGGCCGTCGCCTGGTCGCAGTCCGGCAGCTCCGGAGACGACAAGGAGATACCGGGCGCCGGCAGCTTCCACCCCAAGGCCGCGGGCCACACCGAATTCGCCCGGCTCATCAACGAGCGCATCGCCGGCGTCAGCTGACCCGGTCCGGGGGCAAGGGCCGTCCCGTACGTCCCAGGGTGCGTACGGGACGGCCCGCGACGGGATCGGCCTTGTCCACGGATCGGGCCGGTCCCTAGCGTCTGCCCCCGTCCCGGACGTCCGGACGTCGTACGAGGAGAGGTCATCGTGAGCATCAAAGCAAGAATCGGCATGGTCGTCGCCATCATGTGCACCGCACTGATGTCGCTGATCGCGGCACCCGGAGCGGCCTTCGCCGCTGTCTGCTACGACTACGGCTGCGACGGCGTCAACCCCGACAACCTGGCCTGGAACGGTACGGCGGTGACCCGCCTGGGCCCGGCGAGCAACGGCAGCGGTGTCTCGGTCGAGCTGCGCTCGGGCACCTACAACGGCAAGGTGTACGTCTGGGGCCGGATGAAGTACTCCGGGGGCAGCGACGCGCACCTCGTCCGCATCTCCGTCGACCGCTGCACCGCGGACCGTTCGCAGTGCAGCTACAACATGGGGTCGAAGGCGGGCGGCACCGAGGGATGGTCCGGGAACGTCGCGACCAACACGTACTCGACCTGGACGGGCGTCTACTACGACTCCGCCCTCATCGCGCGTGCCTGTGTGTACGACACGACCGACGGTTCCACCGCCTGCACGGGCTGGTGGTAGTCCCCCGCGCTGAAACAGCGACGGCCGGCCGAGGCGGAGCACGCCACGGCCGGCCGTCGCCGTTCGCCGCCGCCGTCGCACCGATGGGCGCCGACAACATGCATGCCTTCTGATTTCGGGTCATATTGAGCTCTAAGTCACACTTAGGGACATATGGGAGGCACTCCATGCGCGGAGCCACGCACGCCAAGTGGGCCGCTCTGGCCACAGCCGTCGCCCTCGCGGCGACCGCTTGTGGCGGCGGCGACGACAGCGGTGGTGGCGGAGGGGCCGACGGCATCGTGAGTTCCTCGTGGGGCGACCCGCAGAACCCGCTGGAGCCCGCCAACACCAACGAGGTCCAGGGCGGCAAGGTCCTCTCCATGATCTTCCGGGGGCTCAAGCAGTACGACCCGAAGACCGGCGAGGCGAAGGACATGCTCGCCGAGAAGATCGAGACGACCGACTCGATCAACTTCACCATCACGGTCAAGGACGGCTGGACATTCTCCAACGGCGAGAAGGTGACCGCCAAGTCCTTCGTCGACGCGTGGAACTACGGCGCCGATCTGAAGAACAACCAGAAGAACGCCTACTTCTTCGGCCAGATCGAGGGCTACGACAAGGTCCACCCCGAGAAGGGCGAGCCGTCCGCCACGTCCATGTCCGGCCTCAAGGTCACCGGCCCCCAGACCTTCACGGTCAAGCTCACCCAGAAGTTCTCCACCTGGCCCATCACCCTCGGCTACGCGGCCTTCTCACCGCTGCCCCAGGCCTTCTTCGACGACCGCGCGGCCTGGCTGTCGAAGCCGATCGGCAACGGGCCGTACACCGTCGACTCGTACTCCAAGGGCTCCCAGATGGCCCTGAAGCGCTGGGACGGCTACCCCGGCGCCGACAAGGCCCAGAACGGCGGCATCACCCTCAAGGTCTACACCGACAACAACACCGCCTACACCGACCTGACGGCCGGGAACCTCGACCTCGTCGACGACGTCCCCGCCTCCCAGCTCAAGAACGTCGAGGCCGACCTCGGCGACCGGTACATCAACGTCCCCGCCGGCATCATCCAGACCCTGTCCTTCCCGTTCTACGACCCGGCCTGGAACAAGCCTGGACAGGAGAAGCTCCGCCAGGGCCTCTCCATGGCCATCGACCGCAACCAGATCACCGAGACGATCTTCCAGAAGACCCGCACGCCGGCCGTCGACTGGACCTCCCCGGTGCTCGGCGAGGACGGCGGCTTCAAGGACGTCTGCGGCGACTTCTGCAAGTTCGACGCGGCCGAGGCGAAGAAGCTCGTCGCCGAGGGCGGCGGCATCCCCGGCGGCACGATGACGATCTCGTACAACGCCGACACCGGCTCCCACAAGGAGTGGGTGGACGCCGTCTGCAACTCCATCAACAACGCCCTCGGCAACAACCGGGCCTGCGTCGGCAACCCGGTCGGCACCTTCGCCGACTTCCGCAGCCAGGTCAGCACGCAGAAGATGAAGGGCCCGTTCCGGGCCGGCTGGCAGATGGACTACCCGCTCATCCAGAACTTCCTGCAGCCGCTCTACTACACCAACGCCTCGTCGAACGACGGAAAGTACAGCGACCCGGAGTTCGACAAGCTCGTCAACCAGGCCAACGCCGAGTCCGACATCGCCAAGGCGGTCGGGATCTTCCAGCAGGCCGAGGGCGTCCTCCGCGACGACATGGGCGCCATCCCGCTCTGGTACCAGAACGGCAGCGCCGGCTACTCCGAGCGCGTCTCCAACGTGACCCTGAACCCCTTCAGCGTCCCCGTCTACGACCAGATCAAGGTCAACTGACGCAGCTCGTCGGCGTACGGCCCGGCCTGGCGATCACGCGCGAGCCGGGCCGTACGCCTTCCCCACACCCCCCGGAGCCCCTCATGGGACGTTATGTGATCCGGCGTCTGTTGCAGATGATCCCGGTCTTCATCGGCGCCACCCTGCTGATCTTCCTGATGGTGAACGTGATGGGCGACCCCGTCGCCGGCCTCTGCGGCGACCGGGCCTGCGACCCCGCGACCGCCGCCCAGCTGGAGAAGGAGTTCGGCCTCGACAAGCCCGTGTGGCAGCAGTACCTGATCTACATGGGCAACCTGTTCACCGGCGACTTCGGCACTGCCTTCAACGGCCAGCCGGTGACCGAGCTGATGGCGAACTCCTTCCCCGTGACCATCCGGCTCACCATCGTCGCCATCCTGTTCGAGATCGTCATCGGCATCAGCCTCGGCGTCCTCACGGGACTGAAGCGCGGGCGGCCGATCGACAGCACGGTGCTGGTGCTGACGCTGGTCGTCCTCTCCATCCCGACGTTCGTCACGGGTCTGCTGCTCCAGCTGCTGCTGGGCGTGGAGTGGGGGTGGATCAAGCCCGCCGTCTCGCCGGAGGCCCCCTTCAGCGAGCTGATCGTCCCCGGTTTCGTCCTCGCCTCGGTCTCCCTCGCGTACGTCACCCGGCTCACCCGCACCTCGATCGCGGAGAACAAGCGCGCCGACTACGTCCGTACCGCCACCGCCAAGGGACTGCCCCGCCGCCGGGTCATCATCCGCCACCTGCTGCGCAACTCGCTCATCCCCGTGGTCACCTTCATCGGCGCCGACATCGGCGCGCTGATGGGCGGCGCCATCGCCACCGAGCGGATCTTCAACATCCACGGCGTCGGCTATCAGCTGTACCAGGGCATCGTGCGCCAGAACACCCAGACCGTCGTCGGCTTCGTGACCGTCCTCGTCCTGGTGTTCCTGCTGGCCAACCTCCTCGTCGACCTCTTGTACGCCATCCTTGACCCGAGGATCCGCTATGCCTGAGCCGTTTGAGCCGTTCGACGACGGACGCGCCATCGACCACACCGGGGCGGGCGGTCCCACGGACCTCGCCATGGAAGAGGCCGAGTCGCTGGAGAAGACTCCGGGCGGACCGCTCGGCACCGGCCCCGCCGGCAAACCCCGCTCGCTGTGGTCCGACGCCTGGCACGACCTGCGGCGCAACCCCGTCTTCATCATCTCCAGCCTGATCATCCTCTTCCTGGTGATCATCGCGATCTGGCCCCAGCTGATCGCCAGTGGGGACCCGCTCCAGTGCGATCTCTCCAAGGCCCAGGAGGGCTCTCAGCCGGGCCACCCGTTCGGCTTCAACGGGCAGGGCTGTGACGTCTACACGCGCACCGTGTACGGCGCCAGGGCGTCCGTCCAGGTCGGCGTGTTCGCCACCCTCGGCGTGACGATCATCGGATCCCTGTTCGGCGGCCTGGCCGGCTTCTACGGCGGCACCTGGGACGGCGTGCTCTCCCGCGTCACCGACGTCTTCTTCGCGATTCCGGTCATCCTCGGCGGCCTGGTCCTGCTCTCCGTCGTCACCAGCACCACCGTCTGGCCCGTGATCGGCTTCATGGTGCTGCTCGGCTGGCCCCAACTCTCCCGTATCGCCCGAGGCTCGGTCATCACCGCCAAGCAGAACGACTACGTCCAGGCGGCACGGGCGCTCGGCGCCTCCAACTCCCGGATGCTGTTGCGCCACATCACCCCGAACGCCCTGGCGCCGGTCATCGTCGTCGCGACCATCGCCCTCGGCACGTACATCTCGCTGGAGGCGACCCTGTCCTTCCTCGGGGTGGGCCTCAAGCCGCCGACCGTCTCCTGGGGCATCGACATCTCCTCGGCCTCGCAGTACATCCGCAACGCCCCGCACATGCTGCTGTGGCCCGCGGGCGCGCTCGCCATCACCGTGCTCTCGTTCATCATGCTCGGCGACGCCGTCCGCGACGCCCTCGACCCCAAGCTGAGGTAGGGACCCATGCTGCTCGAAGTGCGCGACCTGCACGTGGAGTTCCACACCCGGGACGGGGTCGCCAAGGCGGTCAACGGCGTCGACTACTCCGTCGACGCCGGAGAGACGCTGGCCGTGCTCGGCGAGTCCGGCTCCGGCAAGTCCGTGACCGCCCAGGCCGTCATGGGCATTCTCGACATCCCCCCGGGCAAGATCACCCAGGGCGAGATCCTCTTCCAGGGCCAGGACCTCCTGAAGCTCAAGGAGGAGGAACGGCGCAAGATCCGCGGCGCCAAGATGGCGATGGTCTTCCAGGACGCGCTGTCCTCCCTCAACCCCGTCGTCAGCGTCGGCGACCAGCTCGGCGAGATGTTCCAGGTCCACAAGGGCATGTCGCGGAAGGACTCCAGGGCCAAGGCCGTCGAGCTGATGGACCGGGTCCGCATCCCCGCCGCCAAGGAACGCGTCGGCCAGTACCCCCACCAGTTCTCCGGCGGCATGCGCCAGCGCATCATGATCGCGATGGCGCTCGCCCTCGAACCCGAACTGATCATCGCCGACGAGCCCACCACCGCCCTCGACGTCACCGTCCAGGCCCAGGTCATGGACCTGCTCGCAGAGCTCCAGCGCGAGCTGAACATGGGCCTCATCCTCATCACCCACGACCTCGGCGTCGTCGCCGACGTCGCCGACAAGATCGCCGTCATGTACGCCGGCCGGATCGTCGAACGCGCCCCCGTCCACGAGATCTACAAGGCGCCCGCCCACCCCTACACCAAGGGCCTCCTCGAATCGATCCCGCGCCTGGACCAGAAGGGCCAGGAGCTGTACGCGATCAAGGGTCTGCCGCCCAACCTGCTGAACATCCCGCCCGGCTGCGCCTTCAACCCGCGCTGCCCCATGGCCCAGGACGTCTGCCGGACCGACGTGCCCCCGCTGTACGACGTGACCGACTCCCCGGTGCCGCGCGCCAGCGCCTGCCACTTCTGGAAGGAGTGCCTCCATGGCTGAGGCGATTCTCGAAGTCCGGGACCTGCACAAGCACTACCCGCTCACCCAGGGCATCCTCTTCAAGAAGCAGGTCGGCGCCGTCAAGGCGGTCGACGGGGTCGACTTCGACGTCGCCGCCGGCGAGACCCTCGGCATCGTCGGCGAATCCGGCTGCGGCAAGTCGACGGTCGCGAAGATGCTGGTCAACCTGGAGCGGCCGACGTCCGGCACGATCCGCTACAAGGGCGACGACATCACCACCCTCTCGCCGAAGGCCCTGAAGGCCGTCCGCCGCAACATCCAGATGGTCTTCCAGGACCCGTACACCTCGCTCAACCCGCGCATGACCGTCGGCGACATCATCGGCGAGCCGTACGAGATCCACCCCGAGGTGGCCCCCAAGGGCGACCGGCGCCGCAAGGTCCAGGACCTCCTGGACGTCGTCGGCCTCAACCCCGAGTACATCAACCGCTACCCGCACCAGTTCTCCGGCGGCCAGCGCCAGCGCATCGGCATCGCCCGCGGCCTCGCCCTCCAGCCCGAGATCATCGTCGCCGACGAGCCGGTCTCCGCCCTCGACGTCTCCGTCCAGGCGCAGGTGGTCAACCTCCTCGCGAGCCTCCAGTCCGAGTTCTCCCTGTCGTACGTCTTCATCGCCCACGACCTGTCGATCGTCCGGCACATCTCCGACCGGGTCGGCGTCATGTACCTCGGCCGGATCGTCGAGATCGGCAGCGACGCGCAGATCTACGATCACCCGACCCACCCCTACACCCAGGCGCTCCTCTCCGCCGTCCCGGTCCCCGACCCCGAGGCCCGCGCCCACCGCGAACGCATCATCATCACCGGCGACGTCCCCTCCCCGGCGAACATCCCCTCCGGCTGCCGCTTCCGCACCCGCTGCTGGAAGGCCCAGGAACGCTGCACCCTGGAAGTCCCCGAACTGGCCGTCCCCGCGGTCTTCCGCCTCACGGACAGCCCGGCGAAACACGACTCGGCCTGCCACTTCGCCGAGGAGAAGCACGTCGTCCCCTCGGAGGACGACACGGACGGACCCGAACCCCCTCCGCAGAACGGCTTCAGGAAGCCCGAATCGCCTTAACGCGCAGGCAACTTGACGGAAGCCGTTCCGATATACGGACACGCCAAGGTGAACAACGTACGGCCGTGCGGGTGCCGTGAACCGGCCGGGGCGCACCATGTCGCCCCGGCCGGTTGCACGCGCCCCACAGGTTCCGCGGAATCGCTTGTTTCGGTTGATGGCAACCGTGAGTATCGGAATCGTGACTGTGACACGACCGGCACGTCTCACGGGCGCCGCGCTCTGCGCCGCGCTCGCCCTCATCACCGCCGTGTGGATCCTCAAGGACCTCGCCGCGCTCGGCTCACCCGTCGACCTCGCCTGGTACTGGGCGGGAGACCACCACTTCCTCATCCGGGGACGGTCCTCCACCTCCCTGATCGACCCCGTGCTGCTCGTCGTCTCCGCGGTCGCCGTCGTCGCCGCCGTCCGCTCCCGGCACGCGGCCTCCGCGCTCACCGCCGTCGGCGCCGTCACCCTCGCCCTGCGCCTGCCCGGCCTCTGGGCACCCGACAGCGGGGCCCTCGTCACCGCGCTCCTCGAACTGGCCCTCGCCGCCGGTCTGGTCATCACCGCGGCCGTCGGCCGCCGCCCCGCCACCGCCTCGTACGAGCCGCTCCCCACCCGCCCGCGCACCGGCCCCGCCGTCGCCGCCGGAGTCCTCCTCGCGGTCGGCGCGCTCGTCGTGACCCTGTGGGAGCTGTACTGGGCCGGCGAACTGCCCCTGGAGATCACCGTCGACCGGTTCATCGGCGGCCGGTCCGTCATCAAGGCGGTCCTCGCGCCCCCGCCCGGCTGGCTGTCGCTGACCCTCGTCGCCCTGTACGGCACCGCCGCCGTCTCCGCCTTCGCACGGGCCCGCCACAGCCGGGCCTTCGGACTGCTCGCCGGGGTGGTCATGACGATCGGCGGCCTCGCCGAGGTCGCGCGGACCACCCGGTACGAACTGGTCGGCCAGTTCCCGGACATCCCGACCGCCGACCAGCTGGGCGTCCTCAGCGCCTTCTTCGAGGTGCTCGCGGGCATCGCGGTGCTCGTCCTCCTCGCCGGACGCGGCGCCCCCGCCGCCGCGCCCGGTCCCTACCCGCCGACCGGGATGATGCCCCCGGCCCCGCCCTACCCGCCGCCGCCCGGCTGGTGACCCCTCAGCCCGACGTCACCCCCAGGGACCGCTTCAGGAAGTCCACCTGGAGCAGGAGCAGGTTCTCCGCGACCTGCTCCTGCGGCGTGATGTGGGTGACCCCCGACAGCGGCAGCACCTCGTGCGGCCGGCCCGCCGCGAGGAGCGCGGAGGAGAGCCGCAGCGCGTGCGCGACCACCACGTTGTCGTCCGCGAGACCGTGGACGATCATCATCGGCCGCGCGGGCACCTCCGGCGCGGAGAGCCCGTCGTCGGTGAGCAGCGACTGCGCCGCGTACACCTCGGGATCGTCCTGCGGGGTGCCGAGGTACCGCTCCGTGTAATGGGTGTCGTACAGCCGCCAGTCCGTCACCGGCGCCCCCACCACGGCCGCGTGGAAGACGTCCGGCCGCCGCAGCACCGCCCGCGCCGCCAGATAGCCGCCGTACGACCAGCCCCGGACCGCCACCCGGTCCAGGTCCAGCGGGAAGCGTCCGGCGAGGCCCTGGAGCGCGTCCACCTGATCGTCGAGGGTCGGCCCGAAGTCCCCTGCGATCGCCTTCTCCCAGGCGGGGGAGCGGCCCGGCGTGCCCCGCCCGTCCGCCACGACCACCGCGAAGCCCTGGTCGGCGAACCACTGGGAGGTGAGGTGGGCGTTGTGCGCGGCGAGCACCCGCGGCCCGTGCGGACCGCCGTACGGATCCATCAGGACCGGCAGCGGACCGTCCCCCTCCTCGTACCCCGAGGGCAGCAGCACCGCGCACGGGATCCGCCGCACCCCGGCCTCCGTGAGCCGCACCCGCGCACCGATCACCGGCTGCTGGGCGTACGAGGCCACCACCGCGACCTGTGCGCCGTCCCGCAGCACCCGCGCCACGCTTCCCGGCGCGTCCGGCCGCGCCGACACCAGGACCGTCACCGCCCCGGAGCGCACCGCACCGTGCACACCGACACCCTCGGACAGCCGCTCCGCTCCCCGGCCCGTCACCCGGTACACATGCACCTCACCCGTCTCGGGGAGAGCCGCGTCCACGCCCGCCGACGCCGAGACGAGCACGTCCTCGGCCCCGATGTCGAGCACCGCCCTGACGTGCAGCGCGGCATCGGTCAGCACCTGGTCGCCCACCGCCAGCACCCGGGCCCCACCCTCGTCCGTGAGTCGTACGAGCCGCCCGTCCGGCGCCCACGCCGGGACCCCCGGCAGCAGCTCCAGCCACACCGGATCCCGCTCCGCCCGCACGGTCGTCGTCTCCCCGGACTCCGGGTCCACCGACAGGAACAACTGCTCCCGCTGGTCCCGCGACTGGACGAGGAGGAGCGGCGCCCCGGCCCCCGACCAGTGCACGCGCGCGAGGTACGGATACCGCTCCCGGTCCCACTCCACCTCCGTGCGGGATCCGGCGAGATCCATGACGAAGAGCCGGACGTCCGCGTTGGCCGTACCCGCCGACGGGTACGCCACCGGCTGCGGCTCCCGGTCCGGATGTGCCGGGTCCGCGATCCACCAGCGCCGTACCGCCCGGTCGTCGGCGCGGGCCACGAGCAACCGGTCCGAGGCGGGGGACCACCAGAATCCTCGGTCCCGGGTCATCTCCTCCGAGGCGATGAATTCGGCCAATCCGTAGGAGACGTGCGCGTCTTCCGGAACGGCCAGTTCCCGATCGCCCGAACCGTCCGCGCCCACCACCCGCAGCGCGCCCCCCGTCACGTACGCCACCAGGCGTCCGTCCGGCGAGGGACGGGGGTCGATCACCGGCCCCGGCACCGGCAGCTCCCGCGCCGTCCCGGCACGCAGCTCCGCCGTGAACAGCCGCCCCGACAGGGCGAAGGCCGCCAACTCCACCGCCCCGTCCACCGCGTACGCCACCACGCCGGCCGAGCCCTCCCGGCTCCGCTCCCGGCGCGCCCGCTCCTGCGGCGACAACTCCTCCTCCGCGCCCGCGAGCAGCACCTCGGGGTCGGCCGCCACCCGCTCCACGGGCGCTCCGCCGTCGCGGGGCAGGTCGAGGACCCAGAGCCGGTGCGAACGGTCCACACCGGACGCGGCCCTGACGAACACGACGCGCTCCCCGTCCGGGGAGACCGAGAAGGCACGCGGAACCCCCAGGCCGAACCGCTGGGTCCGGGCGTGCTGGCGGGGAAAGGAGAGTCCGGCCGAGGGTGTGGCCGGCTGCTGTCGAGACGAGGTCATGCGGCTGAAACTAGCGCTGTGCGCCCCCCTCGTGCCTCCGTCCGCCGATCGATGCGGCCGCACGGATAGTTATGATCCGTAGCGCTAGGTGGGTATGCATCCGACGGGCATGCCCTCTGGCACATGCTGATCGACCGAACCACTCGAATATCCGACCGAAGAAGTGTGGAGGTGAACCGCCGTGGCACTCTCGATCTCCGTGGTGGTGCTGCTGGCGATCGTCGTCTTCCTTCTGATCCGGAAATCCGGGTTGAAGGCTGGACATGCGGCGGTCTGCGCGCTCCTGGGCTTCTACCTGGCGAGCTCGTCCATCGCCCCGTCCATCAGCACCCTCACCACGAACGTGGCGAACATGGTCGGCGGCCTCAAGTTCTGAAGGCCGCGGCCAAGCGGCCGTGGCCCCGGGGAGTGCAGCACGAGAGGTCACGGTCCGGTCGCTCCCGTGCCCCGACCTCGTAGGGTGGGGACATGTCCGATCTCCCCGCCCGCCGTCTGCTGCTCGTGCACGCGCACCCGGACGACGAGTCGATCAACAACGGCGCCACCATGGCCAGGTACGCGGCCGAGGGCGCCCTCGTCACCCTCGTCACCTGCACGCTCGGCGAGGAGGGCGAGGTCATCCCGCCCGGGCTCGCCCATCTGGCCCCCGACCGGGAGGACCGGCTCGGTCCCCACCGCGTCGGCGAACTCGCCGCCGCGATGACCGAGCTGGGCGTCACCGACCACCGCTTCCTCGGTGGCCCGGGCCGCTTCCGCGACTCCGGAATGATGGGCGCCGAGCAGAACAAGCGCGACAACGCCTTCTGGAACACCGACGTCGACACCGCCGCCCCGTACCTCGTCGAGGTCATCAGGGAGACCCGCCCGCAGGTCCTCGTCACCTACGACCCCGACGGCGGCTACGGCCACCCGGACCACATCCAGGCCCACCGGGTCGCCACGCGCGCCGCCGAACTGGCCGCCGACCCCGCCTACCGCCCCGATCTGGGACCGGCCCACACGATCGCGAAGACCTACTGGAACCGGGTCCCGCGCACGGTCGCCGAGGCCGGATTCGCCCGGCTGCGCGCCGAGGGCTCCGCCTTCCCGGCCGTCGCCGCGATCGACGACGTCCCCGGCGTCGTCGACGACGACCGGATCACCGCCGAGATCGACGCGGGCCCCGAGCACACGGCCCGCAAGAGCGCGGCGATGGCCGCGCACGTCACCCAAGTCGCGGTCGACGGTCCGTTCTTCGCCCTCTCCAACGACCTGGGCCAGCCGATCTTCACCACGGAGTACTACGAGTTGGTGCGGGGCGTCCCGGGCGCCCCCGCGGGCACCCGGGAGACGGACCTCTTCGCCGGGGTGACCGCATGAGTCCCAAGCCGCCCGCGAAGCCCACCGCACCGACCGCGCCCGCCGCGTCCACCGTCTCCCGCAACGCCCGAATCGCCTGGTACGCGGGCCTGGCCGTCCTCGGCGTGCTCGTAGGGACGGCCGGCGCCCTCGTCCAAGCCGCCTGGCTCCCCCTCGGCCTGATCCTCGCGCTCCTGGCGACCGCGGGCCTCTTCTACGGAGGAATGCGGGCGACGGGCACCCAGGTCGGCGTGGCCGTCGGCGGAGTCGGCTGGCTGGTCGCCGTCATCCTGCTCAGCCTCGGACGCCCCGAGGGTGACGGGGTGTTCGGCGGAGGCGTCGGCGAGCTGCTGTACCTTTTCGGCGGAATGGCGATCGCTGTGATGTGCACCACGCTGTCCCGGCTGTCGCGACCGACCCCGTGAACAGGACGACTTGACTCCGGGGACGCCCTGACTTCGGCCGGATTGCCCGTCGTCCGTCCCCCGGGGATCAGGTACGAGACGGCGGCGGCCAGTATGGTGGTGCGCGCCGCCGAACCGCCCGGGTTACACGAGCATCAGCAAGAGCGGGCGGTGGAGCCAACCGGGAGATCCTGCTTTGAGTCGTGAAACTGGTCGAGAGACTGACAGTTCGTCCTCCGGCGCCCAGGGGCGCGGTGGAGCCGCGTACCCCTCGGGTACACCGCCGTACGGATCCCGCCAGTATCCGTCGCTCCACCCCTCGCAGGACGGGCCGGAGGAGAGTTCCGCCGCGCCCGCACTGCCGGAGGAGCCCAAGACCGAGACGACGCTGACGACCCGGATCCGGATCAACATCCCGGGTTCGCGTCCGATCCCGCCGGTCGTGGTCCGCACCACGGTCAACAACGAGACGCCCGCGCCGCCGCCGGAGCCCGCGCCGGAGCCCGCTCCCGCCGCGGAGCCGGAGCCGGAGCCGGTCGCGGCCCCCGAGCCGCCGCAGGCCGAGGAGACGCCGAAGGCGAAGGAGACGAGCGACTGGTTCGCGCCCCGCAAGGCGGCGCCCCAGAGCCCGGCCCCCGCGCCCGCGCTGCCCCCGGCACCCACCCCGACCCCGAAGCCCGCTCCGGCCGCCGCCGGACCGGACGACCGGGGCACGGGCTTCGCTGGCTCCGCGACGTCCGGCGTCCCGACGGTCGGCAACACCCCGTCGAGCCGCCCGGTCACCCCGGGCAGGCCCACCGCGGGCAACCCGCTGTACGAGAGCGGCACGCCTGCGGGCGGCACACCGATGTACACGGGCACGCCTGCGGGTGGCACGCCGATGTACACCGGTACGCCCGCGAACGGGACGCCGATGTACGACGGCACGCCTGCCGGCGGTTCGCCGATGTACGACGGCACGCCCGCCGCCGGAACCCCGATGTACACCGGGACGCCGGCCGGCGGCACGCCCGCGTACCGCGGCCCGGCCGCGCCGACCGGTCCCACGACGGGCCCGGTCACCGGCACTGCCTCCCTGGGCGGCCCGCGTACGGACCCGTTCCAGGGCCGGGGCGGACGAGGCGGCCAGGGCGGCCCCGGCCAGGGCGCGGGCTCCCCGTTCCCCGGCGGAGGCCCCGGCGGAGCCCCCCGCATGTCCGACGACACCGCGATCCTCACCCCGCAGGCACCCGCGCCCACCCCCGGGCGGGGCGGACCCGGCGGACAGGGCAAGCCGGCCGACGGCAGCGGCCACGTCTCCGGGGACACGCTCACCAGCGGCATCCCCGTCGTCCCGCCGAAGGCGGCCCGCCCGAACCTCACCCCGCGCATCGAGGAGCAGACGGCCCCGGCCCCCGCGCCGCGCCCCGCCCCGGCTCCCAACCGTGCCGCCCCGGCGAAGAAGGGCCGCTCCAAGCTGGTCCTCGTCGCCGTCGGAGTCGTCGGCATCGCCGGCGTCGCGTACGGCGCCGGGCTGCTCCTCAACCACTCCGACGTCCCGAAGGGGACCACCGTCCTCGGCGTGGACATCGGCGGCGGTACGAAGGAGGAGGCCGTCAACAAGCTGGACGCGGCTCTCGGCAAGCGCGCCGGGACCCCGCTGCAGCTCGGCATCGGCGGCAAGAAGGTCCAGCTGGCCCCGGACAAGGCGGGCCTGGCGCTCGACAGCCAGGAGACCGTCCGCGCCGCCGCGGGCAGCGACTACAACCCGGTGTCGGTCATCGGCTCCCTCTTCGGCGGCGAGCGGGTCGCCAAGCCGGTCTTCCCGGTCGACGAGGAGAAGCTCGCCGTCACCCTGACCGACCTGGCCGGCACGTCCGCGTCGGCGACCGAGGCCACGATCCTGTTCGCCCCGAACAAGGTGACGCCCGTCGAGGGCAAGCCCGGCAAGGGCCTCGACGTCCAGCGCTCGATGATCTCCGTCCGGGACGCCTTCCGCGCCCAGGTGGAGACCGGCCAGATCAAGCTGGTCGAGCTGCCGGTGACGAACCGCCAGCCGAGCGTCGGCAAGGCCGAGGTGGACCGGGCGATGAAGGAGTTCGCGACGCCCGCGATGTCCGACCGCATCACCATCAGGGCGGGCGGCAGGGAGATCCAGTTCGGCCCGGCGCGGTCGCTGCCGCAGATCCTCTCCATGAAGGCCGTCGACGGCCGCCTGGTCGAGGTCTACGACACGAAGGCGATCGAGCGGCTCCTCGACGGCGCCTTCACCGGCGTCATGATCACCGAGACCGACGGCAGCAAGCACGAGGTCTCCGCCGACGACGTGGCCTCCGTGATGCGCGAGGCGCTGCTCGGCAAGACCAAGGCCGAACGCACCAAGACGATCGACCTGAACGCCAAGGGCTGACGGGCCCGAGCGGCAACGCGATCCGAGCCCCCGCCCGACACGCGTCGGCCGGGGGCTCGGCGCGTGGAACGGGCGGGGCGGGTGCCGGGGGCGGGGCGGTCACCACTCGCCTCCGTATCGTTTCTGCCTGGCGTGCAGCCAGGCCTGGATCTCCCTGGTCTCGGTGGGGGAGGCGGTGCGGAGGTCGTCCGCGCGGATCGTCGCCACGAAGTGCGTGAACCGCACCCGTCGGTGGGCGCCGTCCACGGAGATGACCTTGCCGGGACCGTAGACATCGGTGCCCGTATGGGCGACGAAGGCGCCGGGGCCGTGAGGGGTGTGCATCGCGAGCCTTTCACTCTGTGTGTTGTTCAGGTCACACAGGGGCGTGGCTCACGTTAGTCGCGACGGGGAAGCGCGCGCGACGACGCGACCGGCACGCGGTGCCGGTCATGCCGCCCGGCCCTGGCGGAGAGCCGTTCAGTAATGGGCGACGAGGACGGCGGAGAGTGCGAGGGCGCCGGGCAGGGCCTGGGCGAAGAGGATGCGGCGGTTGGCGGTGGCGGCGCCGTAGAGGCCGGCGATGACGACACAGGACAGGAAGAAGACCCGGACGTCGAAGGAGGTCGGTTCGTCGGCGATCAGACCCCACACGAGCCCGGCGGCGAGAAAGCCGTTGTAGAGCCCTTGGTTGGCGGCCATGGCGGCGGTCTCGCGCGCCATCCCGGCGTCGAACCCGGAGAAGCGACGACCGGTCTCCTTCTCCCACAGGAACATCTCCATCACCAGGATGTAGGCGTGCAACAGGGCGACGAGGGCGACGAGGATGTCTGCGGTCATCGGCATGGCCGCATTCTGCCGCCGGGGAGCCGCGGGTTGGTGCGCGTCGCCGAAATCCCCTCGTGTCTCCGCCCCTTCACCCTTTAAGATCACCCCAAGGGCGGGGTCGTAGCACAGAGGTAATGCGCCGCGATGACATCTCGGAGGACGCCGGTTCGAATCCGGCCGCCCCGCCCCCCTACACCTCGGAGGCGGCGCCCGTGCGGGTACGGATGGCCCAGGGCGTGGCGCTGCTCTCCACCGGGCTGCTCACCGGAGCGTTCGGATACGGCGCGGCCAACCTCGTTCCGACCTTCCGTGCCGTGCCCCTCGACATGCGGCTGGACTTCCACACCCGGCTGATGACGATGAACGGCATCACCATGCAGACGGCGATGGCGCTGTCGATTCTCAGCTCCCTGACACTGGCCGCCCTCACCCGGGGCCGCGCGCGGCTGGTGGCCGGCGTCGCGGGGCTGCTGGCTCTGGCGTCCTTCCTGATCACCCGGTTCGGCAACGTGCCGATCAACGGCAGGATCAAGCAGTGGGCCGCCACCTCCGCCCCGGCCGACCACGCGGAGATCCTGCACCGCTGGGAGCTCTTCAACCTCGCGCGCACGTTCACGGCCCTCGTCGCCTTCGTCCTGCTGATCGCCCTCGTCGTGAACGGGCCTCGCGCGGGCGACGCCGGTCGTCCGTAACCGGCCCCGCCGCCGCCCCTGCCCCGTCGCTCCGCCCCGCCCGCGCCCTCCTCAGGACGCGCTCGGCATCGCCGCCACCGCAGCCTCCGCGATCTTCTTCGCCTCCTGCTCGCAGGTCTCCGCCGGGTGGCGCTCGCCGCCCAGGGACACGAACACCACCAGGTTTCCCTTGCGGACGTACAGCGTGCACGTCGTCTGAGCGTCGCTCGGGCCGTCCCAGAAGGCCTCGTCCGCGAAGGCGAGGCCGGTTTCCGGGCGTTCGCCCTCCGCGTCCTCGGCGAAGTCCTGCTCCTGGCGGCGCGTGCCGTTCTCGTCCGTGCCCGCGCTGCGGCGCAGGTCCCAGCGGACCATCGCGTGCGCGTAGAAGTTCCAGCCGTCGGACTGCGGCTCGTCCTTGTCGTTCCAGGAGCAGCTGGTCTCGGCTCTGTCCGAGTAGTCGGAGTAGCTGTCCTGGTCCGGTCGTCGTTCTCCCGGTACCGGGAGTTCCGCGGCCGTCTCCGAGCAGATCGGCATCGTGACGTACAGGTCCGGCGGCCCGGAGCCCAGCCCGCCGTCCGCCTGGTACCACCACGCTCCGGCGCCGAGCACGGCCAGGGCGACCCCGGCGGCGACGAACCGGCCGGTCCGGCGGGGGCGAGGGGGCGGGGCAGCGGCCGGCTCGGTGACCCCCACCGCCATCCGCGTGGCCACGGCCGTCGGGCCCGCGCCGCCGCCCGGCGGCAGGACCACCGTCCGCTCGTGGTCACCCACCTCCCCGCCGGCGATCAGTCGGTCGATGCCCCGCTGCTGTTCCGCGATCGCCGCGTGCACCGCCGGCGGCCACTGCCGCACCACCGGCGCCGCCGCGCCCAGCGCCGCGAGGAGCTGAGCCGGGGTCGGGCGGGCCGCCGGGTCCTTGGCCAGGCACCACGTCACCACAGCGCGCAGTTCGGGCGGCACGGAGGCGAGATCCGGCTCGGTGTGGACGACGTTGTAGAGGGCCAGGAAGGTCGACGGTCCGGCGAAGGGGCTCGCCCCGGTCGAGGCCAGGGCCAGGACCGAGCCGAGCGAGAACACGTCGCTCGCCGGGGTGAGTTCCTTCCCCTCGGCCTGCTCGGGCGACATGAACGCCGGCGAGCCGACGACCAGCCCCGTCCCCGTCAGCTCGGTGAGGTGCCCGGCTCCCGCGCCCGCCCCCGCCTCGGCCGCCCTCGCGATCCCGAAGTCGATGACCCGGGCCCCGTCCTCCGCGAGCAGCACGTTCTCGGGCTTCAGGTCGCGGTGGATCAGCCCGCCCCGGTGGATCTCCTCCAGCGCCGTCGCCAGCTGCACGGCGAGCCGTCGTACCGTCTCGACGGGCAGCGTGCCGGACCGTTCCACCGCCGCGCCGAGCGACGGCCCGGCGACGAAGACGGAGGCGAGCCAGGGCGTGGCGGCCTCGGTGTCGGCGTCCATGACGGCCGCCGTGCACGCGCCGGACACCTTCCGCGAGGCCTCCACCTCGCGCCGGAACCGGGCGCGGAAGCCCTCGTCGGCGGCGAGCCGCGCGTGCACCTGCTTCACGGCGGCGAGCCGCCCGTCCGGCGCGGCGCCGAGGAAGACGCGCCCCATGCCGCCGCGGCCGAGTTCGGCGAGCAGCCGGTACGGGCCGGCCGCGCGCGGATCGGAGGGTCCCAGGGGTCGGGTCACCGGGCCGCCCCCGTCTTCGCGGCCGTCTTCGACGCCGTCACCGCGACGGCCTGCTGCGCGGCGGCCTCGGTGAGCGCCTCACACGTGCCCACGGGATAGTGGGGGCCCTTCACCAGGGCGAAGAGGTCGAGGTTGACGTCCCGGGCGTACAGCACGCAGCGGTTGCCGTCGGGCTTGTACCAGAGCGCCTCCTCCACGTAGCCGAGGGTGAAGACGCGTTCGGTGGAGCCACGGTTGTAGAACTCCTCGTGCCTCTCCTTCGCCGTCTCGGCGCCGGTGGGACCGCCCGCCTTCCCCCGGAAGAGGTCCCAGACGACGACGATCTGGTCGCCGGACCGGGTGCTCCAGGTGCACTGGTTCGACATCTTGCCGTCGGAGGCGGTCGTGGGCGGCCCGCCGTCCTTGACCGGCGTCGGGGTGAACCCGTCCGGCACCTTGAACGTCGCGGTCATGTCCCGGCAGCTCGGGAGCGTGCCCGTGTACTTGTCGGCGACCTGGCTCAGCGGCACGTTCCCCGGCGTCGGTACGGGTTCCGGCACGATCGAGTAGTACACCTCCGCCGCCCAGCCCGTCGCGGCGAACACCGCCCCGGTGACGGAGAGGACCCCGGCGGTCACGGCGGCGGCGATCCACCGGCGACGGCGCCGGGGCATGGGCACGGGTGCGGGTGCGGAAGAGCCGGCGGAGGAGTCCGGCGGAGCGGCCGGGAGCGGGTCCGGCGGAATCGTGCTCACCAAGCGCTCGATCTCCGCCGCCTGGTCGGCGATCCGCCGCTGTACGCCCTCCGGCCAGGGCCGCCGCAGCGGGGCCACCGGGCCGATCAGGGCGAGCAGGTCCTGCGGCGAGGGGCGCAGGCCGGGTTCCTTGGCGAGGCAGGCCTCGACGATCCCGCGCAGGCCCGGCGGGACTCCGTCGAGGACAGGGTCGGTGTGGGCGATGCTGTGCATGAGCGCCGGGACCGAACCGCCGTTGAACGGTGTGCTTCCGGTACAGGCCACGACCAGGGTGGCGCCGAGCGCGAACACGTCGGCGGCGGGGGTCGGGGCCTCGCCCCGGACCTGCTCGGGTGCCATGAACGCGGGGGAGCCGATGAGCGCGCCCGTGTGGGTCAGCTTGGTCACCTGGTCGGCGGCGCGTGCGATGCCGAAGTCGATGACGCGGACGCCGTCGTCGGTGAGCAGCACGTTCGACGGCTTGAGGTCGCGGTGGACGAGCCCGGCCCGGTGGATGTCGGCGAGGGCCTGCGCGAGACCGGCGCCAAGGCGCCGTACGGCCTCCTCGGGCAGGACGCCCGTCGCCGCCACCGCCTCGCTCAGCGAGGGCCCCGGCAGGAACAGCGAGGCCAGCCAGGGCGTCTCCGCGTCCGGATCGGCCTCGACGACCGGTGCCGTGTAGGCGCCGGACACCCGGCGTGAGGCGTCGACCTCCCGCCGGAACCGCGACCGGAACCCGGCGTCGTCGGCCAGATCGGCGTGCACCTGCTTGACGGCGACGAGCTGCCCGTTGGCCGCCATCCCGAGCAGGACCCGGCCCATCCCGCCCTGCCCGAGCACCGCGACCGTACGGAACGGCCCCACCTGCGACGGGTCGTTCGGCCCCCATGGCTGCATGCTGTCGTCACCCTCCCCCGAGAACGCCAGGGGAGTCTAAGGGGTATGCGGGGGAGGCGACTTGGGCGGTCTCCCCGCAGCCATCGGGCCCCGCGCCGGCCGGCTGCTCGGACTACATCTGCACCGGCAGCGCACTGCCCCGGGAGGGGAACACCATCGAGGCCTGAGTCGACGATCGGGCACCGAGGGGAGACCGGGTGGCGTGGCTCAGTTCAGCCGCGCCCGCGCCGCCTGGGCGCGGCGGCGGATCGTCGTCGCCGAGTCCGGGTCGACCGCGTCCATGATCTGCGCGTACGCCTCCATCTCCGTCGCCCCCGTCAGGAACGCCCCGCGCTGGACGAGCAGCTCGGCGCGTTCGTAGCGGAGTCTCGCCGGGTGCGAGGGGAGCAGCAGGGAGAGTTCCACCGCCCACAGGGCGACGTCGGAGCGTTCCGGGCGGGGGGCCGCCCAGGCGCGGATGTTGTTGAGGACCCGCAGCACGATGGCGCCGGGCTCGGCGGGCCGGAGCATCGAGCGGTCGAGTGCCTCGCCCGTCGCGCTCGTGACCAGGAGCTCCGCGTCGGTGCCGGTCATGGCGCGGCCGCCCGCGAAGGGGTCGGCGAGGTCGAGGTCGGCCGGGTCGCCGAAGCCGACGACGAAGTGGCCGGGCAGCCCGAGCCCGTACACGGGGGCCCCGGCCCGCCGTGCGACCTCCATCCAGACGACGGAGAGGAGGATCGGCAGGCCCCGGCGGCGCCGGAGCACCTCGTGAAGGAGCGAGGACTCCAGGCGCTGGTAGTCGGCGGGCACGCCCTCGAAGCCCTGGTGACGGCCGAGGAGCTCGGCGAGCGCGGTGGCCCAGTCGCCGGTGATCCGGGTGGCGTACGGGACGAGCCCGGCGAGGCGGTCGAGTTCGATCTCGGCCTCGTCCATGGCGTGCCGGGTGACGGTGGGGTCGGCCACCGCTCCGATCAGCAGGCAGAGCCGGGCGAGGTCGGGCCGCTCCGACCGCGCCTCCTCGGCGAACTCGCGGCGCCAGTCGGGCGGGCTGGCCGCCTCGAAGGAGCCCCCTGGCCCGATGCCCCCGGGCCCGTCCCCCTCCGGCCCGTCGCCTTCCCGATCGTCCGGCCTCCGATCGTCCGGCCTCCGACCGGCCGGTCGGCCCTCCGGCTCGTCCTCCGGCCGGTCCTTCGAGCCGTCTCCCGGCCTGTGTCCCGGTCCGTCTCCAGGTCCGTCTTCCGACCCGTGCCCCGGTCCGTCTCCCGGTCCGTCCGGTGGTGGTACGTCCTCCGTCACGCCTTCGTCACGCCTCCGCCCATCGGTAGTGGTGGTAGTGGTGATGCGGCGCGAAGCCCATCCCGTCGTACAGCGCCCGCGCGCCGTCGTTGTCCGCCTCCACCTGGAGCCAGGCCGCCGACGCGCCCTCGTCGAGGGCCTGCCGGGCGAGCGCGGTCATGACGGACGTCGCGAGGCCGCGGCGCCGCTGCTCCGGGTCGACCTCGACGGCCATGAAGCCGGCCCAGCGTCCGTCGACGACGCACCGCCCGATCGCCGCCGGTACCTCTCCCGTGCCCGCCACGGACGCGAACCACACACTCGGCCCGGACGTGAGCACCGACCGTACCGCCGGGCTCGGCTCGCCGAAGCGCTGGTAGCGGCGCAGCCACGTCTCGTCGACGGTCCGGGAGAGGCGTACGGCGGAGACGTCCGCGTCCAGGTCGCCGATCGGGGCGAGCGCCGCGATCCGCACCTCGGCGGAGACCTCGCGCCGCCAGCCGTGCCGGTCCAGGGCCGCGCAGAGCAGCTCCTGGGTGCCCTCGGCCCCGGTGGCGGTCTGCACGTACGCGGGAAGCTTCCTGGCCTCGTACCACGCGCGTACGTGCGTCAGGGCGTCGGCGATCGGCAGCCCCGGATCGCCGAGCGGGAGCACGGAGTTGGCGCGGCGGGTGAATCCGTCGGAGGCCCGCAGGGTCCACTCGCCGAGCGTCTCGCTCTCGACCGGCTGCCACGCGCGCGCGGTGGCCCGGGCCAGCTCGGGGAAGGTGGCGGAGGGGCCGCGCCGGCGGGCCGGGGCGGGCGGGACGACCTTCCCCGCGACCAGCGTGGATTCCGCGATCCGGACGCTCTCGCCGCTCTTTCGTGTGATCAGCAGCACAGAGTTGTCCCATGATGTGAGAACTCCGACCGCGTCGGTGAACCTGCCCCCCGCTGCGGGCGACTCCGTCACGTACCGAACGGAGACACGTTTTCCCACGTCAGCGCCGGTAATTCGGACCTCAAGGCGCCCTCCGCCGGTGAATTCCACAGCTTCTCCGCCCCTCCTGTTCGGATCGCCCCCAAGAACGGAGATACTAGGTGCGGGCATCGACGACGCCGCGCTCCCGCGCAGACCAGCCCTATCGAGGAGGAACGACAGCGTGACCTACGTCATCGCGCAGCCTTGTGTCGACGTGAAGGACAAGGCGTGCATCGAGGAGTGCCCCGTCGACTGCATCTACGAGGGCAAGCGGTCCTTGTACATCCACCCGGACGAATGCGTCGACTGCGGGGCCTGTGAGCCGGTCTGCCCGGTGGAGGCGATCTTCTACGAGGACGACACCCCGGAGGAGTGGAAGGACTACTACAAGGCGAACGTCGAGTTCTTCGACGAGCTCGGTTCGCCCGGTGGTGCCTCCAAGCTCGGCGAGATCGAGCGTGACCACCCCTTCATCGCCGCCCTGCCGCCGCAGAACGGCTGATCGACCGCATCTGGTCGTATCCGGTCCCGTACGGCGTCGGCCGCCGTGCGGGACCGAGGCGTTTCCCGACGCCTCCCCCGCGTACGTACAGGAAGTGAGAGCCAACCCGTGAGCGCAGTCTCTTCGCGCCTGCCCGTCTTCCCCTGGGACAAGCTGGAGCCGTACAAGAAGACGGCCATGGCGCACCCGGACGGGATCGTGGACCTCTCGGTCGGCACGCCCGTCGACCCGGTCCCCGCGCTGATCCAGGAGGCCCTGGTCGCGGCGGCGGACTCGCCGGGCTATCCCACGGTGTGGGGCACGAAGGAGCTGCGGGACGCGCTCACCGGCTGGTGCGGGCGGCGCCTGGGCGCGGTGGACTTCGCCCACGAGAACGTGCTGCCGGTGGTGGGCTCCAAGGAGCTGGTGGCGTGGCTGCCGACGCAGCTGGGTCTCGGCGCGGGCGACACGGTCGCGTACCCGCGCCTCGCGTACCCGACGTACGAGGTCGGCGCGCGGCTCTGCGGCGCGACGCCCGTCGTCTACGACGACCCGACGGAGCTCGACCCGGCCGGGCTCAAGCTGCTCTGGCTCAACTCCCCGTCCAACCCGACCGGCAAGGTCCTCTCCAAGGACGAGCTGACCCGGATCGTGGCCTGGGCGCGCGAGCACGGCGTCCTCGTCTTCTCCGACGAGTGCTACCTGGAGCTGGGCTGGGAGGCCGACCCGGTCTCCGTCCTGCACCCGGACGTCTGCGGCGGTTCGTACGAGGGCATCGTCGCCGTCCACTCGCTGTCCAAGCGCTCCAACCTGGCCGGCTACCGGGCCGCGTTCATCGCGGGCGACGCGGCCGTGCTCGGTGAGCTGCTCCAGATCCGCAAGCACGGCGGCATGATGACCGCGGCGCCGGTGCAGGCGGCGACGGTCGCGGCGCTCGGCGACGACGCGCACGTGGCCGAGCAGCGGGAGCGGTACGCGGCCCGCCGGGCGGCGCTGCGGGCGGCCCTGGAGGCGCACGGCTTCCGGATCGAGCACAGCGAGGCGAGCCTGTACCTGTGGGCGACCCGGGACGAGCCGTGCTGGGAGACCGTGGCCTACCTGGCGCAGAAGGGCGTCCTGGTCGCGCCGGGCGACTTCTACGGCGAGGCGGGGGAGCGGTTCGTGCGGGTCGCGTTCACGGCGACGGACGAGCGCGTCGACGCGGCGGTCAAGCGGCTCGGCTGACCGTCCACGACATGCGGAAGGGCCCGGGGAGCGGATGCTCCCCGGGCCCTTCCGCATGAGGGTTTCCCGGTCGGGTCAGCCGCCGAGCGGCAGACCGCCGAGCGTCTGGCCGGTCGGCAGGCCGCCGAGGCCGCCGCCCAGGGCGCCGCCGGTCGGGCCCTCCGCGCTCTCCGCGGCGGCGCCGGCCGTCTTGCCGACGACCTCGCCCGCGCTGCCGGCGGTGTCCCCGGCGACCTTCTGGGCGGCCGGGGTGGCGGTCTTGCCCGCCGCGCCGAGGCTCTTGCCGGCGGCGGGGACGGCCGTGCCGACGGCCTGGCTGCCGGTGGCGCCGACGACGCCGGTGGCCGTCTGCGAGGCGCTGTCGACGGCGGTGCCCGCACCGGCGGCGTCCAGGGCGGTGAGGCCGCCGAGGTTGCCGGTCGGCGCGATGCTGTGGTCCAGGGCGCTCGCGGAGCCGGCCGCACCGACCACGGGGGCTGCTCCGGCCGCGATGATGAGGGCGGCGCGGGCGATCCGACGGGTCAGGGGGAGGGTCATGGTGCTCCTTCGACGAGGTGCGAGGTGGTGTTCGGACGCAGTGACAACCGGCCCTGGGGAGGGAGAGGTTGCGGCGGTCTAAGGTAAAGACTTGGTAATGCGTCGTATTGTCGGGTGGGGAGGAAAATGGACGAACGTGTCATTGCGCGGGCAGCTGCCGAACCGTCACTTCCCTTGCCCCGCAAGGGGATTGGGAGTGCGGGGCGCACTGCGGAAAAGGCGGCGCGGAAGGGTCGCGAATTTCTTGGGGCGGGGACCGGTGTCATGCCACGGGCGGGTGAATTGCCGTACGGGTGATCGGTCTGTGATCGGCCGGTGATCGGCAGTCGACCGACAGTCGATCGGTCGTCGGCCGGTAGTGGACCGGCGTCGATCGGTCGTCGGCCGGTAGTGGATCGGCGTCGATCGGTCGTCGACCGACTGCCGAACGGTCACAGGCTTCCGAACGGTTACTGAGCGAGTCGCATGCGGACGCTTCCGGCGCCCGCGGCAGCCGCCCCCGAGACCTTCGACCAGCCACCGCCGGCCTCGCCCGCGCGCCACACCCGGTCCCCGTACGCGACCTCCGTGATGCGCAGCGTGTCCGCCCGCGCCACGGCCCACTGCGCCAGCTCCCAGCCGCGCCGCTCGGCCGGCCCGGCGCCCGTCGCCGTCCCCGACCCGCCGGTCGCCCGCACCGGCACCACGAGCACCGGCGGCTCGGCCGCCGACCGGCCCGCGCTCGGGCCGCCCGTCACCGCCTTCGGCGCCGCCTTCTCGCCGAAGGCGCGCACCAGCTCCGCGCGGACCTGCTCGGGATCGCCCGGCCGGCCCTCGGCGTCGCTCGACGTACAGGAGAGGGCGGCCGGAGAGCGGCCCGTCAGTGCGGCCGAGAGGAGCGTGGCGTCCGGCTCGTGCTTCGCGTACGCCTGCGGGAAACCGCTCTTCTGCACCTTCTGCGCCGCCACCGTCAGCGGCAGCCGCGAATACCCGCGGACCTTCTCCAGGCCTTCGTAGAACTTCCCCGACGAGTACACCGGGTCCATGATCTGCGCCGGCGTGCCCCAGCCCATCGAGGGCCGCTGCTGGAAGAGGCCGAGCGAGTCCCGGTCGCCGTGCTGGATGTTCCGCAGCGCCGACTCCTGGAGCGCCGTCGCGAGCGCGATGGTCACCGCCCGCTCCGGCAGGCCCCGGGTGGTGCCTACGGCGGAGATCGTCGCGGCGTTCGACGCCTGCTCAGGAGTGAATTCGTACCGGTTGTCCCCGGTACCCACAGTGCACCGGGGCGTGCCCGTACTCCCCGTCATCTGGTGGAAGGCCACGTACGAGGCGAGGCCGAGGAGCGCGGCGAAGGCGGCCGCGGAACGGGCGAGGCGGCCGCGACGGGCGGGGCGGGTGGGCTCGGACACGGGGCCCACCGTACTGGAGGCCGCGTTAGGGTCGGCACATGGCTGACATCACCCCGCTCGACACGCCCCTCGACCTGTCCCAGGACGGGGCCGCGCTCACCGCCGCCCTCGTCGACTTCCCGTCCGTCAGCGGGACCGAGCAGCCGCTCGCGGACGCCATCGAGCAGGCCCTGCGCGCCCTGCCGCACCTCACCGTCGACCGGTTCGGCAACAACGTCGTCGCCCGCACCCGGCTCGGCCGCGGCGAGCGGGTCGTCCTCGCCGGCCACATCGACACCGTGCCGATCGCCGACAACGTGCCCTCGCGGCTCGACGAGGACGGCATCCTGTGGGGCTGCGGCACCTCCGACATGAAGTCCGGGGTCGCGGTCCAGCTGCGGATCGCCGCCACCGTCCCCGAGCCCAACCGCGACCTCACCTTCGTCTTCTACGACAACGAGGAGGTCGCCGCCCACCTCAACGGCCTCGGGAAGATCGCCGACGCGCACCCCGACTGGCTGGAGGGCGACTTCGCCGTCCTCCTGGAGCCCTCCGACGCCCAGGTCGAGGGCGGCTGCCAGGGCACGCTGCGCGTGATCCTGCACACCGCGGGCGAGCGGGCCCACTCCGCGCGTTCCTGGATGGGCTCCAACGCCATCCACACCGCCTCGCCGATCCTCGCCCGCCTCGCCGCGTACGAGCCGCGCAAGCCGGTCATCGACGGCCTGGAGTACCACGAGGGCCTCAACGCCGTCGCGATCCAGGGCGGCGTCGCCACCAACGTCATCCCCGACGCGTGCACGGTCACGGTCAACTACCGGTACGCCCCCGACCGCTCCCCGGCCGAGGCCCTGGCGTACGTCCGGGAGTTCTTCGCCGACTGCGACATCGCCGAGTTCGTGATCGACGACGAGAGCCCCGGCGCCCTGCCCGGCCTCTCCCACCCGGCGGCGGAGGCCTTCATGAAGGCCGTCGGCGGCAGCGCCCAGCCCAAGTTCGGCTGGACCGACGTGGCCCGCTTCAGCGCCCTCGGGGTGCCCGCGGTCAACTACGGCCCCGGCGACCCCATCTACGCGCACAAGCGGGACGAGCACGTCCCCGTCGACCGGATCCACCACTGTGAGGCCCGGCTCCGCGACTGGCTGACCGCCTGACCGCCCGACTTCCCTCGTCCCGACTCCCGTAATTTCGCATTTCGTCACCTCTGTGGTCCTACGCTGACCGGACCAGAAGATCGTTGGATCGACGGAGGGAGCAGGCCATGGGTATCCCTGAAGGGGAGACGAAGCCGGAGGAGCAGCGGCTCGGGCCGGTGCTCAGGCGCAGGGACCAGGTCCAGCCGGGCACCACGGACCAGCGGCTGCTCGACACCGAGGGCGACTCGGAATGGGTGCACACCGACCCCTGGCGCGTCATGCGCATCCAGTCCGAGTTCGTCGAGGGCTTCGGCGCCCTCGCCGAACTGCCGAGCGCGATCAGCGTCTTCGGCTCGGCCCGCACGAAGCCGGACTCGCCCGAGTACGAGGCGGGCGTACGGATCGGCAAGGCGCTCGTCGAGGCCGGCTTCGCGGTCATCACGGGCGGCGGCCCCGGCGCCATGGAGGCGGCCAACAAGGGGGCCCGGGAGGCCAAGGGCGTCTCGGTCGGCCTCGGGATCGAGCTCCCCTTCGAGCAGGGGCTCAACCAGCACGTCGACATCGGCGTGAACTTCCGCTACTTCTTCGTCCGCAAGACGATGTTCGTGAAGTACGCGCAGGGCTTCGTCGTCCTGCCCGGCGGTCTCGGCACCCTCGACGAGCTCTTCGAGGCGCTGACCCTGGTCCAGACCCGCAAGGTCACCCGCTTCCCGATCGTCCTCTTCGGCACGGAGTACTGGAAGGGCCTCGTGGAGTGGCTCCGCGACTCGGTCGTCGCCGGAGGCAAGGCCTCGGAGCGCGACCTGCTCCTCTTCCACGTCACGGACGACGTGGAGGAAGCGGTGGCACTCGTCACGAAGGAGACGGGCAAGTAGAGGCCCACGGGGCGGGGCGGCGACGGTCTTCCGTCCCTGCCCCGCCCCCTTCGCGTGCCCGCCCGGCTACGCCAGCCCGCGCCGCGCGACGGCCGGTGCCCGGTGCCCGGCGATGGACGCCACCATGTCGAGCACCTGTCGCGTCTCGGCGACCTCGTGCACCCGGTACACCTGGGCGCCCAGCCAGGCGGAGACGGCGGTGGTCGCCAGGGTCCCGAGGACCCGCTCCTTCACCGGCCGGTCCAGGGTCTCCCCGACGAAGTCCTTGTTGGAGAGGGAAACCAGCACCGGCCACCCCGTCTCCGCCATCTCGCCGAGCCGCCGCGTCGCCTCCAGACTGTGCCGGGTGTTCTTCCCGAAGTCGTGGCCCGGGTCGATCATGATCGCGTCCCGGCGCACCCCGAGCGCGACCGCCCGCTCCGCGAGCCCCACGGTCACCCGCAGGATGTCGGCCATCACGTCCTCGTACTCGACCCGGTGCGGCCGGGTCCGCGGCTCGGCGCCACCCGAGTGCGTGCACACGAGCCCCGCGCCGTACTTCGCGGCGACCTCGGCGAGGCCGGGGTCGACCCCGCCCCACGCGTCGTTCAGGACGTCCGCGCCGGCCTCGCAGACCGCCTCGCCGACATCCGCCCGCCAGGTGTCCACGCTGATGACGACATCGGGGTGGCGCCTGCGGACCTCGGCGACGAAACCGACCGTGCGCCGCGCCTCCTCCTCGGCCGTCACCTCCTCGCCGGGGCCCGCCTTCACCCCGCCGATGTCGATGATCGCCGCCCCTTCGGCCACGGCCTGCTCGACCCGGGTGAGCGCGGGCTCGTCCTTGAAGGTCGCGCCCTGGTCGTAGAAGGAGTCCGGGGTCCGGTTCACGATCGCCATGATCACCGGCTCGTGCGGCCCGAATTCACGCCGTCCCAAGCGCAGCATCCCTTTTGTCCTCCCTCGTGTCCGTTCGCCTGCGACCCTAGCTGTCGGTGGCGCATGGCACGATCGGCACGGGACGTTTTCCACTCCGGGGAGAGGCACGCAGGTGTTCTGGTTTCTGCTCATCACGATGGTCGTGGTCGTGGCCGCGGTGACCCTGGCGGTGGTCGGCGGCGGCGACAGCGAGGTGCTGCCCGACGTGGCGCCCGAGCAGCTCGTCGACCCCCTCCCGGAGGCCCGGCCGGTCGACCGCGCCGACGTCGAGGCGCTCCGGCTCCCCGTCGCGGTCCGCGGCTACCGGATGGCGGACGTGGACGACGTCCTGGTCCGCCTCGGCGCCGAACTCGCCGAGCGGGACGCGCGGATCGCCGAGCTGGAGGACGCGCTCGCGGGAGCGGCCGCCGCCGGTGACGAAGAGGACGGCCGGGCATGACGGCCGGCGGGGCGGTCCCGGGCCCGGACGGGCGGCTGCGCTGCCCCTGGGGCCTGTCGGCCGAGGACTACGTGGCGTACCACGACGAGGAGTGGGGCCGCCCGGTCCACGGCGACGACGCGCTGTTCGAGCGGCTCTGCCTGGAGGCGTTCCAGTCGGGCCTGTCGTGGATCACGATCCTGCGCCGCCGTGAGGGCTTCCGGAGCGCGTTCGACGGCTTCCGCATCGCCTCCGTGGCCGGTTTCGGCGAGGCCGACCGCGAGCGGCTCCTCGTGGACGAGGGCATCATCCGCAACCGCGCGAAGATCGACGCCACCCTCGCCAACGCGAAACTGCTCGCCGACTGGTCCCCGGGCGAACTCGACGCCCTGATCTGGTCGTACGCCCCCGATCCGGCGGGCCGCCCCGTCCCGCGTACGGTCGCGGACGTCCCGGCGGTCACCGACGAGTCCACGGCCCTCTCCAAGGCCCTCAAGAAGCGCGGCCTCCGCTTCATCGGCCCCACCACGGCCTATGCGTTGATGCAGGCGTGCGGGCTGGTCGACGACCATGTGAAGGGCTGCGTGGCCCGGGGCGGCAAGTAGCCCCCGGGCCACTGATCCGTCCGGATCAGAAGGTGTGGACGGAGGGGGCGGTGGTGTCGTACCCCGTCTCGAACGTCGGGGCGCCGAGACCGCCGGCGCCGTCGTTCTCGTACACGTACAGCGACGAACCCTCGATCGTCCGCATGATGTCGCCGAGGCCGTCGCCGGTCACATCGCCGGTGGCGAGGAGCGGGGTGCCCGACGGCCAGGCGTACGGCAGCCTGATGCGGGCGCCGAAGGCGCCCCGGCCGTTGCCCGGGTAGAGCCAGAGGGCGCGGGAGCCGTCGCGGGCGACCAGGTCCGACCTGCCGTCCCGGTTCATGTCGCCGGGGGCCGCGAGCGCGTTCATGACGCCCCAGCCGCCGCCGACCTTCGTACGGGAGCCGAACCGGCCGCGGCCGTTGCCGGGGTAGGTCCAGAGGACACCGGCGGTGTCCCGGGCGACGAGGTCCCGGCGGCCGTCACCGGTGATGTCGCCGACCGCCTCGATCTCCTTCATGGCGTTCCAGCCGCCGCCGATACGGAGGCGGGGCTTGAACCAGCCCTTGCCGTTGCCGGGGTAGAACCACAGCACACCGGCTCGGTCGCGGGCGTAGACGTCCTCGTTGCCGTCGCCGTCGTGGTCGCCGTGGCGGACGAGCGCGTTCATGGCGTTCCAGCCGCCGCCGACCAGGGCGCCCTTGGTCCTGCCCTCGGCGTCGCGTACGCCGTCGAGGAACCAGAGCCGACCGTCCCCGCCACGTTCGAGCAGGTCGGCGACGCCGTCGTTGTCGAGGTCACCGAAGCGGGACTGGGCCGGGAGGCCGTCGGGGCGGGGTGTGGTGGCGGTGTCCCAGTCGATCCACGCCTGACCGGTCTCGACCTCCCACTGGGTGCCCCCGACCCGGATCGAACTGATCGCGTTGTCGGCACCGTACGAGGAGCCCGGGCCGAGGTCGGCACCGGCGTACTGGTGGGGGCCGACGGTCAGCCGGCGCTCCCCCGAGTAGTCGGCGTCCAGGTAGACGATGGCCCACTTGTCGCTGCGGTTGAAGTAGGACGAGATCGCGTTGTTCCAGGTGCCCAGGGAGGGCTGGCTGGTCGACACGATCTTCATCTGGCCGCCGAAGCCGGGGTCCCGGAAGACGCAGAAGCTGCCTGCGGGGCAGCGGTACTCGTCGGCCGACGCGGTCGGCGCGGAGGTCAGCATCGTGGCCAGGGCGGCCGCGGTGGTCACGGCGGCGGCGAGCGCGCGCCGGATTCCGGAGGAGCGCGTCATGGCGCGTGGTCCGTTCATGAGGAGAGTCGTAGGCGGGTCAGAAGACGAAGGTGCCGGTGCGGAGCTGGCCGAAGGACAGCGGGGCGCGGAGACTCCCGTCGCCGGTGCCGGGGTAGACCAGCAGGTAGGTGTGGCCGTCCCAGCCGAAGGGGGCGCCCGAGACGTGTGCGACCAGGTCGGGCCGGCCGTCACCCGTGATGTCGCCGAGGCCCGCCAGTTCCTTGTGGGCGTTCCAGCCGCCGCTGCCGATGAGCTTGCGGGTACCGAACCAGCCGCGGCCGTTGCCCGGGTAGAGCCAGAGCCTGCCCGCCGTGTCGCGGGCGACCAGGTCGGCCTTCTTGTCGGAGTTCATGTCCCCGGCGCCGACGAGTTCGTCGATCGCCTTCCAGCCGCCCCCGACCTTCCTGCGGGCGTCGAACCAGCCCTTGCCGTTGCCCGGGTACGTCCAGAGGACTCCGGTGGCGTCGACGGCGAGCAGATCGCCCTTGCCGTCGCCCGTCAGGTCGCCGGTCGCGGTCAGCTCCCGCAGGGAGTTCCAGCCGCCGCCGATGAGGCGCCGGGGCTTGAAGGCGCCCTTGCCGTCGCCGGGGTAGAGCCAGAGGGAGCCGGCCCCGTCGCGGGCGTAGACGTCCTCGTCGCCGTCGCCGTCCTGGTCGCCGTGCCGGGTCAGCTTCGTCATGGCGTTCCAGCCGCCGCCCGCGAGCCGGCCGGTACTCGGACTGTGCGGGACCGAGCCGTGTACGGACCACAGCTGGCCGAACGGATTGCGGCCGAGTACGTCGGCGTACCCGTCGCGGTCGATGTCGCCGAAGGCGCCCGTCGCGGGCAGGGGCGTGGGCCGGGCCTCCAGGGCGTCGGAGAGGGTCGGGTAGCGGCTCTCCCACCCGCAGAAGTCGTCCGCCTCGGCGCCGATGTCGATGGAGCTCACCGTCTTGTCGAGCTCGGGGTTCTGGCTCTCGTCGAAGGAGGCCGCGTTGTAGAGCCAGACGGAGCCCTCGGGGTCGAGGCCGGGCTTCGGGTAGAAGCACACGGCGTGCGCGTCCCACTGGTTGTTGACGAAGGACCGGATGCGGTTGTCCCAGGCCCCCAGCGACATCATCGGTGCCTTGACGATGAGCATGTCGCCCTGGAACAGCGGCTGGCTGAAGACGCAGACGGCGCCCTCCGGACAGCGGTCGGCGCCGTCGGCCGCCCGCGCCGGCGAGGACAGGACGGCGGCGGACAGGCCCAGGGCCAGACCCGCCGTGAGCGCGCCGCGCAGAAGGCGCGCGGAAGGAGAAGGACGCACGGAACCCCCCAGGTATGTGCGTACGAATGGTGAGCGGATCCTATAGACACGCCCACCACTCGTACGAAGGGGTTCCGGGGCCCGTCAGCGGCCCAGGTACGTGGGCTTCTCCTTGGCGATGAAGGCGCGGACCGCGATCGTGTGGTCCTCGGAGGAGCCCGCCAGGCTCTGGAGTTCCTCCTCCTTGTCCAGCGCCTCGGCCAGCGAGTGGTCCGCGCCGTACGCGAGGGATTCCTTCAGGGCTGCGTACGCCACCGTCGGGCCCTCCGCGAGCTTGCGGGCCACCTTCTCGGCCTCGGCCGCGAGGTCGGCCGCCGGGACCAGGCGGTTCACGATGCCCAGTTCGTACGCCTCCTGGGCGGTGATCGAGCGGGGGAAGAGCAGCAGGTCGGACGCCCGGCTCGCGCCGATCAGCCGGGGCAGCGTCCAGGACACGCCCGAGTCGGCGGTCAGCGCGACCCCGGCGAACGAGGTGTTGAACGAGGCGGTGTCCGCGACCACCCGGTAGTCCGCCGCGAGCGCGAAGCCGAAGCCGGCGCCCGCCGCGACGCCGTTCACGCCCGCCACGACGGGCTTCCGCATGCCCGCGAGCGCCTTGGTGATCGGGTTGTAGTGGTCCCGGACCGTGTTCATGGTCTCTCGGGTGCCGTTCTCGTGGTCCGCCATGAGCAGACCCACGTGTTCCTTCAGGTCCTGGCCGACGCAGAACGCCCGCTCGCCGGCCGCCGTGAGCAGCACCGCACGTACGGCGGGGTCCGCCGCGGCGGTCTCGGCCGCGTCGCGGAGAGCGACTTTCGCCGCCACGTTCATGGCGTTCATGGCCTCGGGGCGGTTGAGCGTGATGGTGGCGAGCCCGTCGCTCACCTCGTACAGCACCGTGTCGGCCATCGGGTTCCCTTCGCGTCTTTGCGTGGTTGACCAGCACAGCATGGCGGACATCACCCGCCCCGCCCATGTGAGCTGCGTCAAAGATTTGAAGGCCTCGGCCGGACGCCGAGCGGCGAAGTATCGCAGGCCGATCGCCGAAATGTGGGGTTTTGAGAGAGCGCGTTGCGCAAGCGATGCCATTCGATGTTGGTCATCGGGTCCTGCCATGCGGGATAATGACCTGGAAGCAATGTGTTCGAAGCCGGTGACGCGTGCTCCAGGTCATGGAGCTGCCCGGCCGACAAAGAGCTGGTTTCAGGAAGGGGAACAAGCATGGCGGCCATGAAGCCGCGGACGGGTGACGGCCCGCTCGAGGTGACCAAGGAGGGGCGGGGCATCGTCATGCGCGTTCCGCTCGAAGGCGGCGGTCGGCTTGTCGTCGAGCTGACCCCGGACGAGGCCGAGGCACTCGGCGACGCCCTGAAGAAGGTCGTCGGCTGACCCGACTCACCCTCGCATCCTGACCACTGCCCCGGTACGGCACGCCCGTACCGGGGCAGTGGTGTGTCCGGCGGCGGTTCGCTCACGGCGGCGGTTCTCGTACGGGGAGGTGGGGCAGGTGGGGGCGGGCGGCGCGGCGGGGGCGTCAGCCCCGGCGGACCGCGCACAGCAGGCCGTCGCCCACCGGCAGCAGGGACGGGACGAGCTCCTGGCTCTCCCGGACCGTGCGCAGCAGTTCACGGACCCGCTGGACCTCGGCCGGCTGGGCCGCCGAGTCGACCGTACGGCCGTCCGCGAAGACGCCCTCGAAGCAGACGAGACCGCCCGGTCGCAGCAGGCGCAACGATTCAGCGAGGTAGTCCAGGTACTCGAGCCGGTCGCCGTCGCAGAACACGAGGTCGTACCCGCCGTCCGCGAGCCGCGGCAGTACGTCCAGGGCCCGGCCCGGGATGAAGCGGGCCCGGTTGCCCGCGAAGCCCGCCGCGCGGAACGCCGTCTTGGCCAGCTGCTGCCGCTCCGGCTGGAGGTCCACCGTCGTCAGGACGCCGTCCGGCCGCATCCCGAGCAGCAGATAGATGCCCGACACGCCCGTGCCGGTGCCGATCTCCGCCACCGCTTTCGCGTCCGCCGTGGCCGCGAGCAGGCGCAGCGCCCCACCGGTGCCCGGCGACACCGAGGGCAGCCCTGCCTCCCGGGCCCGCTCCCGGGCCCAGCGCAGAGCTTCGTCCTCGGCGACAAAGGCGTCGGCGAACGACCAGCTCGTCTGCCGGTTGGCGGTAATGGCCCTCTCCTGTCCCCGTAGTTGACGCAACGGTGACTGTATCCGCTGTCAGCGGGAACCCGCAGATGGGACCGGGCGTTCACCAGGGGCAGGACGCGGCAGGAGGAAGCCGGGGGACCCGGTTCCAAATTCGCGTAAAGATTCTTATCCGGAGCTAACGGGCGAGGTGGCTATGGTAGGGGCTCCACTGGACACCACCAGAGCCGATAGGGGAGGTGCGGCTGCGCCTGTGGATCGGGGAGGAGTGCTTCGGCGTCTTCTCAGGTCGGCGGGTGAGCCGAAATCCGTGACCGACACCGCTGACCGACTCCGCACCACCGACTCCGCTCCCACCACCGCGACCTTCGCATCGGATGCGGAATCGCAGGCGTGGACTCCACCCACCTGGGAGGAGATCGTCAGCACGCACAGTGGCCGGGTCTACCGCCTCGCCTACCGCCTCACGGGCAACCAGCACGACGCCGAGGACCTGACGCAAGAGGTCTTCGTCCGCGTCTTCCGCTCGCTGTCGACGTACACGCCGGGCACCTTCGAGGGCTGGCTCCACCGCATCACCACCAATCTCTTCCTCGACATGGTCCGCCGCAAGCAGCGCATCCGTTTCGACGCGCTCGCCGACGACGCCGCCGAGCGGCTGCCCAGCCGTGAGCCCTCGCCGCAGCAGGTGTTCAACGACACCCACTTCGACGCCGACGTGCAGCAGGCCCTCGACACCCTCGCGCCCGAGTTCCGCGCCGCGGTCGTCCTCTGCGACATCGAAGGACTGTCGTACGAGGAGATCGCCGCGACCCTCGGCGTGAAGCTCGGCACCGTCCGCAGCCGGATCCACCGCGGACGCTCCCACCTGCGCAAGGCCCTCAAGCACCGCTCGCCCGAGGCACGGGCGGAGCGTGCCCTGGCCTCCGTCGGATGGGAGGCAGGGACAGCGTGAGCGGCACACGTCCCTCGTCACCGACCCCCGCGGAGCACCACCTCGGGGACCGGCTGGCCGCGCTCGTCGACGGCGAGCTCGGCCATGACGCCCGCGAGCGGGTCCTCGCCCACCTCGCGACCTGCCCCCGCTGCAAGGCGGAGGCCGACGCGCAGCGCACCCTCAAGAGCGTCTTCGCCTCGGCGGCTCCCCCGCCGCCCTCGGAAGGATTCCTCGCCCGGCTCCAGGGGCTACCCGGGGGCCCCGGTGAGCCGGGAGGCCCCGGCGGACCCCGAGGCCCCCTCGAAGAGCTCCTCGGCGCGGGCGGACTGAAGTCCGACGGCTTCGCCACGGCGGCCGTCGTCACTCCGCACACCCCGCACTCCCCGCACACCGGCTTCCGTATCCACGAGGTCGGCGACCGCGCGTCCGGAACCTCCTGGCGCGGGCGGCGCTTCGCCTTCGCGGCGGCCAGCGCCGTCTCGTTCGCGGCCATCGCCCTCGGCGGCACCCTGCCGCTGGAGGCCTCGGTGAACGCGAGCGCACGCGGCGGCCAGGGCACCGGCACCGCGGTCACTCCGCTGCGCGCCACCTCCACGGGCCCCGGCGGCGGCACGGCCGTCACCCGGGGCACGCGCTCCGGAGAGCGCGGCGCCCAGTCCGTCGACGGCACGCAGGTGACCCCGGGGGCCCCGTTGTCTCCCGGAGCCCCGGCGGCGCTGCCGCACGGGCCGGTGGCCGCGGTCGGCCCGGGGACGGTTCCCGCGGGCGCCGTCCCGCCGGACGCGGTGCGCTCCGCCGCCGCTCCGCTGGTGGCGGTACGCCTCCGGGACCAGGGCACACAGTCGTTCCTCGCCCTGTCCCCGTTCATACGGCCGACGGGTCCGGCCCTCCAACTGGCCCTCGGTCCCGGGCCCAGTCCGGCCCCCAGCCCGACGACCGCACCGCTCGGCTCCCACCGCTGACCCGCGACCTGGTTGAATCCAGGGACAGGGGCGCCCGACCCAAGGGGCGCGGCACGGGTCAGCGGGTTGCGGGGAGAGCATGAACAACGGGAAGCCGAACTGGTGGAGCCGGCCTTCGACCACACCGGAGGCGGCGCGGATACCCTCGCCGCCTCCGGCCGACGACCTCACGGAGGGCGTCACCGCCGTCGGCACGGATGACGCCGACGGCGACTTTCCGCTGCCCGCGCCGCAGCCGTCGGCCGGGGGCGCGGCCGAGACGTCGGATGCCTCGGCCGCCGCCGGCGTCGTGGCCGACGTGACGGACATGACGGATGTGGCGGACCCGACGGCCACGGCGGACGCGCGGGACACGGCGGTGATGTCCGAGGTCGTCGCCGACGCGCCCGTGTCCGAGGCCGCGCCCGCGTCCGAGGCCGCGCCCGCCGTTCTGCTGACCAAGGGCGAGCCTCCGGCCCCGGCGGACGAGGTCCCGACGGCGACCCTCCCGGTCACCGACGCTCCCGTCGCCGACGCCCCGCAGGCCCCGGCGCCCGCGCAGAGCGCGCCGCAGCCCCTGCACACCCCCGACGAGTACCGGACGCCGCCCTACGGTGAGCCCGGACCCTGGGCGCCCGCGCCGCCCGTACAGCGCCCCCCGGCGCACGTACCGCCGCAGCAGGCCCACGTGCCCCCCGTACCGCAGCAGCCCCAGCCTCAGCCGCATCCCCACCCGCAGCCGCACGCGCAAGGGGGCGCCGTGCCGCCGCCGCAGGGCGGGGCGCCCTGGGTGCAGTACGACCCCTGGGGGGCCGGCGGGGCCGGATTCCACCCCGCGCCCGCGAAGAAGTCCCGCACGGGGCTCGCCGTCGTGGGCGCGCTCGTCCTCGCGCTCGTCACCGGAGTCATCGGCGGCGGCATCGGCGCGTACGTCGAGCGCAACGGCGGGATCACCACCGTCGAGCTGCCGCAGGCGGACGGCGGGGACACCGACCGTGCCCCGGACAGCGTGGCCGGGATCGCGGCCGCCGCCCTGCCCGGCGTGGTCACCCTGCACGTCAAGGGCGGCGGTTCGTCCGGCACCGGCACCGGCTTCGTGCTGGACACCAAGGGCCACATCCTCACCAACAACCACGTCGTCGACGGCGCCCGCTCCTCCGAGGACATCTCGGTGACCTTCTCCAGCGGCGAGACCGCCCGCGCCAAGGTCGTCGGCAAGGACACCGGCTACGACCTGGCCGTCGTCCAGGTCATCGGCGTCTCCGGCCTCAAGGCGCTGCCGCTCGGCAACTCCGACAACGTCCGCGTCGGCGACCCCGTCGTCGCCATCGGCGCCCCCTTCGACCTGTCCAACACGGTCACCTCCGGCATCATCAGCGCCAAGGAACGCCCGATCACCGCGGGCGGCGAGAAGGGCGACGGCAGCGACATCAGCTACGTCGACGCCCTCCAGACCGACGCCCCCATCAACCCCGGCAACTCCGGCGGCCCGCTCCTCGACTCCAAGGGCCGGGTCATCGGCATCAACAGCGCGATCCGCGCGGCCGGCGGCGGCTCCGGTGACGGGGAGGGCGGCAGCGCCTCGCAGCCCGGCTCCATCGGCCTCGGCTTCGCCATACCGATCAACCAGGGCAAGCGGGTCGCCGAGGAGCTCATCAACACCGGCAAGGCCACCCACCCGGTCATCGGTGTGAGCCTCGACATGCAGTTCAACGGCGACGGCGCCCGGGTCGGAGAGAAGGGCAAGGACGGCTCCGCGTCCGTCACGCCCGGCGGCCCGGCCGCGAAGGCGGGGCTCCGGCCCGGGGACGTCATCACCAAGGTCGACGGCCAGCGCGTGCACAACGGCGAGGAGCTGATCGTGAAGATCCGCGCCCACCGCCCCGGCGACAAGCTGGCACTCACGCTGACCCGCAACGGCAAAGAGCTGACAAAGACGTTGACCCTGGGCTCCTCCCAGGGCACCTGAGTGCCATGTGGCGGACACCCGGAGGTACCCGTCCGACAGTTTCGGCGGGTACCGTGGACCGGGCCCTTGACCGGCATGAAGGAGCTACTAGGTGTTCAGCGACATAGGCGCACTCGAGCTGGTGACGCTCGTCGTCCTCGCCGTGCTCGTCTTCGGGCCGGACAAGCTCCCGAAGGTCATCCAGGACGTCTCGCGCTTCATCCGGAAGGTCCGTGACTTCTCGGACAGCGCGAAGGAGGACATCCGCAGCGAGCTGGGACCGGACTTCAAGGACTTCGAGTTCGAGGACCTCAACCCGAAGACGTTCCTCCGCAAGCAGATGGAGCAGAACGAGGACCTCCGGGAGCTCAAGGAGCTGCGCGGCAGCTTCGACCTCAAGAAGGAGATGAACGAGGTCGCCGACGCGGTCCACAGCCGCGAGCCGCAGACCTCGGCCGTCAACGGCTCCCCGGTCAACGGTTCCGCCGGTGCGGTCACCTCCGCCAACGGCACCCCGGACCTGCTGAAGAAGCAGGACAAGCGGGACGATCCGGGCACGACTGAGCGTCCTCCGTACGACTCCGACGCGACCTGACGACGGGCTGTCACCGACCCGACGCGTCCTGGTGGCTATCCTCCCTCTGTTGACGCAACGAGGAGGCGGCCGAGATGGAGACCACGAGTCGGGTGGAGGGCGTACCCACGGCCCGGCGGACCGCCGAGGGCTACCTGCGCGCACCCTTCGCCTGGTACGGCCTCGACGAGGCGTTCACCGGGCCCCGCTGGCTGATGCAGGTCGGCACGGCGGCGGACGGCAGCGTGCAGCACGGGTCGACCGGGCACGGTGACACGCCGTCCATAAAGTCGGACGCGGGCGGCGCGGAGAAGGAACGGTTCGCGATCGTCGTGACGGTGGCCGCGAGCCCCGTACGGCGCACCGGAGACGGCACCGGCGTCCTCGACGCCACCACCGTCTCCTCGGCCGCCTGGCTGGCCGGCTCCGGGCTGCTCGTCCACACCTGGCCCGCCTCGCTCGACCACGCGACGCGGGACAACTGGCTGGACCAGCAGACCGAGACGGCCTTCGAGCTGGCCGACGACCTCGGCGGCACGGAGTGGTCGACGCTGTCGCTGCCGGTGGACGGGGTGCCGGTGCCGTTCCACTACCGCGAGTCGGAGTTCGGCTGGGTCCTGGCCGGGTCCGCGGCGGGGGTGCACATCGGCGCGTACGGGCGCGGGATGAGTGCGTACGGTCTGGGGTTCTCGCAGATCAAGGACCTCGACGTCTACGCGTAGGCGCCAAGAGCGGGAACGGGAAAGGGCGCCCCCTCGGGGGCGCCCTTTCCCGGCACTCAGAACTTGTTGCGCGGCGTGATGCCCAGGCTCATGCCCGAGAGGCCTCGCTGGCGGCCGCCGAGCTTGCCGGCGATCGCGCGGAGGGCCGCGCCCGCCGGGGAGTCCGGGTCGGAGAGGACGACGGGCCTGCCCTCGTCGCCGCCCTCGCGGAGCCGTACGTCGATCGGGATCGAGCCGAGGACCGGGACCGTCGCGCCCGTGGTCTGCGTCAGACCGTCCGCGACCCGCTGGCCGCCGCCCGTGCCGAACACGTCGACCATCTCGTCGCAGTGCGGGCACGGCAGGCCCGCCATGTTCTCGACGACACCGACGATCTTCTGGTGGGTCTGGACGGCGATGGAGCCGGCCCGCTCGGCGACCTCGGCCGCCGCCTGCTGCGGGGTGGTGACGACCAGGATCTCCGCGTTCGGGACGAGCTGCGCGACCGAGATCGCGATGTCGCCGGTGCCCGGGGGCAGGTCGAGCAGGAGGACGTCCAGGTCGCCCCAGTACACGTCCGCGAGGAACTGCTGGAGCGCGCGGTGCAGCATCGGGCCGCGCCACACCACCGGCGCGTTGCCCGGGGTGAACATGCCGATGGAGATGACCTTCACGCCGTTCGCCGACGGCGGCATGATCATGTTCTCGACCTGGGTCGGACGGCCGTCCGCGCCCAGCATGCGGGGCACCGAGTGACCGTAGATGTCGGCGTCGACGACGCCGACCTTCAGGCCGTCGGCGGCCATCGCCGCGGCCAGGTTCACGGTGACGGAGGACTTGCCGACGCCACCCTTGCCGGAGGCGACCGCGTACACCCTGGTCAGCGAGCCCGGCTTCGCGAACGGCACCTCGCGCTCGGCGCTCGTGCCGCGCAGCGCCGCCGCCAGCTCCTTGCGCTGCTCGTCGCTCATCACGTCCAGCGAGACGTCGACGCCGGTGACGCCCTCGACGCCGGAGACGGCCTCGGTCACCCGCTGGGTGATGGTCTCGCGCATCGGGCAGCCGGAGACGGTCAGGTAGACCGTGACGGCGACCTTGCCGTCCGGTTCGATCTCCACCGACTTGACCATGCCGAGCTCAGTGATCGGTTTGTTGATCTCGGGGTCGTTCACCGTCGCCAGTGCTTCGAGCACCGCGTCTTCCATAGCCATACCGACGATGGTACGGCGCCGACCACCGGCCCATGAAAGGCCTGTCAACGGTCGGGTACGTCACTTCGGTGGGGGTCGCCTGTCGGGAATAGATCCCGGCGCTCCTCCAGCTCCTTGATCAGGTCCTGGAGTTCGGAGCGGATCCAGTCGCGGGTGGCCACCTCGCCCAGGCCCATCCGGAGCGCCGCGATCTCCCGGGTGAGGTATTCGGTGTCCGCGATCGACCGCTCGTTCTGCTTCCGGTCCTGTTCGAGATTGACCCGGTCCCGGTCGTCCTGCCGGTTCTGGGCGAGCAGGATCAGCGGTGCCGCGTACGAGGCCTGCAGGGACAGCGCGAGCGTCAGGAAGATGAACGGGTACTCGTCGAACTTGAGCGAGCCGGGCGCGAAGATGTTCCACAGGACCCAGACGATGATCGTCAGGGTCATCCAGACGAGGAACCGGCCCGTGCCCAGGAAGCGGGCGATCCGCTCCGACATGCGTCCGAAGGCCTCGGGGTCGTACTCCGGGAGGAGTCTGGCCCGCCGCTCGCGCGGCAGGTCGAGCCGGATGCGGGGGCCCGGCCGGTCGCGCTCCCGCTCCCGCTCGCGGTCCTGCGTGCGCTCAGCCGCCATGCCCGGCCCCCTCCTCGTGGAACTCCGTCTCCCGCCAGTCCTCCGGCAGCAGATGGTCGAGCACGTCGTCGACGGTGACCGCGCCGAGCAGCGAACCGCTCTCGTCCACCACGGGCGCCGCGACCATGTTGTACGCGGCGAGATAGCTGGTGACGGCGGGCAGCGGGGTGTCCGGGCCGAGCGGCGGCAGATCGCTGTCCACGAGCGAGCTGACGAGGGTGAACGGCGGGTCGCGAAGGAGCCGCTGGAAGTGCACCGTGCCGAGGTACTTGCCCGTCGGCGTCTCGTCCGGCGGCCGGCACACGTACACCTGCGCCGCGAGCGCCGGTGACAGGTCCTGCTGCCGGACCCGGGCCAGCGCGTCCGCGACCGTGGCGTCCGGCCGCAGCACGATCGGCTCGGTCGTCATCAGACCGCCCGCCGTGCGCTCCTCGTACGCCAGGAGCCGGCGCACGTCGGCCGCGTCGTCCGGCTGCATCAGGGTCAGCAGCCGCTCCTTGTCCTCCTCCGGCAGCTCGGACAGCAGGTCGGCCGCGTCGTCCGGGTCCATCGCCTCCAGGACGTCGGCCGCGCGCTCCTCCTTCAGCTTCCCGAGGATCTCGATCTGGTCGTCCTCCGGCAGCTCCTCCAGGACGTCGGCGAGCCGGTCGTCGTCGAGCGCCGCCGCCACCTCGACGCGCCGCTTGGGGGAGAGGTGGTGCAGCGCGTTGGCCAGGTCGGCGGGGCGCAGCTTCTCGAAGGTGGCGAGCAGGCTCTCGGCGCCCTGCCCGTGCTCCTCCAGGGAGAAGCCGGTGACCGCCGACCATTCGACGGTCAGCGCCTCGCCCTTGCGGCTCAGCACCCCGCCCTTCCCCTTGCGGACGAAGACCTTGTCGATCTCCCAGTCGCGGCGGGCGGGCAGCTGGGTGATGGCGACGTCGAGGACGGTGACCTCCTCGCCCTCCTGTCCGCCGGGCCCGACGAGCCGGACGCGCCGGTCGAGCAGCTCGCCGAGGACGAGCCGCTCGGTGGGGCGCCGTTCGAAGCGGCGCATGTTGACGACGCCGGTGGTGATGACCTGGCCGGACTCGACGCCGGTGATGCGGGTCATCGGCACGAACACCCGGCGGCGGCTGAGGACCTCCACGACCATGCCGAGCAGCCGCGGCGGCCTGCGGCCGACCCGCAGCATGGCCACGAGGTCGCTGACCCGGCCGACCTGGTCGCCGACGGGGTCGAAGACGGGGACTCCCGCGAGGTGGGAGACGAAGATCCGGGGGGCGCCTGCCGCCATGCCACGCGCCTCCTCGGTGCCGCACGAATCGAGTCATTGCAGAGCTTTGCCGGGTTCAGGCTAGCCCGTGCCGTTCCGACCCGCCCCGGCAGCGCCTCCGTACGGCTGCCGCCGGGCGCGTCACCCGGCCCGGGTACGCTGCGGTCTGCCGTCCCCACCGGCAGGCCGGCCCCCCACCCGGCAGAACCCGCAGCACAGACGGCCGCCGCCCCGGTATCCCGCACGGGCCGCGGACCGGCAGGCCCCCCCACGAACCCGAGAGGCAGCGCAGGTGACCGTTCGCACCCCGTCATCGCGTACCCCGTCAGCAGCACGTGTCGTCCCGGTCGTGCGCCTCCGCAGAGCCGTCGTGCCGCTCGCGCTCTGCACCGTGCTGACCGTCGGGCTCGCGGCCTGCGCGGCCGACCCGGACGAGGGGACGAACGGGGTGGGCAGGCTCTCCGCGCCCGAGATCGAGGGCAAGGCCCGGTCCGCGGCGGACACGGCGAAGGCGGTACGACTCTCCGGCACCCTGGTCAGCAAGGGCGACACCTTCAAGCTGAACATGCGCCTCAAGCAGGGCGGCGCCACCGGCTCGGTGACGACGAAGAACAGCACCTTCGAGCTGCTGCGGGTCGGCGACGCGCTCTATCTGAAGGCCGACGCGGGCTTCTGGACCCACGACTCCCAGGGCGGCGACAAGCCGACGGAGGCGGACGCCGAGGCCGCCGACAAGCTCGACGACATGTACGTGAAGGTGCCGCAGGGCGACCCGTCGTACAAGCAGCTGCGCGGCTTCACCGACATGGACCTGCTGCTCGCCGGCCTCATCGGCCTGCACGGCGAGAAGGTCAAGGGCGACCGGGACCAGATCGGCGGGGTCCGTACGGTCAAGGTCAAGGGCGGCGCGGAAGGCGAGGGCGGCACCCTCGACGTGGCCCTGGAGGGCTCCCCTTACCCGCTGCAGTTCGCGCGGGGCGGGGGAGCGGGCCTCGTGGTGCTCTCCGAGTGGAACAAGGACTTCCCGCTCACCGCCCCGTCGAAGGAGGAGACCCTCGACTACGGCAAGCAGCTGCCCCGGACGTAGCGCTACGTAGTGCTACGAACGCTTGCGGCGGCGCTTGAGCAGCAGCTTCGGGAGACCGGACGGCACCGGGTCCCGGGTGACGGCCGCCGAGGGCAGCGGTACGGCGGCCAGGGAGCCGTCCGGCAGCTCCGTGGTCGAGGAGCGGGGGTCGAGTCGCAGGACCCGGCACTCGCTCGCCCAGCGGCCCGTCATGGCTTCGCCGTCGGGAGCGTTGAGCCGCTTGCCCTTCAGCTCGGCGACCGCCGCGTCCCATTCCTCGGTGCCGGGGGCGAGTTCGCGTACGGCCGCGGTCCAGGCGACGAGACGGCCGCCCTTGTCCTTGCTGCGGACCGTGACCTCGGCCGTCCCGCCGTCCGCCAGACCCGGCAGCGGCTGCTCGCCGGGGCCGTCGCCGACGACGAACGCGGCGCCGTCGAACCAGACGTGCCAGAGCGCGCGGGCCGGGCCGGTGCCGCGGACCCACACCAGGCCGGACTTCTTGGTGGCCTCCTCGACGAGGGCGGACCCGAGCAGCTCTTCTGTCATGGCCCGAAGCCTAGCCGCAGCGCCGCTACAGCCAGCCGTTGCGCTTGAGCGTGCGGTGGATGGTGAAGCAGACCGCGATGATCCCGGTCAGCACCATCGGGTAGCCGTACTTCCAGTGCAGCTCGGGCATGTGGTCGAAGTTCATGCCGTACACGCCGCAGACCGCCGTGGGGACGGCGACGATCGCCGCCCACGAGGTGATCTTCCGCATGTCCTCGTTCTGCGCGACGGTCGCCTGCGCCAGGTTGGCCTGGAGGATCGAGTTGAGCAGTTCGTCGAAGCCGACGACCTGCTCCTGCACGCGCGCGAGGTGGTCGGCGACGTCCCGGAAGTACTTCTGGATGTCGGGGTCGACCAGCCGCATGGGCCGCTCGGAGAGCAGCTGCATCGGGCGGAGCAGCGGCGTGACGGCCCGCTTGAACTCCAGTACCTCACGCTTCAGCTGATAGATCCGGCCGGTGTCCGTACCGCGCGTCGAGCCCTTCGCGGCCGGCGAGAAGACGTCGATCTCCAGCTGGTCGATGTCGAGTTCGACGGCGTCGGCGACCGCGATGTAGCCGTCGACGACATGGTCGGAGAGGGCGTGCAGCACGGCCGAGGGGCCTTTGGCGAGCAGCTCCGGCTCGCCCTGGAGGCGGTGGCGGAGGTTGCGCAGGGAGCCCTGGCCGCCGTGCCGGACGGTGATGACGAAGTCGGGGCCGGTGAAGCACATGACCTCGCCGGTCTCGACGACCTCGCTGGTCGCGGTGAGTTCGGCGTGCTCGACGTAGTGGATCGTCTTGAACACGGTGAAGAGGGTGTCGTCGTACCGCTCCAGCTTGGGCCGCTGGTGGGCGTGGACGGCGTCCTCGACGGCGAGCGGGTGCAGCCCGAACTCGGCGGCGATACCGGCGAATTCGGCCTCGGTCGGCTCGTGCAGGCCGATCCAGGCGAAGCCGCCGCTCTCCCGCACCTGGCTCATCGCGCCGCGCGGGGTGAGGCATTCGCGGTCGTCGACGCGGCGTCCGTCGCGGTAGACGGCGCAGTCGACCACGGCGCTGGAGGCGGTGTGGTCGCGGGTGGGGTCGTACGAGGTGTACGTGGTGGGGGTCTTGCGCAGGGGGTGCCGCAGGCTCGGACGGACAGCGGCGCGCAGGTCACGGATCATCGACATGGGCATGCTCCTTCACGGAGAAGCCGTCGGCGAGCGTGGCACAGCCCGGAATGGGGACGTGGAGCTACGTCGTCCACAAAGCGGGCGGCACCGAGAGGTCGCGGTGACGGCGTTCGCTACAGACAGGCAAAGGCGAGATGCTCTTCCGTCGTGCGAGATGCCGGGGAGGCGGGTCCGTACGGATACGGGCCGGGAATCACCGGAAGTACGTACGCACCGGGCTCGGGTGCGGGTCGGAAGAGCGGCTGGTACTGCCCGATCGACTTCGGTCCATCGCAGCCCCACCTCCTCCGGCCGGTCCCTCGTGAGGGATGACGTGTGACGAGTAGTCGGGAGTTCGGGACTCCCGACCAGCGGCCAAGACTATCAGCCGACTGAGGGTCAATCCCTTACTTTGCCCGTTCCATACGCGCTTTATGCTCAACCCATGGGAGAAGTTCTTGCTCTGGTGGAGGCCCGGCTGCGGACGGCCCTCGGAGAACCGGACGCGCGCGCCGCGGTGACGTTCCTCGGCACGGACCGGATCGAGGTGCTCCGCTTCATCGACGGCGACCTCGTGCGGTACGCGACCCTCGGCATGTCCGCGCAGCCGATGGCCGACCCGACCGCCGCGCTCGCCGATCCGGTCAAGGGTCCGCGCGCGGAGCTGGTCCTGACCGTACGGGCCGGCCTCGCCGACACCGACAAGGTGCTGCGCCCGCTCGCCGTCCTCGCCGCGACCCCGCAGGTCGAGGGAGTCGTCGTGGCCGCCGGCGCCTCGCTCGACGTCGGCGACCCGCTCTGGCCCGGCGCCGCCTTCAGCTCGGTCCTGGTCGCCGGGTCCGGCGGCCTGGTCGAGGACCTGGAGCTGGACGAACCGATGGACCCCGTGCGCTTCCTGCCCCTCCTCCCGATGACCTCGAACGAGGCCGCGTGGAAGCGGGTCCACGGGGCGCAGGCCCTGGAGGAACGCTGGCTGGCGCAGGGCACGGACCTGCGCGATCCGCTGCGCAGGTCCGTGAACCTGGACTGAGCCGGAGCGATCGGCGTTCCGGATGTGACCGGTGTTCCGGCCGTTGGGGAACCGAGGGTGAACGGCTCGGGCCGGACGGGTGATCGTCGGTGATCGTCCTTGACGCGGGGGCCCGGGGGTAGGACCGTTGAGCCCTATGAGGGGCGAACCCAGTTGTCCGAAGTGTGGTGGCCGGGTCAGGGCGCCCGGGCTGTTCGCCGACTCGTGGCAGTGCGACGTGCACGGCTCGGTGCACCCGCTCCAGCCCGTGATCCCGCCCAGCGTCGAGGCCCTCGGCGTCGTGGTGCACCGGTCCCACGTGCCGGTGTGGATGCCGTGGCCCCTGCCCGTCGGCTGGCTCTTCACGGGCGTCGCGTACGCCGGTGACGACCGCAGCGGTGGACGCGCCACCGCCGTCGCCTGCTCGGGACCCGGACCGCTCGGCGGCATCGGCGAGCTGCTCCTGATCGCGGAGGAGCTCGGAGTCGGCCTCGGCGCCCGGTACGCCGGCATCGACGGCCCCGACCCCGGCGCCGGCATGGCCATCGACAAACCCCCGCAGACCAAGGTCCTCGCCGCCGGACGCCCCACCCCGCTCTGGCACGTCAACGGCGCCCCGCAGGACCGCGCGGTCTTCGCGGGCGAGGCGCGCGGCCTCTGGCTGTGGGCGATCGTCTGGCCCGAGCAGTCGGGCCTCCTGATGTACGACGAGCTGGTCCTGACGGACCTGCGGGACGCGGGCGCCGAGGTCGAACTCCTGCCGTGCGGTGCGCTGACACCGAGGCTGCTGAGCTGACGTGCACCCGGCCGGTCCGGCCGGGTCCTTCCGTACGGGCGTGTTCGATTCGCCCGTTATGCTGGAGCGTCCCTCGTCCGTGCCGAGTTCCTGGAGCAACGCGTCGTGCGCATCGATCTGCACACCCACTCCACGGCCTCCGACGGTACGGACTCCCCGGCCGAGCTGGTGCGCAACGCGGCAGCCGCCGGACTCGACGTCGTCGCGCTGACGGACCACGACACCACCCGCGGCCACGCCGAGGCGATCGAGGCGCTGCCCGAGGGGCTGACCCTCGTCACCGGCGCCGAGCTGTCCTGCCGCGTCGACGGCATCGGCCTGCACATGCTCGCCTACCTCTTCGACCCCGAGGAGCCCGCGCTCCTCGCCGAGCGCGAGCTGGTCCGGGACGACCGGGTGCCGCGCGCGCGTGCCATGGTCGGCAAACTCCAGGAGCTCGGCGTGCCCGTCACCTGGGAGCAGGTCGCCCGGATCGCCGGTGACGGTTCCGTGGGCCGACCGCACGTCGCCGAGGCGCTCGTCGAACTCGGTGTCGTACCGGACGTGTCGGGGGCGTTCACGCCCGAGTGGCTGGCCGACGGCGGCCGGGCGTACGTCGAGAAGCACGAGCTGGACCCGATCGACGCGATCCGCCTCGTCAAGGCGGCCGGCGGCGTCACCGTCTTCGCGCACCCGCTCGCCGTCAAGCGCGGCCAGGTGCTGCCCGAGGCCTCGATAGCCCGGCTCGCCGAGGCCGGACTCGACGGCATCGAGGTCGACCACATGGACCACGACGAGGCGACGCGCGCACGGCTGCGCGGGCTCGCGAAGGAACTGGGTCTGCTGACCACGGGCTCCAGCGACTACCACGGCAGCCGCAAGACCTGCCGCCTCGGCGAGTACACGACCGACCCCGAGATCTACGGCGAGATCACCCGCCGTGCCGCGGGGGCCTTCCCGGTCCCCGGCGCGGGGGGACCCGCCGCCTAGGCCGCCCCGGTCGCCGGCCCCTGCGGGTGCCGGACGTTTCCGGGACGCGCTGCCGGTCGGCGGGTGGGCTGTTCGGTGCGCCGAGCTCCGTGCCGTACGCCCTGTGTGCCGCGCTCCGCGCCGGTTCGCCGTCGTGCCGTCGGTCCGCCATGCTCCGTGCCCGGTTCGCCGGCGCGGTCGTGAGGTCTGTCCCGCGCCCGGCCCGCCCAGCGGCCCTCTTCTTCCTGGTCCGCCCCCTTACGGCTCCTTGCCGTGTGCGGGGTGGCGCTCTTCCTGCCCTGCCGCCGGAATCCCACATTCCGACCCGCACGGGCCACACCCCACCGTTCGCATCTCCCGCAAGGCACCCCACCGTGTTCGACGTCGCCGTCTTCGGCTCGCTGTTCCTGACCCTCTTCGTGATCATGGATCCCCCCGGGATCACCCCGATCTTCCTCGCCCTCACCTCCGGCCGCCCGGCCAAGGTGCAGCGCCGGATGGCCTGGCAGGCCGTCGCCGTCGCCTTCGGCGTCATCACCGTCTTCGGCCTTCTGGGCCAGCAGATCCTCGACTACCTGCACGTCTCCGTCCCCGCGCTGATGATCGCGGGCGGTCTCCTGCTGCTGCTCATCGCGCTCGACCTGCTCACCGGCAAGACCGACGAGCCCAAGCAGACCAAGGACGTCAACGTCGCCCTCGTTCCGCTCGGCATGCCGCTGCTCGCCGGTCCCGGCGCGATCGTCTCGGTCATCCTGGCCGTCCAGAACGCCGACGGCGCTGCCGCGCAGGTCTCCGTCTGGGCCGCCATCGTCGCCATGCACGTCGTGCTCTGGCTGACCATGCGGTACTCGCTGCTGATCATCCGGGTCATCAAGGACGGCGGCGTCGTCCTGGTGACCCGGCTCGCCGGCATGATGCTCTCCGCGATCGCGGTGCAGCAGATCATCAACGGCATCACACAGGTGATCCAGAACGCCTGACGCGCCGGGGGCGGACCCCCGGACACCACTGCGCCCCCGTACGGATTCCGCTCTTGCGAAGTCCGTGCGGGGGCGCGGTGCGTGGTGTGGACCTGACCTGTTACGAGGCCGAGGTCTCGGCGGGGCGGATCCAGATGCGCTGGCCGATCGAGGCGGCCTGCTGCACGATCCGGTTGACGGAGGCGGCGTCCACGACGGTCCGGTCGACGGGCGTGCCGTCGATGTCGTCGAGTCGCAGGATTTCGAAGCGCACAGGCTTCTCCCTTCGTCTGAGTTGATCCTCCTGGTGGAGAACTGCGTTACGTATGGGTCCAACGACATGCATCCTGCAAACATTCCTTACGCTAAGGAAAATTTTCGGATGACTAACTACTGATGGGTAGGGGGGTGTGGCGGCCGGGCCCGGAGCGGCGGAGAATGAGCCCCGTATGAACGACGCAGACACCACTCAGGTGACCGAGACCGACGCCCGCCTGCGCGCACTCGACGCACGCATGGAGCGCACCAATGAGCTCCTCCAGCGGATGCTGGCCGAGGTCGCCAAGACGCCCTCCACCCACGCCATCTTCGTCGACGCAGGTTACGTCCATGCTGCGGCCGGGTTGCTGGTGACGGGAACCGAGGACCGGCGCTCCTTCGACCTCGACGCCGAGGGACTCATCGAGGCCTTCATCGACAAGGCCCGCACGATCTTCGCCGACAGCAGACTGCTCCGCGTCTACTGGTACGACGGGGCCAGACGCCGCATCCACACCCCCGAGCAGCAGGCCATCGCCGAGCTGCCCGACGTCAAGGTGCGCCTCGGCAACCTCAACGCCAACAACCAGCAGAAGGGCGTCGACTCCCTCATCCGCACGGACCTGGAGTCCCTCGCCCGCCACCGCGCCATCAGCGACGCCGCCCTCGTCGGCGGCGACGAGGACCTCGTCTCGGCGGTCGAGGCGGCCCAGGGCTACGGCGCCCGCGTCCACCTCTGGGGCATCGAGGCCGCCGAAGGACGCAACCAGGCCGAGGCGCTCCTCTGGGAGGTCGACAGCCAGCGCACCTTCGAGCTCGACTTCTGCCGCCCCTACGTCACCCGCCGCCCCGTCACCACGTACGAGCACGAGGGCGAGCCGCCGCCCTCCCGCGAGGAGGTGCGGTTCGTCGGCGCCCAGATCGCGGCGACCTGGCTCGGCGAGCGCGGCCGGGACCGGCTCGCCGAACTGCTGCCGGGCGCGCCCTACCTGCCGGGGCCGGTCGACCAGGACCTGCTCGTCGAGGCGGAACGTTTGCTCAGCCGCTCCCTGCGCGGCCACGCCGCACTCCGGCGGGCTTTGCGGGACGGCTTCTGGCAGCACCTCAAGGCGCAGTTCTGACCCCGGCCGGGGCGGCCGCCCGTGCCCAGAAGCCGGTGAGCCGCTCCGTCAGCTCCCTCGGGTGCGACACATTGGGGGAGTGGCCGGCACCCGCCACCACCGTGCGGTACGCGCCCGTGCGGGCGGCCGCCTCCGCGAGGGCGGTCGTGGGCCAGACCATCTCGTCCGCCCCGTACGCGATGTGCAGCGGCATCCGCAGCGCGGCCAGCTCCGCCGTACCGTCCTGACGGCTGAGCAGCAGCCGCCCCGCGCCCGCCAGTTGCGCGATCCGAGTCCGCATCCAGCGCCGTCGCAGAAAGCCCGCGAGCTGCGGTGCGTCGTCCGTGTCCGGCTCCTCGCCCCGGCTGTCCAGCCAGCACATCGCCTGCCACACCCGCTCCTTCGGCAGGAACGCGAGCGAGACGCGCAGCACGCGCACCCGGATCCGCTGCGGCCTGGCGACCCGGCCGGGGCCCGAGGAGAGCAGGGTGAGGGAACGGAACGCGGCCGGGGCCAGCGAGGCCGCCGCGCGGGCCACCAGGCCACCGAACGAGTGGCCGAGCAGATGCACGGGACCGTCCCCGAGGGCCGAGGCCTGCGCCACCGCGTCGAGCGCGAGCGCCCTGCGCCGGTAGCCGGCCCGGCCCCGGGGGCCCGGCGACTGGTACTGACCGCGCCCGTCCACCGCCACGGCCCGGTACCCGGCCTCGCTCAGCGGACCGAGCAGGGCCAGGAAGTCCTCCTTGCTGCCGGTGTACCCGGGCAGCAGCAGCACCGTCCCGAGGCGCTCGCCCCGTGGCTCCGTGTCGAGCACGGCGAAGTCGCCCCGCGCGGTCACGAGGTGGTGGGCGCGGGTGCCGGGCGGCAGGACGAGGGACCGGGGCTTGCTCATGTCTGGACTGTAACCGCGTCGGCGGAGGGCGGCCCGACGCCCCCGGTCCGCCCCTCCGTCCGGCGGACGACACGACCGCGGCCCGGCCCCTGGGGAGGGGCCGGGCCGCGGTCAGGAGGATCGGGCGGGATCAGCTCTCGGGCTGAGCGGCCGCCGCCTTCTTGGTGGTGCGACGGCGCGGGGCCTTCGGGGCCTCGGCCTCGGCGGCCTCGGCGACCGGCTCCGCGACGGCCTTCTTCGTCGTACGGCGACGGGTCGGCGTCTTCGGCTCCGAGGCGTCGGGCGCCTCGGCGGCGACGGCCTTCTTGGCCGTGCGGCGACGGGGAGCCTTCGGGGCCTCCTCGGCGGCCGGGGCCTCGACGACGGCGACGGTCTCGGCGACCGGCTCAGCGACGGCGACGGCCTTCTTGGCGGCACGGCGACGGGGAGCCTTCTTCGGCTCCTCGACGGGGGCCTCGACGACCGGCTGCTCGACGACCGGGGCCGCCGCGACGGGCGCCTCGACGACCGGTGCCGGAGCGGCCTCGGCGACCGGGGCCGCGACGATGACGGTCTCGGCCGGGGTGGAAGAGGCCGGCGAACCGGCGGCCTTCCGCACCACACGGCGACGCGCGGGCTTCTTCGGCTCCTCCTCGACGACCGGCGCGGGCGCCGGCTCGACGATCGGCTCGACGACCGGGGTGGAGGTGACCGGCGAACCGGCGGCCTTCCGCACCACACGACGACGACGCGGCGCGGGAACCTCGGCCGTGACCGGGGCCGGGGCCTCGACGACGGGCGCGACGGGCTCGGCGACCGGCTCGGCCACCACCTGTGCGGCGACGACGGTCTCGGCGACCGGCTCCGCGACGGCGACGGCCTTCTTGGCGGTACGGCGACGGGGAGCCTTCTTCGGCTCCTCGACCGGGGCCGCGGCGACCGGGGCCGGAGCGTCCTCGACGACCGGTGCGATCGGCGCGGCGCGCAGGGCGGCCGCGGCGGTCTCGACCGTCTGGAACGAAACGGTGTCCTCGACCGGGCGGACACGCGCACGGCGGCGGCGCGGGGCCGGAGCCTGCTCCTGGGCCACGGGGGCCGGGGAGACGGGCGCGGCCTTCACGGCCTCCGGACGGGCGGCGGTACGGCTACGACGACGGGGAGCCCTCGGCTCGGCCACCGGGGCCGCGGCGACGGGCGCCTCCACGACGGGCGCCTCGACGACGGGCGCCGGAGCGTCCTCGACCACGACCGGAGCGGCCTGGGCGACCGGAGCGGCCTGGACGGCCTGGGCCTCCGGCGCGGAGCCCGGGGCGCCGACGCGGGTGCGACGACGACGGCGCGGGGTCCGCGGGCCGGACTCGGCCTTCGCCTCGTCCGTCACCGGCACGGTCACCGGTCCGGTCTCGACGGCGGGAGCCGCCGACGCCGGGGCGTCACCGAGCTCGCCACCGCGGGTGCGCCGGCGCTGACGCGGGGTCCGCGTCCGCTCCGGGCGCTCCTCGGTCCGCTCGACCTTGTCGGTCCTGGGGCCGCGCGCACGGCGTCCGCCGGGCTCGCCCAGGTCCTCCAGCTCCTCCGCGCCCAGACCCGCACGGGTCCGCTCGGCGCGGGGCAGGATGCCCTTGGTGCCCGCCGGGATGTCCAGCTCCTCGAAGAGGTGCGGGGACGAGGAGTACGTCTCGACCGGGTCGTGGAAGTCCAGCCCGAGCGCCTTGTTGATGAGCTGCCAGCGCGGGATGTCGTCCCAGTCGACCAGGGTGACGGCCGTGCCCTTGTTGCCCGCGCGGCCGGTGCGGCCCACGCGGTGGAGGAACGTCTTCTCGTCCTCGGGCGACTGGTAGTTGATGACGTGGGTGACGCCCTCGACGTCGATGCCGCGCGCGGCGACGTCGGTGCAGACGAGCACGTCGACCTTGCCGTTGCGGAAGGCGCGCAGCGCCTGCTCGCGGGCGCCCTGGCCGAGGTCGCCGTGGACCGCGCCGGAGGCGAAGCCGCGACGCTCCAGCTGCTCGGCGATGTCGGCCGCCGTGCGCTTGGTGCGGCAGAAGATCATCGCGAGCCCGCGGCCGTTGGCCTGCAGGATGCGGGAGACCATCTCCGGCTTGTCCATGTTGTGCGCACGGTAGACGTGCTGCTTGATGTTGGCGACGGTCACGCCCTCGCCGTCGGGCGAGGTGGCGCGGATGTGCGTCGGCTGCGACATGTAGCGGCGGGCCAGGCCGATGACCGCGCCCGGCATGGTGGCCGAGAACAGCATCGTCTGACGCTTCGCCGGAAGCATGTTCATGATCTTCTCGACGTCGGGCAGGAAGCCCAGGTCGAGCATCTCGTCGGCCTCGTCCAGGACGAGGACCTTGACGTGGGACAGGTCGAGCTTGCGCTGGCCGGCCAGGTCGAGCAGACGGCCGGGGGTGCCGACGACGACGTCGACGCCCTTCTTCAGCGCCTCGACCTGGGGCTCGTACGCCCGGCCGCCGTAGATGGCGAGCACGCGGACGTTACGCACCTTGCCGGCGGTGAGCAGGTCGTTGGTGACCTGCTGGCACAGCTCGCGGGTGGGGACGACGACGAGCGCCTGCGGGGCGTCGGTCAGCTGCTCGGGCTTGGCCCGGCCGACCTCGACGTCCATGGGGACGGTGACGCGCTCCAGGATCGGCAGACCGAAACCGAGGGTCTTGCCCGTGCCGGTCTTGGCCTGGCCGATGACATCGGTGCCGGTGAGGGCGACCGGAAGGGTCATCTCCTGGATGGGGAAGGGGGTGACGATGCCGACGGCCTCAAGGGCTTCGGCCGTCTCGGGAAGGATTCCGAGGTCTCGGAAAGTCGTAGTCAGGGTGCTGCCTCTTCTGTGGACGCGGTGCGAGGCGAACGAAGGGGGTCGTACCGTGCCGAAACTGCCGGCGCGATCGAAGAGATCGCTGTCGGGTGGCACGGGACCACTGCCGTCGCTCGAGCGTCGTACCGCTGAGGTGACCCTTCCGCGGGTCCGCCGGAAGGGCTGTCGGGCCGGAGCCGATCGGGCCACCGACCGGGCATCCTCATTCATGAGTCGGCCCACCGAATACGTCCGAACGTGCGAAAGCATGTCCGCATACTCAGCAGGCGCCTTATCACTGTACCCCGGAATCGCGCATGTGTGTTGGGAGAAATGGTGATGAGGGCACGGTCACACTGACTGACCAGCGCCTTCCCCGGGTGCGCGAGCGGGCTATTGTGCGCTCCATGGAGACGCCTGACAACGCCACACCCACCGGGATCGCCGCCAAGGACTGGGCGACGGCTTCCGCCGAGCCGCAGTACCGCGCCGCCGTGATCGACCTCCTCGGCGCCCTCGCCTACGGAGAGCTCGCGGCCTTCGAGCGGCTCGCCGAGGACGCCAAGCTGGCGCCGACCCTCGCGGACAAGGCTGAGCTGGCGAAGATGGCCTCGGCCGAGTTCCACCACTTCGAGCGGCTGCGCGACCGCCTGGCCGCCGTGGACGCCGAGCCGACCGCGGCCATGGAGCCCTTCGCCAAGGCGCTCGACGACTTCCACCGCCAGACCGCGCCGTCGGACTGGCTGGAGGGACTGGTCAAGGCGTACGTCGGCGACTCGATCGCCAGTGACTTCTACCGGGAGGTCGCGGCCCGCCTCGACTCCGACACGCGCGGGCTCGTCGTCTCCGTGCTCGACGACACCGGCCACGGCAACTTCGCCGTGGAGAAGGTCCGCGCCGCGATCGACGCCGACCCGCGCGTCGGCGGCCGGCTCGCGCTCTGGGCGCGCCGTCTGATGGGCGAGGCGCTCTCGCAGGCCCAGCGCGTGGTCGCCGAGCGCGACGCGCTGTCGACCATGCTGGTCGGCGGCGTCGCGGACGGTTTCGACCTCGCGGAGGTCGGCCGGATGTTCTCCCGGATCACCGAGGCCCACACCAAGCGCATGGCCGCGCTCGGTCTGGCCGCCTGAGGAATTCCCGTACGAGGAAGGGGCGAGCGGCGCTGCTCACGCCGCCGCTGATCGTCGCAGCCGTCGCCGTGAGGCCGGCCGGATCAGCAGCGAGAGCAGTACCGCCGCCACCGCCACCGCACCGACCAGGGTGGCGAAGAAGTGACCGGGGCCGAGGGCCCCGTGGGTGACGAGCGCGCCGAAGACGCCGCCCAGTGCGCCGGTGGCGAGGACGATCACCCGGACGGGGAGGCGGTCGGGGAGCCGGTGCGCGGCGGCCCAGGCCAGGGCGAAGCCGAGCAGGGCGGAACCGAGGGCTTCCAGGAACACTGCGAATCACCTCGCGAGGGGTGCGGGGCGGGTGGTGCGGTCGATCCCCTCCTACCCCAGGGCTCCCGAACGCAATCCTTCCGTACGCCCTGACGTGGCCATACGGGCATACGAGAGGCCCGGTGGAGGGCACCCGGGCCGGCATGGCGAACGGCCTGTGGGACGGAACCAGGGTCGGTCGGCATGGCGAAGGTCCCGTGGGACGGAACCCGGGCCGGCATGGCGAAGGGCCCGGTGGACCGTGACGGTCCACCGGGCCCTTCCCGTAGATCCTGGGCTCAGAGCGCGCCGAAACCCACGCGGCGAACGGCGGGCTCGCCGAGCTCCACGTACGCGATCTTCTCGGCCGGGATGAGGATCTTGCGGCCCTTCTCGTCCGAGAGGCTGAGCAGCTGCGCCTTGCCGGCCAGCGCGTCGGCCACTGCGCGCTCCACCTCCTCGGCGGACTGCCCGCTCTCCAGAACGATCTCCCGGGGTGCGTGCTGCACGCCGATCTTGACCTCCACGGCTATGTCCCTCCCAACGGTCAGCGTTGCGCGAATACCGCGCCGTACGCTGCACACATTAGTCGCGGGAAGGGACGTACAAGGCTCAGTCGCCGCACGCCAAGAGCGAACACGCGCGAGTCCCGTGGGGCGTCCGGGGTCAGTGGCCCTCGGCGCTCAACTGGCCGTCCACCGCGTGCAGCGGGAAGCCGGCGATGCCGCGCCAGGCCAGCGAGGTGAGCAGTCCGACCGCCTTGTCGCGCGGGATGGCGGACCCGCTCGACAGCCAGTAGCGGGCGACGACCTGCGAGACGCCGCCGAGGCCCACGGCGAGCAGCATCGACTCGTCCTTGGACAGGCCGGTGTCCTCGGCGATCACATCGGAGATCGCCTCGGCGCACTGCAGGCTGACCCGGTCCACGCGCTCGCGTACCGCGGGCTCGTTCGTCAGATCGGACTCGAAGACGAGCCGGAAGGCGCCGCCCTCGTCCTCGACGTACGCGAAGTAGGCGTCCATGGTGGCCGCGACGCGCAGCTTGTTGTCGGTGGTGGAGGCCAGGGCCGTGCGCACCGCCAGGAGGAGGGACTCGCAGTGCTGGTCGAGGAGGGCCAGGTACAGCTCGAGCTTCCCGGGGAAGTGCTGGTAGAGCACCGGCTTGCTGACGCCCGCCCGCTCGGCGATGTCGTCCATCGCGGCGGAGTGGTACCCCTGGGCGACGAAGACCTCCTGGGCCGCGCCGAGGAGCTGGTTCCGTCGGGCACGTCGCGGCAGGCGCGTGCCCCGAGGGCGTGCTGCCTCTGTCTGCTCGATGGCGCTCACGCGGCCTCCCAAAAATCGATCCATGCACGCTGTCGCGCGCGCCGCCATCGTACTTTTGGGTAACCCGGCTGTGCGCGGTGCGAACGCAGAATTTCACGGACCGGACGTCCGGGTCGACAGTCGATTCAAGATTAAACCGAACAAATCAGCGGTAGTCGTCCTCGTCCTGGGCCACGACCCGCGCCTGTTCGGAGGAGTCGGCCTCGTTCGCCGAGTCACGTTCGACATGGGTGACCGGTTCGTCTTCGCGTTGCTGCAGTTCGGTGTGCTGCTCGGCAGCGTCGGCCTCCGGAATTTCCTGGTCCAGCACGACGTCCTCTTCCTCGGCGAATGTGTCCGGATCGGTCGGATCGACAGTCATGCGGTTCCTTCCGGCATGCGGGTCGCGGTCCTCTCCGATGGCCCTCTCTTCGAGCCTAGGAGCACACGCGGCTCGCCGCATACGCACCTGTGACGGCACCCACACGCGTCGGCGCGTGATCGTCTCGTAATATTGCGCGCATGTCGTCGACCGAGCTGCCGGAAACCCGGACCGCTGCCGCGCCACCCACGTCGCGCCCCGCGCGCGCCGTCCGGGTCGCCGACGGCGAGAAGCTCCGCTCCGTGTCGCTGCCCGGACTCACCCTCACCGTGCGCTCGCGGCCGGGCGACGAGCCCGGTCTGCCGCCCGCGCTGTACGTCCACGGTCTCGGCGGTTCCTCGCAGAACTGGTCCGTCCTGATGCCGCTGCTCTCGGACCTCGTCGACGGCGAGGCCGTCGACCTGCCCGGCTTCGGCGACTCGCCGCCGCCCGACGACGGCAACTACTCGGTCACCGGGCACGCGCGCGCGGTCATCCGGCTCCTCGACTCCGCGGAGCGCGGGCCGGTCCACCTCTTCGGCAACTCGCTGGGCGGCGCCGTCGCCACCCGCGTCGCCGCCGCGCGCCCCGACCTCGTCCGCACGCTCACGCTCGTCTCGCCGGCCCTGCCCGAGCTGCGCGCCCAGCGCACGGCCTGGCCCACCGTGCTGCTCGCGGTGCCCGGCGTCGCCTCGGCCTTCGCCAAGCTCACCAAGGACTGGACGGCCGAACAGCGGGTCCGCGGCGTCCTCTCGCTCTGTTACGGAGACCCCGGGCGGGTCTCCGAGGAGGGGCTCCGGCACGCCGTCGAGGAAATGGAGCGGCGCCTGGAGCTTCCCTACTTCTGGGACGCCATGGCACGCTCCTCGCGCGGCATCGTCGACGCGTACACCCTCGGCGGTCAGCACGGGCTGTGGCGGCAGGCGGAACGGGTCCTCGCCCCCACGCTGCTCGTCTACGGTGGCCGCGACCAGCTCGTCTCGTACCGGATGGCCCGGAAGGCGGCTGCCGCCTTCCGCGGCTCGCGCCTGCTGACCCTTCCCGAGGCGGGGCACGTGGCGATGATGGAGTACCCCGAGACGGTCGCCCAGGCCGCCCGGGACCTGATCGCCGATCACGGCGGGAGCTGATCCGGGGCGTGGGACGACATAGTCGCAAGGGCTCCGCGCCCTCGGTGGCCGACACCGGGCCGCAGGCCGCCTCCGAACCGACGCCGGCCGCGGCCCGGACGCAGGGGACACCGGCCGGCCGCGCGCAGGGCACGGGACGCCGCCGCAGGACCGCGGGCGGCCCCGGTCAGGACACGGCGGGGACCCCGGCCCACGGCACCCCGATGTACGGGACGCCCGCACAGGCCGGCCCGGCGTACGGCCCGATGTACGGGACGCCCGCACAGGGCACCCCGATGTACGGCACCCCGGCGCACGGCACCCCGGTCCACGGGACTCCGGCGCACGGCACTCCCTCCTATGGCGCTCCCGGGTACGGCGGCGGGGTCCACGACACCGGAGCGCACGCGGCCCTCGGGACGCCCGCGCACGGTGTCCCCGTCTACGGGAGTCCGGTACGGGGCGGGCATCCGCAGCACGACGAGGGCTCCGCGCCCCGGCCCGAGCGGTACGCCCCCCGGCACGGGGCCCCCCGCACGGCCGTGACCGAACAGGCCGCCCCCCAGGCGCCGTTCATCCCCGGCCCCCGTCGCGAGACCCTTCCCGAGGTCGACGAGTCTTCGGGCCGGGGCGGTCTCGGCCGCACCCTCACCGGTGTCGCGGCGGCCGCCGTCGCCACCGTGCTCGCCGTCGTCGTGACCGGACAGGTCGCCGACCGGGAGGAGTCCCCGGCCGAGACCCGCGCCGCCGAGCAGCCGGACGGGCGGGCCTCGGACGACACCTCCGCCTCCCGATCCGACGACCGGGTCACCCCGTCGAGCCCGGCGCCGGCCGCCACCACCCCGCCGCCGCCGACGTACGAGCAGCTGATCGCCCGCCAGTACCCGATCGACCCGAAGCTCAAGGGCTCCGGCAAGTTCAAGGCCGTTCCCGGCTTCCAGAAGGCGCCCGGCAAGGGGAATCTGGTCCGCTACCGGATCGATGTCGAGGAGGGGCTCGGTCTCGACCAGAACCTCTTCGCCACGACCGTCTTCAAGACCCTCAACGACCGCCGCAGTTGGGCCGGCAAGGGCGAGATGACCTTCGAGCGCATTTCCAGCGGCGAGCCCCAGTTCGTCATCACGCTCGCCAGTCCCGGCACCACCGGCGTCTGGTGCGAGAAGTCCGGACTCGACACCCTGGCCGAGAATGTGTCCTGCGACTCGGCCAGCACGGACCGCGTGATGATCAACGCGTTCCGCTGGGCGCAGGGGTCGGAGACCTTCGGGCCCAAGGCGATGTTCGCGTATCGCCAGATGCTCATCAATCACGAGGTCGGACACCGGCTCGGACACGGTCATGTGATCTGCGGCACCCCCGGCGCGCTCGCCCCCGTGATGCAGCAGCAGACGAAGTCCCTGGACATCGACGGAATCAAGTGCCGTCCCAACCCCTGGGTGTACCCGAGCAGTTGACGGACGGCCCGACTGTCGGGCGACCGCATCCTGAGACGCGTGTCTCAGGAATTTCCGAACCGCGTTGACATCGTTCGCGTGTTCGTCCATATTTCTCGGCATGTCGAACCGTCACGTCGTCTCCGATCGCGCCGCCTTTGAGCTGGCGCTCATCGGCGTGGCCGGACATTCCGTCGCCGACATTCTCTGTAGCTGACGCCGGCCCGAGCGCCCGTCGGTACTCTCGCATTTCCCGTACTGCCGACGGATTTCCGCGCCCGGGTGTTCGCTCCCCGCAGGCGCGGCTTTTCTTTCTGATTCCCTGTGCTCGGCCATTCCCTTCGGATGCCGCCGCTCGCCGCTGCCTGCGTGGAATTCCCCTTCCCGTACCCGCAGTTCTCCGAGAGGTTTTCTCCGATGCGTCAATCGTCCGTCGTTTCGCGCCGCGTGGCAGCGACCGCCGTCAGTCTCGTCCTGACCCTGGGCGTCGCCGCCTGCGCGGGACCCGAGGACACCGGCGCCAAGGGCGGCACCTCCGGCAAGGCCGCGGGCGACCCGCGGAAGGGCGGCACGCTCACCGTCCTCAACGCCGAGGCCCAGACCGACTTCGACCCCGCCCGCCTCTACACCTCCGGCGGCGGCAACGTCCCCTCCCTCGTCTTCCGTACGCTCACCACCCGCAACCGCGAGGCGGGCGCCGCCGGCACCCAGGTCGTCCCCGACCTCGCCACCGACACCGGCCGCCCCAACAAGGACGCCACCGAGTGGACGTACACGCTGAAGGAGGGCCTGAAGTTCGAGGACGGCACGCCCATCACCAGCGCCGACATCAAGTACGGCATCGAGCGCTCCTTCGCCGCCGAACTCTCCGGCGGAGCCCCGTACCTGCGCGACTGGCTGGTCGGCGGCGACACCTACGAGGGTCCCTACAAGGCCGCGTCCGACGGGAAGAAGGGCAAGGGTCTCGCCTCCATCGTCACTCCCGACGCCCGGACCATCGTCTTCAAGCTGAAGAAGCCCGAGGGCGAGTTCCCCTTCGTCGCCACCCAGACCCAGTTCACCCCCGTCCCCAAGGCCAAGGACACCGGCGCGAAGTACGAGGAGCACCCCGTCTCCTCCGGCCCGTACAAGGTCGTCGAGAACGAGAACGACGGCGAGCGCCTGGTCCTGGAGCGCAACGAGCACTGGGACGCCAAGACCGACGAGGAGCGCAAGGCCTACCCGGACAGGATCGACGTCAGGTCCGGGCTCGACGAGGCCGTCATCAACCAGCGCCTCGCCACCTCCACCGGCGTCGACGCCGCCGCCGTCACCACCGACACCAACCTCGGCCCGGCCGAACTCGCCCAGGTCGGCTCCGACAAGGCGCTCGCCGCCCGCGTCGGCACCGGCCACTTCGGCTACACCAACTACCTCGCCTTCAACCCCAAGGTGAAGCCCTTCGACAACCCGAAGGTGCGCCAGGCGATCTCGTACGCGATCAACCGCACCAGCATCGTCAACGCCGCCGGCGGCTCCGCGCTCGCCGAGCCCGCCACCACCTTCCTGCCCGAGCAGAAGTCCTTCGGCTTCACGGCGTACGACCACTTCCCGGCCGGTAGGACCGGCGACCCGGAGAAGGCCAAGGCGCTCCTCAAGGAGGCCGGTCACCCGAACGGGCTCACCATCACCCTGCTGCACTCCACCGCCCAGAACCGCGCCACCAGCCCCGAGATCGCCACCGCCGTCCAGGAGGCCCTCGGCAAGGCCGGCATCAAGGTCGAGCTCGACGGCCAGGAGCCCAACTCCTTCAACGAGAAGCGCTGGAGCGTCAAGGACGCGCCCGGCTTCTTCCTCTCCCGCTGGGGCGCCGACTGGCCGGCCGGCGGCCCGTTCCTCGCGCCGATCTTCGACGGACGCCAGATCGTCACCAACGGCTCCAACTACAACCACGCCCAGCTGAACGACCCGGCGGTCAACAAGGAGATCGACGAGATCAACAAGCTCACCGACCTCAAGGCCGCCGCCGCCCGCTGGGGCGCGCTCGACAAGAAGATCGGCGAGCAGGCGCTCGACGTGCCCCTCTTCCACCCCGTCTACAAGCGGCTCGTCGGCAAGAACGTCAAGAACGTCGTCATCAGCGACTGGACCGGCGTCCTCGACATCTCGCAGGTCGCGGTCAAGTGACGTCCGTGACCTCCCTGACCGACACGCCGGCGCCCGTGGCGGGCATCCCCGCCACGGGCGCCGCCCGGCAGGTGTGGCGACGGCTCCGCACCCGCCCGGCCGCCCTCGTCTCCGCCGCCGTCCTGCTCCTGCTCGTCCTCCTCGCCGTCGCCGCGCCGCTGCTCGCCGCCCTGGAAGGCCAGAACGCGAACACGTACCACGACGACCTCGTGGACTCGGCCCGCGGCGGCGTCCCGTACGGCGCCTTCGGTGGGGCGAGCGCCGACCACTGGCTCGGCGTCGAACCCGGCACCGGCCGCGACCTGTTCGTCCGGCTCCTCTACGGCGCCCGGATCTCGCTGCTCGTCGCCGTCGGCGCCACAGCCGTCCAGATCCTCATCGGCGTCCTCGTCGGCCTCGCCGCCGGACTCGGCAGCCGCTGGGTCGACGGCGTCCTCGGCCGGGTCACCGACGTCCTCGTCGCCCTCCCGATGCTGGTCCTCGCCATCGCCCTGACCGCCGTCGTCCCGCGCGGCTTCCCCCGGCCCCTGCTGCTGATCCTCGTCATCGGCTTCCTCGGCTGGGCCGGGACCTCCCGGATCGTGCGCGCCCAGACCCTCACCCTGAAGAGCCTCGACTTCGTCGCGGCCTCCCGCCTCGCGGGCTCCGGGCCGTGGCGGACCGCCCGCCGTGAACTCCTGCCCTCCCTCGCCGCCCCCGTCATCACGTACGCGGCGATCCTCGTCCCCACCAACATCGTCGTCGAGGCGTCCCTGTCCTTCCTCGGGGTGGGTGTCACCCCGCCCACCCCGTCCTGGGGCCAGATGCTGTCGACCGCGCAGACCTGGTTCCGCGCCGACCCCTCCTACGTCCTGCTGCCCGCCGGACTGCTCTTCGTCACCGTGCTCGCCTTCACCGTCCTCGGTGACGCGGTCCGCACGGCCCTCGACCCGCGCGAGGCGAGCCGGCTGCGCGTGGGCACCCGCAAGGAGTCCCGTCGGGACTCCCCCAAGGAGGCCTCCCGATGACCCGCTTCGTCCTCAAGCGGCTCGCGGGTGCCGTGCTCGTCCTCCTGGCGCTCTCGGTCCTCGTGTACGCGCTGTTCTACCTGGCGCCCGGCGACCCCGCGCGGCTCGCCTGCGGGGAGCGCTGCAACCCGCAGCAGATCGCCCAGGTCCGCGAGCAACTCGGCCTGAACGACAGCATGTTCGTCCAGTACCTGCACTTCCTCCAGGGCATCTTCGCCGGCCGCGACTACTCCACCGGCACCTCCGTCGTGCACTGCGACGCCCCCTGCCTCGGCCTCTCGTACCAGAGCGACCAGCAGGTCACCCAGCTCGTCCTGGAGCGGCTCCCCGCCACCGCCTCCCTCACCCTCGGCGCCATGGTCATCTGGCTGGTGGTCGGCGTCGGCACCGGACTGCTCTCCGCGCTGCGCCGCGGCGGCCCCACCGAGCGCCTCCTGACCCTGCTCACCCTCGCCGGGACCGGCACCCCCGTCTTCATCCTCGGGCTGCTGCTCCTCATGGCCGTCTGCGCCTACCTCCAGTGGCTGCCCTTCCCCGGTTACGTACCGCTCGGCGAGAACCCCGAGCAGTGGGCCTGGAACATGCTGCTGCCCTGGCTCACCCTCGGCTTCTTCGAATCCGCCAAGTACGCACGCCTGACGCGGAGTTCCACCCTGGAGACGCTCGCCGAGGACCACATCCGCACCTTCCGCGCCTACGGGGTGGGGGAGCGGTCCGTCGTCACCCGGCACGCGCTGCGCGGCGCCGTCCCGCCGGTGATCGCGGTCAGCGCGGTCGACCTCGGCTCGATGTTCGGCGGGGCCGTGCTCACCGAGTCCCTCTTCGGCATCCCCGGGCTCGGCAAGACCCTCATCGACGGGGTCCGCTCCATCGACCTGCCCGTGGTGGTGGGCGTGGTCATGGTCACGGGCACCTTCGTCGTCCTCGCCAACGTCCTCGCGGACCTGCTGTACGCCGCCGCCGACCGAAGGGTGGTCCTGACGTGACCCCGCTCGTCGAAGTACGCGACCTCACGGTCGAGTTCGCACGGTCCGGCGATCCCGTCCGGGCCGTCGACGGCCTCTCCTTCAGCCTGGAGGAGGGCCGCGCCCTCGCCCTCGTCGGCGAGTCCGGCAGCGGCAAGTCCACCGTCGCCGGCGCACTCCTCGGCCTCCACCGGGGGACGGGCGCGAAGGTCGGCGGCACCGTACGGGTCGGCGGCATCGACGTCGCCTCCGCAGGCCCCGGCGAGCTGCGGCGGCTGCGCGGCGGAGTCGCCGCCATGGTCTTCCAGGACCCGCTCTCCGCCCTCGACCCCTACTACGCCGTCGGCGACCAGATCGCCGAGGTGTACCGCGTCCACGCCGGAGGCTCCCGGCGCGCCGCACGCGCCCGCGCCGTCGAGGTGCTCGACCGGGTCGGCATCCCCGACGCGGCCCGGCGCTCACGCTCCCGCCCGCACGAGTTCAGCGGCGGCATGCGGCAGCGCGCCCTGCTCGCCATGGCCCTCGCCTGCGAGCCCCGGCTCCTCGTCGCCGACGAGCCGACCACCGCCCTCGACGTCACCGTGCAGGCCCAGATCCTCGACCTGCTGCACGAGCTGCGGCGCGAGACGGGCACCGCGCTGCTCCTGGTCACCCATGACGTGGGCGTCGCCGCCGAGAGCGTCGACGAGGTGCTCGTGATGCGCGCCGGCCGGGAGGTCGAACGCGGCCCCGTGGGCGGGGTGTTGGGCGCGCCGGCGGAGCCGTACACGCGGCGGCTGCTCGCCGCCGTGCCCCGGCTTGACGGGCCGGTGCGCGAGCCGCTGGAGAAGGGGTCGCCGCTTCTCGAAGTCAGCGACCTCCGGCGGGTGTTCGGGCGGGGACCGAAGGCGGTGACCGCGGTCGAAGGTGCCTCGCTCACCCTCCACGCGGGCGAAACCCTGGGCGTCGTCGGGGAGTCCGGCAGCGGCAAGACCACCCTCGGCCGCATGCTGGTGCGGCTCCTCGACCCGACGGGCGGCCGACTCCGTTACGGGGGTACGGAGATCGGCGGCCTGTCGGAGCGGGAGCTGCGCCCGTACCGCCGCGAACTCCAGATGGTCTTCCAGGACCCGGTGGCCTCCCTCAACCCGCGCCGCTCCGTCGGCGAGTCGATCGCCGACCCGCTGCGCGTGGCGGGGGAGCGCGACGAGACCCGGATACGGGGCCGGGTGCGGGAGCTGCTCGACCGGGTGGGGCTCGACCCCGACCGGTACGAGGCCTATCCGCACGAGTTCAGCGGCGGGCAGCGTCAGCGCGTCGGCATCGCCCGTGCGCTCGCCGCCGAACCCCGGATCATCGTCTGCGACGAGCCCGTCTCCGCGCTCGACGTCACCACCCAGGCGCAGGTGACGGCGCTGCTCGCCGAACTCCAGGCCGAGCTCGGCCTCGGGCTCGTCTTCATCGCCCACGACCTCGCCGTCGTCCGGCAGGTCAGCGACCGGGTCGCCGTCATGCGCGCGGGCCGGATCGTCGAGCAGGGCACGGTGGCCGAGGTGTACGGCGCACCCGGGGACCCGTACACCCGGCAGCTGCTCGCCGCCGTCCCCTCGCTCGACCCGGTCCACGCGGCGGAACGCCGGGAGCGGCGCCGGGAGCAGCGGCAGGAGGAGCGCCAGGAACTGGCCGTCGCCTGACCCTCCGTGACCACCCTGGCGCGTAGCGCGACAGAACGCGACCGGGGTGGGAAAGTTACGTGCATTCACCCCTTCTGGTGGTGCGACGGACAACCGTCCGTCGCACCGCCGGTATCTCCGCTTACGTTCTTCCCGCTGCGAGTCGCCGGACCAACGGTGGCCGTCGTCAAGGGAGATCGGGGGTGCACTCATGCGGATCGGACTGCTCACGGAGGGTGGCTACCCGTACGCCACCGGTGAGTCCGGACTCTGGTGCGAGCGGCTCGTACGCGGACTCGGACAGCACCAGTTCGACCTGTACGCCCTCGGCGGGTCCGGCACCCCGCGGCCCCTCCCGCCGAACGCCCGCGTCGCACGCACCGCGGTCCCCGGAAGCCCCGACACGGCCGCCGCCTCCAGGAACCTCCTCGAACGGACCGCCTTCGGCAACCACCGCGCCGCCCGCCGCGCCTACGGCCGACGCGAGCGCCGCCGCTTCACCGAGGCCTTCCACCAGCTGGCGGTGGGAGTGTGCGAGGAGGGCGACACCTACGGACAGGGCGGGACCGGCGGGCAGGGCGAGACCGACGGCCCCTTCGCCACCGGCCTCTACGCGCTCGCCGAACTCGCCCGCGAGCGAGGCGGACTGCCCGGCGCACTCCGCTCCGACGACGCCGTCCGCACCCTCGAATCCGCCTGCCGCGCGCCCGGCGCACGCCGGGGCGCGGCCGCCGCCGGACTCCCCGACCACCTCGCCTTCGCCGAGCACCTGGAGCGCACCCTGCGCCCCCTCTCCCTCGACTGGTACGCAGAGGACGCGCTCGGCGCCGCCGACCTCTGCCACGCCGCAGGCGGAGGCACCACCGCCGTCCCCGGCCTGCTGGCCAAACGCTTCTTCGGAACCCCGCTGCTCGTCACCGAATACGGCGTACAGCTCCGCTCCCACTACCTCTCGGCCACCGGCGCCGACCGCTCCGCCCCCCTGCGCACCCTGCTCGCCGCCCTCCACGGCCGGCTCGCCGCCGAGATCTACCGGCAGGCCGCGATCCTCACCCCCGGCAACGCCCACGCCCGCCGCTGGCAGGAGAAGTGCGGCGCCGACCGGGCCCGGATCCGCACCGTCCACCCCGGCATGGCGGCCGACCGCTTCGCCGAGGTCGGCGAGGACGAGGAGAGCGGCGACCCCACCACCCTCGTCTGGGTCGGCCGGGTCGAACCCGCCAAGGACCTCATCGCCCTCCTGCACGCCTTCGCCGAGATCCGCGCCCGGCAGCCCGACGCCCGGCTGAGGATCGTCGCCGTGCCCGTACCGGACCCGGGCGGGGGCGCGTACCTCGCCCACATCAAGGGGCTCGCCGCCCAGCTCTTCCCCGACGAGGCCGCCGGGGCGCACGCCGTCGGCGAGAACCCGGTCACCTTCGAGGAGCTCGGCGGCCCCGAGGCGCCCACCCTGGAGGACACCTACGCCTCCGGCGCGGTCGTCGTCCTGTCCAGCGTCGTCGAGGGCTTCCCCGCGAGTCTCGTCGAGGCGATGTTCTGCGCGCGGGCCACCGTCTCGACCGACGTCGGCGCCGTCGTCGAGATCATCGGCGGCACCGGCCTCGTCGTCCCCCCGCGCAACCCCCGGGCGCTCGCCGACGCCTGCCTCGCGCTGCTCCGCGACCCCGAGCGCCGCCACCGCCTGGGCGCCGCCGCCCGCGCCCGCGCGCTCGAACTCTTCACCGTCGAACAGAACCTCGCCGCGTTCCGCGGAATCTACCTGGAGCTCCTCTCCCACGCGCCGGTGCGCCACCGCCCCGGGGACGGCGTGCCCTTCGCCCACCCCGCCGAGGCACACGTGCCGGGCAGCTGGGCGCCCAAGGCCGTGGCCGCCGGGACAGGAGCCCCCGATGCCTGAAGGAGACACCCCCATGCGCGGCTCCGCCGCCCCGACGAGCCCCGGAGCCTGGGACGCCCGCTCCGAGGCCCTCCTCGGCGCCCCCGCACTGACCCCCCGCACCGGCGGCGCCCACGACCCGCGCACCCCCGAGGAGCCCGTCGACGCCCCGCCGTCCGGGATAGCCCCGGCCCCGGGGGAGACCGCCGCGGAGCCCCTGCGGGAGGGCGACACGACGACGCCGCCGCGGCCGGACGCCGACCATGAGCCGCCCACCGCCCCGGCGGCGGCGGACGGCACACCGCGTACGGCCACCCGGCCCGGCCCGCCGGACGCGACCGGACCGGTGGATCCCGGCCCGGCAGGCGCGTCCGCCCCCCGCCCCCGGCGCGGCACCGCCGACCCCGTCAAAGTGCTCATGCTCCGGCACCGGGAGCTCTGCGCGCGCGCCGTCGACCCGCTGGAGATCGCCGCCGGGCTCGAAGCCCAGGGGTTCACCGACCGGACCGCCGCACGGTTCCGGCACCGGGACGTCTTCTCCCTGGCCGAGGAGCTGTACGCGCGCGTGCCCCGCGGCAGCGACACCGCCGCGCCCCCGGCGCCGCCGCCGCGCGACACCGACGCCTGGGCACTCGCCGTCCTCACCCCCGGCGCCGCCGCCGCGCTCACCGGCATCGGGCTCGCCGTCACCCACGGACCCGTGCGTCTCGCCGTCGGCGCGACCGGGACCCTGCTGCTCGCCGCGGCGCTCTTCCTCGCCGTCCGGCGCGGCCCCTTCCGCGCCCCCGACGGCGGGACCGTGCCCGCCGCCCGGCTCTGGACCGGATGGCTCCTGGCGTACGCGGTCGGCGGCGACGGACTCCTGACGCAGGTGCTCAGCGGGGGCCCCGACGGCCCCTGGGACCTGGCCCCCGGCCCGTTCCTGGGCCTCGCGCTCGCCGTCGCCCCCGCCGCCTGGTGCGCCCGGCTCTTCGCGAACCGGGCGCGCCGCCGGATCGCCGACAGCCGGGGCCTCGCCGACTTCGCCGCCGGGACCCGCCCGCTGCTCCTCGGCACCGTGACCCTTCAACTGCTCGCCCTCACCGTCCTGCTCGGGCTCACCGGCTTCACCTCCGGGGCCCTGGCCCTCGGCGCGCTCCTGCTCCTCGCCCGGCTCCTCACCGTCCACGGCTTCCCCGAGACGGCCGCGGCCGCCCTCGCCGCCGCCGGCGCCGCCGAGGCGCTCGCCCTCGCGAGCGTCCTCGCCGCCCGAGTCCCCGTCTCCGGCTTCGACGTGCTCGCCGCCCCCGTGCGTGCCGTCGTCGACGCCTGGGGCCCCGGGGCCGTCCCCACCCTCGTCTGCGGCGCCGCCGCGCTCGGCCTGCTGGCCCACGCGACCACCGCCCTTGCCCGGGCCTCGGCCCATGCCACCCCGTGAGAACCCGCCACCACCCCCGTCGGAGGCCGGGCGGCCACCGCACCTCCCACCCCGCCGAGCCTCCCGGCAGGAATCCGCTTCACACCCGCGGAGCCGACGCCGCGGGCGTGCCCCGTCACCTCTCTCATCACTCGCAAGGAGACCGAAGACATGACCCCGCAACCCCAAGGAACGGCCGGTCGGCACGAAGGGGCCGCACGATGAGGGTGCTACTGCTCGGAGCCAACGGCTTCATCGGCCGCTTCGTCGCCGACCGGCTCCTCGCCGACCCGGCCGTCCACCTCACCGCCCTCGGCCGGGGCGACGACGCCGACGTGCGCTTCGACCTCGCCTCCGGCAGTCCCGGCGCGCTGACCCGCTTCCTCGACGCCGTCCACCCCGGAGTCGTCGTGAACTGCGCGGGTGCCACCCGGGGCGGCGCCCGCGACCTGACCCGCCACAACACCGTCGCCGTCGCCACCGTCTGCGAGGCCCTGCGGCGCAGCGGCTGCGGCGCCCGGCTCGTCCAGGTCGGCTGCGCCTCGGAGTACGGGCCGAGCCAGCCCGGTTCCTCCACCGCCGAGGACGCCGTGCCCCGCCCCGGCGGCCCGTACGGGGTGTCGAAGCTGGCGGCGACCGAACTCGTCCTGGGTTCGGGCCTCGACGCCGTGGTCCTCCGGGTGTTCTCGCCCGTGGGCCCCGGCACCCCCGCCGGCTCCCCGCTGGGCCGTCTCGCCGAGGCGATGCGCCGGGCCATGCAGGCCGGGGACGGCGAGCTGAAGCTCAGCGGCCTCGGCGTGCAGCGGGACTTCGTCGACGTACGGGACGTGGCGCGGGCCGTGCACGCGGCCTCGCTCTCCGCCGCCCAGGGCGTCGTCAACATCGGCACCGGCCGCGCGGTCCGGCTCCGGGACGCCGCCGCCGTCCTCGCCAGGGTCGCCGGCTACTCCGGCAACCTGCACGAGCTGGACGCCCCGCACGGCATTCCGCAGCGCCCGATGATCGGCGCCCCCCGCAGCGAGGGGACCATCGCCGACCAGCTGGCCTCCGCGCCCTACCCGTACCCCGACGGCTGCGGGCCCTGGCAGCAGGCCGATGTCCGCACCGCCCGCGACCGGCTCGGCTGGCGGCCCCGGATCAACCTGGAGGAGTCGCTCGCCGACATCTGGATGGAGGCGGCGTGTCGCATCTGACGGCGACCACGGGGGCGGTGAAGGAGGCCCTGGGGGTGGGCGTGCCCGGCTACGCCCACCCACTGCTGGCCCCCGTCGAGTGGGGCGAGCTGACCCGCCCCGGGACCCCGCTGCACTGGGCGGTGCTCAATGTGGCGGAGGGGCCGGGCAGCCGCCCCGACCCGCACTGTCTGGAGGCGGCGGGGAGGCTCCGTAACGCCGGGGTCAGGGTCCTCGGGCACCTGGACGCGGCGTACGGCTCCCGGCCCTTCGGGGAGCTGGTCTCGGACGCCCACCGCTTCGTCGACTGGTACAAGGTCGACGGCTACTACCTGGACCGCTGCCCCTCGGACCGGGCGGACCTGGCCGGGGTGCGGCGGGTCACCGCGACCCTGGAGGCGGTCCTCGGCGGCGAGGCCCATCTCGTGCTCGGCCATGGCACCCATCCCCATCCGGGATACGCCGAGACCGCCGATCAGCTGGTGACGTTCTCGGGTGGCTGGGCGGACTACCGCTGGTCGCAGGTGGCCGAGTGGACGGCGGAGTACACGGAGGCGAAGTTCGTCCATCTCGTGCACGGCGTTCCGCGCACCCACCTGGACGAGGCCCTGCGGATCGCCCGCTGGCAGGGAGCCGGAACGATCTTCTTCACCGATCGTTCGGGGGCCCCGGGACAAAGTGCGCCATTCCACTCGCTGCCCGGCTACTGGGACGAAATCGTCTCGCGGATCGGACCGGGTGTCTCGGAATGAGAAGGAGCGTGGCAGTGTTACGGGGAGAACAACCGTACTGACATACCGACAACCGGAGTCCCCGTGTCGCTGCCACCCCTGGTCGAGCCGGCTGCCGAGCTCACCGTAGACGAGGTCCGCAGGTACTCCCGCCACCTGATCATCCCGGACGTCGGGATGGACGGGCAGAAGCGGCTGAAGAACGCCAAGGTGCTGTGTGTCGGCGCCGGTGGCCTCGGCTCGCCGGCGCTGATGTACCTGGCCGCCGCCGGCGTGGGCACGCTCGGCATCGTGGAGTTCGACGAGGTCGACGAGTCGAACCTCCAGCGCCAGATCATCCACAGCCAGGCCGACATCGGCCGCTCCAAGGCCGCCTCGGCGCGCGACAGCGTGCTCGGCATCAACCCGTACGTGAACGTGATCCTCCACGAAGAGCGGCTCGAAGCCGAGAACGTGATGGACATCTTCAGCCAGTACGACCTGATCGTCGACGGCACGGACAACTTCGCCACCCGTTACCTGGTGAACGACGCCTGCGTGCTGCTGAACAAGCCGTACGTCTGGGGTTCGATCTACCGCTTCGACGGCCAGGCGTCCGTGTTCTGGTCCGAGTACGGCCCCTGCTACCGCTGCCTCTACCCGGAGCCCCCGCCGCCGGGCATGGTCCCGTCCTGCGCCGAGGGCGGCGTCCTGGGCGTGCTGTGCGCGTCCATCGGCTCCATCCAGGTCACCGAGGCCATCAAGGTCCTGGCCGGCGTGGGCGACCCGCTGGTCGGCCGCCTGATGATCTACGACGCCCTGGAGATGCAGTACCGCCAGGTCAAGGTCCGCAAGGACCCGAACTGCGCGGTCTGCGGCGAGAACCCGACCGTCACCGAGCTCATCGACTACGAGGCCTTCTGCGGCGTCGTGTCCGAGGAGGCCCAGGAGGCGGCGCTCGGCTCCACGATCACTCCGAAGCAGCTCAAGGAGTGGATCGACGACGGCGAGAACATCGACATCATCGACGTCCGCGAGCCGAACGAGTACGAGATCGTCTCGATCCCGGGCGCGCGTCTGATCCCGAAGAACGAGTTCCTGATGGGCACCGCCCTCCAGGACCTCCCGCAGGACAAGCGCATCGTCCTGCACTGCAAGACGGGCGTCCGCAGTGCGGAGGTCCTCGCGGTGCTGAAGTCCGCGGGCTTCGCCGACGCGGTGCACGTCGGCGGCGGCGTGATCGGCTGGGTCCACCAGATCGAGCCCGAGAAGCCGGTCTACTAGTCGGCCCGACGGAGGGGCCCGGATCTCGACACGGGATCCGGGCCCCTTCTCGTGCCCCGCCACGGGTCACGCCCCGCTGCGAGCCGTCCCGCTGGAGCAGGTCTTGCCGTACGCGGGGACCTTGCCGTCCAGGAGGTACGCGTCGATCGTCGCCGTCACGCACGACGACGTGCCGTACGCGCCGTGGCCCTCGCCCTCGTTGGTGACCAGGACGCCGACACCCGTGCCGAGTTCCTTCGCCATCTTCTCCGCGCCCTCGTACGGGGTCGCGGGGTCGCCGGTCGTGCCGACGACGAGGACCGGGGCGGCGCCCGGGGCGCTCGCCTCCGGTGTCGCCCGCTCGCCCTTCACCGGCCACTCGGCGCACCAGCCGGCCGTGTCCCAGGCGAGGAACGCGCCGAACACGGGGGAGAGACGCCGGAATTCGGGGATCAGCGCCTTCGCCTCCGCCGCGGTCGGCCGCGCGCTGGAGTCGGCGCAGGAGATCGATCGCTGGGAGTGCGACTGAGTGGCGTAGTGGCCGCTCGCGTCACGGTCGTTGTAGTGGTCGGCGAGTTCGAGCAGGGCGCCGCCGCGACCGCCCTCGGCGTCCGCCAGGGCCGCCGTCAGGAGCGGCCAGTTGGACTGTCCGTACAGCGTCACCGCGATGCCGGTGAGCGCCAGGCCCTCGGTGAGCCGCCGTTCGCCGACGGTCAGCGGAGCACGGTCGAGCTTCCGCAGCAGGCGGGAGATCCGCTCGGTCCCGGCCTTCGGGTCCTGGCCGGTGCTCTTCAGGTAGTTGTCCAGGGCCCGCTGGAAACCGATCGTCTGGTGACGGGCGTGCCCGGCGGCGTCGGCGGTCGGGTCGACGACGGCGTCGAGGACGAACCTGCCCACGTTCTTCGGGAAGAGATGGGCGTACGTGCCGCCCAGCTGCGTCCCGTACGAGATGCCGAAGTAGTGGAGCTTCGCGTCCCCGAGCACCTGCCGGATCAGGTCCAGGTCGCGGGCGGTGGCGCTGGTCGTGGTGTACGGGAGGACCGTGCCCGAGCGCCGGGCGCATCCGGCGCCGAAGGCCGCGTTGTCCTTGAGGTACGCGGCCTCCTCGGCGTCCGAGTCCGGGGTGAGGTCGATCGTGGCCTCGGCGGTGGCCTGTTCGGCGTCGGTCCGGCAGACCACCCCGGAGCTGCGGTTCACTCCGCGCGGGTCGAAGCCCACCAGGTCGTAGCGCTCGCCGAGCGTCCCGTACTCCTCCGCCGCCCGGGGCAGGATGTCGACTCCGGAGGCTCCGGGGCCGCCGAAGTTGAAGAGCAGCGAGCCGATGCGCTCGCCCTCGCGGCCGGCCTCCTTGCGGATCAACGCGATCGGAATCGTCGCGCCCTCGGGCTTCGTGTGGTCGAGCGGCACCTTGACGGTGGCGCAGCGCCACTCCGCACCGGGCTGCTCCCCGCCGCCGTCATCGGGGGCCGCGCAGCGCTTCCAGTCGGGGCGCTGACCGGTGAGCGAGGCGGGCAGCGGGGGAACGGCGGTGGCCGAGGACCCGGCGGCGGTGGCCGAGGGCTTGGCGTCGGTGGTCGGCGGGGCCGTGCCGGGCTCGGCGGCCGGCGAGCCGTCGCCCGCGCTCGTGCAGCCCGCGACCAGCAGTCCGGTGACGGCCAGGACCGCCGCCCGTATCCGTATGGACATGTGTTCCCCCCAGGAGCCCGTCAGGGCGGCCCATCCTAGGTCGTCCCTCCGGGCTGCTTGCAGACGGTTCCGGAAGCCGGGACCTTGCCGTCCAGGAGGTACGCGTCGACCGCCTTCTTCACGCACGCGCTGCCGCTGTTGTAGGCGCCGTGGCCCTCGCCCTCGTACGTCAGCTCCACGCCGACGCCGTCGCCGAGCGCCTTCACCATCGACCGGGCGCCCTCGTACGGGGTGGCCGGGTCGCCGGTGTTGCCGACGACCAGGATCGGCGCCGAATCGGGGGCGGAGACGTCCGGGTGCTCCCAGGTCCCGGGCACCGGCCACTGCGAGCAGCCGGCCAGCGCCCAGCCCATGAAATCGCCGAAGACGGGGGAGGCCTCGCGGAACGTGCCGAGCCGCTCCTTGGCCTGGCCCAGGGTGTAGCGCTCCTTGAAGTCCACGCAGTTGATGGCGGCGTTGGCGGCCTGGATGTTGCTGTAGGAGCCGTTCTGGCCGCGCCCGTTCATCGAGTCCGAGAGGGTGAGGAGCAGCGCCCCGTCGCCGCCCTCGGCGTCGGAGAGGCCCTGCTCCAGATAGGTCCAGTACTCCTTGGAGTAGAGGGCCTGCGCGATGCCGTTGGTGGCCTGCGTCTGGGTGAGCTTGCGTTCGCCGATGCCGGCGATCGGCTCCTTGTCGAGGGAGGCGAGGAGATCGGTCACGAAGGTCTCGATCTCGGCGACGGTCGAGCCGGGCAGGGTGCACTCGTCGCCGCGGTCCACACAGTCCTGGGCGAAGTTGTCCAGGGCGAGCTGGAAGCCCTTCGCCTGGCCGAGCGCGCCTTCCTCGACGCCCGCCTCCGGGTCGACGACCGCGTCGAAGACGGCCCGGCCGACGTTCTCGGGGAACAGGTGGGCGTAGACGCCGCCGAGTTCGGTGCCGTACGAGATGCCGAAGTAGTGGAGCTTGTCGTCGCCGAGGACCTGGCGCATCAGGTCCATGTCCCGGGCGGCGTTCTCGGTGCCGACGTGCGGCAGGGCCGGGCCCGCGTCCCTCTCGCAGCCTGCCGCGTACTTCTTCTGCGCGTCGGAGAGCGTCCGCTCCTCGGCCTCGTCGTCGGGCGTGAAGTCCAGGGCGTAGTAGGCGTCGAGCTCCTTGTCGGTCGCGCACTCGACCGGTTCGCTGCGGCCCACCCCGCGCGGATCGAAGGACACCAGGTCGTAGCGGCTGCGCAGGGTCTCGTAATCCTTCGCGAAGCCGGGCAGTCCGGTGATGCCGGAGCCGCCGGGCCCGCCGAAGTTGAAGACGAGCGAACCGATCCGCCGGTCCTTGTCGCGGGCGGGGGCCCGGATCAGCGCGAGCTCGATGGTCTCGCCCTCCGGCACCGACCAGTCCAGCGGCGTCTGGAGGAAGGAGCACTCCCAGGCGACGTTCCCGGGGAGCGGGGCGGGCGGCTCCCCGCCGCCCTCGGCCGCGGACGGCGCCGGACACGGCGCCCAGGCGAGCTTCTGCGCCGCCAGCGCCGAGACCCCGGCCGAGCCGCTCGGCTCCGCCTGGTCCGCCGCCTTGTCGCCCCCGTCCGAGCATCCGGCGGCGAGCAGCACGGTCGTGGCGGTGAGCAGAGCGGCGCGCTGGGCGGCGGAGATCGGCATACGCCCATGGTGGGCCGCCGCCTCCGCCGCCGCGCGGGACGGAGGTCCATGCGGGTGGCGCCCAGGGGGTGCCCGGCGGATCAGGACCGGGCGCCGCGGCCCCGGCCCGATCCGCCGGACAGGCCCCGAGGGACTCCGCCGCTCACAGCGCTTCGCGTTTCGTCAGCCAGTTGAAGCAGATCCAGCCCGGGAGGACGGGGACCCACAGGGTCAGCAGACGGTAGAGCAGCACGGCCGGGGTCGCGACCTCGATGGGCAGGCCCACCGCCAACAGACCGAGGGTGAGCGCGCCCTCGACCGCGCCGATACCACCCGGTGTCGGGGCCGCCGAGCCGAGCGCGTTGCCCGCGAGGAAGACGACCGCCACGCTCGCGTAACTGATCGACTGGTGCCCGTGGCCGAAAGCACGGATCGAGGCGTCCAGGCAGAGCACGAACGCGGCGGTGAGCAGCAGCATCCCGCCGATGCCGGTCACCAGCTTCAGCGGCCGCTGGAGGACGTCCAGCATGCGCGGCACGACACCCGCGAAGAGCGACCGGAGCCGGGTCGACACGAACTTGCGCATGAACGGGATCGCCGTCACGACGAGCACGAGGACCGCGACCGTGAGGAGACCGGCGATGACCGTCCTCGACGGGGTGAAGGACTGCGACCGCTCCGTCCCGGTCAGATAGCCGAAGGAGAGCAGGAGCAGGATGTGCGCCCCGAGACCGAACAGCTGGGAGGCCCCGACGCTGGCCACCGCGAGCCCCGGCCGTACCCCCGAGCGCTGGAGGAAGCGGGTGTTCAGGGCGACACCGCCGACCGCGGCCGGGGCGACGATCTTCACGAACGAGCCGGCGACCTGCGCCACCACCGTCCGCCAGAACCCGACGCGCTCCGGGACGAAGCCCAGCAGGCTCATCGCCGCCGCCAGGTAGCTGACCGCCGAGAACAGGACCGCCACCGCCACCCACCGCCAGTCCGCCTGGCTGACCGTCGACAGCGGCGTCTTGGCGATCTGCGAGAGCAGGAAGTACGCGGCGACCGCGCCCGCGATCAGACTGATCAGGGTCCGCGGCTTGATCCGTTCGAGACGGACGGGCTCCACCGGCGCCTGCGGGCGGATGAGCAGTACCTGCTGACGGATCTGGGCCAGCAGATCCTCTTCGCGGGCCTCGTCGAGAGCCGTGTCGAGGGCCCGCTTCTCGGCCTTCTTGTCCGCCTTCTTCTCGGCCTTGGTCTCCGCCCGCGCGGCCGTCGGTTCCGCGGCGGCCGCGGCGGCCTCGGCCTTCGCCAGCTCCCGTTCGTGCTTGGCCGCCTCCGAGGCCGCGAGCACGGCCTCCCGCTCGCGTGCCGACCGCTCCCGGGCCAGCTTCCGCAGCGTCGCGCGCGTGGAGCGGCTCAGCGCGATCGGCTGGAGCAGCGGCAGACAGTCGGCGACGGCGTCCGGGCCGAGCACCTCGACGGCCGCGGCGACCGTGCGCTCGGGACCGACGCGCAGACCGAGGGTGGTGAGCAGCTGGGCGATGTCCATCCGCAGGATCAGATCGCCGGCCGCGATCTCACCGCCGCGCAGATCGGTGAGGATCACCCTGCCGGAACGATCCACCAGAATCGCGTCGCCCGTGAGCCGGCGGTGTGCGATCCGGCGCGACTGGAGCGCCCGTACCTGCCGCCAGGCGCTGCGGACCAGCTCGTCGGTGATGTCGTCGTCGTCGAGCGAGTCGAGGCTGCGGCCGCCGATGTGCTCGTACACGAGCATCACGGCGTCCGGTCCGAGCTCGGAGGTGGCGATCAGCTTCGGCGCGTTCGCCCCGGCGGCGATCGCCGCGTACGCGAGGAGCGCTTCCTGCTCCAGGGCCTGCCGCAGCGAGACGATCGACCGGCGGGTGGTGATCGTCCGCAGGGTGATCCGCCGCCACGCGCGGTAGAAGAAGCCGTGCGCCTGCTGCTCGCGGTCGACGACGGTGACGTCGAGCGGCGGCCCGTCCTCCAGGGTCACGATGTACCGGCGGCCCCGGTCCCCGCTGTCCGAAGAGTCGGGCACGCCCTCGGCGCGCAGCGCCGTCACGGGCCGGAAGCCGACCCGGCGCAGGCCGGCGAGGAGGGTCTGCCCGGTGGGCCGGACGTTGGGGGAGCCGACCGCGTACAGCGTGCCGTACGCCACCGTCCAGCCGATCAGGACGGTCAGGATGATCGAGAGCGCGGTGGTGTAGCCGGCCACCAGCATGGTGAACGCGTCGAGCAGCAGCACCGCCCAGAGCGACACCCGCCAGCGGGGTCTGCGGGCCATGCCGACGGCGGTCATGTACGCGATCACCGGGGCGAGGTAGTTGTGCACGGGGTCGGTGAGCCCGCCGCCGGACGCCGGCTGGGTCAGCGCGTCCTGGATGGTGCCGGGCGCGGCCTGGGCGACCCAGAGGTCGGTGGCGAGGGTGACGCCGTGCGCGAGGACGGCGGCGAGGACACCGTCCGCGATGCGCAGCCCGTCACGTTTGATCAGGCGTTCGATGGCGAAGGCTACGGGGACGAGCAGGACGGCGATGGAGGAGACGAGACCGGCGATCTTGACGAAGACATCGGGTGCGCCGCCGGCGCCCTTGTTGATGTCCTCCTCAAGGCCCGAGGTCGTCGCGTGGGCGAACGCGGCGACGGCGATGACGAGCCCGATGGCGAGCAGACCGGCGAGCAGCCGCATCAGGTCGGAGGGCCGGTGGACGCGGGCGGCGAGCAGCGGCTCGTCGCCGGAGACCCGTTCGGGCACGTCGGGCCGGGCCTCCTCCGGAGGCTGAATGTCCTGCCCCATCACCATGTCCGTCTCTGCATGTGCGTCTTGTCGTTCTCGTTCTTGCTCGCGATTTCGCTCTTGCTCTGGCTCCAGGCCTTGCTCTCGGCCGTGGTCTTGTTCGTGTATTTGTCGCTCTTGATCTCGTATCACCAGTCACCGCCCGCACGATGGTGGCACGAAGAGCCGCCGCGCGGAGGCATCAGGGCCATGTCGGTGGGGTGAGGCAGGATGGGGCGGATGAGCATGGAGGTGCCCGTGGGGGAGACCGGAGAACTGCCCGAGTACGCGGAGCGGGTGCTCGACGTCGCCGACGGAATCCCGCCCGGCCGGGTGATGACCTATGGCGACGTCGCCGAATGGCTGGGCGAGGGCGGCCCGCGTCAGGTCGGCCGGGTGATGGCCCTGTACGGCGGGACGGCCCCCTGGTGGCGAGTGGTCCGCGCGGACGGCACCCTGCTCCCCGGGCACGAGCTGAGGGCCCTCGACCACTACCGCGAGGAGGGCACCCCGCTCCGCGAGGCGGGCCGCGCGGCCGAGGGACACGTGCCGAAGATCGACATGCGGCGGGCGCGCTGGGACGGAACTCACACCTGAGGACGTCGGCCGAGGACACACCGGCCGGTCGAGGCACGGGCGGCGGCGGGCGGGGCGCACACGGGACGGAACGGGGTACGGAGTACGGCTCGGCGACGGGCCGTTTCGCGTAACGTCGACGTTCGCGTCTCCCGAGGCGACCGCGGGCCGGAGAGCCCGCCGGCCGGCCACGGCGGACGGCCGCCTCACCCGCACCACCACTCCCACCAGGACCGGCGACCCACGTGAGTACCTCCTCGACCACCCGGCGTACGCCGCCGCACCAGGGACAGCCGTACCCGGGTTCGGGACGGCAGCGGACCCCGGGCGCGTACCGACTGGTGCGTACCACGCCGGCCCCGTTGGATCCCCCTCAGCTGGACGCAACCCAACGGGAAGTGGTTGACCACGGCGGCGGACCTCTTCTCGTCCTCGCCGGACCCGGCACCGGCAAGACGACGACCCTGGTCGAGGCCGTCGCCGCCCGGATGGAGAACGGCGCCGACCCCGAACGGCTCCTCGTCCTCACCTTCAGCCGCAAGGCCGCCGTCGAACTCCGCGACCGCATGGCCGCCCGGCTCGGCGGCCGCCGCCCGCCGCAGGCCACCACCTTCCACTCGTACTGCTACGCCCTGATCCGCGCCCACCAGGACGCCGAACTCTTCGCCGAACCGCTGCGGCTGCTCTCCGGACCCGAGCAGGACCTCGCCGTACGCGAGCTCCTCGCCGGCCACATCGACCTGGAGAAGGACGGCCTCGGGAGCATCCGCTGGCCCGACGAACTGCGCGCCTGCCTCACCACCCGCGGCTTCGCCGACGAGGTACGGGCCGTCCTCGCGCGCTCCCGTGAACTGGGCCTCGGACCCGAAGCCCTCGCCGACTTCGCGCAGCGGGTCGGCCGGCCCGACTGGAAGGCGGCGGCCGGCTTCCTCGCCGAGTACCTCGACGTCCTCGACCTCCAGGGCGTCCTCGACTACACGGAGCTCGTCCACCGGGCCGTGCTCCTCGCCGAGGACGTCAGCCTGCCCGCGTACGACGCGATCTACGTCGACGAGTACCAGGACACCGACCCGGCGCAGGTCCGGCTGCTCCACGCCCTCGGGGGCGGCGGCCGCCGCACGGTCGTCGCCTTCGGCGACCCCGACCAGTCCATCTACGCCTTCCGGGGCGCCGACGTGAACGGCATCCTCGACTTCCCCGCGACCTTCGGCGGCGCCGACGTACGCGTCCTGCGCACCGCGCGCCGCTCGGGCGCCGAACTGCTCGGCGCGACCCGAACGCTCGCCCAGCGGATGCCGATGCCCCGCCTCCCCGCCGACAAGGTCCGCGCCCACCGGGACCTCACACCGGTGCGGGACGGGGGCCGGGCGGAGGCGTACACGTACCCCACGGCCTCCGCGGAGGCCGAGAACATCGCCGACCTGCTGCGCCGCGCACACCTGGAGGACGGCGTCCCCTGGCAGGACATGGCCGTCCTCACCCGAGCCGCCGCCTCCCTCCCGTCCCTCCGCCGCGCCCTCACCTCGGCGGGAGTCCCGGTGGAAACGGACGCGGCGGACACCCCGCTGAGGCACGAGCCGGCGGTGGCCCCCCTGCTGCTGGCGCTGCGTGCCGTGGCCTCGGTCGTGGGCGCCCGTTCCGCCGGAGCGGAAGGGGCGGGCACGACCGACGACGGCGCCGCACCCGACCCCGAACCGAGGGACCCCGACGCCGCCACCGGATGGCTCACCGTCGAGACCGCGCTCGAACTCCTCGCCTCACCCCTCGCAGGGGTGGACCCCGCCGACCTCCGTCGCCTGGGCCGCGCCCTCCGCGACGAGGAGCGCGCCGCGGGCAACAAGGTCCCGCCCCCCTCCGACGTCCTGCTCGCCCGCGCCCTCGCCCAGCCCGAGCGCCTGGTCGCGCACGATCCCGCGTACTCCCGCGGGGCCCACCGCCTGGGCGACCTCCTCCGCAAGACCCGGGTCCTCCTCGCCGACGGAGGCACCGCCGAGGAGGCCCTCTGGGTGCTCTGGAGCGGCACCCCCTGGCCGGGCCGACTGGAGCGCGCCGCTCTCCGCGGCGGGCCCGCCGGGCGCAACGCCGACCGTGACCTCGACGCCGTCTGCGCCCTCTTCGAGACCGCCGCCCGCGCCGAGGAGCGCGTCGGCGGCCGCGGTGTCCTCAACTTCCTCGAAGAGCTCGACGCCCAGGACATCGCCGCCGACACCCTCACCCGACGCCACACCCGCCCCGACGCCGTCCGCCTCATGACCGCCCATCGTTCCAAGGGCCTGGAGTGGAGCCTCGTCGTCGTCGCCGGTGTCCAGGAAGGTCTCTGGCCCGACCTACGGCGCCGCGGCTCCCTCCTGGAGGCCGACCGCATCGGCCGTGACGGCCTCGCCGAGCCCCTCACCCCCGGCGCCCTCCTCGCCGAGGAGCGCCGGCTCTTCTACGTGGCCGCCACGCGCGCGCGTGACCGGCTCGTCGTCACCGCCGTGAAGGCCCCCGCCGAGGACGGCGACCAACCCTCCCGTTTCCTCACCGAGCTGGGTGCCGAGCCCAAGGACGTGCCCGGCCGCCCCCGCCGCCCGCTCGCCGTCTCCGCGATGGTGGCCGAGCTGCGGGCCACCACCGTCGACCCGGAAGCCTCGCCCGCGCTCCGCGACGCCGCCGCCCACCGCCTCGCCGAGCTCGCCGCGCTCACCGACGAGGACGGCCAGCCGCTGGTCCCGGCGGCGCACCCGGACCGCTGGTGGGGCCTTTTCGAGCCGACCCGCGGCACGGAACCGCTGCGCGAGCGCGACCGGCCCGTCGCCCTCTCGCCGAGCTCCCTGGAGAACCTGGTCGGCACCTGCTCCCTGCAGTGGTTCCTGGGCCGCGAGGTCAAAGCCGCGGCCCCCGCCACGGCCGCCCAGGGCTTCGGCAACGTCGTCCACGTCCTCGCCGACGAGGTCGCCTCCGGACGTACCCCCGCCGACCTCGACGTCCTCATGGCCCGCCTCGACTCCGTCTGGGACGCCCTCGCCTTCGACGCCCCCTGGAAGTCGGCCCAGGAGAAGCAGAACGCGCGCGTGGCCCTCGAACGCTTCCTGAGCTGGCACGTCATGGACCGGGGCGGCCGCACCCCGGCCGCCTCGGAGCACGACTTCGACGTGACCCTGGAGGCGGGCGCCTACGAGGTCCGCATCCGGGGCTCCATGGACCGCGTCGAGACCGACGAGCACGGCCGCGCGTACGTCGTCGACTTCAAGACCGGCAAGTCCGCCCCCACCCGTGACGAGGTCGCGAACCACCCGCAGCTCGCCGTCTACCAGCTCGCGGTCCGCGAGGGCGCCCTCGACGAGGTCTTCGACGGGCGGCGGCCGGAGCCGGGCGGCGCCGAACTCGTACAGCTGCGGCAGGGCGCCCCGCAGAAGGAGGGCGGCGACGCCCTCCCCAAGATCCAGGCGCAGGAACCGCCGGCCGGGGAGTGGGTCGGCGAGCTGCTCGCCAACGCCGCGGGCCGGGTCCTCGACGAGCGCTTCACGCCCAGCACCGGCCAGCACTGCACGACCTGCTCCTTCCGCGCCTCGTGCAGCGCCCAGCCGGAGGGCCGCCAGGTCGTCGACTGACGAGACGGCCCGCGGCGCGGAGTAGCGGGCACGCCTGCGCGGGGTGACCCTGGTGGACAGGGGCCGGGGAAACCGCGAGGAGGCTCGCATGGCGTCCCACCGAAAGCTCCGCGCCGCGGCCGTCGTCTGCGCCGTCGCCGTCGTCGCGGGTCCCGCGCCCGTCGCGGCCTGGGCGGCGACGACCGGCGTCCCGGCCGCCGCCCCCTCGGTCGAGGCGCCCTCGCCGTCACCCGATCCGTTCGCGGACCTCACCGCCGACGAGATCGGCGATCGGGCCGTCACCGCGACGCAGTCGGCGACCTCGCTCCGGATGACCGGCCGGGTCGTCACCGAGGGACAGCCCCTCGACATCGACTTCGCGGTGAACGACCACGACGAGTGCACCGGCGTGATGAAGATCGAGGGCGGCACCGCCGAACTCCGCAAGATCGACCAGATCACCTACATGAAGGGCGACGAGGCCTTCTGGCGCGCCTCCATGGCCTCGCAGGGGATGCCCGACGCGCAGATCGACGCCACCGTCGAACTGGTCAAGGGCCGCTGGCTGAAGATCGCCCCGGGGCAGGCCGGCAGCGCCGACCTCAGCGGAGTCTGCGACCTGAAGGCGCTCCTCGCCGACCTCGACAAGGACAAGGAAGAGCGCCGTGGACTGACCCGGGGCCCCGACTCCGAGGTCGCCGGCACCCCCGTCGCGACCCTGGTGAAGAAGAAGGCCGAAGGCGAGACCACCACCGTGTCCGTCTCCCAGAAGGGCAAGCCCTACATCCTGAAGATGGTCAAGGCAGGCGGCGAGGAACCCGGCGCGATGGTCCTCTCCGACTACGACAAGCCCGTCCGCGTGGTCGTCCCGCCCGCCGACGAGACCGTGGACCTGTCCAAGCTGGACGGGGGCACGCCCGCGTGACGAGGATCCCTCGCGGGATCCGGACCGGACCGGACCGGACTGTCGGTCCTCCGCGTTAGCCTCTTTGAGGTGACCGCACACATCACCGACCCCGAGCAGCTCAAGGAGCTCCTCGGCATCCCGTTCACCCCGGAGCAGACGGCCTGCATCACCGCGCCGCTCGCCCCGCAGGTCGTCGTGGCCGGAGCCGGCTCCGGCAAGACGACGGTGATGGCCGCCCGGGTGGTCTGGCTGGTCGGCACGGGCCAGGTCGCCCCCGAGCAGGTCCTCGGACTCACCTTCACCAACAAGGCCGCCGGAGAGCTCGCCGAGCGCGTCCGCACCGCCCTCGTCCGCGCCGGAGTCACCGACCCCGACGTCATCGACCCGGACGACCCGCCCGGCGAGCCCCGCATCTCCACGTACCACGCCTTCGCCGGTCAGCTCCTCACCGACCACGGCCTCCGCATCGGCCTGGAGCCCACCTCCCGGCTCCTCGCCGACGCCACCCGCTACCAGCTCGCCGCACGCGTCCTGCGCGAGGCGCCGGGACCGTACCCCGCCCTCACCCGGTCCTTCCCGACCCTCGTCACGGACCTGCTCGCCCTCGACGCCGAGCTCGCCGAGCACCTCGTACGGCCCGAGACGCTCCACGTGTACGACTCCGAGCTGCTCACCGCCCTCGCCGAGGCCAAACTCAGCAACGCCGAACTGCGCAAGATCCCCGAGGCCGCCACCGCCCGCCGTGAACTCCTCGACCTCGTCGTCCGCTACCGCGCCGCCAAGCGCTCCCGCGACCTGCTCGACTTCGGCGACCAGATCGCCCGCTCCGCCGAACTGGCCACCACCCGGCCCGAGGTCGGCGAGATCCTCCGCGAGGAGTTCCGGGTCGTCCTCCTCGACGAGTACCAGGACACGTCCGTCGCCCAGCGGCTGCTGCTCTCCGGCCTCTTCGGCCAGGGCGACGGAGGGCAGGCCACCGGACACGCGGTGACCGCCGTCGGCGACCCCTGCCAGGCCATCTACGGCTGGCGCGGCGCCTCCGTCGCCAACCTGGACGACTTCCCCGAGCACTTCCCGCACCGGGACGGCAGCCCCGCCGACCGCTACTCCCTCTCCGAGAACCGGCGCAGCGGCGGCCGCCTCCTCGACCTCGCCAACGGACTCGCCGCCCCGCTGCGGGCCATGCACGCGGGCGTGGAGGCACTGCGGCCCGCGCCCGGCGCCGAGCAGGACGGCAGCGTCCGCATCGCCCTCCTCACCACCCACGCCGAGGAGATCGACTGGCTCGCCGACTCCCTCGCCCACCTCGTCCGCACGGGCCGCGAGCCCGGCGAGATCGCCGTGTTGTGCCGCACGGCCACCGACTTCCCCGCCATCCACGCGGCCCTCGTCGCCCGTGACGTGCCCGTCGAGGTCGTCGGCCTCTCCGGTCTCCTCCACCTCCCCGAGATCGCCGACCTCGTCGCCGTCTGCGAGGTCCTCCAGGACCCCGGGGCCAACGCCGCCCTGGTCCGTCTCCTCACCGGCCCGCGCTGGCGCATCGGCCCCCGGGACCTCGCCCTCCTCGGCCGCCGCGCCCGCCACCTCGTCCACCGGGGCGGCGACGAACCGGACCCCGAGCAGCGGCTCGCCGCCGCCGTCGAGGGCGTCGACCCGGCCGAGGTCGTCTCCCTCGCCGACGCGCTCGACACCTTCCTCGACTCCGGCGGCGCCGCCGACGACGGCCTCGCCTTCTCCGCCGACGCCAGGGTCCGCTTCGCGCGCCTCGCCGCCGAACTGCGCGCCCTGCGCAGCTCGCTCGCCGACCCCCTCATGGACGTCCTGCACCGCGTGCTCTCGGCGACCGGCCTCGAAGTCGAACTGTCCGCCTCCCCGCACGCGCTCGCCGCCCGCCGCCGCGAGACCCTCGGCCACTTCCTCGACGTCGCCGCCGGCTTCGCCTCCCTGGACGGCGAGGCGAGCCTGCTCGCGTTCCTCGGCTTCCTGCGCACGGCCGTCCAGTTCGAGAAGGGCCTCGACAACGCCCTGCCGGGCGGCGAGAACACCGTGAAGGTCCTCACCGCCCACAAGTCCAAGGGCCTCGAATGGGATGTCGTCGCCGTCCCCGGCCTGGTCACCGGCCAGTTCCCCAGCGCGCGCGCCCGCGAGTCGTGGACCTCCCAGCCCCAGGTGCTCCCGCACGCCCTGCGCGGCGACGCGGCCACACTGCCGGACGTCGACACCTGGAACGCCAAGGCCCTCACGGCCTTTAAGAACGAGATGCGGGACCACCAGCACACCGAGGAACTCCGCCTCGGCTACGTCACCTTCACCCGCCCCCGCTCCCTGCTGCTCGGCTCGGCCCACTGGTGGGGCCCGTCCCAGAAGAAGCCCCGCGGCCCCTCGGACTTCCTCCAGGCCCTGTACGACCACTGCGAGGCCGGCCACGGCGACATCGAGACCTGGGCGGAGGAACCGGAGAAGGACGCGAAGAACCCGACACTGACGGAGGCGGACGGGGAGGACGTCTGGCCGCTCCCGCTGGACGCGGAGTCGTTCAAGCGCCGCCGGAAAGCGGCGGACGATGTCCTCGCCGCGCTGTGGGCACACGTTCCGCAGGACGGTGGGGGCACCCCCGGACGACGTCCGGGGGACGGTGGGCACAACCCCCACAGCACGGCGCCCGACTCCCAGGACCCGCACCCAGAAGCCCCCTGGCCCGGGGACGGGGACCCCGCCTGGGACGAGGAACCCGTCTGGGACGAGGAACCCGCCTGGGACCAGGAACCCGTCTGGGACGAGGAGGACCTCCCCGAGGACACCCACGCGGACGCGGTCCCGGCCCCCCGCGAGGAGGCCCAGCCGCTCACCCCCGAAGACGCGAGAACCATCGCCTCCTGGGACCGCGACCTCACCGCCCTCACCGCCGAACTCCGCCGCACCCGCGCGACCACCCGTGACGTCGTCCTGCCCGCGTACCTCTCCGCCTCCCAGGTCCTCCGCCTCGCCGCCGATCCCGACGGCTTCGCGCAGGAGCTGGCCCGGCCCATGCCGAAGGCGCCGCAGCCGGCCGCCCGCCGCGGCACCCGCTTCCACGCGTGGGTGGAGTCCCGGTTCGAGGAGCTGCCGCTGCCGTTCCTCGGCCCGGAGGAGCTGCCCGGCGGGGAGGACTTCGCGGGGGAGCCGGAGATCCTCGACGAGCGGGACCTCGACGAGCTGAAGGAGGCCTTCGCCCGTACCGAGTACGCCCACCGCACCCCGTACCGCGTCGAGGTCCCCGTGCACCTCTCCCTCGGCGGCCGGGTCGTCCGGGGCCGGATCGACGCCGTCTACCGGGACCCGGAGACCGGCGCGTACGAGATCGTCGACTGGAAGACCAGCCGGGTGCGCAGCGCCGATCCGCTCCAGCTCGCGATCTACCGGCTGGCCTGGGCCGAGCAGCACGGCCTCGCGCCGGAGGACGTGGCCGCCGCCTTCGTCTACGTGCGGACCGGCGAGGTCGCCAGGCCCGCCCGGCTGCCCGGCCGCGCCGAGCTGGAGGCCCTCCTCCTCGGGGAGCCCCGGCCGGACACCGCGGAGGCCCTCCTGCCGGACGGGGCACCCCCGGGCGCCGGATAGGCTCGGGGGCATGAGCGAGACCCCGGACAGCGCCGTCCACGCCGTACGTACGTACATCGAACAGCACCGCGACGCCTTCCTCGGCGACCTCGCCGAGTGGCTGCGCATCCCCTCCGTGTCGGCGCAGCCGGACCGGGCCGGGGACGTACGGCGCAGTGCCGAGTGGCTCGCCGCCAAGCTCACCGGGACCGGCTTCACGACCGTCGAGGTCTGGGAGACCGACGGCGCCCCCGCCGTCTTCGCGGAGTGGCCCTCCGACGACCCCGACGCCCCGACGGTCCTCGTCTACGGCCACCACGACGTCCAGCCCGCCGCCCGCGAGGACGGCTGGCACACCGACCCCTTCGAGCCGACCGTGATCGACGGGCGGATGTACGCGCGCGGGGCGGCCGACGACAAGGGGCAGGTGTTCTTCCACACCCTCGGTGTCCGCGCGCATCTCGCCGCCACCGGCCGCACCGCGCCCGCCGTCAACCTGAAGCTGATCGTCGAGGGGGAGGAGGAGTCCGGCTCCCCGCACTTCCGCGCCCTCGTCGAGGCCCACGCCGAGCGCCTCGCCGCCGATGCCGTGATCGTCTCCGACACCGGCATGTGGTCCGAGACCACCCCCACCGTCTGCACCGGCATGCGCGGGGTCGCCGACTGCGAGATCGAGCTGTACGGCCCCGACCAGGACATCCACTCCGGTTCCTTCGGCGGCGCCGTGCCGAACCCGGCCACCGTCGCGGGCCGGATCGTCGCCGCCCTCCACGACGCCGACGAGCGCGTGGCGATCCCCGGCTTCTACGAGGGAGTGACCGAGCTCACCGACGCCGAGCGCGCCCTCGTCGCCGAGCTGCCCTTCGACGAGGCCGCCTGGCTGCGTACGGCGAAGTCCCACGGCATCCTCGGCGAGGCCGGCTTCTCCACCCTGGAGCGGGTCTGGGCCCGCCCCACCGCCGAGGTCAACGGCATCGGCGGCGGCTACCAGGGCCCCGGCGGCAAGACGATCGTCCCCGCCTCCGCCCAGCTCAAGCTGTCGTTCCGGCTGGTCGCCGGCCAGGACCCGGCCAAGATCGAGCTGGCGGTACGGGACTGGCTCGCCCCTCTCGTCCCGGCCGGCATCCGGTACGAGATCGTCTTCGGCGCCCCGACCCGCCCCTGCCTCACCCCCCTCGACCACCCCGCCCTCAAGGCGGTCGCCGGGGCCATGAGCCGGGCCTTCGACGGCGCCAAGGTCCGCTACACGCGCGAGGGCGGCTCGGGACCGGCCGCCGACCTCCAGGACGTCCTGGAGGCTCCCGTCCTGTTCCTCGGCATCTCCGTCCCGTCCGACGGCTGGCACGCCCCCAACGAGAAGATCGAACTCGATCTCCTCATGAAGGGCGTAGAGACGACCGCGCACCTGTGGGGCGACCTGCCCGCCGCCCTCCACACCGCCGCGCGCTGAACCCACACACCGATCCGGGGGAGTTGGAAGCACCTGTGAGCACCTTGAAGAACGCGTCAGCGGACCGCCCGATCTCGCTCACCGCTCCGAGCGGCATCGACCGCGCCGCGCACCACCGCCTCGACGAGGCGTGGCTGGCCGCCGCCTGGAGCCACCCCACGACCCGGGTCTTCGTGGTCTCCGGGGGCCAGGTGCTGATCGACGACACGGCGGACGGCACCACCGGACTCGTCATGACCCCGGCGTTCGAGGCCCCGGTCACCGAGACCCACCGCTACTTCCTGGGCACGGACGCCGACGGGGTCTCCTACTTCGCGCTCCAGAAGGACTCCCTGCCCGGCCGCATGGACCAGTCCGCCCGCCCCGCAGGGCTCCGCGAGGCCGGGCTGCTGCTGTCCGACCGGGACGCGGGCCTCATGGTGCACGCCGTGGCCCTGGAGAACTGGCAGCGCCTCCACCGCTTCTGCTCACGCTGCGGTGAGCGCACGGTCATCGCCGCCGCCGGGCACATCCGCCGCTGCCAGGCCTGCGGCGCCGAGCACTACCCGCGCACCGACCCCGCGGTGATCATGCTGGTCACGGACGAGGAGGACCGGGCGCTGCTCGGCCGCCAGGTCCACTGGCCCGAGGGCCGCTTCTCGACCCTCGCCGGTTTCGTCGAGCCCGGCGAGTCCATCGAGCAGTCGGTGGTCCGCGAGGTCTTCGAGGAGGCCGGTGTCACGGTCGGCGAGGTCGAGTACATCGCCAGCCAGCCCTGGCCCTTCCCGTCCAGCCTGATGCTGGGCTTCTTCGCCCGCGCCACCTCCTCGGAGATAAACGTGGACGGCGAGGAGATCCACGAGGCCCGCTGGTTCTCCCGCGAGGACCTGGCCGCCGCCTTCGAGTCGGGCGAGGTGCTGCCCCCGTACGGCATCTCGATCGCCTCCCGCCTGATCGAGCGCTGGTACGGCAAGCCGCTCCCCAAGCCGGGCGACGTGATCTGAGACGTACGACACGTCCCGCGCGCAGACGAAGAACCCCCGACCGCTCCGTACCGGTCGGGGGTTCTTCACGTGCCGGGCGACTCAGACGCCGAGCGCCTGCTTCACCTGGGCGAGGCTCGGGTTCGTCAGGGTCGAGCCGTTCGGGAAGAGGACGGTGGGTACGGTCTGGTTGCCGCCGTTGGCCTTCTCGACGAACGCCGCCGAATCGGGGTCCTGTTCGATGTTGATCTCGGTGTACGCGATGCCCTCGCGGTCCATCTGGCTCTTCAGCCGACGGCAGTAGCCGCACCACGTGGTGCTGTACATCGTCACAGTGCCCTGCATGGCGAGGCGCTCCTCTTCGTTCGCTGACGGGTGCCGAGAAGAAGAACGTACGCCCTGGTCCGCCCATTCCCGGAATTCGTATGACCGCGGACGCCCCCTGTGGACAAGCCTCCGCGGCAAGCTCGGCGGACCTGGCAGCATTGGGGGGTGACAGCAGCAACGCACTCCACTCTCTTCCCGCAGGTCCCGGAGACGGCCGACGCGGTGCTCGACGGGCTCGACCCCGAGCAGCGCGAGGTCGCCCTGGCCCTGACCGGCCCGGTGTGCGTGCTGGCGGGCGCCGGCACGGGCAAGACGCGGGCGATCACCCACCGCATCGCGTACGGCGTGCGGTCGGGCAGACTCCAGCCCGCCAGTGTGCTCGCCGTCACCTTCACCAACCGCGCCGCGGGCGAGATGCGCGGCCGGCTCCGGCAGCTCGGCGCGGGCGGTGTCCAGGCCCGTACGTTCCACTCCGCGGCCCTCCGCCAGCTCCAGTTCTTCTGGCCGAAAGCCGTCGGTGGCGATCTGCCCCGGCTGCTGGAGCGGAAGATCCAGCTCGTCGCCGACGCCGCCGCCCGCTGCCGGGTCCGGCTCGACCGCAACGAGCTCAGGGACGTCACCGGCGAGATCGAGTGGGCCAAGGTCACCCAGACCGTCCCCGCCGACTACCCGGCCGTCGTCGCCAAGTCCCACCGGGACGCCCCCCGCGACCCGGCGGAAATCAGCCAGATCTACGCCATGTACGAGCAGCTGAAGCGCGACCGCTCGGTGATCGACTTCGAGGACGTGCTGCTGCTCACCGTCGGCATCCTCCAGGACCGGCACGACATCGCCGACCAGATCCGCAGCCAGTACCAGCACTTCGTGGTGGACGAGTACCAGGACGTCTCCCCGCTCCAGCAGCGGCTGCTCGACCTGTGGCTCGGCGACCGCGACAACCTGTGCGTGGTCGGCGACGCCAGCCAGACGATCTACTCCTTCACCGGTGCCACCCCGGACCACCTGCTGAACTTCCGCACCCGTCACCCCGCCGCCACGGTCGTCAAGCTCGTCCGCGACTACCGCTCCACCCCCCAGGTCGTCCACCTCGCCAACGGGCTGCTCAGCCAGGCCCGCGGCCGGGCCGCCGAGCACCGCCTGGAGCTGATCTCCCAGCGCGACGCCGGCCCCGATCCCGTCTACACGGAGTACGCGGACGAGCCGACCGAGGCCGAGGGCACCGCCCGCCGCATCCGGGACCTCATCGCCGCCGGCGTCCCGGCCGGCGAGATCGCCGTCCTCTACCGGATCAACGCCCAGTCCGAGGTCTACGAGCAGGCCCTCGCCGACGCCGGAGTGCCCTACCAGCTCCGCGGCGCCGAGCGCTTCTTCGAGCGCCAGGAGGTACGGGAGGCGGGCATCGCCCTGCGCGGCGCGGCCCGCGCCGGGGGCAACGACTCCCTCCTCGACGACGTGGACGACCTGCCCGCCCAGGTCAGGGCCGTCCTCTCCACCAAGGGCTGGACCTCGCAGCCGCCCTCGGGCTCGGGCGCCGTCCGCGACCGCTGGGAGTCCCTCGCCGCCCTCGTCCGGCTCGCCGAGGACTTCGCCCGGGCCAAGTCCGGAGCCACCCTCTCCGACCTGGTCGCCGAACTCGACGAGCGGGCCGCCGCCCAGCACGCGCCCACCGTGCAGGGCGTCACCCTCGCCTCGCTGCACTCGGCCAAGGGCCTCGAATGGGACGCCGTCTTCCTGGTCGGCCTCACCGAGGGCATGATGCCGATCACCTACGCCAAGACCGACGAGCAGGTCGAGGAGGAGCGGCGGCTGCTGTACGTCGGCGTCACCCGCGCCCGGCTCCACCTCGCGCTCTCCTGGGCGCTCTCCCGCTCCCCGGGCGGCCGGGCCTCCCGACGCCCCAGCCGCTTCCTCAAGGGCCTGAGGCCGGGCTCCGGGTCCCTCGGCGCCGTCGCCTCGGGCGCGTCCGGCTCCTTCGAGCGGGGAGCCGCGGCCGCTCGGCGCGGCCCGCGCGGCCCGGTTCTCTGCCGGGTCTGCGGGGCGACCCTCACCGAGGCCGGCGCCATGAAGCTCCTGCGCTGCGAGGACTGCCCGTCGGACATGGACGAGGGTCTGTACGAGCGGCTCCGGGACTGGCGCTCGGAACAGGCCAGGGAGCTCGGCCAGCCGGCGTATTGCGTGTTCACCGACAAGACGCTGATGGCCATCGCCGAGCGGGTCCCCGCCACCGGCGGGGAGCTCTCCGCGATCTCAGGCGTCGGCGCCCGCAAGCTGGTCCGCTTCGGGGACGACGTCCTGGCCATCTGCGCAGGTGGGGAGGGCGGGGCGGGAGCCGACGAGACCTGAGGAAAACTCGTGGGAAAAATAGTTTGCGCCTGCCCCGTCAGGCCCCATAGGTTCTTAACCACGGAAACAGCGGCTTCTTAGAAGCCCTGTCTCTGTGCTGTACTTGTCCAAATACATATGAGGGTCCGGCTCGCACCCGAGCCCTCCGAGACGCCGAGAGGAGGCGATTCCACGTGATCAGCAACATCATTCAGACCAGCACCGCAGGCTCCGTCAGCGCTGCCGGCTTCGTCAGCACCGTCAAAATGACCGATCGCTCCGTCGCCTCCACCTGCTCGCTCGGCTTCTCCGTCTCGGCGTTCATTGGCACCGGTCTGTCCGTCGCCGGCCTTGCCGGTCTCGGCATGCGACCTGCCGTGGAGCTGCGCAATGAGCGACCGACCAAGGCACTGGAAGCAGGAGCAGCAGCCAAGGCCAAGGCCTATGGCTTTGCGGCGACCGGTGCCGGCACCCAGCAGCAGACGACGACGCACGACCACAAGATGTGGGCCTTCCGTGGGCTCGAACCCTGGAGTGATCCAGTCTGATCCATGATCAGACCGGCGCCTTCAGGGCCGCGGAACCCCACCCGGGATCCGCGGCCCTTTTGTTTGTCTCCGAACGAGGACGACGACACGAAGGCGCCTCGGGACAGACACACCCGGTACCAGCCGAAACCCCGGTCAACAGGCCGGAACGACCAGACGAGGAAAGACCACCGTGCAACTCGAAGCGCACGCCCCGTCCGTACCGCCTTCCGAATCGATCCCCCTGCCCGGCCTCACGGAGGACCCCGCTTTGACCCCCCTCACCACGCTCACCGCGCTCGACGACGCCATCGAGAACCTGGGCGTTCCCGTCCCCTGTCGCGCCTACGACCCCGAGGTCTTCTTCGCGGAGTCCCCGGCCGACGTCGAGTACGCGAAGTCCCTCTGCCAGAGCTGCCCGCTCGTGGCCGCCTGTCTGGCCGGCGCCAAGGAGCGGCGCGAGCCGTGGGGCGTCTGGGGCGGAGAGCTCTTCGTCCAGGGCGTGGTCGTTGCCCGCAAGCGGCCCCGTGGCCGTCCGCGCAAGAACCCGGTCGCGGCATGAGCGCCACCGGAACCATCGACCGCCCCCTCACGCACGATCCCCAGAAGCAGGCCCCGATGACCTCTTCCGCCAGCGAGCCCGCCGGCTCCGCGACCCCAGTCTTCTTCCCCTCCGCCGCGCCCACCGCGCGTCAGAACAGGACCCGTGAAATGCAACTCGCCCCAGAAGCCCTGGCCCGTGCTCATATGCACGAGCGACTGCGTGAGGTCGACGCGGAACGCCAGGCCGTGCGCCTGGTCGCCGCCCGACGCATGCAGCGCCGCGCCGAGCGCGTCTCGCTGCGCGCCCGCCGCGCGCTGGCCATGGCCGTCATGCACTGATCGAACCCGCGCCCTCAGGGGCGCCCCCGCGGGGGCCGGTCCGAACGGACCGGCCCCCGCGGTGCGTTGTCGGGCCCCCGGCCCTTCGTCGGGTTATCGTCACGAGGGTGAACGACGCCCGTACCCCCGAGGGGCCCCTCGTCTGCGCGCGCTGCGGCAAGACGGCCGACACCCTGCCGCTGACCTGGACCTGTTCGGTGGAGAACGGCCGGCGCACCTACTTCTGCGAGGACTGCGCCCGCGCCAACATCCGTGCGATCGAGGGCCGCCTCGACTCCTCCTGGTGGTGAGCCCGCCTTCCTAGGGGGTCTCGTCTGCCGGTTCCAGGAAGCCCGGCAGCCATTCCTCCAGTTCGGCCCGCAGGCGCACCGTCGCGTTCAGCTGGCACAGGACCCCGATCGTGCTCAGCGTCACCCGGTGTATCAGCAGGTACGCGGGCGGCAGGTTGAGCTGCTTGCCCAGCTGGTGGGCGGGGGAGCGGGGGTCGGCGATGCGGGCCGCCTGGGTACGCATCCAGCCGCGGGTGAAGAGGAAGGACTCCGCCTCCGCCGGCTCGATGATCGGCAGCAGGTACTCCAGGACTGCGTCCGGGTCGAGTGCCACGGACTCCTTGACGAAGCCGTCCGCCCGCAGCAACTCGTAGACGGTCTCGGCCTCACCGGCGAGCGTCATCCGCAGACAGGTGCCGATCGTCTCCGGCAGCCCGCCGGGCAGCCGGTCCACGGTGCCGAAGTCGAGCACCCCGAGCCGCCAGCCCTCCGGCCCCCCGTCCTCGTCGGGGCCGGGCAGCAGCCGGAAGTTCCCCGGGTGCGGATCGGCGTGCAGCAGACCCGTGCGCGCGGGGCCCGAGAAGAGGAAGCGGGCCAGAAGCTGGCCCGCCCGGTCCCGCTGCTCCTCCGTGCCGTCCGCGATCACCTCCGCGAGCGGGATGCCGTCCATCCACTCGGTAACCAGGACCTGCTCCGCGCGGTGCACCACCGCCGGGACCAGCACATCGGGGTCGTCGGCGAACTCCTCCGCGTGCTTCTGCTGGGCCGCCGCCTCCAGCGCGTAGTCCAGCTCCTCCGAGACCCGGTCCCGCATCTCGGTGATCAGCGGCTTGATGTCCATCCCCGGAACCAGCGGACCGAGCAGCCGGGCGAAGCGGCTCAGCTGTGTCAGGTCGGAGAGCAGGGCCTCCCCGGCGCCCGGGTACTGCACCTTCACCGCGACCTCGCGCCCGTCGTGCCACACGGCCCGGTGCACCTGCCCGATCGAGGCGGCCGCCGCCGGCTTGTCCTCGAACTCCAGGAACAGCTCCCGCCACTCCGCGCCCAGCCGCTCCTCCAGGACGGCGTGCACCGTCCGGGTCGGCATCGGCGGTGCGGCGTCCTGAAGCTTCGTCAGCGCCGCGCGGTAGGGCCCGGCCACCTCCTCGGGAAGGGCCGACTCGAAGACGGACAGCGCCTGCCCGAGCTTCATCGCCCCGCCCTTGAGCTCGCCGAGCACCTTGAACAACTGCTCGGCCGTGCGCTGCTGCAACTCGCGGGCGACGAGTTCCGCCGATCTCCCGCCGATCCGCTTGCCCAGGCCCCAAGTGGCCCGGCCCGCGAAGCCGAGCGGCAACGCGGCCAACTTGGCGGTCCGGGTGACCGCCTTCCGGGGAAGATCAGACATACGCGCCCCTCCAAAACCCAGACTGCCGTGCCGCGCAGGGCGGTTGGCCCTGCCGTGCCGCGCAGGGCCGTTACCCCGCCATTGTGTCCTGTGCGCCTCCGGCTGCCGAGGCACGCTCCCCCTCTCCGCCGCGCGCCGCCCCGCAAGGGCAGTCGGGATGCGGTCTCAGCCGCTCCGCCCGCCACTCCGACAGCGGCAGCGACACCTCCCAGCGGGTGCCCGTGCTCGCCGGGAGATCACCGTCCAGAAAGGCCAGCGCGTGGGCGGCGGCAAGGCCCGCCACCGCCGTCGCGAGGCCCAGATCGCAGGCGGGCAGCGGATGCGGGGTGCCCGAACGCCACTGGGCGAGCAGCCGGGGCCAGACCGGCTCCCGGTCCGTCCGCTCCTCCTGGAGGCACCGCGCGCACGCCGTACCGCCCGGCAGGACGAGCGGCCCGACGACTCCCGTCGCCTCAAGGACCCCGGCGTACAGGTGGGGGGTCCCGGTGGAGACCCATCGCCGGGCCGGGAGCGGATCGGGGACGTACGCGCCGAGACCGTCCCGCGGTGTCACCACGACGAGTGACAGTCCGACACCGCGGGCGCTCTCACCCGATCCGCTCGGACGGTGTGACCTCCGCCACCGGCCGACCAGGCGGCGGGCCGCCGTCGCCCGGCGCTCGCCGACGGCCTCGGCCGGCAGTCCGCCCGGGGACGTCTCCCAGGGCTCCACCCGGCCCGAGTCGACGACCTCGACCCCGCCCACCCCCGCCGCCGTGAGCAGCGCCGCCACCATCGACCCCACCCGCCCCGCGCCCCGGACCTGGACGCGCAGGGCACGCCGGGCCGCCAGGGTCCGTACCGCCCGCTCCGGCTCGGGGTGGACGACGGAGAGGGAGGCGAGGTCGGCGCGGAGCGGATCGAGGGCAGGGTCCACGGCGCCGGCCGCCGGCCCCGCCTTCCCCGGCCGCCCGGTCGAGGCGTCGGCGAGCAGCCCGGCCGATTCGAGCCGCCCGAGGAGCGCGTCGAGGCGTCCGTGCGGCAGGCCCAGCTTCCTCGCCTCCGCTCGCAGCAGCTCCGTCCCCCGGGTGCCGTCGAGGAGCCCGAGCAGCGTCCCCGTCTCCTGGTCGACCGGGTCGAGCACCACCGCGTGCGCGGGAGTGACCCCGAACTGGACGCGGCGGAGACTCCGCCAGGCCCGCCGCAGCGCCGGTTTCACCATCGGATGCATTTCCCCCGCCCCCGCATTCATGATCGACAGCTTCATGATCGACAACGGCTTTTCGCCGTCCCGATCCGAGAATGCCCCGCCGTCGTGACGGTCGCCGAAAGTTGTCCACAGGCAAGGGGATTAGTCATTCAAATGGTGTGGGGTGTGAGCGGATCGTTGCCGAAACCGCCCCGGAGGCGGGACTTCCCCCGCTGACAGCGGGTAACGTCTGGGCCGTGCCCGCCGACCCACAGCGCAGCGTGACCGACAAGCCGCACCGCGGTGCGGGGACGAGTGCGGTCGAGGTCCGCAGAAGCCCACGACGGAGCAGAACCGTCTCGGCCTACCGCGAGGGCGACCGGACCGTGGTGCTCATCCCGGCCCGGATGTCCGAGGCGGAGGAGCGCCGCTGGGTCGGCGTGATGCTGGAAAAGCTCGCCGCCCAGGAGAGCCGCAGCGTCCTCGGGGACCGAGAGTTGACCGAGCGGGCATTGCGCCTGTCCGAGCAGTACTTCGACGGCCGCGCCCGCCCCAGCTCGGTGCGCTGGGTCACCAACCAGAACACCCGCTGGGGCTCCTGCACCCCCTCCGAGGGCAGCATCCGTCTCTCCCACCGGCTCCAGGGCATGCCCGAGTACGTCGTGGACTACGTCCTCCTGCACGAGCTGGCCCATCTGCTGGTCCCCGGGCACGGCCCCGGGTTCTGGCGGCTCCTGGAGGCCTACCCCCGCACCGAGCGGGCGCGCGGCTATCTGGAGGGCGTGGTCGCCGCCGAGCGCCTGCCGCACCTCCCGGCCGCTCGCGAGGAATGACACCTCCCGCACCTCCCGGCGCTCGCGGGGAATGACACCTCCCGGCCGCCCGCGAGGAGCGACACCGCCCGTACGCGGGTGAGCGGTGTTTCCCGATTCCGTACCGAAAACGACCTGCCCTGTCTCAATGTCGCACTCACCCGTTAGCCTGGCGCGAGCATTCGCCATTCGGGATGGGGGACGGTCGTTACGCATGGCCAGGGAATTCCAACGCGGCCACAAGGCCAAGATCAGTGATCTCACCGCCGGGACCGATCTGTACATCGGTGTGCAGATCGCAGCGCCCGGGCTGAGCTTCGACATCAGCTGTTTCGGACTCGACGCGGACGAGCGGCTCTCCGACGACCGCTACTTCGTCTTCTTCAACCAGCCGAAGACGCCCGAGGAGTCCGTCCAGCTGCTCGGGGCGCAGTCCGGTGACACCGAGTCCTTCCGCGTGACTCTCGACCGCATCCCCGCCAACATCCACAAGCTGTCGTTCACCGCGACGATCGACGGCGCCGGCCAGATGTCGCAGGTCGGCCCCGGTCACCTGCGGATCGTGGCGGGCGGCGAGGAGGTCGCTCGGTACGCCTTCACGGGTGCGGAGTTCACCACCGAGCGCGCGGTGATGCTCGGCGACTTCTATCTGAAGGACGTGTGGCGGTTCGCCGCCGTCGGCCAGGGCTTCGACGGCGGCCTGGACGCGCTCCTGCGGAACTTCGGCGGCGAGGTCGCCGAGGACGAGCCCGCCGCGCCGCAGCAGCAGGGCGCGGCTCCCGGCTTCGCCCCGCCGCCGCAGGCGACGGCGCCCCCGGCCTTCGGCGCTCCGGCGGCCCCGGCCCCCGCGCCCGCCTTCGGCGCGCCCGCGGCCCCCGCACCGGCGCCCGCGTTCGGCGCGCCGCCGGCCGCGCCGGCTCCGGCACAGCCGGTGCACACGCAGCCGACGATGGTGGCGCCGATGGCGCCCGCGCCGGTCCCGCCGCCCGCACCGGCACCCGCCCCCTACGGGCAGCCGCCGCAGCAGCCCCAGTACGGCCAGGTCCCTGGACAGCCCCCGGGCCAGTACCCCGGGCAGGTGCCGCCCCAGGCACCCGGGCAGTACCCCGTCCCGGGCCAGCCCCCGTACGGGCAGGCCGCCCCCGCCCCGTACGGGCAGCAGCCGGCGTACGGTCAGCAGCCCGGCGTCCCGCAGGGTGTTCCGGCGACCGGAGCGGGGCTCGCCGCCGCGCTCGCGCCGTACAAGGAGACCCCCACCGGCGCCCGCTGGACCCCGCAGAACCAGCAGCTCATGCGGGTCGACCTGGCGATGGGCGCGACGCCCGTCCTCGCCCGGCAGGGCTCCATGGTCATGTACCAGGGCAAGGTCGACTTCTCCCACAAGGGCGCCGGCTTCACCGGCCGGATCGTCGGCAACGCCACCGGCCAGGAGATGCAGCTCATGCGCTGCACCGGCCGCGGCCAGCTCTTCCTCGCCGAGGAAGGTGCCCATCTGCACCCGATCGAGCTCCAGGGCGACGGCATCTGCGTCTCCGCGGAGAACGTCCTCGCGTTCGACGAGTCCCTGCAGTACGAGGTGCGGCGCATCGAAGGCCACGGCATCCCCGGCGGCGCCCTGTTCACCATGCAGTTCCAGGGCACCGGCACCGTCGTCGTGAAGACCCACGGCGTACCCGTGGTGCTGCCCGTCACGCCGACGACCTTCGCCGACTGCAACGCCGTCGTCGCCTGGTCGTCCGCGTCCCAGGTGATCCTCTCCAGCCAGGTGCGGCTCCGCCGCAACGCCTACCCGGGCCACAGCGGAGAGACCGTGAACCTCCAGTTCCGGGGAGCCCCCGGCAACTTCATCGTCGTCCAGCCCTACGAGGTCTGAGGGAGCCCGAAGTCATGAACCAGCAACTCGCGGGCTACGCCCCGACCCCCGTCGCGGCCCGGATGGAGAACCACGGCCGCACCATGCTCAGGGTGGCCATGGCCTCCGGCCAGGACCTCTACGCCCGGACCGGCTCGATGGTCTCCTACGAGGGGTACATCACCTACGAGCCCAACCCGCCGGCCGCCCGCCAGGTCGCCCAGCAGTGGATGACCGGCGAGGGCGCGCCCATCATGAAGTGCTCCGGCGACGGACTGCTCTACCTCGCCGACTACGGCGCCGACGTCGTCGTGATCAACCTCCAGAACGACTCCATCTCGGTCAACGGCACCAACCTGCTCGCCTTCGACGCGCACCTCCAGTGGGGCGTCGAGCGGGTCAAGGGACTCGCCAAGTTCGCCGGCCAGGGCCTGTTCAACGTGGAGATCGCCGGCACCGGCTGGGTCGCGCTGACCTCGCGCGGCACGCCGATCGTCGTCGACTGCGGCCGCGGCGACGACGAGACCTACGTCGACCCCGACGCGCTCGTCGCCTGGTCGCCGACGCTCAAGGTCAAGGGCAAGCGCAGCTTCAAGGCCTCCTCCCTCATCGGGCGGGGCAGCGGCGAGGCATTCCAGATGGCCTTCTCCGGCCAGGGCATCGTCGTCGTACAGCCGAGCGAGGACAGTACCGACCGCCTGCGGATCCGGGGCTGAGGGGGAGCGAGAACACACCATGCAGAGCCCGCTTTTCAACCACGCCGAACAGCAGAGCCAGGAGCGGTACGTCATCCAGAACCCGCAGCTCCTGCGGGTCAGCCTCACCGGGCAGGACGACGTCCTCGCCCGTAAGGGCGCCATGGTCGCGTACCAGGGACTCGTCGACTTCGACGGCGAGTACAAGACCCCGAGCCAGCGGCGGGCCCAGGCCCGCACCGGCGAGGGCCTGGACCTGATGCGCTGCTCCGGCCAGGGCACGGTCTACTTCGCCAACCTCGCCCAGTACGTCCACGTCGTGGAGATCGAGCAGGAGGGCCTGACGGTCGACAGCTCCTATGTCCTGGCGCTCGACTCGACCCTCCACACCGAGGTCATCGCCGTCGACAGCCAGTACGGGGTCTCCGGCACCGGCAAGTACCAGCTCAACATCTCCGGCCGTGGCAAGGTCGCCCTGATGACCTCGGGGCAGCCGCTGATGATGCAGGTCACGCCCGACAAGTACGTGAGCGTCGACGCGGACGCGATCGTCGCCTGGTCCACCGGGCTGCGCGTCCAGATGCAGGCGCAGACGCACAACTCCAACGTCCGCAGCCGCCGCGGCAACACGGGCGAGGGCTGGGAACTCAGCTTCCTCGGCCAGGGCTTCGCGCTCGTCCAGCCCAGCGAGGTCATGCCCCCGCAGAACGCGGCCATCGGCCAGGGCATCGCCGCCCAGTTCGGCGCCGGACAGCACGGATCCCACGCCCAGAACCAGAACAACGCCTGGAACTGAGCACCGGACAGACGTGAGGGGCGGTCGGCATGCCGACCGCCCCTCACGCGCGTGCGCTACGCGAGCCGCGCCAGCGTGCTCTCCAACAGCCGCACCACCGACGTGTCCGCCACGCCCGCCACGTCCTCGTACGCGAACCAGCGCAGGTCCAGCGACTCCTCGCTGATCTGCTCCACCGCACCGGCCGGGGCCAGCGCCGCGTACTGCACGTCCAGGTGCCAGTGACAGGGCGCCGGGATCGGATGCCGGTCGAGCCGCACCGGGCCGCCCGGCAGCAGGGTCAGCCCCGTGATCCCCGACTCCTCGGTGGCCTCCCGCAGCGCGGCCGACTCCACGGTCGCGTCACCGGGCTCGCAGTGGCCGCCCATCTGCAGCCACATGCCCAGCTTCTTGTGCAGGGTCAGCAGCACGCGCCCGCGTGAGGGGTCGACCACCAGTGCGCTGGAGGTCAGATGCCCGGCCCCGCAGGGCTTGTACATGCCGTCCGGATGCGCGTCCAGGTGCTCCAGGTACAGGTCGCGCAGCTCCGGCTGGTCCTCGTACTCCTTGAGCACGAGGACCGCGTCGTCGTGCAGAGTCACTCCTTGCCGTCCCCGTCCTCGGGGGCGTCGCCCTTGGCCGCCTCGCCGAGCATCTTGTCGAGCTCGGAGAAGTCCAGGTGCTCGCGGTGCACGAAACCGTCCGGGTCGTCCAGGTCGGTCGCCGTCGGCAGCATGTCCGGGTGCTCCCACAGACCGTCACGGCCGTCCACCCCGCGCGCGTCGGTCAGCGAGGCCCACAGCCGCGCCGCGTCCCGCAGCCGCCGCGGACGGAGCTCAAGACCGATCAGCGTGGCGAAGGTCTGCTCGGCGGGACCGCCCGAGGCCCGGCGCCGGCGCAGCGTCTCCCGCAGGGCGTCCGCCGAGGTCAGCCGCGACTTGGCCGCCTCGTGGACCACCGCGTCCACCCAGCCCTCGACCAGCGCGAGCGCCGTCTCCAGCCGGGCCAGGGCCGCCTTCTGCGCGGGGGTGTCCTCCGGCTGGAACATGCCCTGCTGGAGCGCCTCCTGAAGCTGCTCCGGGTGCGTCGGGTCGAGCTGGCCCACCGCCTCCTCCAGCTTCGAGGTGTCGACCTTGATCCCCCGCGCGTACCCCTCGACCGCACCGAACAGATGCGCGCGCAGCCACGGCACGTGCGCGAAGAGACGCTGGTGGGCGGCCTCGCGCAGGGCCAGGTAGAGCCGCACCTCGTCGGAGGGCACGCCCAGGTCCTTGCCGAAGGCCTCGATGTTCAGCGGCAGCAGCGCCGCCCGCCCGGCCGGGCCGAGCGGCAGACCGACGTCCGTCGAACCGACGACCTCACCGGCGAGCGCGCCGACGGCCTGCCCGATCTGCTGGCCGAACATGGCGCCGCCCATGGAGCGCATCATGCCGATCAGCGGGCCCGCCATGGCCTGCATCTCCTCCGGCAGGACGTCGCCCATCGCCGCGCCGACCCGCTCGGCGACCGGGTCCACGAGCTGCTGCCACGCCGGCAGCGTCGCCTCGACCCACTCCGCGCGGCTCCAGGCCACGGCCGTGCTGGCCCCGGAGGGCAGCGAGGTCACGCCGTCCAGCCACAGGTCGGCCAGGCGCACGGCCTCCTCGACCGCGGACCGCTCCGCCGGACCCACGCTGGCGTCCTTGGTGCCGTCGGCGGTGCCCTGGGCCACCACCTGGCGCGCGATCTGCTTGGCCATGTCCCAGTTCACGGGACCGCCCTCGTAGCTCAGCATCTGCCCGAGCTGCTGGAAGGCCGCCCCCAGATCGTTGGGGTTCAGCGAGCCGAACATCGCCGCGAACGGATTGTCCGCTCCGCCCTGACCGCTCGGACCGCCCATGCCGGGCAGTCCGCCGAAGCCGAACGGGTTCGCCCCGAAGGGGTTGCCGCCGCCCTGGCCACCGGACCCCTGGCCACCTCCGGCGGGGTCCTTCTTCTTGCCCTCGTCGCCGTTCTCCGGCTCCTCCGGCGGAAGGCCGAATCCGAATGGGGTGTCACTCACAGGTTTCCTCGGCTCGTAGGGCCGCCGGCCTCCTGCCGACGGCGACTGCCCGACCAGGGCCTGTCCAGACAGGCCCCGCACACCACCAGCGTAGACATCCGGGCCGGAAATGGGCTCGGTGCTCCGCCGGGCCGTGCCCTGCGGCAGGATGGACGCCACCTGGTCCGTACGCGTCATCCGTGTACGTACTGAAGACAACCGCTGGAGACGCCCGGTGAGTTCCCCAGATCCACAGGTTCGCGGAGCGCGAAACCACTCAACCCGGTCCGCCGTGCGCGGCCCCGTCGTCGCGGTCACCGGCGCCGCTTCCGGCGTCGGTGACCTGCTGACCCGGCGCCTCGCCGCCTCCGAGGAGATCAAGAAGGTCGTCGCCATCGACGAGCGCCGGGGCGAGGTCGCCGAGGCGCAGTGGCACATCCTCGACGTGCGCGACCCGGCCATCGCCGAGAAGCTGCGCGGCGCGGACGTCGTCGTGCACCTGGCCGTCGATCTCGACCTGGAGACCGACCCCGCCGCCCGGACGGCCTACAACGTGCGCGGCACGCAGACCGTGCTGACCGCCGCCGCGGCGGCCGGTGTCCACCGGGTGGTGCTGTGCACCTCCGCGATGGTCTACGGCGCCCTGCCCGACAACGACATCCCGCTCTCCGAGGACGCCGAGCTCAGGGCCACGGCGGAGGCCACCGGCGTCGGCGACATGCTGGAGATCGAGCGCCTCGGCCGCCGGGCCCCGCGCGCGCACCCCGGCCTGAACGTCACCGTCGTCCGCCCGGCCGTCCTCGTCGGCGGTACGGACACGGCGCTGACCCGCTACTTCGAGTCGCCCCGGCTGCTCGTCGTCGCCGGATCCCGGCCCACCTGGCAGTTCTGCCACGTGGAGGACCTGGTCAGCGCCCTGGAGTACGCGGCTCTGGAGAAGGTCGACGGGGAGTTCGCGGTCGGCTGCGAGGGCTGGCTGGAGCAGGAGGAGGTCGAGGAGCTCTCCGGGATCCGGCGCATGGAGCTGCCCTCCGCCGTCGCTCTCGGCGCGGCGGCCCGGCTCCACCGGATCGGGCTCACCCCGTCCCCGGCGGGCGACCTGGCGTACACGATGCACCCGTGGGTGGTGAGCGTCGGTCGGCTGCACGATGCCGGCTGGCGGCCGAAGTGGACGAACGAGGAGGTCCTCGCCGCGCTCCTGGAGGAGGTCGAGGGCCGCCACACGGTCGCCGGCCGCCGTCTGGGCCGCAAGGACGCCACGGCGGCGGGCGCGGCCGGTGCGACGGTGGCGCTGCTCGGCACGGCGGCGCTCGTCCGGCAGATGCGGAAGCGGCGGGGGATCTGACCGGGGAGGCGTGCGGCGGCCTGTAGGACCCTCCTACGGAGGCCGCCGACGACCGGTCGAAACCGCTATTCCGGGATCCCGCGCGCGTGCGGCACCATGGGGCCATGGCACCGACCTTTGGCCACCCCGGCGAGCAGGCCGCCGACGACCCGATCAAGCTCCTCGCGATCCGGGAGACCCCGCTCTCCCTCGACGAGGTCTTCCGGGCGGTCGGGGACGACGCCTCGGGCGGCACGACGCTGTTCGTGGGTACCGTGCGCAACCACGACGGCGGCGCCGACGTCGACGGCCTGGGCTACTCCTGCCACCCCACCGCCGCGGCGGAGCTGCGCCGGGTCGCGGAGAAGGTCGTCGCGAACTACCCGGTCCGCGCGCTGGCCGCCGTGCACCGCGTCGGTGACCTGGTCGTGGGCGACATCGCGGTGATCGTGGCCGTCTCCTGCCCGCACCGCGGCGAGGCCTTCGAGGCCAGCCGCAAGCTCATCGACGACCTCAAGCACGAGGTCCCCATCTGGAAGCACCAGACCTTCTCGGACGGCACAGAGGAGTGGGTGGGAGCTTGCTGACCCTTCACCCCTGGCCGGGGGCCTCCCCGGCCGGAGGCTGGGGGAGGGTGGGCGCTTGCTGAGCCGGCCACCGGTGGTTGCCGGGCCTGCAAGGCGACGCGCCGACAGGGCGTAGCCGAACGCCCGATTTGCGTAACCGGCTCCCAGGCGCCAGCGTTGACCTCACAGATGACACAGTCTGCTGATCAACTCACTGGGGATGGGAGGTCGGGATGGCAGCGCTGGCCTGGTTGCTGATTCCGCTTTTCGCAGTCGTCGGCGCGGCGATATGGGGAAGCTGGGCTTCGAGGAACAAGACCATAGGTGACGTGGCCGAACTCGCCGGTTACGCACGCTTCCGGGACGCGATGGAACGCTCCCACACCACGCCCCACGATTCCGCTCGCGTAGAGCTCGAACCGGCCGCCGCCGCCGGTGGTGTCACCACCTCGCCGTCGAGCTGACGCCCGCCGCCTCGTACGGACCGCCCCAGGGGTGCACCCACAGACGAGTCCCGTACTGTCGTTCCATGCCACGCCGCACCGCGACGATGCTCGCCTCCACCCTGGTCCTGATCTGTCTGCTCATCGCGGGCGTCCTGATCCCGGTGCCGTACGCGGAGATGAGCCCCGGCCCCACGGTCAACACCCTCGGCGAGGCCCGGGGAGAGCCCGTTCTGCACATCTCGGGGCGCAAGACCTACCCGACCGACGGGCACCTCAACATGACGACGGTCCGCGTCACCAGCGCGGACTACAAGATGAACGCCGTCGAGGCCGTCTACGGCTGGCTGGCCCACGACAACGTGGTGGTCCCGCACGACACGCTCTACCCGGACGGCAAGACCGAGGAGGAGTCGAGCCAGGAGAACGCCGAGGAGTTCAGCCAGTCCCAGGAGAGCGCCAAGGTGGCCGCCCTCAAGGAGCTGAACATCCCGGTCGTCTCCCGGGTCGTCGTCGGCTCGGTGATCAAGGGCTCGCCCTCCGAGGGCAAGCTGCACGCCGGCGACGTGATCAAGGCCGTCGACGGGGTGGCGATCACCGCGCAGGCCGATGTCGCCAAGCAGGTCGTGAAGCGCAAGCCCGGCCAGGACGTCGAGTTCACGATCGTCCCCGCCAAGGAGGCGGCCGCGGCCGAGAAGGCGCGCAAGGAGCCGACCGTCACCCGGAAGGTGGTCATCACGACCACCACCTCCGAGGAGGGCGACCGGGCCGTCGTCGGCATCCAGGCCGGCACCGACCACGTCTTCCCGTTCACGATCGACATCAACCTGGCCGATGTCGGCGGCCCCAGCGCCGGTCTGATGTTCGCGCTCGGCATCGTAGACAAGCTCACCCCCGAGAGCCTCACCGGCGGCCGCTTCGTCGCCGGTACCGGCACCATCGACGACGAGGGCAAGGTCGGCCCGATCGGCGGTATCGAGATGAAGCTGGTCGGCGCGCGCAACGCGGGCGCCCAGTACTTCCTCACCCCGGCCGACAACTGTGAGAACGCCGCGAGGGACACGCCGGACGGGCTGACCCTGGTCAAGGTGGACACCATCGACGACGCCACGAAGTCCCTGGAGAAGCTCCGCGCGGGCGACACGAAGTCCCTGCCGAGCTGCTCGAAGGGCTGACCACGCGCGCGTCACGACGAGAGGGGCTCCCGGTCACAGCGACCGGGAGCCCCTTCGTCCGTGAGAGCCGGGTCTCAGGACTCGAAGGTCGCCGCCAGGGCCTCGGCGAGGCCCGGCACCAGGTCGGGGCCGGTCAGGACCTCGGTGGCCGTGTCCTTCTCGCGCAGCCGGATCGCGGCCTCGCGCGCACCGCCGCGCAGCACCGCCACGGTCATCCGTACCTCCTGGCGGTCCGGGTGGGCGGCCACCCACTTGGCGAGCTGCTTCTCGTTGAGGCCCTGCGGGACCTGGGCCTCCGCCGACGGGGGCAGCATGAGCCGCTCCACCGTCATGGCGCAGCCGGCCACGCCCGCGGGCCAGGCGATCGTGCCGAGGAATTCGTCGAGGGGCTTCCCGCGCGGCAGCTTCTCCTGCTCGATCGGGGTGTAGGCGGTGGCATCGTCACCCAGGCCCAGCTGGGAGGCGAGCGCGGGTTCCTTGGCGCGCAGCCGTGCGGTGTCGACCAGGGCGAACAGGCGGGCCGGCTGGTCCCAGCCGAGGCCCGCCGCGTACTCGTCGATCTCGAGCACCGCGCGGGTGAGGGGGCTCGCGGCCATTGCCGGGCCGGAGGGGGAAACGTTGGACATGACCAACATCCTGCCTCCTCTTCCCCTGAACACGGGAACTAGGTAAAGCCTCAGTAAGTTGCATCAGTGGGGCTCTACGATCGCGGGGCCTGCTTTTCAGACGCATCAACATCGAGGGGCGCACGTTGGCTTTCCAGATGCCGGACCGCGGCGGTAGCCCGTCCGGGCCAAGGATGAGAGTCGGCCGGCCGTCCCGGCGGGCCCGAACCCTGCTCATGACACTCGGGGTACTGGCCGTGCTGGCCATGGCGTTCGTGATGTTCGCCGGGTTCTGGACGGACTGGCTCTGGTACCGCTCGGTCAATTACTCGTCCGTGTTCACCACCACGCTCTGGACCAAGATCGGCCTCTTCGCCGTCTTCGGTCTGCTGATGGGGCTCGCCGTCGGCCTGAACATCTGGCTGGCGTACCGATTGCGGCCGCCGCTCAGCGCGATGTCGCTGGAGCAGCAGAGCCTCGACCGGTACCGGATGGGCCTCGCGCCGTTCAAGAAGTGGGTGCTGCTCGCGGTCACCGCCCTGGTGGCGCTGATCGCCGGTGCCTCCGCCTCCGGCCAGTGGCGCACCTGGCTGATGTGGATCAACGGCGTGAAGTTCGGCCAGAAGGACCCGCAGTTCGGGCTCGACGTGTCGTTCTACGCCTTCGACCTGCCCTGGTACCGCTTCCTCCTCGCGTTCGGCTTCGCCGCCGCCGTCCTGTCGCTGATCGCCGCCGCGCTCACGCACTACCTGTACGGCGGGCTGCGGATCACCAGCCCGGGTGCGCGTGCCACCGCCGCGGCCACCGGCCACCTCTCGGTGCTGCTCGGCGTCTTCGTGTCGCTGAAGGCCGTGGCGTACTGGCTCGACCGGTACGGCCTGGCCGTGAAGTCCAGCGACTTCAAGGCCACCGGCAACTGGACGGGTCTGCGGTACGTCGACGCCAACGCCTACCTGCCGGCGAAGACCATCCTCTTCTGCATCGCCGCGATCTGCGCCGTGCTGTTCTTCGCCACGCTCTGGCGCCGCACCTGGCAGCTGCCGGTGATCGGCTTCGGCCTGATGGTGCTCTCCGCGATCCTGATCGGCGGCCTGTACCCGGCCATCGTGCAGAAGTTCCAGGTCCAGCCGAACGAGCAGGCCAAGGAAGCGCCGTACATCCAGAAGAACATCGATGCGACCCGCAAGGCGTACGCGATCGACGGGACGAAGCCCGAGAACTACTCGGGCAAGTCGACGGTGAAGGCCAAGGACCAGCTGCGCACGGACGCCGACTCGGCGGCCAGCTACCGCGTCCTCGACCCGAACATCGTCTCGCCGACGTTCCAGCAGCTGGAGCAGAAGCGGAAGTACTACCAGTTCCCGACGACCCTGGACGTGGACCGGTACGCGGGCAAGGACACCGTCGTCGGTCTCCGTGAGCTCAACATCAAGGGCATCCCGAAGCGGAACTGGATCAACGACCACTTCACCTACACCCACGGCTACGGCGCGATCATGGCCGCGGGCACGCAGACGGACGCCAACGGCTCCCCGGTCTTCACCGAGGCCGGACTGCCGACCACGGGCATGCTCGGCCCGTACCAGCAGAAGATCTACTACGGCGAGAAGACCGATCAGTACTCGATCGTCGGCGGTCCGCAGAAGGAGCTGGACTACGAGGAGAACGGCGAGAAGACCACCAGCTACGAGGGCAAGAGCGGGGTCAACCTCTCCAACACCTTCAACCGCGCCGCGTACGCGGTGGCCTTCAGCGAGCCGCAGATCCTCTACTCGGGGGCCATCGGCGAGGGCTCGCGGATCCTCTACAACCGCACGCCCAAGGAGCGCGTCGAGGCTGTCGCGCCGTGGCTGACCATCGACGGCGACGCCTACCCGGTGGTCGTCGACGGCCGGATCCAGTGGGTCATCGACGCCTACACGACGACCAACGGCTACCCGTACGCCTCGCGCACCACGCTCGGCGACACCACGGCCGACTCGCTGACCGTCGGGAACCAGCAGCGCGCGGTCGTCGCCCAGCAGAACCAGGTCAACTACATCCGCAACTCGGTGAAGGCCACCGTCGACGCCTACGACGGCACGGTGAACCTCTACCAGTGGGACACCCAGGACCCGGTCCTGAAGACCTGGATGAAGGCCTTCCCGGGCACGGTCAAGGGCAAGTCCGAGATCAGCGGCGACCTGATGGCGCACCTGCGGTACCCGCAGGACATGTTCAAGGTCCAGCGCGAGCTGCTGACCCGCTACCACGTCACCGACCCCGCGCAGTTCTACAGCGGCTCGGACGCCTGGCAGGTGCCGGACGACCCGACCAACAAGGACGGCAACGCGGTCCCGCCGTACTACCTGAGCATGAAGATGCCCGGAGACACGGCGCAGCGCTTCTCGCTGACGACGACGTTCACGCCGAACGGACGGCCCAACCTGGGCGGTTTCATGGCGGTCGACGCCGACGCCACCAGCAAGGAGTACGGCAGGCTGAGACTGCTGCGGGTCACCGAGGACGTGCCGGGCCCGGCGCAGGTGCAGAGCAAGCTCAACGGTCTGCCGTCCGTGGCCACCTTCGTCCGGGACATGAAGGGCGCCGACTCCGACATCCAGTACGGAAACCTGCTGACCGTCCCGCTCGACGGCGGATTCCTGTACGTGGAGCCGGTCTACGCCCAGGGACGCAACGCGCTCTACCCGCTCCTGAAGAAGGTCGCGGTGTCGTACGTGGACGCGGACCAGCCGGACGGTGACACGACCAAGGACACCACGGTGTTCGAGGACAACCTCACCAAGGCGCTCAACGCGGTCTTCGGGGTGGAGGCGCCGACCACGCCGCCCACCACACCGACGACCCCGCCGGGCACCACGAACCCGCCGCCGGCTTCGAACGACGCCGCGCTCAAGCAGGCGATCTCCGACGCGCAGAAGGCGTACGACGCGGGCGAGGCGGCGCTGGCGAAGGGCGACTGGGCGGCGTACGGCAAGGCTCAGGAGGACCTCCAGGCGGCTCTCCAGAAGGCGGCCGAGGCCGGGGCGAAGCTCAAGCCGACGGGATCAAGCGGCTGACCTGAGGTTTTCCACCCCGCGACCGTGGTACGGTTGGTTTACCGACGCGGGGTGGAGCAGCTCGGTAGCTCGCTGGGCTCATAACCCAGAGGTCGCAGGTTCAAATCCTGTCCCCGCTACTCAGAGGATGAGGGCCCGGATCCATAAGGATCCGGGCCCTCGTCGTGTGTCGGCGTGCATGGGGGGCCCGAAGAGCGGTAGGGAAGGGGCGAGTTGGCGTGAGTCGTGTTTGACTTGTCTCTCTGTGGGCATGTCGACAAAACGCTGAGTGACCTCACTGGCTGCGGTATACCAGGTGTGCTCGGGTTGCGGGTGGTGCGACGATGGTATTTATGGGGGACAGGGCAACTCTGTTGGAGACAGGGCGGTTTGTGCAGCGGCACGCCAGAAACGCCGCAGACGAGATCATCGAGGCAGTAGGGGCCGTCGATGCGGCCGTCGACACCACCGCCGAGACCGATGCCGAGAACGAGACCGAGACCGAGGCCCGCCACCGGCGCGCCGCCGAGCGCGGCGACCTCGCCTCGATGAGCGCCCTCGGCGCGCTGCTGCTGCGCCGCGGTGACCTCGACGGCGCCGAGCCCTATCTGCGCGGCGCCACCGCCGAAGGCGACCGGGCCGCCGCGAACAACCTCGGGGTCCTGCTGCACCAGCGCGGATACGCCGAGGAAGCAGCCGGCTGGTGGCGGGTCGCCGCCGTCGCCGGTTCCGCTCCCGCCGCCCACGCCCTCGGCCGCTACCACCGCGAGCGCGGCGACGAGCCCGCCGCCGAGTACTGGCTGCGCCAGGCCGCCGAGCAGGGCCACGCCCTCGGCGCGTACGCCCTCGCCGACCTCCTGGAACACCGCAGCGACGTCGGCGCCGAGCGCTGGCTGCGCGCCGCCGCCGAACAGGGCCACCGCGAGGCCGCGTACCGGCTCGCCCTCGCCCTGGAGCGCCGCGGCACCGAGACGACCCGCGGCCCGCACGACACCGGCACCCGGCTCAGGGTGCCCGGCACGGGCGCGATCGTGCCCACCGGCGCCCCGGCGAAGGGCGCCGACCCCGCCGTGCCCGGGCGTCCCGCGGGCGAGCCCGGCGGCGAGCCCACCGAGGCCGAGCAGTGGTTCCGGCAGGCCGCCGCGCGCGGCCACCGGCGGGCCGCGCTCCACCTCGGCGCGATCCTGGAGCACCGGGGCGAGCTCAAGGAGGCCGGCCGCTGGTACCTCAGCTCCGCCAAGGAGGGCGAGGCCAAGGCCGCCTGCGCGCTCGGCTTCCTGCTCCGCGACGCCGGCGACGAGGAGAGCGCCGCCGTGTGGTGGCTGCGCGCCGCCCAGGACGGCGACGGCAACGCGGCCAACGCCCTCGGCGCCCTGCACGCCGCCCGGGGCGAGCAGCAGACCGCCGAGCGCTGGTACCGGGCCGCCATGGACGCGGGCGACGTCAACGGCGCCTACAACCTCGGGCTGCTCTGCGCCGCTCAGGACCGCATCCCGCAGGCCGAGCAGTGGTACCGCCGGGCCGCCTACGCGGGCCACCGCGAGGCCGCCAACGCCCTCGCCGTACTGCTCCTGCAGGCCGGCGACGCCAACGGCGCCGAGCCCTGGTTCTCCAAGGCCGCCGAGGCCGGCAGCGTGGACGCCGCCTTCAACCTGGGCATCCTCCACGCGGGCCGTGACGAGGACCGTACGGCCCTCGTCTGGTACGAGCGGGCCGCGGCCGCCGGGCACACCGAGGCAGCCCTCCAGGTCGGCATCGCCGCCCTCCGGGACGGCGACGAGCGGACCGCCGAGCGGCACCTGCGCTGCGCCGCCGGCGGCGGCAGCGCCGAGGCCGCCTTCCGGCTCGCCTCGGTGCTCGACGCGCGTCGCCCCGACCCCGGCCCGGCCGTCCTCGGCGCGCCCCGGGAGGAGAAGACCGAGTGCGAGGAGTGGTACGAGCGGGCGGCCCAGCAGGGGCACCGGCGTGCCCAGGTGCGGGTCGGCATGCTCGCCGCCGGGCGCGGCGACCTGGCCGAGGCCGACCGCTGGTACCGCGAGGCGGCGGAGGCGGGCAGCCGCAACGGCGCCTTCAACCTCGGGCTGCTCCTCGCCCGCGAGGGCAGCGAGCGCGAGGCCGCCCTGTGGTGGACCCGGGCCGCCCGGGCCGGCCACGGCCGTGCCGCGCTCCGGCTCGCGCTGCTCGCGGCGCGCCGCGGGGAGCTGACCGAGGGGCGCCGCTGGTGCGCCCGCGCGGTGGAGCTGGGCCCGGCGGAGGTCGCCGAGCGGGCGGCCCGGCTGAGCGAGGCACTGCACCAGGAGCTCACGGCCTAGGTCGTGGGCGTCGGGGGCCAGGCGGGACTTTCCGGACCCGGCCCGGGGCTCCGCCCAATGGATTTGCGCTGGTCGAGGGGCGTCCCGTAGAGTCGGGTCTACCGACGCGGGGTGGAGCAGCTCGGTAGCTCGCTGGGCTCATAACCCAGAGGTCGCAGGTTCAAATCCTGTCCCCGCTACTCAGTAGCAACGAAGGCCCGGATCCAGTCACTGGATCCGGGCCTTCGTCGTGCTCGCGACCTCACGAAGAAGGCCCCCACCGAAGCGGGGGCCTTCTTGTGTCGAGCGGAGGTCGCGTCAGGCGGAGGACGCACAGCTCGGGCAGATGCCCCGGTACGTGACCTCGACGTTCGAGATGGTGAAGCCGAAGCGCTCGGTGTCCGGCAGGTCCGCCAGCGGGTCGCCGCCCGGGTGGACGTCGCGGATCGCGCCGCAGCGGCCGCAGACCAGGTGCTGGTGCGGCCGGTGGGCGTTGGGGTCGTAGCGCTTGGCGCGCCCGTCGGTCGCGACCTCGATGACCTCGCCGAGGGTGACCATCTCGCCCAGCGTGTTGTAGACGGTCGCGCGCGAGATCTCGGGGAGTCGCGTCACGGCGCGCGCATGGACCTCGTCGGCGGTCAGGTGCACATGATCACCGTCGAGGACCTCGGCCACGACACGCCGCTGCGCGGTCATCCGCCAGCCGCGTCCGCGCAGTCGTTCAAGCAGGTCACTCATGAGGGCCAGCGTAACAGTCGCACTGCCGGGTTCCCGAACAGGTGTGACTTTGGAAGTCCAATTGACTTAGACATTGTCTATTGTAGGATCGATTACGGCAGCGCAGGACAGGACGCAGGAGGCGCACGTGACGCAGGGACCGCTCACCACAGAGGCCGGCGCGCCGGTCGCCGACAACCAGAACAGCGAGACGGCGGGCATCGGCGGTCCGGTCCTCGTCCAGGACCAGCTCCTGCTGGAGAAGCTCGCCCACTTCAACCGTGAGCGCATCCCGGAGCGCGTGGTCCACGCGCGCGGTGCCGGCGCCTACGGCACCTTCACGCTCACCCGCGACGTCTCGCGGTGGACGCGGGCCGCGTTCCTCTCCGAGGTCGGCAAGGAGACCGAGACCTTCCTGCGCTTCTCGACCGTCGCGGGCAACCTCGGCGCGGCCGACGCCGTGCGCGACCCGCGCGGCTGGGCGCTGAAGTTCTACACCGAGGAGGGCAACTACGACCTCGTCGGCAACAACACCCCGGTGTTCTTCATCAAGGACGCCATCAAGTTCCCCGACTTCATCCACACCCAGAAGCGCGACCCGTACTCGGGCTCGCAGGAGGCGGACAACGTCTGGGACTTCTGGGGCCTCTCCCCGGAGTCGACCCACCAGGTCACCTGGCTCTTCGGCGACCGCGGCATCCCCGCCTCGTACCGCCACATGAACGGCTACGGCTCGCACACGTTCCAGTGGAACAACGAGGCCGGCGAGGTCTTCTGGGTCAAGTACCACTTCAAGACCGACCAGGGCATCAAGAACCTCACCCAGGACGAGGCCAACCGCCTCGCCGGCGAGGACCCCGACTCGCACCAGCGCGATCTGCGCGAGGCCATCGAGCGCGGCGACTTCCCGACCTGGACCGTGCAGGTCCAGATCATGCCCGCGGCCGACGCGGCGGACTACCGCTTCAACCCCTTCGACCTCACCAAGGTGTGGCCGCACGAGGACTACCCGCCGATCGAGATCGGCAAGCTGGAGCTCAACCGCAACCCGGAGAACATCTTCGCCGAGGTCGAGCAGTCGATCTTCTCCCCGGCGCACTTCGTGCCCGGCATCGGCCCGTCCCCGGACAAGATGCTCCAGGGCCGCCTCTTCGCCTACGGCGACGCCCACCGCTACCGCGTCGGCATCAACGCCGACCACCTGCCGGTGAACCGCCCGCACGCCACCGAGGCGCGCACCCACTCCCGTGACGGCTTCCTCTACGACGGCCGCCACAAGGGCGCGAAGAACTACGAACCGAACTCCTTCGGCGGCCCGTTCCAGACGGACCGTCCGCTGTGGCAGTCCGCCCCGGTCACCGGGGGCACGGGCAACCACGCCGCCGCGGTCCACGCCGAGGACGACGACTTCACGCAGGCGGGCGACCTCTACCGTCTGATGTCGGAGGACGAGAAGGGCCGTCTCGTGGGCAACCTGGCGGGCTTCATCGCCAAGGTCTCGCGCGAGGACATCGCCGAGCGCGCGATCGGCAACTTCCGCCGGGCGGACGAAGACTTCGGCAAGCGGCTGGAGGCCGCGATCCAGGCCCTGCGCGGCTGAGGACGCTTGCCGTAGAGAGAGCGGGCCGGATTTCCGTACGGATTCCGGCCCGCTTTCGTGTCATCCCGCGACGCTGTGCAGGGGGATCCAGCAGCGGATGATGTCGCGCACCGAGACGATGCCGACGGGACCCCGGTCGTCGAGGACGACCAGATGGCGGAATCCGCCGTGCGTCATGGCCTCGGCCGCCTCCTCCAGGGTCCAGGTGGGGGCGGCGAAGACGACGTCGTGGGTGGTGTGGGCGTCGGCGGTCTCGTCGTCGGGGTCCTGGTCGCGGGCCAGTGAGTTGAGGATGTCGCGCTCGGTGAGGATGCCGAGTCCGGCGTCCCCGTCCAGGACGACGGCCGCGCCGACGCGACGCGCCGCCATCAGCCGGGCGGCCTGTCGGAGGGTGTGGGCGGGGCCGATGGTGAGGACCACGGTGCTCATGGCGTCACGGACGAGCATGGGCGGAGCCACCTCCTTGGTGAAACGTTCCCGCCTTCAACGAGAAGCGCTTCACAAGTTCACAAGCGGGGGGACTCTCAGAGTGACACCGGGGGAGGGGGCCGACAAGGGGGCGCGCGAGGCGCTCCCGGGGAGTGCGCGTGAGCCGCGTTCATCGTTTGTCTACCGCCGCCGCCGAGGATCGGTGCGCACGCCGAACCGAAGGAAGGCAACGGGGATGAAGACGATCGTGAAGAAGACGCTGCGCGGGGCGGCCGGGGCCGCGGCGGCCGGACTGCTGGCGGTGGCGGGGACGGTGGCCGGATCCGGCACGGCCCAGGCCGCCTACGACCCCGGCACCCAGACCATGTGGGGCGACGAGCCGCTCTACCCCGGCTGGCACGTCAGCACCGGCTACGCGCGGCTCATCATGCAGACCGACGGGAACCTCGTCTTCTACCGGACGAACACACCGGGCGACTGGTCGAACGCCACGCCCCTCTGGCACACCGACACCGTCGGCTGCGGCCACAAGGCCGTCATGCAGAGCGACGGCCGGCTCGTGGTGCGCGGCGCGGACGGCCGCGAGTGCGCCTCACGGGGCCGCGACAAGGGGGGCTCCGCCTACGCCTGCCTCCAGGTCGGGGACGGCCCGGGCGGCCTCCACATCTGGTACACCAACACCCGGTGCGGCACGTTCAACGCCCTCACGGCGCGGACGCTGAGCTCGACGACCGAGGACAGGATCCTCTCCGACCTGTACTGACCCGTTCCTGCCCCCATCCCCCTCCACACGTGGCCCCGGCCCGGACCCCCTTCCGGCCGGGGCCACCGCACGTCCCCGCCCGGTGGCTCAGCCCGAGAGACGGCCCACCAGATCGGCCACCGACCACTGCGGGCGGGCCGCGAGCCGCGCCGCCGCCGATCGCAGCCGGGCCGGCAGCCGGCCGCACAGCTCGGCCAGTTCCCGGGCCGCGGCGGCCTCTCGACGGATCCGGTCCGGGCCCACGATCCGGGCGAGGAGTTCGTACGCGTCGTCCGGATCGAGCGGTCCGACCGGCAGTCGTACGGCCCCTGGTCCCGTTGCCGCCTTCGCCGCCGCTTCCACCCCCGCTGCCGACGCCGCCTCCGCTCCGACCCCCGCTGCCGACGCCGCCTCCGCCTCCGCCTCCGTGAGCAGGGCGGCGCACCCCGCCCCGCCGGGCAGCAGCGGCCCCGGCTCCCGTACTCCGTCGAGCAGCACCAGGACCCGACGGCCCGCGAGCGCCGCCCGGTAACGGGCCGCCAGCTCGCCCTCGCCCGTGCCCTCCGGAGGCCGCTCGCCCAGCGCCCGCAGGAACCCGGCCAGAACCTCCCGTACGGCTCCGGGGGCATCACCCCGCGCGTACAACTGACCGTCCGGGAACGCGTCCCGCACCCGGTGCGCCAGATGTACCGCGAGCGTCGAAGCACCCGCCCCGTACGGCCCCGAGAGCACGACCACCGGGCCGCCCCCCTGCCCGCCGCCGGACCGCAGCAGCCCCTCCGCCTCACGCACCTGCGCCCCGCGCCCCACCAGGTCCGGGATGTCCGGCGGCAGCTGGCACGGACGCGGCACGGCGAGCCCCGGACCGTCACGCCGGATCCGCTCGTACAGGCCGGTCAGCGCCCCGCCCGGATCCAGCCCGAGCCGCCGGTCCAGCCGCTCGCGCAAGGCCTCGAACAGCGCCAGCGCCTCCTCGCGCCGGCCGCACCGGTACAGCGCGAGCAGACACAGCCGGTGCGCCTCCTCGTCCTCCGGGCGCGCCGCCGTCAGCTCGCGCAGCGCCACGAGGACATCGGCGTGCCGACCGAGCGACAGCTCCGCCTCGTACGACGCCATGACCGCCGCGTGACGCGAGGCCGCGAGCCGCTCCCGGGTGCGTGCCGCGAGCGGCCCCGGCACCCCGTCGAGCGCGGTACCGGACCACCGGCCCAGGGCGCGCGCGAGGAGTTCCCGCGCCTCCTCGGGGGCGTCGCGCAACCGGGCGACGGCGCGGCCCGCCTCCTTCTCGTACCGGAAGACGTCCACCGCCTCGCGGGCGACGGCGAGCCGGTAGCCGCCCGGCCCGGCGACCAGGACGCCCGGACGGTCCAGCGCCCGCCGCAGCCGGTGGGCGTGCGTGCCGATCTGACCGACCGGGTCCTTGGGCCAGTCCTCCTCGTCCTCGCCCCACAGCGCCGTGATCAGCCGCTGCGTGGGCACCAGCTCTCCGGGCGCGAGCAGCAGGGCGCACAGCACCGCTCGCTGCTGCGGGCGGCCGAGCGCGCGTTCCCGCCCGTCGAGCCATGCGCGCGGTGGGCCGAGAACGGCGAACTCAAGTCCCATGACACCCCCTGAGCCATGAGTACTTCGCGGTTGACGTGGCGCATCATAGGCCGCCGGGACGCGCCGCCCGGAGGGGTTGCGGACCGTCGGCGCGCCGCGCCGACCAGCGGAAACAAGAGGAAAGACGGGGGTCACGGTGGACACGGGGGACACGGGAAAGCTGCGGTTCGCGCTGCTCGGGCCGCTGCGCGCCTGGTACGGGGACGCGGAGCTCGCCCTCGGCCGGCCACAGCAGCGGGCCCTGCTCGCGGTGCTGCTCGACGCGTCCGGGCGGACGGTCGCACACGGCGTCCTCGCGGAGGGGATCTGGGGCGAGGGTGCCGCTCCCGCCGACCCGCGCAAGGCGCTCCAGCTGCTCGTCCACCGGCTGCGGTCCGCGTTCCGGCCGCACCTGGCCGATTCGCCGATCGTCCGGGTCGGGGACGGGTACGCCCTACGGGCCCCGGACGCGTGGGTCGACACGACCGAATGGCGGCGGCTGGTCGCGGAGGCGCACGCCGGAGCGGCACCGGCCCGGGTACGGGAAGTGCTGCGCGCCGCGCACCGACTGTGGGCCGGCGAACCGCTCGCCGGCCTGCCCGGACCCCACGCGGAGGCGGTCCGCGCCCGCCTCGCCGACGAACGGCTCAGCGCCCTGGAGCAGCGGCTCGAACTCGACGCCGAGCTCGGCGACCGCCCCGACCTCACCGCCGAGGCCGCCGCCCTCTGCCTGGAACACCCGCACCGCCCCCGCCTCGTCGCCGTCCACATGCGCGCCCTCCACCGCGCAGGCCGCACGGCGGAAGCCCTGGCCGTCTACGAGGACGCCCGCGCGTCCATCCCAACGGAGGCGCTGTCCGGCCCGGCCGACACGAACGTCCCGGGCCACCGCTCCGTCCCGACCGGGCGACCCGCCCCCGGCGCCCGCTCCGGTCCGAACAGCGGCCCCGGCCCGGCCGGCCCCGCGCCCGATTCGCCCGCCGGACTTCAGCTGCGGATCCTGCGCGGCGATCCGACCCTGCTCGGCGGACCGGCGGACGGGCCCGCCGAGGAGGACACGCCTGTGTGGCGCGCCCCCGGACAACTGCCCGCCGGACTCGCCGACTTCACCGGCCGCGGGGACGCCGTCGACGCGCTCGCGGAGCAGCTGGGGGCGGGTGGCAGGGCCGTCGTGGTGTCCGCGCTCGACGGCATGGGCGGGGTCGGAAAGACCACGCTCGCCGTGCACGCGGCCCGCCGGGCGGCCGACCGCTTCCCCGACGGGCAGCTCTTCGCCGACCTGCGCGGCGCCGACCGCACCCCGCGTGAACCGGCCGCCGTCCTCGCCGAGTTCCTGCGCGCCCTCGGGGTGGCCGCCGAGGACGTACCGCCCGGCACGGCCGAACGCTCCGCCTGCTATCGCTCCGTGCTCACCGGCCGCCGGGTCCTCGTCGTCCTCGACAACGCCGCGGCACCCGAGCAGGTCGAGCCGCTCCTGCCCGGCTCCGCCGACTGCGCGGTCCTCGTCACCAGCCGCATCCGCCTGCCGGGCCTGGCGGGCGCCCACCACCTGCGGGTCGACCCGCTCCCGGCCGACGAGGCCGCCGAACTGTTCACCCGGATCGCGGGCCCCGACCGGGTCGCGGCCGAGCCGGGCCTCGTCGAGGAGATCGTCGCCGCCTGCGGGCGCCTGCCGCTCGCCGTACGGATCGCCGCCTCCCGCGTCGCAGCCAACCCCGGGACCGGCCTCGCCGCGCTGGCCGAGGGACTGCGGGACGAACGGCGGCTCGCCGCCCTCGACGACGGGGAGCGCGCCGTCGAGGCCACCTTCGCGCTCTCGTACCACCGCCTCACGCCGGAGGCGGCCCGCGCCTTCCGGCTCCTCTCGCTGCCCGAGGCGCCCGACGTCGCCCTGCCCTGCGCCGCAGCCCTCCTCGACCGCTCGGAGGAGGAGGCCGACGAACTCCTCGAAGGGCTCGTGGACCTCAACCTGCTGCACTCGCCGGGCTTCGGCCGGTACGGCTACCACGACCTGGTCCGCGCCTACGCGCGCGACCGGCTCGCCGAGGAGGAATGCGGCACGGAGCGGAGCGCCGCGGCCGCGAGGCTGCTCGACTTCTGTCTGGCCACCGCACGGCACGCCGACACCGCCGCCCGATCCGTCGACCCGGTCGAACGGAGCCTGCTCGACACACCGGTGACCCTGCCCGGCCGCCCGCTCGCCACCGGCGCCGACGCCGTCCGCTGGATGCGCGACCAGGCCCCGGTGCACGCCGCCGCCGTCGCCCTCGCCTGCACGGACCCGGCCCTGCCGCTCGCCCAGGCCGCCGAACTCGTCGACAAGATGGGTTCGGTCCTCTTCGAACGGACCCAGACGACCGTCATCGCCGGCCTCGCCGAGCGGATCGCCGGGGCGGCCGCGAGCCGCGGCGACCGCGCACCCCAGGCCCTCGCCCGCTATGTGCGCGGCACCATGCTCTGGCACGTCAACCGCTACGAGGAGTCCCGGACCGAGATCACCCGCGCGGTGGCGCTGTGCGAGGCCCTCGCCCAGGACCCGGACCCCACGGCCGGGCCGGCCGCCCGCGTCCGGGCCAAGGCGCTGCTCACGCTCGCCGGGAACGCGCGCGTGCACGGGCGGCACGCGGAGGCAGCCGGGCATGCCGGGCGGGCCGCCGAGGTGTTCCGGGGCCTCGGGGCCGAGCGGGCCCAGGGCAGCGCCCTGGGGGAGTTCGCCTTCAACGCCGCGCACACCGGGCGCCTGACCGAGGCCCGGCAGGCCGCCGAGCGCGGGGCGCGGCTGATGAGCGGGACCGGGCCGGTGTCCGCCGCCACCGGGCGCTACTACCTGGCGCGGGTGCTGCGGCTGTGCGGGGACCCGGAGGGCGCGCTCGTCCAGGCGACCGGGGCCCGGGAGGAGTTCGCCCGGCTCCAGGTCACGGTGTTCGAGGCGGCGGCGGGCGACCTCGCCGCCCGGATCCACGCGGAGTGCGGCCGGGCCACGCTGGCCGCGGAGGCCGCCGAGGAGGCGCTGCCGCTCGCCCGGAAGACCAGCGTGGCCCTGGAGGCGGCCCTGCTGCGGACCCTCGGCTCGGCGCTCGTCTCCCTCGGCAGGCCCAGCCGGGCCCGCGCCTGCCTCCAGGACGCGGCGGAGCTGTACGCACGGCTCGGCATCGCCGACGAGGAGCAGGTCGTACGAGCGCTGCTGGACACCCTGCCCGCGCCGTGAGTCGCACGGGTTGTCGTGCCCGTGCCGTGAGGTGCAAGGGCGTCCTGCCCGCGCCGTGAATCGCCCAGGCACCCTGCTGTGCCGCTCACGGCGCACGCCGGGCGAGCGCCCCGCGCTACGCGCGTTGACCGGATGTCTACCGGTGTCGGTGAACGTACTCCCCGTCAGGTCACCGACACGACTGGAGAGATCACGACATGACGACGCAGCCGCAGAACGGGCAGGTGTGGACGCTCCTCGCGGGCAACGGCCTCGCCGCCGACGTCAACGCGAGCCAGACCGGCAACGGCAACCGGATCCAGGGCTGGGCGCCCAATGGCAGCGCCGCCCAGGGCTGGGTCTTCTGGGCCAAGCCGAACAACACCTTCCTCCTGGAGACCAGGCTCACCCACAACGCCCACGCCCCCGGCCAGGGGATGGTGATGGACTACGACTACTCGCACTTCACCACCCACCTGTTCCAGGAGCACGGCCAGGCCAACCAGCTCTGGCATCTGGAGGACGGGGGCGACGGGCGGGTGCTGCTGCGCAGCGCCCGCCCCGACGAGGGCCCCGCCTACCTCACCGCCGACGCGCAGGGCGCCGCGCTCGGTGTTTGGCGGCGCGACCCCGCCAACCAGGGCCAGGTCTGGCGGCTCGCCCCGGCGGGCAGCACCGGCGGCGGCCAGGGCGGCGGCGCCCAGCCGCAGCCGCAGCCGCAGCCCGCGCCGGCCGGTGTGCACGGCGAGATGCTGGCCATGGTCAACGAGGAGCGCCGCCGCGCCGGAGTCCCGGCCATGCGGCTCGACGACCGGCTCTCCTCCGCCGCGCAGCGTCACGCCGACGACATGGCGCGCAACGACCTCACCCAGCACAACGGCACCGACGGGTCCGACTTCAGCCGTCGCATCAGCGACGCCGGCTTCCCCGGCAACACCGCCCGCGCCGAGAACGTCACCCCGTCCAACAGCGTCCCCGAGGCCATGCGGATGTGGATGGACAGCCCCGGCCACCGCAGCAACATCCTCAACGGCGCCTACCGCAACCTCGGTGTCGGATACGCGCCGCGGCAGCGCGGCAACTGGGGCCGCTTCGTGCAGACCTTCGGGAGCTGAACCCGATGGGAACGACATGGATCCCCGGCGCCGTACGCATCGGCGACAGCGCCATCGGCGGCCCCATGGACAGCCCCGAACTGCCGCCCCGGGTCGTCTGGCACACCACCGAGAGCGGTGCGGGGAACGCGGCCTTCGACTCCGTCGGCGCGTACCTGATCCGGCAGGGCAGCGAACCCCACCTCCTGTACGACCCCACCACCGACCGGCTCGGCCAGTTCGGGCCGCTCGACCGCAGCGCCCGCGCGCTGCGCAACGACGGGGACACCCGGACCAACCGGACCGGCCGGGTCTGCGTGCAGATCGAGGTCCTGGCCCGCGCCGCGACCCCGTTCACCGGCTACTGGAAGCCGGGCCCGAACTTCCGCGCGCTCATGGCGGCCGCCCGCTCCTGGGGCGTGCCCGACGTCTGGGCCGGCCGGGAGCGGTCCCGTACCGACTGGCGGGGGAAGGGAGGCCACTTCGGCCACGCCCACGTCCCCGGCAACGACCACTGGGATCCGGGGAACATCGACCCGGCCCGGCTCTTCGCCGCCGCCGGCGGGTCCATCGCACCGGCACCGGCGTCCCGCCAGCACCTGCGGTCCGTGGTCAGCCTGGCCCGGGTGCTCGCGGCGGCCCGCACAGACCCGGCGGCCGCCCAGGGCGCGGCGGCGCACCGCGCCGACGCGCTGCCCGTCGAGAAGGCGCTCGCCGCCGAGGGGCTGCTGCGCGCCGAATGGGCGGACGGCTCCTTCGGTACCAGGACCGTCACCGCGTACGCCGCCTGGCAGCGCCGCTGCGGCTACACCGGCGCGGACGCGGACGGCGTGCCCGGCCGCACCACCCTGGAACGGCTCGGCAGGGCGCACGGCTTCCAGGTCACCGCATGACCCCCACCCCGCATCAAGAGAGGACGAGCATGACCACCACGAGCATGACCACCACGAGCATTTCCGCCATCCGATCCTTCGTCGCCGGACTCGGCGTCGCCGTGACCGTCGCGGGGGCGGCCCTGGCGACCGCCCCGACCGCGGGCGCCGCCACCACCGACGACTGCGGGATGTTCCCGCCGGGGCTGCACGCCACCACGGAGGTCGCCACCTATCGGGGCGGCGCCCTCGACCTGCCGTCGAACAACGAGGCCAACGGGCAGCGCGTCGGCACCTGGACGCCCAACGCCTCCGAGGCGCAGACCTGGGCGGTGTGGAGCTACTGCGACGGCACCAGTGCCATCAGCCACGGCGGCGACGGCAAGGTGCTCGACGTCGACCGTGCCACCGGCATCCCGCAGATCTGGGACACGCCCGGAGGCTGGACGGGCCTCAACGACCCGTACGGCAGCGGGATCCCCGCCAACCAGAAGTGGCGGCTGACCGACGGCGGCAACGGCTGGCGGATGGCGAAGAACGTGGCCACCGGCCAGTGCCTGAAGTCCAACGGCGTCGGCTACCTCGACACCATGGCGTCGTGCGACCCGAACGACGCCGGCCAGTGGTGGAAGCTCGGCTGACACCCGGGGCCGGGCTGACGCCCGGGCCGGGCTGACGCCGGGGCCCGGCCGACGCCCGGCCGGCCCGGCGAGGGGGTCGCTCAGCCCTCCGCGTTCTCCTGGTTCAGGTAGCTGAGCAGCTCCCCGTGGAGCAGCCCGTTCGAGGCCGCCGCGTTCCCGCTGTGCGGGCCGTGGCGGCCGTCGAGCCCGGTGTACGTACCGCCGGCCTCCTGGACGACGACCGCCACCGCCGCCATGTCCCACAGCGACAGCTCCGGCTCCGCGCAGATGTCCACGGAACCCTCCGCGACCATCATGTACGGCCAGAAGTCGCCGTACGCCCGGGTCCGCCAGCACGCGCGCGTGAGGTCGAGGAAGCCGTCGAGGCGGCCCTGCTCCTCCCAGCCGCTCAGCGAGGAGTACGCGAAGGAGGCGTCCTCCAGGGAGGCGACCTTCGAGACGCCGATCCGGGTCGCCGAGGCGAGGCTGCGCCCGGTGTACGCGCCGAGGCCCTTCGCCGCCCACCAGCGCCGGCCGAGCGCCGGGGCCGACACCACGCCCACCACCGGCTGGAACCCGGTCTCCCCGGCCTCCATCAGCGAGATCAGGGTCGCCCAGACGGGAACCCCGCGCACGTAGTTCTTGGTGCCGTCGATCGGGTCGATCACCCAGCGGCGCGGGCCCGAGCCCTCCACGCCGTACTCCTCGCCGAGGATCGCGTCGCGCGGCCTGGCCCGCTTGAGCTGTCCGCGGATCAGCTCCTCGGCGGCCTTGTCGGCCTCGCTCACCGGGGTCATGTCCGGCTTCGTCTCGACCTTGAGGTCGAGCGCCTGGAATCGGTCCATGGTGGCCGCGTCGGCGGCATCCGCGAGGACATGGGCGAGACGCAGATCATCGTGGTAATCGGCCATGACCGGCACTCTATCTCCGTGTGATCCCTGGACGGGGAACCGTCCACCGGGGGCCCTTGACAGTGCCTGGACGCCTGCCGACGCTGAGCACGGAAACGATTCGCTCGGTCCAGGAGGCCGCCGATGCCGACTGCCCGCGAGGCCCTGCTCGACGCCGCGCTCGCCGCGCTCGCGCACCGGCCCTGGCCCGCCGTGCGCATGGCCGACCTGGCCGCGGCCGCCCGGGTCTCCCGGCAGACCCTCTACAACGAGTTCGGCAGCAAGGAGGGCCTTGCCCGCGCCCTGGTTCGCAGGGAGGCCGACACCTATCTCCAGGGGGTACGGCGGCTGCTCGCCGCCCCGGCCCCGCCCGAACGGAACCTTGCCGTCGTCGCCGAGTGGATCGTGATCCGGGCCGCAGCCCGGCCCGTGCTGCGGGCTCTGCTCACCGGCGCCTGGGACGAGCGGCTGCCCGCGCCCCGGCCCGCCAGACCCGGCGCGCGCCCCGCGGCCGTGCCCGCCCAGCGGCGCGCCGACGAGGGTCCGCCCGCGCCGGGCGAGTTGGTGGCGGCGACCGCGGCCTGCGCGGGCGAGCGCTGGGCGGCCGGCTGCGAACTCGCCGTACGCCTCGCCCTCAGCCATGTCGTGGCGCCCGTGATCCCCTCCGCGGAGGGCCGGCGGGCGGACGGTCAGTGCGCGGAGCCGGACAGCTGGAGCCCGATCACCCCGATGATGACCAGGCTGATCGAGATGAGCTTGAGCGTGGAGACCACGTCGCCGAGGAAGATCATTCCGTAGATCGCCGTCCCGGCCGCCCCGATCCCGGTCCACACCGCGTACGCGGGACCCACGTCGAGCTTGCGCAGGGCGAGCGTGAGGAGACCGAAGCTGCCCAGGGCGAAGGCCGCGAACGCGACCGTCGGCCACAGCCGGGTGAACCCGTGCGAGAGCTTGAGGCAGACCGCGAAGCCCGTCTCCAGGAAGCCCGCCACCACCACCAGCAGCCACGCCATCGTCAGTGCCTCCCACGCCGTCGGTGACTGCTTCGTCGCACTTGGTGCGATTATGCACTTGCCGGTCGGGGTCGTCCCTAAACGCGGACGCGACGCGGAAGGATCAGTCGCCCTCGCGTCGCTCCCGCGTCGCCAGCAGTCGCCGCAGCGAGACCAGCCGCGCCGGATCGGCGTGCCCGTCCGTCACCCACGCGTCGAGCGCGCAGTCCGGCTCGTCGTGGCTGCACGCGCGCGGGCAGTTCTCCGTGCCCGGCACGAGATCGGGGAAGGCGAGGATCACCCGGGACGGGTCGACGTGGTGCAGACCGAAGGAGCGCACGCCCGGGGTGTCGATGACCCAGCCGCCCTCCTTGTCGTTCAGCGGCAGGGCGAGCGCGGAGGTGGTGGTGTGCCGGCCGCGGCCCGTGACCGCGTTGACGACACCCGTGGTCCGCCGTCGCTCCGGCGGCACCAGGGCGTTGACCAGCGTCGTCTTTCCGACACCGGAGTGCCCGACGAACGCGGTCGTCCGGCCCTTGAGGTGCTCGTGGACCCGCTCGGCCGCGACCCCGTCCACGAACTCGTCGCGGGTGGTCACCACGTACGGCACGCCCAGCGCGCCGTACATGTCCAACAGGGTGTCCGGCGACGCCAGGTCCGACTTGGTGAGGACGAGCAGCGGGGTGAGGCCGCCGTCGTACGCGGCGACCAGACAGCGGTCGATCAGCCGGGGGCGCGGCTCGGGGTCGGCGAGCGCGGTGACGATCGCCAGCTGGTCGGCGTTGGCGACGACCACCCGCTCGTACGGGTCGTCGTCGTCGGCCGTGCGGCGCAGCACGGAGCTGCGCTCGCTGATCCGCACGATCCGGGCGAGGGTGTCCTTCTCTCCGGACAGGTCGCCGACGAGCGAGACCCGGTCGCCGACCACGGCGGCCTTGCGGCCCAGTTCGCGCGCCTTCATCGCGGTCACCGCCCGGTCGTCGACCAGAACGGTCAGCCGCCCGCGGTCGACGGTGAGGACCATGCCCTCGACGGCGTCCTCGTGCTTGGGCCGGATGGTGGTCCGGGGACGGGTGCCCTTGCGGTTGGGCCGCTGGCGGATGTCGTCCTCGTCGGTGTGCTTGCCGTAACGCCGCATGACTCAGGCCCCGAGCATTTCGGTCCACATCCTCGGGAAGTCGGGCAAGGTCTTCGCCGTCGTGGCCACGTCCTCGATCTCCACGCCCTCGACCGCGAGGCCGATGATCGCGCCCGCCGTCGCCATGCGGTGGTCGTGGTACGTGTGGAAGACGCCGCCGTGCAGCGGGCGCGGGCGGATGTGGAGACCGTCCTCGGTCTCGGTCACGTCGCCGCCCAGCTCGTTGATCTCCTTGGTGAGCGCCGCGAGCCGGTCGGTCTCGTGGAGCCGCAGATGGGCGACCCCGCGCAGGGTGGACGGGGAGTCCGCGAGGGCCGCGACCGCCGCGATGCCGGGGGTCAGCTCGCCGACCTCGCCGAGGTCCACGTCGATGCCGTGGATCCGGCCCGTACCGGTGAAGGTCAGACCCTCCTCGGTCAGCTCGTAGGTGCCACCCATTTCGGTGAAGATCTCCCGCAGCGCGTCACCGGGCTGGGTGGTTCGCGCGGGCCAGTCCGGGACCGTCACCCGGCCGCCGGTGATCAGGGCGGCCGCCAGGAACGGCTGCGCGTTCGACAGGTCGGGCTCGACGACCAGGTCACGGCCGCGCAGCGCGGACGGGGCCACCCGCCACACGTTCGGGGCGCCGCCGTGCTCCGGCTCGTCGACCTGGGCGCCGACCGCGCGCAGCATGTCGACCGTCATCCGGATGTGCGGCAGCGACGGCAGCCGCGAGCCCACGTGCCGTACCTCCACGCCCTGGTTGAACCGGGGCGCGGAGAGCAGCAGGGCGCTGACGAACTGGGAGGACGAGGAGGCGTCGATCTCGACCGTGCCGCCGTCCAGCCCACCGGCGCCGTGCACGGTCATGGGCAGCGCGCCGCGGCTCTCGTCGTCGATGCGGGCGCCGAGGGCGCGCAGCGCGTCGATCACGCCGTGCAGCGGGCGCTCGTGGGAGCGGGGGTCGCCGTCGAAGCGCACCGGGCCGTCGGCGAGCGCCGCGACCGGGGGCAGGAAGCGCATCACCGTGCCGGCGTTGCCGACGTCGACGGTCGCGGGGCCGCGCAGCGGCGAGGGGATGATCCGCCAGGCCTCGCCGGAGCCGTCCGGGCCCACGCCCTCCTCGATCTTCACGCCGAGGGTACGGAGCGCCTCGGCCATCAGGAGGGTGTCGCGGGAGCGCAGCGGGCGGCGCAGCCAGCCCGGCTCGGACGCCAGCGCGGCGAGGACCAGGGCGCGGTTGGTGACCGACTTCGATCCGGGCACGGTGACGGTCGCGTCGACGGCGCCGCGGGCATACGGGGCGGGCCAGAGGTCGGTGGGCGGGTCGGTGTGCGCGGAGGTGGCTGCGGTCATGGACTCACTGTACGGGGGAGTCAGAAGCCCAGGAGCCAGCGCCCGCCGCCGATCAGGGACGAGATCGCGACCGCGTGGAAGAAGAACAGCCACACCCCGGCGGGCACGTGGGTGAGCCGCGAGAGCTGGTCGGCGTCCGAGTCGGGGGCGCCGCCGTGGCGCCGTTTCGCCTGCAGCTCGAAGGCCGGGCGGACGCCGCCGAGCAGCAGGAACCAGACCACGGCGTACGCGAAGGTCGACTGGACCTCGGGGCCGGTCAGCAGGGAGACGAGGAGGAAGGCCGCGCCCGTCAGGAGGACGGTGAGGATCCCGTACGCGTTGCGGACCATCACCAGCACGGCGAGCAGCAGGGCGGTCGCGGCCCAGAGGAGCAGGGTGACCCGGTGGGTGCCGAGCAGGGCGGCGCCGCCGAGGCCGAGCAGCGGGGCGGCGGGGTATCCGGCGGCCAGGGTGAGGACCACGCCGACGCCGGTCGGCCGGCCCCGGCTCACGGTCAGTCCGCTGGTGTCCGAGTGCAGCCGGATCGCTTCGAGGCGGCGGCCGGTGGCGAGGGCCACCAGTCCGTGGCCGCCCTCGTGGGCGATGGTGATCGCGTTGCGGGCCGGCAGCCAGAGGGTGCGGAACACGACCAGGCTCAGGGCGCACGCGGCGGTGAGGTAGACGATCCACTCTTCCGGAGCCGGCTGGGTGCCGAGGATCTCGGTCATTTCGCGGACGGCTCCTCGGTCGTGTTCGGGATCGTGGCAGTGTGGCACGTATGTGCGGACGGTATGCAGCGAGTCGGCGGCCCGAGGACCTCGTCGGCCTTTTCGGAGTGGAGAAGTGGGAGCCGGAGGAGACTCTGGCCCTCGACTGGAACGTGGCCCCCACCAAAGAGGTCTGGGCCGTTCTGGAGCGTCCTCTGAAAGACGCAGAATCCCGGCGTCCGGTTCGTCAGCTGCGCGCACTGAAATGGGGCCTCGTGCCGTCCTGGTCGAAGACCCCGGAGGGCGCCGCCCGGATGATCAACGCGCGCGCGGAGACCCTGGACGAGAAGCCCTCCTTCAAACGGGCGTTCTCCGCCCGCCGGTGCATCCTCCCCGCCGACGGCTACTACGAGTGGGTGACCGGGGCGGGCGAGCGGGACCTGGAGGTCGAGGGGAAGAGGAAGCGGCCCCGCAAGCAGCCGTACTTCGTGACTCCCGCGGACGGCTCCGTCTTCGCGATGGCCGGGCTCTACGAGTTCTGGCGCGACCGGACCCTCCCCGACGGCGACCCCCTGGCGTGGTGGGTGACCTGCTCGGTGATCACCACCGAGGCGGAGACCGGGCCGCTGGGCGTGGCCCCCGAGGAGGGCCCGCACTCGCTCGCCGACATCCACCCCCGGATGCCGCTGATGCTCACCGAGGACCGCTGGGACGCCTGGCTCGACCCGGCGCGCACGCACCCGGAGGAGCTGCGCGGGCTGCTCGCCGCGCCGCCGGAGGGCCTCATGCGGGCCTACCCGGTGGCGACCGCGGTCAGCAACGTCCGGAACAACGGCCCCGAACTTCTGACGGAACTGGAGGGCCCGGAGGTCGGCACGCTGTTCTGAGACCCCGTCCCGCGCGCCGCCGGGCGGCAGGATGGGGGTGTGAGCGACGTGACAGAGTACGAGACCGTTTCCACCGACGCCGGGGAGGCCCGCGTCGCCTGGCACGCGGGGCCCGCGAGGACGAAGCCGTGGGCCGTCCTCGCCCTGGGCCACGGGGCCGGCGGCGGCATCGAGGCCCGCGACCTCCGGGCCCTGGCCGGTGCGCTGCCCGCCCTGGGCGTGACCGTCGCCCTCGTCGAGCAGCCCTGGCGGGTCGCGGGCAAGAAGGTCGCACCCGCCCCGAAGACCCTGGACAACGGCTGGCGCGGCCTCTGGCCCGCCCTCGCGAAGCCGGGGCTTCCGGTGATCGCGGGCGGCCGCAGCGCCGGCGCCCGGGTCGCCTGCCGCACCGGGCAGGAGCTGGGCGCCCTCGCCGTCCTCGCGCTGAGCTTCCCCCTGCACCCGCCGGGCCGGCCGGAGAAGTCCCGTGCCGACGAACTCCTCGGCACCGGCCTGCCGACGCTCGTCGTCCAGGGCGGCAACGACCCCTTCGGCCGCCCCGGGGAGTTCCCGGAGGGCTCGTACGGACTGGTCGAGATCCCGTACGGGGACCACGGCTTCGCCCTGCCCAAGCGCGCGCCGCTCGGCCAGGACGAGGCCATGGAGCTGCTCGTGGAGGGCGTCGCCGAGTGGATCTCCACTCTGCGCTGACGCCCGGGAATGTTGAGCCGGGGGCCATGGTTGTTCCGTGCGTCGGTGTGAGAGCAAGGAAGAGGGAGTCCGTCGCATGGGTTCGACCATCTGCCCGGAGCGCGCGCAGGCCGCTGACCTCGACTGGACAGTGCTGCCCGCGCCCAAGGCCGCCCCTATTCGGGCGGCGGGTGGAGCGGTTCCTCGTCTATCCTCCGAAACGAGTGGGTCCGCCCTCGGGCTCGCCGCGGCGCTGGAGGAGGTGGGTCCGGTCACTGGGACCGACACAGGGACCGACGACGGCCCCGAGGAGACGACCGAGGAGCGCAACGCGCGCTTCGAGCGGGACGCACTCGGCTACCTCGACCAGATGTACTCGGCCGCGCTGCGCATGACGCGCAACCCCGCGGACGCGGAGGACCTGGTGCAGGAGACCTACGCCAAGGCGTACGGATCCTTCCACCAGTTCCGCGAGGGTACGAACCTCAAGGCGTGGCTGTACCGCATCCTCACGAACACCTTCATCAACTCGTACCGCAAGAAGCAGCGTGAGCCCCAGCGCAGCGCCGCCGAGGAGATCGAGGACTGGCAGCTCGCCCGTGCCGAGTCGCACATGTCGACCGGTCTGCGCTCCGCCGAGTCGCAGGCGCTCGACCACCTCCCGGACTCCGACGTGAAGGAAGCGCTCCAGGCGATTCCCGAGGAGTTCCGCATCGCCGTCTATCTCGCGGATGTCGAGGGCTTTGCGTACAAGGAGATCGCGGACATCATGGGGACACCCATCGGTACGGTGATGTCCCGGCTGCACCGGGGTCGCCGCCAGCTGCGCGGCATGCTCGAGGACTACGCTCGCGACCGCGGGCTGGTACCCGCGGGCGCCGGAGAGTCGTCGAACGATCTGAAAGGCTCGGGCTCATGAGCTGCGGAGAGCCGCACGAGACGGATTGCTCGGAAGTCCTGGATCATCTGTACGAGTTCCTCGACCACGAGATGCCCGACAGTGACTGCACCAAGTTCGAGGTGCACTTCGAGGAGTGCTCCCCGTGCCTGGAGAAGTACGGCCTGGAGCAGGCGGTGAAGAAGCTCGTCAAGCGCTGCTGCGGCAGTGACGACGTCCCCACCGACCTGCGGTCCAAGGTCATGGGCCGGATCGACCTGATCCGCTCCGGGCACCTGGTGCCCGAGCAGGAGATCGCGCCGATCGTCCCGACGACACCGGCGCCCCAGGAGTAACTCCCCCTTCCACAGAGGGAGGAGGAGGCCGTCGCGGCACGAAAGCGACGGCCTCTTTCGTATATCAGCTTGTATCACCCGATGGTGCTAATCGGCGCCACCCCGCCGTCCCGGGCCGCCCAACTCGCTAGCGTGACCGGCGTGATGGGCGTGAAGGTCATTCCGCGCGCGGCCCGCGTGTACATCGGCTGTGCCCTGCTCGGCGCCGGGGCGTCCGCCCTGCCCGCGCTGCGCCCCGGCGCGGCCACCCCCTGGGGCACGGTCGCGCTCCTCGCCACCCTGTACGCGCTCTGCGAGCTGCCCGCCCGCTGCCGCGTCATCGGCCGAGCGATCGGCGGCTCCGTCCCCATGGGCACCGGCTCCTTCTTCCCCGTCCTCCTTGCCGCCGCCCTCCTCCTGCCGCCCGCCGCCGCCGCGCTCACCGCCCTGCCCGGCAGCCTCCTCGCCCGGGTGGACGAACCCCCGGCCGCCCCCCGCCGCGCCTGGCGGGCCGCCGCCACCGCCCTCGCCGTCTGGGCGGCCGCCCGGACAGCCGGGGCCCTCGGCTGCGCCGAGGCCCTCGGACACGGCCCCGAAGCCCCCGACTTCCCGTACGCGCTGCTGCCCGCGGGCGCCGCCGCGCTCACCTTCTGCCTGGTCCTGACCGCCCTCGACGGCGGCATCCGGGCGACCGCCGACGGACTGCCGCTCCGGGCCGCCTGGCGCGGGCTCGTCGGCCGGGCGCTCGCCCCGCACACCGTGCACGGGCTCGCCGGACTGATGATGGCCGTCCTCTGGCGCAGCACGTACGGACCGGTCTCGGCGCTCTTCGTGCTCCTCCCCATGTACATCTCCTGCTGGGTCTTCGCCCAGTACCACCGCGAGCGGGCCGCCCACCAGGCCACCATCCGCGCCCTCGTCCAGGCCGTCGACATCAAGGACCGCTACACCCGCGGCCACAGCGAGCGCGTCGGCCACGCCTCCGTCCTGATCGCCCGCGAGCTGGGCATGGCCGAGGAACGCCTCGACGTCGTACGGTTCGCCGGCATCCTGCACGACGTCGGCAAGCTGGGCGTGCCCACCCGGGTGCTCCGCAAGGACGGCCCGCTCACCCCCGAGGAGCGCCGGACCATCGAACTGCACCCGGAGTACGGACACGAGATGGTCCGGGGCATCGGCTTCCTCGGCGAGGCGCGGTCCGCGATCCTCCACCACCACGAGCGGATGGACGGCAGCGGCTACCCGTACGGGCTGCGCGGCGACGAGATCCCCGAGTTCGCCCGGGTGGTGGCCGTCGCCGACGCCTTCGACGCCATGACCTCCACCCGCTCCTACAGCCGGGCCCGCCCGGTGCCGACCGCCGTCGCCGAACTGGAGCGGTGCGCGGGCAGCCAGTTCGACCCCCGGATGGTCGCCGCCCTCGTCCGGGCCCTGGACCGGCACGGCTGGCAGCCCGCCGTCACCGCCGACGAGACCCCGCCGGCGGGCCCGGCCGGCGGGAACGTGCCACCGCCGCGCGAGGCCGGAGCGGCACGGCGACCGGAGGCACCCGGGACCAGGCCCAGGGAGCGCGCATGAGACCCCGCCCGCGCGGGGGGCCCGGAGCCGTCACCCTCGGCGCCGTGTACGGGGCCGCGCTGCTGCTGAGCCTCGCGGGCTTCGGCTCCACCCTCTGGTACGGCGTCGACGAACCCGGCAACGCCCTCGCCTTCGGCACCCTCGTCGTCCTCGGCGAGTTCGCCCGCTGGGGCGCCGCCCCCGGCGAGCGGGAGCCCGCGCCGCTCGCCGCCGCCGGGGCCCTCGCGTACGCCCTGCTCGGGGCGAGCGCCGGGACCGCCACCACCCACGGCGCCCTCCAGATCGTCGCCGTCGTCGTCGCGGCGGGCCTCGCCGGGATCGTCCCCCACCTCGCCCGGGGCCGGGGGCCCGGCCCCGACCATCTGGCCCGCCGCGTCCTCACCGTCGGCTTCGCCGCGCTCTGCTTCCAGCCCCTCTACAACTCCGGGGCCCTCGTCGAGCACCTCGGCCAGGGCCCCCCGTACGCCCTCTTCCTCCTGCTGCTGCTCGTCCTGACCGCCCTCTGCGACGCGGTCCTCGCCGCCCTGGTGCTCCGCGCCCGTACGGGATTCCCGTACGGCCCCCTCCTCCGTGACGAACTGCGCGCCCTCCTCGGCATCGGTTCCGCCGTCTGCGCCACCGGCACCGTCATGGCGCTCGGCGTCGCCGCCGCCGGGCTCTGGGCGCTGCCCGTGCTCGCCGTGCCGCTCCTCCTCACCCAGGTCTCCTTCCGGCGGTACGCCGCCGTGCGCACGGTCAACCGGCAGACCATCGCCTCCCTCGCCCGCGCCACCGAGATCGCCGGCTGCACCCCGCCCGGGCACGCCCGCCGGGTCGCCGCCCTCAGCGCGGCCGTCGGACGGGAGCTGGGCCTCTCCGGGGCCGAGCTGGCCGTCCTGGAGCACGCGGCGCTCATGCACGACATCGGACAGCTCTCCCTCGTCGACCCCGTCGCGGGCGGCGCCACCGCCCTCCTTCCCACCGAGGAGCAGCGCCGGATCGCCCTCCTCGGAGGCGAGGTGGTCCGCAGGACCGGTGTCCCCGAGGCCGTCGCCGTCGTCGTGGAGCGCCAGGCCGACCCGTACCGGGAGCAGCCGCAGGCCGCCCGGATCGTCCGGGCCGTGAACGCCTACGACGACCTCGCGGGCGGGGAGAGCGCGGGCGCCGCCCTCGACGCCCTGGAGCGGCTCCGGCTCGGCACCGCCCGCGACTATCACCCGGATGTCGTCGAATGCCTGGCCAGGGTCCTGGCGCGGGGCGGAGCGGCTGGGGTGACCTCCGTCGCCACTGGGTAACCCATGGGTAATGAGCGCGCGTCCGACCGGGCATGGTTGGATGCGAACAAGAGGGTGAAGCGACCGGCAGGCGGGAATCGTGAAGATCTTCGGGAAGGTACGGCATCGGCCCTCCGCCTCGTGGCGGCAGGCCACCGACCGCGCGTTCACGCTGATCGGCGACGGCCGGTACGAGGACGCGGGTGCGCTCCTGACGCGCGCGGCGGATCTTGAGCCATGGCTCTCGGAGTCCTGGTTCAACCTGGCGTTGCTGCACAAGTTCCGGCACGACTGGGAGCAGGCGCGGGCCGCCGGGCTCCGCGCGGTCGCGCTGCTGGACAAGGAGAGCGGCGCCCCCGACTGGTGGAACGTGGGGATCGCCGCCACCGCGCTCCAGGACTGGCCGCTGGCCCGCCGGGCCTGGCAGGCCTACGGACTGAAGGTGCCCGGCGCCGCCGCCGGCACCGGTGAGCCCGCCGGCATGGAGCTGGGCAGCGCCGCCGTCCGGCTGTCGCCCGAGGGCGAGGCCGAGGTCGTGTGGGGCCGCCGGCTCGACCCGGCCCGCATCGAGGTCCTCTCCGTCCCGCTGCCGTCCTCCGGACGCCGCTGGGGCGAGGTCGTCCTCCACGACGGCGTGCCGAACGGCGAGCGCACCACCACCGCCGGCCCCTCCTACCCGGTCTTCGACGAGATCGAGCTGTGGGCCCCCTCACCCGTCCCCACCTGGGTGGTCCTCCTGGAGGCGGCCACCGAGGCCGACCGGGACGCCCTGGAGCAGCTCGCCGCGGAGGCGGGTTTCGCCGCCGAGGACTGGTCGTCCTCCGTGCGGCTGCTCTGCCGCGCCTGCTCCGAGTCGACGATGCCGAGCGCCGAGGGCGAGGGCGAGCACTCCGACCCGCACGACCACAGCGAGCCGGGCCACCCGGGGCCGCTCGGGCACCGTTCGCCGGGCGAGCTGTGGGTCCCGGAGCGGGAGTGCGGCATCGCGGCCCCGGCGGGCCTGGTGCGCGGGCTCCTCGACGGCTGGGTGGCCGACAGTCCCGACAGCCGTGAGTGGCGTGATCTCGAAGAGGTCTGCTGAGGCCACGGCCACGGGCCCGTAGGCTGTCCTCCGACGGAATCGGGTTTTCAGAAGGGCGCGGCCGGACATGGCGCAGCAGGAGACGGACGAGCAGACGATCAACGACGGCTTCGTCGTGGACACGGAGGACTGCGAGGAGCGCGAGCTCGCCCACCGTGAGCGCGGCACGGCCCGCCCGATCACGGTGGTCGGCAACCCGGTGCTCCACAAGGAGTGCAAGGACGTCACCGAGTTCGACGACTCGCTCGCGGCGCTCATCGACGACATGTTCGCCAGCCAGAAGGCCGCCGAGGGCGTGGGCCTGGCCGCGAACCAGATCGGCGTGGACCTCAAGGTCTTCGTCTACGACTGCCCCGACGACGACGGCGTCCGGCACACCGGTGTCGTGATCAACCCGGTCCTCCAGGAGCTCCCCGCCGAGCTGCGCGTCCTCGACGAGTCCAACGAGGGCTGCCTGTCCGTGCCGACCGCCTACGCCGAACTGGCCCGTCCCGACTACGCCGAGGTCCACGGCCAGGACGCCCAGGGCAACCCGATCAAGGTCCGCGGCACCGGCTACTTCGCCCGCTGCCTCCAGCACGAGACGGACCACCTGTACGGCTACCTGTACATCGACCGCCTCTCCAAGCGGGACCGCAAGGACGCCCTGCGCCAGATGGAAGAGGGCACCCCGCGCTACGAGACGGTGCCCAACGCCTGACGACGCTCGTCGCTTCTCGCGCACACGGCGCGGTGGCCGGCCCAGCCGACCGCCGCGCCGATCGCGTACCAGAACAGGTCCGGCGCGTAGAACGTCGTACCGAACACAAGCCGCGCCATCGTGCTGCGCACGGCCAGCTCAGCCGGTATGCCCGTCAGCTGGAACAGCTCCATGCCACAGCTGAACCCGAGGGCGACCCCCGCCGTGACCGCCGGCCGCACCCGGGGCGCGACCAGCACGACCAGGGCCACGACCAGCACCGTGTAGAGCGCGTCCCCCGCGTACTTGACGACGTCCCCGGACCCGATCGCCCTGATCCCCAGCCCCGCCCCGACGGTCGCCAGGGCGGCACCCCCGGCCAGGACACGCACCCGCACAAGATCGCCCATGCCAGGCACCCTATGCGGTCGTGCGCCGGATGCGTCGCGCTACAGGAAGGGCCCCGCACTCATCGAAGTGCGGGGCCCTTCTCGCGTACGGACGGACTAGAAGTCCTCGTCCAGGTCCACCGAGCCCTCGACCGCCACCTGGTAGGCGGACGGACGGCGCTCGAAGAAGTTCGTGAGCTCCTGGACGCCCTGGAGCTCCATGAACGCGAACGGGTTCTCGGAGCCGTACACCGGGGCGAAGCCCAGGCGCTGGAGGCGCTGGTCGGCGACGCACTGGAGGTACTCGCGCATCGACTCGGTGTTCATGCCCGGCAGGCCGTCGCCGCACAGGTCGCGGCCGAACTGCAGCTCCGCCTCGACGGCCTCCTTCAGCATGTCCGTGACCTGCTGCTGAAGGGCGTCGTCGAAGAGCTCCGGCTCCTCCTTGCGGACGGTGTCCACGACCTCGAAGGCGAAGTTCATGTGCATCGTCTCGTCACGGAACACCCAGTTGGTGCCGGTCGCGAGACCGTGCAGCAGACCGCGGGACCGGAACCAGTACACGTACGCGAAGGCGCCGTAGAAGAACAGGCCCTCGATGCACGCGGCGAAGCAGATCAGGTTCAGCAGGAAGCGGCGGCGGTCGGCCTGGGTCTCCAGGCGGTCGATCTTCTCCACCGAGTCCATCCAGCGGAAGCAGAACTGCGCCTTCTCGCGGATGGACGGGATCTCCTCGACCGCGTCGAACGCGGCGGCGCGGTCGTCCGGGTCGGGCAGGTAGGTGTCGAGCAGCGTCAGATAGAACTGGACGTGCACGGCCTCCTCGAACAGCTGGCGCGAGAGGTAGAGCCGCGCCTCGGGGGAGTTGATGTGCTTGTACAGCGTCAGCACGAGGTTGTTCGACACGATCGAGTCGCCCGTCGCGAAGAACGCGACAAGACGGCCGATCATGTGCTGCTCACCGGGGGTGAGCTTGGCGAGGTCGGCGACGTCCGAGTGGAGGTCGACCTCCTCCACGGTCCAGGTGTTCTTGATCGCGTCGCGGTAGCGCTCGTAGAAGTCCGGGTAGCGCATCGGACGGAGGGTCAGCTCGAAGCCCGGGTCGAGGAGGTTCTTGTTCTCGCTGGTGCTCATTACTGGCAGGCCTCGCAGGACTCGGGGTTTTCCAGGGAGCAGGCGAGCGCGTCCGCGTCGGGGGCCGCCTGCTGGACGGGGATGGTGGCGGCGGCGGGCGTCGCGGCCTGGGCGGCGCGGGCGATCCGGGTCGCCGGGCGGGAGCGCAGGTAGTACGTCGTCTTCAGGCCCTGCTTCCAGGCGTACGCGTACATCGACGACAGCTTGCCGATCGTCGGCGTCTCCAGGAACAGGTTCAGCGACTGCGACTGGTCCAGGAACGGCGTACGGGCGGCGGCCATGTCGATCAGACCGCGCTGCGGGATCTCCCACGCCGTGCGGTACAGCTCGCGGACCTCGGCCGGGACCCAGGTGAAGCCGGCCACCGAGCCGTTGGCGTCGCGCAGTGCCTCACGGGTCTGCGCGTCCCACACGCCGAGCTTCTTCAGCTCGTCGACCAGGTACGAGTTGACCTGGAGGAACTCGCCCGACAGCGTCTCGCGCTTGAAGAGGTTCGAGACCTGCGGCTCGATGCACTCGTACACACCGGCGATCGAGGCGATCGTCGCGGTCGGCGCGATGGCGAGGAGCAGCGAGTTGCGCATGCCGACGGCGGCGATCCGCTCGCGCAGCGCGGCCCAGCGCTCCGGCCAGTTGAGCTCCACGTCGTAGTGGTCCGGGTGCAGCACACCACGAGCAGCGCGGGTCTTGTCCCAGGCGGGGACCGGGCCGCTGCGCTCGGCGAGGTCGGCGGAGGCCTCGTACGCGGCGAGCATGATCCGCTCGGCGATACGGGTGGACAGCGCGCGCGCCTCGGCGGAGTCGAACGGCATCTTCAGCTGGAAGAAGACGTCCTGGAGGCCCATCGCGCCCAGGCCGACCGGCCGCCAGCGGGCGTTGGAGCGGCCCGCCTGCTCGGTCGGGTAGAAGTTGATGTCGACGACCCGGTCGAGGAAGGTGACGGCCGTACGCACGGTGGCGTCGAGCCGCTCCCAGTCGATGTCGCCGTCGACGACGAACGAACCGAGGTTGACCGAGCCCAGGTTGCAGACCGCGGTCTCGCCGTCGTCCGTGACCTCCAGGATCTCCGTGCAGAGGTTGGAGGAGTGGACGGTGTGGCCGGGCTCGGCGGTCTGGTTGGCCGTCCGGTTCGAGGCGTCCTTGAAGGTCATCCAGCCGTTGCCGGTCTGGGCCAGGGTCCGCATCATCCGGCCGTACAGGTCGCGGGCCGGCATCGTCTTGCGGGCCAGGCCCGCCGCCTCGGCCTTGTGGTAGGCGGCGTCGAACTCCTCGCCCCACAGGTCGACAAGCTCGGGCACGTCCGCCGGGGAGAACAGCGACCAGTCGGCGTCGGCGTTGACCCGGCGCATGAACTCGTCCGGGATCCAGTGCGCCAGGTTCAGGTTGTGCGTACGGCGCTGGTCCTCGCCCGTGTTGTCGCGGAGCTCCAGGAACTCCTCGATGTCCGCGTGCCAGGTCTCCAGGTAGACGGCGGCGGCACCCTTGCGGCGGCCGCCCTGGTTCACGGCGGCGACGGAGGCGTCGAGCGTCTTCAGGAACGGCACGATGCCGTTGGAGTGCCCGTTGGTGCCGCGGATCAGCGAACCGCGGGCGCGGATGCGGGAGTACGAGAGGCCGATGCCGCCGGCGTGCTTCGAGAGGCGCGCCACCTGGTGGTAGCGGTCGTAGATGGAGTCCAGCTCGTCCTGGGGGGAGTCCAGGAGGTAGCAGGAGGACATCTGCGGGTGGCGGGTGCCGGAGTTGAACAGCGTGGGGGAGGACGGCAGGTAGTCCAGCCGGCTCATCAGGCTGTAGAGCGCCGTGACCTCGTCGAGCGCGCGGACGCTCTCGTCCTCCGCGAGACCGCAGGCCACCCGGAGCATGAAGTGCTGCGGGGTCTCGATCACCTTGCGGGTGATCGGGTGGCGCAGCAGGTAGCGCGAGTAGAGGGTGCGCAGACCGAAGTAGCCGAAGCGGTCGTCCGCGGCCGCGTCGATCGTCGTGTCGAGCCGGTCCGCGTGCAGCGCGACGAACTCGGCGGTGCGGTCGGCGATCAGGCCCTCGCGGTGACCGACGGCGACGGAGGCGGAGAACGAGAACGAGCCCTGCCCGGCCGCCTCGTCGGCGATCGTGATCGTCAGGAGCCGGGCGGCGAGCCGGGAGTACGCCGGGTCGTCGGCGATGAGACCCGCGGCCGCCTCGGTGGCCAGCTCGCGCAGCTCCGCCTCGTCCGCGACGGCGCTGCGGCCGCGGAGCGCGGCGGCGGCGACCTTGCCGGGGTCGGTGTCGGGGAGATCGGCGGTGAGGTCGGTCAGGGTCCGCAGCAGCACGGTCCCGGGGCCGTCGCTCTCGACCGCGGAAGCCTCGGCGGAAGCCGGATCGGCGGGCGCGATGGTCACGTGGGGGCTCTCCCTCGCTCGGCTCGGGGCCGCGGCGGGGGAAGGCGGGCAGGCGGGCATCCGTAACGCCGGACGCGTCGCTTCCACCGGCCCACTCCGCGAGGCCCGGACGTCATTGGCACCCGGAACGGACGGACCGGGCGCGCTGGCGGCAGGTCCTCGGACTCACCTCGTACGAATTCGTCGTATCCGTACGAAGCACACCGTTGCGGGACAGTTCCGGATTCGCGCCGGATTCCCCTGCGTCGACAGCGAGGATGAGCATACATGTGGGGGGCGTCGCTCGCCGAACCCCCCACATGTTGTGTCGCCCCCCCCGGCTCAGAACTCCAAGGCGTAGGTGCGCAGGCGGTGGTCGGGGATCGGCTCCCAGTCCCGGTCCGGGGTCCGGACGAAGCCCAGACGCTCGTAGATCCGGTGCGCGGAGACCATCGAGGCGTCCGTGGACAGCACGATGCGGCGGCACCCGGGAAGCGCCCGTGCCCGCTCGATACAGGCCCGTACGAGGGCCTCTCCGACGCCCCGGCCGCGGGCCTCCCGGGAGACCACGAGCATCCGGAACTCGGCCTCGCCCTCCACCGCGATGTCCGCCCAGGGAGTGGCGCCGGTGGCGAAGGTCACCCCGCCGAGGAGCCGCCCGTCGCCGTCCTCGGCGACGAGCACCTCGCTCTCGCGCGCCCGCCGTGCCGTGTCCCGCAGCACGTGCAGATACGAGTCCTCCGCGCCGTACTTCAGCAGTCCGTCGGTCAGATAGGTCCCCGCGGTGAGCTCACCGAGCGCTTCGTACTCCTCGGGCCGTACCGCCCTGATCGTGAAGTCCATGGGGGAAGTGTGCCTCCGGCCGGCCACTCGCCCCCAGTGCGTCTCAGCCGCCGGCCCCCACCGAGTTGTCGGGGGCGCCGTCACCGACCGGCGGCAGGTCGCCCCGCTCGACGGGCTGCCCGGTGCCGGCCTGCTTCGGCAGGACGGCGTCGAGCTCGGCCGCGTCGGCGTGGTGGGCGCGCTCGGCGGCGCCCTTGAGCGCCTTCCGGTCCATCGTGAGCGGGGCGGCGACCTCGACGCGCAGCCCCTTCTCGTTGCTCACGTACGCGTGCCGTTCGGCGGACCGCAGGTACCACCGGGCGCCGTCCCGGACACAGCTGTCCTGCTCGGCGGTGCTCGCGGCGCACTCCTTCGCCGAGAACGGGCGGCGCTCGGCGGAGACGGTGAGCCGGACGCCTTCCTTCGAGACGTACGCGACCTGGAAACCGTCGTCGCCGACGACCCCCGCCCCCATCGGGGCCGGCTCGAAGCCCTCGGCCTCGGTGACGTACACGTGGTCGGTGTCGGTCTGCGCCCAGCGGGCGCGGGCGTCCAGCTCGGCCGGGCCGGGCGTCGGGCGTTCGCCCGCCGTCTCGGTGCCGCAGCCGGTGACGGCGAGCGCGAGGGGGAGCAGGGCGAGCAGGGTGAGGCGTGGTCCGATCCGCATGTCCCGCATCCTCGCGCACGTACGGCGAAGGCCGCCATGCCTCCGGGGGAAGCAGGGCGGCCTTCGTCAGGTCGGGCGGTGGATCAGTGGGTCTCGGCGCCGACCTTCGGGAGCTTCGTGTCGACCCCGCGGTCGCCCGCGTCGGCCGTGTAGTCCTCCGGGGAGGTCTGGTCGACGCCCTCCGGAGCCTTGACGGCCTTGAGGACGAAGGTCAGGACGACCGTGACGACGACGTTGAGGACGAAGGCGGTGAGACCGATGTAGCCGATCTCGCCGATGCCCGGGATCTCCGCGGAGGAGCCGCCGAAGTGCTTCTGGGTCGGGCTCGCCACCCCGTAGGCGGCGACCGTGCCGTAGATCATGCCGACGGCCCAGCCGGCGAGCAGCGCCCAGCGGTGGAACCAGCGGGTGAACAGACCGCCGACGAGGGCCGGGAAGGTCTGCAGGATCCAGATGCCGCCGAGCAGCTGGAAGTTGATCGCGACCGTCTTGTCCATGGTGAGGACGAAGGCGAGCGCGCCGACCTTCACCAGGAGCGAGACCAGCTTGGAGACCTTGGTCTCCTGGGCCGGGGTGGCGTTCGGCTTGATGAAGTCCTTGTAGATGTTGCGGGTGAAGAGGTTGGCCGCGGCGATCGACATGATCGCGGCCGGGACGAGCGCGCCGATGCCGATCGCGGCGAACGCGACGCCCGCGAACCAGTCCGGGAACATCGTCTCGAAGAGCTGCGGGATGGCGAGCTGGCCGTTCTTCACCTGGATACCGGCGGCGATCGCCATGAAGCCGAGCAGCGCGAGCAGGCCCAGCATCAGCGAGTACAGCGGCAGGATCGTGGTGTTGCGGCGGATGACCTCACGGCTCCGGGACGACAGGGTCGCCGTGATGGAGTGCGGGTACATGAAGAGCGCGAGCGCCGAGCCGAGCGCGAGGGTCGCGTAGCCCCACTGGCCCATCTCGCCCGGCACCAGCGCGCCGCGCGGCTTGCCGGTCGCCGGGTTGGTCTGCGCGTACGCCTCGCCCGCCTTGGCGAAGATCTCGTCGAAGCCGCCCAGCTTGATCGGGATGTAGATGATCGCCACCGCGATGACGATGTAGATCAGGGTGTCCTTGACGAAGGCGATGAGCGCGGGGGCGCGCAGACCCGAGGAGTACGTGTACGCCGCGAGGACACCGAAGGCGATGAGCAGCGGCAGGTCCTTGATGAACCAGTGGGTGTTCTCGCCGCCGCCGACGCCCATCACGTCCAGGACGGCCTGGATGCCGACGAGCTGGAGCGCGATGTACGGCATGGTGGCGAGGATGCCGGTGACCGCCACCGCGAGGGAGAGGCCCTTGGAGTCCCAGCGGCCGCGCACGAAGTCCGAGGTGGTGACGTACCCGTGCTTGTGCGAGACCGACCAGAGGCGCGGCAGGAAGGTGAAGATCAGCGGGTAGACCAGGATCGTGTACGGGACGGCGAAGAAGCCCGCGGCGCCCGCCGCGTAGATGGCCGCCGGGACGGCGACGAAGGTGTACGCGGTGTAGAGGTCGCCGCCGAGCAGGAACCAGGTCACCCAGGTGCCGAACGAGCGCCCGCCCAGACCCCATTCGTCGAGGCTGTTCTCGTTCTCCGCCCTGCGCCAGCGCGAGGCGAGGAATCCCATGACCGTGACGGCCAGGAAGAAGAAGATGAAGACGGCGAGTGCCACGCCGTTGACGCCGTCCTTCATCGCGCGTCACCTCCCTTGCGGGCACGCTGGTCCAGCTGCCACAGCTTGTACGCGATCATGGTGAGTGCGGTGGAGATCAGCACCCAGAGCATCTGGTACCAGTAGAAGAACGGGATGCCCGCGAAGAGCGGTTCGGCCTTCGCGTACGAGCTCACCCAGAGCATCGCCACGAACGGCGCGAACAGACAGAGCGCGATCACGACCCTCAGGGGTGTGATGGTGGGTTGTTTCCCTTGTGTCGCTTCTGACATGGCGATTCCGGTCCCCTCACTGATCACCTCGGTAATGGTGGGGAAATCTAGGGGACGGTTCCGCTCCATGGAACCCCCGTCCGCATAACGGATGGGACTACGTCAGTTACCTTCGTGGGAGCGGTCCCCCGGCTCGGCCCCCGGCGCGCCCCCGGCGCGGACCTCAGAGCCAGCCCTCCTTGGCGGCTCGCACCCCCGCCTCGAACCGGCTGCGCGCGCCGAGCCGGTTCATCAGCTCCGAGCTCATCCGGCGCACGGTCCGCAGCGAGATCCCGAGCCGTCGGGCCGCGATGTCGTCCGTGCAGCCGATGCCGAGCAGCATGAGCAACTCCCGCTCCTGCGGCGAGAGGTCGTGCTCGTCGCGGCGCGGGGACTCACCGAAGGGCGTGCCCGCGTCCCAGAGGCGGTCGAAGAGCACCACGAGCGCGTGCACCAGGCCGGGACTGCGCACTTCGAGGGCGCCCGCGCGGCCGTCCTCCGGATCGACCGGGACGAGCGCCGCCTCGCGGTCGACGATCACCATGAGCATCGGCACCACGGGCACGGTCCGCGCCTCGCCGCCGAGTTCGCAGTACCAGCGGACGTACTCGACGGTCGGCGGGTCGTTGCGGAAGCTCTCCTGGTAGATCGACCGGATCTTCACCCCGCGTTCCAGGGCGAGTTGGTCGAGCGGCTGGCTCGCGTCCATCGTGTCGGGGAGCTGCGCCCCGCCCGGGAGCAGCGAGAGGCACTCGGTGCGGGCGTTCGCGGCCAGGTCCTCCAGGCGCTCGCGGACGTTGTCGAGGCCGGTGATGCGGTCCACGAGGTCGTGCCGGACGCCCGGTTCGGGGTGGTCCGCGTACGAGGCGAGGATGCCGGCCACGGCCCGGCCGGCCTGCTCGACCTGGCGCTTGCGCTTGCTCAGCTCCGCCTCGGCGCGGGAGAGCAGGAAGGAGAAGCCGACGTCCGGGTTGAAGGGCGCGGCCTCGCCCGAGGAGTCGTCCATCAGGACGAGCTTGAGGTCCGCGAGACAGGCGAGCGCCTCGCGGACCTCGGGCTCGGGGCGGCCCAGGTGGGCAGCCATCTCCGTCACGTCGTACTCGGGTCGCTCCAGGAGCAGACGGTAGACGGCTTCCGTCGACTCCTTTATGCCGAGCGCCTCCAGCATCCGGTATCTCCCCCTCGTCACGTTCCGTCGCGCGATCGCTCGCATTCGTGATCGCGGTCGTCGATGCTATGGGGGAGGTGCCCTCTAGGTCTAGACCAATCGTGGTGAACTCCGGGGTACGGGGCGAGCGTCGAGCACCGGCCGGGCGCCGTACCGGCCGACTGATGCGTCGAGGACCGCCGCCATCGCGAACCCCGAGACGAGCAGGGCCAGTTCGACCTGCGGGCCGATCCCGACCGCGAGCACCGCGAGCGCGCCCGCGCAGGCCGCCACGGCTCCCGCCCCCGAGGGGCCGCCCGCCGCCGAGGCCACCGAGCGGTCGAGCGACACACAGAAGGCGAAGGCACCCACGACGAGGGGGACCCAGCCGGTGACGGCTCCGGTGCCGGGCGGGCCCCACTGCCACAGGACGGTGAGCGCGCCCGCCGACGCGGCGGCGGCGAGCAGCGCGCCGAGGACGGCACGGAAGGCGGCGCCCGCCGCGGTGAGGGCGGCGAGAACTCCGAATGCGGCCAGGGCGGCTGCCGGGGCCGCGTAGGGGAGGAGCCCGTAGACGCCTTCCACGAGGTCGCGGTCCACCACGCCGGAGCCGCCGACGAGGGTGGGGGCACGCGTACCTCCCGGGGCGTTCGTTCCTCCCGCCAGGGCCGACCGCAGCGCCGTCACCGTCGCCGCGCCCGCCGCCGTCATCGGTTCCTCCGCCGGTACGACCACGACCACGGCCGAACCCGCACGGCGCCAGTCGGCCGCCGGCGGGGCCGCCGCGAGCAGCACCCCCGGGACCCGGGCCGCCCGCGCGGCCACCGCTTCCGCGTCCGCGCCCTCGGGGACCAGGACCTCCAGCGGATTCAGGACCCCCGACGGCACCCCGGCCGCCGTGAGCCGGTCGAGACCGTCGCGGGCGGGGCCGCTCGCCACCAGGGCGTGGGCCTCCGGATTGCCCACCCGCAGCTGCGTGGCCGCACCGGCGAGGAGGACGAGGAGGGCCAGGCCGACCGCCGCGAAGGATCGCCCGGCCGGTCGGGCGACGGGGGCGCGGCCGATCCGCGTCCGGGGGGCCATCGAGCGGAGCACCGGCGCCAGGGTCAGCGTCGCCGCCGTGCCCACCACCCACACCGCGAGCCCCGCGATCCCCACCGAGCGCAGGAACGACGCCGGGAAGAACGCCAGGACCACACAGGCCGCCGCCCCCGCCGCACCGGCCGCCACCGCCGGCCGGGCGCCGGTCTCCGGCGGCTGCGCCCAACGGTGCACCGCGAGGACGAGCGCCGTGACCGGCACCAGGTACACCACGACGAAGCTGATCTCGGTGAACCCGGCCACCGCCTCCACCAGGACCAGCGCCCCCACCGCCGTCACCCCGGCGAGCAGCAGCGGCGCCAGGGCCCCGAGCGGCGAACGGAACGCCAGGACGAGGAGCACCAGCAGCCCGATCGCGCAGGCCGCCTTCACCGCGAGGGCCACCGTGTCCGGCCCCGCCACCGCGCTGTCGTGCTGGAGCGGCAGCCCGCCCGTCACCTCGATCCGGGCCTCCGGCAGCGCCGACCGAAGCCCCGTGCGCAGCGTGCCCGCCGCCTCCTCGACGGCCGCGAGCCCCGCCAGATCCGGCTTCCCGGCGCCCGGGTAGACCAGCGCGTACACGGTCCGGCCGTCCGCCCCGAGGAAGCCCTCGTCGCCCGTGCCCGCGTACGAGACCGTCCGGGCGCCCGGGCCCGCCGCCCGCTCCACGACGGACGCGAACCGCCCGGCCGCCTCCGGGGCCCGTACGTCCGTGGCCGCCGGCCAGGTCGCGACCGCGACCAGCGGGGCGACGGCCGCCCCGTTCCCGTACCGCTCCTGGATCGCCTGGTTCGCCCGGTGACCGGGCCCGCCGGACGCGGTGAACGACTGGTCGAGCCGGCCGAGGCCCAGCACCGCCACCACGCCGCCGAGCAGCAGCGCCAGCACCCAGGCCACCCCGACGGCCACCCGGTGGCGCAGCGCGAACTCCCGTATCCGAAACGTCTGTTCAGTCGACATCGTCGAGCCGCTTCCTCAGCTCCGCGTCCAGACGCAGGCCCACCGCGCCGAGCGTCTCGTCCAGCTGCTCCGTCGAACTCGCCCCGATCACCGGCAGCACGGGCAGCTCACCGCCCGACGCCCATGCCAGGACCACCTGGTTGGCGGTCACCCCGAGCTCGGCCGCGACCTCCGCGAGCACCTTGAGCCGCCGCTCCGAACCCTCGTGCCGGTACTGCTCCGGCACCTCCTTGGCCGGATCGGTGTACGCCCCCGTCAGCTGGGTCGTGTACGCCGTGAACGTCAGCTCCGGCCGCGTCCCCAGATAGTCGAGCAGCTCCTCCGAGGCATGCGGGTTCACCCCGAACTCCGCGCCGGGGCGCGGCCGCAGATAGGTGTACCGCTGCTGCACGGCCGCGTAGTCCGGCACCCCGGCGGCCACCGCCGCGCCCCGGGACTCCTCGATCCGCCAGGCCGCGAAGTTGGAGCAGCCGGCCCGGCCGATCTTCCCCGTGTCCTCCAGCTCGCCGAAGGCGCCCATGGTCTCCGCGACCGGCGTCCGCCGGTCGTCGATGTGCGCGTAGTAGAGATCGATCCGGTCCGTGCCGAGGTTCCGCAGGCTCTCCTCCACCTGGCGCTGCAGCACGGGGGCCGAGAGCCCCTCCGCGCACTCCGGCCAGGCCGAACCGGGCGGGTCCGGCAGCGCGCCGACCTTGGTGGCCAGCACCATCTCGTCCCGGACGCCCCGGCTGCGCAGCCAGCGGCCGATGACCAGCTCGCTCTCGGCGCCCGTCGCCCCCGGCTCCCAGAAGGCGTACGTGTTGGCGGTGTCGATGAAGGTGCCGCCCGCCTCGTGGAAACGGTCGAGGACGGCGAAGGCGGCGGCCTCGTCGATCCGGGTGCCGAACGGCAGGGTGCCGAGGCACAGCGTGCTCACGCGAGGGCCCTCGGGGCCGCCCAGGTTGGTGTACTCCATCAGTTCTTCCCTCTTTCTCGCAGGTGGGGGGTGGTGACTGTCAGTTCCTGGACCAGGTGGTCCGACAGGCCGGCCGCATCGACGAAGCGGTACGAGCCGACCCGGGCACCGCCACCGGTGAACGCCCAGTCGATCCGCCAGAGCCGCAGCCGCGCACGGGCGTTCCAACTGGCGGGACAGAGCGAGCGGCAGACCCCGATCGCGTCGCGCAGCGAGCCGTGCGCCCCGCGCGTCCCGCGCATCCGGCGGATGTCCCCGATGGCCGCGCTGGTGTTGAAGTCGCCGGTCACCAGGACCGGGTGCGGATTGTCCCGCAGGTCCGCGACGAGCGCCGTGTACTCCCGGTCGCGGGCGGCGGCCCGCCGCCGCATGTCCCGCAGGAAGGCCGGGCGCAGCGGGTTCATCACCGTCAGCTGCACCGGGATGTGGACGTTGTACGTGGACAGGATCCCGTCGCCGATCCGCAGGTCCACCCGGAGCGAGCAGGCGCCGACCGGCACGGGCGGGCCGACGGGCGGGAACCGGGACAGCGTCACCGAGTTGTTGTCCACGGCCAGGTGGTGTTCGGGGAACGCCGCCCGGATCCGCTCCTCGTCGTCGATGTCCCAGACCTCGCCGCCCTCGAAGCCGTTCAGGTACTCCTGGAGGACGTAGACGTCCGCCGCTAGGGAGCGCAGGAAGGAGTAGAAGCGCTCGGGGTCGCCGCCCTGGTTCCAGTGCTGGGTGTTCCAGGAGACGAGCCGCAGCCCCTCCGCGGCGTCCGAACGACGGGCCAGTGCCCGCGGGTTGATCCCGTTCTGCGTCCAGCCCGCGAGCAGACAGCCCGCGGCGAGTGCCCCCGCCGCCCACCCGCCGGTCGCCGCGGCGGCGGCGAGCAGGGCCAGCGGGACGGCGGCGAAGACGAGCGGCGGCAGCAGGGAGACCGCGAGCCAGGGCCACCAGCGCCCGTTCAGCGCGAGGTGCAGGGCGAGGAACCCCGCCCAGACCAGGGCGCACGACAGCAGCACGTCGTCACCCGTTCCCCGGCAGGGACACCCAGAGGTCCTGCACCGCGTGGTCGGAGAGCTTCTCCGGCTCGTCGAACTCGTAGCGCTCGGCCTTCGCCCCGTTTCCCGTGAACGCCCAGTCCGTCCGCCAGAAGGGCTTCCAGCCGCCCTCCTCCCAGCTCGTGGGGTGCGGGTCGGTGCTCACCTCCGCCGCGTCGTCGAGGCGCTCCCGCAGCGGGTCGAGGTCGGACATCGCGGCCGTCGCGTTGAAGTCACCGGCCACCACGACCGGGTTGCGGTTGGCCGCGAGGTCGGCCTCCAGGCCGGCGTACTGCGCCCTGCGCGGGGCGAACCGTTCCCGCATGTGACGGTAGAAGGCGGCGGAGAGCAGCCCGTCCGGCATGCTGTTCCACACCGGCATGTGCACGTTGTAGAACGACACCGTCCTGCCCCCGACGCGCACGTCCGTCCGCAGCACCTTGTTCTCCCGGTACTCCGTCTGCCAGTCCGCGCCGGGCGGCAGGTCCCCGGCCGGGCCGACGGCGGGCTGCCGCAGGATCGGGAAGCGGGAGAGCGTCACCAGCTCCCCCCGGACCGCGACCTGGTAGCCGGGGAACTCCCGGCGCAGCCGCGCCAGGTCGTCGACGGGCAGCCTGCCCTTCCGGTCGGCGGTCACGTGCTGGTACTCGTGCAGCAGGTACACGTCCGCGTCCTTCGCCTTCAGGAAGGCGTAGAAGTGGTCCTGCGTGCCGAGGAGCTGGTTCCACGAGTTGGTGTTCCAGGCGAAGACCCGCACGGAGTCCGCGCCGGGCCTCGGCTCCGACCGCCACAGCGCCGCCGGGTCGAAGCCCGACTGCCCGAAGCCCACGACCAGCGCGAGCGCGGCGGCGGCGAGACTCCGCCACCGGGCGGCGCCCCGGGCGAGCGGGGCGAGGGCCGCGAGCAGCAGCGGGACCAGGGCGAAGGCGGCGGGCGGGACGATGCCCACCAGATGCCCGAGCCAGATCCGGCCGTCCGCCGCCCACTCGACGAGCAGGAGCACGAGCCAGGCGAGGGCGGCGCCGAGGACGAGCCGGTTCGGGCGCCGCCGGGCCGGGGCTTCGGGGGGCCGTACCGGAGCCTCGGGGCCTGCCTCCGGCGCGAGGGTGTCAGCCACGGGAGGCACCCACGGTCACCGGTGCGGCATCGGGCCGGGGCTGCGGGTCGTACAGGTGCCGGAACCGCTTCGAGCACAGCCACTGCGTCCCCGCGACCCCGATCGCCGCGAACACGGTCAGGTTCACCAGGAAGTTGACGGCCACGAAGTACCCGAGGAACAGCCGCCCCCGGTGCCGCCGCACCTCCCGGTACATGTCCAGGTCGCCCCAGACGCCGAGGACGAACAGGGCGAGCGGGAGCAACGCCCACGCGGCCCCCCACAGCACCGGAGCGGCCAGCGCGGCGACCGTCAGGGGCGCGGCCAGGCTGGCGCCCGCGCGGGGTCCCGTGACGAAGCCGCCCTGGAGGTGGCGTCTGCCGAGGATGAGGGGGACGGCGAGCCGGGCGCGCGCGAAGACCTTGTCCAGGACGATCCGTACGGTGTCGTCGTGGTCGTGCCGGCCGCGTACCTCCAGGGAGCTGAGCACCGTGTACCGCTCGGAGATGCGGCGCCCGTAGTCCTGGTCCTCGGTGTGCCGCAGGATCGGGTTGAACGGCCCCACCTCGTCGAAGACCCGCCGGGGGATCGCCAGGATCGCGGTGTGGACGGTGTCGATGACCCCCTCGGACTTCAGCAGCAGGTAGTACTGCTGGAGCGAGCGGTACTCCTCGATGAGGCTGTCGCGGATGAGCGGCTCCGGCTCGTAGGTGCCGCAGATCGCCCCGTACCCCTGTCCGGAGTCGAGCAGTTCGACGGACTTGGCGACGGCGTCGGGGTGCATGGCGACGTCGGAGTCGAGGAAGACCAGGATCTCGCCGGAGGAGAGCTCGGCGCCGAGGTTGCGGGCGACCGCGACCCCGCTGTTGACGCCGGTGGAGACCACCCGGGCGCCGGCCGCCGCGGCGATCGCGGCGGAGTCGTCGGTGGAGCAGTCGTCGACGACGACGACCTCGATGTTCGGGTACGTCTGGGTGAGGGCGGCCTCGACGCACAGGCCGATCGAGCGGCCGTAGTTGTAGTTGGGGACGATGACGGAGACCAGCGGAACGGACATGATCGGGCTCTCCTAGAAAAGGACCTTGGCGAGGGAGAGGGCCCCCTGCCGCCACGGTTCGACACTGGTGACGCCCTCGCTCTTCTTCGCGGGACGGGAGCCGGCCGGGAGCGCGGCGGCGGTGCGCCGCTGCTCGCGCCACCAGGCGTAGGTGCGCAGGATCGCGTCCTGGTTGGAGTGCTTCGGCCGGAAGCCGAGGACGTCCCTGGCCTTGTCGGTGGAGACGAAGCTGTCGTCGAGGAGCTTGTGCAGCAGACGGCCGTAGACCGGGGAGAGCCCGGAGCGCTGGAGCAGGCTGAGCGCGGCGAGCGCCGGCTTCGCGGGCATCGAGCGGACCCGCTTGCCGTGCCCGGCGGCGTCCAGGACGGCCTGGAAGTCCTCCCGGATCGTGCCGAACGAGGTGGCCCCCAGGTTGAACGTGTCGTCCGCCGTCTCGGCCGGCGCGTCCATCGCGGTGACGACCGCGTCGACGAGGTCGTCCACGTCGAACATCTGGATGCGGACGTCGCCCCGGCCCAGGACCGGGAAGTTCCGGCCCTCCTCGGCCCACTCGAAGAGCATCGCGAACAGGCCCATCCGGCCCGGACCGAGGAAGGTCTTCGGCCGCAGGATCGGTACGCACATCTCCCGGCCCCGGAAGCGCTCGGCGACCTCCTCGGCCTCCGCCTTGGCGGCGCTGTAGGTGTCGACGGGCTCGCGCGGATACTCCTCCGGGGTGGGCACCACCTTCGGCAGTCCGTACACGGCGGTCGAGGAGATGTGCACGACCCGGGGCACGGCGTTCGCCTCGGCGGCCGTCAGGACCGCCTCCGTACCGCCGACGATCACCGACCGGATCATGTCGGCCGGGTAGCTGGGCAGGGCGGCGGCGCAGTGCACCACCACGTCCGCGTCCGCCGTGACCCGCTTCATCGTGACCGCGTCCCGGACGTCCGAGACGGTGTGCGTCAGGTTCTCGTGCTCCGTACGCGGGGCCCGCAGGTCCACACAGTGCACCTGCCGGCCGTCGCCGAGCAGCCGGTCGATCAGGGTCGAACCGAGCATGCCGGCACCGCCGGTCACCACAATGCGCTCTACCACAGCGACGACACCTTCTCCTTGACGAAACGGGTGAGCAGACGGGGCAGACCCTGGGCGAGGGTCTTGTCGAGGCAGTCCAGGAAGAACTCGACCTCGTGCGGCTCGGCGACCAGCGAGGGGGCGACCATCAGCGGGTTGTCGCCGTTGAGCGTGTAGTACGTGTAGATGCCGTGGTCCCGGTAGAGGGCGTTGACCACCGACGAGGTGATGAGCTTGGTGCGGAAGCGCGGGTCCTTCGTCATCGCGCCCGGCACCAGCTTCGTGACCAGCTCCAGGATCTTCGGGCCCTTGTGCAGGAAGACCCCGTGCAGCGCGCCGTGGCCGCGGACCTCGGCCACCACGTCCGGGTACTCCTTGGCGATCCGCTCCAGACCGGGGGCGAGGATCCGCTCGATGTCCCGCGCGCGGGCCGGATAGTCGTCCTCGACGGCCACGTTGACGGCCTCGATGGCGGTGACCGCCTCCTCGCCGAAGCCGTAGTAGGTGGTCGACGTCGACTGGAGCAGGGCGTCCGTGAGGTTGTCGTAGGCCTTGCGGAAGACAGGCTCGCGGGCGACGAAGGCGGAGATGGAGGACTTGCCGCCGCCGAAGGACTTCGAGGTGGTGAGGATGTCGGGGACCAGACCCTCGTACCGCATGAAGTGGAAGAGGGTGCCCGTCTTGCCCCAGCCGGTGTAGATCTCGTCGAAGAGCAGCACGATGTTCTCGGCGGTGCACAACTCCCGCAGCCCGCGCAGGAACTCCTCCGAGCACTCGTTCATCGTCGATGCCGACAGCGGCTCGATGAGGATCGCGTACACGTCCGACTCGCCCCTGTCGGTCCGGAGTTCGGCGACGAGCTCGCGGACCGAGTCCAGGTCCCCGTACCGGAAGATCCCCACGCCGGGGATGCCGGGGAACTGGAAACCCGACTGGTTCTGGCCGGTCAGGCTGCCCGAGCCGAGCAGCTTGCCGTGGAAGGAGATGTCGGCCCGCAGCACCCGGGAGCGCCGGCCGCCGTGGAACTTGTACGCCAGCTTGACCGCGCCCTCGACCGCCTCCGCACCGGAGTTGGGGAAGAACGACATGTTCAGGTCGCCGGGCAGCAGCTCCGCGAGGTTGTGGCCGAGGGCCGCGACGTACGGCGAGAAGTAGGTCTTGTGGACCTCCATGCTCTTCCGCTCCTGGAAGCGCTGCCGGGCGGCGAGGATCCGGGGGTGGTTGTGGCCGTGGTTGAGGACCCCGACACCACCGGTGAAGTCGAGCACCCGGCGGCCGTCGCGCTGGGTGATCCAGACGCCCTCGGCGCTCTCGACGAGCTCCTGGCCGAAGCCGAAGGAGGTCATCAGGGAGACCTGGCTCTTGTTGACGTGGTCCTTGTACAGGCCGTGGACCTGCTTGGTCGTCAGCGACTCGCAGTCGTCGACGGTGTAGAGGGCGGTCATGTCCGTTCCTTCGGGTCGGTGGGGGAGCGGCGGGGGAGGGTCAGGAGGAGGGCGGCGCCTCCGACGAGGACCTCGCTGAGCGTGCAGATCACCCGGCTGGCGACGGCGACGGCGGTCGCCTCCTGCCAGGGCAGTACGGCGGTCAGCGCCAGGAGCAGCAGGGCCTCGCGGGCACCCCAGCCGTCCGGCAGCACCACCACGAGGCTGGCGGCGGCGGTGGCCAGGGCGAAGCCGCCCACGCAGACCGGCAGCGCGGTCAGCGGCGGGGCGCCGAGCATCACGGCGAGCGCCCACAGGTGCAGTCCGCCGACCGCCCAGGAGGCGGTGGCCGAGGCGAGGGCCCGCCGCATGCCCCGGTCGCTCGCCCGGGTGGTGGGCGCCTGCCGCCGGGCGAGCCGGGCGGCGAACGCCGCCAGATGGTGCAGCAGTCCGGGCCGTACGGCCCAGGCGACGGTGACCGCGCCCGGCAGGACCAGCCACCAGGCCTCGGCGCCGATCGTCCAGGGCGCGGCGATCGGGCCCACGGCGAGGCCGGTGAGGACGGCCACGATCAGATTGAGCAGGAAGACGGCGAGGACGACCGGCGCGGACACTCCCGCCGCACCGCCCATCCGCAGCTGGGCGAGGACGCCCCAGACCGCCCCCGGCACGTACTTGCCGAGGTAGGAGGTGAAGTAGATCCGGGTCGCGGTCCTGCCGGGCACCCCGGGCCCGAGGTCGGCGAGGAGGGTCCGCCAGGTGGCCATGGAGCACAGGACGGCGAGGGCGTTGGCGACCAGTGCCCCGAGGAGGTAGGGGACGGAGTCGGGTCGCAGCACGAGGGCGGCGAGCTCGCCGGCCCGGCCGTACAGGGCGTAGCCGATGCCGGTGGCGACGGCGACGGGGAAGAGGACGGGGAGGGCGCGACGGAGGCGGCCGCGCGGGGGCTTGGTCGCGGGGGGCGTGAGGGGCGTGGTGGCAGGGGCGGTGGTGGTGGTCATGTCCGGCCTCAGGACCCGAGGTGGCTGAGCGGCCACGCGCCGGCCAGCAGCGCCGACCAGAGCAGGGCGTTGGAGACGGTCATCCGGTCGCTGAACAGCGCCCGCGAGGGATTGCCGCCACCCGCGTCGACCACGAGCAGCTGCAGGTAGCGGGCGAGTCCGAAGAGCGCGAACGGGGCGGTGAGCACCGCGACCAGCGGCCCGTGCGCGCCGAAGACCGGACTGTCCTGCACCTGGAGGACGTAACTGACCGCCGTGAGCACCGCGGTGAAGGCGAGCAGCTGGTCGAGGAAGCCGAGGGTGTAGCCGCGCAGCGCGGGCCGGTGCAGCACCCCTCCGACCGCCATCTCGTGGCGCCGCTTGCCCAGGATCAGCAGCAGGCACAGGGAGAAGACACAGAGGGTGAGCCAGCTCGGCACCGGGTTCCCCGAGGCCAGGCAGCCCTGGGCGAGGCGCAGGACGAAACCGAGGGCGACGATGAAGACGTCGAGCAGCGGGACGTGCTTGAGCCCCTTGCTGTACGCGGCGTTGAGCGCGATGTACGCGGCGACCGGCCACCAGTCGACGAGCGCGGCCGTGCCGGTGAGCACCGTGAGACCGACCGTCGCCACGAGGAGGACGGCGAGGGCGGCGGCGAAGGAGACGGCGGTCGCGACGCCGATCCGTCCGGCGGCGATCGGACGGTGCCGCTTCTCCGGGTGGCGGCGGTCGCGGTCCCGGTCGCCGAGGTCGTTGACCAGGTAGATCAGCGCGGAGGCGAGGGTGAAGACGCCGATCGCGGCGAGCGCTCCGGCGAGCGCGGCACCGTCGAGGTGGGGTGCGCCGAGCAGGCCGAGGGGGACGACGACCAGGTTCTTCGTCCACTGTCCAGGGCGGACGAGGGAGGTGAGATCGGCGAGACGACTGGGAGGACGGGAGGCCGGCGGGCGGGCCGTCGGCGCCTGTCGGCCGGTGAGCGTGGGCGTGGCCATGAACGGGCTCCTGTGGGGAGGGGCGTACGGAGGTCGGCGGTGGTCATCCGGTGAGGGAGGTGGGAGAAGCGGCGGTGGACGCGGTGGCTTCGGGACGGCGGCGCACGCTGGGCCCGAAGTCCGGCTCGGTGAGCCAGCGGACGGTGCCGCGCGCCGCGCCGAGCACGATCGCCTGGTGCAGCACGAAGTGGACGGCGGTGAAGTAGAGGAGGAAGCCGGGTCCGCGGGTCCGGAGCGCGAACCGGCTCAGACCCGGATCGGCGCAGGCGAAGACCAGCGCGCAGACGGCGGGGACGAGCAGCAGCCACGGTGTGAGCAGGCCGAGGAGGAGGGTGGGGAGGGTGAGCGCGGCGGCGAGGACGCCGAGCGGCCGGTTGGCGGTGAGGCCGCCCTCCCGCAGCTGCCCGAGCGCCGCGATGAGCAGCTGCGAGCGCCGGTACTGCTCACGGAGCATCGCCCCGAGCCGGTCGACGTCGTCGTGCCGGCCGCGGATCGCCTCGGTCATCAGGATCCGGTGGGTCCGGACGAGCCGGCCGCTGTACTCGACGTCCTCCGAGTCCCGGAGGTTCTCGTCGAAGGGTCCGGTCGCCTCGAAGACCTCCTTGCGGATCGCGCCGAGGGCGAAGAACGCGGTACGGACCTCGCCGGCGGCGCGGCGGCGCCAGAAGTGGGCGTGCAGGGCGTGGTAGCGCTCCACGGGCCCGTCGTCGAAGAGCGGTTCGGGGTCGAGAACCCCGTGGACACAGCCGAGACCGGGGTCGTCCCGGAGCAGGTCGGCGGCGTTCGCGAGGGCCTCGGGATGGAGGGCCGTGTCGGAGTCGAGGAAGAAGAGGATCTCGCCGCGGGCGGCGGCGGCTCCGAGGTTCCGGGCGGCGGACACCCCGCTGTTGTGGGGGTTGGCGATCAGGACGACGTCGAACTCCCGGGCGATGTCCCGGGACCTGTCGGTGCTCGCGTCGTCGACGACGATGACGTCGAGCGGGGCGTGGGTCTGGGCGAACACCGAGGTCAGACAGGCGTGGAGGGTCTTCTCGTAGTTGTAGTTGGGGATGACGACGGACACGCTGGGACGGGCCCTGGGCATGGGGGTTCCTTGGAAGGGCGGTCAGGGGGTTTCGGCGTGGGGCTCGGCGTGTGGGGGCGCTTCAGAGCAGCCGGAAGTCCGCGATGCGGTGGCGGGAGAGTGCGGGGGAGTGGCCGAGGAGGCGTCGGCAGAGCAGCAGCGCGTGGCCGACGGCCTCGATCTCGTCCGGGCCCCGGATGTACAGGGCGAGGCGGACGGTTCGGTCGAGAACCAGCGCCCGCGCGGATTCGAAACGGTCCTGCGGACGGGCGACGCGGTGCAGCGTCTCGACGAGGAGTGCGGCGGACGGGGCCGGTGGGGGGTCGGTGTCCGGGGCGGGGTCGTCGTCCGATGCCCTCATCGAGATGCCGACGAGGTAGATGACGATCAGCCCCAGGAGAAGCCGTCGTCGCCGGCGGTGGTCCGCGCGGCCGCGACCGTCGTTCCGCCGTCGGTGACACCCGCTCCGTCGGACGCCGGGTCCGCCGCCAGGACGAGGGTCAGCGCGGCCGCGGCGGGGACGAGCAGGGCGAGGGCGGGGCGGACCTGAATGCGGGCGAAAGCGGCGAAACGGGTGGCGCTGAGCATGGCGGAACTGCCTTCCTGGCGATACGGACGGGGAATGCCGGGGGTGGGTCTCCCTGCGCCGCTCCCGGGCTCTTCCGGGCGGCTCCGACAGGTCCAAGACTGGCCCGCCGGGGGTGCCCTGTCACCGGAAAACGGCTGGCGCCAACCGCGTGGCCGTTAGGAGCCAGTCCGTGCGCACGGCCGCCGCGCGCCGCTCACCTGGGGGTTTCCGGGAGGCGTCACGTTCCGGCCAGGCGGAAGGTGCCGGGCGGCCGTCATCTCGCGGTACGGCCCCGGGGTCTCCGTACGGCCCGGGGTCTTACCGTGCGGGTTCCGGGGTCTCCGTGCGGCCGTCGGGGCCTTCCCGTACGGCCCCGGGGCCTCCGTACGGCCGTCGGGGTCTTCCCGTGCGGGCTCCGGAAACGCCGAACGGCCGCACCCGGTGGGGTGCGGCCGTTCGTGTCCCTTGCGAAAGGCTCAGCCGTTGGGCCGCTTCAGGCGCGCCACGAACTTGTACCGGTCGCCGCGGTAGACCGACCGCACCCATTCGACCGGCTCGCCCTGGGCGTCCAGCGAGTGGCGGGAGAGCATCAGCATCGGCAGGCCCACGTCCGTGCCGAGCAGTCCGGCCTCGCGCGGGGTGGCGAGGGAGGTCTCGATGGTCTCCTCGGCCTCGGCGAGGTGCACGTCGTACACCTCGGCGAGTGCGGTGTACAACGAGGTGTACTTCACAAGCGAACGCCGCAGCGCGGGGAATCGCTTTGCGGAGAGATGGGTGGTTTCGATCGCCATCGGCTCGCCGCTCGCGAGGCGCAGTCGCTCAATGCGGAGCACCCGTCCGCCGGCCGAGATGTCGAGCAGCCCGGCGAGCGTGTCGTCTGCGGTGACGTAGCCGATGTCGAGGAGCTGCGAGGTGGGCTCCAGGCCCTGGGCGCGCATGTCCTCCGTGTAGGAGGTGAGTTGCAGGGCCTGGGAGACCTTGGGCTTGGCCACGAAGGTGCCCTTGCCCTGGATGCGCTCCAGTCGGCCCTCGACGACCAGCTCCTGGAGGGCCTGGCGCACGGTGGTGCGCGAGGTGTCGAACTCGGCGGCGAGCGTGCGCTCCGGAGGGACCGGCGTGCCGGGCGGCAGGGTCTCCGTCATGTCGAGCAAATGCCGCTTCAGTCGGTAGTACTTGGGCACGCGCGCGGTACGGGTGGGTGCCCCACCCTCCGTCTCCGTGCTGCCCGCGTCCGTGGCCATGGCCTGCCTTCCCGACTCCTGTGCTGCTGCCGTCACCGGCTCCTCCGTCTGTCGCGGCTCACATGGTGGCACGGACCGGTCACGGGTCGTCGCCCTCCCTCAGGTGTCGGTCCGATAACGGACGCGACTGCCCTTCTTATACACCCTTGACACCCCTAAAGGTCTAGGCCAAGCTCCGGGTACTGGTCTAAACCATTAAAGACCAGGTCCCAGCCCCACGAGCACTACCCGACGTATGTCTTCGCGCGGTGGGCAGGGGTTGCAGGCATCCCTGAGGAGGGTGGCGTGAAGCGCAAGCTCATCGCGGCGATCGGCGTCGCAGGCATGATGGTCTCTATCGCTGCGTGCGGTTCCGACAGTGACAAGGGTAAGGACGGCGCCAAGGCGCCGGCCGGGGGCGACAAGACTCTGACCGTCTGGGTCATGGACGGTTCCGCCCCGGACGCCTGGATGACCGAGGTGAACAAGGCCTTCGAGGCCAAGCACCCGGGCGTCAAGGTCAAGGTCGAGAAGCAGATCTGGAACGGCATCCAGGAGAAGGTCACCACCGCGCTCTCCGAGGACACCCCGCCGGACGTTCTGGAGCTCGGCAACACGCAGACCGCGGGCTACGCCGTCACGGGCGGCCTCGCCGACCTGACCGGCGACAAGGCCACGCTGGGCTACGACGCCTGGAACAAGGGCATGGTCGCCTCCAACGAGCTGGACGGCAAGCTCTACTCGGCCCCGTGGTACGCCGCCAACCGCGTCGTCGTCTACGACAAGGCCGCCTTCAAGAAGGCCGGCGTCACCCCGCCGAAGACCCGCGCCGAGTGGATCGACGGTCTGAAGAAGCTCAAGGCCTCCGACCCGAAGTCGCAGGCGATCTACCTGCCGGGCCAGTCCTGGTACGTCCTCGCCGGTCTCATCTGGGACGAGGGCAGCGACCTCGCGGTCAAGGACGGCGACAAGTGGAAGGGCAACCTGTCCTCCCCCGAGGCCGTCAACGCCATGAACTTCTACAAGGAGCTGGCGTCCTACTCCACCGCTCCGAAGGACAAGGACGAGGCGACCCCGCAGCAGTCCACCGACATCGTCCCCAAGGGCGGCGTGGCGTCCTGGATCGGTCTCGGCTGGGAGGCCGGCGGCGCGATCGACGCCATGAAGAAGGCCGGCAAGACCGCCGACTTCGGCTACTTCCCGATCCCGGGCAAGACGGCCGACAAGCCGGGCTCCGTCTTCCTCGGCGGCTCGAACCTCGCCATCGCCGAGCGCTCCCAGAACAAGGAGCTCGCGAAGGAGTGGCTGGCCCTCGCCGCCGGCAAGGAGTACATGACGAAGTACGCCACCGCCACCGCGGGCGCGCTGCTTCCCAACACCGACGCCGCGCAGTTCAAGCCGGCCGCCGGCTCCTTCGCCGAGGCCATGGCCGCGTCCTCCGCCTCCGGCAAGGTCACCCCGGTCACCCCGGGCTGGGCGAACGTCGAGACCGCCCCGAACCCGATCAAGGACTTCATGACCAAGGTCCTGAAGGGTCAGGACGCCAAGGCGGCCGGCGAGGCGGCCGACAAGGTCATCAACGAGCGCATCAACCAGCAGTAATCAGCAGCACCAGCAGTAATCCGTAGCCCGGTGGTGCGGCCGGTCACGCACCGGCCGCACCATCGGCGCTTCACGAGTGATCAGCGGCCCGCTCCCCCGGGCCGCGCCCCGGTGGGCGCGGGAGCCCCAGAACCGCGAGGAATAAGACCATGACCGTGGACTCCCAGGGGACGGCGACCGCCGATCCTCAGGACGCGCCCGGGAGGGCGGCAGGGAAGTCTCAGACTCCGCCACCCCCTTCGGGCCCGAAGGAAGTCCTTAAGCCTTCGCGCGGCAGGCGTTCCCTGCCCAGCGGGTGGCTGCCGTACCTGCTCGTCGCGCCTGCCCTGCTGTCCATGGCGGTGCTGCTGCTCTACCCGCTGATCCGCAATGTGATCCTCTCCTTCCAGCAGCTCAACCGGAAGGAGTTCATCACCCGCGAGACCGTCTGGACCGGCTTCGACAACTACACCGAACTCCTGGGTGACCCGGAGTTCTGGACCGTCGTCGTCCGAAGCGTCGTCTTCACGGCCGTCAACGTCTTCCTCATCATGGCGATCGGCACCGGCATCGGCCTGCTGCTCAACCGCCTCGGCAAGAAGATGCGACTGGTCCTCTCGCTGGCCCTGATGTTCGCCTGGGCCATGCCGATCGTCGCCTCCGTCACGGTCTTCCGCTGGCTCTTCGACGAGCAGTTCGGCGTCGTGAACTGGCTGATGCGCACGCTGGGCTTCGACGGCTACGAGCAGCACAACTGGTTCGAGACCGGGTTCTCGACCCTCGTCATCATCATGATCCTGCTCGTCTGGGGCTCCATCCCCTTCGTCGCCCTCAACATGTACGCCGCCCTGACCACCGTCGGGTCCGAGCTGTACGAGGCCGCGAAGATGGACGGCGCCAGCGGCTGGCGCACCTTCTGGGCCGTGGTCTTCCCGAACCTGAAGTCGTTCTTCATGATCACGACGTTCCTGGAGATCATCTGGATCTTCAAGGCCTTCGCCCAGGTCTACGCCATGAACCTGGGTGGCCCCGACCGCGGCTCCGAGACGCTCCCGGTCTTCGCCTACATCGAGGGCGTCGGCCAGTTCCACTACGGTGTCGCCGCGGCCATCTCCATCCTGACGATCGTGATGCTCATCGCGGTCATGTCCTTCTACTTCCGCCTGATCCTGAAGCAGGAGGAGGAGCTGTGAGCGCCACCACCCAGACTCCGCAGAAGCTGCGCACCAGGAAGCCGCTCACGGTCCCCGTGGTCGCCAAGAACCTCACCGCCCTCCTGCTCGCGGTCGTCTTCGTCTTCCCCGTGTACTGGATGTTCTCGTCCTCGCTGAAGCCGCAGCACGAGATCATGACGAAGGACCCCGTCTTCGTCTTCACCCCGACGTTCGAGAACTACACGACCGCCACCGGCGTCGACCTGTTCTGGACGTACGTGACCAACAGCCTCATGGTCACCGTCGGTGCCGTGGTGCTCGCCCTGGTCGTCGCCCTGGCCGCGAGCTTCGCGATAGCCCGGATGAAGTTCAAGGGGCGCAAGGGCATCGTCCTCACCGTCATGATGGCGCAGATGGCCCCCTGGGAGGTCATGGTCATCGCGATGTACATGATCTCCCGTGAGAACGACATGCTGAACAGCATTCCGGCGCTCACGCTCATCTACTTCGTGATGGTCCTCCCCTTCACCATGTGGACCCTGCGCGGCTTCATCGCCGCCGTCCCGGTCGAGCTGGAGGAGGCCGCGCAGATCGACGGCTGCACCCGCAGTCAGGCGTTCCGCAAGGTGATCTTCCCGCTGCTCGCCCCCGGCCTGATGTCGACCTCGCTCTTCGGCTTCATCACCGCCTGGAACGAGTTCGCCATGATCCTCATGCTGAACAAGGAGAAGGAGTCGCAGACCCTGACGCTCTGGCTGACCCAGTTCCAGACCGCGTTCGGCAGCGACTGGGGCGCCACCATGGCCGCCTCCACGCTCTTCTCGCTCCCTGTGCTCATCGTCTTCCTCTTCCTCCAGCGCAAGGCCGTCGGCGGCATGACCGCCGGCGCGGTGAAGGGATAAGGGCTCCTCATGACCACACTCGTACACGCCACGGACACCCTGACCCGTGACGCGCTCACGGTGCTCCAGCCCGGGTTCGTCGGCACCACCGCGCCCGACTGGCTGCTGCGCCGCATAGGCGAGGGCCTGTCGTCCGTCGGCCTGTTCGGCCGGAACATCGTCAGCCCCGAGCAGCTCACCGCGCTCACCGCGCAGCTCAGGGCCGAGCGGGACGACGTCCTCGTCGCCATCGACGAGGAGGGCGGGGACGTCACCCGCCTGGAGGTCAAGCAGGGCTCGTCCTTCCCCGGCAACTACGCCCTCGGCAGCGTCGACGACGTCGAGCTGACCCGGGCCGTGGCCCGCGAACTCGGCCGCCGGCTCGCGGCCTGCGGTGTCGACCTCAACTGGGCGCCCTCCGCCGACGTCAACTCCAACGCCGAGAACCCCGTCATCGGCGTCCGGTCCTTCGGGCCGGACCCGGACCTGGTCGCCCGGCACACCGTGGCGTACGTCGACGGCCTGCAGGGCGTCGGGGTCGCGGCCTGCACCAAGCACTTTCCCGGACACGGCGACACCAACGTGGACTCCCACGACGCGCTGCCCCGGATCGATGTGGACCTCGCCACACTGCACACCCGTGAGCTGGTACCTTTCCGCGCTGCCGTCGCCGCGGGTACCAAAGCGGTCATGAGCGCGCATATTCTTCTCTCCGCGCTCGACCCCCACCGCCCGGCCACCCTGAGCCCGCAGATCCTCACGGGTCTGCTCCGCCAGGAACTGGGCTTCGAGGGGCTGATCGTCACCGACGGCATGGAGATGCAGGCCGTCGCGGCGACGTACGGCATCGAGCGCGGATCCGTCCTCGCCATCGCCGCGGGCGCCGACGCCATCTGCGTCGGCGGCGGGCTGTGCGACGAGGACACCGTGCTGCAGCTGCGCGACGCGCTCGTCAATGCGGTACGGACCGGTGAACTGCCCGAGGAGCGGCTGGCCGACGCCGCGGCGCGCGTGCGCGCCCTGGCGGCCTGGACCCAGGCGCACCGGGCCAGGGGGGCTGGATCGGTGCCGGGCGCGGCAGTGCAGGAGGGGACCGCGCCCGGCGCCGACATCGGACTCGTCGCCGCCCGCCGGGCCCTGAAGGTGACCCGGGGGGAGCGGCCGTACACCCCGATGACCAGCGCTCCCTACGTGGCCTCCTTCACCCCCGTCGCGAACTTCGCGGTCGGCGACGAGACGCCCTGGGGCATCGCCGCCGAGCTGGAGCGACTGCTGCCCGGCACGGAGACCGGTTCCTACGCCGACTCCTCGGTGGACGCCGTCCTCGCCGCAGCGGGGGAGCGGCGGATCGTGGCCGTCGTACGCGACGTCCACCGGCACACGTGGATGATCGAGGCCCTGGACGCCCTGATCGCGGCCCGCCCGGACACCGTCGTGGTCGAGATGGGCCTCAACGAGGCGGAGCCCCGCGGGGCCCTGCACATCGCCACGCACGGCGCGGCCCGGGTCTGCGGCCGCGCGGCCGCCGAGGCCGTCGTCGGAACCGGCGCCTGACCACCGCCTCCGGCACACGTCGTACGCGAAGGGGCCCGGCACCTGAACAGGTGCCGGGCCCCTTCGTCGTACACGGGGGTTCCGGGCGGTTCAGATGCCCTGCCAGGCGGGCTTGTTCGCGAAGGTGTGACGGAAGTAGTCCGCGAGCTTCAGCTTGGAGGCGGCGGCCTCGTCCACCACGACCGTGGCGTGCGGGTGCAGCTGCAGCGCGGAGGCCGGCACCAGCGCCGCCACCGGGCCCTCGACGGTCTGTGCCACGGCCTCGGCCTTGCCCTCGCCGGTGGCGAGCAGCACCAGGTGACGGGCCTCCAGGATGGTGCCGATGCCCTGGGTGATGACGTGGTGCGGCACCTGCTCGATGTCGTTGTCGAAGAAGCGGGCGTTGTCCACGCGGGTCTGCTCGGTCAGCGTCTTGATCCGGGTGCGGGAGGCGAGCGAGGAGCACGGCTCGTTGAAGCCGATGTGCCCGTCGGTGCCGATGCCGAGGATCTGCAGGTCCACGCCACCGGCCTCGGCGAGCGCCGTGTCGTACGCCTCGCAGGCCGCCAGGACGTCCGCGGCGGAGCCGTCGGGGCCCATGAAGGCCTCCTGGGAGAGCCCGAGCGGCTCGACGACCTGGCGGAGCACGGTGGAGCGGTACGACTCGGGGTGGCCCGAGGGCAGTCCGACGTACTCGTCCAGCTGGGCGATCCGGGCCCGCGAGGCGTCCACGGAGCCGGCCTCGACCTGGGCGATCAGCGCGTCGTAGATGGGCAGCGGAGTCGAGCCGGTGGCCACGCCGAGCAGCGCGTCGGGCTTGCGGCGCAGGAGGTCGGCGATGCCGTCCGCGATGAGTTCGCCGCCCGCCTTGGCGTCCTTGACGATGACAACTTCCACGCTGTGCCTGCCGATCTGGTGAGGGGCTGGTGAGGGAGCCATGTGGTATAGACCAATCAAAGCCAAATCTAGCAGAGGAGGGGCCTTCCCCTCATGCTGTTCCGCCTCCCGGACGCGCCCGCCGCCTCCATCGTCGGCCGCCCGTGTCCCCCCAGCCACTCGAACCCCTCGGACCCTCAAGGTCAGGCGATGGAGCCCCCCGTCGCGTCGATCCACTGCCCGGTCACCCAGCGCCCGTCGTGCGAGGCCAGGAAGGCCACCACGTCGGCTATGTCCTCCGGGGTGCCGACCTTGCCCAGGGCCGACATCGCCGCCGCTCCCGCCCAGGCCTCGTCGTTCCCCCGCAGCCAGCCCGCGTTGATGTCGGTGTCCACGATGCCCGGCGCCACCGCGTTGACCGTGATCCCGCGCGAACCCAGCACCTTCGACAGATAGCGGGTGAACACGTCGAGCGCGCTCTTCGACATCGCGTACGCCATCAGCTCCGGCATCACCGCCGCGTGCGAGAGGCCCGTCGAGACGTTCACGATCCGGCCCCCGTCGCGCAGTCGCTCCGCGCCGAGCTGTGCGAGGAAGAACGGCGCCCTGGTGTTGACGGCGAAGATCCGCTCGTACTCCTCCTCGGTGATCGTCGCGAACGGCGAGGAGGCCCCGATCCCCGCGTTGTTCACCAGGATGTCCAGGCCCTCGCTGTGGGCGTCGAACGCGGCCCACAGCGCCTCCGCGTCCCCCGGCACCCCGAGCTCCTGCCCGATCGCGAAGGCCTCGCCGCCGGCGGCCTCGATCGCCGCGACCGTCTCCTTCGCCGCCGCCTCGTTGCTCCCGTAGTGCACCGCGACCCGCGCCCCGTCGCGGCCGAGCCGCTCGGCGATCCCCCGCCCGATGCCCCGGCTGCCACCCGTCACCAGAGCCGTCTTTCCTTCGAGCACGCCCATGACGACGCCCCCCTCATTTCTGTAGCGGTCGTTACGAAAAGACCGTACCCCACTTCCGTAGTGGCCGCTATAGAATTCACTCCATGGTGACGACACAGCGCGGCCGCCCCCGCTCCTTCGACCGGCTCACGGCCCTGGAGAAGGCCACGATGGCCTTCTGGGAGCACGGCTACGAGACGACCTCCGTCTCCGACCTCACCCGCGCCATGGGCATCAGCGCCCCCAGCCTCTACGCCGCCTTCGGCGACAAGAAGACGCTGTTCGAGGAGGTCGTCGAGGCGTACACCACCTCGTTCGGGGCGTACGGCGGCCGGGCCTTCGCGGAGGAGGCGACCGCCCGCGGCGCCATAGGGCGGGTCCTGAGCGAGGCCGCCGAGCTCTTCACCGAGCCGGGTCACCCCCGCGGCTGCCTGATGATCTCCGCCGCGACCAACTGCTCGACCCCCGAGGTCGAGGAGGCCCTGAGAAGCCACAGGAACGCCAACCTGGCGAGCTTCGAGGCCCGGATCCGCCGGGACGTCGAGTCGGGCGAGCTGCCGGCCGACACCGACCCCCGGGCCCTCGCCCGCTTCAGCGGTGCCGTCCTCCAGGGCATGTCCCAGCAGGCCCGCGACGGGGCGACGGCGGAGGAACTGGCGGCCGTGGCCGAGACGGCGATGCGGGCCTGGCCCCCGGAGCGCCCGTAGGACCGGCCCCGGAAACACCCGCGGGCTACGGCGCCCGGCGGGACCCTCAGCCCGCCCGGCACCGCAGCCCGGAGTTGCATCGGCCGGGGGTGTGCGGTCCCTCGGCCGTGTGGGAGGTCTCGACGCAGTCAGGGCAGAGAGCGTCGGGTACCTCGTTCCATCCTCCTGTGCGGGGAGGATGGAGGTCTATTGCATTCATTGTGGACTAGACCATTCTCGTCTGTCCATCCACAGGAACACGGTGCTTCCTGGCCCATCCTCCAGCACGGAGCCCCGGAGATCCAGGTTCACCGCCCCTTTATTCCGCGGGTACGCTCGCACCGTGCCCTCCATGAACGACCTCGTGCGCCAGCACACCGCCCTGAGCGACTCCGACCTCGAGTGGCTCCACCTGCTGGTGTCGGAGTGGCAGCTGCTCTCCGACCTCTCCTTCGCCGACCTCGTCCTCTGGGTCCCGACCCTCGACGGCACGCGGTACGTCTCCGTCGCCCAGATGCGGCCGAACACCGGCCCCACCTCCTATCAGGACGACATGATCGGCCACCTCGTGCCGCGCGGCCGCCGCCCGCTGCTCGACGCCGCGCTCGACGAGGGCAGGATCGTCCGCGAGGGCGACCCGGAGTGGCGCGAGGAGGTCCCGGTACGGGTCGAGTCCATCCCCGTGCGCCGCGAGGGCCGGGTCCTCGGCGTCATCGCCCGCAACACCAATCTGCTGACCGTCCGCACCCCCTCCCGCCTGGAGCTCACCTACCTCCAGTCGGCCTCCGACCTCGCCCAGATGATCGCGGCCGGGACCTTCCCCTTCCCCGGCGAGCAGGTCGACATGGACTCCTCGCCCCGCGCCGGCGACGGACTCGTCCGCCTGGACGCCGAGGGCATCGTCCAGTACGCCTCGCCGAACGCCCTCTCCGCGTACCACCGGCTCGGCCTCGCCGCCGATCTCGTCGGCCAGCACCTGGGCCAGATCACCGCCGAACTCGCCCCCTCGCGCGGCCCGGTGGACGAGGCGCTGGTCACGCTGGCCTCCGGCTACGCGCCCCGTGAGTTCGAGGTCGAGGGCAACGGCGGGGTGATCCAGCTCCGCGCGATCCCGCTCAAGCCCAAGGGCACCCGTATCGGTTCGCTCGTCCTGCTTCGGGACGTCACCGAACTGCGCCGCCGGGAGCGCGAGTTGATCACCAAGGACGCCACCATCCGGGAGATCCACCACCGGGTGAAGAACAACCTCCAGACGGTGGCCGCCCTGTTGCGCCTCCAGGCCCGCCGGATGGACTCCGACCAGGGCCGCGAGGCACTCAACGAGGCCGTGCGGCGCGTCGGTTCGATCGCGATCGTCCACGAGACGCTGTCCCAGAACCTGGACGAGCGTGTGGAGTTCGACGAGATCGCCGACCGTGTGATCGCGATGGTCGCCGAGATCTCCCCGGGCAGGGTGACCTGTCGGCGCAACGGCCGCTTCGGCATTCTCGACGCCGAGGTCGCGACCCCGCTCTCGATGGTCCTCACCGAGATCCTCCAGAACGCCCTGGAACACGCGTTCACCCAGGGCGACGAGGGCACCGTCGAGGTCACCGCCGTGCGCGGCGAGCCCAGGGCCGACGCCCGGCTCCTGATCACGGTCCAGGACGACGGCCGCGGTCTGCCCGAGGGCTTCGACCCGCAGCGGGCGGGCAACCTCGGCCTCCAGATCGTACGGACCCTGGTGGAAGGGGAGTTGGGCGGATCCTTCGACATGCTGCCCGGCGCCGAGCGCGGTACGAAGGTGGTCCTCGACATCCCTGTGCTTCCGCAGAAGTAGTCCGCACGGCGAAACGCGAACCTCACGCGCGCACCTCAAGCGCGCATTGCGAAACGCGCACCGCGAAACGCGGACCGCAGCAGACGCGCATCGGAAAACATGCGGTGCACGCAGCAGCGAGCCCCGGACCGAAGGAAATCGGTCCGGGGCTCGAATGCTGTGGGTTACTGCTGCGCGCTGCGGCTCGAGGGCGGTGATTGCATACGCGATGTATGCGCCGCTGGCCTCAGGCTGTCGGTGGGGCGTCAGGCGCTGGCGTTACGCGCCCGGTTGCGAGCGGCACGGCGCTTCATCGCGCGGCGCTCGTCCTCGCTGAGGCCACCCCAGACGCCGGAGTCCTGGCCGGACTCGAGCGCCCACTGCAGGCACTGCTCCATGACGGGGCAGCGGCGGCAGACGGCCTTGGCTTCCTCGATCTGCAGCAGCGCAGGACCGGTGTTGCCGATGGGGAAGAACAGCTCGGGGTCTTCCTCACGACAAACGGCGTTGTGACGCCAGTCCATGGCTGCTACCTCTCTAGGGTGTTACAAGCTGGTTGCTTGTGAATGTGAACGCTTTCACGAATCCCCCCGTAAGTGAAGGGCCGACTGCCAGATGAACTGGTGTGGTCCAGGTACTGAGGAGGGGTTCTGGCTCTCAGTGGAGGCCGGTGTTGCGGGCCGTCCCGATCGCCAAGAAGAGACTCGCAAACCTCGACACCGGATACAACCCCTTCCGGAAAGTTTTTTTTGATTCCTCGGTGTCGACTAGGTCACAGCCGTACTTCTAAGGGGTGGATGCGCGCCTAAACGTTCGAGTGAAAGGACTTTGGGCCCTTCCACTCACACAATCACACGCAGTGCACGGCGTACGCCTGTGAACGTCACGCTCGTACGCAGTCCCAGGTGGTCGCCGTCCATCTGCAGGGGGAGTGGGACCTTCGAATGCAAGGTGAAGTCGGTCAGGTCGTGCAGGGTTACGGCGTGCTTGCCGCGCGGCCCTCGTTCCGGGGTCGAGGTGAGCAGCTGGGTGGCGTAACGGGCCACCGCCGGGGTGGAGAGTCGGCGCAGTCCGAGCACGTCCAGCGCGGTTTCGAAGGAGGCCTCCGGGGACGCGTACACCGGACGATTGCCCAGGTAGGTCCAGGGGGAGGTGTTGCAGATTATGGAGAGGACGAGGTCCTCGACCGGCTCGGCGCCGGGGCGTTCCAGAGTGATCGTGCCGTGCCGGCGGTGGGGCTCCTCGAGGAACTGGCGGAACACCTGGCGCAGATAAAGGGCGTGCGTGGATCTCTTTCCGCGCTCCCGCTGCTGTTCGACCCGGCCGATGACGCTCGCGTCGAAACCGAGCCCGGCGCAGAAGGTGAACCAGCGGGACGGGACGGACTCGTCCTCCGTGCCCGGCGTTCCCGAGGCGAGACCGAGGCTCACTGTGCGTGCCCGCCGCTCACGCAGGGCGTCGAGCAGCGCGCCGGTCGCCTCGACGGCGTCGTTCGGCAGTCCGAGGGCCCGGGCGAACACGTTCGTCGAGCCACCTGGGACGACCGCGAGGCCCGGAAGGCGGTCGGGGTCGGGCCCGTCGTGCAGCAGTCCGTTGACGACCTCGTTCACCGTGCCGTCGCCGCCGAGGGCCACGACGAGGTCGATGTTGCCGGAGTCGGCGGCCCGCCGTCCCAGGTCCCGCGCGTGCCCGCGGTACTCGGTGGTGACCGCCTCCAGCTTCATCTCGCTCGCGAGCGCGTGGATGAGCACGTCACGGGTGCGGGCACTGGTGGTGGTGGCTGCCGGGTTGACCACGAGAAGTGCGCGCATGAGCGCCAGGGTACCTACCCGGCGGTACCGGGCCCAGTCCAGCCCGATCCCTGGACAATCCGGACCGGGGCACTCCACCCGGCACGGACCCCCTGATCCCGCCCGACCCGGCCGTCCCGACGCCGCCCGAACCCACCCGGCCCGGCCCTTCCGACGCCGCCCGGCATGGACCGTACGAACCCCGCCCGGCCCGGCTTCCCGATCCCGCCCGGCCCTGCCTTCCCGATCCCTCCCGATCCCGTCTGCCTCGCCCGGTCTCGGCCGTCCCGCCGGGCCCCCGCTACCCTGCCCTCTATGAGCAGTACGGAGCAGACCCCCCGTCCCGCCCGTCTGGCCGCCGCGGCGGCCGTGGCCGGTATCGAGGCCCTCGGCCTCGTCGCCGGGGGTGTCTACATGCTGGTGAACGCGCTGACCGGGACGTCCGAGGACCTCACCGGCGCCGCGACGGGCGCCGTGACGCTCGTCGCACTCGGGCTGATCCCGCTCGCAGCGGCCCGCGGCCTGTGGCTGCGCCGCTCCTGGAGCCGCGGCCCGGCCGTGATCACCCAGATCCTGGCGCTGCCGGTCGCCTGGCAGATGGTCCAGGCGAACAGCGCGATGATCCCGGCCGGAATCGTTCTCGGTGTCCTGGCCGTCACCGGGCTCGTCCTCCTGGTGAACCCGGCCACGACCGAGGCGCTCGGCATCCGGCGCCCCGGTCAGGACACGACGTAGTCCCGTTACCGGGTCTACTCTTCGACCAGGAGCTTCTCCCGCAGCTGCGCGAGGGTCCGGGCGAGCAGCCGGGAGACGTGCATCTGGGAGATGCCCACCTCCTGCGCGATCTGCGACTGGGTCATGTTCCCGAAGAAGCGCAGCAGCAGGATCCGCTTCTCCCGGGGCGGCAGGTCCTCCAGGAGCGGCTTGAGCGACTCGCGGTACTCGACCCCCTCAAGGGCCTCGTCCTCGGCGCCGAGCGTGTCAGCCACCGCCGGTGACTCGTCGTCCGTGTCGGGGACGTCCAGGGAGAGCGTCGAGTAGGCGTTCGCCGACTCCAGGCCCTCCAGGACCTCCTCCTCCGAGATCCCCAGCCGCTCGGCCAGCTCGTGCACGGTCGGCGAGCGGCCGTGCTGCTGGGAGAGCTCCGCCGTCGCCGTGGTCAGCGAGAGCCGCAGCTCCTGGAGCCGGCGCGGTACGCGGACCGCCCACCCCTTGTCACGGAAGTGGCGCTTGATCTCACCGACGACCGTGGGGGTCGCGTACGTCGAGAACTCGACGCCGCGCTCCGGGTCGAACCGGTCCACCGACTTGATCAGGCCGATGGTCGCCACCTGCGTCAGGTCGTCCAGCGGCTCGCCGCGGTTGCGGAAGCGCCGGGCCAGGTGCTCGACCAGCGGCAGGTGCATCCGCACCAGCTGGTTGCGCAGCTCGGCCTTCTCCGCGGAACCCTCGGGGAGCTCACGCAGCGTGACGAAGAGCGCGCGGGCGCCGCTCCGGTCGGTCGGGCTCGGGGGGACGGGGGTGTCTTCGGGCTCGTCGCCGTCCCCCGGCTTCTCCACCTCCGCCTCTGCCTCCGCGCCGGCTTCGGCTGCTTCCGGCTGAGGCTCTCCAGGAGTCCCAGGAGTCCCAGGAGTCCCAGGAGCCACGGAGGCCCCAGAGGCCTCGGGGGTCCCGTGGGCCCCGGAGGAGCCCTCCGCGCTCACAGGGCCCCGGGGGGCCTCGGAGACGCCTGGTGTCTCGGGAACCTCGTGGTGCTGCTCGTGCTCGCTCATCTGGTCCGCCTGCTCCGTAGCGACCTCATACGGCCGTGCCTGCTGCTCAGGGATGCCGGCCGTCGCGTCCCCGCGCCTCACGCCGGGCCTGGCCCCGCGCCGCGCTGTTTGTACAGGCTGATCGAGACCGTACGGTCGTCGGCCACCGACGATTCCACCTTCCCGGCCAGTGCCGACAGCACCGTCCAGGCGAAGGTGTCCCGCTCGGGCGCCCGGCCGTCGGTGGTCGGGGCGGAGACGGTCACGTCGAGGGAGTCGTCGACCAGCCGGAAGACACAGCTGAGGACGGATCCCGGCACGGCCTGCTGGAGCAGGATGGCGCAGGCCTCGTCGACCGCGATCCGCAAGTCCTCGATCTCGTCGAGGGTGAAGTCCAAGCGCGCCGCGAGGCCGGCCGTGGCCGTACGCAGCACGGACAGATAGGCACCCGCAGCGGGCAGCCGGACTTCCACGAAGTCCTGGGTCCCGGGCTCGCCTGCGATCTGGGACACCCTCACCTCCAAGGTGGCACAAGCTCATTCGGGGCTCGGGGGGAGAGGCCCCCGAACCGGGCGGTACGCAGGGGGCTGCGCGGTCCGCCGTGACGCTATCGCGATCCGTCCCGCCGTGTCGCTGTGAGCCCCTGCCCCCACCGGCCCCCAGGTCACCGATCGTCACCCATGGTAGGCCCATGGGTGCGGACGGTGGACAGGGGTCTGCGGGGGCCGAAAACGAGCGACCGGCGGAGGGGTGACGTACCCAACCGTGGGGCGGGCGAATCGTCGAACGGCCGAATCCCCGGACGGTCGGAAGATCCCACCGGCCGGCGACCCGTCGGCGACTCAGACGATCGACCCGTCCACGAAGCACCAGCGCCAGGCCTCGCCCGGCTCGAACGTCCGCATCACCGGGTGGCCCGTCGTGGAGAAGTGCCCCGTCGCGTGCTGTCCCGCCGAGGAGTCGCAGCAGCCCACGTGCCCGCAGCTCAGACAGATCCGCAGCTGGACCGGATGCGTACCGTCCGCCAGGCACTCGGGGCAGGTGTCGGCCAGCGGCGCCGGTTCGGGGCGCGGCATTTCGGCAACGTGCGGGCACTCGCTCATGATGGCCAGGTTACGTTGCGGCACCGGACAGGGACGGGCACACGGGCATGGACGCACTGCAGCTGGTGGCACTGGTGGCGGCGAGCGCCGCGATCGCGGGGCTCGCCCGGAGGACGCCGGTGCCCGCGCCCCTGCTGCTGGTCGCCGTCGGTCTCGTCGCCTCGTACGTCCCCGGGGTGCCGGACTACACCCTCGACCCGCACATCGTGCTGCCGCTGATCCTCCCCCCGCTCCTCTACACGGCCGCCGTCGACTCCTCGTACCTCGACCTGCGGGCCAACATCCGGCCCGTCGCGCTGCTCTCCGTCGGGTACGTCCTCTTCGCCACCGTGGCCGTGGGCTGGCTCGCGTACGTCCTCGTCCCCGATCTGCCGCTCACCGCCGCCCTCGTGCTCGGCGCGGTGATCGCCCCGCCGGACGCGGTCGCCGCCACCGCCATCGCGCGCAAGCTCGGGCTGCCGAACCGGATCACCACGATCCTCCAGGGCGAGTCCCTGGTGAACGACGCCACCGCCATCACCGCGTACAAGGTGGCCCTCGCGGCGGCCGTCGGCGAGGGGATCAGCTGGGCGGGCGGCCTGGGGGAGTTCGCGCTCGCGGCCCTCGGCGGCATCGGCGTCGGCCTGGTCCTCATGGTCCCGATCCACTGGCTGCGCCGGGGCCTCGGCGACTCGCTCCTCCAGAACACGCTCTCCCTCCTCATCCCCTTCGTCGCCTACGCGGCGGCCGAGGAGGTCGGCGCCTCCGGCGTCCTCGCCGTCGTCGTGGTCGGTCTCTTCCTGGGCCACCGCGCCTGGCAGGTCGACTTCGCGACCCGGCTCCAGGAGGAGGCCGTCTGGAAGATGGTCGCCTTCGTCCTGGAGTCCGCCGTCTTCGCCCTGATCGGCCTTCAGCTGCCGTACGTCGTCCAGGGCCTCGGGCAGTACGGCATCGGCGAGGCGATCTGGTACGCGGTCGGGGTCTTCGTCGCGGTGGTCGTGGTCCGGTTCGTCTGGGTCTACCCGGCGACCTTCCTGCCCCGGCTCTCCGCCCGCGTCCGGGAACGGGAACCGGGGGTGGACTGGAGGGCCCCGCTCGTCGTCGGCTGGGCCGGCATGCGCGGGGTGGTCTCGCTCGCCATCGCCTTCTCCATCCCCGTCGTCACCGACGGTGTGGAGTTCCCGGCCCGCAACCTCGTCCTCTTCCTCACCTTCACCACCGTCATCGGCACCCTGGTGGTGCAGGGCCTCACCCTGCCGCCCCTCATCCGGTTCCTGAAGCTCCCCGGACGCGACCGGTACGCCGAGACGCTGGCCGAGGCGCAGGCCCAGAGCGAGGCCTCGCGGGCCGCCGAGGAGCGTCTCGACGAGCTCCTCGCCGACGAGCGCAACGCCCTCCCGCAGCCCCTCGCCGACCGGCTCCGCACGGTCCTCGAACGGCGCCGCAACGCGGTCTGGGAGCGGCTCGGTGCCGTCAACGAGATCACCGGGGAGACCGCGGACGACACCTACCGGCGCCTCTCGCGCGAGATGATCGACGCCGAGCGCGAGGTCTTCGTGCAGCTGCGCGACGCACGGCGGATCGACGACGAGATGATGCGGACCCTGCTCCGCCGGCTCGACCTGGAGGAGGCCGCCGCCTACCGCGAGGAGTCCGCCGGCTGAGGGTCGTCGGGGGCGCCCGTGATCACCGCCACGAGCCGGGTACCCGCCGGGAACGCGCCCTCCTCCGCCAGGGTCGTGAGGCCGTGGAGCATTTTGGCCACATACAGCCGCTCGATGGCGAGTCCGTGCCGCGCCTCGAAGTCGCGTGCGAACGCCTCCAGAGCGGGGGACGTGCGCGCGTACCCCCCGCAGTGGAAACGCTCGTCCAGCGTCCAGTCGCCGCGCGGCCCGCCGAACGCCGCCTCCTGGAGCGCACGTACCTCCCCGCCCAGGAAACCGCCCTTGAGGACCGGGACGCCCAACGCCCGCTGCCCGGGGGAGAGGCCGGCCGCGAGACCCGCGAGGGTGCCGCCCGTGCCGCAGGCGACGGCGACCGTGTCCGCCGCCCCGGCCAGCTCGCGGCCCAGCTCCACGCACCCCTGGACGGCGAGCGCGTTGCTGCCGCCCTCCGGGACCACGTACGCGCCCGCGGGGGCCCGCTTCAGCAGCTCCGCGCGCGTGGCCGGGTCGTTCTTCGCGCGGTACGTGGCCCGGTCCACGAACTCCAGACGCATCCCGTCCGCCGCGCACCGCGCGAGCGAGGGGTTGAGCGGCCGGCCGGCCAGCTCGTCGCCGCGCACGATCCCGACCGTGGGGAAGCCGAGCAGCCGGCCCGCCGCCGCCACCGCCCGCAGGTGGTTGGAGTACGCGCCGCCGAAGGTGAGCACGGGACGCCCGCCCGCCGCGACCAGGTTGAGCGCGAGCTTGCGCCACTTGTTGCCCGGCAGATCGGGATGGATGAGGTCCTCGCGCTTGAGGAGCAGCGCGAGCCCGCGCCGGGTGAAGCGCTCGTCCTCCACCGGCTCCAGGGGCGAGGGGAGCCGGGGCCGCAGGTGGGAGAGGTCGAACGCGTTCACCGGGCCATTGTCCGGGTGCCGGGCCGTCACCCGCGCGTCGGCCCGTCGCTCCCGCGCGCTCCGGGGGTTCAGCGCAGGAGGTCGGCGATCCGCTCGCGCATCGAGGCCATCGTGAAGCCGCGCGGGTCCACCTTCCCCGGCTGCCACTCCAGGTGCCCGATGACGGAGCGGTGCGTCCACCCGTGCACCCGGCACAGTGCGGCCGCAGCCTTCGCGATGGCCTCCAGCTGGACCTTGGGCCACGGGTCCTCGCCGTCGCCGAGGTTCTCGCACTCGAAGCCGTAGAAGTGCCGGTTGCCGTCGGTGGTGGCCTCGTCGTCGCGCGGCAGGCGGCGCTCGGCGATGACCGCCCTGAGGACCTCGTCGTCGCCGAGTCCCGCGTGGTTGGCGCGGCCGTAGCCGACCAGGTGGACCGTGCCGTCCTTGGCGATCACGCCGTGACAGAGCGGTCCCGGCAGGCCCTCGTAGCCGTCCCGGCAGATCCGGACGGTGTTCGCGGTGCCGCGGGTCACGGTGTGGTGGATCATCACGCCGTGCACCGGGCCCCAGGGGCCCTTGTGGTTGCGGTTGTGGGTGGACCATTCGCCGACCTGGACGACCGAGAGGCCCTCGCCGCGCAGCGCGCCGAGGAACCTGCTCGCGGACATGGGGGTGGACATGACCGACTCCCTTCGAAGGGCGGGGCCTCCGGAGTGCGGAGTGCCGAGGTTCCGGAGTACCGGATTCCGTCACTCCGCTGCCATCCGTTCGGGCCGTGTGCGAGCCGATCCGGACAGCGCCCCGTGGGGCGGGTGGGACTCCGCTGTTCGGATGGAAAAAGCGGGACATGCCCCGAAGATCGTCGAACAGTCCCACTCGAATGTGTAATGGCGCCGACACGCTCCGTGCTGAAAGGCTTCGACTCGCAACTCAGTCATACGAGAGGGAGTTCCATGTCCGTTGGTTCGGTTGGCGACGAGGTCCGCGTCGCGGAGCAGCAGGCGCCGCAGCAGAGTCTCGGCACCGCCGCCGCGCGGAACCTCGCCACGACCACCAAGTCGGCGCCGCAGATGCAGGAGATCACCTCACGGTGGCTGCTGCGGGCGCTGCCGTGGGTCCAGGTGCAGGGCGGTACGTACCGGGTGAACCGGAGGCTCAGCTACTCCGTGGGCGACGGCCGGGTCACCTTCGTCCAGACCGGAGAGCGCGTCGCGGTCATCCCCGCCGAACTGGGCGAACTCCCCGTCCTGCGCGGCTACGAGGACGAGGAGGCCCTGACCGAGCTCGCGTCCCGCTGCCGCCAGCGGGAGTACGCGGCCGGCGAGGTCATCGCCGTCGCGGGCGAGCCGACCGACCGGGTCCACCTCCTCGCGCACGGCAGGATCGAGCAGATCGGCGAGGGGCCGTACGGCGACGAGGCCGTCCTCGGAGTCCTCGCCGACGGCGCCTACTTCGGCGACGACGCCCTCGTCGACCCGGAGGCCACCTGGGAGTGGTCCGCCCGCGCCGCCACCGCCTGTACGGTCCTGGAGCTCACCCGGGACGACGTACGGAACCTCGCGGAGCGGGCCGGCTCGCTCGCCGCCCACCTCGCGGGCGTGGCCGCCCTGCCCCACCAGCGGACCAACAAGTACGGCGAGGCCGAGATCGACCTCTCCGCGGGCCACGTCGGCGAGGCCGTCGTCCCGCACACGTACGTCGACTACGACGCCTCGCCCCGTGAGTACGAGCTGAGCGTCGCCCAGACCGTGCTGAAGGTGCACAGCCGCGTCGCCGACCTCTACAACCAGCCGATGAACCAGACCGAGCAGCAGTTGCGGCTCACGGTCGAGGCGCTCCGCGAGCGCCAGGAGTACGAGCTGGTCAACAACAAGGAGTTCGGACTCCTCGCCAACTGCGACTACGGGCAGCGGCTCCAGCCCCACGACGGCGCCCCCAGCCCCGACGACATGGACGAGCTGCTCTCCCGCCGGCGGGGCTCCAAGCTCTTCCTCGCCCACCCGCGGGCCATCGCCGCCTTCGGCCGCGAGCTCAACAAGCGCGGTCTGGTGCCCGAGACGATCGACATCAACGGCAACCGCATCCCGACCTGGCGCGGTGTGCCGATCTACCCGTGCAACAAGATTCCGGTCTCGGACGCCCGGACCACCTCGATCATCTGCATGCGTACCGGCGAGGCCGACCAGGGCGTCATCGGTCTGCACCAGACCGGCATCCCCGACGAGATCGAGCCCAGCCTCTCCGTCCGCTTCATGGGCATCGACGAGCAGGCGATCATCTCCTACCTGGTCACGGCCTACTACTCGGCGGCGATCCTCGTTCCGGACGCCCTCGGCGTCCTGGAGAACGTCGAGGTCAGCCGCTGGCGCTGAGCCGACGACGTCCCGGGGGCGGGGACCGAACCCTCCCGCCCCCGGGCGTTCCCGGCTCGCCCGCGCCGCACCGCCACGGAGGATACGAAGGAAGTGACCGTGACCATTGCCGGCGGGGATGCCGTCACCGACGGTCAGGGGGCCGTGCGGCTCCTCGACCGGACGCGGACCGCTGTCAATCCCCAACTGCGCTCGACCGTCGAGACCCTGCCCGGTTCCATGCGGCGGGTCGCGATGTACCACTTCGGCTGGGAGCACGCCGACGGCTCCCCGGCCGAGGAGCAGCCGGGCAAGGCCATCCGGCCCGCGCTGGTCCTCGCGGCGGCGCGCGCTCTCGGCGCCGAGGCGGCGCGGGCGGTGAAGGCCGCGGCGGCGGTGGAGCTCGCGCACAACTTCACGCTGCTCCACGACGACATCGTCGACGAGGACGTGACCCGACGGCACCGGCCCACCGCCTGGACCGTCTTCGGTATGCCGGACGCGCTGATCGCCGGTGACGCGATGAGCGCGCTCGCCCTGCGGATGCTCGCCGAGGACCCGCACCCCGCCTCGGCGGCCGCCTCCGCGCGGCTGGCCGCGTGCATCATCGAGCTCTGCGCGGGGCAGCAGGCGGACTGCGCCTTCGAGCGGCGCGCACCGCGTGAGGTGTCCCTCGACGAGTGCCTGGCCATGGCCACCGCCAAGACCGGGGCGCTGCTCGGTGCCTCCTGTGCCATCGGCGCGCTCTACGCGGGCGCGGGGGACGAGGAGGTCGCGGCGATGGACGCCTTCGGCCGGGAGGCGGGTCTCGCCTTCCAGCTGATCGACGACCTCATCGGGATCTGGGGCGACCCGGACCGCACGGGGAAGCCGGCCGGGGCCGATCTGGTCGCCCACAAGAAGTCGCTTCCGGTGGTGGCGGCCCTCGCCTCGGGGACGTCGGCGGGGGACGAGCTGGCCGAGCTGTACGCCCGTCCGGTCCTCGACGCTGCGGCGGTACGGGCGGCGGCGGACGCGGTCGAGCGGGCCGGTGGACGCGACTGGGCCCAGGACCAGGCCGCCGACCGGATGGGCCGCGCCGTCGAGCATCTGGCCCGGGCGGTCCCGGACCTGGCGGCGGCGGGGGACATGCTGGCGCTCGCGGAATTCGTCACCCGGCGCACGCGCTGACGCTGCCGGGGCCGGGCCGGGCCGCGGGGCGGGGTCGGGGGCCCGGGGCCCGCGGGCCTCAGGCCTCGGGGACGATACGGGTGACCACGGTCTCGATCAGCTCGTCCAGGTCCCGGTCGCCGTGCAGGTCCGGGACCGTGAAGTGGTCGAACAGCAGCCCCGTGAGGGCGAAGTAGAGCAGCCGCACCGTGTCCGCGTCCCCGGGCATCGCGGCGTCGAGGTGCCCCTGGATGTTCGCGTCCAGATCGCTCCGGAGCACCTTGGTGAGCTGGGTCCGCAGCTCGGGGCGGCGCACCGCTTCGAGGCGGAGCTCGAAGAGCCCGAGGTAGCAGGTGCGCTCGGCGGCGAGCCGCTGGGCGACCTGGCGCATGAGCTCCAGGACCAGGGCGCGGCTCGGCGCCGGCAGCAGGGCGGCCTCCATGACGCCGGGCTCGGGGGTCAGCCGTTCGAAGATCCGGTCGGCGACCTCGGCGAGCACCTGGTCCCGGTCGCGGAAGTAGTTGGACGAGGTACCGGTGGGGACGCCGGCGCAGGCGTCGACCGCGCGGAAGGTCAGCCCGCGGGCACCTTCGTCCGCCAGGACCTGGACGGCGGCGTCGAGCAGTGCCGTACGTCGTTCGGGGTTTCTTGCCATGTCGTGTTCCTCCTTCTTCGAAAATAGGGCTTGCGTAACCACTACAGGTGAAGCACTATAGCCGTCGTGGTTGCGATCGCAGTCACGACCCGGATGTGAAGAGGACCGGTTTGCGCAAGCTCACGTACTTCATCGCCTGCACCATCGATGGCTTCATCGGTGACCCCCAGGGCGATGCCACGTCCATGTACCAGTTCGTGGACGCTCCGTTCCTGGAGTTCCTGACCGCCGAGTACCCCGAGACCGTCTCGGCGCAAGGCCGGGAGGCGCTCGGGATCGACGCGGAGAACAAGCGTTACGACACCGTCGTCCAGGGGAGGGGCTCGTACCAGATCGCCCTGGACGTCGGCATCACCAGCCCGTACAGCCATCTGCGGGAGATCGTCGCCACCCGCTCCCTGGCCGAGTCGCCCCACCCCGACGTGGAGCTGATCGGCGACGACCTCGTCGGCCGCATCCGTGAGCTCAAGGCCGAGGACAGCCCCCTGGGCATCTGGCTCTGCGGCGGCTCCGTCATCGCCGGTCAGCTCATCGAGGAGATCGACGAGCTGGTCATCAAGACCTATCCGCAGGTGTACGGCTCCGGCATGCCGATGTTCGGCGCCGGCTTCGAGCCCCGCGACTTCGAGCTGAACGACCTGCGCGTCTTCGACAACGGCGTGTTCGTCCGTACGTACTCCAGGAAGCGGTGACGGCGGGAAGCGCTCCCGCGCGAGCCGTCCTACTCTGGACCCATGGGTGACGAGGCTTCTCGCACGACGCGGGACCCCCGGTCCGAGCACAGATGCCCGGCCTGCGGGCAGCCGCGAGCGACGGTGGCCACCCGGCACAAGGTCCTCGGGGCCTGGGTGCCGGAGTGGGAGGTGCAGCCCTGCCGCAACCCGGACTGCCCGCTCCGCGAGGGCGCGGAAGCGGGTGTCGACGTGGGCGTCGACGTGGGTGCGGAAGCGACGAGCACGCATGTGACCGGCAAGAACGACGAGATCGGGAGAAGTCCGGCCCCGGGGTGACCGGACGCGCGCCGGAGCCGGTCATACCGCTACAGTCCGGCGCATGTCATCGGAGTCGACGGAAGTCTGGACCGGCTGGTACCGGGACCGCAGCGGCGCGGAAGCGATCGTCATCACGGCCGACGGGCGGCGCGTCGCCACCCGGATCAGGGGGATCGAGTACACGGGCGAGAGCTTCGCCGCGCTCAGCGCGGCCGAAGAGGGCGGGCAGGTCCTCACCGGCTGCGTCCTGGAGTGGGACCTGCCGCTCCCCGTCGTCCTGGACGGCGCCACCCAGCAGGCCACGCTGAGCTGCCTGCTGACCCTCGGTGAGCGCGAGGACCTCAGCCTGACCCTGCACTACGGTGGCGCCGCCATCGAATCGTGCGTCGCCGGAGGTGACTTCGACGGGGCCCTGGAGCGGGTCCGGCGCCAGCTCCCGCCCGGCGCGGACTTCTCCCGCCGACTGCTCCAGGCGGCCTGAGAGCGGCCGTACGGGAACGGAGAACGAGGACGGCGGCGCCCCGGGGAGGGGGCGCCGCCGCCTTTCGGTTCCGGCCCGCTCAGTTCTTGAACGCGGAGGCGAGACCGAAGCGCCACAACTGGTCGACGCGGGAGCGCTCCTGGGAGTTCGGCTGGGCGTTCTGGCAGGACGTGCCGGGGCCGCCGCCCGACATCAGCTCGCTGCACGGACCGCTGTAGTGGTCCGGCAGTCCGAGGACGTGCCCGGTCTCATGGGCGGTCACCCGGGTGGAGTTGTACTGCTGGTTCTGCCGGTAGTCGAGGAAGATGTAGCCGCTGCCGTGGCCGTCGGTGCTCGCGTACGAGCCACGGGAGTCGTTGCCCTCGTAGTAGGCGAAGTCCGGGTTGCTGCCCTCGACGAGCCGGACGTTCGCCACCGAGCTGTTCCAGATCTGCGTGGAGCGGGCTATCTGGGTGCGGAAGCTCGGCGCGTTGGACGCGCTGTACACGACGGTGACGGCGGCGGCGCCGGGGTTGGCGGCCCGCTTCTTCGCCACGGACTTCACGACGGCGTCGAAGAAGGCCTGGTTGGCCTTCGCCTCCTCCGCCGAACCGGCGTACGCGACGGCGGCGTTGCCCGCCGGGGCGGTGTTCACGGCCGCGGCCGGGGCCGTACCGAGGGAGGCGGCGAGGCCGAGGCCGAGGGCGGTGGTCAGGACAGAGGCGAGGACCTTGGGGTGACGCATGGGGGGCTCCTCCTGTAGGGGACTGGAGAGAGTCTCGGGGGAGCCGGGGCGTACGGGGATGATGTCAACCGCCGATAGCCTCACCGCATCACCATCCCGACGACCCCCAACTACCTTGAAATCAAAGGTGATTGGAGGGTTCCGGGTATCTGGTGCGACTCAGGGCGCCGCCCTACCCTCGGGGCATGGAGCTGGAGGTGAGACACCTGCGCGCGCTCTGCGCCATCGCGGACACGGGCAGCCTGCACAAGGCGGCCCGCCAACTGGGCATGAGCCAGCCCTCGTTGACCACCCAGCTGCGCCGCATCGAGAACTCCCTGGGCGCCGAGCTCTTCTCCCGCGGCCGCACCGGCTGCCGCCCCACCCCACTCGGCCGCTCCCTGCTCAGCCGGGCCCGACCGCTCGTCGCCGACATGGCGGCGCTCGTCAGCGAGACCCGGGCCGCGGCCGCCCGCACCGACGGACCCGGGCTGCGCGTCGGCTCCACGGCGAGCCGCGCGCTCCCGGGCTGGCTGCGCCGGCTCCGCCAGCGGCTGCCCGGCACCGACATCGCCCTCCGGATGGACGTCTCCGCCAACGCGCTGCTGCGGAGCGTCGCCACCGGACAGCTCGACGTGGCGTTCGTGCACGAGGTGGAGGGCTGCCCCTTACGGGTCCCCGAGGGCCTCGACGGGCGAGTCCTGGTCGCCCGCGAACCGCAGTTCATCTCCCTGGCCCGCGACCACCCGGCCGCCTCCCGGTCCGTCGTGGACCTCGCCGACCTGGCCGACGACCACTGGATGGTCGACCCGACCGTGGACGGCGAATGGGACGGCCTCCGCCGGGTCCTGGACGCCGCCGGCATCGACCCGCCGCTGCTGCACGGCGACTACCACACGGCCGCCTCCCTCATCGTCCTCGGCGAGGCCGTCGCCCCCTGCCAGCCGACCTCCGGCCCCCGCGAGGACATGGCGGTCCGCCCGCTGCGCGGCGACCCGCTGGCCGTCCGGCTCCTGTTGTACGCGCGCCCCGGGGCGCCCCTGGACGCGCTGTACGCGGAACTCGCGGCGGCCTACCGGGAGGTGGCCCTCCGGGCGGCCCCGTACCGCGAGTGGCTCCGCCGCCAGGGGACGGCGGCGGGGCTGTCGGTGGGACCGTGCATGATGACGGCATGAGCGAACACCCGGAACGGGCAGTGGTCCGACACGCACGCCCGGAGGACCTGCCGCGGGTCGTGGAACTCGTCGCCGAGCACGCGGCGTACGAGAAGGCGGCGCCCCCGGCCCCCGGCCTGGCGGACCGCCTCACCGGCCTCCTCTTCGGCCCCGAACCGCCCCGCCTCCGCTGCCTGGTCGCGACCCTCCCCGACGGCACCCTCGTGGGCTACGCGACCTGCGCACCCGAACTCTCCACCTGGGACGGCACGGAGTACCTCCACATGGACTGCCTCTACCTCACGGAGACCTCCCGGGGCCACGGCCTGGGACCGCTCCTGATGGCGGCGGTCCGCACGGAGGCGAGCAGCCTCGGCCTGGCGGAGGTCCAGTGGCAGACCCCGGCGTGGAACGAGAACGCGATCCGCTTCTACGACCGCCTGGGCGCCACGTCGAAGGAGAAGCGTCGCTACAGCCTCCCCGTGGAGGCGTAGGGGTGTCTTGTCGACCAGGCCGGGCTCGGCCGCGGGGGCGACGGTGTGGTCGTGCCTACCCCTCGGCGTCCTGCGGGTACCAGCGCAGCTCGACGGTGTTCCCGTCCGGGTCCTTGACGTAGACCGACTGGGCCGAACCACGGGCGCCCCAGCGCGGAACGGGGCCCTCAAGGACGTCGAACGTCCCGGAATCCAGGACCTCCTGCCAGTCGAGGGGGTCCACGACCAGACATATGTGGTCGACGTTGGACTCGCCGCGCGGGCGGGAGAACAGGTCGATGACGGTGCTCTCGTCTATGCGCACGGACGGGAACGGCACCTTCCCGGCCCGCCACTCCTCGACCCGCTCGGGCGCGAGGCCCAAGGACCCGGTGTAGAACGCGAGCGCCTTGTCGACATCGGTCACGTTGAGCACCAGGTGGTCGAAAGCCTTGACGCGCATGGGGCATCACCCTTCAGTCGATATCTCTTCTGAAAACAGGCCAGTTGGTGACCTGCGGCGATGGTAGCCGTAGGTGGCTGACCGGCCTTTTGGGTTTGAACCGTCACAGTCACTCTGACGGGTGGTCGAGGTCGGTTACCCCGGCCGAGGCGATCACCGTGTGGAGATCATGACGGTGTCATTTCGACACCACACCCCTGCCACGGAAGGCGGCACAGCCATGCCCGTTGACGACGACAGCGCCTCGACGAACCCGTTCGCGATCAGCGCCGACGAGAGCGCCAAGCTGGAAGCGATCGAGCAGGCGTTACTCGACCCGTCGCCGCGCCGCATCGGCCGGCTCGACCAGTGGGGCCTTGCCGATACCTACGAGTCGTACGCGGAGATCGCCGGGTACCGGGAGCTCTCGATCGCCATGGCGGACGGGACGCTGATCGACGCGTCGCTGAGCGTCCCGCGTGACGCCCCGGCCGGGACGTGTCCGGCGATCCTCATGCCCGCCCCGCTGTCCCCGCTCGGCCGCCTGTCCTACCTGGCCATGCTCCCGCGCTGGGCGCGCGGCGGCTACGTCGTGCTGACCTACAGCCAGCGCGGCCTGGCCAAGTCCGGGGGCGAGATCCACGTCGCCGGACCCCAGGACGTGGAAGACGCCATGGAGATCGTCACCACGCTGTCCGAGCTCGACGCCGTCGACCCGGCACGGATCGGCTGCTTCGGCGCCTCCTACGGCGCCGGTACGAGCCTGCTGCTCGCCGGGAACGACCCGCGGATCAAGGCCGTGGCCGGCACCAGCGCCTGGGCCGACCTGTTCGCCTCGCTGTACGAGAACGGCACCCGGCACCTGGCGGCCTTCGAGGCGCTCGTGAAGCTGTTCAAGGAGGACCGGTGCTCGGAGGAGTTCCGGGACGTCATCCAGAAGATCCGCGGCAACGACATCGACGACGTGGTCAGGGCGTTCGCCGAGGCCAGGTCGCCGAAGAACCGCCTCCAGGCGTACAACGACCACCAGGTCCCGATCCTGATGACCACCGCCTGGCACGAGACGATCTTCTCGGTGCCGGCCGTCGTCGACATGTTCAACCGCCTCACCGGGCCCAAGTCGCTGCTCGTCCAGATCGGCGACCACGGCAACGGCGAGCTGCCCGGCCTGGCCGGCCTCGTCTCCAAGCCGACCGAGATGGCCTACCGGTGGATGGACCACCACCTCGGCGGCACGGCCGGCGACGGGGCCACGCCCTCGTACGGGGTCCGCTCGGAGTACATGCACAACCTGCTGTCCGACCTTCACCACGACGACTGGGAGAGCTACGCCCTGCCCCGGAGGCGGTTCCACCTCGCCCACGCGGCAGCCGGTGAGCGCGACGGGCGGCTGACCGAGGGAGCGCCGCAGTCGGGCTGGACCCGCCCCGTCAAGGTCTCCGTCCAGAACACCGAGGTCGTCGTCGCCCCGAAGCTCATCGAGACCGGGCTGGCGGAGCGCATGGGCCTCCCGCACGTCTACAGGACCGCCGAGGTCGACCGCGGTCTCGCCGCGATCTGGACCACGGAGCCGCTGGAGCGGCCCATGCGGGTCCAGGGCGAGCTGGAGCTGCGGGTGACCGTGACGCCGCAGGCCCTGGACGCCACGATCGTGGCGTACCTGATGGACTGCGACCCGGCCACCGGCAGGGCCGCGATCATCACCAACGCCCCCGTCACCGTCAGCAACGAGCAGCCGGGCCGGGCCACCACGGTGACCGTCCACCTCCAGCCGGCCCACTACGTCCTGAACAAGGGCCGCCGGCTCCAGCTGATCATCGACACCCACGACCCGTTCTACGCGGACGCCAACCGCGCCCCGTCCGCGATCGAGCTCAGCTCGCCGCAGGACGCCCCGTCGTACGTCGACATCCCGCTCCACCCCCTGTCGTAACACCCGCACCCAGCAAAAAGACCGCACCCGGTCCGCTGTGGACGCCTGGAGAGGCGGCCTGCGGGCCGGGTGCGGTCGGGGTTCGAGAAGGTCAGGCCTTCTTCGTCTCCCAGAAAATGCGGTCGATCTCGGCGATGAGCTCCAGCGCCTTCTCGCCCGTCTTCGGGTCCGTCGACGCCTTGGCGGCCGAGAGGGCCTTCAGGGTGTCGTTGACCAGCTGGTTGAGCTCGGGGTACTTCTCGAAGTGCGGGGCCTTGAAGTAGTCGCTCCAGAGCACCGAGACGTGGTGCTTGGCGAGCTCCGCGCGCTGCTCCTTGATGACCGTGGCGCGGGCGCGGAAGTGCGCGTCCTCGTTCGCCTGGTACTTCTCCTGGACAGCCTTGACCGACTCGGCCTCGATGCGGGCCTGGGCCGGGTCGTACACGCCGCACGGGAGGTCGCAGTGGGCGCTGACCTTCACCTTGGGGGCAAACAGGCGGGAGAGCATTGAGCCGTCCTTCCTCGTGATCGTCTTCTCAGGTGGGACATTACTCGGTGAGAAGGGCGTTTTCGCGGGCGCCCCCTGGGGCTTAGGTCAAAAGTCCAGGGTCACCATGGGACTCGTGTACGAGTGGACGAGTGGACGAGTGGACGCGCGAGCCGACGCGCGGGCGGAACCGGGAGGTGCCGATGAGGGAGACGGGGCGGGAGCGGGTGGCGGAGGCAGGGCCTCCGTTCGGGATCGCCGAGGTGACAGGGGTGTCCATGGTGCCCACGCTGCTGCACGGAGATCAGCTGCTCGTGCACTACGGCGGGCGTTTGCGGCCGGGGTGCGTGGCCGTGGTGCGGCATCCGCTCCAGCAGGATCTGCTCATCGTGAAGCGGCTGATCGAGCGACGTGACGGCGGCTGGTGGGTGCTGGGCGACAACCCGGACGCCGAGGGCGACAGCCGGGTCTTCGGGGCCGTACCGCCCGAGCTGGTTCTCGGGCGGGTGCGGGCGCGCTACCGGCCGCTGACGCCGGGGCGTCAGCGGTCGCTCGGGGTGACGCTCTCCTGGCTGTTCTCGGCGCTGAGGCCCGTGTCGTCCGGCCGGTCGGCCTCCAGGCGCTTGCGGGCCCGGTAGGCGGCCACGTTGGCGCGGGTGGCGCAGCGGTCCGAGCAGTAGCGGCGGGAGCGGTTGGTGGAGGTGTCGAGGTAGGCGTTGCGGCAGGGGGGTGCCTGGCAGAGGCCGAGGCGGTCCGCGCCGAACTCGGTGAGGTGGAAGGCGAGGCCCATCGCCGCGATGGCCGCGTATCCCGCGGTCGCGTTCGAGGGGTGGTCGGCGAGATGCATGTGCCACCGCGGCCGGCCGTCCTCGTCGAGGATGTCGTGGCCCGAGATCTGCGGGCTGACGGGGAATTCCAGCAGGAGTGAGTTCAGCAGGTCCACGGCGCCCGTGTGGTCGCCCTCGTCGGCCGCGGTGAAGACCGCCCGCAGCCGGGCCCGTACCGCGCGGAACCGGGTCACGTCGGAGTCGGTGGCCCGACGGGCCATCTGGGTGGCGGGACCGAACAGCTCGCGGATGACCTCGACGGAGGTGAGGGCGTCCTTGTTGCGGGCCGGCTCCTCGGTGTTGACCAGACGCACGGCGTAATCCGAGTAATAGGCCAGTTCCACTTGTAGTCCTTACTCCGGCGGGCTAGTGTCTCGGTCGGAAGGGGTAACGGCTGTTTCCCCTATGAGGGTATTACGAAGAGGGGGAGGAACGGCGATGACCGGAACCGACTGGGCGGCCTGGCAGCAGAGCTGGGACCGTCAGCAGGAGTGGTACATGCCGGACCGTGAGGAGCGCTTCCGGGTGATGCTCGACATGGTCGAGGCCTTGGTGGGACCGAAGCCCCGCGTCCTCGACCTCGCGTGCGGTACGGGAAGTATCACGGATCGGCTCCTCAAGAGGTTCCCGGAGGCGACCAGTACCGGTGTCGACCTCGACCCGGCCCTCCTCGCCATCGCCGAGGGGTACTTCGCCGGCGACGAGCGCGTCTCCTTCGTGACCGCCGACCTCAAGGACCCCGCGTGGGCGGCCCGGCTGCCCCACGACTCGTACGACGCCGTCCTCACCGCCACCGCGCTCCACTGGCTCCACAGCGAGCCGCTGACGGCCCTCTACGGGCAGCTGGCGGGTCTCGTCCGCGACGACGGTGTCTTCATGAACGCCGACCACATGATCGACCGGACCACCCCCCGCATCAACGCCGCCGAGCGCGCCCAGCGCCACGCCGTGATGGACCGCGCCAAGACCGGTGGTGCCCTGGACTGGGCCGAGTGGTGGGCCGTCGCCGCCAAGGACCCCGTCCTCGCCGAGCCCACCGCCCGCCGCTTCGAGATCTACGGCGAGCACGCCGACGGCGACACGCCCTCCCCGCGCTGGCACACCGACACCCTCCTGGCCGCCGGATTCGGCGAGGCCAGGGCGGTCTGGGCCTCGCCCTCCGACAGCCTGATCCTCGCCGTGAAGTAGCCGGTGCGCGGAAAGGGGCGGTACGGGAGACCCGTACCGCCCCTTCCGTCGTCGCGAGGCCTGTTACAGCACCTTCGACAGGAACGCCTTCGTCCGGTCGTGCTGCGGGTTGCCCAGGACGTCCCGCGGGTTGCCCGACTCGACCACCACGCCGCCGTCCATGAAGACCAGCGAGTCGCCGACCTCACGGGCGAAGCCCATCTCGTGCGTGACGACGACCATCGTCATGCCCGACTCGGCGAGGTCCCGCATGACGTCGAGGACGTCGCCGACCAGCTCCGGGTCGAGCGCCGAGGTCGGCTCGTCGAAGAGCATCAGCTTCGGCTCCATCGCCAGCGCGCGGGCGATGGCGACGCGCTGCTGCTGACCACCGGAGAGCTGCGAGGGGTAGTTCCCGGCCTTGTCGGCCAGGCCGACCCGGTCGAGCAGCCGCTCGGCACGCTCGCGTGCCACCGCCTTCGACTCGCCCTTCACCTGGATCGGCGCCTCCATGACATTGGCCAGGGCCGTCATGTGCGGGAACAGGTTGAAGCGCTGGAAGACCATGCCGATGTCGCGGCGCTGGGCCGCGACCTCGCTGTCCTTCAGCTCGTAGAGCTTGTCGCCCTTCTGGCGGTAGCCGACCAGATCGCCGTCGACGTACAGCCGGCCGGAGTTGATCTTCTCCAGGTGGTTGATGCACCGCAGGAAGGTCGACTTGCCGGAGCCGGACGGGCCGATCAGGCAGAACACCTCGCCGTTCTTCACCTCGAGGTCGATGCCCTTGAGGATGTGCGCGGGGCCGTAGGACTTGTGGACGCCCTCGGCCTTCACCATGAGGGTCATCGGGTCACCGCCTCACGGGTCGTGAACCGGGCGAGGTTCGTCTTGATCTTCTGCCAGGGCGTGGGCGGCAGGGTGCGCAGCGAACCCTTCGCGTAGTGCCGCTCCAGGTAGAACTGGCCGACGCTGAACACCGAGGTCAGGATCAGGTACCAGATCGAGGCGACGAAGAACATCTCCATGACCGCGAACGACGTCGAGGCGATGTCCTGCGCGGCGCGCAGCAGATCCGGGTACTGGACGGCCACGACGAGCGAGGACGTCTTCAGCATGTTGATGAACTCGTTGCCGGTCGGCGGGATGATCACCCGCATCGACTGCGGGAGCACCACGCGCCGCATGGTCTTCGCCTGGCTCATGCCCAGGGCGTGGGAGGCCTCGGTCTGACCCTCGTCGACCGACTGGATGCCGGCCCGGACGATCTCCGCCATGTAGGCGCCCTCGTTCAGGCCCAGACCCAGCAGGGCGGCCAGGAACGGCGTCATGACGTCGGTCATCTCGTCCTTGTAGAACCCGATGTTGAACACCGGGAAGATCAGGGCGAGGCTGAACCAGATGAGCAGCTGTACGTAGACCGGGGTGCCGCGGAAGATCCAGATGTAGAGCCAGGCGACCGCACTGGTCACCGGGTTCTTCGACAGGCGCATCACGGCGAACAGCACACCGAGCACCAGGCCCAGGGCCATCGAGGCGACGCTGATCAGGATGGTGTGCCACAGACCGCTCAGGATCGTGGGGTCGAACAGCTTCTCCGGCACGGTGGACCAGCGGACGTCGCCCTGGGAGAAGGCGAAGCCGAGGAGGGCCAGCAGGGCGACCACGAGGACACCGGCGACCCAGCGCCCGTAGTGGCGGACCGGAATGGCCTTGATGGCCTCCGGGGGGAGGTCCCCCGGGGCGGGTGCCGCCCCGGTGGGAACCTTGTCGATCTTGTCAGTCACAGCGACTGCCCTTCAGTGGTACGCGAGAGGTCAGGAGCCGCCGTTGATCTTGGCCGCGGGGATCGCGCCGTCGCCGGCGGCCCACTTGTCGAGCGCGGCCTTGTAGCTGCCGTCCTTGATGGCCGCGTCCAGGGCTTCCTTGATCGCGTCACGCAGCTGGGTGTTCTTCTTGTCGACCGCCATGCCGAAGAGGCCGGCGTCCGTCTTGTTGGCGATGGCCTCGAAGTCGTTGCCGCCGCCGGCGGTCTTCGCGATGTACGCGGCGACCGGCGAGTCGTTCAGGTCGGCGACGGCGCCGCCCGCCTTGACGCGGGTCTGGGCCTCGGCGTCGGTCGGGAAGGCCTCGAAGGTGAGGGCCGGCTTGCCGTCCTTCTTGCACTTCTCGGCCTGGTCCTTCGCGGCCTGCTCGTACGTCGTGCCGCGCTGGACGGCGAGCTTCTTGCCGCACAGGTCGTCGAGGGACTTGATGTTCTGCGGGTTGCCCTTCTTCACCAGGATGCCGGTGGAGGCGGTGAAGTAGTCGACGAAGTCGACACCGGTGCCGACCTTCTGACCCTTGTCGTCCAGACCCTCCTGGCGGGCCTTGGTGTCGGTCATCGAGGACATCACGACGTTCGTACGACCGGACTGCAGCGCGGTGAGCAGCGTGTCGAAGGTGCCGCTCTCGAACTGGAACTCCACGCCGAGCTGCTTGGAGAGGGCGGCGGCGATGTCGGGGTCGACACCGACGACCTTGCTGCCTTCCTTGAACTCCATCGGCGCGTACGTGGCGTCCGTGCCGACCTTGATGACGCCGGCCTTCTGGATGTCGGCGGGGAGCTTCGAGAAGAGCGGGGCGCTGTTGGCCGGGGTGCCGCTCTCCTTCGTGGATCCGCTGTTGGTCTGGTCGCCACAGGCGGTCAGCAGCACGGAGCCGACGACCGCGATGGCGGCGACCGCGGCAAGACGGGAGGTGCGGGTCTTGGCGGTCGTGCGGCGCGTGGAGCGTGCGGTCATGATCGGGTTCCTCCGGCGTGTGAGGGAGTTGCCAGGCGGGTCACGTACGTCTCTTCGAGTGTCGTGACCTCGTGTGATTACGGCATCTTGCCATTCGGACCGCCTCAAACCGACGGCCATGGATGTCAAAATCGGATAACGGGTGACCCCCGAATGCCAACAGGCCGGTACATCAGGGCCGGATCTTCTACTGGATCCCTTCCACGTTGCCGAAGAATTTCCTGTAGATCTCGCCATTCGGACGACGCGAAGGCCGCCAATCGGGTGCTTGAAGCACCTATATGGACATGGGGTGACGTGTCGTCCTCCGTCCGTGTCCGGATGCGCTCGGTATGAGTCGCATCACCGAGCGGATATGGACTCGTCTGCGGTGCCGTCCGTCCGGTAAGAAGGATCCTTACACCCCTCATCCGGGGCTCAGGGCGCGTTGTGCGGCGCGCCCGCGCGGCTACCAGACACGGCGGCCGCGGGACCCGCCCACCGCTCCACACCAGGAGCGGCCAACCCTCAAATGAAGCAGACTTAAGGGGTCAACCCAATGGCAGCGGAGATCGTCAATCCTCGCAATGACAGTGGTACGGAAGGAGCTCCGGAGGAGCCCTTCGATCCTGTCTTCGCCCTCCACCGGGGCGGCAAGATGGCCATCCAGGCCACCGTCCCCGTCCGGAACAAGGACGACCTGTCCCTCGCGTACACGCCCGGCGTCGCCAAGGTGTGCACCGCGATCGCCGAGCAGCCCGACCTGGTCAACGACTACACCTGGAAGTCGCAGGTCGTCGCGGTCGTGACCGACGGTACGGCGGTGCTCGGCCTCGGTGACATCGGCCCGGAGGCCTCCCTCCCGGTCATGGAGGGGAAGGCCATCCTCTTCAAGCAGTTCGGCGGCGTGGACGCGGTCCCGATCGCCCTCGCCACCACCGACACCGACGAGATCGTCGAGACCGTCGTCCGGCTGGCCCCGTCCTTCGGCGGCGTCAACCTGGAGGACATCTCGGCACCGCGGTGCTTCGAGATCGAGCGCAAGCTCCAGGAGCGCCTCGACATCCCCGTCTTCCACGACGACCAGCACGGCACCGCCATCGTCACCCTCGCCGCCCTCCGCAACGCGGCGAAGCTGACCGGCCGGACCCTCGGCGACCTGCGCGCGGTCATCTCCGGCGCCGGCGCGGCCGGGGTGGCCATCGCCAAGTTCCTCCTGGAGGCCGGCCTCGGTGACGTGGCCGTCGCCGACCGCAAGGGCATCGTCAGCCGTGACCGGGACGACCTCAACCCGGTGAAGCGCGAGATCGCCGACCTCACCAACAAGGCGGGCCTCAGCGGCTCCCTGGAGGCCGCCCTCGCCGGCGCCGACGTCTTCATCGGCGTCTCCGGCGGTACGGTCCCCGAGGCGGCCGTCGCGTCCATGGCTCCGAACGCCTTCGTGTTCGCCATGGCCAACCCCAACCCCGAGGTCCACCCCGACGTCGCGCACAAGTACGCGGCCGTCGTGGCGACCGGCCGTTCGGACTACCCGAACCAGATCAACAACGTCCTCGCGTTCCCGGGCATCTTCGCCGGCGCGCTCCAGGTCCGGGCCTCCCGGATCACGGAGGGCATGAAGATCGCCGCGGCCAACGCCATCGCGGACGTGGTCGGCGACCAGCTCGCCGCCGACTGCGTGATCCCGTCGCCGTTCGACGAGCGGGTCGCCCCGGCCGTCGCGGCCGCGGTCGCCGCCGCCGCCCGCGCGGAGGGCGTCGCACGCCGCTGACGCGGGTGCCGGCCGGTGCACCTGCCGACACGCGAAAGGGCCCTGTTCCGTAGCCCGGGACGGGGCCCTTTCGCGTACGCGGCGATCCCGGGGAGGGACGCGCGTCACACGGGTGCGTGGTTCCGCCCCCTACCCGCGCCCGCCTAGGGTCGGGGCCATGTTCGCTGCCTACGCTGCCCGAATCGACCGCGACCAGCCCCTGAACGGCCTCGAATTGGGTGAACGTCCCGAACCCGAGGTACGGCCGGGATGGACCACCGTCACCGTCAAGGCCGCCTCGCTCAACCACCACGACCTGTGGTCGCTGCGCGGGGTCGGGCTGCCCGAGGAGAAGTTGCCGATGATCCTCGGCTGCGACGCCGCCGGGATCGACGAGGACGGCAACGAGGTCGTCCTGCACTCCGTGATCGGCCAGACGGGCCACGGGGTCGGACCCGACGAGCCCCGGTCCATCCTCACCGAGCGCTACCAGGGCACCTTCGCCGAGCGGGTGACCGTGCCCCGCTGGAACGTGCTGCCCAAGCCGAAGGAGCTCTCCTTCGAGGAGGCCGCCTGTCTGCCCACGGCCTGGCTGACCGCGTACCGCATGCTCTTCACCAACGCCGGTGTACGGCCCGGGGACTCGGTGCTCGTGCAGGGTGCGGGCGGCGGTGTCGCCACCGCGGCGATCGCCCTCGGCAAGGCGGCCGGCCTGCGGGTCTTCGCCACCAGCCGCGACGAGGCCAAGCGCAAGCGGGCCGTGGAGCTCGGCGCCGTCGAGGCGTTCGAGCCGGGCGCGCGGCTCCCGCAGCGGGTGGACGCGGTAATCGAGACCGTCGGCGCCGCCACCTGGTCCCACTCGGTCAAGTCCCTGCGGCCCGGCGGCACGCTGGTCATCTCGGGCGCCACGAGCGGCGACCGGCCGGCGCACGCGGAGCTGACCCGGATCTTCTTCCTGGAGCTGAAGGTCGTCGGCTCGACCATGGGCTCCAAGGACGAGCTGGAGGACCTGCTGTCCTTCTGCGCGGCGACGGGCGTCCGGCCGGTCGTCGACGAGGTCCTGCCGCTGGACCGGGCGCGGGAGGGCTTCGAGCGGATGGCCACCGGCGAACTCTTCGGAAAGATCGTCCTGAAGACCTCGTGACGACCTCTTGATGACTCGTCAGTAGTACTGATGGGATCTCCGGCACCTGAAACGTGAACAATGCTCACCTCGTCGTGCCGGAGGTCTACCTTGTTGCGAACCACCCACGTGTGGCGAACCACCCTGGTCGCGGGCGCCCTCGCCGCCTCGCTGCTCGCCGCCACCGCCCCGTCCGCTGCCGCTGCCCCGTCCGCTGCCGCCGCCCGCGCGGAGACCGGCGGGGACGCGATACCAGCCCTCACCGACTCCCGGGGCCGCACCCTCACCCTGCGCGGCTGGAACGTCGGGGACAAGGCGCACAGCGGTGACGCCGCCCTCTCCGGCGTCACCGAGAAGCACTTCCGCGACATGCGGGCCAAGGGCTTCAACCTCGCCCGGCTGCTCGTCTTCTGGGACGACCTGGAACCAAGCCCCGGCCGCTACAGCCAGGCGTACCTCCGGAAGATCGAACGGGTCCTGGACTGGGCCGCGCGCCACGACGTCAAGGTCGTCCTCGACGCCCACCAGGACGTCTTCGGGCCCGCGTTCGGCCACCGCGGCGTGCCCGCCTGGGCGACCAGGACCGACGGGCTGCCCTTCACGCCGCACCCCGACGACTGGTTCTCCGAGTACTTCGAGCCCGCCGTGCAGCGCGCCTTCACCCACCTGTACGAGGACGAGGACCTGCGGCAGGCCCAGGCCCGCATGTGGCGGGTGCTCGCCGACCGCTTCGAGGACCACCCGGCCGTGCTCGGCTACGACCTGATCAACGAGCCGATGGGTGAGCTGCGCGAAGGGGAGGACCTGGCGACCGCCGCCCGGCGCATCGAACGGGACCAGATCACCCCGATGTACAACCGCGTCGCGGACGCGGTCCGGTCGGTCGACCGGGACTCCTGGATCTTCGTCGAGCCGACCCCGATCGTCGGTGAGGGCGTGCCCACGGGACTCGGCCGGATCGACGACCCGAAGATCGTCTACGCCCCGCACTTCTACAACGGTGCCATGGAGGCGGGCGGGGACTACGACCCGGCGGCCCGCTGGATCGAGAACTACGAACAGGCCGTCACCCTGTACCCGAAGGAGTACAAGGTCCCCGTGGTGGTGGGCGAGTGGGGGCCGCTCGACAACTCCCGGCCGAACATGAACCGCTTCTACCGGGAGGCCATGGCCTCACTCGGCCGCTACAGCTCCGGCTGGGCCGGCTGGGAGTGGTGCTACGGCGGCGGCTACTGCGCCGTGGACGGCGCCGGAGCCTTCCGTACGAACAAGGAGCTGACCGCCGAACCGTATGCGGAGGCGGTCGCGGGCACGGTGCGCTCCGCCGCGTACGACCCGGGGACCGGGGTCTACCGCCTCTCGTACGACTCCGCCGGGCCCCGGGGCTCCAGGGTCACCGAACTCTCCCTGCCGCCCGGCGACTGGCGGGTGACGGCCCGGGGCGGGGCGCTGGTGCTCCGCAAGGCCCAGGGCAGGGCCTGGGTCCTCGCGGCCCCGGGTGCCCGGGTGACGGTGACCGTCACCCGGGGCTGAGCCCCTGACGGGCGGCTGGGGTCAGGCTCTGGGCCGTGACCTCAGCAGGCCGGTGATCCGGATCGCCGCAGCCGACAGCTGGTCGCGGGTCTCGGCCAGGTGCTCCTGGCTCACGCCGTGGTCGCGGGCCGCGTCCCGGATCTCGTCGCGGAAGCGGTCGAGGAGCCGGTCGAGATCGCGGGCCGGGTCGCCCGAACCTTCCGTGTCCCGCGCCCACTCCGGCACCTCGCCGGCCGGGGCCGCCGTGAACGGCGGCTCCTGGCCGGCCGCCTTCGGGTGGGTCGTGCCCGCCACGAGGCCGCCGAGCTGGGCCGTGATGTCCGACAGCCCTTCCCAGACGCCCTTGGGCCAGTCGCCCCGCGAGAAGCGGTCCTGGACCTCCTCCTGCACCTGCTGGGCGATCCGCTGGAACTCCTTCGCCTGGTGGCGGGCGGACTTCGCCTCGGCGCGGGCCTGGCGGGCCTGCTCCTTCCACTCCTGACCGACCCGGCGCAGCTCCTCCTTGGCGTCGGCGAACGAGGAGGGCTCCGCCGTGCGGGTCCGGCCCGCCGCCGCACGCATCTCGCTGCGCACCCGGCCCGCCGCGCCGCGCACGTCGTCGCGGATCTCCGCCGCCAGCTCCGACACCGACTCGCGGATCTCCCGCTCCAGATCGTCCAGTTCGGTGCCGCGGCCGGCCAGCTCGGCGCGGCCGGCGTCGGTGATCGAGTACACCTTGCGGCCACCCTCGCTGGCGTGGGTGACGAGGCCCTCGGCCTCCAGCTTGGCCAGGCGCGGATAGACCGTGCCCGCCGAGGGCGCGTACAGCCCCTGGAAGCGCTCCTCCAGGAGGCGGATCACCTCGTAGCCGTGGCGTGGGGCCTCGTCGAGCAGCTTGAGCAGATACAGGCGGAGGCGGCCGTGCGCGAAGACGGGCGGCATGTCAGAGCACCTTTCCGGTCGCTGAGGGGGCGGGGGAGGGGGTGGAGTCGCCGTCCTCGTCCGGCTCGGGACGGCGGAGCAGGGCGATGGAGCCGGAGACGGTGGTGGCCTTGAGGGTGCCCCGGCCCGAACCGAGGGTGCCGGTGACGGACTTGGAGCCCCACTGGCCGTCCACCCGCAGGTCCTCGAAGGCATTCGACAGGGAGCCGCTCGCGGTGCTCGCCTTCACCCGGGCGTCGGCCGGGTGCGGGAGCCGGATGGCGACCTCGCCGGAGAGGCTGGAGAGCCGGATGTCGGCGGGCGGCCCGTCGAGCTCGGCTGGGTCGAGGTCGATGACCATGTCGCCGCTGACCGTCTCGGCCTGGACGGAGGCGCCCGCGCCCTCGATCACGGTCACGTCCCCGGTCACGGAGTTGATCCGCAGGGCGCCGGTGACCGACTGGGCTTCCAGGTTGCCCGAGACGCTCTCGGCGCGGACCGGGCCGGAGAGCCGGAGGAGGGTGGTGTCGCCGCTGACGCCGCGGACCTCCGTCCGCCCCCTGATGCCGGTGACGACGGCCTCGGCGCCGACCACTCCCACCTCGACGTCGACGCCCGCGGGGACGGCGACGGAGACGACGGCCCGGCGTCGGTACTCCTTGCGGTCGAGCCACTTGAGGGCGCTCTTCCACTGGAGGTCCTCGTAGCTCACGGTCAGGGTGGAGCCGTCCTGGGACACGATCAGCGGTGGGCCCTCGATCTCGGCGATCTCCACACGGGCGGAACTCTCGTCCGTCCCCACCACGTTCACCGTGCCGTTGACGATGCGGACCCGCAGCCGGGTCACGGGCTCGGCCGGCGTCAGCTTCGTCGGCTCGGTGACGGACCACTCTGTCATGGTGCTGACCTCCCGTTTCGGCAACGCAACATATCGCGTTTCTCGATAGACACGATATATCGCGGAAAGGGGAAGTCAACCCTGACTCGACCCTGACAGGGTGAGGGCAATTGCCCCCGTATGCGGACAAATTGGCCTAGCGTAGGGCTCATGAACGCGACATCCGGACCGAATCCCGTCGGGGCGCTGCTCCTCTGCCGTGCCGACCCCCTGGCGGTCCGGCCACCCGCCCAGCTGCTCCGCGAGCAGCTGCTGCTCGCCCCCGCGGGTGACGACTGGAGCGTGCTCGTACCGGAGGGGAAGCCCTGGCTCCACGGCGGGGAGCCCGTCGAACAGGTCGTCACCGGCTGGGCCACCGCCCTCGCCGTCTCGGCCGCCGGGTGGCCCGTCGTCGCGCTCTGGTGGGACCGCGACCGGGCAGGGCTGACCCTCGCCGCCGGCTTCCGCCGCACGGTCGGCTACACCTGGCTCGCGGACGGCACCCCCGCCGGCGAGGACGAGGCGATGCGCACCTTCGCCGCCCGGCTCGCGCTCGACCCCGTCCTGGACGTACAGGCCCTCGAACCGCTCACCGGGCCCGATCCGGACGCCGACGCCCACAGCCGGCTCCTCGGCGTCGTCGCCGTCCTGGGCCGCACCGGGCTCGCCCTGCCGACCGGGGTCCTCCCCGGCGAGAGCGCCGAGCGGCTCCGCTCCGCGGCCCTGGCCCAGGGCGCCGAGCAGCTCGAATGGTCGGGGGACGGGGTCTCCCCCGCCCGAACGGACCTGAGAGCGTGGGGAAGGGAGGCGGTACGCGCCGAACTCGACGTCGTGGACGGCAGCCCCGTGGGCCCGTACCTGCGCGGGCCCACGGCGCGCGTACTGGGCGGTGCGCAGGTCGCGGCGGGCGTCCCGCTGCTGCTCTGGGGCATCGGCCGGCGCAGCGGCGGCTGGGCGGCGGCCGGGGCGCTGCTCGTCGCGCACGGCGCGCTCGGCCTCGCCTACGACCGACTGCGGGAGGGGTGACCCCGCGCGCGCGGAGTCACCCCTCGGTACGGCTCCTGCCTACCGGTTCCTACTCGTCCTCGTCGTCCTCGTCGTCGAGACGGGCCAGCCAGGTCGCGAGGCGCTCGACCGGCACCTCGAAGTCGGGGTTGAGGTCGACGAACGTCCGCAGCTGCTCGGCGAGCCACTCGAAGGTGACCTCCTCCTCGCCGCGCCGCTTCTCCAGTTCCTCGATGCCACGGTCGGTGAAATACATGCGATCAGGATAGGCCGAACCCCTGACGTCCCCTGTCGCCCGTCAGTCCCACCGACTAGCCTTCCTCATCATCGTTTCGGGGAGCGGGGGCGCTGTGACGCACGGGATCGCGCGTATTCGGCTGGACGACGGCACACCCGTATGGGCCCGGGTCAGTGACGTGCAGGAACTCGGCAGGGGCGGTGGGTTCCAGGACACCGGCGTCAAGGACCGGGTGGTCTCGATGGCCGGGGGGCTCACGGACGTGGTGCGCGGAGTGGTCGGCTCGCTGCGGGCCGGGCTCGACCCGCAGGGGCCGGTGGAGGTCGCCGTCACCTTCGGCATCGAACTGTCGGCCCAGTCCGGAAAAGTGATCGGCGTCCTCGCGGACGGCTCGGGCAAGGCCTCCGTGAGCGTCTCCCTGACCTGGACCGAACCTGGTCGGGCCACGGATCCCGCACCGGATCCCGCACCCGACTCCGCGCCGGTTCCCGCGGTCGAGCCGCCCGCACCCGACCCCTCCGCAGCGGAGCCGGCGGCCCATGAGCCCGCATGAGCGCCTTCGACGCTCTCGTGCGCCCCGCGCTGGTACGCATCGCCGCTCCCGGCTGCGGGTATGACCCGCACGGCGACCGGTACTGGGGCACCGGCTTCTTCATCGCCCCCGGCTGGGTGCTGACCTGCGCCCATGTCGTGGCCGAGGGGGGAAGCGCGGTGTGGAGGAGTGAGCCGGCCGTCGGCATCACCTGGGAGGACGGCAAGACCACCCGGGAGACCACCGGCACCGTCGTGCTCGCGCTGCCGCGCCCCGACCGCCCCGACGACCCACCGGACCGGTGGGCCTTCCCCGACCTCGCGCTCCTCCGGGTGCCCGGCGCGCAGAAGGCGTCCTGCGTGCGCCTCGGCGAGCGCCCGCCCGTCCCGCCGACCGCCGTCGGGCTCCACGGCTGGTCCCGGGAGACCGGCGAGCTAGGCATCAGGCACGTCCACGGCACCCTCATCGGCAGCGACGGCAAGGCGCTCGTCACCGACTGGGTCATGCCCGTCGAGGGCTGCTCCGGCGGCCCCGTCGTCGACCACCAGCAGGGCGCCGTCGTCGGCCTCAACAAGGGCCGCGGCCGCGACGGCGGAGCCGTCGTCCCCGTCACCGCGCTGCGCGCGCTGCACGACCTCCCCGGCGGCGAGGCGATGGGCGAGGCCATGCGCGCCCACGACCGCTACCACCTCGCCCGCTACCGCTCGCTGGACGACCGGCCCGACTGGACGCGCGCCCAGCGGCTGCTGCCCGGTGCCCAGGGCGTGAGCCCGGGGCTGCGCACCCATCTCCACGGGCACTTCGCCGAACTGCCCGCACCCACCGCGCCCGGCGAGATCATGGACCTGATCGACCAGGTCAAGGCCTGGATCAGGGACGACGAACTGCCGGACGCCCTGGAGGACGACCCCCGCACCTGGAGCGAGGGCGCCGGACTGCTGCGCGGCCTGCGGGCGCCCCGCCGGGACGGCGTCCGCGACCTCGACCTGGACGCGGTCCTGCTGTACGCGGCCCATGTCGCCCGGCACGTCCGCGGACGGTACGGCGAGCGGGCCGACACCGCCGGACTCACCCGCTGGATCGTCGACGAGTCGGGCGACGCCGACCGGCACCTCCGGCGCGAGATCGACCGGCTGGTCGGCCCCGGCCGGCCCGCGCCCCTCTCCGTACGCGAACCCCGCGCGCGTGCAGACGTCCTCCTGGAGATCGACACCCCGCGCTGGGACCGGCGTTACCCGTGGCGGGTCAAGCTCCTCCTCGACGGGCACACCGTCAGCCCGCTCCACTTCGACGACCGGGGAGTCGAGCGGACGCGCCTCAAGGAGACCCTGCGCGAGCCGCTCGCGGACGCCCTGCGGCGCGGCGACAGCGGACCGCACCTGGCCGCCGTGGAGGCGGTGCTCCCGCGCGAGCTCTTCGACGAACCCCTCGACACCTGGCGGCTCGAACCGCCCCAGGGCCCCGACGACGCCTGGGCGACCACCCTCGGCCAGCGCAGGTTCGTGGTCATCCGCGACGCCCGCCGCCACGACCGGGAACCGGCCCCCGAGTGGCGGGAGCGCTGGGATGCGGCGGAGCGGGGGCCGCTCCGCGTGGCCCCGCTGCGCGCCGAGGTGCCCGGCGCGGGCCCGGACGCCCACACCGCGCGCGTACACCGGGAGACCTGGGCGGAGGCGTACGACCGGCTCCGTGAGGCCGAGGGCGGCACCGTCCCCGTCTACTGCGGCCACGTGGGCAGCGGCGACGGGCTCATGGCGATGAACGCGGCCCTGGCCGCCGGCCACCCGCTCGCCCTCTGGCGGACCGGGGCCCATGACCACACCGACTGCGCGGAGTTCCACGAGCGGGCCGACCGGCTCCTCTCCGCCGCCCTCACCGCCTGGGACGTACGCGGACCCCTGAGGTCCCTGCGCACACGCGCGACGGACCGGGCCGCAGGCCCCGAGGCACGGGCCGCGTACGCGTGGGCCGAGAGCATCGCGGTCCTGCTGGACGCGCCCGACCGGCCACCGCACGGCGGCCGGCTGGAGGCCCCGCCCTTGATCGGGGAGGGGGAAGAGTGACCGGAGTGGCCACCGGGACGACGGCCCCGCGATCCGTCCGATCAGACCATCGGCAGGCCCCGCCCCCGGGCGGTACCTTCGACGGGCCCGGCATCGACACCACAGCCAGGAGGAGTCCATCGTGAACGATTGGCGGATCTACCGTGGTGCCGGTCTTCCGCACGACGAGATACAGCGACTGCCCGCGCCGCCGCCCTGGCGCGACTTCTCCACGGGCAGTGCCGACGACACCCTGGCGGGCTCCGACCGGCGGCTCGGCGTCAAGCGCAGACTCGTCCAGAACCACCACCCCCGGCCCGCCGAGACCGACGCCGTCAACGCCGCCCTGTACCTGCGGCGCCCGCTCCTCGTCACCGGCAACCCCGGCACCGGCAAGTCCACCCTCGCCCACGCCGTCGCCCACGAACTGCGCCTCGGGCGCGTGCTCCGGTGGCCGATCGTCAGCCGCACGACCCTCCAGGACGGCCTCTACCGGTACGACGCCATCGGGCGCCTCCAGGACGTCCAGCTGGAGCGCGCCCAGGCCGGTTCGCCCGGCTCCGCCGCCGCGGCCCCGGCCGGCATCGGCTCGTACATCCGGCTCGGACCGCTCGGCACCGCGCTGCTCCCCTCCGAGCAGCCCCGGGTGCTGCTCATCGACGAGCTCGACAAGAGCGACCTCGACCTGCCCAACGACCTCCTGAACGCGCTGGAGGAGGGCGAGTTCGCCATCCCCGAGCTGGAGCGGCTCGCCGACCGGGAGCCCGTCGTCGAGGTGCTCAGCGACGACGGCCGCAAGGTGGCGGTGCTGGGCGGCCGGGTCCGCTGCACCACCTTCCCGTTCATCGTGCTCACCTCCAACGGCGAACGGGACTTCCCCGCCGCCCTGTTGCGCCGCTGCATCCGCCTGGAGCTCGAAGCGCCCGGCGAGGAGCAGCTCCGCGCCATGATCGAGGCCCACCTCGGCACCGAGGCCGCCGTGGGCGATGGCGAGCAGGGCCTCGTGCAGCGGTTCCTGAATCGCGAGCCCGGCGAGGTGATCGCCACCGACCAGCTCCTCAACGCCCTCTATCTGACCCAGCACGCCTCCCGCGCCGAACGGGTCACCAGGGAACGCATCGCCGACATGCTCATGCAACCGCTCGATCAGCCGAGGTGACGGTCGGATGCACCGGATGCATCTGGAGGAACTCACCCGCAGACTGCGGGCCGGTGGCCAGGACCTCACCGCCGAGGAGGTGGCGGACGCCCTCTGGCTGTCCCAGTGGCTCCCCGGCCCGTCGCCGGACCAGGAGAGACCGGAGGGCCCGGAGGGGCAGCACGGGGCGGAGAACCCCGAGGAGCCGGACGACGCCCCGGAGACCCCACGGGCCGGGGACGGCTCGCCCGGACGCCCGGACCGGGCCCACGGCGAGGGCGGTGCCGTACGCGGGGACGGGGAGGCGGCGCCCGGCCCCGGGGGCCCACGGGAGTCCGTCTCCCTCCACATGGCCACGGGCGCCACCGGAAGCCCGGGGATCCCGGCATACGCAAGAGCCACGGGCGCCACCGGCACCCTCTCCCGCCCGGGGTCCACCGAGCGCGGCGCGACCCTGCCCGTCCGCGCCCCCGGCGCCAACGCCCTGCCCGGACTCCTGGGCCTCCAGAAGGCCCTCCGGCCCTTGCGCGCCTACACCCTCGCCCCCCACCGCCCCGGCGAGGGCACCCTCGACGAGGAGGCCACCGCCGAACGCAGCGCCGCCGCCGGCATCCTCACCCCCGTCATGCGCCCGGCGGCGGGCCGACGCCAAGCGATCCAGCTCCTCATGGACACCGGCCCCGCCATGGTCGTCTGGAGCCGGATGGTCGAGGAACTCCGCCAGGCCTGCCAGCAGTCCGGCGCCTTCCGCGACGTCCAGGTGCACCGCCTGTACGACACCGGCGAAGGCCCCCCGCTCGTCACCACCACCTCCGGCGCCGACGGCCGCCCCCGGCTGCGCCCCGTCGACCAGCTCCACGACCCCACCGGCAACCGGCTCACCCTGGTCGTCAGCGACTGCGTCGGACCCCTCTGGCAGCGCGGCGCCGCCCAGCGCTTCCTGCGGCAGTGGCCCCGCCACTCCCCGGTCGCCCTCGTCCAGCCGCTGCCGCCACGGCTCTGGCCCCGCACCGCGCTCCCCGCCGAACCCGGCACCTTCCAGCGGTCCGCGACCCCCGGCGGCCACACCGTCTTCCGCTCCGACGACGAGCCCTGGGGGCCCCTCGTCCCCGGCCGCAGGGCCGTCCCCGTGCTCACCCCGACCCCCGAGGCCTTCGCCTCCTGGACCCGGCTCCACACCGGGCAGGGCGGCAACGCCGTACGCGGCTGGGCGGCCTGGCTCGCCCCCGACGCGGTGGAACCGCGCGGGCCCCGGACCCCCCGCGCCCCGCGGAGCGACGAGGACCTCCTGCGCGCCTTCCGGGCCGGAGCCTCACCCGGCGCGCTCCGGCTCGCCGTGCACCTCGCGGCGGCCCCCCTGACGCTGCCCGTCATGCAGCTCGTGCAGCGGGCCATGCTGCCCGACACCGGCCCCATGGAACTGGCCGAAGTACTGCTCAGCGGACTCCTGCGGCGGCTGCCCGGCCCCACCCCGTACCCCTGCTTCAGCTATCCGCCCGGCGTCCAGCAGCACTTCCTCGGCTCGCTCGACCCCAGCGCCGCCGCCCTCGTCCTCAAGCACTGCTCCGCGTACGTGGAGCGCAATTTCGGCCAGGGCATGCGCAACTTTCCCGCGCTCGCCGCAGCCCGCCTCGCGGGGGCCGACACCGAGGCCGGGACCGGCACCGGACCAGGGGCCGGGACCAGGACCGGAGAGGGCCGGGGGACGGGCCGCCACCACGGCCGGGCCGCCGACCTTCCCGAGGAGACCGAGGCGACCGACGAGCCCCTGGGACCCGACGGCGCCGAGACCGAACTCTTCGCCCGCATCCCCGCGCGCGTACTCCGCTTCTACCACCCCGACCTCGTCACCCCCGACCCGCTCACCGAAGCCCGCCGCCTCCTCGCCCAGGGCCGCGCCCAGTCGGACCCGGCCCTCCTCGCCGGTGCGCGCGAGCGCGCCGAGGCGGCTCTCCCGGCCGAACCCGTCGAGGCCCGGATCGTCCTCGCCCGCGCCCTGTACGCCGAGGCCGGCACCGCCGCCGTCCGGCGCACCGGCCGCCGCCCGGACCTCCTCGGCGAGGCCGCCGACACCCTCGTACGGGCCGGGGAACTCGCCACGACCGGCGAGGAGGCATGGGCCGAGGCCCGGCTCGAACTCGCCGTCGTCCACCACGCGCTGTGGCGCGACACCGACGAGACCGACCACCTCGACGCGGCCCTCACCGCCCTCGCCGAGGACGCCGAGCGCTGGCCGGAAACCGCCCGCCACACCCTCCATCTGCGCCGCGGCCGGCTCCTCCTCGCCCGGGGCGACGGCGAGGAGGCGGCGGACGAACTCACCGCCGCCCTCACCCTCCACGAGAGCGCCGCCGCCTTCCTCGACCTCGCCGACGCCCTGCACCTCGCCGCCGCCGACCCGGGCCGCATCGGCCACGTGCTCGACCGCGCCGAACCCCTCCTCGGCGACGCGCGCGCCCTGCGGCTGCGCTTCACCACCGCACGCGCCCGGCTGTACGACACCGAGGGCGACGGGGCCGCCGCCGACGCGGCGTACGAGGAGGCCACCCTCCTCGCCCCCGCCGACAGCGAGCAGCGCGGACCGCTCCTGCTCACCTGGGGCGGATCGCTCCTCAGGCGCGCCGCGGCGGGCACCGGCACGGCGCCCGTCGACCGCGCCGAAGGCGTCCTGCGCGAGGCCCTCACGCGGATGCCCGCCGGAGCGCCCGAGCGGGCCAGGGCACGGACCCTGATCGGCAGCGTCCTCGCGCTCCGCTTCCACCGCGCCGGGTTCCTGCCCGACCTCTTCGAGAGCCGCCATCTGCTCGAACAGGCGCTCAGGGGCACCGACGACCCGGGCGACCGCGCCGAGATCTGGCTGCAACTGGGACGGGTGCGCCTCGAATTGGCCGAAACCGCTCGGGACGGGGTGATGGGCGACGCCCTCACCGCGTACCGCAACGCCGCCGAGGAATCCCGTACCGCCCACGGCGACATCCCGGGCACGGTCACCGGCGCCCGCGCGCTGCACGCCCAGGGAGCCGTCCTGTGGCTGATGGGCCGTCCGGGCCGGGCGAGAACCGCGCTCCTCGCCGCGTCCGAGCAGTGGCGGCGGCTCACGGGGCGGCTCGTGGACGTGGACTGGACCGACGTGGAGCGGACCAGAACGCTGCTGCGGGAGGTCGAGAGCGCGACGGGAGGGGGCTACGCCAGAGCCTCCGCCGAGGAGCGGCGCGGGATCGCACCACCCTGGTGGGCCTGGAGCGGCACCACCGGGTGAGCTTCTGAAGAGCTTGTGAGGATCGGCTGGATAACGGGGGCGCACATGGGTGCAGTTGAATCGAATGGGTTTCCGGTCTCCCGGCGTCGGGAAGAACCGCTGCGCCGCTACGACCGTGGGGGACAGCGTCGGTGAGGAGGAGCCGAGAGTGTTCGAGCGTACGGAGTGGGCGACCGGTGTCGGCCGGAGTGTCGGCCGGAGTGCCGGCCGGTCCCCGCATCTGCCCGATCTCGCGGCCGTCGATCTGCGGACCTTGCGCGTCACGGACGACGCCGTCCTCGGCGCGGCGGTCGAAAGAGTGCTGCGCCACCCCTCGGATCTGGTCGTCTCCTGGCCCGAGGACGCCTTCGTCGACTGACGCGGGAGCGGGCGGTGCCGCCCCGCGGACACCGTCCCGCACCCGGGACCACCGCTCGATTCCGGCCGTGTCCACCGGACCCACGCCCCCGGTCGGCGCCCGGAGCCGGGAGTGATCGCCGCCCCGCCGCGCCCGGCGGCCTTCGCCGCCCTGGCGGCCACCCGGCCCGCACCGGCCGGCGCGGCCTTTCTGCGGTCCGGGGTGCACGCCCGCCGGCTGCTGCTGCTCAAGGCCCTGCTCGTACGGGTGCGGCGCCATCGCGACGAGGTCGCCCCCGAGACGCTGCGTGCCTTCGAGACCGCCTGGAGCCTGCTCGAACGGACCGAGCGCGGCGCGCCCGCGGTGGTCCGCGCCGTCCTCGACTACCCGACCACCGGCGCCTGGCTCGCCGCCGCCCTCACCGAACCCGCCGGCCCCGCCCTGGACCGGCACCTGTCCCGCCTCGAACTGATCGCCGCCACCGCCGCCCTGCGGGCCGGCCGGCCGCTCGACCTCGTGGTCGGGGCTCCCGCCGGCGTGCTCTCGCTCCCCGGCGTCGGGAGCGTCCTCGTCGCCCCGGGCCCCGTCCGGCTGACCTCCCGTTCCCAGGTCGTACGGATCCACTCCGAGGGCACCCCGGGGGCCCCGGCGGCACTCCTCCGGCTCGCCGACCCCCGTACCGGCGCCGTGACGGGCGGCGGCCCCGGCTGGTGCGGACTGCGCCGACTGGCCGGCGGAGCCGCGCGCCTGGAGGACCTGGACCCCTACCGGGTGCCGCCCGGCGGGGTCGGGACCCCGGCCCGGGTCGCGGCCGAGCGGCCCGACATCGACCATGCCGCCTGGTCCGCGCACTGGCGGGCGGCCCGGGAGCTGCTGCGGCGGACCGACCGGGAGCGGGCGGCCGAGGTCGGGCAGACGGTCGGCGCGCTCGTACCGCTGCTGCCGCAGGGGCCGCGCTCCGTCGGGGCCACGCTCAGCGTCGCCCCGGGGGCCGTCCTCATGACGCCGTCGGCCGGTGCCACCGACATGGCGGAGACGCTCGTCCACGAGCTGCACCACAGCAAACTCTCCACGCTCCACGAGCTCGTCCCCCTCTATCGCCCCGGCAGCACCCCCGTGCTCTACCGGGTCGGCTGGCGCACCGACGCCCGCCCGGTGGCCGGGGTCTTCCAAGGGGCGTACGCCCACCTGGCGTTGGCCGATCTGTGGCGGAGGGCGAGGGATGCCCCGGGTGCGCCGGGGGCGTGGAGCGCACGGGCCGCGCAGCAGTTCGACCATGTCCACGATCAGGTGGGTGAAGCGCTGTCGATGCTGCTTGAATCCGATGAACTGACCAATGAGGGGCGGGAGTTCGCCCGGCAAATGAGGCAGCTCCATGCGAGCCTCGGCGCGAGCCCCGGGGCCCGTGGGTAACACTGTGCCCACGGCACATGACACTGCGTTGCGCGTGAGCGGGACGGGAGACGTACAGATGGCGGAACAGCGGTCGGGCGGGGGCGCGGAGAGCCACGGGGGCAGGGCCGCCCCGGAACACGTCCTGGTGGTCTTCCCCGGGTATCACCGGCCGTGGGCGGCCTGGATCAACCAACGCCTGGAGGCACACGGCGTGCGCGCCAGCCTCCAGCGCTGGGACCCGCCCCGCGAGGTCCCCCTGGAGGACTCCCTCGGCGACCTGCTGCTCGCCCGAGGCCAGGTCCTCCTCGTCCTCAACGACTGGTTCTTCGAGCTCGGCCCCCGGCCGGCCGGCGAATGGAACGACGTCCTGCGCGGCTTCGTCGCCGCGCACGCCGAACGGTTCGCCGCCGTCAACCTCACCAACCGCACCCTGCTCCCCTCCACCGCCGTCCTCGAACCCGTCAGCCTCTGGGGCGTCGGCGAGGAGGAGGCCGAGGCCCGGCTCCTCGCCCGGCTCGGCATCGAACCCCGCAGGTCCGCCGGCCGCCGCATCCCGGCCGCCGCCCTCGCCCGCTACCCGGACAACCCACCCGAGATCTGGGGCGACGTCCCCCGCCGCAACCCCCGCTTCACCGGCCGCGACGACCTCCTCACCGAGCTCCAGGAACGGCTCATGGACGCCGAACGGGGCAGCGCCGCCTGCACCCTCCTCGGCATGTCCGGCATCGGCAAGACCCAGATCGCCGCCGAGTACGCCCACCGCTTCAGCCCCGACTACGACGTCATCTGGTGGGTCAACTCCGACGACCGCAACGTCCAGCGCGACCGCCTCGGCGAACTCGCCGTCCGACTCTCCCTGCCCACCGGAAGCGAACCCGGCGAACGCATCCGCGCCGTCCGCGAAGCCCTCCGCCGCGGCGACCCGCACGGCCGCTGGCTCGTCGTCTTCGACGGCTGGGACGACACCGACGGCATCGACGTCATGCTGCCCCAGGGACCCGGACACGTCCTCATCACCTCCCGCAACCGCGGCTGGCGCGAGCACACCGACGTCCTGGAGATCCCCAGCTTCGACCGCTCCGAGTCCACCGGCTACCTGATGCGCCGAGCCCCCCAGATCAACGCCGCCGAGGCCGACGAGGTCGCCGCCGAGTTCGGAGACGTACCCCTGCCGCTCGTCCAGGCCGCCGCCTGGCTCGGCGAGTCCGGCATGGAGGCCCCCGAATACCTCCGCATGGTCCGCGACGGACGCCTCTCCACCGTCGACGACCCCTCGGCCGGCGACGGCATGCCCAACGCCTCCCTCACCTCCTGGTCGATACTGATCAACCGGCTCCGTCGCGCCCAGCCGCAGGCCATCGACATCCTCAGCCTGTGCGCCTCCTTCGCCCCCGGCCGCATCCCGCTCGGCATCGTCCGCGCCTACCCCCAGGCACAACTGCCCGAGGACCTGCGCTGGATGGCCACCGACCTGCCCGCCTGGACCCGCGCGCTCGACACCCTCGTCAACTACTCGGTGCTCACCCGCGAGACCCGCGGCCCCATGACCACCGACGAGATCGGCCCCCACCAGGAGTCGATCCACATGCACCGCCTGGTGCACGACATCGTCGCCCGGCTCACCGACGGAGAGCACCGCGAGGCCCACCGCAAGGCCGTCCGCACCCTGCTCGCCGAAGCCGACCCCGGCAACCCCACGGACAGCAGGCACTGGCCCCGCTACTCCGAACTCCTGCCGCACCTGGAGCCGTCCGGAGCCCTCCGCAGCACCGACCCGCGCATCCAGGTCGCCGTCCTCAACTGCCTGCGGTTCTGCGACCGCAGCGGCGAGTACAAGGCCGGCATCCGGCTCGCCGGGCGCATCCGCGACGAGTGGACCTCCTTCATGGAGCCGCTCGCCCCGCACATGCAGGAACTCACCACCCTCGAAGGCGACATCCTGCGCCGCTACGGCCGCTTCCGCGAGGCGTACGACCTCGACCTCGCCCAGCGCGAACGGCTCGCCGCGGCCCCGAGCGGCGACCAGCTCGGCGAACTCCAGACCAAGGTCTCCATCGCCCGCGACCTGCGCTTCCTCGGCCAGTACAAGGAGTCGGAGCAGCTCCAGCGGGAGGCCCTCGCCGAGGCCCAGAGCCTGCTCGGCGAGACCCAGTTCCTCACCCTCGTCGCCCGCCACAACCTCGGCGTCGTGCTGCGCATGCTGGGCCGCTACCAGGAGGCGTACGAGCAGGACGCCGACACCCTCTCCCGCTGCGAGACCGTCCTGCGGCCCCACCACGCCTCCACGCTCAACTCCAACAACGCCGTCGCCCAGGACCTGCGGCTGCTCGGCCGCTACCGCGAGGCCCTCGGCCGCCAGGAGGCCAACGTCCGGCTGCACGTGAGGATCCTCGGACCCCAGCACCTCCACACCCTGTACGCGCGCAGCCAGCTGGCGCTCTGCCGCCGCCGCGAGGGCGGCTTCCAGCAGGACATCGGCACCATGATGGCGAGCGTCCTGGAACACCTGGAGCAGGCCTACGGCCGCGACCACTACGTGACCCTGTCGGCCGTCACCAACTACGCCAACTTCCTCCGCGAGCACGGCGACCTCGACCTCGCGAGGGAACTCATCACCGAGGCCGACGCCGGCTACCGCGCCCTCCTCGGCCCCGCCCACCCCGTCTCCACCGGCGTCCTCGCCAACACCGCCCTGGTCATGCAGGCCTCCGGTGAACGGGCCTCCGCCCTGACCATGCTGGAGTCCGCCCTCGCCGGACTCACCGCCACCCTCGGCGCCGACCACCCCTGGGTGTTCGGCTGCGCCCTCAACACCACCGCCGCCCGCAACTTCAACGGCAGGGTCGTCGAGGCCGCCGAACTCAGCCGCGACACCCTGCGCCGGGCCCGGCACGCCCTCGGCAACGAGCACCCGCTGACCCTCTCCTGCCAGGTCGCGCTCGCCACCGACCTGCGCGGTCTGCGCGAGACCGACGAGGCCGGGAAGCTGGAGGAGGACGCCCTGCTCACCCTCACCAGGACCCTCGGCGCCCAGCACCCGCACACCCTCTCGGCCCGCCAGCGCAACCGCCCGTACTGGGACTTCGAGGCCAACCTCTGAGCCCTGGAGAACGCCGGAGGCCCGGCACCCCACTCGGGGTGCCGGGCCTCCTTCCGTACGGGTACGGAGCGACCGGTCAGGCGTCGAAGACCTCGTTGACCAGCTGCTGCTGCTCCGCCTGGTGGCGCTTGGCCGAGCCGACCGCCGGGGAGGAGGAGTGCGGACGCGAGATCCGGCGCAGGCGCTCGCCCGCCGGGATGTCCGCGCCGACCGCCAGGTCGAGGTGGTCGATCAGGTTGAGCGCGATGAACGGCCACGCACCCTGGTTCGCCGGCTCCTCCTGCGCCCAGATGTACTTCGCCGCGTTCGGGTACTTGGCGATCTCGGCCTGGAGCTCGGCACCCGGCAGCGGGTACAGACGCTCGAGACGGATGATCGCGGTCTCCGTGTCGCCGCGCTTCTGACGCTCGGCCTCCAGGTCGTAGTAGACCTTGCCGGCGCAGAAGACGACCTTGCGGACGTCGGCCGGGTTCGCCGTCGCGTCACCGATCACCGGGCGGAAGCCGCCGGTGGTGAACTCCTCCACCTTGGACGCCGCGGCCTTCAGACGCAGCATCGACTTCGGGGTGAAGACGATGAGCGGCTTGTGGTGCGGGTTGTGGACCTGCCAGCGCAGGAGGTGGAAGTAGTTCGACGGCAGCGTCGGCATGGCGACCGTCATGTTGTCCTGGGCGCACATCTGGAGGAAGCGCTCCGGGCGCGCGGACGAGTGGTCCGGGCCCTGGCCCTCGTAGCCGTGCGGCAGGAGCAGCGTGACGCCGGAGGTCTGGCCCCACTTCTGCTCGGCCGAGGAGATGAACTCGTCGACGACGGTCTGCGCGCCGTTGACGAAGTCACCGAACTGGGCCTCCCAGACGACCAGGGCGTCCGGGCGCTCCAGCGAGTAGCCGTACTCGAAGCCCATCGCCGCGTACTCGCTGAGCAGCGAGTCGTAGACGTTGTAGTGGGCCTGCTCGTCGGTCAGGTAGAGCAGCGGGGTGTAGTCCTCGCCGGTCTCCTGGTCCACCAGGACCGCGTGGCGCTGACCGAAGGTGCCGCGGCGGGAGTCCTGGCCGGAGAGCCGGACCGGGGTGCCCTCCATCAGCAGGGAGCCGATGGCGAGGGTCTCGCCGAAGCCCCAGTCGATGGTGCCGTCGTCGACGGAGGCGGCACGGCGCTGCATCTGCGGCAGCAGACGCGGGTGGACCGTGATCCGCTCCGGGATGCTGACCTGCGACTCGGCGATCCGCTTCACGACCTCCTGGGAGACCGCGGTGGTGACGCCGACCGGGAAGGCGGCCTTGGCGTCCGGCACGGTCGCCGCGGCCGGGGCGGCGGTGGCCTCGCGGACCTCCGCGAACACCTTCTCCAGCTGGCCCTGGAAGTCCTGGAGCGCCTGCTCCGCCTCTTCGAGGGTGATGTCGCCGCGACCGATGAGCGACTCGGTGTACAGCTTGCGCACCGAACGCTTCTTGTCGATCAGGTTGTACATCTGCGGGTTGGTGAACTGCGGGTTGTCGCCCTCGTTGTGACCGCGGCGGCGGTAGCAGATGAGGTCGATCACGACGTCCTTGTTGAACGTCTGGCGGAACTCGAAGGCGAGCCGCGCGACGCGGACCACGGCCTCCGGGTCGTCGCCGTTCACGTGGAAGATCGGCGCCTCGATCATGCGGGCCACGTCGGTCGCGTACATCGAGGAACGCGAGGACTCCGGGGCGGCGGTGAAGCCGACCTGGTTGTTGATGACGATGTGGACCGTGCCGCCGGTGCGGTAACCGCGCAGCTGCGACATGTTCAGCGTCTCGGCGACGACACCCTGGCCGGCGAAGGCCGCGTCACCGTGCAGGGCGACGGGCAGGACGGTGAAGTCCGTGCCGCCCTTGTTGATGACGTCCTGCTTGGCGCGGACGATGCCTTCCAGGACCGGGTCGACCGCCTCCAGGTGCGAGGGGTTGGCGGCCAGGGAGACCTTGATCTCCTCGCCGTCGAGACCGACGAAGGTGCCCTCGGCGCCCAGGTGGTACTTGACGTCGCCGGAACCGTGCATCGACTTCGGGTCGAGGTTGCCCTCGAACTCGCGGAAGATCTGCGCGTACGACTTGCCGACGATGTTCGCCAGGACGTTCAGCCGGCCGCGGTGGGCCATGCCGATGACGACCTCGTCGAGGCGCGACTCGGCGGCCGAGTCGATGACCGCGTCGAGCAGCGGGATGACGGACTCGCCGCCCTCCAGGGAGAAGCGCTTCTGACCGACGTACTTGGTCTGCAGGAAGGTCTCGAAGGCCTCCGCCGCGTTCAGCCGGCGCAGGATCCGCAGCTGCTCCTCGCGCTCCACGCGGGAGTGCGGGCGCTCGACGCGGTCCTGGATCCACTTGCGCTGCTTCGGGTCCTGGATGTGCATGAACTCGACGCCGGTGGTGCGGCAGTACGAGTCGCGCAGCACGCCGAGGATGTCGCGGAGCTTCATCATCGACTTGCCGGCGAAGCCGCCGACGGCGAACTCCCGCTCAAGGTCCCACAGGGTGAGGCCGTGCTCGGTGATGTCCAGGTCGGGGTGCTTGCGCTGCTTGTACTCCAGCGGGTCGGTGTCGGCCATGACGTGGCCGCGGACCCGGTAGGAGTGGATGAGCTCGAAGACGCGCGCGGCCTTGGTGACGTCGTCGTCGTGCGAGGCGTCGATGTCCTTGAGCCAGCGGACCGGCTCGTAGGGGATGCGCAGGGCCTTGAAGATGTCGTCGTAGAAGCCCTGCTCGCCGAGGAGGAAGTTCGCGACGACGCGCAGGAACTCGCCGGAGGCGGCGCCCTGGATGACCCGGTGGTCGTACGTGGAGGTCAGGGTCATGACCTTCGAGATGCCCAGCTTGTTCAGGGTGTCCTGGGAGGTGCCCTGGAACTCGGCCGGGTAGTCCATCGAGCCGACGCCCATGATGACCGACTGTCCGGGCATCAGACGCGGGACGGAGTGGACGGTGCCGAGGCCGCCGGGGTTGGTCAGGGAGACCGTGACGCCGGTGAAGTCCTCCATCGTCAGCTTGCCCACGCGGGCCCGCTTCACGATGTCCTCGTACGCCTGCCAGAACTCGAAGAAGTTGAGCGTCTCGGCCTTCTTGATGCCCGCGACGACGAGCTGGCGGTCGCCGTTGGGCTTCACCAGGTCGATCGCGAGACCGAAGTTCACGTGCTCCGGCTTGACCAGGGTCGGCTTGCCGTCCTTCTCCGCGAAGGAGTAGTTCATCGACGGCATGGCCTTGATCGCCTGCACCATCGCGTAGCCGATGAGGTGCGTGAAGGAGATCTTCCCGCCCCGGGCGCGCTTCAGGTGGTTGTTGATCACGATCCGGTTGTCGAAGAGCAGCTTCACCGGGACGGCGCGGACGGACGTGGCCGTCGGCACCTCCAGCGAGGCGTTCATGTTCTTCGCGACCGCGGCGGCGGGACCGCGCAGCGTGATCAGCTCGGGGCCGGCGGCCGGCGTGGAGGCCGGAGCGGCCTTGACCGGGGCGGGCGCGGCGGCGGCCGGCTTCGCGGCGACCGGCGCGGCCGGGGCCACGGCGGGCTTCACGGGCGCCGGAGCGGCCACGGGGGCCGGAGCCGCGACCGGAGCGGCCGCGGGAGCCGGAACGGCCGCAGGAGCGGCAGGCGCGGCCTGTGCGGGGCCCGCCTGCTGCGCGGCGGGCGCGCTCTGAGTGGTGGTGGCGGCCGGGGCGGCCGGGGTGTCCGACGCTCCCGGCTTGTAGTCGGCGAAGAAGTCCCACCAGGCACGATCGACCGAATTCGGGTCCTGGAGGTACTGCTGGTAGATCTCGTCGACGAGCCACTCATTGGCACCGAAGGCGGCTGCGGGGCTCTTGCCCTGCCCGTCCTGGTCGGTCGGGGAGCTCGGGGTACTGGGGGACTGAGACGACACGGCGGCAACCGCCCTCTTCCGCTTCACAAGGTGATGGACAGCGGAAATAAAGGCTACGCCTGTCCGGCCGAGAGGTGCAGGCAGGGAGCGCCAACGTCGCGCAAGTCACACTTGACGGGGTGTTTCGGTGCCGTGAATGGCGGGAAACAAGCGGGGTTCCGCAGGTGTGAGGGTACGGAAAAGCGCGAGCACGACCTCCTTCGGCCGCACCCCTGATCACGTCCCGCTCATGTACACGCAGAACGAGCTCTTCCGGTTCGAACCCTACGTCAATCTCTCGGCGGAAGGCTGCCCGGAAGAGTGACTCTGATCCGGCAGCCGCGTGATGATTCGGCCACCCCGATCCCGCCGCCGTGCAGATCCACCGCCCAGCGGGCGATCGCGAGCCCGAGGCCCGTACCGCCGTCGCTGCCCGGGCCCTGCCGGAGCGGCGCGGCGCCCCGGTTGAAGCGCTCGAAGACCTTGTGCCGCTCCGACTCCGGGATGCCGGGACCCTCGTCCTCGACCTCCAGCTCCAGGGAGTCCGGGTACGGGCCGCGCCGGGCCCTCACCGTGACGCGGCCGTGCGGCGGCGAGTGCTTCACCGCGTTGTCGATCAGGTTCGCCATCACCTGGTGCAGCCGCTCCGCGTCCGCGTGCGCCACCAGCTCGGGCGGCGACACGTCCAGGTGCAGATGGACGTCGGTGCGGTTGTGCAGGCCCGAGGTGGACGAGAGGCCGCGCTGCGAGGCGGCCAGGTTCGCTTCCCGCAGAACTCCGGACAGATACGGCCAGACCTCGAAACGGCTCGCCCGCAGCGCCACGACACCGTTGTCAAGACGTGACAGATCCAGCAGCGTCTCCACCAGCCGGCCCAGCCGCTCCGTCTGCTTCAGCGCCGACCGCATCGTCTCCGGATCCGCCTCGGACACCCCGTCCACGACGTTCTCCAGTACGGCCCTGAGCGCGGCGATCGGGGTCCGCAGCTCGTGCGACACATTGGCCACCAGCTCCTTGCGGTGCCGGTCCACCGCCTCCAGATCGTCCGCCATGCGGTTGATCGTCGAGGCCAGGTCGCCCAGCTCGTCGCGCCGGTCCGCGCCCCGCACCCGCCGGGTGAAGTCCCCGCGCGAGATCGTCCCGGCCACCGTGGTCATCTCGTCCAGCGGCGCCGTCAGGGACTGCGCCACGAACTGGGTGATCAGCAGGGTCGCGATCATCGCGAAGATCGTGATGTACCGGAACTCCGTGGACGTGCGGATGGCCACCAGGGCGAGACCCGAGGTCAGCAGGACCGCCCCGACGACCAGCGCACCCAGCTTGGTCTTGATCGAGATCACGATCCGGCGCCGCCGGTGCACCTCGCCGCCCGGCCCCCGCAGCTCCCGCGGCCCCCTGGGCCCCAGCCGGCTCACAGCGCCGGGGTCTCCAGCGCGTAACCGACGCCGTGGACCGTACGGATCCGCTCGGCCCCGATCTTCCGGCGGAGCGCCTTGATGTGGCTGTCCACGGTCCGGGTGCCCGAGGCGTCCGCCCAGTCCCACACCTCGGCCAGGAGCTGCTCGCGGGAGAGCACCGCCCGGGGCGTGCTCGCCAGGCAGACCAGCAGGTCGAACTCGGTCGGGGTCAGGTGCACGTCCTCGGAGCGCACCCGGACCCGGCGCTGCGCGTGGTCGATCTCCAGCTCGCCCAGGCGCAGGATGCCGCTGCGCGGGGTGACCGCCGCCAGCGCGGCCCGCTCCACCCGGCGCAGCAGCACGTGCACCCGGGCGGCCAGCTCCCGCATCGAGAACGGCTTGGTCATGTAGTCGTCCGCGCCCACGCCCAGGCCGACCAGCATGTCGGTCTCGTCGTCGCGGGCGGTCAGCATGAGGACCGGGACGGGGCGCTGGGCCTGGACCCGGCGGCACACCTCCAGGCCGTCGAAACCGGGCAGCATCACGTCGAGGACCATCAGGTCCGGCTGCCATGCCTCGGCCGCGTCCACGGCCGCGGGGCCGTCGGTCGCCGTCTGGACGAGAAAGCCCTCGGCGCGCAGCCGCGCGGAGATCGCTTCGACGATCGTCGCGTCGTCCTCGACCACGAGCACCCGGCGCTGGGCACCCGGAGTGGCCGCCGCACCGTGGTGAGTGGTGTGTGTCTGCTCCATTGCCCCGCCTCGCGTCGCCGATGTCGGCTCAGCAGCCTAGAGGTACCGGTGGCGTCCCGGCTATCCAGGACTTATTCAGGACGGACCCCGAGGTGGACCACGTCGGGGACGCCCCGGGCAACGGGGATCTCTTCCGTCCGTACCCCGCTGAATCCGGCATTCCGCAACGACTCTTCGAAATCGGCAGAGGGTCGGGCGGACCAAACGGCGAGCACTCCGCCCGGGTTCAGCCGGGCCGCACAGGCCGCCAAACCCTCGGCCGCGTACAGGGATTCGTTGTCCTCGGTGACCGTCCAGTCGGGCCCGTTGTCGATGTCCAGACAGAGGGCGTCGTAGGTGTCGGGGGAGGTCCGGAGATAGGCCACCAGGTCCGTGTGCAGGATCACTGTCCGGGAATCGGCCAGCGCGGCCCCGGAGACCGAGGCGAGCGGTCCCTGCCGGTGCCATTCGATGATGGCCTCCTCCCGCTCGACGACCGCGATCCGGCCCCAGCGGGGGTCGGCGGCGGCGTGGGCGAGGGAGAAACCGACACCGAGTCCGCCGACGAGGACGGACGCGCCGGAGCGGGACCGCTCGGGGAGCGCGGCCTGCGCCGCGTCGATCAGTCGCCGCTCCGAGCGCCCGTCGGAGGTGTCCATCAGGAAGGTCCCGTTGGCGATGATCTCGAAGTGCTCGTCGCGGCGGCGCAGCACGACCTCTCCGTACGGTCCTTCGCGGCGGTCGAGGGTGACGGTTCCTGACATGGTCGGTCTCTCCGCTCTCGGCTCGGCAGTCGGGCCCCGGCCATCCTTACCGGGCGACGGCGACGGGGACAAACACCTTATGGGGGAGGGGGGATGGGATCCGGACACGGCAGAAACGATTCGGACAGGAGAGGTGACGGCGCGGGTCACGGGACCGGCACCCCCGCGCGGCTCCTCAGGACTCGCCGGACACCCGGCGCACGCCCCGCCACGCGTACAGGCCCGTGCCCGCCACGAAGGCGCCGACCGCCATCGTCCACGCGCCGCCCTGCGGGCCCGGCTGCATCACCCAGGCCCACCACTGCGCCGCACCGCCCGGCCGGGACGGGGCCGCGAGATAGACCGTGCCCACGAAGAAGGCCGGCGGCAGCCAGCTCAGCCGGGCGCCGACGACAGCTGCGGCGGCCGCCGTCATCCCCATGAGCCCCAGCGTGTTGCGGACGACGGCGAGCACGCCGAACTCGTCCGCGTGGCCGGGTACCGCCAGGGCGAACAGCAGGGTGGCGAGGGCGGCCGGGACGAGCAGATGGGCGAGACGGCGGGGCCACCACGCGCGTACCGCCGTACGGTCCAGCTCGTCGCTCGGCGTGTGCAGGCTGGTGCCGACGGCGGCGGCCGCGAGGAGCGGGCCGAGGACGACCACCGGCAGTCGGGCCGTGTGGTCGAAGCGGGGCAGCGATTCCAGCCACCGGGCCGCCCAGGCGCCGGCCGCCGCCGTGGCGACGAGGGCGGCCAGCGCGCCGGGCAGGGCGCGGGAGCGCAGATAGAGCCTCATCGGGTGGGGGCGGCCGAGACGCACGGGATCGATACGGGAGAGCCTCGTCGGACCGGTGCGGGAGAGCCTCACGGGACCGGCACCTCGTCCGGGTGGCAGGTGTTCGCCGCCAGATAGCGGGTCAGGTAGGCGCGTTGCTCCGCCGGGGACTTGGCGTCGAGCCGGTCGATGTACGGCTTCGCGGCGGTCGTATCGGGGCCGTAGCCCTCGGGCGTCGGCGCCAGCCACTCGGTGACGGCGAGGTTGACGAGGCTCGCCCGCTCCGCGTTCGGACCGGCGAGGTCACCCTGCCGGCACGTGTCCGAGAACAGCCACAACACGGCCGAGTTCAGATACAGATCGGGGTGCGGGAGCCGGCCGCGCACCGCGTCCTGCCCGACGGAGGGCAGCGCGACGTCACCGGGGTGGGCGGGCCCGAACGGACCGCCGACCCACCGGACCGGGGCGCCGGGCACCCCCTTGAGCCGCGCGTTCAGCGGGGCGAGCGCCGCCGACACCTCCGGCAGCAGCCCCTCGTCCACGGCCGTCAGACACACCTGCGGGGTGCCGTCGTCGCAGACCTGCCGGGCCAACGCCGGGTCGTGGCGCCACGGCCCCCCGTCCCGCGGCAGACCCGCGATCAGCCCGGCTGCGGCGACCGCGACGGCCGCCGGCACCAGGGTGAGCGGCCACAGCCGGGCCCCGCGCAGCCCGTACGCGAGGAGCGCGGTGAGCGCGAGCCCCGCCGTCCAGGCCATCGACACCGGACCGAACCACCACACCGGCCGGTCCCAGAAGAACTGGTGCTCGCCGGCGGGGCTGAGCCAGCGGAGGGTGCCTTCCTGGTACGAGCCCATCCCCAGCACCACGTACCCGACGATGCCGAGCAGCGGGGCCGTGAGCCGCCAGCGGACCGTACGCCCGACGACATGGCCCACCGCGCCGAGGGCGGCGACGGCCACCGTGTCGGCGGCGACGAGTTCGAGGTAGGGGCGGCCGGCGGTGACGTACGGCCAGGTCGAGAGGAGACAGACGGCGTCGGCCAGCAGCACCCCGGCGGCGGGCCAGAGCGCGGAGGGGGCCACCGCGACGAGCAGGCGGCGCAGGGGCGGTCGGGGGGCGGACTCCCAGAGGTCCGTCGTTCCACGCCGCCGGTCCCGGCCGCCCTGCCAGCAGCCGGCCGCGAGCGCGAGCGGTCCGGCGAGCAGCCCGGCGGCCACGTGCAGCATGTTCGTGGCATCGGCCCAATGGACCTGCCAGCCGGGAGCCTTGCCGTACATCGTGACCAGGAGGGTGAGGGCGACGGCGGCGCCGGTCCAGGGACCCAGTCCGCGCCGCAGCTCGATGGCGAGGGGCTTGCGCGCGGGAGCGGCCCGTCCGGCACGGGGAGGGGTGAGGGTGCTGGTCACCGGAGCGCCTCCTTCGCGTCGCCCGCGGGCGCCCGGTGGGCGCGCAGGGCGGCCGTGTAGCCCCGCTCCACCGCGTGCGTGGTGGAGTCGTTCCCTTCGGTGGACTCGCCGCCGAGCGCGGTGAGTTCGGCCGTGGTGCCCTGGAAGGCGAGTCGGCCCGCCTCGATGAGGGTGACCTCGGTGCAGGCCGCGGCCACGTCCTCCACCAGGTGGGTGGAGACCACCACCGTCGCCTCCGTGCCCAACTCCCGCAGCAGCGACCGGAAGTCGACCCGCTGTTCCGGATCGAGGCCGGCCGTCGGCTCGTCGAGCAGCAGCAACTCCGGCTCGTTCACGATGGCCTGGGCGATCCCGGCACGCCGGACCATGCCGCCCGACAGGGTCTTCATCTTCGCGTCGATCCGGTCGCCGAGCCCGACCCGCCGCACCGCGCGCTCCACCGCCGCCGGAACCCGGTCGGCCGGCACCTCCTTGAGCCAGGCGACGTACGCGACGAACTCCCGCACGGTGAAGGCCGGGTAGTAGCCGAACTCCTGCGGCAGATAGCCGAGCCGACGCCGGATGTCGGTGCGTTCGCGGGGGCTGGTGGCGTCCCCGCCGAGCAGCTCCACCCGGCCGGAGGAGGCCGCGGCGACGGTCGCGAGGACCCGGATGAGGGAGGTCTTCCCGGCCCCGTTCGGGCCGAGCAGGCCGTGGACGCCGGGGCCGAGGGACAGATCGAGCCGGTCGAGGGCGACGGTACGGCGGTGGCGGACGGTCAGTCCGCTCACCGCGACGGCGTGGGTGGGGTTCACCGGGGCTCCAGGTGGTCGAAGGAACGGCGCCGCAGCGCGAGGAGGGCCGCGCAGGCCAGCGCGGCGGCCGCCCACGCCCCTTGCGCGGTGGGGCCGGAGAAGTACGGGGCGAGGGCGGCGGCTCCGGAAGCGGGCCCCGTGCCCGCGCCCGGCTGCCCGAGCAGGGGGCCGGTGACGGCGAGCAGCCACCCGCCGCCGAGCGTCGCCGCCGCCGCCCGGCAGCCGACGAACGAACCGAGCGCGAGCGTGGCCAGGGTCAGTGCCAGGCCGGGGAGCAGCCAGGCGGCGGCCCCCGGGAACCCGGCCACCGGTGGCAGCAGCGCCCCGCCCGCGGTGAGCAGCGGCACGCACACGGCGAGGACGGCCGCGGTACGGGTGAGCAGCAGCCGCAGTCCGCCGGACGGCGTGGCGGCGGTGATCTCGTACAGGGGGTCGGCGTGGCGTCCGTACGAGACGGCGACCCCGGCGAGCGGAAGGACGGGCGCCAGGGCGAGCAGCAGGCTCCGCGCCCCCTGGAACCCGGCCCCGTAGGCGAGCCCGAAGGCCCCGCCGACGACGAGGGCCACGGCCACCACCCAGGAACCGCGCAGCGCGGGCCCGACGGCCCACCAGACCCGCGCCCACCGCCCGAGGGGGTTGCCGACGGGGGAGACGGGGCCGGCGGACTCCGCGGGGGCGGGCCGGTGTCCGAGAGAGGTCAGGAGCTCGGCGCGCACGGCCGCGAGGACGGGCCCCGCCGCACCGGCCCGTACGGCCGCCGAGACGCGGCCCGCGCAGTTCGCGCAGGACTCGACGTGCTTCTCCAGCGACCAGGCGTCGGTCTCGGCGGCGGACCCGTCGGCGTACCGGAGCGCGAGGGCGTCGGAGACGTGCCAGGGGGACCCGGTGGTCCCAGGGGTCTCGGCGGCCCCGGGGGTGCCAGGGGCTCCGGGGCGTCGGGTTGCCGTCATGCGGTGCCTCCCAAGGCGTGCGGGCCCCCGGGGTGTGCCGCCCCGAGCGCGGCGCGCAGCTCGCGGCGGGCGCGCAGGGCGCGGGTCTTGACGGTGCCCTCGGGTATGCCGAGGAGCCGGGCGGTCTCGCGGGTCGTCAGGCCGTCGACGACGGTCGCCCGCAGGACCTCGGCGAGTTCGGGCGATATCCGGTCGAGGGCGGCGCCCACCTCCCCGTACTCCAGGCCCGCGAGCACCCGCTCCTCGGCGGAGGGCGCGGCGGCGGGCGGCTCCGTGGACGCGGCGGCGCGTTCGGCCGCCCGTTCCACGACCCGTTCCGCGCGGGCCCGGGCCCGCTGGGCGTCCACCAGGCGCCGGGCGGCGATCACCCAGAGCCAGCCGCCGGCCTCGCCCCGGCCCCGGTGGCCGCCGGCGGAGCGCCAGACCGTGACGAAGGTGTCCTGGAGGACCTCCCGTACGGTCTCCTCGTCCGGGCAGCGCCGGGCGAGGCGGGCGTGCAGCCAGCCGGCGTGCCGGTCGTACAGCGCGGCGAGTGCCTCGGAGTCTCCCCGGGCGACCGCGCGCAGCAGCGCCGCGTCGTCGTCCTCGTCGCCCCCGGAGGGGCCTCCCCCTGCGGGGCGCAACAGTCTCACGCCTTCTCTATCGCGCGCGTGCCCCGGTTCGGTTCTCGGGTCTCGCTTCCGGCTCTCCGGTTCTCGCCGCCGGCTGCTCGGTACGTGGTTCTCGCTTGCGGGTCCGGTTCTCGCGTCGCGCCGCCCGGCTCACGGGTGCGTCGGCGGGCCGCCCTCCGGGAGGGCGGCGAAGACCCGCCGGAGGGCGGGCGGGCGCTCGCCGTCGCCCGCGACGACGATGCGGCCGCGGTACGTCACCTGGTACTGGAAGCCGTCGGCGATCGGGCTGTCCGTCGGGTGCTCCGGGACCCGGGCGAACGCGGGGTCCTCCAGGGCGGCCCTGAGCTCGGCGACCTCGGCGGGGGTCTGCCGCCCGGTGCGGGGCGGCTCGGTGCCGGAGCGGCTGGTCCAGGAGCCGTCGTAGTGGACGACGAGCTGGTTGCGCACACCGGCGAGGCCGCCGCTGACGACGACCTCGACGAGCACCTCGCCCGGCTGGGGGTCGGCCGCCGGAGTGGTGCCGGGGGGTGTCGCGGTCGCGGTGCCGGGGCTCGTAGGGGTGCCCGGGTCCGTCGTGGCGCTCGGATCCGTCGTGGTGCCGGGGGTCGTCGTGACGCTCGGATCCGTCGTGGTGCCGGGGGTCGTCGTGGCGCTCGGCACGGCCGGTCCGCTCACCCCCGACGGCGTCGTGCCGGGCGGGGGCGGCGCCGCCTCCCCGCACGCGCTCGCACCGCCGACCAGGACCCCGGCCAGAAGCAGCGCCCCGCACCATGTTCCCCGTACGCCTCGCACCATGGACCGAGCATGCCGGGTACGGGGCGTCCCGCGCAGCCGGACGGTCAGGTTCCGTCCCGCACGATTCCGGTGAGCGGGCCCCGGTAGCGCCAGTCCAGCGAGTCGTACAGCGCGAGTCCGTCCGTGGTCGCGGCGAGCACCCCGGTCTCCGCGCCCGCCTGGGCGGCGGCCGCCTCCAGGGTGCGCATGACGTTCGCGCCGAGGCCGCGCCGCCGGTGCTCGGGGGCCGTCTCGATCTGGTCGGCGACGGCGGTGGAGCCGGTCGGGGCGATCTGGCCGCGCGCGGCGAGGGCGCCGTCGGGGGCGACGATCCGGACCCGGATGACGCCGTCCCGGACCTCGGTGGTCCGCGCGTACCCCTCCGGCGGTGCGGGCCGGGCGCCGGGGTCGAGCGGCTTGACCATCATGAAGCCCGGGTCGTCGGGGACCGTCCATCCGTCGGTGATCCACGCGCCCGCGTCCTCGGGGCCCGCCATGATCTTGAGCCAGCTGTACGGGGCGGTGAGCCGGGCGCAGAGAGCGCGGACCGAGGCCTCGTCGGGGGTCGGAAGGACGTGCCGCACGACGTGCCGGGGCAGTCCCACGTCGATCCGGTAGCCCCAGGTCTCGGTGACGGCGGCGGGGGTCCCCCGGGAGACGGTCCAGCCCGACACCCACGCTGACGTAATGGCTGCTATATCCATGGAGGTATTACATCTGCTGGACGGGGCTTCGGGGGAGAGTGATCGCTCAGAGCGAACGAGCGTCCGGGAACATTCATGGGCTCACATGCATTGAGTCGGCATAGCTCAACTTGACTGCCGAAGGGGAGATCATGGCTTCTGACTCCAAGCCGTCCGTGCCGCTCACTCTGCCTGTGCTGCCGCTCGACGACGAGGTCGTGCTGCCCGGAATGGTGGTGCCGCTCGACCTGTCCGACAACGACGTACGGGCCGCCGTCGAGGCCGCCCAGGCCGCCGCGCGACCCGGAGCGGGCAAGCCGCGGGTGCTGCTCGTGCCCCGCGTCGACGGGACCTACGCCGCGACCGGCGTCCTGGGCACCGTCGAGCAGGTCGGACGACTCTCCGACGGCGACCCCGGCGCCCTCATCCGCGGCATCGGCCGCGTGCGCATCGGTGCCGGTACGACCGGGCCCGGCGCGGCCCTGTGGGTCGAGGGCAGCACCGTCGAGGAGACCCTGCCCGACCCGCTGCCCGGCCAGGTCAGCGACCTGGTCAAGGAGTACAAGGCGCTCGCCACCAGCTGGCTCAAGAAGCGCGGTGCCTGGCAGGTCGTGGACCGGGTCCAGCAGATCGACGGCGTCGGCGCCCTCGCCGACAACTCCGGCTACTCGCCCTTCCTCACCGTCGAGCAGAAGGTCGCGATCCTGGAGACCGCCGACCCGGTCGCCCGCCTCAAGCTCGCCACCGCCCAGCTCCGCGAGCACCTCGCCGAGCAGGACGTCGCAGAGACCATCGCCAAGGACGTCCAGGAGGGCGTCGACAAGCAGCAGCGCGAGTTCCTGCTCCGCCGCCAGCTCGAAGCCGTCCGCAAGGAGCTCCGCGACCTCAACGGCGAGTCCGCCAAGGACGCAGCCGACGAGTCCGACGACTACCGCGCCCGCGTGGAGGCCGCCGACCTGCCGGAGAAGGTCCGAGAGGCCGCCCTCAAGGAGGTCGAGAAGCTGGAGCGGTCCAGTGACCAGTCCCCCGAGGGCTCCTGGATCCGCACCTGGCTGGACACCGTCCTCGAACTCCCGTGGAACGAGCGGACGGAGGACCGGTACGACATCCGCGGCGCCCGCGCCGTCCTCGACGCCGAGCACGCGGGCCTGGACGACGTGAAGGAGCGGATCACCGAATACCTGGCCGTGCGCAAGCGGCGCTCCGAGCGCGGCCTCGGCGTGGTCGGCGGCCGCCGCGGCGGAGCCGTACTCGCCCTCGTCGGCCCGCCCGGCGTCGGCAAGACCTCGCTCGGCGAGTCCGTCGCGCACGCGATGGGACGCGAGTTCGTCCGGGTCGCCCTCGGCGGCGTACGGGACGAGGCGGAGATCCGCGGTCACCGCAGGACCTACGTCGGCGCCCTGCCCGGCCGGATCGTCCGCGCCATCAAGGAGGCCGGGTCCATGAACCCGGTGGTCCTGCTCGACGAGATCGACAAGGTCGGCTCCGACTTCCGCGGCGACCCCGCGGCGGCCCTCCTCGAAGTCCTCGACCCGGCGCAGAACCACACCTTCCGCGACCACTACCTGGAGGTCGAACTCGACCTCTCCGACGTCGTCTTCCTGGCCACCGCCAACGTCCTCGAAGCCATCCCGGAGGCACTGCTCGACCGCATGGAGCTGGTCAGGCTCGACGGCTACACGGAGGACGAGAAGGTCGTCATCGCCCGCGACCACCTGCTGCCCCGGCAGCTGGAGCGCGCGGGCCTGGAGCCCGGCGAGGTCGTCCTGGAGGACGCGAGCCTGCGCAAGCTGGCCGGCGAGTACACCCGCGAGGCGGGCGTACGCACCCTGGAGCGGTCCGTCTCCCGGCTGCTCCGCAAGATCGCGGCCCAGCACGAACTGGGCGACCGGGAACTGCCGTTCACGGTCGGTCCCGACGGCCTGCGCGAGCTCATCGGACGGCCGCACCACGTGCCGGAGTCGGCCCAGGACCCGGCGGAGCGCCGCACCGCCGTCCCCGGTGTCGCCACCGGGCTCGCCGTGACCGGCGCGGGCGGTGACGTCCTCTTCGTCGAGGCGTCCCTGGCCGACCCGGAGACCGGCGCCGCCGGACTGACCCTCACCGGTCAGCTCGGCGACGTGATGAAGGAATCGGCGCAGATCGCGCTCTCCTTCCTCCGCTCGCACGGCGCGGAGCTGGAACTGCCCGTCACCGGACTCAAGGACCGGGGCGTGCACATCCACTTCCCGGCGGGCGCGGTCCCCAAGGACGGCCCGAGCGCGGGCGTCACGATGACGACCGCCCTCGCCTCCCTGCTGAGCGGGCGCCTTGTCCGTACGGACGTGGCCATGACCGGCGAGGTCTCCCTCACCGGCCGGGTCCTCCCGATCGGCGGCGTGAAGCAGAAGCTCCTCGCCGCGCACCGGGCGGGCATCACCACGGTCGTGATCCCCAAGCGGAACGAGGCCGACCTGGACGACGTCCCGGCCGAGATCCTGGAGAAGCTGGAGGTCCACCCGGTGACGGACGTCCGCCAGGTCCTGGAGATCGCCCTGTCGCCGGCGGCGGTGCCGGTGGGAGTGGCGGCGGCGTAACTCCCGTACGACGGAGAGACGGAGCGGGGTGCCCTCGACGGGGCACCCCGCTCCGTCATGTCCTGCGCGTGCGCATACCCGCAGGTAATTCGTCACCCGGATGTCAGCCAGGGGTGTCATGCTCGTACGCATGAACGAAGACGCCTTCTGGGCTCTCATCGACGAGTTGAGCCGCCGCCCCGGTGACCTGGACGACCGGACGGAGTGGCTGCGCACGGAGCTGCTCCGGCGCCCGCCCGCCGAGAGCGTGGAGTTCCAGGTGCGCCTTGAGGACGCCTGCGAGGTCGCGGGCACGCGAGCGGTCTTCCGGGCGGCGAACCGGATCGAGAGCGGAGACTGCACGGACGACGGCTTCCACTACTTCACCCTCTGGCTGGTCGGGCAGGGGCGGAAGGTGTACGAGTCGGTGGTCGCCGACCCCGACGCGCTGGCCGACGTGCCGGGGATACGGGCCCTCGTCGGCCGGCACCGGGACGAGTGGGACGACGACGAGTGGCCCGAGTGGGACGGCCTCGACTTCGTGGCGCAGGAGGCGTACGACGAGCTGACCGGCCAGGAGGACGACGAGGGCGAGGAGTTCGCGGATGCCGTCGACGACCTCGCCGAGGAGCTCGCGGACGAGCTCTCGGGGGACTTCGAGGGGGAGTGGGAAGAGGGCGACGAGCCCCGGGGGTCTCGTCCGGAGGGGGTGGCGATACCCCGGCTCACCGCCCTCTTCCCGCTTGCGACGTCCGGCTCCTAGGAGTTTCCCGGTTCCCGAGGGGATCCTGGGACCTCCTTGAACAGGGCCTAGGAGGCGGACGAGTTCCGGCGGCGGCCCAGGAGCAGGCTGCCGCCCGCGAAGGCGGCGAGGGCGCCCGCGCCCGCGAGGGCCATGGGCAGCGGCGAGGTGGGGGTCTCGGCCGTCTCCGCGGAGAGGGCCGGGGCCTGCTCGTCGCCGCCGTGTCCCGCGTGGCTGACGGTGGAGAGGTCGGCGCCCGCCGCGATCTTCGCCTCGGTCGGGGCCTGGGCCTTCGTCGTGGTCGCCTGCGCGGCCGTACCGCCGAAGGTGACGTCCGAGCAGCTGTAGAAGGCCTCGGGGCTGTCGTTGCGCTGCCACACCTTGTAGACGATGTGGCGGCCGGTGCGGGCGGGGAGGTTGCCCGTGAAGTTGTAGTAGCCGTCGGTGGCCGTGCGGGTGGTGTTGTAGACGGCGACGGGGGTCGCGTCCAGGTCCGACCACTTCAGGGGCTGCGTGGGGTCGAAGCCCGGCTTGGTGATGTAGACGGTCATGGTGCCGGAGTGGGCGGCCGTGACCCGGACCTTGAAGTCGAAGGCGCCCGCGGCGACCGCCGTGGCCGGCCAGTCGGTGCGCGCCCAGTCGAGCGCCCGGTACTTCTCTCGGTTCGCCGAGCAGAGCTTGCCGTCCGGGATGAGGGCCTGGTGCTGTCCGGCGGCGTTGGCGATGTTGACCTCGTTCCAGTCGTAGAGCGGCTGGGTGCCGGAGTCGGCGACGAGGTCCTTGCACACCTGCGACTTGGGGGTCTCGGGGCCCTCCGCGTAACAGGCGGCGACGCGGCTCACGGGGTTGAAGACGGCACCGTGGGCGCTCGCGGTGGTGGGGGTGAGGCTGACGAGGGCGGCTGCGGCGGACAGGGCGGCGACGCCGGTGGCGGTACGGCGGGAGGACGGCATGCGGGGGCTCTCTCTCGTGGGGGAGGACGGAACGAGCAACGCGCGCTGAGCGCACGGAAGTTGAATCCCGGGCGATCGCCGTAGAGCTTCGCATTGGTCCATACCAATAGGCAAGGGGATGGGTCGGAAAAGCCGAAGCGGCCCCCGGGGTGCCGCACACCCGGGGGCCGCCCTGCGCTGTCGGGGCGTCAGCCGTTCGCGAGCGCCTGCACCCGCGAGAGGTCGCCGTTGAAGTGGTTGTGGTCGCCGACCGTCGGGCCGGAGGAGGTGTACTGCCACATCGTGTAGTACTGCCAGCCGGCCGGGAGTTCGCCCACCGTCGCGGCGTACCGCGCGATCCACAGCGGGTTGGTCGTGGCGAAGGCGGAGGAGTTGCCGGTGCACTGGGTCCACCAGCTGGTCGCCGTGTAGATGACGGCGTCCCGCCCGGTCCTGGCCTTGTACCGGTTCACGAAGTCGCGGATCCAGGCCACCATCCCGGCCTGGGTCTTGCCGTAGCAGGTCGCGCCGTACGGGTTCCACTCGATGTCGAGCACCCCCGGCAGGGTCCGGCCGTCCGGCGACCAGCCGCCGCCGTTGTTGACGAAGTAGTCGGCCTGGGCCGCGCCGGTCGTCGTGTCCGGGGTCGCGAAGTGGTACGTGCCCCGGATCATGCCGACGTTGTACGAGCCGGTGTACTGCTGGTTGAAGTAGGTGTTCTTGTAGTAGGTGCCCTCCGTCGCCTTGACGTAGGCCCACTTGACGCCGCTGTTCCACAGGGTGGACCAGGCGACGTTGCCCTGGTGGCTGGAGACGTCCACGCCTTCGGTCTGGACGGCCCGGGTGGAGACGCCGCCGGGGGAGGAGCCCTGTCCGTCGTGGGCGAGGACGCCCATGCCCATGCTGGCGGAGCCGCGCGCGGGCAGCTGTCGGGCGGCCGGGTCCTGGGTGGCGCCGGCGGACGCGGCGAGGGGGAGGAGGAGGGCCAGGGCCGCGAGCGCGGCACCGGCGAGGGTCGTTCCGGATCTGTGCACACGCATTGCGTGCCTCCGAAAGGATCGGTGGGGGGAGCGAGGTCGGCGGTCCTGGCGCAGGCCGAGCTGTCCTGGCACCGAAAGGGTCCTGGTGTGGACATGTCAGCAAGGCTGCCGGAGACGACGCTACGCACGTAGACCCGGCCCATGGAAGGGGGCCTGGTTACCGCCGTTGGTCTACGCCTGCGAAATACTGGAGGAGCTGCGGCGATGGCCTCGGCCGAAAGAAACTTTCAGCGACTGGAAGTGGCGCGAAAACCGTCGCCAAGTCGCCGGGGAACGCCTGAGAGGTGCTGACGTGCACACAAGCCGTACGGGAAGTGAAGGCGGGGGCGCCCAGCCCGCCGGCGCGGATCCGCACGCCCAGCCCGCCGGTGCGGAACCGCGCACCTCGCCCGCCGTCGGTGCGGAACCGGACACCTCGCCCGCCGGCACGGAAGCGCACAGCCCGGCCGCCGCCGGTGCCGAACCGCACACCTCGCCCGCCTCCGTCGACCGGGAGTTCCTCGCGCTCGAACGCGAACTCGCCGTCTTCCTGCGCCGCGCCCGCGCCCAGTCCGGTGAGATGGCCCGTGAGGTCCACCCCGAACTGGAGCCCGCCGCCTACGGCCTGTTCGTACGCCTCGACGACGCCGGGCCCCAGCGGGCCACCGAACTCGCCGGGTACTTCGGGGTCGGCAAGGCGACCATGAGCCGCCAGCTCCGGGCCCTCGAAGACCTCGGGCTCGTCGCCCGCGACCCCGACCCCGCCGACGGGCGCGCCTCGCTGGTCCGGCTCACCGAGGAGGGCCGCGACCGCTTCCGGCACGTGCGGGACGCCCGGCGCGAGCGGTACGTCCGCAAGCTGGCCGACTGGGACCGTGCCGAGGTCGCCGAACTCGCCCGCCTCCTGAACCACTTCAACGTCAGATCCGAGGGCTGAGGCCGCGCGGAGCGGGCCCGGGACCCCGAGGACGGGTGCTCAGCGGTCCCGCAGCTCCACCAGCACCGCCGTCGCGTCGTCGTGCGGTTTCCAGCGGCGCGTCCCGCCCGCCGCCCGGTCCGCCTCCTCAAGGACCCGCACCCGGCGGATCAGGCCCAGCGGCCCCTCCTCGCGCAGGACGCCGAAGCAGTCCGTCCAGTCGCCCATGGCGAACAGCTCCACCCAGCGGCTCGCCCCGTCCGTGAGCGCGGCCAGGGACCGTACCTCCGCGCGCGGGCTCGTCCCGGTCACCGCCCGCTCCGCGACCGCCGGGTCGGCCGCCGCGGTGAAGAAGCCGCCCTCCTGGTTCCGCAGCCGGTCCGTCGCCGCGTGGGAGCGCAGGATCTCGTCCGGGACGCGGTCGAGCCGGTCGTCGAGCACGGCCCGTACGGCCCCGTCCGGGGACTCCAGGAGGAGTACGGAGTCGGAGAGGACGAGGTGTTCGACCGAGGTCTCGTCCCAGCGGGCGAGCACGACGGTCGCCTGAGGCGTACGTGCGTGAGAAAGGTCACAGGTGTCCCGGTGGGCGTCCGCGGTGCGCCGGATTGCCAGCGACAGGATCTCGGACAGGGGCATGTCCGGGCGGGAAGCGGACAGTTCGGTCAAAGCCCCACCGAGGCGGGCGGTGAACCACGGCACGGTGTGCACACAACCGTCATCACCGGCGGGCGGGGTGACGCCGTCGAGGAGGACGACGGTCCCGCCGCCGCCCGAGGCGGGCAGAGCTGCGGCCACCCAGTCCTCGTTGGGGCGTTCGGGGCTGCCGGGGAGGGAGGCGACATCGCTGCGCATGACGACCAGTGTGCCCGGACCGGTGACAACTCTTCACCGGACCTGCAAATGCCCGGAAATGGCCTGTACCAACCCTGGGGGAGCGGCGCGCGAGGCGGAGCGGCCGCCTCCGGGGAGCTGCGGGCGGGCATCCTGCCAAAGCCCGCCCGGAAGATCCAACCGGGGGCCCTTCGGAGCCCTGGGGACCGGCCCTGAGAAGTTGTTCGCCAACTCATGAGTGTTGTTCACTCGTTCGGGTGGCGGAGCGGCCGATGCGCGCCCCCTTCCCAGAAGCGCTGGAATGGTCGGAAGCCATACCAGGGGTGGGGGCGCTCCATGTGACCGGCCGTCACCTCTGCTTTGTGGGCGGACGAGTCAAGAATGCGAGCACCGGTGCAGATGAAGCGGCCTCGGAGCAAGAACGGCACGCGGAGCCAGACCCCCGGTGCAGCGTCGACCCCGGACGACGGGGCCGCCACGGCACCCACCGGCAACGCCGCCACCGGCCACCCCGTGCAGCCCCAGGCCCCGGCACAGCCCAAGCCCCCCGCCGGCCGCCCCAAGCGGGTCCGCAACCGTCTCGTCGCCGGCGTCGCGCTCGTCGGCATCACGGTCATCGTCGCCGGAGCCCCCGCGATCCTCGCCGCCTCCGCCGAGCTCAACGACTCCCAGAGCCTGGTCACCCTCGCCGAACTCGACCGGCAGGCCGTCACGCTGGCCCACTCCCTCGCCGACGAGCGCGACGAGGTCGTCGCCTACATCGCCGCCGGCCGCGACGCCCAGAGCGGCAAGAACAAGCGCCAGATCACCAGCACCCGGTCCACCCGCGTCGACCGCCAGATAGACGAGATCCGGCCCGCCGCCTCCGCCGAGCTCCGCCGCGACCTCGCCGGCGTCCCCTCCGTCCGCCGTACCGCCCTCACCGGCAAGGGCACGGCCCTGGAGGCCCACCGGGCCTACTCGGAGGTCATCGCCAAGCTCCAGGCCCTCGCCGACGAGCTCGCCGACAAGACCCCGGCCCGCGCCTCCGACACCGCGCTCACCGAGGCCACCCGCGCCCCCGCCGCCCTCGGCCGCGCCGTCGAACAGGCCTCCGCCACCCGCGGCCTGCTCCTCGCCGCGCTCTCCGTGCCGCAGCCCGAGCCCACCGGGGACGTCCACTACGACCCCGAGACCGGCACCTACGTCCCCGACGTGCCCGAGGGCGCCGCCGAGGCCGACCGCGCCCGCGACACCCTCACCGCCGCCGCCCAGCAGGCCCGGGTCCGAGAACTCGCCGCCCTCGGCGACTTCGACCAGGCCGCCGGAGCCGCCGCCCGCGACTCCCTCGCCGCCACCGTGGCCGGCCCCGACGTCAAGAGCGCCGAGCGGTCGCTCGCCACCCTCACCGACCAGCCCCGGCTGACGGACACCGAGCGCGAGACCGATCCGGCAGGCGTCGAAGCCGCCCTCTCCGCCCGCATCGAGCAGATGCGCGGTGTCGAATCCGCCCTCGCCGCCGAGCAGGTCGAACGCCTCGGCGCGCTCCGCGACGACGACGTCACCGCCCTCGAACTGCGCATCGCCTTCCTCGGCGGCTGTCTGCTCGTCGCGGTCGGCATCTCCACCTACGTCGCCCGCACCCTCACCAGGCCGCTCGCCGTCCTCCGCATCGGCGCCGCCCGGCTCGCCGCCGCCCCCGCGCCGCACACCGAGGAGCCGGTCCGCTTCACCGGCCGCAACGACGAGTTCGCGCAGGTCGTCCGCTCCCTCAACACCCTGCGCGGCAAGCTCTCCGACCTCGCCGCGCAGAACGAGCGCCTCACCGAGCGCCTCACCGACGGCCAGGCCGACCTCACCGCCGCCAAGGAGGCCCTCGGAGCCGAGCTCGCCACCCAGCGGGCCGAGCTCCAGGGCCAGGTCGCGCTCCTCACCGCCGACCTCGAAGGACTCCGCGGCACCGTCCACCACACCTTCGTCAACCTCTCGCTGCGCAGCCTCGGGCTCGTCGAGCGGCAGCTCGGCGTCATCGAGAAGCTGGAGGAGCGCGAGCAGGACCCGGACCGCCTCGCGACCCTCTTCAAGCTCGACCACATGGCGACCGTCATGCGCCGCCACAGCGAGAACCTCCTCGTCCTCGCGGGCCACGAGCACGTCCACGGCCACCCCGGGCCCGTCCCGCTGGTCGACGTGCTGCGCGCCGCCGTCAGCGAGATCGAGCGGTACGAGCGGGTCACCATCCAGTCCCTGCCGCCGCACGCCCAGATCGCCGGCTTCGCCGCGGACGACCTGAGCCACCTCGTCGCGGAACTCCTGGAGAACGCGACCTCCTTCTCGCCGCCCGACGCCGAGGTCCAGCTCTCCGGCTGGCTCCTGGAGTCCGGTGAGGTGATGCTCTCCGTGCAGGACGCGGGCATCGGCATGACCGCCTCCCGGCTCGCCGAGCTCAACGCGCGCCTGGCCGAGGCCGACCCCGCCGCCTTCGAGGGCGAGGGACTCGGCATGCGGGTCGTCGCCCTGCTCGCCGCCCGCCACGGCGTCCGCGTCGAGCTGCGCGAGCAGCAGCCGGGCGGCACGGCGGCCGTCGTGGTCCTGCCGCAGCCCCTGCTGCCCGCCGCCCTGCCCACCACCGTGACGGAGCCCGTACGAGTGGCGGGCGCGGCCCCCACGCTCCACCTGCCCGGCTCGGCCGCGGAGGCCAACTCCAACACGCTGCCGTCCCGGACCCGCGACCCGCTCGTGGAAGCGGCGGAGCGGGCGTTCATGGCGGCGGAGGTGACCGCGGCGAGGGAACAGCAGAACGAGCCGGAGCCGGAGCCGGAGTCGCTGTACGAGCCCGAGCCGGAGCCCGCGTACGAAGAGCCCCGGCAGGCCCACGAAGAGGCCCTGCCCGCGTACGAAGAGCTCCGGCAGGCCCACGAAGAGACCGAGCCCGCGTACGAAGAGGCCGTGCCCGCTCCCGCCGCCCTCGGCGAGTCCGTCTCCGAGACCACGCTCCAGGTCCGGCTGCCCGACCCGCCGCCGGAGCCGGACGCCCACGAGCGCGCCACCGACCTGGCCGCCGCCGAGATCGTCACCGACCTGGTCACCGAGCCCGCGCCGTACGAGGAGCCCTCGGCTCCCCCCGCCCCCGAGCCGGTCTCCGACCAGCCGGTTCCCGGGCCGCGCGCCGCGCAGTGGGAGCGGGTCACCGACAAGGGCCTGCCCAAGCGCACCCCGCAGGTGGTCCGCCCGGCCGGCCCCGCCACCACTCCCCGCCAGGGCGGCGTGGACGCGGAGGCCCTGCGCCGCCGCCTCGGCGGCTTCCACCAGGGCGCCAAGGCCGGGCGACGCGACGTGGAGGCGGAGATGGACACGGCACGGACGGAAGCCGTAAGGACTGCACGTACAGAGGAGATGACGGGGGACACAGTCGAGGAGGCACGCAGTTGACTGCGACGGGAACGTTCGGACTGAGCACGGAAGCCCGCAACCTGCAATGGCTGCTGGGGAATCTGGTGGAGGAGGTGCCCGGGGTCCGCTCGGTCGCCGTCGTCTCCTCCGACGGCCTGATGCTGCTCTCGTCCGACCCGGCCACCCAGCAGAGCACGACGGCCGCCGCCGAAGCCGGCCGTCCCGACGGGCCGCGCGGCTCCAGCGCCGACCTGGCCACCATCGTCTCCGGCATCGGCAGCCTGACCATCGGCGCCGCCCGGCTGATGGACGGTGGCGGGGTCAAGCAGACCATGGTGGCGATGGAGGAGGGCAGCGTCTTCGTGATGTCGATCAGCGACGGATCGCTGCTCGGCGTGCACGCCACGCCCGACTGCGACATGAGCGTGGTGGCCTACCACATGGCGCTCTTCGTGGGCCGCGCCGGTCACGTACTCACCCCCGAAGTCCGCAGTGAGCTGCGCAAATCGATGGAGAGCACCCAGTGACGTCAGTGTTTTCGGGGTATGCGGGACATCACGCCCACCGGCTGCCCGTACGCGGAGACGGGCGCCGCCCCGCGCGCGTCCGCCCGTACTCGCTGACCGGCGGGCGTACCCGCTTCGGCCATGTCCTGCTCGTCGAGACCTTCGTGGCGGCGCTCGAAGCGCCCGCCGTGCGCAAGGTCCTGACGGACGGCGGGCCCGGCGCCCGCGGTCTGATGCCGGAGATGCGGGCCATCGTCGAGATCTGCCGCCGGATGCGGACGGTCGCGGAGATCTCGGCGCTTCTGAAGATGCCGTTGGGGGTCGTCCGGGTGCTGCTCAGTGACCTGGCCGACCAGGGAAAGATCCGTGTGTACGGGACCGGTCACGGCACCGGCCAGCCCGACCGCGCGCTCCTCGAAAGGGTGCTGAGTGGACTCCGTCGTCTCTGACGCCTCCGCCGTTTCCGATGCTGTCTCCGATGCGCCGCCGGTGGCGGGCATCCCCACGCAGCCCCAGGCCCCGCAGGGCGATCTGTTCCAGCGAGATACCGCCGAACCGGCCGCCGCGGCACCCGATGCGGAGGAAGGCGCGCAGGACTGGCAGCTCGACCACACCCGCGCCCCGATCGCGACGAAGATCGTCGTCGCGGGCGGCTTCGGCGTCGGCAAGACCACCTTCGTCCGCGCGGTCTCGGAGATCACCCCGCTGCAGACCGAGGCGCTGATGACCCGGGCCAGCGAGGACACCGACGACCTCACCGCCACCCCGGACAAGCTCACCACCACGGTGGCGATGGACTTCGGCCGGATCACGCTCGACAACGACCTGGTGCTGTACGTCTTCGGCACGCCGGGCCAGCAGCGCTTCTGGTTCATGTGGGACGACCTGGTGCGCGGGGCGATCGGCGCGATCGTGCTCGCCGACACCCGGCGGCTCACCGACTGCTTCCCGGCCCTCGACTACTTCGAGAGCTGCGGACTTCCGTACATCGTGGCCGTGAACCACTTCGAGGGCACCGAGCTGTTCGAGACGGAGGACGTCAGGGAGGCGCTCACCGTGCCCCCGCACGTACCCGTGGTGATCATGGACGCGCGCAAGCGGTACAGCGTCGTCGAGAGCCTGCTCGCGATGGTCGCGCACGCACTCGAAGCCACCCCCGAATAGATCTCCCCGTCACGCCAGGAGCACCACCCATGCGGAAGATACTCATAGTCGGCGCCGGCCAGTCCGGTCTGCAGCTCGCCCTCGGCCTCCAGTCGTCGGGGTACGAGGTCACCCTCATGTCGAACCGGACGGCGGACGAGATCCGGTCCGGCCGGGTCATGTCCACCCAGTGCATGTTCGACACCGCGCTCCAGCACGAGCGGGACCTCGGCCTCAACTTCTGGGAGTCCCAGGCCCCGCGCATCGAGGGCCTCGGCGTCTCGGTCGCCGCCCCCGACGCCGGCCGTGCGATCGACTGGGTCGGCAAGCTCGACGGGTTCGCCCAGTCCGTCGACCAGCGGGTGAAGATGGCCGGCTGGATGGAGACCTTCGCCCAGCGCGGCGGCCAGCTGGTGATCCACGGCGCGGCCGTCGGCGACCTGGACTACTTCTCCCGCAGCTACGACCTGGTGCTCGTCGCGGCGGGCAAGGGCGAGCTGGTCTCGATGTTCGGCCGGGACGACTCCCGTTCGCCGTACGACGCGCCGCAGCGCGCGCTGGCCGTCGCGTACGTCCACGGTCTCGGCCCGCGCCCCGAGCACCCGGACTTCGACGCGGTCCGCTGCAACCTGGTCCCGGGCGTCGGCGAACTGTTCGTCATGCCGACGCTGACGACGGGCGGTCGCGCCGACATCCTCTTCTGGGAGGGCATCCCCGGCGGCCCCCTCGACGCCTTCCAGGGCATCAAGGACCCGGCGGAGCACCTGTCGCTGACGCTTGAGCTGATGGAGAAGTTCACGCCCTGGGAGTACGCGCGGGCCACCAAGGTCGAACTGACCGACGCGGGCGGCACGTTGGCCGGCCGGTACGCGCCGACGGTCCGCAATCCGATCGGCCGGCTGCCCGGCGGCGGTCTGGTCCTCGGCGTCGCGGACGTGGTCGTCGCCAACGACCCGATCACCGGCCAGGGCTCCAACTCGGCGTCGAAGTGCGCGGCCGCGTACCTGGCGGCGATCGTCGAGCACGGCGACAAGCCGTTCGACGGGGAGTGGATGCAGTCCGCGTTCGACCGCTACTGGCAGACGGCCCAGCACGTCACCAAGTGGACGAACGCGATGCTGGGCGTCCCGCCGGAGCACGTCCTGAACCTGATCGGCGCGGCGGGCCAGCTCCAGCCGGTGGCCGACCGCTTCGCCAACGGATTCAACGACCCCGCGGACTTCGAGAACTTCTTCTTCGACCCGGAGAAGACGAACGCGTACCTGGCGGAGGTCGCGGGAGCCTGACCCGCCCCCCCCGATGGCCGGTGCCCGAAGCTCGGGCGCCGGCCATCGGCATGGACAGGGCCGTGAAAAGGGGTCGAGCCGCCGAGCTCCGATCCTCGATCATGTGCTCATGTCTCAGTCGAACACCCTGGCCCGTGTGGATGCCGACCTCGTCGCCGGGCGGGTCCCCATGGCGCGGCAGCGGCTGCGCGGGCTGGTCTCGTCGTTCCCGTACGACCTGACGCTGCGACGTCGGCTCGCCGAGGTGTACCGGCTGTACGGGGACGCGGCCGAGGCGGGGCGCTGGATGTACCTCGAAGAGGACCGGAGCACGGACGAGACCGCCGCCTTCGAGGACCGCTACCGGACTCCCGGTCGGCGCATGAAGGCGCTGGCATGGCGCGGGCCCGAGGCGCTGGCGGCGACCCCGGTCGCCGAGGAGCGGCTCGCGGCGGTGCGGACCGCCTGTGCCGAGCGGCTCGGACACCCGGTCGACTGGGACGACCCGGCCACCTACGCGGAGGACGCGGACGACGAGTACGTGCCGGGAGCCGAGGGGTGGACGCTCGCCGGAGTGATGGTGGGCGCCGGTGTCCTGGCGGGAGTCGTCATCATGGTGGGCGTCTGGGTGCTCGGGATCATCTCCCTCTTCTCGTAGCGCCCGGCGGCCTCCGCCCGGCGGACCGCCCACGGCGTCAGCAGGCCCGTCAGCGCGAAGAGCGCGCCGACGACGTACCAGCCGGGGCGGCCCCAGCCCACGCACAGGGCGATGACGAGGCCGGGGCCCACTGCCTCGGAGAGGCCCGCGCCGAGGCCGAAGACGCCCAGGTACTGGCCGGTGGCTTGGGGCGGGGCGAGGGCGTACGACACCTCGAAGCCGCCCGCCGAGTGCCACAGTTCGCCGACCGTGTGGACCACGACGGCCGCCAGGAGCAGGCCGACCGCCACCGCCACGGGCATCCCCGCCGAGAGCGGGACCAGCGCACAGGAGACCAGGAAGGCCGCTCCGGCGCGGCGGTAGGCGTGGGCGCCCGCGCGCGGGGAGTCGATGCCCCGGCTCGCCCGCACCTGGAGCCCCACGACGATCACCGTGTTGGCGAGCATGGTGCCCGAGACGAGCCAGTGCGGGGCGCTGGTGGACCCCACCAGCCACAGCGGGATCGCCACCGTCAGCACCTTGAACTGGATCGCCATCACCCCGTCGAGCGCGGTGAGCGCGAGATACGGCCGGTCCCGCAGCGCGATCCACCGCGGCCCCCGGGCGACGGGCGCGGGTGCCACCGGCGGCAGCAGGAAGAGCACGACGGCGGAGGCCGCGAAGGCCGACGCGTTCCCGACGACCAGGAGTTGATACGCGTCGAGCGTGCCGACCTGGACCGCCCAGCCGGCGAGCAGCGCGCCGAGGGAGATGCCGACGTTGGTCACGGCCCGCAGATAGGCCCGGAACTCCTGCGGCCGCTCGCCTCCGTAGTGTCGGACCAGCGGCGCGCGGGCGGCCAGGCCGGCCGCCTTCGCCCCGGTCGCCGTCGAGACCGTGAGGACGAACGGCCAGAATCCGTCCGCGAACACGAAGGCCCCCGTCGCCAGCGCCTGCACCAGCAGCGTGGCGACGTACACGCCCCGCGCCCCGAGGCGGTCCGCGAGGTGGCCGACCCCGATGCCCACGGCGAGGGAGAGCATGCCGGCGATGCCGAGCCCGAGTCCCACCGTGCCGGCCGAGAGGTGCACGGCCTGGGTGAAGTACAGGACTCCGGCGGTCAGGAAGAGCCCGCTGCCGACGGTGTTCACGAAGTTCGAGGCGGCGAGGGTGCGTTGGGGGCCGGTGGCCGGCAGCAGCTTGGGCATGACGAGGCTCCGCTTCCGATCCGCGACGAGCGGCAGGTAAGGACCCGTCAAGCTTGTTGCATATTACTTGCAGGAGCAAGAGGTGGGCGGGGAAAGGGACTTCAGGAGCCGTCGGGGCCGTCGGGGCCGTCGGAGTCGTGGGATCGGCCGGAGCCGCCGGGGTTGTCGTAACCCTCGTCGCCGCCCTCCCTCGCCCCCGCCGGAAGCACCGGCGGGGTGTACGCGGCCAGGGCCTCCCCGTCCGGGTCGGGGCGGACGGCCCCGAGCAGCGGGTTCGCCGCGATCGGGGAGACCTTCACCTTGCCGCCGGGTCGCGGAGCCTGCACCACCAGGCCCTCGCCGAGGTAGACCGCCACATGGGTCGCGCCCGGGAAGTACACCACCAGGTCCCCGGGACGGAGTTCGGCGAGCGGCACCCGGGGCAGCGTCGCCCACTGCTCCTGGCTCGTACGCGGCAGCTCCCGGCCCGCCGACGCCCACGCCTGCTGGGTCAGCCCCGAGCAGTCGTACGTCTCCGGGCCCTCCGCGCCCCACTCGTACGGCTTGCCGATCTGGCCGACGGCGAACCGCAGCGCCGCCGCACCCGCCCCGGACGGGGTGCGCCGGCCGTCCAGGACGCCCGAGTCGAGCAGTTCGCGCTGCGCCCCCGCCGTCTGGACCCGCTCCAGCTCGGTGAGCCGGGCCAGTTGCCCGGGGGAGAGTCCGGCGAGCAGCTTCTCGACCTCCGCGAGCCGGGCCCGCACCTCGTCGCGCCGGGTGCGCTGCGCGGCGGCGAGGGTCTGCTGCCGGTCGAGCGCCTTGCGGGAGGCGCTCGCCAGCGTGCCGGCCTGCCGCTCGGCCTTCTCCAGTCGAGGCACGGCCGTGGCCCGGTCGCGGGAGGCCCGCGCCATCAGATGCCCCTGGTCGAGCGCCGACTGGGGGTCCGGCGAGAAGAGCAGACGTAGATAGGAGGAGAACTCGGACCTGCCCTGGTACTGCTCCCGGGCGATCCGGCCGGCCGCGGCCCGCCCCTGGGCCAGCGCGGTACGGGCGGCGGTGAGCCGGGCGGTGACCTTCTTGGTGTCGGCGGTCTGGAGCCTCAGTGCCTCCTCGGCGGCGTTGAACCGCTCGGTCGCCTCCTCGGTCTGCCGGTAGAGCGTCCGCATCCGGGTGAGCAGCGCGGTGACGGAGTCGCCGCCGGCGGGAGGGAGGGCGGAGGCGTCGTCGGCGGAGGAGGACTCCGAGGCTTCGGGGGGCGCGGGGGATGCGGAGGGTGCGGGGCCGGCCGGAGTGGCTTCCGGGTCGGCCGGTCCCACGGCTTTCGCGGACGGGTCGGGCGGGTCGACAGGGTCGGCCGGGTATGCCGGGTCGGCCGGTTCCTCGGGCTTCGCGGCCGGACCCACCGGCTTCGCGGCCGGGTCGACCGGTTCCACCGGCTCCGCGGCCGGGTCGGCCCAGGCGATGGGCGCCTCCGCGGGGGGATCGGCCGGGGGCTCCGGCGCGGCCGTGGCACCCGCCGGGGCGACCCCCGTGAGTGCCGTCGCCGCGGCGAGTGCCCCCGCGCAGACCGTACGCAGCAGCCTTCGCGACACGTCACCACCTCCACGGAGATGATGACGTGCCAATTCATCCGATTACCGTACGAGAAGGGGCGCGTCCGGCGGGCTCACCCGTTCGGCTCACGGTCCTCGGGAAGGGGCGCGCCGCCGCTCGGCTTCGACCAAGGCCACTTCAGCTCCCGCCGCTCACGGCCCTCGGGGGCGTACTCGTAGACCCAGCCGCGCTGGATCCCCAGCCGCTTCGTGTGGCCCGCGGGCTCGCGCCGGTACGCGTGCAGGGTGGGCGGGTGCCCGTTGTGGGCCGGGACCGGGACCTCGTACCACTTCGGCGGGTGCCCGGTCGCGCCGACCAGGATCGGCAGGACCCGGCCGTCGAGGGGGCCGCCACGGAAGAGGGTGTTCTCGCTTCTCACCTCTCCAGTGTCCCCTCCGGATGCTCGTTCAGAGCAGGTGGGCCGCCTCGCCGACCACCGGGATCACCCGTCGGGCCAGCCGTGCCACCGGTCCGTCGGGCGTCTCCTGGGCGAGCAGTCGCGTGACGACCCGCGCCGTCTCCTCGTCGCTGGCCGTACTGGCCGCGAGGAGGGCGACGAGATGGTCCACGAGCCATTCCCGCAGCTCCCGGGCCGGGGGTCGCTTGTCCTCGTCGAGCCAGATGAGCGAGGCGGCCTCCACGGCGGCGATCCACGTCCTGACCAGCATGCTGAGCCGGGGTCCCGGCCGCTCCACGCCCAGGTGGACGAGGATCTGCTCGGCGGCGGCCCGCCGCACCTCGTCGACGATCGCGGTGGTCCGGGAGGTCTCGGCGACACTGCCGCCGCGCAGCAGGGCGCTGAACCCGGCGTCGTGCTCGTCGACGAAGGTCAGATAGCGGTCGAGGACCCGGCCGAGCCGCTCGGTGGGCGGACCGACCGGCGGCTCGGTGAAGCAGTGGTTCAGGGCGTCGGCGGAGGAGCGGAGGGCGGCCTCGTACAGCTGCTGCTTGCCGCCGGGGAAGTAGCGGTAGACGAGGGGGCGGGAGACGCCGGCCGCCTCGGCGACGTCGTCGAGGGAGACGTCCTCGGGCGTCCGGTGGGCGAAGAGGCCCTGGGCGGCTTCGAGGAGCTGGCCGCGGCGCGCCTCGACGCTGAGCCTGCGGTACGCGGGGGTGGCGGCGCCTGTCATGCCCGCAGCGTATCCGTGCACCCCCGAACCCCCACCCACGGCGCCCGCCGCCCGCCCTTGTGGGCGGGCGGGTGCGGGGCGCGTCAGGGGAGCAGGCCCGAGGACTTCCACAGGCGGCGGCCCGCACCCCGCAGCACCCCGATGTCGTCGAGGAAGTCCGTCAGGCGTCGCGCGCCCGACTGCATCACCTCGCGCCGGTGCCCACTCGCCCGCACCTGCGCGACCGCCTCCCGCCGGTCCAGGCCCACCGCCTCGTACACCTGCGGGTTGACGAAGCAGGTGGAGAAGACCCGGGCCGCCTCGCCGCAGCTCAGCCGGGTGAACTCCTGCTCCCAGCGCGGAGCGGTCACCATCTGGCGGCGCAGCTCCTCGCGGGCGTACCGCACATGGCGTGCCTCCTCGACCACATGGATGCGGGTCACCCCGCGTACTAGGGTCTGCACCCGCTCGTCGGGGAACGTCAGCCGCTGCATCCAGTCGAGGATCTCCTCGCCGAGCAGGGTGGCGGCGAAGGAGCCGGGGGTGGTGGAGACGGTCTTCAGGAGGCGTGCGAGGTTGTGGTAGAGCCTCGGCACCGGGTACGCGGGCGTGCCGCTCTGCCGGATCAGCCGCGCGAACATCATCGAGTGCCGGCACTCGTCCGCTATCTCGGTGAGCGCGTAGCGGACGTGATGGCTGGTCAGTGACTTGTCGTAGATGTGCCGGACGAGCAGCTGCATCAGGATGATCTCGAACCAGATGCCGAGCGAGGCGAGCGCCGCCGCCTCGTGGCGCGAGAGCGCGATCCGCTGCTCCTCGGACATCCGGCGCCAGAGCGGGGTGTCGTAGAGGGAGACGAGCTCGGGCGGCCAGAACCACTTGCCGTCCTCGAACGGCGCGTCCCAGTCGAGCTCGCTGTCCGGATCGTAGGAGTGCTTGCGGGAGGACTCCAGGAGGCGTTCGGCGACTTGTTCACGGTCGCGCAGCGGCCCCAGGGCGTCCCGGAGGAGGCTGAAGTCGGGCTCGGTGGTGAAGGGGGTCATGGTCGCGCACCTCGCTGGGCTCGCCGTCGGGAGGTCAAGGGGGACACCGCTTATCAGACTGCCCGTCAGTAAGCCCGTCAATCCCCTGCGCACGACAGCACACGACAGCGCACGACAGTGCTGGACCGTGCGCGACTTGTTGACGATCCGTCTACCACCGTGTGAGCCTGCTGGAAACGGACGGAAGGAGTCGTCAGTGTCGACGCACGACCTTTACGTGAAAGCCCCCGCCGCACCCGGCCGGGAGATTCCCGCCACCGGTGCCGCCCGCTTCTCCTGGGAGTACGAGGACGGGCGTGAGCGCCTCCTCGCCCTCTACCAGAAGGGCAAGGACAAGCAGTGGGACGGTGCCACCCGGATCGACTGGGACCTGGAGGTCGACCCGTACGACCCCCTCGGCACGCCCGACGACGTCCTGACCCTCCACGGCACCCGCCACTGGGCCCTGATGACGGAGAAGGACAAGGGCGACCTGCGCCGGCACTACGCCTCCTGGCAGTTCAGCCAGTTCCTCCACGGCGAGCAGGGCGCCATGGTCTGCGCCGCCCGGATCGTCGAGTCCGTCCCCGACCTGGACGCCAAGTTCTACTCGGCCACCCAGACCATGGACGAGGCCCGGCACGCCGAGATCTACGGCCGCTTCCTCCACGACAAGATCGGCATGCTCTACCCGATCAACGACAACCTGCAGAGCCTGCTCGACGACACCCTCCGCGACTCCCGCTGGGACATGCCCTACCTCGGCATGCAGGTCCTCATCGAGGGCCTCGCCCTCGCCGCCTTCGGCATGATCCGCGACACCACCGACAAGCCGCTGCCCAAGCAGATCCTCGCGTACGTGATGCAGGACGAGGCCCGGCACGTGGCCTTCGGACGGATGGCCCTGCGCGACTACTACGGGCAGCTGTCGGACGCCGAACTCCGCGAGCGCGAGGAGTTCGTGATCGAGGGCTGCTATCTGATGCGCGACCGGCTGCGCGGCGTCGAGGTCCTGGAGAACTTCGGCATCCCGCGGAAGGAGGCGGAGGAGCTGAGCGAGCACAACGAGTTCCTGCATCTCTTCCGCAAGCTGCTCTTCAGCCGCATCGTCCCCTGCGTCAAGGACATCGGACTCTGGGGCCCACGCCTCCAGAAGGCCTACCTCGACATGGGCGTCTTCGATCTCGGCGACTCCAACCTCGACCTGCTGATGACCCAGGACGAGGAGATCGCGGAGGCCCTGGATCGCGAGCGCTTCGCGAAGGAGGAGCAGGAGCGGGTGGCCGAGGTCGGCGAAGCCATCGCGGCGGCCGCGGCGGAGGAGTAGGCGAGCGAGCGGAGCGCGCGACCCGGAGGAACGGATGTCGTACCGGTGACGTAGCGTGCCCGTCATGACCATGCCGCCCTCGCCGAGCCAGCCCTCCCACAACCCGTACGGCGGGCCCGTACCGCCCCCGCAGCAGCCCGGGTCGTTCGGGGCTCCGCAGGGATTCCCCCCGCAGGGTGTCCCGCCGCACGGTGTTCCGCCTCAGTACCCGGGGCCGGGCGCCGGCGCCTGGGGGCAGCCGCCCATGGGGCCGCCGCCGAAGAAGAAGCTGTCGGCCGGGGCGGTCGTCGCCATCGTCCTCGGATCCCTGGTCCTGGTCGGCGGTCTCGGGTACGGGGTGAAGGCCGGGCTCGACGGCGCCGGCGTCACCGGCTCCTTCCCGGAGGCGACGCACAAGCTCGTCGTCCCGCAGACGCTCCTCGACGGCGAGTTCACCCGGGTCGCCGACCTCTCCGAGACCCAGGGCAAGGAGATCGAGGACGCCCCCGACTTCACCGTGAAGGACGCCAAGGCGGCGGTCGGGCAGTACAGCGGCAAGGACGAGTCCGCCCTCGTCGTCTCCGGAATGTACGGACGCATCAAGAGCGGTGAGGCCACCCGTGCGTCCATCCTCAGGGGCGCGGCCACGGAGAAGGACTCCACGCTCGTCGTCCGGCCCAAGGACTTCACCCCCGCCGGGTACGGCGTGACCGTCAGATGCCAGGTCACCACGTCGAAGGACACCCTCGGCACGACCACGCTCCCCATGTGCGCCTGGGGCGACGACAACACGGCGGCCGCCGTGGCCCTGGTCACCTCCGAGTCGGCCACCACCGACCCGGCGGACATCGACCTGGCCGAGCTGGCCGAGACCACGGCCAAGATCCGCGCGGAGATCCGCAAGCCGATCGGCTGACCCTTCCGGAAGGCCCCGGGGGCGGCACCCGAAGGTGGCTACCCCCGGGCCTCCGCCTCCAGCCGCAGCGCCTCCTCCATCACCGACTTCGCGATCGGGGCCGCGCTGCCACCCCCGCTGATGTCCGTACGGGAGGCCTCCGCGTCCTCGACGACCACCGCCACCGCGACCGCCGGCTGGGCCGCGTCCTCGGCCTGGGCCCAGGCGATGAACCAGGCGTACGGGGTGCCGGTGTTGCCGAATCCGTGCTGGGCCGTGCCCGTCTTGCCGCCGACCCGGGCCCCGGGGATCGCCGCGTTCGTCCCCGTACCGTCCTCGACGGCCTTCACCATCAGCCGCTGGAGCTGCATGGCCGTCGAGGGGCTCATCGCCTGCCGGTGACTGCGGCGGCCCGTACGGTCGATCGTCGTCCCGCCCGAGGTCGTCGTGCGGTCGACGAGGTACGGGTGGGCGATCTCGCCGTTGTTGGCGACCGCCGACGCCACCATCGCCATCTGGAGCGGTGTCGCCGTCGTGTCGAACTGCCCGATCGAGGAGAGCGCCAGCTGGTCCGCGCTCATCTCCCGGTCGAAGTTGGACTTCGCCACCCAGGACGGCACCCGCAGCCCCGTGTCGTTGAAGCCGAACCTCTCCACCGTGTCGAGCATCCCGTCCAGGCCGACCTCCACCCCGAGGCCGGCCATCACGGTGTTGCACGACCACTGGATCGCGTACGCGAGGGACGCGTCGGCGCAGCCCGTCGCCTCGTTCGGCAGCACCTGGCGGGTGCCGGGCAGCACGAAGGGGTCCGGGGTGTCCGTCGGCGCGTCCACGTCCCGTACCGCCCCCGCGTCGAGCGCCGCCGCGGCCGTCACGATCTTGAACGTGGAACCCGGCGGGTACGTCTGCCGCAGCGCCCGGTTCAGCATCGGCTGGTTCGGCGAGGTGTTGAGCCGCTTCCAGGCGTCCGTGACCGAACGCCCCGTACCGGAGAGGACCCCCGGGTCGTACGAGGGCGAGCTGACCAGCGCCAGGATCCGGCCGCTGTACGGCTCTACCGCGACGACCGCGCCCCGCTTCCCGTCGAGCCCCCGGAAGGCCGCCTCCTGCATGGAGGAGCGGATCGTCGTCACGACGTCACCGCCGGGCTGCCGGCCCCGGGTGAGGTCGTTCCAGAGGGGCAGCGGCGCCAGCATCGGATCGGTGCCCGCCAGGATCGCGTCCTCGGCGTGCTCGACGAGGGTCGTGCCGTACGTCTGCGAGGAGTAGCCGGTCAGCGGCGCGTACAACGGGCCCTGGGGGTAGGTCCGTTCCCAGCGCAGCTGCTGCCCGCTGTCCCGGGAGCCCGTCACCGGCTTCCCGTCGACGACGATCTCGCCGCGCGGCTGCGCGTAGCGGTTGATCGCGATCCGCCGGTTGGCCGGGTTGTCGTCGAGCGACTCGGCCTCGAAGACCATCACGCGCGCGGAGTTGACGAGCAGCGCCACGAGGAGGACGAGACAGAGCGCGGCGGCCCGCCGGGCGTACCGGATCATCTGGTTCCCCTCGGGGAGTACGGCCGGATCACGTGCTTCCCCCCACGTCGTACGGCCGGATCACGAGGCGCCCTCCTTCACCGGCGCGAGCGTCCCCGTGTCGGCGTCGTCCGGTTGCGGTGCGCGCGCCGAGTCGCTGACGCGGATGAGGAGCGCCACGATCACCCAGTTGGTGACGACCGACGAACCTCCCTGCGCCAGGAACGGCATCGCCATGCCGGTCAGGGGGATCAGGCCCATCACCCCGCCCGCGATCACGAAGACCTGGAGCGCCACGATCGAGGCGAGCCCGATCGCGAGGAGCCGCCCGAAGGGGTCCCGCAGCGACAGACCGGCGCGGTAGCCGCGGGCGACGAGGAGCGCGTACAGCAGGAAGAGCGCGGTCAGGCCGACGAGCCCCAGCTCCTCGCCGGCCGTGGCCAGGATGAAGTCGGACTTGGTGGCGAACCCGATGAGGACGGAATGGCCGAGACCGAGCCCCGAGCCGAGCATCCCCCCGGCGGCGAAGGAGAACAGCGACTGCGCGAGCTGCCCCGGCCCGTCCCCGGCCCGGATCGAGGCGAAGGGGTCGAGCCAGTCCTGCACCCGGCTGTGGACGTGCGGTTCGAGCGAGCCGACGAGGAAGGCCCCGGCGGAGGCGAGGACGAGCCCGACCGCGATCCAGCCGGTCCGGCCGGTCGCCACGTACAGCATGATCACGAAGAGGCCGAAGAAGAGCAGCGAGGTGCCCAGGTCCCGTTCGAGGACGAGCACGCCGACGCTCAGCAGCCAGATCGCCACGATCGGCCCGAGCACCCGCCCGGTCGGGAACTGGAACTTCCAGATCCGTCGGCCGGTGTACGCGAGCGCGTTGCGGTTGGCGGCGAGGTACGCGGCGAAGAAGACCGCGAGCAGGATCTTGGCGAACTCGCCCGGCTGGAAGGAGAGGCCGCCGACCCGGATCCAGATCTTGGCGCCGTTCACGGCCGGGAAGAAGATCGGCAGGATCATCAGGGCGAGCGCGGCGGCCACCGACACGTACGCGTAGCCCTGGAGCGCGCGATGGTCGCGGAGCAGCAGCACGACCACGATGAACAGCGCCACCCCCAGCGTCGACCAGACCAGCTGCGTCGCCGCCGCGTGGTCGTTCGGCGTCTCCAGGTCGAGGCGGTAGATCAGCACCAGGCCGAGGCCGTTGAGCAGGACCGCGATCGGCAGCAGCAGCGGATCGGCGTACGGGGCGCGGAACCGGACCGCGAGATGGGCGACGAGCGCGAGCAGACCGAGTCCGGCCCCGTAGCGGGCGGCGTCCGGCGGTACGGCCCCGCTCCGGGCGAGGCCGACCTCCGCGTAGCCGTACACGGAGATGAGGACGGCGCAGACCAGGAGGGAGAGTTCCACGCCGCGCCGCTTCGGCATGCGTACCCCGGGCGGGGGAGCGTCCGTGCGCGGTGCGGTCATGGCCGCAACGTAGCAAGCGGTATGCCCTATGTCCCTTTTGTGTGACGGTGTGCCGTGGCGCGCCTCAGCCCTCGGGTGCCGCGTCCGTGAAGCGCACGTACTCGGGCAGCCGCAGCCGGGCCTCGGCGCCACCCCCTTCGGCACCGGTGAAGAACAGCTCGGCGCCGATCACCTCCGCCTGCCCCACCGCGATCGTCAGCCCCAGGCCGTGCCCCTTGCCGCCGCTCTCGGTACGGAACCGCTGCGGCCCCGACTCCAGGAGGTACGCCGGATAACCGGGCCCGTGGTCCCGTACGGACACCACCGGCCCGTCCACCGTCAGGACCACCGGCGGGGCCCCGTGCTTGTGCGCGTTGGCGATCAGATTGCCGAGTACCCGCTCCAGGCGCCGCCGGTCCGTCTCCACCGTCGCGTCCCGTACGACCCGCACCTCCGTCTCCGTGCCCGAGGCGCGCACCACCCGCTCGGCGAGCGGACCGAGCTCGTGCACGGCCAGGTCGACGGTCTCGTTGCGGGCGTCGAGCCGCGAGATCTCCAGGAGGTCCTCGGTGAGCCCGCGCATCGCCCGCACCCGGTCCCGTACGAGCTCGGAGGGGCGGCCCTCCGGCAGCAGCTCGGCCGCCGCCGAGAGCCCGGTGAGCGGGGTCCGCAGCTCGTGCGCCACGTCGGCGGTGAACCGCTGCTCGCTCTGCAGCTTGCTCTGCAGCGAGGACGCCATCGTGTCGAGCGCCCCGGACACCGTGGCCACCTCGTCCTGGGGACGCGAGGGGTCCTTCGTCCGGGGGTCGTCCACGCGCGCGTCGAGATCACCGGCGCTGATCCGGCGGGCCACCTGGGCGGTGAGGTGCAGCCGCCGGGTGACCCGGGTGACGGCGAAGGCGCCGACGATCAGGGTCGCCCCGATCGCGAGGACGGAGGAGCCGAGGATCGAGCGGTCGAGCGCGTCGATCGTCTCGGCGCTCTGCGTGTAGTCGACGCGTACGGCGAGGGCGCGGCCGTCCGCCGGGCCCGCCGCCCACATCGTCGGCCGCCCCCGGTCGTCGGCGACGATCGTGCCGCGCTCGCCCCCGACGGCGAGCGCCCGGAGGGAGTCGGGGAGCCCGGGCGGGTCGACCCCGGCGAACCGGGGGAGCGGCTCGCCGGCCTCGTAGAGCCGGGTGACGTCGGTGAGCCGCGCGAGGGCCTTCTCGCGGGAGTCGTTGACGGTCTGGCCGGTCACCGACACATGGACGAGGGTGCCGAGCAACGCGGCGAGGGCGCAGCACATCACCCCGATGAAGACCGCGGCCTTCCAGGTGAGGGTCGCGGTCCAGGCGGGCAGGCGGGGCGCCCTCACGGGCTCGGCCTGGCGGGGACGGGCAGGGGAACGGTCGCGTCCGGGGGAGTGACCCCGTCCACGGGCACGTCCGGGAGCGCGGGCGCGTCCGTGGGTGCCGGGGCCGGCGTGGGAGTGGGCGTCGGGCTGACCAGGCGGGGCGCGGGCACGGTCGACGGCCCGCTGCCACCGGGCTTCACCCGGACGATCTCGTCCCGGGTGGGCAGCATGCTGTGCTGCTGCTCGTCCCAGGACCAGGCGGTGCGGTACTCGTATCCGGGGATGCCCGCCGAGCTGACCCGCATGATCAGGTCCCGGCCGGCCAGCTCCACGCTGATGACCTGGTCGACGGTGGACATGATGCGGGTGAGCCCGCCGTTCTCGGCGAGGTAGACCCGGACGCCGACCTGCTGGTCGGGCATGCGGATCCCGACGATCAGCTCGTCCCGGCCGTTGCCGGTGAGGTCGCGGTAGTACGGCCGCATGACCGGACAGGCGGCGGGCGTGGTGCCGCAGGCCCGGATGGCGCGGGCGGTCTCCTCGTAGAGACCGTCGCCGCCGCTGTACGTGTCGGGGTGGGCGCGCACCTCGGCCTCGACGACCGCGACGGCGTCGACGGAGCGGACGTCGTTGTCGGAGACCTTGATGCCGGGGACCCGCTCGGTGTCGGACTCCCCGTAGTCGATCGGCGGATCGGTGGCGGGCGGCAGATCGGGCCAGAGCCGCACGGGGCCGACCGCGGTGGGCGCGACCCCGGCACTCTTGAGCCCGCCCTCGCCGCCGCCACCGCCGCAGCCGACGGCGCCGCCGAGTATGAGGGCACACAGGACACCGGCGGCGAGCTGCACTCCGCGCGGTCTCACACTGCTCCTCGTTCGGGTCGGTCGGGGGCCGGACGGTCGGGCGCCCGGGCGGGCCCGGTCCGGGCCCGCTCCCAGTAGACCTTATTCGGAGAGAAGTCCTTTTTGTCCACTTGGGTGGCGGGCTCTGCCCACTCCCGCGGGCGGCCGAAGCGCGACACCCACTGTCCCACCGTTCCGGAACCACCGGCCCCACCAGCCCCACCGGACCCATCGCCCGGAATCCGTCGGCCCACCCCTGGTGGTGTCCGGCGCGGGGATCGGCCCACCCCTGGTGGTGTCCGGCGCGGGGATCGGCCCACCCCTGGTGGTGTCCGGCGCGGGGATCGGCGCGACCCTAGAACGCGCCCCGCTCCATCCTCGCCAGAGCCGCCCGGCACACGGTCAGCAGCTTCTCGTCGAGGTGGATGTCATGGCTGCCCGAGGCGCCCTCGCGGGCGTTGTGACGCCGCCGACGGGTCAGCTCGGTGAGGATCACCAACTGTGCCTCCGAGGCCGCCGGGCCCATCTCCGCCAGGCATTCGGCCACGTCCACGCGCGCGTGCCGGTTCTCCTCCCAGGCCGCGAGCAGCACCGGAAGGGTCGTCGCCGTGTCCCCGGACACCCGCCACAGGGCCGCGGCGCTGCGGACCCGCACCCACAGGTCCCGGGCCCCGAGACCCGGCAGGAGGGCGGAGGCCATCGAGGCGGCGGCCGGGCCGATCTCACCGAGGGCCTGGGCGGCGGAGCACCAGTCCGCGCCCGAGGCGCCCGGCCGCAGCCACCGCTCCAGGGCCGGCAGGACCTCTCCCAGGTCGCCCTCGGCCGCCCACAGGGCGCGCGCCGCCGTCGTGGCGACCGTGGCCGATTCGGCGGTCAGGAGTCCGCGCATGTCCGGTACGGCCTTGTGCGCCGCGGGCCCGAACGCGGCGAGGGTCCGCAGTGCGGCCTCGCGCACCCAGTCGCGCCGGTTCGACGGCGCCCCGCGCAGCACCCGCAGGACCTCCGGCACGGCCTGGGCGCCCCGCACGGCCGCGAGGGCGTACAGCAGGGGCGCCGCCCGGTCGTAGAGCCGCTCGTCGAGCTCGACCTCGGCGAGCCGGCGCCGCAGCAGCGGCGCGAGCATCGCGGCGGAGGGCCCGAGTCCGTCCATGGCGTACAGCAGCTCGCGCCGCACCTCGGGCTCCTCAAGGGCGCGGGCGAGCAGCGGGACGGCGCGGGTGTCGCCCGCGCGCGCGAGCGCGAGGAGAGCCCCGTCGCGCCCGGACCGCCCGACGAAGCCGTGCTGCGGGCCGCTGCCGCCGCAGCCGCCCTGCCCGGCCTTCCTGGACCCGGCCTGCCCTGCCTGTCCTGCCTGCTTGACCGACCCAGACCCAGACCCCGACCCCGACCCCGACCCCGCGCCCTGCCCGGGCCCAAGGGCCTGCCCGGGACCCACGCCCGTCGGGCCCCCGGCGAGGCGGGCGGCGAGCGCGTCGGCGGCGGGCGCGCCCAGCTCGAAGAGCCGCTCGAGGAACGAGGTCGCGGCCTCCCGGAGCCGCGGCTCCGGGTCGTGGAGCTGCGCGCCGACCAGCCGGACGACCTCCTCGTACCGCCCGCGCCAGATCCGTATCAACCCGCCGCACAGCCAGATCGCGTCCGAACGCTGCCCCCAGTCGGGGCTGCGCAGCTGCGCGAGGATCAGCGCGATGCGGTCGTCGACCCGGTCGTCGAGTGCCGCGTGCAGGGTCCGCAGCAGCTCCTCCGTCCAGGGGGCGGGACGCCCGGCGGCATGCTCCTCCAGGAGCTCGCGGACCTGGCCGATGAGGGTCGGGGTGGCGCCGCGCTCGGTTCCGGGGGCCACCGGCCCCTGTGCCGAGGCCCTGATCTCCTCCAGGAGTCCCGTCACCCACGGCACGATGTCGTCCGGGATGTCGCCGGGCGCGCAGCGCGCCCGCTGGGCGAGGGCCGCGAGCCGGAGCCCGGGGTCCTGGGCGGCGCGGGCGAGCCAGCCGAGCCAGTCGACGGTCTCGGCGCGCAGCGACGCGTGCCGCAGGGCGATCCGCCCCACGGCGGCGACCAGGGCGAGCCGTACCTCGGTGTCCCGCTCGACGGTGAGCCGCTCGCGCAGCAGGGTCAGCGCCCGCGCGGGCTCGGGGTGCAGCGAGGCGAGCGCGCAGGGTGCGGCGAGCCGCACCTCGGGGTCGGGGTCCGAGACGAGCCCCAGGAAGACGTCGGAGCCCGCGGCGATCGCGGCGGCGGCCATCGCGTAGTTGGCGGCGGGGATGAACTCCCCGTCGTCGGGGTCGAGTTCGTCCAGTTCGTCGTCGTCGTCGAGTTCTATCCCGCCGATGCTGGTGAGCAGCTCGACGATGCAGCCCCGGTCCTGGACGGCGGGGTCGGCGACGAGTTCGAGGAGGAAGGGGATGCAGGCGAGGGTGGAGTCGTAGACGTCGCCCTGATGGTGCACGGCCCCGTACATGCCGTCGAGGGCCGTCTCCCGTTCGGCGGGATCGGCGGAGGCGAGTCCGCGGAGCAGCTCCGGCACGTCGTCCGCGGGGCCGTACGCGTGCCCCAACGAGGCCCAGTCGACCTCCTCGATCCCCGTCAGCATTTGCCAGGCCGCCTTCCCCGTGAGCCCTGTTGCCAGGCAGCAAGTGTGCACCACGTGACGGACAGCAAGGCCTTACCGACAACACCCGGCGCGCGCAGACCCCGAGTTGCGGCCTCTTTGCGCCATGTACGGTGCGGAGCAGGGCAGTTGCACTCAGTGCACGGCCCGGGGGCGACGCCGGCGACGGCTCGGCCCTCCGACCGGACCCCGGAGGCGGCGGCTCGGCACTCCGCCCCGACCCGCCGGGGCATCGGCTGTCGCCGCCGTCCGACCCGCCGGGGGTTCGGCTCACCCCTCCGACCGGACCCGGACGAAGGTCGCGTTCTCCTGCCGCTGCCGCACCGCGAGCTGCCGCAGTTCGACGGGGAGCGGCGGGTCCACCCATCGCACCGGCCCGTGTTCGGGGTCCCGGGCGAGCGGCCCGGCGCGGTCGCCCGCCAGCGCGCCGACCTCGCGCGACTGCGCGGGGGTGAGCCGGGGCGAGGTGGTGACCGTACGCCCGTCGGGGAGGCGTACGACCAGGGCCCGGGGCCGGTCGGGCGGGCCGATGACACCGAGCAGCACGCCGTCGCTCGTCTCCATGTGCCGGATCTTCCGCCAGGCCCAGGTGGAGCCCGCCCGATAGGTGGAGGTCAGGGCCTTCGCGACGATCCCCTCGACCCCCGCGTCCCGCAGGTCGCGGAACCAGCCGCGCGCGATCTCCTCGTCCAGGGTGGCGAGCACCCGTTGGAGCGGCGGCTCGGCATCGAGCAGGGCCGTACCGAGCAGCTCCCACCGGTCACGGAGCGGCAGGCCCCGTACGTCGCGCCCCGGGACGGCGAGCAGGTCGAAGGCGATGTACGAGACCGGAACCCCGGCGCGGGCCCGGTCGGCGGGCGAACGGAGCAGGTCGGTGAAGCTCAGCCGCCCCTCCCGGTAGGCGCACAGCTCGCCGTCGAGGACGATCCCCGGCGGCAGCTGATCCCGCAGGTGCGCGGCGATCCCGGGGAACTCGGGAGCCAGGTCGCGGCGGGACCGGGACTGGAGGAAGACCTTCCCGTCGCCGAGGACGAAGGCGAGCGCCCGGAAACCGTCCAGCTTGAGCGAGTACTGCAGCTCCCGGGGCGGCTCTCCCTGGACGGGGATCTCGTCGGCGGACCGGGGCCGCATGACGTCGAGGGGAGGAAGGAGCACGACGTCGCCGTGCCCGCGGGAGCGGGTCTCGTCCGGCGCTCGGCCCGGAGTGCCACCGAACGCCGCCCCGCCACCCCGGCTCGGGGTCGGGCCCGGGGTCCGGCCCGGTGCTCGGCCCGGGGCTCGGTCACTCCCGCCGGAGGCCCGGCCACCCCCGTTCGGGGCTCCTCCGCCCGTGCCCGGGGCCCCGTCACCGCCGCCCGGGCCGGGCGCCGCGCCCCCGCCCCGGGCGCGCGCCGGGCCCCCGCTCACGGCATGTCCCCCGCCCGCTCGGGCGCGAAAAGGGGCGCCAGGAGGTCCCCGTACCGCTCAAGACGTGGCGCGATGTCGTCCATGAGGAGGACGAGGGCATCGGGGTCGGCGGCGGGTCCGGCGCACTCCTCGACCTCTTCCCACGTGACGGGTGCGGAGACCATGGGGAGGGGCCGTGCCCGCAGGGTGTAGGGGGTGGCGGTGGTCTTGGCGGCGGCGTTCTGGCTGTGGTCGACGAAGACCTTCCCGGTCCGCAGGGCCCGGGCCATCCGGTGCACGACGAGCCGCGGCAGCGCGGCCTCCGCCTCGACGGCGAGCGTGCGCGCGTACGCCGACACCAGCGGGGACGGCGTGGGCACCACAGGGACGAGCAGGTGCAGCCCCTTGGAGCCGGAGGTCTTGGCGAAGGCCTCCAGCCCGTCCGCGGCGAGCCGCTCGCGCAGGTGAAGGGCGACCCGGCAGCACTCGACGACCGTCGCGGGGGGCCCGGGGTCCAGGTCGAACACGAGCCGGTCGGCGACGGCGGGGGAGGAGGCCCGCCACTGGGGCGTGTGGAACTCGACGACGAGGTTCGCGGCCCACATCAGGGAGGCGAGGTCCTCGACGACCACCTGCCGGGCCCGGGGGTCCTCGGAGCGGGGTACGGGGGCGGTCCTCACCCAGGAGGGTGTGCCGGGCGGCGGATTCTTGGTGAAGAAGAGCTGCCCGTCGGGACCGTCCGGATAGCGCAGGAACGACACCGGGCGATCGCGCAGATGCGGGAGGATCGCGGCCCCGACGGTCGCGTAGTAGTGGAGCAGCTCGCCCTTGGTGGTTCCGGTGACCGGGTGGAGCACCTTGTCCAGGTTGCTGAGCGCCAGGCGCCGCCCCTCCACCTCCGTGAGAGGCGTCATACGATGAGAATCCCACGATTCGCGACAAATCGGCGATGACGAAACGTCCTGATCCGACCCGAAGGGAACACCCGTGCGATCCATCTGGAACGGCGCCATATCCTTCGGCCTGGTCAGCATCCCGATCAAGCTGGTGAACGCCACCGAGAGCCGGTCCGTCTCCTTCCGTCAGATCCACACCGAGGACGGCGGCCGGGTCCGCTACAAGAAGGTGTGCGAGCTCGACGGCGAAGAGGTCCCCCAGGCGGAGATCGGCAAGGCGTACGAGGACGCGGACGGGACCATGATCCCGATCACCGAGGAGGACCTGGCCGCACTGCCGCTCCCCACGGCGAAGACGATCGAGATCGTCGCCTTCGTGCCGGCCGGCGACATCGACCCGCTGCAGATGGACGCCGCGTACTACCTCTCGGCGAACGGCGTCCCCGCGGCCAAGCCGTACACCCTGCTCCGCGAGGCGCTGAAGCGCAGCGAGAAGGTGGCCGTGGCGAAGTACGCCCTCAGGGGGCGGGAACGCCTCGGGATGCTCCGGGTCGTGGACGACGTGATCGCCATGCACGGCCTGCTCTGGCCGGACGAGATCCGCGCGCCGGAGGGCGTGGCCCCGGAGAACCCGGTGAGCGTACGGGACGCCGAACTCGACCTGGCGGACGCCCTGATGGCCACCCTGGGCGAGGTCGACATGAGCACCCTCCACGACGACTACCGCACGGCGGTGGAGGAGATGATCGCGGCCAAGGCGGAGGGCGGCGAGGGCGTCGCGCCCCCGACGGAGGGCGAGGAGTCCGGCGGTGGCCAGGTCATCGACCTGATGGCGGCCCTGGAGAACAGCGTCAGGGCGGCGAAGGAGGCCCGGGGTGAGACGCGGGAGGTCGCGGAGGTCACCCCCCTGAAGCCGCGCGCCGGTACCCCGAAGGCGACGGACACGAAGAAGTCGACGGCGAAGACGGCGGCGAAGAAGACGACGGCCGCCACCCACAAGTCGACGTCGGCGAAGAAGACGACGGCGAAGACCCCGACGAAGTCGACGGCGAAGTCGACGGCGAAGACGGCCAGGTCGACGACCGCCAAGTCGACGACCGCCAAGAAGACTCCGGCCGGAAAGACCCCGGCCAAGAAGGCGACTCCACGCAAGCGCACCGCCTGAAGCGGCTCACGAAGGGCCGCGAAACGGCCGAACTCACCGAACTCACCGAAGCCCCCCGGAATCCGTTCCGGGGGGCTTCTCGCTGCCTGCCCCCGCCCCCGCTCCAGGGCATCGAGGAGCGAGCCAACTAGCCGAATATCGGACACAGTTCACTGCCCTTCGGACAACAGATGGTCAAATTCTTGTTGCAGACCTGTCAAACGGCCTCCTTCGCTGGCACGCTCACAGCCGCACCACCCCCACACCCCCCACGATCCCCACCCCCCACCCCCCCCACGCTTTTCAGCGAAGGAGCCCGCGTGACCCGCCAGCAGTCCTCGCACCGCCGTACCGCCGTCACCACCGCCCTGATCGCATCGGCCGCCATGGTCGTCGTCGGAGTCCAGACCGGATCCGCCAGCGCCGATGCCCAGCGTGAGGCCGGCGCCACCGCGCTCGTGCTCTCCGGTTCCCAGCGCGCCGCCGCCGTCCAGGAGGCCCAGGCCGGAGCCGTCGAGACGGCCAGGGCCATCGGCCTCGGCGGCCGGGAGAAGCTCGTCGTCCGGGACGTCGTCAAGGACGCCGACGGCGCCGTGCACACGCGCTACGAGCGCACCTACGAGGGCCTTCCCGTCCTCGGTGGCGACCTCGTCGTGCACCGGAAGAAGAACGGCTCGCGCGCCACCACGAAGGCGACCGACGCCCGGATATCCGTGGCGAGCACGGCCGCCGCGGTCACGGCCACGACCGCCGGCAAGTCCGCCGCGGCGTCCTCCGACGCGCGGTCCGCCGCCCCCGCCTCGTCCCGCAAGGTGATCTGGGCGGCCACCGGCAAGCCGGTCCTCGCCTGGGAGACGACCGTCACGGGCGTCCAGGCCGACGGCACCCCGAGCCGCCGCCACGTCATCACCGACGCGACCTCGGGCAAGGAGCTGTACTCCTACGAGGCGATCGAGACGGGCACCGGCAACACCCAGTACAGCGGCAGCGTCACTCTCGGCACCGCCCCCTCGTTCACGCTCACGGACACCGCGCGCGGTGGCCACAAGACGTACGACCTGAACGGCGGCACCAACGGCACCGGCTCGCTCCTCACCAACAGCACCGACACCTGGGGCAACGGCCTGGCCACCAACCGGGAGACCGCCGCCGCCGACGCCCACTACGGCGCCGCCGTCACCTGGGACTTCTACAAGAACGAGCTCGGCCGCAACGGCATCCGCGGTGACGGCGTCGCCGCCTACTCCCGCGTCCACTACGGCAACGCGTACGTCAACGCCTTCTGGGACGACTCCTGCTTCTGCATGACGTACGGCGACGGGACGGGCAACCTCAAGCCGCTGACCTCCCTCGACGTCGCGGGCCACGAGATGTCCCACGGCCTGACCGCCTCCACCGCCAACCTGCGCTACAGCAGGGAGTCGGGCGGCCTCAACGAGGCCACCTCCGACATCTTCGGCACCTCGGTCGAGTTCTACGCGGCCAACACCACGGACGCCGGCGACTACCTCATCGGCGAGAAGATCGACATCCGCGGCAACGGCACCCCGCTCCGCTACATGGACAAGCCGAGCCGCGACGGCAACTCCGCCGACTACTGGTCCAGCAAGGTCGGCCGCCTCGACGTCCACTACTCCTCGGGCCCGGCCAACCACTTCTTCTTCCTGCTGTCCGAGGGCAGCGGCGCCAAGACGATCAACGGCGTGTCCTACAACTCCCCGACCAGCGACGGCTCCACCCTCACGGGCATCGGCCGGACCAAGGCCTACAAGATCTGGTACAAGGCCCTCTCCACCTACATGACCTCCTCCACCGACTACGCCGGCGCCCGCACGGCCACCCTCTCCGCGGCCACCGACCTGTACGGCGCGGGCAGCGCCGAGTACACGGCGGTCGCGAAGGCGTGGACGGCGATCAACGTCAAGTAACGCCGGGTCGATCAACATCGAGTAACACCAGGTCGATCAACGTCGAGTAACACCAGGGTCGATCAACATCGAGTAACACCGGGGCGCCCGGCGGGAACGAACCGCCGGGCGCCCACTCGGTCGCGGTGAAGGCTGCCGTCCCCGTCCCTCAGACGGTGGCCTGCTCGGGGAGGAAGGGGCTGGGCGCGCCGTGCCAGGAGACGCGCAAGGCGTCCCTCGCCCGCGTGCAGGCGACGAACAGCAGGCTCAGTTCGCCCATGAGGTCCTCCCGGTACTGCTGGGGGTCGACCTCCTCCGGTGTGAGGGCACCGTTCATCGGCACGACCGCGTCGTTCACACCGGCGACCGCCATGCAGCGGAATTCGAGTCCCTTCATGCGATGCATGGTCCCGACCCGGACTCCGTCACCGGCTGCCGCCGACGCCCCCAGGACGAGCGAGGGAATCCCCGCCTGGTCCAAGGCATGGGCGATGTCCCTGCCCAGCTGGACGTACCGCACGGCGACGCCGATCTCGTGCGGCGCGATCCCCGTCCCGGTCCACTCCGAGATCCGGGTGACCAGGCCCGAGATCTCCGCCGACTTGTCGGCTGCGCCCCCGAGTTCCGGCATCGCGCCCCGGTACGCGGACCGGTAACCGACGAGTGAGTCCTGCCCGCCGTCCATGTCGTCCACGAGGGCGTCCGCGAGGAGTCGGGTCGACCAGGTCAGGATCTCCTTCGTCGTGCGGTAGTTGATGCGCAGCCGGGTGGACCGGCCGGCCACCGAGATGCCGAGACCGCGCAGCGACACCCGGTTGCCGTAGATCCGCTGGTGGGTGTCGCCCGCGATGAAGAGGTCGTCCGGCCCCGGGGCGACCAGAGCGCGCAGCATGCCCCACTGGGCGGGGTGGAGATCCTGTGCCTCATCGATCACCACATGGCAGAACGGGCGGTCCCCGCCTCGGTCCTGGAGGATGCGTGCGGCCTCCGCGCACACCTGCAGGAACGTCCATTCGTCGGCCCGGCGCAGCTCCTGCGTGAACGCCTCGACGGCGCGCCACACCTGGGCACGCCTGAGAGGGCCGAGCGGGGTTCCGCGGCCGGCGCGGGATGCCTTCAGATAGGCCTCCGGTGTCCGGATGTCCTGGGCCAGGATGACGTGCCGCCACTCCTGGTCGAGGAACACATCGGTGAAATCGACCTCCACCCTTTGGGCCGCCCGGCCCCAGCGCGTGAGGATCTCCTTCTGCGCGGCCACCAGCGCCGGCGGTGCTCCGCGATCCTCCCGGACGATCCGGTTGGCCAGCGCGTCCACGTTGACGACCCGGACCTTCGCCCGCAGCGCGGGCTCGGGGATCAGGAGTTCGAGGTTGCTGAGCAGGTCGGCAGCGAGGTCGCGGGTGAAGGTGGTGAGCAGGATCGACTCGTCGGGGGCGTCCGCCGGCAACTGCCGGGCGAGATGCAGGGCGCGATGCAGCGCGACCACCGTCTTACCGGTGCCGGGACCCCCGGTGACGCGCGCCGGCCCCGTGTATGAGGAACGGTAGGCGAGCTTGCGCTGGCTCGGATGGAGGAAGATCCGCCAGGCGTCGAAGGGCCGGGACAGGATGTCCGTCAGCTCGTCGGCGCCGGAGACGAGCGCGATCCGCCCCTGGGACCGCGCCATGGCCGCGGAGAAGTCGTCCCGCTCGGGTCGGACCGAGGCAGGCTCGGCCCGTGGCGCCGGGTCCGTGCGCGGGGCCGCGGAGGGCTGCTCCAGCTGTACGGCGACGATCTCGCGCCACACGTCCTCCGGCTTCATCCCCGCGGCAAGCCCGGCCAGCACGTCGTACTGCTGCTCGGGGAGGACCTTGTGCAGGGCGTCGAGATGGGCCTCGGTGCCGAGGTGCCGTACCAAAGGAAGCAGATCGGGGTCGATGCCCAGCTTGATCAGGTCCTTGTCGGCGACTCCTCCGAACAACCGCTCGGCCTCCGCGGGCGTGCCGGGCCGGTGGCCGGCGAGACCGTCGACGCCGGCGGTCGCGCGTTCGAGAGCGACGTCGTCGCGCAACTCGATCCCCTGCGTGGCCGAGTTGACGGTCGCCCGGTGCTTGACGGCCCAGGCGATGGCGTCGTCGTGAGGCATGACCTTGAGCAGGAGGAAGCTGTCGCCCACCTCCGGAGCCAGCACCACACCGCGCATGAACTGGTTGATGCGGATGGTCCGGATGCGCGAGTCGCGGGACTTCTCCAGCTTCTCCAGGTGCAGGCCCGCGTGCCGGTGCTCCCGGAACTTGTCGAAGACCTCGTGCACACGTTTCTGGACGGGCCTTTCCAACTTGGCGAATTCCAGGAGGAAGTCCTTGTGGATCCCCAGTGTCGCCATCGCGCGCCCCCGGCCGTACGGTTGTCGGTTCCGCTGATCACCGTACCCGGGTACGGCACAATGGCGGGCCGACGGGGCAAGAGTCGGGGAGGGGACGCGCGTGCACGCGCAGGAGACGACGTTCAGCAAACTGGTCCACGGCGAGACGCAGTTCCAGGTCCCGCTGTACCAACGCACCTACACCTGGCAGCGCGACGAGCTGCGGCAGCTGTGGGACGACGTGTCGGAGCTCGTCGAGGACAAGCTGGAGGGCAGGGCCCCGGCGGCTCACTTCCTCGGGTCGGTGGTGCTCGCGCCGGAGCGCGTCGCGGCGGGCGGGATGCAGCGCTGGCTCGTCGTGGACGGCCAGCAGCGGCTGACCACGCTGATGCTCGCCTTCACCGCGCTGCGGGACGTCCACCGGGCTCGGGAGCGGGACAAGAAGGCGGCCCGCATCCACGACCTCATCCTGGTCAACGGCTACCAGGACGGGAACGACCACTACCGGCTGCTGCCGACCCAGGCCGACCGCGAGGCGTTCGTCGCCTGCGTGGAATCGCTCCCCACCGCCGGCGGCCCGGGCAACATCGGCGGCGCGTACCGCTTCTTCCTCGCCGCCCTGACCGAGGGCGAGGAGAGCGCCGGCGAGGAATGGGTCGGCGCCGTGGAGTCCGTACTCAGGGACTACCTCTCCATCGTGTCGATCACCGCCGCCGAGGGCGACAACGTCTACCGGATCTTCGAGTCCATCAACAACACGGGTGTCGGCCTCAGCCAGAGCGACCTCCTGCGCAACTACCTCTTCATGTGTCTCCCCAAGCGCGGCGAAGCCGTCTACCGCAACCTGTGGCTCCCCATGCAGGAGCTGCTGGGCCCGACCAGACTGGAACTGCTGGTCTGGCTCGACCTGGTCGTCGGCGGCGACAACCGGGCCAAGCAGAGCGAGATCTACCGGGACCAGAAGAAGCGCCTCGAACCGCTGAGCTCCGACGAGGAGGCGCTGGAGGCGGAGGTCTCCCGACTGCACGTGCGGGCCGGCCGCCTCATGCGGATCGTCGAGCCGTGGCGGGAGAGCGACCCGGGCCTGCGCGAGGTCCTGGAACGGCTCGCCCGCTGGGGCGGCCAGACCCACTACCCGCTGGCGCTGCTCCTGCTCGACCGGCTGGACGAGGGCGGCTGCGCCCCCGGCGAAGCGGCCACCGCCCTCGCGTACGCCGAGAGCTACATGGTGCGACGCCTGTTCGCTGGCAACTCCACCACCGGCAACAACCGCACCTTCATGGAACTGCCCAAGGAGGTGGAGAAGGAGCTCGACAACGGGAGCTCGCTCGCGGACGCGGTGCGCCACGCCCTTTCCGCCAAGACGGGAACGCGTGTCTGGCCCCCCGATGCCGTGATGCGGGAGTCGATCCGCAGCCGCCCCTTCTACAAGTCGGGCCGATCGAACCAGCGCTTCGAGATCCTGCGCCGCTTCGAGGAGAGCTACGACGCCAGCGAGCCGGTCGACTACGCCAAGGCGAAGCTCACCGTGGAGCACGTGCTGCCGCAGCAGCCCGCCCAGCAGTGGTTCGACCTCCTCGCGGAGGAGTCCGGAGAGGGTGAGAGCCCGGAGGAGCTGCACATCCAACTGGTGCACACGCTCGGCAACCTGACGCTCTCCGGCGACAACGCGCGCCTGTCGAACCACCCCTTCCGCCGCAAGCAGCAGATCCTGGATTCCAGCGCGCTGCGGATGAACCAGCGGATCGCGGCCCAGGACCGCTGGGGGCGGACCGAGATCCTCTCGCGCGCCGAGGAACTCACCGACCGAGCGCTGGAGTTGTGGCCGGGCCCCATCGACGGCGTGATCCACACCGACGCCGAATGGGCCGGCTGGGGTGAGCTGCGCCAAGCGCTGCTGAACATGCCGGCGGGCACCTGGACGACCTACGGAGACCTCGCCGCCCTCATCGGCACCCACGCCGTCGCGGTCGGCAGCCATGTGAGCACCAGGCCCGCGCTGCACGGGGCCTATCGCGTGCTGATGGCCGACGGAAAGATCTCGCCCGGCTTCCGCTGGCCGGAGGGGCGAGAGGGCCCGGCCGATCCGCGGGAGGTCCTGGAGTCCGAAGGCGTGCCCTTCGACGAGTGGGGCCGCGCCCGCCGCTCGCACCGCCTGACAGCGGCGGACCTCGCGACGCTGGTGGGCAAGGACGACTTCGAGAACGAGCCCCCCGCTCAGGGTCCCGAGGGCTCCGGGGGCTCGGGCGGCACCGGGAGCTCCAAGACCGACGGGGAGACCGCGGCAGCCCGTTTCGAGACGCTGTTGCGCGACAACCAGACGCCCGACACGGTGGCGGGCGTGCTCGACTGCCTGAGGTTCTGGGAGGAACTGGGCGGCTCCCTCGACCACGGGAAGAAGAGCGAGACCAGCTGCTTCCCCATGCTGTCCTTGGGCGGAGCCAGAGCCCGTTCGCTGTGGCCTCTCGCCCTGTACCCGGTGACGGGCACCGCCGAGGTGGTCTTCCAGCACCTGAAGCGCCGACCGCCCTTCGACGACGAGCTGCTGCGACGCGAGCTGATGGCACGCCTGAACCGTGTGGAGGGCATCGACCTCGCGGAGGCGAAGCTGGACCTGCGCCCCTCGTTCCCTCTGGAAGCCTTCGCCGACCACGGTGCGGAGCTCCGTGACGTCCTGGAGTGGTTCGTCCACACGGTCGCGCTCGCCGAGGCCCGCCGCCCGATCGACGACGTGCCGGGGGCGCCCGAGTGAACCAGGCCGAGACGACCTGACGCGGTCGGGCCCCGGCCCGTTCGCCCCCCGACGGAGGATCGCTGCCCGGCCGCTCTGCCGGGCAGCGATCGGCATGCCCGTACGACGACGGCTCCACCGCACGGCGCCTACGCGAAGTGCCTCGACGGCCGCACGGACGACGTCTGGAACGGGGGAGTCCACCCTGGCGGCCAGTTCGTCGCGCATCCGGGCGGGGGCCGTACATCCGAGCCGTCGTACACGCACCACGGCACGCGGCCGGTCAGTTCCAGCCCGTCCAGGGTCACGCGCGGACCGTGGACGGCGTCAGCCGCAACGCAGAAGAGCCGGCCAGCGCCGTCGACGTACGCGCAGACGGCGGGTACCGCTGCCTGAAAGCCGAGTTGGAGGCCGTGGACCGGCCGAGACACGGACCCGACCTGCGTCGACGCGAACAGCCCACGCCCCCTGACGGGCAGCGGCTCAGCACGGCACACGCCTGCACATACAACAAGACCCCGCGCTCAGCGTTTCCGCTGATCACGGGGTCTGTGTGGCACTTCCTGCGAAGTGCCCCCGGCAGGATTCGAACCTGCACACACGGCTCCGGAGGGCATGACTGTGCAGCGACAGACCCTGCCGCTGAGCTGCAGAGACATCCAATCTAGCTCTCTCATGCGCCAGGCTCACGCGTTGCTCACGCGCAGCGGGGCACTGCCTAGCGTGGAACGATCCTGGAGAAACCCTGAAACCGCGGCGATCTCTCGGCTAGCGTCCATCCATGTTGTATCGCTCGCGCCGTCTCGAAGCGCTTCTGGGTGGTCCTTTGGACGCCATCAGCTATGAGGACATTGCTGCTCTAGTCGACAACCCAGAGGCGGCGGAGGCAGAAGATCTGGACTACAAGCGGGAGCTGCCGGCCGCCGACGACAAGGGCAAGGAAGAGTTGGCGAAGGACGTTGCTGCCTTCGCCAACCACATTGGCGGAGTGCTCATAGTCGGCATGGCCGAGGCACAGGGCGTCCCGTCGAAGGTCATGGACTGCGACATCTCCGACGCCCACCAGCGCCACCTACAGCAGGTCGTCGCCCGTAACACGGCTCCGGCTGTGCGCTTCGACATGCGTGCCCTCCACAAGCCGGGGGAGCCGGGGCAAGGGTTCTTGCTACTCGCGGTCCCTCGTAGTCCGTATGGGCCGCATGCCGTAACTGCGCCGCCTACAAAGCGGAGCGAGACAACCTTGCGCTATCCGCGCCGCGGTGCGAGTAAGACCGAGTGGCTGACAGAAACTGATGTGGCTACCGCCTACCACCGCAGGTTCAGCGATGCCTCGCATCGTGGACGACGCCTCGCCGTCGTTGAGCAGGAACTCCTCCACACTCTCCCAGCGAGCAACGTTGCTCACCTGATCGTGACGGTGTGTCCGGAAGTGCCCGGCGACATGCAGATCACTCGCGACTCATACGGTCGTTACAAGGAGGAGCTGCTTTCTGGGGGACGCCTCCTGGGGGAGGCTGCCTCTGTATTTGACGAGGTGCGGATCGGTTCTCGCCGTCTTGTGGCCAGTGGTGGCGATCCGCGAAGCTACTGGTACAACCAATGCGAGTTGCACCGAGACGGATCCGGAAGTTGGGCCATGCGTATTGGTGGCCGTATGTCAATCGTTGACGGTGTCGAGTTCTGGTGGACTGATCCCGACACTGTCGTTTACGAGCTTCTTTCTGCCCTTCACGGGCTCGGAGTCCACGCCCGAGATAGGTCTGGTTCAACCGGGACTGCGGTTATTAAGGCGGCGCTCGTCGATGCCCCTCATTCGCACCCTAGTGGTCCGTCGAAGCCTCAGATGACCCCTATGCCGCCTTTTCGAATCGATCGCTATAACACTCAACTTGGGACGCGGTCCCCGCTGAGTACTCAATTCTGTGCCTATGCAGACAGTCAATCTGCGGCTCTCCTGGACGACCTTGCTGATGGGGGAACTGGCCTCGTTCAGGCGGGTGCGTTGGTGGCGGATGAACTGTTCCATGCATTCGGAATTGCTGAAGCCTCGCCCGTCACAAGGGATGGCGAGATCCGATCGGAGGAGTGGTCGCCGGAGCTCAGGAGGAACATTTGTCGATGGGCTGAAGCTCACCAGATCAGTGTGCTCGGGTCGAGGTGAGGGTGGAACAGCGGATCTCTTGCATCGTGTGGCGTATCCTGCGCATATGGGCTCGGTTCAATCGGGGACACCGCAGGCGCTCATGGGTGTACCGCCAGCAAAGTCTGAATCAATTGCGGGCATCTCTCCGCAAGCTAGGCCTCGATGATCTTTCGACGCCAGGAATCCGGACAGCTTTCAGGACGTGGAGATATCCAGCAGGCTCCACGCTCATTGCTGTTCTCTCGGTCTGGCTTCTAAGTAAAGTGATTGGGTTAGTTGCGCGACTAATTCATGACGCATCCGTTAAGTGGAAGTTCGAGACTCTCGAAAGGGTGATGAAACACTATTTCTGGGTGCTCAGTCAAGGTAATTCCCCTCTCGGGGTATTGAACCTTCTTGATTTCGCGCTTCTGGTTTCTTTGGGTCTCTTTACTCTTGGGGTTCCATTCATCTGGTTGGCGCATCGGTGGCCTGACTATCGCCTCAGGATCGTTCAGGAGGTCATCCTTTGTGTACGGCTTTGCGCCAGGGCTGAGTGCGCCGGTATCGGTCGACGTCCATCAATCGTGCGGTCGCTTGATCGGAGCTGTCGTCAGATTGAGCGACTGATCCTGCGGTCGCATCGAACGATCGGATCCGTCCCCCGGCGTAGCACTAGGCGAACTCCGATTAAGCAGCATGCGGGGCTGGTTGCTGGTGTGATTCGGCAGCGGCTTCAGCGGCTGGATTCAGAACCTGACGTTGCTTTTCGCGAGTTGGCGCGTGCTCTGACTTTAATTGCCGAGAATTATTCATCCGGGCGCGCAGGGGCATTGCTTTCTGATGAGATGCTGGCGGGAGTTCACCCGGTTTCTCGATTTGTCAGTGCTTGGAGGGAATCCGCTCATGTCGCCTTGGCTATTGTTGCGGCGATGGTGGCAGCGACCGCTGCTTCGCTTGCACTTCCTGCGCTCGGTGTAAAGGATGACGTCATTCCCTGGCTGACTCTCGGATTTGCAGTGCTGGCTGCAGTCCTCGTTGCTGGGTGGAGGAGGGTGTCCGGAATCTTGGGGTCGCTCCCCGTGTAGGGGTAGGTGGTGAGACCCTTGAGCTAAGGGTTCACTGGCGAGAGGGGGCGGAGTGGCAGCAGCCAGCCCGCGTGGAACTTACCTAGTCATCTCTGAGATCTTGCGGAAGGGGATCAAGGAAGGTGAGTTCGTTGAGGTGCTGCCGTCCGAGGCGGATCTCGTTGACGCGCACGGGGTCTCCCGCAACACGATCCGTCGAGCCCTTCACCTTCTCGAAGGGGAGGGCCTCCTTGAGTCAGCGCCGGGGGTCGGCTGGCGTGTTTCGCGAGAGGGCGGCGCCCCCCGGACCCTCGCTGAGCGCATGGCTGACCTGATCGGTGAGGATTCGCTAGTGGTTGGCGATGCCTACCCGTCTGAAGCAAGCCTCTGCAAGCGCTTCGGCGCCTCTCGGACGGCTGTGCGCCGTGTGCTTGCGCAGATGGAGGGGATCGGCCTGCTCGACACGGTGCATGGCAAGGGGCGGACCGTGCGCGCACTCCCGGGATCTCCTGAACGGCCGTAGCCTTGCCGTTTATGGGGCTTACTGAGTGGGCGTACTCGCTCTCCGAATCGATGTTGTCCGAGCCGCTGCCACGTCGTTGGGCGCACTCCCTCGGCGTTGCCAAGCGGGCTCGGTCCCTGAGCCCGATCCTCGGTGGTGACGCCGAGCTGCTGGAGGCCGCGGCCGTTCTGCACGACGTCGGGTACTCGCCGGCCATCGCGACCACCGGCTTCCACCCGCTCGACGGGGCTCGGTTCCTTCGAGAGCAAGAGGGTGCCGACGAGCGCGTGGTGCGGCTCGTAGCGCATCACTCCTGTGCGCTCCTAGAGGCTGAGGAGCGAGGGCTCCGGCATGAGCTTGAGACTGAGTTCGCGCTTGAGCGGCCCGAGCTTGTGGACGCGCTGATCGTCTCCGACATGACGACGACGCCCGACGGTGGGCACACCACTCCAGTCGCTCGGCTGGACGAGATCGTGCAGCGGTACGGGCCGGACACCATCGTGGGGCGGTTCATTCAGCGCGCGGCGCCCGAGATCTACGCCGCCAACGAGCGGGTGGAGCGTCGTATGGCAGCTGCCGCGGCCGGCGCTCAGCCGAGGTAGGGCTCCCGTCGCGACTCGTCCAGGCCGTGCTGGATGCGCAGCCTCATGGACGGGTGGATGTCCAGGTCATCGAGGTCCGCTGGGTTCACCCAGCGGACCTCCTTCGATTCGCTGCTCGTGCGAAGGGACCCGCCGACCGGGTGGGCTCGGAAGCAGATGGAGAACTGCTGACGGACCTCTCCGTCGTCGTACGCCAGGACGTGATCCGGGTCCGTGTAGAGGCCGACGATGTTGTCCACCTCCACCTCGATCCCCGTCTCTTCCCGGACCTCCCGGACCGCGGTGTCACTGATTCGCTCACCGATGTCATGCCCCCCGCCAGGAAGAGCCCACAGGTCGTTGTCGGTCTTGTGGATGAGGAGGAGCCGTCCCTCGCCGTCGCGTACGACGACCGTCACGGACGGCACCACCGAGTTGGCCTTTGGAGCGGCGGGGTCGCGGAAGTAGTCGATACGGCTCATGCGTCCGAGCCTCCCAGGTCAGTGGGCGAGGTGATGGGGCGGGCGCTCTCCCAGACCCGTTCGATGCTCTCGGCGTAAGCGTCGAAGAGCTCGCCGCCGGCCACCCGCTGGATGTGCAATACCGGCGCCATGTACGCGCCGACGCCGTACAGGTGCCCGTTCGCGAGCATCTGGTCATCCGCGCGATAGAGGGAGTTGTAGAGCGTGGTGGAGTGGAGGCGGAACTCCACGCCGGGGAGTCCGAAGAGTGGCGCATAGTTGACCAGGGCATTTCGGATCTTGCCTGCCATGGCCCCGCCGATCCCCTCGTCGGCTCCGCGCACTGCCACCGCAGCTGAGTCGGGGTCGCCGAGCATGAACCGGACCGGGATGCCGGCGGCCGACTTTTCCTTGACGACCTGGTGGAAGGCCGCGTCCTCGGTGAGCCAGAACCCCGAATAGACCAGGACGTCGAAGGACCGCTGAGCGCCGGCGTAGAGCTGCGTCCAGAGCCGATTCGGCACGACCGAGCGGTGAGGGTAGAGCTTGATCAGCTCGGCGTTGCCCGCCTCGGTGACCTCCGCGGACGTCCGTTCCTCAGCCCATAAGTAAGACATCTCGCGTTGGAGGAGCGAGGCCGTCGCGTACTTGAATCGGCGGTACGGCTGGCGCTTGGGGTCATTGATCCAGCGCTCGACTGTCTTCGCCGATACCCCGAGCCGCTCGGCGACCTGATCGAGCGTCATGCCGCTTTCGATGATGGCGCCGCGCAGTCGTTCGTTGGCCATGCCGCACTCTCCCACCCGTGGGACGACTTGGGACGACTTCACCGTAGCCAAGTCGTCCCGCAGCCGTACATGCGTGGAGTCCAGCGTCTGCCCTGATCAGGCCAAGCTTGAGACATCGAGCGGGGCGGGTTCACGAACTCCTTGAAAACCAAGGGACTTGACGACCCCAACCCGTCTCTCCATGATGAGGAACAGGTAATACATGTACCTCATCGGGCTTCGGTCCGAAGAGAGGTGCTGTCTGCAAGCACAGGGCGGGGACGCTGCAATCCCGCTAAAGGCCAGGTGGAACAGGGTTTCGGCCCGTACTGGCGAGGTGGCCCGGCGACCGCGAGCAACGGCCGGAGGGTGGGGACACAGGTCCCCCTTGCAGTGCTTCATCCGATCCAACCGACCGAGGGGGTCTCCATGTATCGACGAAGACTCTGGGCGTCGCCCGTGCTCGACCGGCACGGCGGCCACGCCTACCGCGTCCCCTGATCCGCTGCTTCGACGCACCGGGATAGCCGGTGACTCGCGGACGTCAGGTCACCTGCGCAGCGGCTGCTGCGGCCGGTTGCCTCCCTCGCCCGTCCGGGCCCCGCACGGGGTGCCGTACGGGCGAGGCAGGGGGAGCCGGAGAGATTCCGACCCCGCCGCGCTGGGGTGGCTGCCTCTCACCACGGACCGAGGCCACCCAGCGCCCCTTCGACAAGTTCAGGAGCGATCAGCCATGCGTACATTCATCGGCGGCCATCAGGCCGTCAGCGCCAACGACTTCGTGGAACTCGCCCTCGGCACCCCGGTGGAGCTGTGGCTCGGGGTGGAGGGCGAGAGCGAGGAGGAGCGCGCGGCTCGTCTGGACGCGGCTCGGGACATCCTCGCGGACAACCCGAACCTGCCGGACGAGGTGAGCCGAGTCGCCGCCGAGGCGATCGAGGCGTTCGCGCCGGAGCTGTTCAACGTCATCCCGCTGGTACGGCCGGCGGCCCGCCGCCCCCGTTCCCGGAAGGGAGCGGCGGCATGAGCGCCCGGGTGCCCTGGGGCCCGGAGCTGGTTCTCGTCTGGCTCGGCTCGCTGATCGCGGTGGGCAGCGCCGGGGGCGCTGTTGCGGCTCATCAGGCGTGGCTGTTCGCCGCGGCGGTTCTCGGGTTCCTCATCCAGCACATCGGCTGGGCGGTTCGGAACCGGAAGCTCTTCGGCGGTGTGCGATGACGATCGCGATCACCAACGAACGGTCGGCGGTGCCGCCGCTGACCCGCCCCGAGATGGGCCTCGCCGGTATCGGCGCGCTCGCCGCGGCTGGCGTCGGAGCCCTCGGGCTCATCTCCTCCTTCGATGCCGTGTCGGCCGCCGCGCTGCGGTGGGGCTTCGGCGAGCCGTGGATGCTGCCGGTCGGCATCGACGTGGCCATTCCGGTGTTCACGGTGGCCAACCTCCTGCTGATCCGGATGGACATGGCCCTCGCGTGGGTGCGATTCGTGCCCTGGGTCCTGACACTGATCACCTGCGGCCTGAACGTGGCCGCCGGGCACGGCATGTGGGCCAAGCTCGCGCACGGCACGATGCCGCTGCTGTGGGTGGTGTTCTCCGAGATCGGCGCCCACATCTACGCCGTACGGATCGGGGCCGCGACCGGGCGCCGAATGGACAAGATCCGGGCCTCGCGGTGGCTGCTGGCCTTTCCCTCCACGTTCTCGCTGTGGCGACGGATGACGCTGTGGGAGATCACCTCGTACGCCGACGCGCTCTCCCGCGAGAAGGAGCGGCAGCTCGCCCGCGCCGACCTGCGCGAGACCTACGGCTGGCGGTGGCGGTCGAAGACCCCGCGCCGCGAGCGTGTCCTCCTGCGGCTCGGGGAGCTTGCCCCCGACGGGCCTGTGGAGGAGCCGGAGCAGGAGCTTGCCGTGCCGCCCGTGCCGCCGCCGACCGAGGAGCAGGACGAGCCGAAGCCGCGCAAGCGCACCACCCGTCAGAAGCCCAAGGGGGCAAAGCCGCCGCGTTCCGCGGCGGAGCTGCTGGCCGAGGCCCGCGAGCTGACCGCCGACTGGCCGCTGGCGGGGATCAACGCCGAGGCGATCCGGACCGCACTGCACTGTTCGGCAGCCAACTCTCGCGTTCTGCGGGACAAGTTGCTCGCCGAGCGGGCCAGCCGTCCGGATCTCCACTCCGTCGACACGAACGACGCCAGCGACACGGACGAGTCCGCTCAGACGGCCGAGGAGGTCGCCGCATGAACACCCTTGCCACGATCCTCGCCGCAACCGGCCCGCTCGCGGCCGGATGGTCCGGCCACGTGCTGTGGCTGCGCCGTCGTCTCCGCACCGCCCGGCGCGACCCGCTGACCGGGCTGCGGACCCGAGAGGGCTTCACCCGCCGGGCCGCTGCGCTCCTGCGTGACGACAGGGCGGTGGTCGTCCTCGCGGACGTCGACCACTTCAAGCAGATCAACGACCGCCACGGCCACGCGGCCGGCGACACCCTCTTGAAGGCCACCGCCGACCGGCTCGCCCACTACGTCGGCCCGAACGGTGTCGCCGGGCGCCTCGGCGGCGACGAGTTCGCGGCTGTCGTCCTGGACACCGACGGAACGGTCGCGGACCTGCTCGCCGTCCTCCACGGGGTACTGGCTCGTCCTGCCGACAAGGCCAACCCGCACGTGGCCACCACGGTGTCCCTCGGCTGGGTCCGCGCCGTCGACTTCCCCGGCGAGGACCTCTCCGCGCTCCTCGGCCGGGCCGATGAGGCCATGTACGCGGCCAAGCAGAGCCGCGCCGGGATCAAGGGGGCCCGGCTGGGTCGGCTGCTCTCGGCGGTCGCCGGCCGCCGGTCGGGACGCCGAGGTGCCCCGACCGGGGCACCGGCGGTGGGGGCGGCGGCATGACGCCGGGCCCGCTCGCCGCCGCCGACCTCTTCCACACCGTGATGGAGGCCGCACAGCACCGCTGCCAGTGCGCCGGCGCATGCGGACAGCCCCACACGAAGGGCGAGGGGCGCTGTACCCGCGAGCACGGCCGCCACGCGGGCAAGCACAGTGGCCCGATCCGCCTCATGGCCGCCGCGGCCGACCCGCTCACCACCGAGCTCGCCGCCGCGGCACTGCCCGCGAGCGAGCTGCGCGCCTGGTGCCCGCCCTGCTTCGCCGCCGCCCGCCGAACCGCCCAGCGTGCCGCCGCGGCGCCCGGCGCCGACCAGGGCGGCCTGTTCGACCTGTGAGTCACGGGGTCCGGTCACGACCGACCAAAGCAGCGGCCGGATCCCGCCATCCCTCTCAAGAGAAGGAAGAGTCTCAGTGAAGCACCCCGACGACGAGAACGACTTCTTCGACCGACTTGAAGCCGACATGGCCACCACCGGGTCGCCCGACTCTGGGGCCGATGTGGTCGACCTCGACAAGGCACGATCCGCCCGCACCGAGTCGGCAAACTCCACCGCCGACGCGTCGCCCGACTCCCCCACGGACGAGTCGGCCGACGAGTCGGGTGACCCGTCGGCCCGCCGGTTGGTCGACGGTCCGGCGCTCGCCGGGCCCGGATACCTCGGCCGACTCGCGGGCGCGAAGCGGCGACGGATCGTCCCCGCGTGGCTGCGGTCGACGGCCGAACTCAAGACCGCCGCCCGCTGGGTCGCCAGCCACTACACCCACCTCGCCGGGTACCACGCGCTCCGCTCCCCGGTCTATGCCGGGCGCCTCGCGCTCCAGGCCCCGCGCGGGGCTGCGAAGTTCGTCGGCGGCACGATGCGCTGGGTCGCCGACCGCGAGGGCGAGCCCGTCCGACTCGCCGCTGTCCGACGCGAGGACGCGGCGGAGTACCTCAAGCTGTCGCGGCAGCGCGACGGCCGCGTCCGGCTCCGGGCCCTGGTCGCCACCCTCGCCACGCTGATCGGCATGGGCGCCGCGCTCGCCCTCTACGTCCTCGCCCCCGGCTGGCTCCAGGTCGTCTCGGTCGGCGCGCTGCTGCTCGCCCTCGGGTCGGCCGGCGGCCAGGCAGACGCTCCGGTCATCAACCGGGCCGTGGAGGTCACCAAGGCGCCCAAGCTCACCAGCGACATCGTCCTCCGCGCGCTGGGGGCGCTCGGCATCCCGGCGATCAACCAGGCACAGGGCAAGGGCCGGGACGGCTTCACGTTCACCGCCCCGATCACCCGCGACGGGCCCGGCTGGCGTGCAGAGGGCGACCTCCCGTACGGCGTGACCGTCACGGACGTGATCGAGCGCCGCGACAAGCTCGCCTCCGGTCTGCGCCGCCCGCTGGGCTGCGTCTGGCCCGAAGCCGTGCCGGAGGAGCACACCGGCCACCTGGTGCTGTGGGTCGGCGACCAGGACATGTCGACCGCGCGGAAGCCCGTGTGGCCGCTGCTCAAGAGCGGGGCCACGGACCTGTTCAAGCCGGTCGCCTTCGGCACCGACCAGCGCGGACGCTGGGTGGAGATGACGCTCATGTACATCGCCGCCGTCATCGGCGCGATCCCCCGCATGGGCAAGACGTTCCTCCTGCGCCTGCTGCTCCTGATCGCCGCCCTCGACCCGCGGGCCGAGCTGCACACCTACGACCTCAAGGGCACCGGCGACCTCGACCCGGTCGGCGAGCGCGTCTCGCACCGCCACCGCGCCGGAGACGACGAAGAGGACATCGAGTACGCCCTCGCCGACCTGCGGGAACTGCGGGACGAGCTTCGACGCCGGGCGAAGATGATCCGCTCCCTGCCCCGGGACATCTGCCCGGAGTCGAAGGTCACCAGCGAACTGGCCAACATGAAGAACCTGGGACTCCACCCGATCGTCGTCGGCGTGGACGAATGCCAGGTCTGGTTCGAACACCCCAAGCACGGCGCGGAGTTCGAGGAGATCTGCACCGACCTGGTCAAGCGCGGCCCCGCCACCGGCATCGTGCTGCTGCTCGCCACCCAGCGCCCCGACGCCAAGGCTCTGCCGACCGGCATCAGCGCGAACGCGTCGGCCAGGTTCTGCCTCAAGGTCATGGGCCAGCTGGAGAACGACATGGTCCTCGGCACGTCCTCGTACAAGCGAGGCGTGCGGGCCACGATGTTCTCCTGGAAGGACAAGGGCATCCACTACTTCGTCGGCGAAGGAGCGGACGCCCGGATCGTCTCCTCCGTCTACGTCGACGCCCCCACCGCCGAGACCATCGGCCTGCGGGCCCGCAAGCTCCGCGAACAGGCCGGCACCCTCTCCGGCCACGCGCTGGGGGAGTCGTTCGAGACCGCCGAGACCAGCGCGTACGACCTGCTGCGCGACATCCTCGCCGTCGTCCCCGCCGAAGAGCCCAAGGTCTGGTCCGAAGTCGTCGTGGCCCGGCTCGCCGAGCTGCGCCCCGACGTCTACGGCGGCTGGGACCCCGAGGGACTGGCCGCCGCCCTCAAGCCGCACGGCATCTCCACCACCCAGGTGTGGGGCAAGACCGAGAGCGGCAAGGGCGCCAACCGGCGCGGCATCGAGCGCTCCCGCATCTCCGCTGCCATCGCGGACCGTGACGGAAACCGGGACGCGAGCTGACGCGGATCGCCGCTAGACCTAGCAGCAAGCCCCGCTAGGTCTAGCGGCACCGCTAGCACCCCATACCGCATCTGATCAGCACGCTAGTTCCTAGCGGGCTGACCTGCGCATACCCGGAAACCCACCGGAGAGGTCCCCGATGACCCCCTTCCTCGCCGCTAGCGCACTCCTGTTCGTCATCACACTCGGTTACGTCGCTCTGTGTGCGGCCTCGCCGTTCGGCAACTGCCGCAAGTGCAACGGACTCGGCTTCGCCCTCAAGACGGACCGCAAGGGCAAGCCCAAGCGCGGCAAGACCTGCCGCCGCTGCAAGGGCGACGGCATCCGCATACGCGTCGGACGCCACCTGTTCAACATCGCCGCCCGCGTCCACCGCGACGGCACCCGCTGACCCCGCAACGACAGGAGCCTGACATGAACTTCGAGATCTCCGCCGTCCTGCTCTTCGGCGCTGCGTCCGTCTTCGCCGTGAAGAGCAAGTCCTCCGGGGCCGGCGCCGCCATCGTGCTCTTCCTCTTCGGGTTCTTCGCCGCCGGGACCGGGGCGTACGAGCCGATCGCCAACCTCGTCCAGTCCTCCGCCACGGCCCTCTCCGACCTCGCCAACTAGCCGAAGGAGCCCGCGATGAACGAGCCGATCACCGTCCCGCACTGGCTCACCACGGCCACGCCGAAGGTGGCCCCCGCCCTCGCCACGTCCACGGTCCTGGTCCTCGGCCGGATCTGGAACGCCAACGGTGCCGAACACTCCGTCGGCAACGCCGCCCTCATGGTGGTCCTCGCCGCCGGAGCCGCCACGGCCGGCGCCTTCGCCGCGGCCGGTCACCGCGGGGACAGCACGCTCGCCGGAACCGCGTTCGCGACCTCGGGCGGTCTCGCCTTCGCCGGGGTCGCCGGATACGCCGACGGACTGTCCCTGCCGCTCCTGCTGTGGGTGCTCGCCACCGCCGTCGCCTACGGGCTCGCCGCCCGCTACTGGCGCACCGATCGCCGCGCCACCGTCGCTCACGAGCGGCACACGGCCGAGCGGCGCGAGGACCACGCCCACATCGAGCGCGTGGAAGCCCTGCGCGCCGGAGCCCAGATCGAGGCCGCCCGCACCGGCGCCCTCTACGCCGAGCAGCTCGCCACCGCCCTCCTCACGCGCGCGGCCCTGCCCGGCTTCGACCCGCATGCCCTCACCCGCGCCGGACTGCCCGAACTCCCCGCCATCGAGACCACCAAGGAGCACTGACCCATGTTCGAGATCCGCGTCATCTGCGACCCCGACGACACCGACCGGGTGACCGCCGCGCTCGGCGGCACCTTTGCCACGGGCGCCGTACGCCAGTACGCGACCCGCGACGGCAAGCGCGAGCGTCTCTACCTCACCGCCGACCTGCGGGCCGAACGGTGGCCGACGCCCGAGGAGGCTTACGCGCTCGCCCCGAGCATCATCAGCGAGATCGGCTGGACCGCCGGCACCGCGGCCGACAAGCCGTTCGGCAAGGGTCTCGGCCGCGAGTTCTGGCTCCGCAAGGCCGCGCTCCTCGACCGCATCGCGCTGAGCGACGAGAGCGAGCGCGTACGGAGCGACGCGGCGGAGATGGCCACCGAGGCGGCCCGCCGCCTCATGGACAGCGACGACACCGCGGTCATCTGTGACCCCCGCGCCTACGCCCGCCAGCAGTACGAGCGGTGGCTCAGGCAGAAGTAGCTGTGCCCGGGGCGGTCGCCTCTCACCACAAGACCGCGACCGCCCCGGCTCTCCGTCCCTTCGACAGAAACAGGAGAAACCCCAGCATGACACCTGAGCCTGCCCATGGGCAGTACGCCCCCGTGGTGCCGCTGCACAGCGTGCCCGACGGCACGGAGCGGATGGCACCGCACGACCGGGAAGCCGAACAGGCCGTCGTCGGCGCACTCATGCTCGCGCCCGGCGTCATCGGCGACGTGAACGGCTCGATGGACCCGGCCGACCACTACGTGCCCGCCCACGAGACGATCCACCGCGCGATCCTCGCCCTGCACGCCCAGGGCCAGCCCGTGGACCCGATCACCCTCGGGCACCACCTGGAGCAGACCGGCGAACTCGTCAGCGCGGGCGGCCGGCCCTACCTCCACACCCTCATCCAGGCCGTGCCCTCCACGGCCAACGCCACCTACTACGCCGAGATCGTCCACGACCTCGCCCGGCGCCGCCGGAGCATCGAGGTAGGCACCCGCATCGTCCAGGCCGGCATGTCGGCCGAGGCCACCGAGGACGACCTCCGCGAGGCTCTCGCGCTCGGCGCCGCGACCGTCCCGGCCGCGTGGCCGGAACCGATCCCGCTGGACCGGCAGCCGAAGCTGCCGCCGTTCCCCGTCGATGCCCTCCCCGGCTGGGTCTCGGACTTCGTCGTTGCGCTCGCCGAGGAGACCCAGACGCCGGTGGACCTCGCGGGCGCCCTCGCTCTCTCCGTCCTCGCGACCGCGGCCGGAGGCCGGGCCGTCGTCCAGGTGCGCGGGCGGTGGCGCGAGCCCACGAACCTCTTCGTTGTCGTCGCCCTCGGCCCGGCCAACCGGAAGTCCGCCGTCTTCGCAGCCATGACCGCCCCGCTCTACGAGGCGGAGAACACGCTCGTGGAGGGCTCCCACCTCACGATCGTGGAGGCCGAGGTCACCGCCCGCATGGCCCGCGAGGCCGCCGACAAGGCTGCCGCTCAAGCCGCCAAGGCGGAGGGCCCCGAGCGGGACAACCTGGTGGCCGAGGCAATCGGCCTCGCCCAGACCGCCGAGTCCCTGACTGTGCCGCCGCGCCCGCGGCTCCTCGCGGACGACGCCACCCCCGAGACCGTCACCACTCTGCTCGCCGAGCAGGGTGGCAGGCTCGCGGTCATGTCCGCCGAGGGCGGCATCTTCGACATCATCGCCGGGCGGTACTCCGGCGTCCCCAACATGGAGGTCTTCCTCAAGGGCCACGCCGGCGACCGGCTGCGCGTCGACCGCCGGACCCGTCAGGAGTTCATCGAGGCCCCCGCGCTCACCATGGGGCTCGCCGTCCAGCCCAGCGTCTTGGAGGACATCGGCAAGAACCGCGGCTTCGACGGCCGCGGCCTGCTCGCCCGCTTCCTCTACTGCCTGCCGGAATCCCTGGTCGGCTACCGGAAGATCGACCCGGACCCCGTCCCGCCCGCCGTTGGTGCGACGTACGAGCGGAACGTTTTCGCTCTCACGCTCAAGCTCGCGGACTGGACCGATCCCCTCGTGGTTCAGGTGGGCCCCGAGGCCGATGCCGCCCTGGTCGCGTACGCCGAGCGCATCGAGCCGCAGCTCCGGGCTAAGGGCGGACGCCTCGGGCACATCGGCAAGTGGGCAGGCAAGGTCATCGGCGCCACGGCCCGCATCGCCGGGCTGCTCCACCTGGCCGACCACATCGACGGCGGCACCAACAAGCCCATCAGCGCGGCGACCATGCAGTCCGCGATCGAGTTGGCGGACTACTTCACCGCCCACGCTTTGAGCGTCTTCGATCTCATGGGGGCGGACGCCACCCTCGCCCGCGCCCGTACCCTCCTGTCGGTCCTGGAAGACAACGGCTGGGAGAGCGTCAGCCGACGCGACCTGTTCAGCAAGGTCTCGCGCTCCGCCTTCCCCACGGTCGCCGAGCTGGAGCCCGCCGCCGCCGTCCTGGAGGACCACGGCTACATCCGGATCGAGACCCCGCCCCGGACCGGCAAGCGAGGCCGTCCCCCGGCGCCCCGCTACTTCATCCACCCCTGCGCCCGAGGGGCTCGGGCGTGAGCCACCGCGTGCTCTCCTGCCTTGGCCCCTTGCCGCGTAAATCGCAGAATCCGCAGAAGACCCCGGCCGCCCCCGCCCACCTGCGGCGGCGGCCCCTCGGCGTCGTCGCCGCAGAAGTCCCTGAAACATCCGCACTAATGGGCACTCGGCTCCTGGGTCGTCCCGCCGTACTCATCGGCACCGGTTTCTGTGGCGATTCCCGAGACTTTTGCGGCAGCCACCGCCGCACCCCCAATGCCGCAGGTCAGACCTCAGATCCGCTGCAATTTGCGGCCTCCGCGGTTTTTGCGGCGCCCGTCAGTCCCGTACTGCTCAGCCAGATGAGGAGGACCCGAGCCCATGGCGCGTGACGAGATGCTCACCATCGACCAGGTCGTGGAGGAGATCGGAGTACCCCGCGCGACCTTCTACAGGTGGCGTCAGCTGAAAAAGGGCCCCAGGTCGATCAAGCTCCCGAACGGCTCCGTCCGCATCCGCCGCTCCGAGCTGGAGCGCTGGATCGAGACCCTGGAGGACGCAGCGTGACCCACCGCAAGACCAGCACGACGACGGGCGCCCACAACAGTGGGCGCCCGCCCGTTTCCGAAGCCGCCACACTCTCCACCGACGTCAGGGTGTGGAAGGTCAGCCAGGTACGCAGCAAGAAGGCTCCGTACCAACTCCGTTGGAAGGTCGCCGGCCGGGTGAAGACGGCCAGCTTCGCCACGGTCACCCTCGCCGAGAGCCGCCGCTCCGAACTGTGGCAGGCGATGCGAAAGGGCGAAGCTTTCGATGCCGAGACCGGGCTCCCGGAGTCCGAACTCCGGGCCGCGGCCGCGAAGGAGAACCAGCGCCCCGACCCGTCGTGGTGGGAGTTCAGCCGCGAGTACATGGCGAGCCGCTGGCGCACGGCGGCGGCCAAGACGCGGGAAGGCCTCGCCGACAGTCTCGCTACGGTGGCGCTCGCGATGGCGGAGGCTGGGAAGAAGGCGCCGCAGCCGGAGGAGATCCGACTCGCGATGCGGTGGGCGGTCGTTCCGGCGCACGATGAGGAGGACCCGCCGCGCGAGCTGGCTGTGGCCTGCCAGTGGCTTCAGCACCGTTCGCTCCGGCTGTCGGCCCTCATGGACCCGAAGGTGGTCCGGGATGTGCAGTACCGGCTTTCCTTCAAGCTGGACGACACTCCGGCGGCGGGGGAGACGTACAAGCGCCGGCGTCGCGGCTTTAACACGGCGATGGAGTATGCGATCGAGTGCGGGTATCTGGAGGAGAACCCGCTCCACGGACTCAAGCGCTCTGGTCCCACGAAGGGCGACGTCGTCGACCCCCGAGTTCTGGTGAACCCCGTCCAGGGTGCCGAGCTGCTGACGGCGGTCTCGTACGTAGGCTCCGTCCACCGCAACCGCGGTCGCCGCCTGGTCGCGTTCTTTGCCTGCCAGCTCTACGCGGCGATGAGGCCGGCCGAGGCCGTCGGTCTCAGAGAGAAGGACTGCCACCTCCCCGACACCGGATGGGGAACCCTCACGCTGAGGGAGACCCGCCCGGTGTCCGGAAAGAGGTGGACGGACTCGGGGGAACGCCACGATAAGCGCGGTCTCAAGTCCCGGGCGCCGAAGGCGGATCGCCCGGTCCCGATCCCGCCCCTCCTGGTCATGATGCTCCGCGCCCACATAGCGGAGTTCGGCGTGGCAAAGGATGGCCGGCTCTTCGCAAATGAGCGTGGCGGGGTCCTCGGGACCTCCAGCTACTGGAGGGTCTGGCAGGAGGCCCGCCCGCTCGCTCTCCCATCCGAAAAGGTCGACTCCCCATTGGCGCACAGGCCGTACGACCTCAGGCACACGTGCATCACGAACTGGCTCAATGCCGGAGTTCCGGTGGCTGAGGTCGCCCGCCGGGCGGGAAACTCGCCGGAGGTTATTCACCGTAGGTACGAGGGCTGCCTTGACGGCCAAGAGGATCGATACAACAGGAAGATCGACGAGGGTATGGGTTGGGTGGCACGCTGAATCGATGGCGATCTCAATGACCGTGATAGAGCTAGGTGGCTAGAGAGAATGGGGCCTCTGCTGTGAAACGGCCTCCGGTGGCTGTTCCAGCTGAAGCTCCTTCTTTCTTTGCTCTTCTCGAATTCTTTCGAGCTCTTCTGCGAAGGCCGAAGATGCTTCGTCGGGTGCAAGATTTCTGTAGCGCCGAATCCTGAGGCTGTAAGCCTGCACTTCCTGATCTATCGAGTCCGCGGTCTGCTGAAGATTTAGGCTGCGTTCACGAAACTTAAAGTAGGCAATGACTCCGGCCGAGATGCTTACTAGGGCGCTTAGGCCGACAGCGATCCAGCTCCAGATGCCCTGCTCGGCAGCGGCTGTCGTGCTGACGGATGTGAGGATAGACCCGACGATCACTGTGAGTTGGAATAGATTGTGGCGGCTGCGATACCTCTCCGCGCTCTTCCTGTACTCGTCGCGAAGATCCGGAATGGAGCGATAATACTCCTGGAATGGTTGAGACGTGGCTGCTTCAGTTTCCGTGGCGACTTCGAGAGATCTCCGTTCTGCTTGAGCTTGTAGCAGCTCGACGGTCTTGGCGCGCTCGAAGGACCGGTTGACATTCCAGAATGCCACGGAAAGGAGGATCGATATGATCGTTACGATCGTCCCGAGAGTGTTCAGTGCGGGTCGCCCGCTGCCCGGCTTGGAGAAGTCGATCAGCATATTTCCGGCTACGATTGCGCCGATCAAGAGAGGGTTACCAAGGCCGATCCAGGCAAGGGCCCATCTTTTGGAGAAGTGCGTAGCCGAAACTTCGGCTTCCAGTTCAATAATGCGCTGGTCGATAGTCAGTAGTGGCGATGAGCTGGCCATGGTCCCCCCGGCGTGCACGTCAACGGCCTGAGCAGGGAAGGGTAGTGGAGGGCTGCCCCCTGCGCGGGTGTTGCGTCGGGAGCGTGTAGTGGGTGGGGTGGTCACGCGCCACTCACGCGCGACCAGTGCCAGACAACGAAGAAGGGCCGGACTCAGTGAGACTGAGTCCGGCCCTTCATCTTCGGCACTTCAGCAGGTCAGCGTCTTGATCACGCTGTCCGGGCTGGAGTGCCCCCGGCAGGATTCGAACCTGCGCACACGGCTCCGGAGGCCGTTGCTCTATCCCCTGAGCTACGGGGGCGTCCGCCGCGTTCGGCGGCGACGGGTAGAACCCTACCAGCTCTGTGGGAGTGGCTGTGAACAGGTATTTCCGGGGTGTCACCAGGGGCTGGGTCCCCCGCACGGGTCAGAAGTGGGTAAAACCCGGACGCAGCCGTTCGGGGCGGCCTACTCTCGTTCGTGTGTCAGGCGTGTCCGGTCGGGTGCTCGTTGTCGACGACAACAAGGTGATCCGGCAGTTGATCAGGGTCAATCTCGAACTCGAGGGGTTCGAGGTCGTGACCGCGGCCGATGGTGCCGAGTGTCTGGATGTCGTACATCGGGTTCGTCCTGATGTCGTCACCCTGGACGTCGTCATGCCCCGCTTGGACGGGATCAAGACGGCCGAGCGGCTACGTGCCGATCCGCGGACCAGTCATCTGCCGGTCGCGATCATCAGCGCCTGCGGTGAGCACGAGGTCTCCGGTGGGGCCGCCTCCGGCGTCGACGCCTTCCTCGCCAAGCCCTTCGAGCCCTCCGAGCTCGTGCGCGTCGTACGTCAGTTGATGCACCGCGAGCGGCGCGAGCGGCCGGAGGCGGCCGGGCCGGACGGGCCGGACGGGGGAGAGGAGCCGGCCGCAGTCGACGGCCGGCCAGACCCCCGACACGCCGGGAGCACCACCGGCCCGCACCAATGAGCCCGGCCCTCGCACCCCGGCCTGTGCACCACTGAGCCCGGCCCGCGTCACCGAGCCGGCCCGCACCGCGGAGTCGATCCGCACCGCCGAGCCGGCCCCGGACCACTGAGCCCGGCCCCTCCGCGCCGTCCTCCCCCGCACTGCCCCCGCCGAGTTCCGCCCGCACCGAGCCGAGCCTCTCCTCGCCCACGTGCCCCCACCGGGCCGAGCCTCTCCTCGCCCACGTGCCCGCACCGGGCCGAGCCTCTCCTCGCCCACGTGCCCCCACCGGGCCGAGCCTCTCCTCGCCCAGGTGCCCGCATCGCGAAACCGGTTCGCGTGAGGCCCCCCCTCCTCCCCTAGGCTTGTCCCGTGACCCCCGCGGACCTCTCCCTCACCGTGCTGCACGCCGTGCGCCGTGCGGTCGACGACGGTGCGCTGCGGGTCGACGTACCCCCGACGGTCAAGGTCGAGCGTGCTCGGCCCGGTGGTGCCGGGGAGTACGCCAGCAGCATCGCGCTCTCCCTCGCCCGGTCCGCCGGGCGTCCCGCCCTCGATGTCGCCGGGATCCTGGAGGAGCGTCTCCGTGACGCTCCCGGGCTTCGCGAGGTCGTGATCACCGGGCCCGGATTCCTGAACTTCTCCCTTCGGCGCGACGCCGACGCCGAGCTCGTACGGGCCGTCCGCGAGGCCGGGGACTCGTACGGGAGCAGTGACGCGCTCGCCGGGACCACCGTCCGTTTCGCCGGTCCGCCCGACCTGACAGAGTCGCGGGCCCTGCTCGTCACCGAGACCGTCGTCCGGCTCCTTCGGTCGCAAGGCGCCGACGCCGGGTTCGCCGGGTTCTCCGGACCGTCCGACGACGAGCGGGGCGAGAGCGTCGAGCGGGTCGAGCGGATCCATGTGCACCCCGGCGCCCACCAGGGCGAAGTCCTCGGTGTCGACGCCGCTCGCTGGGCGCTGCTCCGGCCCTCGCCCCAGGACCGGCCCCTCGACGGGCCTCCCCTTCTCGTGCAGCACGAGCGCAACTCGCTCTTCCGCGTCCGGTACGCGTACTCCCGGGTGCGGAGGCTGCTCGTCAACGGGCGGCAGCTCGGTGTCGTTCCGGTGTACGAGCACGATGCGCCCCTCCACGCACCCGAACTTCTCGGCGTCCTCCGCGACCACCCCGTCGTTCTTCTCGCCGCCGCTCGCCACCGCGCCCCCGACCGGGTCGCCCGGCACCTGGAAGCCACCGCCGACGCGCTGCTCGCGTTCCAGCACACCGTTCTGCCGCTCGGCGACGAGAAACCCTCGGCCGCCCACCGTTCCCGGCTCGCGCTCGCCGAAGCCGCCGGGACGGTGCTCGCCGGTGGCCTCTCCGTGCTCGGCATCAGCGCACCCGAACGGATTTGAAAGAGTTCTGACATGAGTCGTTCCGCCCATCCCGCAGGCCCTCGCCACGCCGACGTCCTCCCCGAAGGCCACTACACCGCGCCCGCCGCCGACCTCAACGTCCTCGACCCCAAGGTGTGGTCCCGGACCGTCGAGCGGGACGAGCACGGGGTCGTCACCGTCGGCGGGCTGAGCGTGACCGACCTCGCCGAGGAGTTCGGGACCCCCGCCTACTTCCTCGACGAGACCGACTTCCGGGCGCGCTGCCGCGCCTGGGCCGAGGCCTTCGGCAAGGACGCCGACGTGTTCTACGCGGGGAAGGCGTTCCTCTCCCGGGCCGTCGTGCGGTGGCTCAAGGAGGAGGGGCTGAACCTGGACGTGTGCTCCGGCGGCGAGCTCACCACCGCCCTCTCCGCCGGGATGCCCGCCGAGCGCATCGCCTTCCACGGCAACAACAAGAGCGAGGAGGAGATCCGTACGGCCGTCGAGGTCGGCGTGGGGCGGATCGTTCTCGACTCCTTCCAGGAGATCGTTCGCGTCGCCCACATCGCTCAGGGGCTCGGCAAGCGCCAGCGCGTGCAGATCCGGGTGACCGTCGGCGTCGAGGCCCACACGCACGAGTTCATCGCCACCGCGCACGAGGACCAGAAGTTCGGCATCGCGCTCGCCGGGGGACAGGCCGCCGAGGCCGTGCGCCGGGCGCTGAAGCTCGACGGTCTCGAGCTCATCGGCATTCACTCGCACATCGGCTCGCAGATCTTCGACATGGCCGGCTTCGAGGTGTCCGCGCGGCGGGTCGTCCAGCTGCTCGCCGAGGTCCGTGACGAGCACGGGGTCGAGCTGCCCGAGATCGACCTCGGCGGCGGTCTCGGCATCGCGTACACCTCCGAGGACGACCCGCGCGAGCCGCACGAGATCGCGAAGGCGCTGAGCGAGATCGTGACGCGGGAGTGCGAGGCCGCCGGGCTCGCAACGCCTCGCATCTCCGTCGAGCCGGGGCGCGCCATCGTCGGGCCCACCGCCTTCACGCTCTACCGGGTCGGCACCATCAAGCCGCTCGAAGGGCTGCGGACGTACGTGAGTGTCGACGGCGGCATGTCGGACAACATCCGCACCGCGCTGTACGACGCCGAGTACAGCGTCAACCTCGTCTCGCGGACCAGCGACGCCGCGCCCATGCTCTCCCGGGTCGTCGGCAAGCACTGCGAGAGCGGCGACATCGTCGTACGGGACGCCTTCCTCCCCTCGGACCTGGCGCCCGGCGACCTCATCGCCGTGCCGGCCACCGGTGCGTACTGCCGCTCCATGGCCAGCAACTACAACCACGCGCTCCGGCCGCCCGTCGTCGCCGTTCGTGACGGCGAGGCCCGGGTGATCGTCCGGCGTGAGACGGAGGAAGATCTCCTGCGTCTCGACGTCGGGTGATGAAATAGTCGAGTGATGAAATAGATGTCTCAGGATCCGGACTAGGGGCTGAATCCCTCGTCCGGTGAGTGAGACTGGTTCCGCGTAGAGATACGAAACCGTAGAGATACGAAGTAGTACGAGAAAGAGGTCGGATGATGCGTACGCGTCCGCTGAAGGTGGCGCTGCTGGGCTGTGGAGTGGTCGGCTCAGAGGTGGCGCGCATCATGACGACGCACGCCGACGACCTCGCCGCGCGCATCGGCGCACCGGTCGAGCTCGCCGGCGTGGCGGTCCGCCGCCCGGACAAGGTCCGTGAGGGAATCGCTCCCGAGCTGATCACCACCGACGCCACCGCGCTGGTCAAACGGGGGGACATCGACGTCATCGTCGAGGTCATCGGCGGGGTCGAGCCGGCCCGCACCCTCATCACCACCGCGTTCGAGCACGGCGCCTCCGTCGTCTCGGCGAACAAGGCGCTGCTCGCCCAGGACGGCGCGGCCCTCTACGCCGCCGCCGAGGAGCACGGCCAGGACCTCTACTACGAGGCCGCCGTCGCCGGCGCCATCCCGCTGGTCCGGCCGCTGCGCGAGTCCCTCGCCGGCGACAAGATCAACCGCGTCATGGGCATCGTCAACGGCACGACGAACTTCATCCTCGACAAGATGGACACGTCCGGAGCCGGCTACTCCGAGGCGCTCGACGAGGCCACCGCCCTCGGGTACGCCGAGGCCGACCCGACCGCCGACGTCGAGGGCTTCGACGCCGCCGCCAAGGCCGCCATCCTCGCCGGAATCGCCTTCCACACGCGCGTGCGCCTCGACGACGTCTACCGCGAGGGCATGACCGAGGTCACCGCCGCCGACTTCGCCTCCGCCAAGCAGATGGGCTGCACCATCAAGCTGCTCGCCATCTGCGAGCGCGCCGCCGACGGCGGCTCGGTCACCGCGCGCGTGCACCCGGCGATGATCCCGCTGAGCCACCCGCTCGCCTCCGTCCGCGAGGCGTACAACGCGGTCTTCGTCGAGGCCGAGGCGGCCGGTCAGCTCATGTTCTACGGCCCCGGCGCCGGCGGCGCCCCGACCGCGTCGGCCGTCCTCGGCGACCTGGTCGCCGTGTGCCGCAACAAGCTCAACGAGGCCAACGGCCCCGGCGAGTCCGCGTACACCCAGCTGCCCGTGAGCTCCATGGGCGAGGTCGTCACGCGGTACCACATCAGCCTCGACGTGGCCGACAAGCCGGGCGTCCTCGCCCAGGTCGCGACGGTCTTCGCCGAGCACGGCGTATCCATCGATACGGTGCGCCAGCAAGGTCGACAAGACGGATTCGGCGAGGCCTCCCTCGTCGTCGTCACCCACCGCGCGCCCGACGCAGCCCTTTCCGGGACCGTCGAGGCGCTGCGCAAGCTCGACACCGTGCGCGGTGTCGCCAGCATCATGCGTGTTGAAGGGGAGTAAGGACCCATGACCCACAAGGGCACCCACCAGTGGCGCGGCATCATCGAGGAGTACCGGGACCGCCTTCCGGTCACGGACACGACGCCGGTCGTCACGCTCCGTGAGGGCGGCACGCCGCTCGTACCCGCTCAGGTCCTCTCCGAGCGCACGGGCTGCGAGGTGCACCTCAAGGTCGAGGGCGCCAACCCCACCGGCTCCTTCAAGGACCGGGGCATGACCATGGCCATCTCCAAGGCCAAGGAGGAGGGGGCGCAGGCCGTCATCTGCGCCTCCACCGGCAACACCTCCGCCTCCGCCGCGGCCTACGCGGTCCGCGCCGGCATGGTCTCCGCCGTCCTCGTGCCGCAGGGCAAGATCGCGCTCGGCAAGATGGGCCAGGCCCTCGTGCACGGCGCGAAGATCCTCCAGGTCGACGGCAACTTCGACGACTGCCTGACCCTGGCCCGCAGCCTCTCCGAGAACTACCCGGTGGCGCTGGTCAATTCGGTCAACCCGGTCCGTATCGAGGGCCAGAAGACCGCCGCCTTCGAGATCGTGGACATGCTGGGCGACGCGCCCGACATCCACGTCCTGCCCGTGGGCAACGCCGGCAACATCACGGCGTACTGGAAGGGGTACCGCGAGTACGCCGCCGACGGTCTCGCGACGCACCGCCCGCGCATGTGGGGCTTCCAGGCCTCCGGCTCCGCGCCGCTCGTGCGCGGCGAGGTCGTCAAGGACCCGTCGACGATCGCCACCGCGATCCGCATCGGCAACCCGGCCTCGTGGGACTACGCGATCGCCGCGCGCGACGAGTCGGGCGGCTTCATCGACGAGGTGACGGACCGTGAGATCCTGCGCGCCTACCGCCTGTTGGCCGCGCAGGAGGGCGTCTTCGTCGAGCCCGCGTCGGCCGCTTCGGTCGCCGGTCTGCTGAAGGCCGCCGAGCAGGGCAAGGTCGACCCCGGCCAGCGGATCGTCTGCACGGTCACCGGCAACGGGCTCAAGGACCCCGACTGGGCCGTCGCCGGCGCGCCGCAGCCGGTCACCGTTCCGGTCGACGCGGCCGCCGCCGCCGAGCGCCTCGGTCTGGCCTGATCACACCCCCTCCGCGCGGGGAAAAGTACTGATCGAAACCCGATCAGGAACCTACATAGGCGCACAGGTTGGCTCGCGACACGCATCGTGCGCCTCCTGTGCGCCCTATGTCGCGGCAGAACCTTCCTTCGATAGGCTGTACCGAACCCGCCCCGACGCATATGCGCGGTGTCGTTGCCGTTGTCGCCTCCGTGGCCGAAACGGCCCCCGGGTTTCCCGTACTTCTCTCGAAACAACCGCTGTGCCGCAACACCCGCTGTTCCGAACCGACTGCTGTTCGTCAACACCTGTTGATCCGCACCACCTGCTGTTCTGAAACACCGTTGTCGCAATCAAGGAGAGTCATCGAGCGATGGCCGGTCCAGCGTTCCGCGCCGCCGCCGTACGGGTGCGCGTCCCCGCCACCAGCGCCAATCTCGGTCCGGGCTTCGACGCCTTCGGCCTGTCGCTGGGCCTCTACGACGACGTCGTCGTCCGTGTCGCCGACTCCGGGCTGCACGTCGACATCGCCGGCGAGGGTGCCGAGACGCTCCCGCGCGACGAGAGCCACCTGCTCGTGCGCTCCCTGCGTACCGCCTTCGACCTGCTCGGCGGACAGCCGCGCGGCCTGGAGGTCGTCTGCGCCAACCGCATCCCGCACGGCCGCGGCCTCGGCTCCTCCTCCGCCGCCATCTGCGCCGGCATCGTCGCCGCCCGCGCCGTGACCATAGGCGGGGACGCCAAGCTCGACGAGGCCGCCCTCCTGGAGCTCGCCACCGAGATCGAGGGCCACCCCGACAACGTCGCCGCCTGTCTGCTCGGCGGATTCACGCTCGCCTGGACCGAGTCCGGTGCCGCGCGAGCCATCAGGATGGAACCCTCGGATTCCATCGTTCCGGTGGTTTTCGTCCCCGGGAAGCCGGTGCTGACCGAGACCGCCCGCGGACTCCTGCCGCGCACCGTCCCGCACGTGGACGCCGCGGCCAACGCCGGGCGCGCCGCCCTCCTCGTCGAGGCCCTGACCCGCCGCCCCGAGCTGCTGCTCGCGGCCACCGAGGACCGGCTGCACCAGGAGTACCGGGCTCCCGCGATGCCCGAGAGCATCGCCCTGGTGAACCGACTGCGCGCGGACGGCGTCCCCGCGGTCATCTCCGGCGCGGGCCCCACGGTCCTCGCGCTGGCCGAACACGGGACGGCCGACAAGGTCGCCCGACTGGCGGGCGAGGGCTGGGCCGCGAACCGGCTCGACCTCGACGCCTCCGGCGCGAGCGTCCTGCCGCTGGCGCCCTAGGCGCACGGCGGCCGGACGCCGGGCAGCGTCCGGGACAGGAGATTGCCGGTGAGGGAGAGGGGGAATGTTTGTTGGAGCCGGTAGTGTTAACCTCAAGTCAGCACCCGGCGCCTTTGTGGCGCGGTGCTGAGTGTCCCCATCAGGGACCACCGATTCTTCCGGGAGCCTCCCCAACTGCCTGAGCAGCCTGCCTGAGCAGTTTCGAGCACGCTCCGGAACCGGCACGACACCCCTCGCTCTTCTGCAGTGAGGGCCGAGCAGGGGGCGCTCGGGCCGGACCCACAGCACGTTTCTCTCCGCCGTACCCGGCGGGACCACCGCCCCGGACACGGTCCACCCAACACGGGACCGCTGCCGGACAGCACAACCGGTCGCCGAGCCAGATGGCCGACGTCCGCTCCAGGGAAGGACCCTTCGTGAGCGACACCACCGATCTGATGGGCGTGACTGCCGACAGCAGTGTCGACGCCGCCGCGCCCGCCGCAGGTGCTGCCACCGGCGGCACCGCACGGCGCCGCCGCTCCGGCACCGGCCTCGAGGGCATGGTCCTGGCCGAGCTGCAGCAGGTCGCGTCCGGCCTCGGCATCAGGGGCACCGCGCGGATGCGCAAGAGCCAGCTGATCGAGGTCATCAAGGAGGCGCAGGCCGGTGGCGGTTCCGCCGCCCCCGCCAAGGCCGCCGACGCCGCCGAGACCAAGCCGAAGCGCCGCGCCACCGCCAAGACCCGTACGGGTGAGACCGCTGCCGAGGCCGCCGAGCCCAAGGCGGAGAAGGCCGAGAAGGCCGTCGCCCAGCAGCAGATCGACATCCCGGGCCAGCCGGCCTCCGACGACCAGCCCGCGGGCGAGCGTCGTCGCCGTCGTGCCACCGCCCCCGCCGGTTCGCCGGAGGGCGAGGCCAAGGCCGAGGCCGCGCAGGTCGTCAAGACCGAGGCCCGTACCGAGGCCAAGGCCGACGCGGGCACCGACAGCAAGGCCGAGGCCGCCGTCGACGGCGCCGAGGGCCGCGGCCGTCGTGACCGCGGCGAGCGCGGGGAGCGCGGCGAGCGCCGTGACCGCCGTGACCGTCAGCGCGACCGTGGCAAGGGCGACGAGCAGCAGGGCGGTGGCCAGGGCGGCCAGCGCCAGCGCCAGGGCGGCCAGGGCGGCCAGGGCCAGGGCCAGGGCGGCCAGGGTCAGGGCCAGCAGGTCCAGGGCCAGGGCCAGCAGGCCGGTCCGCAGGACGACTACGACGACGCCGAGGGCGGCCGCCGTGGGCGTCGCGGCCGTTACCGCGACCGCCGTGGGCGTCGTGGGCGTGACGACTTCCAGGCCGGCGAGCCGCAGGTCGCCGACGACGACGTCCTGATCCCCGTCGCGGGCATCCTCGACATCCTCGACAACTACGCGTTCATCCGGACCTCCGGCTACCTGCCCGGTCCGAACGACGTGTACGTCTCCCTCGCCCAGGTCCGCAAGAACGGTCTGCGCAAGGGTGACCACGTCACCGGCGCCGTGCGTCAGCCGAAGGAGGGCGAGCGCCGCGAGAAGTTCAACGCGCTGGTCCGCCTGGACTCGGCGAACGGCATGGCCGCCGACTCCGGCCGCGGCCGCCCCGAGTTCAACAAGCTGACCCCGCTCTACCCGCAGGACCGGCTCCGTCTGGAGACCGACCCGGGCGTGCTGACCACGCGGATCATCGACCTCGTGTCGCCGATCGGCAAGGGCCAGCGCGGTCTGATCGTGGCCCCGCCGAAGACCGGCAAGACCATGATCATGCAGGCGATCGCCAACGCGATCACCACCAACAACCCCGAGTGCCACCTGATGGTCGTCCTGGTCGACGAGCGTCCGGAAGAGGTCACCGACATGCAGCGGTCGGTCAAGGGCGAGGTCATCTCCTCGACCTTCGACCGTCCGGCCGAGGACCACACCACCGTCGCCGAGCTGGCCATCGAGCGCGCCAAGCGTCTCGTGGAGCTGGGTCACGACGTGGTCGTCCTGCTCGACTCGATCACCCGCCTGGGCCGCGCGTACAACCTCGCGGCGCCTGCCTCCGGCCGCATCCTGTCCGGTGGTGTCGACTCGACCGCGCTCTACCCGCCGAAGCGCTTCTTCGGTGCGGCCCGGAACATCGAGGACGGCGGCTCGCTCACCATCCTCGCCACCGCCCTGGTGGACACCGGTTCGCGCATGGACGAGGTGATCTTCGAGGAGTTCAAGGGCACCGGCAACATGGAGCTCAAGCTCGACCGGAAGCTCGCCGACAAGCGCATCTTCCCGGCCGTCGACGTCGACGCCTCGGGTACGCGTAAGGAAGAGATCCTGCTCGGCGCCGACGAGCTCGCCGTGACCTGGAAGCTCCGTCGTGTGCTGCACGCGCTCGACCAGCAGCAGGCGATCGAGCTGCTGCTCGACAAGATGAAGCAGACGAAGTCGAACGGCGAGTTCCTGCTCCAGATCCAGAAGACGACGCCTGGCGGCAAGAACGACGACTGACGTGTGACCTGCGTCATGCTCCAGTCGCGCGACCAGGACGCGGCCTCGGCCCCGTAACCCTGTCGTGACCTGCGTGAACCACTGCGCCCACCGTGCCCCGCACGGTGGGCGCAGTGCTGTTCCCGGCTGAGCTCACCGAAACCTCACAGGCCCGTATGCAACCCTTTTGGGTGCTTCGCCGTCACACATGGTGAACCGAGGGCCCGAGGGATGACGATGACCGAGCAGAGCAAGAGCAGCCGAATAGGCGGCGCGGGAAGCGGCCGCCGCCGCAAGCAGCCCGCCAAGCGCAGCCGAAAGGTGGCCGTCCTGGTCTCGGGGGCCCTCGCCGTCCTCGTCCTCGGCGGCGCCGGTCTCGGATACGTCTACTTCAAGCTCGACGGCAACCTCGAAGGCGTCGACATCAACGCCCAGCTGGGCACCGACCGCCCCGACGACGTCGACAACGGCTCCATGGACATCCTCGTCCTCGGCTCCGACTCCCGCTCCGGCGACAACGGCGCCTACGGCAAGGACGAGGGCGGCGCCCGCTCCGACACCGCGATGGTCGTCCACGTCTACGAGGGCCACAAGAAGGCCAGTGTGGTCTCCGTACCCCGCGACACCCTCGTCGACCGGCCCTCGTGCACCGACGCCCAGGGCACCGCCGTCGCGGGCGAGCAGCGGGCCATGTTCAACACCGCGTACGAGGTCGGCGGCCCCGCCTGCGCCGTCAAGACCGTCGAGGCGATGTCCGGCATCCGCATGGACCACTACATCGAGGTCGACTTCACCGGCTTCAAGAAGCTCATCGACGAACTCGGCGGGGTGGAGATCACCACCACCGCGGCCATCGAGGACAGCAAGAGCCACCTCGACCTCGAACCGGGCACCCACACCCTCGACGGCGAGCAGTCCCTCGGCCTCGTCCGCACCCGCAAGAGCGTCGGCGACGGCAGCGACCTCGGCCGCATCCAGCTCCAGCAGGCCTTCATGAAGGCCTTCATCGACCAGGTCAAGGACGTCGGCGTCTTCACCAACCCGACGAAGCTCCTCGACCTCGCCGACGCCGCCACCAAGGCCATCACCCCAGACTCCGAACTCGACTCGGTCCAGGAGCTGATGGGCTTCGCGAAGGGCCTCTCCGGCATCGGCGCCCAGGACGTCCACATGGTCACCATGCCCGTCGAGTACGACCCCCGGGACCCCAACCGCGTCGTGCCCCTGGAAGCCCAGTCCCGGCAGGTCTGGACGGCCCTGAAGAAGGACCTCCCGATCCCCGCCTCGGCGACGAAGGACGCGGCCACCGGCCAGGCCGACGGCGTCGTGAAGTAGCACCGGAAGCGCCGTCCGCGGCAGCTCAGGAATAGTTCCGGCCCGACCCCGGTTTTGGGAGATACGGCCGGTCCTGGCAGACTGGTACGTCGGCCCCGGTTCACGCTTGCCGCAACCCGCGACGGCGACCCGGAGCCCTCCCGAAACTAGGAGACACCTTGAAGCGCGAGATCCACCCCCAGTACGTCGAGACCCAGGTCAGCTGCACCTGTGGCGCGTCGTTCACCACCCGGAGCACGCTGACCGAGGGCACCATCCGTGCCGAGGTCTGCTCCGAGTGCCACCCGTTCTACACGGGCAAGCAGAAGATCCTCGACACCGGCGGCCGCGTCGCCCGCTTCGAGGCCCGCTTCGGCAAGGCCGCCGGCTCCAAGTAGCGAGCCCCTGCGCCGGTCCACGGTCGCCCCGCGCGGGTGGCCGGGACCGGCGCTTTGCCGTCCCCGTAGCAACTGACGAAAAAACCAGGAGCCCCCGATGTTCGAGGCGGTCGAGGAACTGGTCGGCGAACACGCCGGCCTGGAGACGAAGCTCGCGGACCCTTCGGTCCACGCCGACCAGGCGAACGCGCGCAAGCTGAACAAGCGCTACGCCGAGCTGACCCCGATCGTCGCCACCTACCGGGCCTGGAAGCAGACCGGTGACGACATCGAGACCGCCCGCGAGCTGGCACACGACGACCCCGACTTCGCCGCCGAGGTCAAGCAGCTGGAGAAGGACCGGGAGGAGCTCACCGAGAAGCTCCGACTGCTCCTCGTCCCGCGCGACCCCAGCGACGACAAGGACGTCATCCTGGAGATCAAGGCGGGCGCGGGCGGCGACGAGTCCGCACTCTTCGCCGGCGACCTGCTCCGCATGTACCTCCGGTACGCCGAGCGCGTCGGCTGGAAGACCGAGATCATCGACGCCACCGAGTCCGAGCTGGGCGGCTACAAGGACGTCCAGGTCGCCGTGAAGACCAAGGGCGGCAACGGCGCCACCGAGCCCGGCCAGGGCGTCTGGGCGCGCCTCAAGTACGAGGGCGGGGTGCACCGCGTCCAGCGCGTGCCCGCGACCGAGTCCGCCGGCCGCATCCACACCTCCGCCGCCGGCGTGCTCGTCACGCCCGAGGCCGAGGAGGTCGAGGTCGAGGTCCACGCCAACGACCTGCGCATCGACGTCTACCGCTCGTCCGGCCCCGGCGGCCAGTCGGTCAACACCACCGACTCCGCCGTCCGCATCACCCACCTGCCGACCGGCATCGTCGCCTCCTGCCAGAACGAGAAGAGCCAGCTCCAGAACAAGGAGCAGGCCATGCGTATCCTGCGGTCCCGGCTGCTCGCCGCCGCGCAGGAGGAGGCCGAGTCCAAGGCCGCCGACGCCCGTCGCAGCCAGGTCCGCACCGTCGACCGGTCCGAGAAGATCCGTACGTACAACTTCCCGGAGAACCGGATCTCGGACCACCGCGTCGGCTTCAAGGCGTACAACTTGGACCAGGTGCTCGACGGCGAACTGGACCCGATGATCCAGGCGTGCGTCGACGCCGACTCGGCTGCCAAGCTCGCAGCGGCGTAAGTTCCGTAAGCCCCACCCCGCACCACGGAGGACCAGCGTGAACCTGCTGCTTGCCGAGGTGGCCCAGGCCACCCAGCGGCTGGCCGACGCCGGCGTTCCCTCACCGCGTTTCGACGCGGAGGAGCTCGCCGCGTTCGTGCACGGCGTCAAGCGGGGGGAGCTGCACAACGTCAAGGACGCGGACTTCGACGCCCGCTACTGGGAGACCGTCGCCCGCCGCGAGGCCCGCGAACCGCTCCAGCACATCACCGGGCGGGCGTTCTTCCGGTACCTGGAGCTCCAGGTCGGACCCGGGGTCTTCGTGCCCCGCCCGGAGACCGAGTCGGTCGTCGGCTGGGCCATAGACGCCGTCCGCGCGATGGACGTCGTCGAACCCCTCATCGTCGACCTCTGCACCGGCTCCGGGGCCATCGCCCTCGCCATGGCACAGGAGGTGCCACGCTCGCGCGTGCACGCCGTCGAGCTCTCCGACGACGCCCTCGTGTGGACCCGGAAGAACGCCGAGGGCTCCCGCGTCACCGTCCACCAGGGCAACGCGCTGACCGCGCTCCCGGAGCTGGACGGCCAGGTCGACCTGGTCATCTCCAACCCGCCGTACATCCCGCTCACCGAGTGGGAGTACGTGGCACCCGAGGCCCGCGACCACGACCCGGAGATGGCCCTCTTCTCCGGCGAGGACGGCCTCGACACCATCCGCGGCATCGAGCGCACCGCCCACCGTCTGCTGCGCCCCGGCGGCCTCGTCGTCATCGAGCACGCGGACACCCAGGGCGGGCAGGTGCCGTGGATCTTCAACGAAGAGGCCGGCTGGGCCGACGCCGCCGACCACCCGGACCTGAACAACCGGCCGCGCTTCGCGACCGCCCGCAAGGCCATGCCATGACCGGCACGACTGCCATGACGAACCACGCTTACGAGGAGGCCGGGAACTGATGGCACGGCGATACGACTGCAACGAGGCGACCGACCGTGTGACGGGTCTGCGCGAGGCCGCGTCCGCCGTCCGCCGGGGCGAGCTGGTCGTGCTGCCCACCGACACCGTGTACGGGATCGGGGCGGACGCCTTCAGCAGCGAGGCCGTGGCGGACCTGCTCGCCGCCAAGGGCCGGGGCCGCAACATGCCCACGCCCGTGCTCATCGGCTCCCCGAACACCCTCCACGGCCTGGTCACGGACTTCTCCGAGCAGGCGTGGGAGCTCGTCGACGCCTTCTGGCCCGGCGCCCTCACCCTCGTCGCCAAGCACCAGCCGTCCCTCCAGTGGGACCTCGGCGACACCCGTGGCACCGTCGCCATCCGCATGCCGCTGCACCCGGTCGCCATCGAGCTGCTCACCGAGGTCGGCCCGATGGCCGTCTCCTCGGCGAACCTCACCGGCCACCCGTCGCCGGAGGACTGCGACGCGGCCCAGCAGATGCTCGGCGACTCCGTCTCCGTCTACCTGGACGGCGGACCGACCCCCGGCATCGTGCCGTCGTCCATCGTCGACGTCACGGGCAAGGTGCCGGTGCTGCTGCGCGAGGGCGCGCTCTCGCCGGAGGAGCTCCGGAAGGTCGTACCCGACCTCGAGGTGGCGAATTGACCGCCCCTGAGGGGCGTGGCATAGCGGGGTTCGACGACAGCAACACCTTCCGCATCCTCCACGTCAGCACCGGCAACGTCTGCCGCTCGCCGATCACCGAGCGGCTGACCCGCCATGCCCTGAGCGACCGTCTCGGAGACCCTCTCGGCGGCGGCCTGATCGTGGAGAGCGCGGGCACCTGGGGCCACGAGGGCGCCCCGATGGAGGCCAACGCGGAACTGGTCCTCGCCGACTTCGGCGCGGACTACAGCGGCTTCGTGGGGCGCGAGCTCCTCGACGAGCACGTCATCCGCGCGGACCTGGTCCTCACGGCGACCCGCGACCACCGCGCCCAGGTCATCTCGATGGGCCACTCGGCGGGTCTGCGCACCTTCACCCTGAAGGAGTTCACCCGCCTGGTCCGCGCGATCGACCCGGCCACGCTCCCGGACGCCCGCGACGAGGGCATGGTGGAACGCGCGCGTGCCCTGGTCCGCGCGGCGGCGGCTCTACGCGGGTGGCTCCTGGCCCCCTCGGTGGACGCGGACGAGGTCAACGACCCGTACGGCGCCCCGATCACCTTCTTCCGCTCGATCGGCGACGAGATCAACCAGGCACTGGATCCGGTGGTGACGGCGCTGACCGGGGTACGGGCGCGCGACTGACTGCTGTCAGGGGGCGCGGGCGCGCGACTGACCGCTGTCAGGGGGCGCGTGGGGGAGTGCGTGCCTACATTGGTGACATGTCGGTCACCGCTCCCCCCGATGAGGCTCTCGACGTCCTGCGCCGACAGGACCCGGAGATCGCCGACGTGCTGCTCGGCGAGGTGCGTCGGCAGGCCGACAGCCTGCAGTTGATCGCCGCCGAGAACTTCACCTCGCCCGCGGTCCTCGCAGCCCTCGGTTCCCCGCTGGCCAACAAGTACGCCGAGGGGTATCCCGGCGCACGTCACCACGGTGGCTGCGAGTACGCCGACGCCGCCGAGCGGATCGCCGTGGAGCGGGCCACCGCGCTCTTCGGGGCCGACCATGCGAACGTCCAGGCACATTCGGGCTCCTCGGCCGTCCTGGCGGCGTACGCGGCCCTTCTGAGGCCCGGTGACACGGTCCTGGCCATGGGCCTGGACCACGGTGGGCACCTCACCCACGGTTCGCCCGCCAACTTCTCCGGGCGCTGGTTCGACTTCGTGCCGTACGGCGTCGACGCCGAGACCGGGCTCGTCGACTACGAGCAGGTCGCCGCCCTCGCCCGCCACCACCGCCCCAAGGCGATCGTGTGCGGTTCCATCTCGTACCCCCGGCACCTCGACTACGCGACCTTCCGCGAGATCGCCGACGAGATCGGCGCCTATCTCATCGCCGACGCCGCCCATCCCATCGGTCTGGTCGCCGGGGGAGCGGCGCCCAGCCCCGTCCCGTACGCCGACGTCGTCTGCGCGACCACCCACAAGGTGCTGCGCGGTCCGCGCGGCGGAATGGTCCTGTGCGGCTCGGACCTCGCGGGGCGGATCGACCGCGCGGTGTTCCCGTTCACCCAGGGCGGCGCCCAGATGCACACGATCGCGGCCAAGGCGGTGGCCTTCGGCGAGGCGTCCACCCCGGCGTTCACCGCGTACGCCCATCAGGTGGTCGAGAACGCCCGCGTCATGGCGGCCGCGCTCGCCGCCGAGGGCTTCGCGCTGACCACCGGCGGCACCGACACCCACCTGATCACCGCCGACTCCGCACCCCTCGGCGTCGACGGCCGCACCGCACGCTCCCGGCTCGCCGCCGCCGGCATGGTCCTCGACACCTGCGCCCTGCCGTACGGGGAGGGGCGCGGGATCCGGCTCGGTACGGCCGCCGTCACCACCCAGGGGATGGGCGCCCCGGAGATGGCGCGGATCGCCGCCTTGTTCACCGCCGCACTGCGTGACGACGCCGCGGAGACGGCGAGGGTACGGGGGGAGGTACGGGCTCTGACCGGCCGATTTCCCCCGTATGGACGCTGAGGAAAGATCACGGAAAGTCGCTGTGCAACCGTTCGGGGGGTCCAGGTGTCTCCAAGCACATGGACGGCACGGCTAGGGTGTGGGGCTGAGATGGCCAGCGATTCCTGTGGGGCAGCCCGTGCGTGATTACCTGCTGACGCTCTGTGTCACGGCCGCGGTGACCTATCTGCTCACCGGTCCGGTGCGGAAGTTCGCCATCGCGACCGGGGCGATGCCGGAGATCCGTGCGCGAGACGTACACCGAGAACCGACTCCGCGGCTCGGTGGCATCGCCATGTTCTTCGGGCTGTGCGCGGGACTGCTCGTCGCCGACCACCTGCAGAACCTGAACAGCGTCTTCGAGCTCTCCAACGAGCCGCGGGCCCTGCTCTCCGGTGCCGCCCTGATCTGGCTGATCGGCGTCCTCGACGACAAGTTCGAGCTGGACGCGCTGATCAAGCTGGGCGCGCAGATGATCTCGGCGGGCGTCATGGTCGCCCAGGGTCTGACCATCCTGTGGCTGCCGATCCCGGGTGTCGGCGTCGTCTCGCTGACCCCGTGGCAGGGCACGCTCCTGACCGTCGCCCTGGTCGTCCTCACCATCAACGCGGTCAACTTCGTCGACGGTCTCGACGGTCTCGCCGCCGGCATGGTCTGCATCGCCGCCGCCGCGTTCTTCCTGTACGCCTATCGCCTCTGGTACGGCTACACGATCGAGGCCGCCGCCCCCGCGACGCTCTTCACCGTCATCCTCATGGGCATGTGCCTGGGCTTCCTGCCGCACAACATGCATCCGGCGCGGATCTTCATGGGCGACTCCGGCTCGATGCTGATCGGTCTGATCCTGGCGGCCTCGGCCATCTCGATCACCGGTCAGGTCGACCCCGACGCGCTGAAGATCTTCGAGGGCTCGACGCGTCAGGCCACGCACGCCGCACTGCCGGTCTTCATCCCGCTGATGCTGCCGCTGTCGATCATCGCGATCCCGATGGCGGACCTGGTCCTGGCGATCGTGCGCCGTACGTGGAAGGGCCAGTCGCCGTTCGCGGCCGACCGCGGGCACCTGCACCACCGGCTCCTGGAGATCGGGCACTCGCACAGCCGCGCGGTCCTGATCATGTACTTCTGGTCGGCGCTCATCGCCTTCGGGACGCTGGCGTACTCGGTCCACTCGGCCTCGATGTGGATCGTCCTCTGCGTCGTCGCGCTCAGCGCGATCGGCCTGGTGCTGCTTCTGCTGCCGCGCTTCACACCGCGCGCACCCCGCTGGGCCGAGTCCGTCGTACCGCCCCGCTACCGGCGCCGCAAGCGCGCCCTCGCGGTGGAGACCGCTCCGGACCCGGTCGTGGTCGAGGAGGAGCGGATTCCGGTGCCCGCCGGGATCAACGGCGCCACCGCCATCGGCAACCGCGGGCGCTTCACCGACAGGCGGAAGGCCGGAACGCCAAGTTGACGAAAGCCGCACACGCGGCCATTAGCACACAAGGCGCCTTCTCGTCGTGCACACACGCGCGGGGTAGCTCTCAGGTGTGACAGTTGGCACACCTTATGGGTAAAGACCTATTCAAATAGTTTGTGATACCGTTCACGAGACCCGGCGACAGTGCCGAAAGACCGTAGTGCGACGGTCTGTTGGCCCCGAGACCCACCTCGGACCGGGCTTACGCTCGTCCTCGACGACACCATCGCCCCCTCCAGCAAGCGGAGACACCGCCATGCCGTCCAACGACGCACGCATCCTTCTGCACACCGCCGTACCCACCGCAGCCGTCGGCGCGATCGCCACGGTCATCAGTGGCGTGGTCGCCGGTGGCAAGGGCGCGCTCGGCGCCGTGGTCGGCACTCTGGTCGTGCTCCTCTTCATGGGGATCGGTCAGCTCGTCCTGCAGCGGACGGCGAAGTCGCTCCCGCATCTGTTCCAGGCCATGGGGCTCATGCTCTACACGGCCCAGTTGCTGTTGCTCTTCATCTTCCTGGCTTTGCTCAAGAACACCACGCTGTTCGACTTCAAGGCCTTCGCTTTCACGCTGCTCGCGACGACCGTGGTGTGGGTCGCCGCACAGGCCCGCGCCTACATGAAGGCCAAGATCACGTACATCGACCCCGGAAACACGGGGTCGAAGTCGTGAAGGGTAGGGCCGGGATAAAGCCGCCTTCGGCTTCCTGCTATCGTCCGGTGCCAACTGCGGCATTGCGGGCGCGGGCATCCGAGACGCCTGTCCCAGCGCGAGGCTCGATGCCGAACCGCCGCCCCCTTATCCGTAAGACCAGTCCAGTGCCGACCCGCGGCTGCGTGCCGCGCCGACACAACGAGGTTGCCGTACCTATGCGCCACGCTGAAGGAGCCCGCGGTGAGTGCTGACCAGACGCTTGCCTTCGACCCGGATTGCCACATCTTCAGTGGATGTGGCTTCCCGGCGCCGGGCCTGCACACGTTCATGTACGAGCCCATCGCCACGGTGGCCGGCATCGAGATCACGAAGCCGATGCTGCTCGCGCTCCTCGGTTCCATCGTGGTCGTCGGGTTCTTCTGGGCCGCCTTCAACAAGCCCAAGCTGATCCCCGGCAAGATGCAGATGGTCGGCGAGGCCGGTTACGACTTCGTCCGCCGCGGCATCGTCTACGAGATCATCGGCAAGAAGGACGGCGAGAAGTACGTCCCCTTCATGGTGTCGTTGTTCTTCTTCGTCTGGATCATGAACCTCTGGTCGATCATTCCGCTCGCCCAGTTCCCGGTCACCTCGCTGATCGCCTTCCCGGCCGGTCTCGCGCTGATCGTGTATGTCATGTGGATCTCGCTCACTTTCAAGAAGCACGGCTTCGTGGGCGGCTGGAAGAACATCGTCGGCTACGACAAGTCCCTCGGTGCGATCCTCCCGATGGTCGTCGTCCTCGAGTTCTTCTCGAACCTCCTCATCCGGCCCTTCACGCACGCGGTGCGACTGTTCGCGAACATGTTCGCCGGTCACCTGCTGATCGTGATGTTCTCGCTGGCCACCTGGTACCTCATGAACGGCCTGGGCTTCGTCTACGCCGGCGCCTCGTTCGTGATGGTCCTCGTGATGACCGCCTTCGAGCTCTTCATCCAGGCCGTCCAGGCGTACGTCTTCGTGCTCCTGGCTTGCAGCTACATCCAGGGCGCCCTCTCCGAGCACCACTGAGCCGTCCCGGCCCGTAGCTCCACCCCGAAACCATCAGTCGTCCGGTGGCCAACCCCCACCGGGTCATTGAAAGAGAAGGAAGTAACGGCATGTCCGCTGCTCTCGACATGATCAACCTCGCCGCCGAAGGCGGCAGCGCCAAGACCAACGTCGTTGGCAACGTCGCCTCGATCGGTTACGGCCTGGCCGCGATCGGCCCCGGCGTCGGCGTCGGCATCATCTTCGGTAACGGTACGCAGGCTCTCGCCCGTCAGCCCGAAGCTGCCGGCCTGATCCGCACCAACCAGATCATGGGCTTCGCGTTCTGTGAGGCGCTTGCCCTCATCGGCATCGTCATGGGCTTCGTCTACCAGTAAATCGGACCGACAGCCCAAACCTTTTTACGGAAGGCACTGATGTGAACGCGCTGCTTCTTGCGCAGGCGGAGGAGCCCCAGCCTCCTCTGATCCCGCATCTCGACGAGCTCGTCATCGGCCTGATCGCCTTCGTCATCGTCTTCGGTTTCCTCGCCAAGAAGCTCCTCCCGAACATCAACAAGGTTCTGGAGCAGCGCCGCGAGGCCATCGAGGGCGGCATCGAGAAGGCCGAGTCGGCCCAGATCGAGGCTCAGAGCGTGCTGGAGCAGTACAAGGCCCAGCTCGCCGAGGCCCGCCACGAGGCCGCGCGTCTTCGCCAGGAGGCGACGGAGCAGGGCACCGCGATCATCCAGGAGATGAAGGCGGAAGGCCAGCGCCAGCGCGAGGAGATCATCGCGGCCGGCCACACGCAGATCGAGGCCGATCGCAAGGCCGCTTCCGCTTCGCTGCGTCAGGACGTGGGCAAGCTCGCCACCGACCTGGCCGGCAAGCTGGTGGGCGAGTCCCTCGAGGACACCGCCCGCCAGAGCCGGACGATCGACCGCTTCCTCGACGAGCTCGAGGAGAAGGCGGAGGCCGTCCGATGAACGGAGCGAGTCGCGAGGCACTGGCCGCCGGACGTGAGTCCCTCGACGCGCTGACCGACAACACGTCGGTCGACGCGACGAAGCTCGCGGACGAGCTGGCCTCCGTCACCACGCTGCTCGACCGCGAGGTGTCGCTGCGTCGGGTCCTGACCGACCCCGCGCAGTCGGGTGAGGCCAAGGCCGAGCTCGCGCAGCGACTCCTGACCGGTCAGGTGGGTGGCGAAACCGTCGACCTGGTGTCCGGCATGGTGCGTTCCCGCTGGTCGCGTTCGCGTGACCTGGTCGACGCGGCCGAGGAGCTGGCGAACATCGCCGACCTCACCGCGGCGCAGAAGGCGGGCGCCCTCGACGGCGTCGAGGACGAGCTGTTCCGCTTCGGCCGGATCGTGTCCTCCAGCCCCGAGCTCCGCTCGGCGCTGACGGACAAGGCCGCCACGGCCACCGCCAAGGGCGCGCTGCTCCGCAGCCTGCTCGGCGGCAAGGCCAACGCCGCCACCGAGCGTCTGGTCGTCCGTCTGGTGACCCAGCCCCGGGGACGTAGCCTGGAAGCGGGACTCGAGTCCCTCTCCAAGCTCGCCGCGGCGCGCCGGAACCGGATGGTCGCCGTCGTCACCACGGCGGTGCCGCTGTCGGACCAGCAGAAGCAGCGCCTCGGAGCCGTACTGGCCAAGCTGTACGGCCGCGAGATGCACCTGAACCTGGACGTGGACCCCTCGGTCCTCGGCGGGATCACGGTGCAGGTCGGCGACGAGGTCATCAACGGCTCGATCGCGGAGCGTCTCGACGAGGCGACCCGCCGCCTGGCCGGCTGACGACCGTCACCAGCAGCACAAGGCATCACAGCTACACAGCATCACCAGCGGCCCGGTTGGGCCGTGCAGAGATTGCAGAAGATTCCTGGGGGTCGGCCCCCAGACCCCTTAAGAAACTTCGGGCCCAACAAGGAGAGCAGGGAACCCAGATGGCGGAGCTCACGATCCGGCCGGAGGAGATCCGGGACGCACTGGAGAACTTTGTCCAGTCGTACCAGCCGGACGCGGCCTCGCGCGAGGAGGTCGGCACGGTCAGCCTGGCCGGTGACGGTATCGCGAAGATCGAGGGTCTTCCCTCGGCCATGGCGAACGAGCTGCTGAAGTTCGAGGACGGGACCCTCGGTCTCGCGCTGAACCTCGAAGAGCGCGAGATCGGTGCGATCGTCCTCGGCGAGTTCAGCGGCATCGAGGAGGGTCAGTCGGTGCAGCGCACCGGCGAGGTCCTCTCCGTCGGTGTCGGTGAGGGTTACCTGGGTCGCGTCGTCGACCCGCTCGGCAACCCGATCGACGGTCTCGGCGAGATCGCGACCGAGGGCCGCCGCGCCCTCGAGCTGCAGGCCCCGGGCGTTATGGCCCGTAAGTCGGTGCACGAGCCGATGGAGACCGGCTACAAGGCCGTCGACGCCATGACGCCGGTCGGCCGTGGTCAGCGTCAGCTGATCATCGGTGACCGTCAGACCGGCAAGACCGCTCTGTGTGTCGACACGATCATCAACCAGCGCGACAACTGGCGCTCGGGCGACGTGAACAAGCAGGTTCGCTGCATCTACGTCGCCGTCGGTCAGAAGGGCTCGACCATCGCCTCCGTGCGTGGCGCCCTGGAAGAGGCCGGCGCGCTCGAGTACACGACGATCGTCGCCGCCCCGGCGTCCGACCCGGCCGGCTTCAAGTACCTGGCGCCGTACACCGGCTCCGCCATCGGTCAGCACTGGATGTACCAGGGCAAGCACGTCCTGATCGTCTTCGACGACCTGTCGAAGCAGGCCGACGCCTACCGCGCCGTGTCGCTGCTGCTGCGCCGCCCGCCGGGCCGTGAGGCCTACCCGGGTGACGTCTTCTACCTGCACTCGCGTCTGCTCGAGCGCTGCGCGAAGCTCTCGGACGAGCTGGGTGCCGGTTCGATGACCGGTCTCCCGATCGTCGAGACCAAGGCGAACGACGTGTCGGCGTTCATCCCGACCAACGTCATCTCCATCACCGACGGCCAGTGCTTCCTGGAGTCCGACCTGTTCAACGCCGGCCAGCGTCCGGCCCTGAACGTCGGTATCTCGGTCTCGCGTGTCGGTGGCTCCGCCCAGCACAAGGCGATGAAGCAGATCTCCGGTCGCCTCCGTGTGGACCTGGCCCAGTTCCGTGAGCTGGAGGCGTTCGCCGCCTTCGGTTCCGACCTGGACGCCGCCTCCAAGGCGCAGCTGGAGCGTGGACAGCGCATGGTCGAGCTGCTCAAGCAGGCTCAGTACCAGCCGATGCCCACCGAGAACCAGGTCGTCTCCGTCTGGGCCGGTACCACCGGCAAGATGGACGACGTCCCGGTCGTCGACATCCGCCGCTTCGAGGCCGAGCTCCTGGCGTACCTGCGCCAGAGCCACTCGGGCCTCATGACCTCCATCCGTGAGGGCGGCAAGATGTCCGACGACACCCTGCAGGCCGTGGGCGACGCCATCGCGGAGTTCAAGAAGCAGTTCGAGACCTCTGACGGCAAGCTGCTGGGCGAGGACGCTCCTGCCGCCGTCAACGTCTCGAAGTGACGACGGAAGGGACCTGACTCATGGGAGCGCAGCTCCGGGTCTACAAGCGTCGCATCAAATCCGTCACCGCGACGAAGAAGATCACCAAGGCGATGGAGATGATCGCCGCCTCGCGTGTCGTCAAGGCGCAGCGCAAGGTGCAGGCGTCGACTCCGTACGCGACCGAGCTGACGCGCGCGGTCACGGCGGTGGCCACGGGTGCGAACGACAAGCACCCGCTGACCACCGAGGCGGAGAACCCGATCCGCGCCGCGGTCCTGCTCCTTTCGAGCGACCGCGGTCTGGCCGGTGCCTTCAACTCCAACGCCATCAAGGCGGCGGAGAAGCTGACGGCGAAGCTGGAGGGCGAGGGTCGCGAGGTCACCATCTACGTGGTGGGCCGTCGTGGCATCGCGCACTACAACTTCCGTGAGCGGAAGCTGGCCGGCTCGTGGACCGGGTTCACGGACCAGCCTTCGTACGGCGACGCCAAGACGATCGCGGCTCCGCTGATCGAGGCGATCGAGCAGGACACGGCGGAGGGTGGTGTGGACGAGCTCCACATCGTCTACACCGAGTTCGTCTCGATGATGACGCAGACCGCGGTCGAGGCCCGGCTGCTGCCCCTCAGCCTCGACGAGGTGGCGAAGGAGGCGGGCGACTCGGACACGCTTCGTCCGCTGTACGACTTCGAGCCGTCGGCGGAGGACGTCCTCGACGCCCTGCTGCCGCGGTACGTCGAGAGCCGGATCTACAACGCGCTGCTCCAGTCGGCTGCTTCCAAGCACGCCGCCACGCGACGCGCGATGAAGTCGGCGACCGACAACGCGGGAGACTTGATCAACAACCTCTCCCGACTTGCCAACGCGGCCCGCCAGGCCGAAATCACCCAGGAAATCAGCGAGATCGTCGGTGGCACCGCAGCCCTGGCCGACGCGACCGCGGGGAGTGACAAGTAATGACGACCACTGTTGAGACGGCCGCCGCCACGGGCCGCGTCGCCCGGGTCATCGGCCCGGTCGTCGACGTGGAGTTCCCCGTCGACGCGATGCCGGCGATCTACAACGCGCTGCACGTCGAGGTCATGGACCCGACCGAGGAGGGCGCGACCAAGACGCTGACCCTCGAGGTCGCCCAGCACCTCGGTGACGGCGTCGTCCGCGCCATCTCCATGCAGCCCACCGACGGTCTGGTCCGCCAGGCCCCGGTGACCGACACGGGTACGGGCATCACCGTCCCGGTCGGCGACGTCACCAAGGGCCGCGTGTTCAACACGCTCGGTCAGGTGCTGAACGCCGACGAGTCCACCGTGGCCGACGCGCCGCGCTGGACGATCCACCGCAAGGCCCCGGACTTCGACCAGCTCGAGTCCAAGACCGAGATGTTCGAGACCGGCCTCAAGGTCGTCGACCTTCTCACCCCGTACGTCAAGGGTGGAAAGATCGGTCTGTTCGGTGGTGCCGGTGTCGGCAAGACCGTTCTGATCCAGGAAATGATCGTCCGTGTGGCCAAGCTGCACGACGGTGTGTCGGTCTTCGCGGGCGTCGGTGAGCGCACCCGTGAGGGCAACGACCTCATGGTGGAGATGGAGGAGGCCGGCGTTCTGGACAAGACCGCGCTGGTCTTCGGCCAGATGGACGAGCCCCCGGGCACCCGTCTCCGCGTGGCCCTCGCCGGTCTGACCATGGCGGAGTACTTCCGCGATGTGCAGAAGCAGGACGTGCTGTTCTTCATCGACAACATCTTCCGCTTCACCCAGGCCGGTTCCGAGGTGTCGACCCTGCTCGGCCGTATGCCCTCCGCGGTGGGTTACCAGCCGAACCTGGCCGACGAGATGGGTCTCCTCCAGGAGCGCATCACCTCGACCCGTGGTCACTCGATCACCTCGATGCAGGCGATCTACGTCCCCGCGGACGACCTGACCGACCCGGCTCCGGCCACCACCTTCGCCCACCTCGACGCGACGACGGTTCTCTCCCGTCCGATCTCCGAGAAGGGCATCTACCCGGCCGTGGACCCGCTGGACTCCACGTCCCGGATCCTGGACCCGCGCTACATCGCGCAGGACCACTACGACGCCGCCACGCGCGTCAAGGGAATCCTGCAGAAGTACAAGGACCTCCAGGACATCATCGCGATCCTCGGTATCGACGAGCTGAGCGAGGAGGACAAGCTCGTTGTCCACCGCGCCCGCCGTGTCGAGCGCTTCCTGTCCCAGAACACCCACGCGGCGAAGCAGTTCACCGGTGTGGACGGTTCGGACGTTCCGCTCGACGAGTCGATCGCCGCGTTCAACGCGATCTGCGACGGTGAGTACGACCACTTCCCCGAGCAGGCGTTCTTCATGTGTGGTGGCCTTGAGGACCTCAAGGCCAACGCCAAGGAGCTCGGCGTCTCCTGAGCCCCGTGCTCTCCCGAGGGGGGCGGGATCGGTCCCGCCCCCCTCACCACGCCCACTAGAATTGACCCCAACACCCGGCACGACCGCCGGGTGGTGACCCGAGGAGCCACCCTTGGCTGCTGAGCTGCACGTCGAGCTGGTCGCCGCGGACCGGAGTGTCTGGTCCGGCGAGGCCACCCTGGTCATCGCGCGTACCACCTCCGGCGACATCGGCGTCATGCCCGGCCACCAGCCGCTGCTCGGTGTGCTGGAGTCGGGCCCGGTGACCATCCGTACCAGTGAGGGCGCGACTGTCGTCGCCGCCGTCCACGGTGGATTCATCTCGTTCGCCGACGACAAGCTGTCTCTGCTCGCGGAGATCTGCGAGCTGGCGGACGAGATCGACGCCCAGCGCGCCGAGCGCGCGCTGGAGCGTGCGAAGTCGGATTCCGACGCGGCCGCCGAGCGGCGCGCCGATGTCCGGCTGCGCGCGGTAGCGGTCCGCTGACGGTCCGCGCAGAGTAGTGCCCTCAGCCGCGGCACGGCTGGAATTTTCCAGACCGTGCCGCGGCTGAGGCGATGCAGATGCAGGTTGTATTCGGTTCTGCCGGCGGTGCCGGCTACGGGACGCAGCGAGGAGGTCGGTGAAGATGTTCCTCGCTCTGCTCGTGTGCGGCCTGGTCGTCGCACTGGTGGTGATCGGGCTCTTCGTCTTCGGCTTGCGCCGGAGGCTGATCCAGCGCGCCGGCGGCACCTTCGACTGCTCGCTGCACTGGAACGTCCCGGACGAGCCGGATCCGAGCGGCAAGGGCTGGGTGTACGGCGTCGCCCGTTACAGCGGTGACGAGATCGCCTGGTTCCGGGTCTTCTCGTACGCGCCCCGCCCGCGCCGGACCCTGGAGCGCTCGTCCATCGTGGCCCTGGAGCGCCGGATGCCGGAGGGCGAGGAGGAGCTCGCACTGCTCTCCGAGATGGTGATCCAGCCCTGTATGTACGAGGGCGTCCGTCTGGAGCTCGCGATGAGCGAGGACGCCCGGACGGGTTTCATGGCCTGGCTGGAGGCGGCGCCTCCCGGCCAGAGGGTCAATGTGGCCTGAGACGTCCATGTGAGGAAGCGGGGGACGGCGTGCTGCGCCGTCCCCCGCTTCTTCGTAGGCGCTAGTTCAGACCGGTGTTGATGGCGCCGACGAGCTCGCCGTTGCCGGTGTCACCGCTGAACTCCCAGAAGAACGCGCCGCCCAGGCCCTGGTTCTTCGCCCAGCTCATCTTGGACGTGACCGTGGCGGGGGTGTCGTAGCTCCACCAGTTGCTGCCGCACTTGGCGTACGCCGTGCCCGCGACGGTGCCGGTGGCCGGGCAGGAGGTCTTGAGGACCTTGTAGTCCTCGATGCCCTGCTCGTAGGTGCCGGGAGCCGGGCCGGTCGCCGTGCCGCCGGGGGCGGCCTGGGTGACGCCGGTCCAGCCGCGTCCGTAGAAGCCGATGCCGAGGAGCAGCTTGTTGGCGGGGACGCCCTTCGCCTTGAACTTGGCGATGGCCTCGGCGGAGTTGAAGCCGGCCTGCGGGATGCCGGCGTACGAGGTGAGCGGGGAGTGCGGGGCCGTCGGGCCCTGCGCCGCCCAGGCGCCGAAGAAGTCGTACGTCATGACGTTGAACCAGTTCATGTACTGTGCGGCGCCGGCGTAGTCGGCGGCGTCGATCTTGCCGCCGCTGGAGGCGTCGGCCGTGACGGCCGCGGTGACCAGGTAGTTGGCACCGAACTTGGCGCGCATGGCCTGCATCATGTTCTTGAAGGACGCGGCGCCGCTGGTGTCACAGGAGAGACCGCAGGCGTTGGGGTACTCCCAGTCCAGGTCGATGCCGTCGAAGACGTCGGCCCAGCGCGGGTCCTCGATCAGGTCGTAGCAGGACTGCGCGAAGGCCGCCGGGTTCTGCACGGCCTGGCCGAAGCCGCCGGACCAGGTCCAGCCGCCGAAGGACCACAGGATCTTGATGTTCGGGTAGGCCTTCTTCAGCTTGCGCAGCTGGTTGAAGTTGCCGCGCAGCGGCTGGTCCCAGGTGTCGGCGACGCCGTCGACGGACTGGTCGGCGGTGTAGGCCTTGTCGTAGTCGGCGTAGGCGTCACCGATGGTGCACTTGCCGCCCTGGACGTTGCCGAAGGCGTAGTTGATGTGGGTGATCTTGGACGCGGAGCCCGAGGTCACGATGTTCTTCACGTGGTAGTTGCGTCCGTAGACGCCCCAGTTGGTGAAGTAGCCCATCTTCACCGCGTTGGGGAGCGGCTGGCCGCCGCCGCCACCGGTGGTGTGGACGGGGACCGACCCGGAGTCGGGGCCGGTCTGGTCGATGGTGTCGCGGGCGACGACCGTGTAGCCGTAGTCGGTGCCGGCGGTGAGGCCCGTGTCGGTGTAGGTGAGGCCGGTGACCGTGGCGACGGTGGCGCCGTCGCGCTTGACGTCGTAGTTCTTGATGCCCTTGTCGTCGGTGGCCGCGGTCCAGGTGAGCTTCACGGAGGTGTCGGTGATGGCGGAGGCGACGGGGGTGCCGGGGGCGGAGGGGGCGTTGTCGCCGGGCTGGCTGGTGCCGTCACAGGCGGCGCCGTTGATCTTGCAGCCGCTGGGGGCGCCGGGGCCCGCGCCGTTGTAGCCGAAGGAGACGGAGGCGCCGGGGGCGAGGGTCCCGTTCCAGCCGACGTTCTTGGCGGTCCAGTGGGTGCCGGAGCTGGTGACGGTGGCGTCCCAGGCGGAGGTCACGGAGGTGCCGGCGGGGTAGTCCCACTCGACGGTCCAGGAGTTGATGGTGGTGGTGCCGGTGTTCTTGACGGTCCAGCTGGCGCCGAATCCGGTGCCCCAGTCCTGCGTCTTGGTGTACGTGGCCGTGGCCGAGGTGGCCGCTTCGGCGGGGGTGGCGAGGCCGACCATGGCGGCGAGGGGCAGGATCAGGGCGGTGAGACCGGCGGCGGCCCGGTGTCTGAACCCTGTTCTGCGCGTCGGTGCTTGAGTGCTCAACGGTGCTCCTCAAGTTGCGGACGGACATGGGTGGGGGTGGTCCGTGAAGATGCGCGCGCCCCGCGAGCGTAGGAAGGTCTGGACCAATCGTCAAGAGGTCCAGACCAACGTCGCCGATGTCCCCCTAGACGCCCAACTCCTGTGCTAGCACGGCCGCTTGAACCCTGCTCCGCAGCGCCAGCTTCCCCAGCACCTTGCTGACGTGGGTCTTCACCGTCGCCTCCGCCATGTCCAGCCGGACGGCGATCTCCGCGTTCGACAGACCCTCGCCGAGCGTCGACAGCACCTCCCGCTCCCGGGGCGTCAGCGCGTCGAGCACGGCCGGGTCCGTCCCCGCCGTCGCCCGCACCGGACGGCCCGTCGACGCGAACTCCGCGATCAGCCGCCGGGTCACCGCCGGGGCGATCAGACCCTCGCCGCGCGCCACCGTCCGTACCGCCTCGATCAGTTCCCGCGCGTCCGCGTTCTTCAGCAGGAAACCCGACGCCCCCGCCCGCAGCGCCCCGAAGACGTACGCGTCGATGTCGAAGGTCGTCAGGACCAGCACATCGGCGAGACCCTCCGACACGACGATCCCGGTCGCCGTCACCCCGTCCATCCGGGGCATCTGCACATCCATCAGGACCAGATCCGGCCGCAGTTCGCGGGCCAGCTCCACCGCCCGCTCGCCGTCCGCCGCCTCCCCGACCACCTCGATGTCCGGTGCGCTGCCCAGGATGAGGACAAGCCCCGCCCGTACCGCGGACTGGTCCTCGGCGACCACCACCCGCACTGTCATGCCCGCTCCTCGTCACTCGCGTCCATGGGCAGTTCCGCCCTGACCCGCCACTGTTTCCGGCCTTCGCGGTCCGTCGTCGGACCCGCCTCGAACTCGCCGCCGAGCAGGTCCACCCGCTCCCGCATCCCCACCAGGCCCGCCCCCGAACCGGGCGCGGTCGGCCCGGGGCGTTCCCCCGACGGACTCGTCACCTCGACCGTAAGGGCTCTGCGTTCGCGGCCGAGCACCACCCTGACCTCGCCGGGTGCCGCGTGCTTGAGCGCGTTCGTCAGGGACTCCTGCACGATCCGGTACGCGGCCAGTTCCACCGGCGCCGGAAGACCCGCCGCCGTGTCCCGGGTGTCCTCCAGGACGAGGACGAGACCGCTCGGCCGGGCGTTCGTCCGTGCCTGTTCGACCAGGGCGTCCAGACCCGCGAGGGTGGGCGCGGCGGCCGGCTCCGTGTCCCCGCTGCTGTCCCGCAGGAGTCCGATGAGCCGTCGCATCTCCGACAGGCCCGCCACGCTGTTCTCCCGGATGACGGTCAGCGCCTGCCGGGTGGTGGCCGCTTCGTCGATCGAGAGCGCCGCCGTGGAGTGGATCGCGATCGCCGAGAGGTGGTTCGCGACCATGTCGTGCAGCTCGCGCGCCATCCGGGCCCGCTCGGCCACCACGGCCTGCGCCCGGTCCATCTCGGCGAGCAACGCCGTCTGTTCGGCCCGGAGGCGGGCGGCCTCCGCGACCTCCCGGTGGTTGCGCACGACGGCACCGGTCATGGCGGGCATGAAGGAGATCATCGCGCTGATCACCCCGATGAGCAGGGCGATCGCGTTCTGCCACCAGACGAGGAAGCCGACCGTCATCGCGACCGAGATCAGCCCCGTGGTGTACGGGACGCGTCGGGCCGAGGTGGGAGGGCCGTACACCACGGACGCGTAGACCACGTCCGTGAACATCAGGACCGTGGCCAGGTTCCCGTTGGTGAACTGGTCGGCGACGATCGCGAGAGTGCCGACGTTCAGAGCCGTCCGCGGCATCGTCCGGCGTACCGCCTCCGTCGCCGCCATCACCGCGAGCGGGATCAGCGGCGCCCACCGCTGGTCGAGGACGCGGTCGCCGGTCGTGTAGAGACCGAAGGACCACAGGAGCAGCCCGGTGGCGAACCCGGCGAGGGCGATGAGCAGATCGAAGCGGTGCGGGCGGGGGAGTGTCACGGACTCATCCAACACGCCCGTACCCGCCCTGACCTCCTCGTCCGGGCCGATCCGTCCCTCCGTCGAAGGATGTACGCGGACGTCGTCACCGGCGACGACGAATCCGGCCGGATCCCACGAGACGCTGAAGGGGAACCGAAAGGGGAACCGCTGTGATCGTCACGCTGATCGTCATCTGCGAGGTCGGCTTCTGGGTCCTGCTGGCCGCCGGCCTCGCCACCCGCTACCTCCTGAAGATGCCCCGGACGGGTATCGCGCTGCTGCTCGCCGAGCCGCTCCTGGAGGTTCTGCTCCTCGTCGTCACCGCGATCGATCTCAAGAACGGCGCCGACCCCAGCTGGAAGCACGGCCTCGCCGCCCTCTACATCGGCTACACCGTCGGCCACGGCCACCGCACCGTGAAGTGGCTCGACGGCCACGCCGCCCACCGCTTCGGCGGGGCGCCCCCGCCGCCGAAGCCGCCGAAGTACGGGATGGCCCGCGCCCGCCACGAGGGTGCGGTCTGGGTCGGCTCGGCGGTCGCCGCGGCCGTCGCCTCGGTCCTGCTGCTCCTGGCCGCCTGGTACGTCGGCGACGACGGCGACACCGACGGGCTGTACGGCTGGATCTTCGTCGCCTGGCGGGCGGCGGGCATCCACGGCCTGATCGCGCTCACCTACGCGATCTGGCCGAAGAAGGCCCCGGTGAACGAGTCAGCGGTCCCCGCCCGGGACCCAGAGCACGTCCCCGACCTCCTTGTTCGCGGTGCGCGCAAGGATGAAGAGCAGGTCTGACAGGCGGTTGAGGTACGTGGCGGTCAGGGCGTTCATCGTCTCGCCGTGCACCTCCAGGGCCGCCCAGGTGGAGCGCTCCGCCCGCCGGACCACCGTGCACGCCTGGTGCAGCAGCGCTGCCCCGGGCGTGCCGCCCGGCAGGATGAAGGAGCGCAGCTTGTCGAGCTGCTCCAGGAAGAGGTCGCAGTCGGCCTCCAGCTTGTCGACGTACGACTGCTCGACCCGCAGCGGCGGGTACTTCGGGTCCTCCACCACCGGCGTGCAGAGGTCCGCGCCCACGTCGAAGAGGTCGTTCTGGACCCGGACGAGGACCTTCACGACCTCCGCGTCGAGCTGCCCGAGGGCGATCGCCGTACCGATGGCGGCGTTGGCCTCGTTGGCGTCGGCGTAGGCCGAGATCCGCAGATCCGTCTTGGCGGTCCTGCTCATGTCGCCGAGAGCCGTCGTGCCCTGGTCGCCGGTACGGGTGTAGATGCGCGTCAGATTGACCATGGGACCAGCCTAGTTAGGCGATGGCCTTCTGGAACGTCCGTGTGCCGACCGTCACGGCGAGTGCCGCGATCCCGAGGGCGACGAGCACCCCGTACAGCAGCGTCGGTGTCGTGTAGTGGCCGATGTACGCCTCCCGGACCGCGTCCACCAGATGGCGGAACGGCATCAGGCGCGAGAGCACGTCCAACCAGCCGGGGGCGAGGGTCATCGGCAGCATCAGGCCCGACAGCAGCATCGCCGGCATCGCGAGCGTGTTGATCGCGGGTCCGAACTCCTGCGGGGTCCGCAGCTTCAGGGCGAGTGCGTACGAGAGCGAGGCCAGCGCCACCGACAGGAGGGCGACGAAGCCGAAGCCGATCAGGATGCCGCCGAGCGGGGCCCTGAGGCCCATCGGCAGGGCGGCCAGGACGAGCAGTACCGCCTGGAAGACGAAGAGCGCGGCGTCCCGCAGGACCCGGCCGAGCAGCAGGGCGAGCCGGCTCACCGGGGTGACCCGCATGCGGTCGAAGACGCCCCAGTTCTTCTCCATGATGATCGAGAAACCAGCGAACGAGGCGCCGAAGAGCCCGAGTTGGAGCAGCAGGCCGGGGACGAGGATCTGCCAGGAGTCGCCCTTGCCGCCGAGTGGGAGTCCGGTGAGCAGCGGTCCGAAGAGGAGCAGGTAGAGCAGCGGCATCAGGGCGCCGAAGAAGATCTGGAACGGGGAGCGCAGGGTCTGGCGGGCGTAGCGCCCGAAGAGGAGAGCGGTGTCGTGGAGAAGCATCGGATGTCCTAGGGGACTGAGTGGCCAGGGGGCTTAGACCGCTACGGGGGTGGTGTCGACGGGGGCCGGGCCGCGTCCGGTGACGGCCAGGAAGGCGTCCTGGAGGGTGGCCGCGCCATGGGCGGCCTTGAGGGCGGCGGGGGTGTCCTCGGCGACGACCGTGCCCTTGTCGACGACGACCAGCCGGTCGGCGAGGGTGTCGGCCTCGTCCAGGTAGTGGGTGGTGAGGACGACGGTGGTGCCGTGCTCGTCGCGCAGCCGTCGCACCAGGGCCCAGAGGTCGGCGCGGCTGCCGGGGTCCAGGCCGGTCGTCGGTTCGTCGAGGAAGAGGATCTCCGGCCGGTGGGTGAGCCCCATCGCGAGGTCGAGCCGACGGCGCTGGCCGCCGGAGAGTGCCGGGGTCCTCCGGTCGAGGAGTTCGGTGAGCCCGAGGTCGGCCGCGAGTTCCTCGGCGCGGGCCGCCGCGTCGGCCCGGTTCATGCCGTAGAGCCGGCCCTGGAGGACCAGCTCGGAGCGGACGGTCTCCTGGGGGTCGAGGCCGCCGGACTGGGCGACGTATCCGATGCGGCGGCGGACGGCGGCGGGGTCCCGTACGAGGTCGTGGCCGGCGACGGTGGCGGCGCCGCCGGTGGGCGGGAGGAGCGTGGTGAGCATCCGGAGGGTGGTGGTCTTGCCGGCCCCGTTGGGTCCGAGCAGTCCGACGATCTCGCCGGGCCGGACGGTGAGGTCGATCCCGCGGACGGCCTGGACGGGGCCGTTCCTGGTGGCGAAGGTCCGGGCGAGCCCGGCCGTGTTGATGATGGGCATGGCGACTACAAAAACAGAGTCACTGAAATTTTGCAACGTCTCCAAAATTTCAGAGCCACTGAAATTTCAGGGAGCCTAGGATGAGGGGCATGGCCGAGGGACTCAGGGAACGTAAGAAGCGCGAGACGAAGCAGCGGATCTCGGACATCGCGACCGGGCTCTTCCTGGAGCACGGCTTCGTCCACGTCACCGTCGCGGACGTCGCCGAGGCGGCGGACGTCTCCGTCAACACCGTCTACAACTACTTCCCGGCCAAGGAGGACCTCTTCCTCGACCGGATGGACGGCGTCACCCAGCGCCTCGCCCGGATGATCCGAGGCCGCGACCGGGGGGAGTCCGCCGCGCGCGCCGTCCTGCGCGAACTCCGCCAGGACATCGGGGCGGTGTCACCCGCGTACGGGCTCATGGACGGCTTCGACGCCTTCATGAACGTCATCGAGCACGCCCCCACGCTCAAGGCCCGGCTCTTCCACGTCCAGCAGCAGGTCCACGACGCCGTCGTCGCCACCCTCCGCGAGGAGACCGGCGCGCCTGCCGAGGACCCGCTGCCGCTGCTGGTCGGGGGGCAGCTCGCCTGGATCGAGAGCACCGTCGTCGGCTACATCACCCGCGAGATGACCGACGGAGGCAAGGCGACCACCGTCTCCCGCGAGGCCCTCGTGCTCCTCGACGAGATCGAGGAGCTGCTGAGCGAGAAGGTGCTGACCTACGCGGTGCGCGAGGGCTGACGGACCACCCTGACCGGCGCCGACGGTGACTCCGCGGGCCGGCGCCGACGGTGACGCCGCGGGCCGGGGTGATGCCTACGCCGTGTGCGCCCGCCGGGGTGGCGCCTACGCCGTGTGCGCCTGGCGGCGGACGGCCACCGCCGCCAGCGCGTGGGCCGCGCGGACCGCGTCCGCCTCCGTCGTGAAACGGCCGAACGAGATCCGGACACTGCCCCGGATCCGCTCCGGCGGGAGCCCGATCGCCGCCAGGACGTGCGAGGGCTCCTGGGCCGAGCTGTTGCAGGCCGAACCCGTCGAGACGGCCAGATCGGCGACCTCCAGGAGCAGCTGCTGCGCGTCCACGCCCGGGAAGGAGAGATTCACGGCGTGCGGCAGGAAACCAGGACCCGTACCGCTGTTGAGCTCGTACGGGACGAGGCCGGCGAGCTCGGACAGGAACAGCGCCCGCAGCCCCGCGAGCCGTACCGCCTCCTCCTCCCGGCCCGCCGCGAGGACGCCGACGGCCGCGCCGAGACCGATGACCGCGGCGGTGTTGAGGGTGCCCGCGCGCAGCCCCCGCTCCTGGCCGCCACCGTGCAGCAGCGGCACCAGCGGCGCCCGGTCCGAGAGCCGGTGGGAGACGTAGAGGACGCCGACGCCCTTGGGGCCGTAGATCTTGTGCCCGGAGAAGGTCAGCAGGTCGACGCCGAGCGCCCGTACGTCCACCGGCAGCGAGCCCACCCCCTGGGTCGCGTCGCAGTGCAGCGGGACGCCCGCCGTCCGGGTCAGCGCGCCGATCTCGGCGACCGGCTGGATCGTGGAGACCTCGTTGTTGGCGAGCATCACGGAGACGAGCGCGGTGTCCGGCCGCAGCGCCGCCGCCACCTGCTCCGGGTCGACCCGGCCCGCGCCGTCGACCGGCAGCACCGTCACCTCGTGGCCCGCCTCCCGCAGCGAACGGCAGGTGTCGAGCACGGACTTGTGCTCCACCGCGGTCGTCACCACATGACGGGCCGTGCCGGGGCCGAGGGCGGGTGGGACGACCCCTTTGATCGCGAGGTTGTTGCCCTCCGTCGCCCCGGAGGTGAAGCAGATCTCGCTGCGTCCCGCCCCGATGAGCCGGGCGACCGCCCCGCGCGCCCGCTCGACCTCGCGGAAGGCGCGGATGCCGGCGGCGTGCGGGCTGGACGGGTTGGCGTAACAGTGGACGGCGGCGAACTGCATCGCCTCGACGACCGCCGGGTCCGCAGGGGTGGTCGCCTGGTGGTCGAGATAGATCGTGGACATGCCGGTTCTCTTCCTCTTCCGCTGTGACGGGTGATCAGAAGTCGGTGCTGTCAGAAGTCGTACGCCGTGTAGGTCAGGGCCAGCGGATCGGCGCAGGACGGATCGGCGAAGACGAGCACGATCTCCTCCTCGGGCGTGCCGTGCGTCCGGAAGTAGATCTCGGCGCCCTTGGTCACCTTGTCCCGGTCGGCGAGCGAGTTGATGTCGACGACATGGCGGTGCGCGCAGTCGGGGAAGGCCCGCCGCAGTCGGGCGAAGTAGCGGGCGAAGTACTCGGCGACGATCAGCGGGCAGCGCGGTACGACGTGGTCGTCCTCGACGACTCCGGCGAGCACCTTCTCGTACTGGCGGGAACGGAAGACGATCTCGTCGCCGTCGCGGGTGAACAGCGGCTGGGCGGCGGGGTCGCGCAGCCACCGTTTCATCGACCGGGCGGCGCGATTGCGCAGGTTCCGCTCGCGGGTGACGGTGAAGGAGATCCCGGCCTCGGCGGCCGAGGCGGTGAGCGGGGAGAGGTCGGTCTCCTCGGAGCCGGCGGCCGGCAGCGTGCAGACGTCGGTGGAACAGGACATGCCCAGGTCGTTGACGATGACGTCGTAGAGCACCTTGTTGCCCCGGTGCAGCCGGCGCGCGGCCGCGCCGGTCTCCTGCGCGAGGGCGAAGGAGTTGAGCGAGAAGGCGCCGATGCCGGCGGCCGTGTCGAAGTAGCCGCCCGCGACGAGGACCGCCGAGCGGGAGGTGGTGGAGACGGTCTCCAGGAGGGGTGCGACGCGGGGCGGCGGGCTCGTACGGCTCCGGGAGGTGGGCAGGGTGGTCATGAGTGCACTCCGTTCTTCCGGGACGGGGATCGATCGGACGGTGCGGTGGAGGTGTCGGGTGGTCCGGCTTCGGTGGGCGTGCCCGCGGCGGCCCGGCCCGTGCCGACGGCCGCGCCCACCACGCAGAGCACGGCCGCCCACTGGAGCCACGACAGGCGCTCACCGAGCAGGGCGAGCCCCACCAGGGCCGCGATGACCGGCTCCACCGTGGAGAGGACGGCGAAGACCCGCGGCGGCATCCGGCGCAGCGCGGCGAACTCCAGCGAGAACGGCACCACGGTCGTGAGGACCGCCACCGCGAGCGCGGCCGCGAGCACCCCGGGATCTAGGAGGACGTCCGGGGAGGGAAGGCCGAGCACCGGGGCGGTGGGCAGGGCGAGGACGGCGGCCACGGTGAGGCCGAGGGCCAGGCCCGAGCCGCCGGGGACGGCCCTGCCGACCCGGGCCCCGAGCAGGATGTAGCCGGTGAGCGCTGCTCCGGTGAGCAGGCTCGCGGCCAGGCCGACCGGGTCGTCCATGCCTTTCGTGCCGCCGAGGGCGAGCAGGCCGAGGCCCGCGAGTGCCACCCGGAGGCGGTCGAGCGCGCGGCGTGAGGTGAGGGCGGCGAGCAGCAGGGGGCCGCTGAACTCCAGCGTCACCACGACTCCGAGGGGGAGCCGTGAGGTCGCCTCGTAGAACGAGAACTGCATCACGGCGAAGACGGCTCCGTAGGGCAGCAGCAGCCGCCAGTGGGTGCGCAGCAGCCGGGGCGCGGGCCGGGAGAGCAGACAGAGCAGGGCGGCGGCGATGAGCAGCCGCAACAGGGTGGCGCCGGTCGGGCCGGTCTGTTCGAAGAGCCGTTTCGCGAAGGCGGAGCCGAACTGGAGGCTGACCATGCCGGTCAGCAGGAGCAGCGGGGCGGGGACGGCCCCCAGGGCGTACGGACGCATGACGACAGCTCCTCCCGGGTGACGGCCGACCGGACCAGTGCGCTCGACCATATACCCCCCATGGGTATGTGGCGACCGTGGAGGTGCCCGAACGGGGCGCTGAGAGGTGCTGCGAGTGTGACGTCCGTCAAAGAGGGCGTGACGCGCATTACTTCACGGTCACATGGCGGCTCCAGACCGCTAATCTCCGCCGGAGAGTCAGAAGTGAACAGGCGTTGAGGGGTGGAACATCGTGGCCAGGAAGCTCGCCGTCATCGGGGCCGGACTCATGGGGTCCGGCATCGCGCAGGTCTCGGCACAGGCGGGCTGGGACGTCGTCCTGCGTGACGTCACCGACGCCGCCCTCACCCGCGGCACCGACGGCATCAAGGCGTCGTACGACCGGTTCGTCGCCAAGGGCAAGCTGGACGCCGCCGACGCCGAAGCCGCGCTCGGCCGGATCACCGCCACCACCGAGCTGGAGGCCGTCGCCGACGCCGACATCGTCGTCGAGGCCGTCTTCGAGAACCTCGACGTCAAGCACGAGATCTTCCGCTCGCTCGACAAGGTCGTGAAGGACGGTGCCGTCCTCGCCTCCAACACCTCCGCGATCCCGATCACCAAGATCGCCGCGGTGACCGAGCGCCCCGAGTCCGTCGTCGGCGTCCACTTCTTCTCGCCGGTCCCGATGATGCAGCTCGTCGAGCTCGTCCGCGGCTACAAGACCAGCGACGAGACCCTCGCCGCCGCCCGGGAGTTCGCCGAGTCCGTCGGCAAGACCTGCATCGTCGTCAACCGCGACGTCGCCGGCTTCGTCACCACCCGCCTCATCTCGGCCCTCGTCGTCGAGGCCGCCAAGCTCCACGAGTCCGGCGTCGCCACCGCAGAGGACATCGACATCGCCTGCAAGCTGGGCTTCGGCCACGCCATGGGCCCGCTCGCCACCGCCGACCTCACCGGCATCGACATCCTGGTGAACGCGGCCAACAACATCTACACCGAGTCCCAGGACGAGAAGTTCGCGGTGCCCGAAGCGATGCGCCGGATGGTGGACGCGGGTGACATCGGCCGCAAGAGCGGGCAGGGCTTCTACAAGTACTGAGCCGTACCCGCCACCCCGCCTCACCCCGTGGGGTGAATTTCGGTATCGGTTCGCTGACAAGGCGCAACGTATCTGCCGGTGCGGCAGTCAGTTGTTGCGAAGACGGAGCACTCTCGGGGAGCGCATATGCACATCAGGGGCGACCATGTCGAGCTGGTCGTCGGGGGCCGCCTCGACGTCCGGAGCGCGGCGGACGCCCGTACGGTCCTGCACTCGGCCGTCGACGACGGAGTCGGCGACCTGGTGCTCGACCTGACCGGCCTCGACTCCTGGGACGCGACCGGGCTCGGCGTCATCATGGGCGCCCACCGGCGCGCGGGCCGCTGCGGCCGGCGACTCGTCCTGCGCGGGGTGCCGCCCCAGATGCAGCGGCTCCTCGTCGCCACCAAGCTGCACCGCATCCTCGCCATCGAGGGCGGCCTCGCCCTGGAGTCCCTGCCCCGGGTGTGACGCCCGGGGCCGCCGGGAGTGTGAAGCAGCCGTGTGAAGCAGCCGTGTGAAGCAGGTGTGTGAACCAGGCGTCACGCTCAATCCTCACAAGACCGTGACGTCTTGGTCTCCGGGGCACCCCACCTGTTCCCGAGCGCCTGACCACGGTCTAGGGTTCGGTCGCCTGCACATTGACGGACCCACCCGGCGGGCACCGGACACCGCTCTTGGGGGCTTGGACCATGGACCCGATCAACCGGGGACCGGAGGAGTACGGACACGACGCCGAAGGCGACGACGTCCGCCAGGGACGCGGCACGCCCGCGCCCGCACCCGCGCGTGCCCGCGTCGTCCGGCTCGTCTCCGGCGACCTGCTCGTCACCGTCAACCCGGTCGACGGCAGCGAGATCGAACCCTGCCCGCCCGGACAGGAACCCGCGGCCCCCCGCCCCCTCACCGCCGAGGAGCGGACCGAGGCCGACCGCGCCGCGGCCCCGGCCGTCCCGCCGGGACCGGCCGCACCCGAGCTGCCCCTCCTCGAACGCCACGAGGAGCGCGAGCGCCTCGTCGCCGTCCTCGGCCGCGGCCGCTCCGCCCGCCTGACCGGCCCCGCCGGATCCGGCCGCACCGCCCTCCTCGACGCGGTCGCAGCCGACTGCGCCGGCCTCGCACCCGACGGAGTCGTCCGGCTCTCCGGCCACCACCGCACCCCCGCCGAACTCCTCCACGAGCTGTTCGCCGCCGTCCGGCACGCCCCCGACCACCGGCCCGGCCGGGCCCTGCTCCTCGACCGGCTCCGCGAGATCGGCGCCGTCGTGGTCGTCGACGACCTGGAGTTCGGCGGCGCCGCCCTCGACGAGCTCCTCGCCGCCGCCCCCGAATGCGCCTTCCTGCTCGCCGCGGGACCCGACGTCCCGGCCCCCTCGGCCGACGCCCACGTCGAGGACCTCCACCTCGCGGGCCTCGGCCGCGGCGCCGCCCTCAAGCTCCTGGAGAGCGCCGTCGGCCGCACCCTCACCGACGACGAGGCCAACTGGGCCGGCGACCTGTGGTTCGAGTCCGAGGGCCTGCCGCTGCGCTTCGTCCAGGCCGGCGCCCTGCTCCGCCAGCGCGACCGGCTCCGCGTCACCCCCGCCGAGTTCGACGCCTTCGGCGCCCTCGAAGAGGCCTTCGGGCCGACCGACCCCGACGCGGCCGCGGCCGTCGCCGCGGCGGCCTTCGACGGAATCGACGACCCCGACGTCGAACTGCGCGAGATACCCCTGCCCAGCCTCGGCGAGGGCGCAGCCCCCGCCGCCCTGCTCGCCTCCCGACTCAGCCGCTCCGCCCAGACCGCCCTGCGCTTCGCCGTCGCCCTCGGCGGCGAGGTCCCGCACCAGGCCCATCTGCCGGCCCTCGTCGGCGACACCCACGCCGACGCCGCCCTCGGCGAGCTCATGGCCTGCGGCCTGCTCTCCCCGGTCGGCTCCCGCTACCGGCTCGCCGCCGGGGTGCTCACCCAGCTCCTCGCCCAGGGGTACGGGCCCGACGAGGCCGCCGCCGACCGCGCCCACACCGCCGCCCAGCACTACGCCTGGTGGGCGGCCCATCCCTCCGTCACCCCCGAGCGGGCCGCCGCCGAGTCCGACGCCCTCCTCGCCTCCCTCACCGTCCTGGTCACCGGCACCGGAGGCACCCCCGAGGCCGTCGCCGAGCACCGCGCCACCGCCGTGCTGCTCGCCCGCGCCGCCGCCCCCGCCTTCGCCGCCGGACTGCACTGGGGCGCCTGGGAGCGGGCCCTGCGCGCCGGCCAGGAGGCCGCCCGGCTCACCGGCGAGGTCGCCGAGGAGGCCTACTTCCACCACGAGCTGGGCGTCCTCGCCCTGTGCGCCGGAAACCTGGAGCGGGCCCGCGCCGAGCTGGAGGCCTCCATCGGCATGCGCGGGGTGCTCGCCGACAAGCGCGGCACCGTCGCCGGCCGGCGGGCGCTCGCCCTCGTCGCCGACCTCGCCGGGGAGCACACCGCCCCGGCCCGCGCCGAGGAGCCCGTCTCGCCGCCGCGCGGCACGCCGGCCCTGCGCGGCCCCGCCCGCAGACCGGCCCCCGAGCCCGCCACCGCGCCGCTGCCGGGCGGAGCCGCACGGCCGGCCCCGCTGACCGGCGGTCCCGGACGGGGTCCGGCGCAGGCCCCGATCCCGGCGTTCCCCGACTTCGCCGACGAGGGCCCGACCCTCATCACCCGCCCCGACACCGTCGACGGCGGGGGCCGCCCGAGCCTCAAGGGCGGCATCCTCGACGGCGCGCGCCGCAACCTCGCCGCCGTCGGCGCGGGCGCGCTCCTCGTCGCCGTCCTCGGCACCGTCGTGACCCTCGGCGCCACCTCCGGCAACGGCGAGGACCCGGCCACCAACCGCGTCACCTCCGACAGCACCGCCACCGAAGGCGCCACCGACGACGGCATCGACGGCGAGGAGCAGCCGGCCGACGGCGAGGCGGGGGAGCCCGGCGAGACGGGCAAGGCCACCCGCTCCGACTCCCCGAGCCCCTCCGCCTCCGGAAGCGCCTCCACGTCGGACCCCTCGGACCCGTCGAGCTCGGGCACCCCGGGCGGCTCCGGCACCCCGTCGACCTCGGACAGCCCGACGACGACCACACCGCCCACCACCACGACGGCCCCGCCGACGGGCCCGACGAACACGACCACCCGGCCGCCGCGGCCCACGACGACGTCCCCGAAGCCGCCGACCACCACGACGCCGCCGGTGACCCCGCCCACGACCACGCCGCCGGTGACTCCGCCGACCACCACCCCGCCGACGACTCCGCCGACCACCGCGCCGTCGACGGAGGAGAACAGCCCCAGCATCTCCGCCTCCTCGACCCTCGGCGGCTCGCCGGCCCCCGGTGACACCACCGGCTCCGTCACGCCCGCCTGACGGACGTGACGGAGCCGGAGGGCACCTAAGGAGACGGGGACGGCCCCGGGCGCGTTCACCGCACCCGGGGCCGTCCCCGTACCGCTGCCTTCGCCGTCGTCAGAACAGCCGCAGCTTGTCGTCCTCGATGCCCCGCATCGCGTCGTAGTCCAGGACCACGCAGCCGATCCCGCGGTCCGTCGCCAGGACCCGCGCCTGCGGCTTGATCTCCTGCGCCGCGAACACGCCCCGCACCGGTGCCAGGTGCGGATCGCGGTTGAGCAGCTCCAGGTAGCGGGTCAGCTGCTCGACGCCGTCGATCTCCCCGCGCCGCTTGATCTCCACCGCGACCGTCGCGCCGTCCGAGTCGCGGCACAGGATGTCCACCGGGCCGATCGCGGTCGGGTACTCGCGGCGGATCAGCGTGTAGCCCTCGCCGAGGGTCTCGATCCGGTCGGCGAGCAGCTCCTGGAGGTGCGCCTCGACGCCGTCCTTGATGAGACCCGGGTCCACACCCAGTTCGTGCGAGGAGTCGTGGAGGATCTCCTCCATCGTGATGATCAGTTTCTCGCCCGCTTTGTTGATCACGGTCCAGATGCCTGCCTCACCGTCGGCCCCCTCCTTCAGGGTGCACGGAGGGGACATCCAGTTGAGCGGTTTGTACGCCCGGTCGTCCGCGTGGATGGAGACGCTGCCGTCTGCCTTGATCAGGATCAGACGGGGGGCGGAGGGCAGGTGGGCCGTGAGCCGGCCCGCGTAGTCCACGGAGCAACGGGCAATGACGAGACGCATGGTCGACAACGCTACAAGACGGGCGCTCCTCCGCGCGATTCGGTCATCGGCCGGACACCCTCGGGGCGTGATCCTGAGCCGAACACCCGTCGGTTATCAGCCGGTTGTGTTCCCAATCTCCTGGTGCGGTCAGGACTGCGCGCTTACCGTGGAAGCTGGAGGTCGTCGCCCGTGCACGCTGCGTGGCGGGCGGCCCGGCCTTCGTCCCTGCCCGCAAGACCCCGTCCGCGGGGTCGCGAGAGGAGAACCCATGTCGCTCGACGTCTCACCGGCACTGTTGGAACAGGCCGAGCGAGGCGAGGTCGACGAAGCCGACTTCGTCGACTGCGTCCGGACCTCCCTGCCCTACGCATGGGAGATGATCAGTTCTCTGGTGGCCCAGCTGAAGGTCGACGGCGGAGAGTTCGCCGACAACCAGACGCCGCCGCCGAATGAGCAGGCACGTGGTCAGCTGCTGCGCGCGCTCGCGAGCGACGCCATTCGTGGTGCGCTGCAGCGGCATTTCGGGGTGCGTCTCGCCTTCCAGAACTGCCACCGGGTGGCGGTCTTCCCGCTGGACCCGTCGGTGGACGACCGGCTCGCCCGCTTCACGTCCGTACGGGGGCAGCTGCTCAACCAGTCGCCGGAACTGCGCGACTGCTGAGTCATGGTGCTGCCGCTCCCCATCGCGGGAGACGCGATCGATGCGTGTCGACGCGCATCGCCGCGCGGAGATGCCGGAGCGGCAGCACAGCCCCGCCCTGTCCGCCCGCTGCCCGTGCGGACAGCCCCACCCCCGTCCGTACGGACCGCACCCGTGTCCGTACGGTCAGACGAGCAGCGGCAGGACCTCCGTGCCCAGCCGCCGCACGTTCTCCTCGGTCGCCGCGAGGTCGCCCGTGCCCTCGGCGAGCAGCGCGAAGCGGGTGATGCCGGTGCGCTCCGCCGTCGCCGCGAGCCGGTCCGCCGCGCGCCGGGGCGTGCCCACCGGGTGCAGACCGCACAGCAGCTCCGTGTACGCCACGGGGTCCCGCATCGACCGGTGCCGGCCGTCGACCGTCACATGCGCGTCGAGGCCCTGCTTCAGCCAGCCCGGCATCGCCTTCACCAGCGCCTCCGCCGCGTCCGCCCCCCGGTCCGCGAGCTGCGCCACCCCCGCCGAGACGTGATCGGCCCCGATCCGCGCGATCTCGTCCGGGTCCCGTCCGGCCTCCCGCGCACAGCGCGCCCAGGCCGCGACCATCTCGGCCTTCTCCTCGTCGCCGCAGTGCATTCCGAGCAGCATCGGCAGTCCGCGCTCGGCGGCCAGCCGTACGCTCTTCGGCGAGGTGCAGGCCACCACGACCTCGGGGGCCGCGGCGCCGCCGATCAGCTCGTCGGGACGGGGCACCACCGGTACCTCACGGAAGCCGAATCGTTCTCCCTCGGCGCCCACGCGCGGCTCGGAGAGCCAGCGCAGCAGCAGGTCGAGCGATTCCGGGAAGCCCTGCTCGTACGCGCCGAGGCCCGCGCCGAACACCTCCAGATCCACCCACGGACCGCCCCGGCCCACCCCCAGGGTGAACCTGCCGCCCGAGGTGAGGTGCAGCAGCGCCGCCTGCTCGCCCAGGGCCACCGGGTGGACGGTCGGCAGCACGCTGACCGCCGTGCCCACCCGCAGCCGCTTCGTGCGGCCGAGCAGCAGCGCGGCCAGCGTCACGGCCGAGGGGCAGACCCCGTACGGCACGAAGTGGTGCTCGGCCAGCCAGGCCGATTCGAGACCCGCCTCCTCGGCGACCTCGGCGGTCCGCACCGCCCGGTGCAGGGCCTCACCCTGTCCCTGGCCCGGGAACTGGGCGGCCAGAACGAACGTACCCACGCGCATCGCCTTGTGCCTCCTTTGCGGCCGACGCGTAACTCCCCTCGCACCGGCAACAACGTCTGACACGTGCCAAAGGCAACGGCCGTTCGTTAAGTTCTTGCGATTTTCGGCTAAGCCGTCCCGGGCGGGGCCCGGGGCACCGTATGGCGGCCCGTAGGCTTGACGGAACGGTCCGTGTTCCCAGACCCCGTGAGGTGTGCCCGTGTCCCCGCGCCACAACCGCTCCCGAGGCGGCGAGAAGCCCGAGCAGCAGCAGGGCGACAACGGCGACCGGTACGGCGGCGTGCAGCGCAGCGAGACCTGGCAGGGCGAGGAGTGGTACGTCCGCCTCGTCGCCGGGGCCAGCGCGCCCGGCAAGCGCTACCGCTGCCCCGGTTGCGACCAGGAGATCCCGGGCGGCGCCCCGCACGTGGTCGCCTGGCCCGAGTACGGGGGAGTGGACGACCGGCGCCACTGGCACAAGGCCTGCTGGAACGCCAAGGACCGCCGCACCAGCAGGGTGCAGCGGTCCCGTAACGCGCCGAAGTACTAGGAGTGCCGGGAGCCCTCCGGACCGCTACACGTCCCGGTTGTTCAGCAGGGCGAAGGCGCCGGCGAGCGCGACCCCGGCGACCCCGCCCATGATCAGCAGCGGCTCCCAGCCCGAGGGGCCGTTGTCGCCGAACGGCGGCTGCGCCGCGTACAGCGAGATCATCTGCGAGGGGATCGCGTACGTGAAGAGCCACTCCTGCACGGGCTTCAGCGCCTCGGAGAACATGAACAGCGCCGCCACCAGCGGCAGCAGCAGCAGACCGATCATCACCGTGATCGCACCGGCCGAGTGCCGGATCAGCGTGCCGAGCGCCAGCGACAGCAGCCCCAGCATGGCCAGGTAGAGACCCGCGCCCACCGTGGCCCGCAGCCACTCGGCCGTCGTCGGGGTGTCCGCCCCGTCCACGACGGCGACCTGCACCGCGCCCACGAACGTGGCGACCACGGTGGTCACCGTGAAGACGAGCAGGAAGAACACGATCGCCTTCGCCGTCAGCACCCGGGCACGGCTCGGGCAGGCCGTCAGCGTCGTACGGATCATGCCGGTGCCGTACTCGGAGGCGATGGTCAGCACGCCGAGCGTGATCACACAGATCGAGGCCGGCAGCATCCCGAAGAAGCCGAAGCCGAGCGCCGACTCGTCGCCCATCCCCGCCTCGCCGGCGTTGGCGGCGATCGCCGCCACCCCCAGGCCGATGGTCAGCATCAGCAGGACCATGACCCCGAGCGTCCACAGCGTCGAACGCACCGAGCGGATCTTCGTCCACTCGGAGGCGAGGGCGTCACCGAGGTGCGCCCTGCGGACCGGGATGGGGGAGACGTAGGAGTGCGGCGCCGGAGCGTGGTGCGGGGCGGGGGCGGTCATCGGGCGTCCTTGGTGGTGTCGCTCGGCTGGGGGGCGGCCGGCTGCTGAGCGGCCGGAGGGGCGTACGGGCCCGGCACGGGCGGCTGGCCGGGAGCCCCGGCGTACGGGTTCTGCGCGGGCGGCGGCGGGGCGTACCAGCCCTGCTGCGGCACGTCCTGGACCACCGGCTGCGGCGGCATCCCGTACCCCTGGTGGCCGTGCTGCTGCGGCGGCTGGAGGTGCGCGAGCCGGTCGTCCGTGGAGCGGTAGTCCACGGCGCCCTGGGTCAGCCGCATGTACGCCTCTTCGAGGGAGGCCTGGTGCGGGGACAGCTCCCAGAGCCGTACGTCCGCGTCGTGCGCCAGGTCGCTGATCCTCGGCAGCGGCAGCCCCGTCACCCGCAGCGCGCCGTCCGGCTCGGACATCACCTGGCCGCCGGCCTCCACGAGGGCCGCCGTCAGCTTCTCCCGCTGACCCGGATCGGTCTGCGGGGTCCGCACCCGGGCGAAGTCCGCCGAGTTCGCCGAGATGAAGTCCGTGACGCTCATGTCCGCGAGCAGCTGGCCGCGGCCGATCACGATCAGATGGTCGGCGGTGAGGGCCATCTCGCTCATGAGGTGGCTGGAGACGAAGACCGTCCGCCCCTCGGAGGCCAGCTTCTTCATCAGGTTGCGGACCCAGAGGATGCCCTCCGGGTCCAGGCCGTTGACCGGCTCGTCGAAGAGCAGCACCTGCGGGTCGCCGAGGAGCGCCGCCGCGATGCCGAGCCGCTGGCCCATGCCGAGCGAGAAGCCCTTGGAGCGCCGCTTGGCCACGTCCTGGAGACCGACGACCCCGAGGACCTCGTCGACGCGCTGCGCCGGGATGCCGGCGAGCTGCGCGAGCGACAGCAGATGGCTGCGGGCGCTCCGCCCGCCGTGCACGGCCTTGGCGTCGAGGAGCGCGCCGACCTGCCGGGGCGCGTTCGGCAGCTGCCGGAAGGGGTGGCCGCCGATCGTCACATGGCCCGAGGTGGGCCGGTCGAGGCCCAGGATCATGCGCATCGTGGTCGACTTGCCGGACCCGTTGGGCCCCAGGAACCCGGTGACGACACCGGGCCTCACCTGGAAGGAAAGGTTGTACACGGCCGTCTTGGCGCCGTAGCGCTTCGTCAGGCCGACTGCCTCGATCATTCTTCCAGCCCCATCGACAGGTCGGTCGCACCAAGGTCGGGGCGTGACGGCCGTCGGCCGGAGCCCCCCGTATGAGCTAGGAGCTTATCCAGCCATTGACGGTTCCGGCGAAGTGGAGACGGCCTCCGGGCAGTCTCCGGGGGAACGTCGGGGCTGCCCCTAGGGGACCGGAGGGGCCCCCGGGGCGGCCCCGGGCACGGTCTGGGGACCCGGCGCGAGAACCGGCGGGATCAGGCGTCGCGGTTCTTCAGCACCAGATAGCCGCCGAGCAGCGCGGCCGCCACCCACAGCACCATGATCCCGAGCCCGGCCCACGGGCCGTACGGAGCCGCCTCCGAGTTCATGGCGTCGGGGATGACCCGCATGATCTTCGCGCCGGCCTGGTCCGGGAAGTACTGGGCCACCTCCTTGGCCTTCGGTACCGCCGAGAGGATGTTGGAGACCAGGAGGAGGAACGGCACCAGGATGCCGAGCGACAGCATCGACGAGCGCAGCATCGCCGCCACACCCATGGAGAACAGAGCGATCAGACCCATGTAGAGCCCGGCGCCGAACACCGCGCGCAGTACGTTGTCGTCGCCGATCGAGGCGCTGTGCTCGCCGAGCAGGGCCTGCGACAGGAAGAAGGTGAGGAAGCTCGTCGCGAGCCCCACCAGGAGGGCGAGCCCGCCCGCCACCGCGATCTTCGAGAAGAGGAAGGTCGCGCGCTGCGGCACGGCCGCCAGCGAGGTGCGGATCATGCCCGAGGAGTACTCGGTCCCCACCACCAGGACACCGAAGACCACCATGGCCAGCTGGCCGAGGATCATCCCGGAGAAGCTGACCAGGGTCGGGTCGAAGGTGAGCCGCTCCGCCTCGTTGAGATCGTCGAAGGTGGAGTTCACCAGGGCGCTCAGCCCCGCGCCCATCGCCACCGTGACGAGGAAGGCGCTCGCCAGCGTCCAGATGGTCGACGACACCGTCCGGATCTTGGTCCACTCGGACTGCAGGACCGCGGATGCCACTGCCATCGTTCAGGCTCCCTGGGAGGTCGTGCCCCACTGGGGGCCGGGCGCCGGGGCGCCACCGTGGATATCGGTGCCGTGCGCGTGGTACTCCACCGCACCCGCCGTCATCTGCATGAAGGCCTCTTCGAGCGAGGCGCGCTGGGAGCTCAGCTCGTGCAGCACGAGGCCGTGCTCGGCAGCGAGTTCGCCCAGCTTCTCGGTCGTCGTGCCGTCCACCTCAAGGGTGCCGTTGCCCGCCTCGACCGCGATGAATCCATTGGCGTGCAGCACGTCCCGGAGCCGCTCCTGCTGCGGAGAGCGCAGCCGTACATAACTCCGGGAATTCTGCTGGATGAAATCCGCCATCGACGTGTCGGCCAGCAGCTTTCCCTGTCCGATCACGATCAGATGATCGGCCGTCAGCGCCATTTCACTCATCAGATGGCTGGAAACGAAGATCGTTCTGCCCTCGGCCGCCAACGCCTTCATCAGATTGCGGATCCAGTGAATTCCCTCGGGGTCCAGACCATTGACGGGTTCGTCGAACATCAGGATCTCGGGATCGCCGAGCAGCGCCGACGCGATGCCGAGCCGCTGTCCCATACCGAGGGAGAAACCCTTCGACTTCTTCTTCGCGACCGGCGTCAGACCCACCAGGTCCAGCACCTCGCTCACCCGGGGCTCCGGGATGCGGTTCGCCTGCGCCAGACACAGCAGGTTGTTGTACGCCGAGCGGCCGCCGTGCATCGCCTTGGCATCGAGCAGCGCCCCGATGTACTTCAGCGGCTCGTCGAGCTCCCGGTAGTGCTTGCCGTCGATCCGGACCGTCCCGCTCGTCGGGTTGTCCAGGTCCAGCATCATCCGCATCGTCGTCGACTTGCCCGCCCCGTTGGGCCCGAGGAAGCCGGTGATCACCCCGGGACGCACCTGGAAGGAGAGATGGTCGACCGCGGTCTTCGCCCCGTAGCGCTTGGTCAGGCCCTCAAGCTCGATCATGCGTCCCAACCTACGGGCGCGCAAAACCCCCCGCCACCGGAATGACAGGGGGTTCTGGGGAACGCTACGTACTCGTTACCGGCCGTGCGCCGACAGGACGACGACGGCCGGAACGGGCGTCAGCGGGACTGCTGGGCCGGGACACCGGCCGGGCGCTCGTCGTCGATCGGCGAGCCGGCCGCCGCCACCGCGGCACCGGTCAGCGTCGCCAGCATCTCGCGGACGTTGGTCAGCTGGGCGTTGATCGAGTCCCGGCGGTTCGTCAGCGCCGCCAGCTCGCGCTCCGATTCGCTGCGGATCCGGTCGGCCTTGGCGTTCGCGTCGGCCACGATGTCCTCGGCCTGGCGCTGCGCGGTCTCCACCGTCTGACGGGCCCGGCGCTCCGCGTCCGTACGCAGCTTCTCGGCCTCCAGGCGGAGCTGCTCGGCGCGGTGCTCGATCTCCGCGAGGCGCTTCTCGGCCTTGGCCTGACGCGAGGCCAGGTCGCGCTCCGACTGCTCGCGGCGCTTGGCCAGGTTGGTCTCGAAGTCCGCGGCGGCCTGGGCGGCCTTGGCGCGGGTCTCCTCGAAGAGGGCGTCCGCCTCCTCGCGCTTCGACTGCGCGTCCTTCTGCGCCTCGGCACGCAGCGAGTTGGCCTCGCCCTGCGCCTTCTCGACGATCCGGACGCCCTCGTCCTCGGCCTTCGACTTGCGCTCGGCCGCGAAGGACTCCGCGTCGTTGCGCACCTGCTGGGCGGCCGACTCGGCCAGCTCGCGGTGCTGCTCGGCGGCGCGACGGGCCTCCTCACGCAGGTCCTTCGCCTCCTCCTCGGCGAGCCGGAGGATCTTCTCGACCCGGGCGCCGAGCCCCGCGTACGACGGCTCGGCGTCGGTGACCTGCGCCTGGGCGTTCTGCGTCTCGAGGTGGAGCTCCTCGATGCGCTTCTCCAGGGAGGTGATGCGGGACAGTGCGCTGTCGCGGTCGGAAACGAGCTTGGTAATGCGGTCGTCCACCTGACCGCGGTCGTAACCGCGCCGCACGAGCTCGAAGCCGAAGGGGGAGGATGTGTCGCTCATGGGTTTCCTGTCGAATGAGACCGGTGAGGTGTTAGAGGGAATCCTAGGGGCCGAAGCGGCGTGTCATCGAGCGTATGCCCGTTTGATCTGGAGAATGTCCAGCCTTTTGAGTGGCTAGCCGTCCTGGGACTTGCCACTCGAACGAGTGGACCCCACGGACGCACCCGCCTTGGCGCCTACCGCCCCGCCCGACTTCGCGCCGGCCGACGGAGTCTCGAAAGACTCCAACGCCTCCAGCACGTCCTGGACACGGGAGATCTCGGCATTGATGTCCTTGCGGCGCCGCACGAGCACCTCCAGTTCGCGCTGGCCCTCCTCGACCGTCTTCTCGGCCTCCGCCTGCGCCTCCGCCCGGGTCCGCTCCGCCTCGGCCTTGATGCCCTCGGCCTCCGCGACCAGCGAGGCCTTCTTCTGCTCGGCCTCCTTGAGGAGCGCCTCGGCCTTGCGGACCGCGGCGATACGGACCTTGCTCGCCTCCGAACTCGCCTCGGAGACCAGCTCCTTGGCCTTCTCCTCGGCCTCGGTGCGCTGTTCCGTCGCGGCCTTCACCAGGTTGTCGACCCGCTCGCCCGCCGTCTTCATCTGCTCGGCGCTCTCGCGGCGCGCCCGCTCGTGCAGCTCCTCGATCTCGCCCTCGATCCGGCCCCGCAGCTCCTCGGCCCGCTCCCTTATGGCCGTCGCGTCGCCGCGGGCCCCGACCAGGAGCTCGTCCGCGTCCGTACGGGCCTTCTCCACCAGCGAGTTGCCCTCGACGGTGGCCTCGGCGACGATCCGCTCGGCCTCCTTGCGGGCCGCGCCGACCATCGTGTCGGCCTGCGACTCGGCCTCGGTGGTGGCGCGCAGCGCCTCCTCCTGGGCCTTGCCGATGAGCTGGTCCGCCTGCTCGGCCGCGTCCGAACGCTTCCGGGCGCCGGCCTCCCGCGCCTCGTCGAGCACCCGGTCCGACTCCTCGCGGGCCTCCGCACGCATCTGCTCGGCCGCCGCCTCGGCGTCGGCCTTGAGCCGCTCCGACTCGGTACGGATCCGCTCGGCGTCCTGCTGGGCGGCGCCCACCGTCGCCTCGGCCCCGGCGTGCGCCTCCGCCGTGACGGCCTCGGCGAGTTCGCCCGCCTCGCGGGTGAGCCGCTCGGCTTCCGAGGTCGCCTCCGCGAGGAGGGCGTCGGCCTGTTCGGCGGCGTCGCTGCGTCGCTTGTCGGCGGCCTTGCGGGCCTCGTCGAGGAGCTGCTCGCCGTCGGCCAGGGCCGCGTTCCGCAGGGCCTGCGCGTGCGCCTCGCCGTCGATCTTGACCTGTTCGGCCTCGGTGCGGAGCCGTCGGGCGTCCTGCTCGGTGGTCTCCATGAGCTCGACCGCCTCGGCGGTGAGCCGTTCGGCCTCGGCGGCCGTCTCGCGGGTGAGTCGTTCGGCTTCCGAGGTCGCCTCCGCGAGGAGGGCGTCGGCCTGTTCGGCGGCGTCGCTGCGTCGCTTGTCGGCGGCCTTGCGGGCCTCGTCGAGGACCTGCTCGCCGTCGGCGACCGCGGCGGCCCGCAGCGCCTCCGCGTGCGCCTCACCGTCGGCCTTGACCTGTTCGGCCTCGGTGCGGAGCCGTCGGGCGTCCTGCTCGGTGGTCTCCATGAGCTCGACCGCCTCGGCGGTGAGCCGTTCGGCCTCGGCGGCCGTCTCGCGGGTGAGTCGTTCGGCTTCCGAGGTCGCCTCCGCGAGGAGGGCGTCGGCCTGCTCGGCGGCGTCGCCACGGCGCTTGTCCGCCGCCTGACGTGCCTCGTCCAGCACCTGCTCCGCCTCGGCGGCGATCCGCTCCGCCTCCGTACGGGCCTCGCCGATCACCGACTCGGCGCGCTCGGCGGCCTCCGAACGGATCCGGTTCGCGTCCTCCCGGGCGTCGGCCCGGGTGCGGGACGCGTCCTGCTCGGCCGAGGCGAGTGAATCCGTCACCTCGGTCCGTACCCGCTGCGCGTACTCGGCGGTGTCCGCCCGCAGCTTCTCCGACTCGGCGATCGCGTCGGCGACCGTCCGCTCGGCCAGCGACTTCGCGGCCTCGGTCTCCTCCTGGGCGCGCGCCCGCGTACGGCCCGCGTCCTCGGTCGCCCGCTCCCGCTCCTCGTACGCGTCGGCGCGGACCCGGTCCGCCTCCTCCTGCGCCTCGGTACGCGTCCGCTCGGCCGCGTGCTCGGCGGCGCTGCGCAGCCCGGAGATCTCCTCCTCGGCCTGCTCGCGCAGACCCGCCACCGAGTCCCGCACCTCCTGGGCGGCTCGCGAGGCCGCGGTGACCATCTCGGTCGCCCGCGTGTCCGCCTCCTCGACCAGGCGCTGCGCCTCGGTCTGCGCGTCCTCGACCCGCTTGCGGGCGGCCGCGAGGAGCTCCTCGGACTGCTCGCGGGCGTGCTCCCGCTCCCGGCCGGCCTCGGAACGGGCCGAATCGAGGGTCTCCTCGGCCTCCCGACGACGCCGGACGGCCTCGTCCTGGGCGGCGGCCAGCGCCTCGGCGGCCTCGGCGGCGACCCGCTCGGCGGCGGCGGCGGCCTCGGCCCGTACCCGGTCGGCGTTCTCCTGGGCCTCCGACCGCAGTCGCTCGGCCTCCTCGGCCGCCTCCGTACGCAGCCGTCCCGCGGCGGTCTCCGCCTCGGTACGGGTGGTGGACGCCTCCGACGCGGCCTCGGCGCGCAGCCGCTCGGCCTCCTGCTCGGCCTGCTCCTGGAGCGTACGGATGCGCTCGGCGGACTCGGTCCGCAGCCGCTCCGTCTCCTCGGCGGCCTCGCGCCGGATCAGCTCGCCCTCGGCACGCGCGTCGGAGAGCTCCTCCCCGGCGGCCGCGACCTTCGCCTCGGCGTCGGTGTGCAGCCGGGTCAGCTCCGCGGCGGCCTCCGCGCGGCGGGCCTCGGCGGCCCGCTCCGCGTCGGCGCGCAGCCCCGCGGCGGCCTCCTCGGCCGCGCCCTTCACCGACTCGGCCTGCTCCTCGGCCTCGGCGCGCAGCCGCTCGGCCTCGGCGCGGGTGCGCTCCAGGGTCTCCTCGGCCTGCGTCCGGAGCGTCTGGGCGCGCTCCATGGCCTCCGACTTGACCCGCTCGCTCTCGGCGCCGGCCTTCGTCCGCATCTCGTCGGCGTCGGTACGGGCCTTGGTGAGGAGCTCCTCGGCGCTGCTGGCCGCCTCCTCGATCTGCTGGACGGCCTCGCGGCGGGCCTCGCCGCGGATCCGCTCGCCCTCCGCGATGGCCTCGGCGCGCAGCTGCTCGGCCTCGCCGCGCAGCCGGCGCGCCTCCTCCTGCAGCTCGACCGTCTTGGCGCGGTACTCCTTGGTGTCGTCCTTCGCCGAACCGAGCAGCTCGTCGGCCTGCTCCTCGGCCTGGGAGCGCAGCCGGTCGATCTCCGCCTCGGTCTCGCGGCGGATCCGCTCGGCCTCCTCGGAGGCCTTGCGGGTGGTCTCCCGGGCGTCGTCGGACGCCTTGGTGAGGATCTCCTCGGCGTTCCGCGCGGCCTTGGCGAGCGCGGCGGCGGAGTCCTCCGCGGCGACCGTACGGGCGTTCTCGGAGGCCTCCGAGACGAGCTTCTCCGCCTCGGCGGTCGCCTCGCGCAGCTTCTCCGCGGCCTCGGCCTTGAGCGCCTCGGCGTCCTTGGTGGCCTCGCCCACCAGCCGGGCGATCTCCGTCTTGGCGGTGCGGGTGCGCTGCTCGTTGACCGACTCGGCGTTGGCGAGCTGCTTGGCGGCGGCGTCCTTGGCCTCGGTGAGGGCCTTCTCGGCCTCGGCGCGGGCGACCCGCAGCTTCTCCTCGGCCTCCTGCATGCGCTGCTCGGCGGCGCGGGAGAGGTCGGTGGCCTGCCGGCGGGCCTGGTCGGTCTCGGCCGCGGTGGTGGAGCGGAGCTGCTCGGCGTGGCTGGTGGCCTCCTGCGCCTGGCTGGAGGCGGCGCCGATCAGCCGCTCGGCGTCCTTGCGGGCGCGCAGCAGAATCGCCTCGGCCTCGGCACGGGCGGCTTCGGCGTCGGCGCCGACGCGCCGGCTGGTCTCCTCGGCGAGGCGGGTGGCCTCGGCGCGGGCGGCGGCGAGCGACTGCTCCGCCTCCGCGCGGGACTCCTCCATCAGGCGGCGGGCCTGGGACTCCGTGCGGGCGCGGAGCTGCTCGGCCCAGGCGACGTTCTCGTTGACGTGCGCCTCGACGGTCTGCCGGCGCTCGCTGAGCTCCTGGTCCAGCTGCTGACGGCGCTGGACCGCCTCGTTGTGCAGCTCGGCCTGGAGCCGGGACTGGTGCTCCGCGTGCTCCTGGAGGATGCGCTGCGTCTGGGCGCGGGCGTCCCGGAGCTCGCGCTCGGCGTCCTGGCGTAGCTGCTCGGCCTGCGCCTGCGCGTTCCGCAGCAGCTGCTCGGCCTGGTAGCCGATGTCCGCGCTGTCGTAGGCGGGCCGGGACGCGATGGTGCGGCGCGCCTCGTGGAGCTTGGCGCGCAAGACCTCGACCTGGTATCCGAGGTCCTCGGCGTGCTGGACGGCCTTCTCGCGCTCGGTCTTCAGCCGGTCCATCTCGGCTTCGAACCTGGCGAGATGGTCGTCCTCAGCTCGGTGGCCCTCCTGGCGTTCGTAGCCCCGCACTGCGCGGTCCATCCTTCCCCGAGCTCTTCGAGCAGGGGAGACCCCAACCCTGGTCGCAACTCCGACGAGCACCGTCCTCACGGCCGAGGACGGACCCCCGGGGAATCGTGGCAGATCGGACGACCCCGACATCCCGACTACGGTGCCGCACGGAGCGGCCCCGACCGGCCCCGGCCCGGAGTCGCCCACTCTACCGGGCCAGGAATCCGGAGGTCAGTGCTCCGCTGAGGAGTGGTCAGCGGACGGCTTGGCCGAGGTGACCAGTTCCGTGAGGACGCCGTGGGTGTCCTTGGGGTGGAGGAAGGTGATCCGGGAGCCCATGGAGCCGATCCGGGGCTGGTCGTAGAGGACTCGGATGTCCTTGGAACGGATGGCCTCGGCGTCCCCGTCGACGTCCGCCGTACCGAAGGCGATGTGGTGCACGCCCTCACCGTTCTTGGCGAGCCACTTGCCCACCGCCGAGTCCTCCCGGGTCGGCTCCAGGAGCTGGAGGTACGAGGACCCGCCGTCCGAGGTGTCGTTGATCTTGAGCATGGCCTCGCGGACGCCCTGCTCCTCGTTGACCTCGGAGTGGAAGACCTCGAAGCCGTACGTCGCACGGTAGAACTCGACAGTCTTGTCCAGGTCGAAACAGGCGATCCCGATGTGGTCGATTCGCGTCAGCATGCCTCCAGTGCAGCGCCGCGCGGATGGTTACGCAACGTGCGGGCCGTCACACCGACCGGCCGGTGACCCGGCGGGCCGCCGCTCAGTACATTGGCGGTAAACCCTCGTTCACTTCTCATCCCTAGGGGCCGTGCCTCATGTCTGGAACGACCGGTACCACCTCAGTGATCGTCGCGGGCGCCCGCACGCCCATGGGTCGCCTGCTCGGCTCGCTCAAGTCCTTCTCGGGCGCCGAGCTCGGCGGCTTCGCCATCAAGGCCGCGCTCGACCGGGCCGGCATCGGCGGCGACCAGGTGCAGTACGTGATCATGGGCCAGGTGCTCCAGGCGGGCGCCGGCCAGATCCCCGCCCGCCAGGCCGCGGTCAAGGCCGGCATCCCCATGAACGTTCCCGCGCTCACCATCAACAAGGTGTGTCTCTCGGGTCTCGACGCCATCGCGCTCGCCGACCAGCTGATCCGCGCCGGCGAGTTCGACATCGTCGTCGCCGGCGGCCAGGAGTCGATGACCAACGCCCCGCACCTGCTGCCGAAGTCCCGCGAGGGCTTCAAGTACGGCGCCATCGAGATGCTCGACTCCATGGCGTACGACGGCCTCACCGACTCCTTCGAGGGCGTCGCCATGGGCGAGTCCACGGAGAAGCACAACACCCGCCTCGGCATCAAGCGCCCCGAGCAGGACGAGATCGCCGCCCTGTCGCACCAGCGCGCCGCCGCCGCCCAGAAGAACGGCATCTTCGAGGCCGAGATCACCCCGGTCGAGATCCCGCAGCGCAAGGGCGAGCCGGTCGTCTTCTCCAAGGACGAGGGCATCCGCGCGGAGACCACCGCCGAGTCCCTCGGCAAGCTCCGCCCGGCCTTCGCCAAGGACGGCACCATCACCGCCGGCACCTCCTCGCAGATCTCCGACGGTGCCGCCGCCGTCGTCGTGATGAGCAAGGCCAAGGCCGAGGAGCTGGGCCTGGAGTGGATCGCCGAGATCGGCGCCCACGGCAACGTCGCGGGCCCGGACAACTCGCTCCAGTCGCAGCCGGCCAACGCGATCCTGCACGCCCTCAAGAAGGACGGCCTGGCCGTCGAGGACCTCGACCTCATCGAGATCAACGAGGCCTTCGCCGCGGTCGCCGTCCAGTCAATGAAGGACCTCGGTGTTACCCCCGAGAAGGTGAACGTCAACGGTGGCGCCATCGCCCTCGGTCACCCGATCGGCATGTCCGGCGCCCGCGTGGTGCTCCACCTCGCCCTGGAGCTCAAGCGGCGCGGCGGCGGCATCGGCGCGGCCGCCCTCTGCGGCGGCGGCGGTCAGGGCGACGCGCTGATCGTCCGCGTCTCCGGCAAGTAAGTCACCTCCGCAAGGTCAGGCAAGGAGTTCTGCACATGGTGGACGTCCCCGCTCTGGTCACCCAGGCACGGGAGGGCAGGCCGCGGGCCGTGGCCCGGCTGATCTCACTCGTGGAGGGGGCGTCCCCGCAGCTGCGCGAGGTGATGGCGACGCTCGCGCCGCTCACCGGCGGCGCGTACGTGGTGGGCCTGACCGGCTCGCCCGGCGTCGGCAAGTCCACGTCGACGTCCGCGCTGGTCTCCGCCTACCGGCGGGCCGGCAAGCGGGTCGGCGTCCTCGCCGTCGACCCGTCCTCGCCGTTCAGCGGCGGGGCGCTCCTCGGCGACCGGGTCCGGATGTCGGAGCACGCCTCCGACCCCGGCGTCTACATCCGCTCCATGGCGACCCGCGGTCACCTGGGCGGCCTCGCCTGGTCCGCCCCGCAGGCCATCCGCGTCCTGGACGCGGCCGGCTGCGAGGTGATCCTCGTCGAGACCGTCGGCGTCGGGCAGTCGGAGGTCGAGATCGCCTCCCAGGCCGACACCTCGGTCGTCCTGCTCGCGCCGGGCATGGGCGACGGGATCCAGGCCGCGAAGGCGGGCATCCTGGAGATCGGCGACGTGTACGTGGTGAACAAGGCCGACCGGGACGGCGCGGACGCCACCGCCCGCGAGCTCAACCACATGCTGGGCCTCGGCGAGTCGCGCGGCCCCGGTGACTGGCGGCCGCCGATCGTCAAGACGGTCGCGGCGCGCGGCGAGGGAATCGACGAGGTCGTGGAGGCCCTGGAGAAGCACCGCGCCTGGATGGAGGAGCACGGGGTCCTGGCGGAGCGCCGCCGCGCCCGTGCCGCGCGCGAGGTCGAGACCATCGCGGTCACGGCCCTGCGCGAGCGGATCGGCGATCTGCACGGCGACCGGCGGCTGGACGCGCTCGCGGAGCGGATCGTGGCGGGCGACCTCGACCCGTACGCGGCCTCGGACGAGCTGGTCGCGAGCATCACGGGCAACTGACGCGGTGACCGTACGCAGAAGGGCCTCCCCGGTCGCCCGGGGAGGCCCTTCTCTGTCAGGTACGGCCGCCGCTACGGCTTGCCGCGGCGCCCGCGCAGCTGTTCGGCGACGGGCTTGAGCGACGCGTGGAGGCCGCCGAGGGACTCCGGGCCGATCTGGTCGATGAAGTGCTTGCGCACCGACTCGACGTGGTGCGGGGCGACCTTGTGCATGGTCTCCATGCCCGCGTCGGTGAGGACGGCGTAGAGCCCGCGCCGGTCGGACTCGCAGTTCTCGCGCCGGACGAGTCCGGCGTTCTCCATGCGGGTGATCTGGTGCGAGAGTCGGCTCTTCGACTGAAGGGTGGCCGCGGCCAGGTCGCTCATGCGCAGCCGCCGCTCCGCCGACTCCGAGAGGTTCACGAGGATCTCGTAGTCGTTCATCGTCAGGCCGAAGGGCTGGAGGTCCCGCTCCAGCTGGTACGTCAGCATTCTGTTGACGTCCAGGAACGTGCGCCACGCACACTGCTCGGCGTCGGTGAGCCACGGGGTGGCGGTCTCGGTCTCCATGTATGGATTCTACCTAAGAAGTTGAATACTTGACGAAGTCTGGGAGCGTGCGTTCGAGGACGTCACACTCCGCAGACTACCGCTCACAGACCGAAGCGACGCTGGAGGTCCCCGAGCTGGCCGGGAAGGCGCGGTACCGAGCCTTGCACAGCCTGGCCGGAACCATGTGCACCGTGGCCGCCCGGTACGCCCGCCTGGGCGGGAGGGGCGCCGATCGCGCGGTCCGCCATCAGCAGTTCCGTCGACTGGAGCAGGACCGTGCCGGCGCCCACGAACTCGAACTGGTGCTCCTCGCCCGAGGTGCCGCCGATGCCCGTCAGGGCGCGGACGCCGCCCATCACGCCCGTCATGTAGCCGTGGTCGTAGTGGTGGCAGGGGGAGGGGCAGTCGGCCCAGCCGACCAGGGCCTGCGGGTCCACCCGCATCGGGGGCTCCATGAAGACCACCGGGCCGTTCGACGCCGCCACGAACTTCCCGGTGCCGATCAGCGTCACGAAGCCCGGCACGATCGACTGCTTCAGGGCGAGGGTGGGCTGGTAGGCGAGCAGGTTGCCGGAACGGATCGTCAGATTGCCCTTGTCCAGGTCGAACGAGTTCACGTCGAAGGCCCGGTCCGCGAGCAGCATCTTCCCGCTGCCCTCGGCCACCACCCAGTCGCTCGCGTGCAGCGGCGAGTGGAACGACGTCCGGACCAGCCGGTCCAGCCGCCCGTGCCCGATGCCGTTGAACTCGATCCGCCCGTAGTAGGCGATCATCTTGCCCTTCTGCAGGAACCACTGGGAGCCCTTGAGCTCCACGCAGAAGGTGTACGGGTTCACGTTGTCGTCCGACGGCAGGGTCGTCGGGTCGTGGATCACGGGACCGGTCACAGCTTTTCCTCCGAGGCCTGCACGTACACCGCACCGCTGCCGCTCAGCTCCAGCTGGAACGCCTCGCCCGAGCCGCGCCCCACCATGTCGCGCCAGCCGAGCGCGGTGGAGAGCTTGTTCCGCACGTCGCCGTGGTGGGCCACGTACGCCTGCGGGTCCACGTGGACCGGGCGGCCCGGGGTGATCGGCAGCTCGATGACTCCGCCGTGCGCCATGACCGCCACCGCGCCGTGGCCCTTCAGGGTGGTGGTGAAGAGGCCCTGGCCGGTCACCTGGCCGCGGACCATGCCCATGACCCCGCCCTGCGAGCCCATGAACATCGTGCCCTGTTCCAGGGTGCCGTCGAAGGCGAGCAGCCGGTCGGCCTCCACGTACAGGGTGTCGCCGGTCAGCCCGATCACCTGGATGTGGTGGCCGCCGTGCCCGAACATCACCGTGCCGTTGCCCTCGACGGTCATCAGCGGGGTCGCCTCGCCGGCCACCCGGCGGCCGATCATCGACATCACGCCGCCCTGGCCACCCGCCATGTTCGGCGTGAAAGTGACGTCGCCGCGGTACGCGAGCATCGCGCCGCGCTGGCTGAACATCCGCTGCCCGGGGATGACGGTCGCCTCGACCATCTTCGAGTTGATCTCGCGGAACGGCATCAGACGTCGCCCCCGATCGTGTTCCGCTCGCTCGGCTGGACGTACACCAGGCCGTCCCCCTCGAAGCGGATCTGGAAGGCCTCGCCGCCGCCCTCGCCCATGAGGGTGCGGAACGTCACACCCGACTGGAAGTGCTGCTGGAGGTTGCCCTGGTGGGCGATGTACGCGCCGGGGTCCACCTGGAGCGGGTACTGCGGGGTCACCCGCAGCACCACCGCCGGGCCGTCGGACATGATCGCCGCCTGCCCGTTGCCCTCGACGGTCGTCGTGAAGAGGCCGTTGCCGGTGGCCCCGCCGCGCATGCCGGTGAAGGTGGTGCCGGTGCGCAGCCCCGCGTCGGTGCAGAGCAGATTGCTCGCCTCGACCCAGAGCTTGTCGCCGTGCAGGGAGACGAGGTTGATCTCGGAGGCCCGGTCGGCGAACCAGCAGGTGCCCTGCCCGCGTACCTCCATCATCTCCATCTGCTCACCCGTGAGCCGGCGGGTGACCATGCCGCGCAGGCCCTCACCGCCACCACTCATCTTCTTGAACGCCATCTGGCCGTCGTAGGCGACCATCGAGCCGTTCTTCGCCTTGACGGAGTCGCCGGTCATGGAGACGGCGAGCACCTTGCTGCCTTGGAGTCGGAACGTTGCCACCCGCTGAAGGTACTGGGGACCCGGATAAAGAGACAGCAAAGTCGGCGTGCACAATGGACGGGCCCTTGTGCATCCGTTCACAAGATCGAACGAAGGTGACCCCCTCCGTGGACATCAAGACCGCTTCCTCCCTCCACCGGCTCCGGCTCGTCTCCGCGCCGGAGGCCGTCTCGTTCCTGCTCCTGCTCGTCTGCTCGGTGCTCAAGCGGACGACGGACTTCAACGCGGTGCCGGTCATGGGTGCGATCCACGGCGTGCTCTTCATCCTCTACGTCCTCTTCTGGCTGGACGCCTGGAACCGCACCAAGTGGAGCTTCGGGACCGCCGCCCTCTACTTCCTGCTCTCGGTGCTGCCCCTGGGCGGCTTCTACGCCGAGCGGAAGCTGAAGCGCGAGGCCGAGGAGGCCGTCGCCGCCTCCCGCGCCGCCGCCGGTGCCGCCGGGGACGCGGTGAAGGCGTGATCATCGCTTTCTCGGTCACCCCGCTGGGTGTGGGGGAGGAGGTCGGCGAGTACGTGGCCGACGCCGTCAGGGTCGTCCGCGAGTCCGGGCTCCCGAACCGCACCGACGCCATGTTCACCTCGATCGAGGGTGAGTGGGACGAGGTCATGGACGTCGTGAAGCGCGCCGTCGCCGCCGTCGAGGCGCGTGCGCCGCGCGTCTCGGTGGTCATGAAGGCCGACATCCGCCCGGGTGTCACGGACGGGCTCACCGGCAAGGTCGCCACCGTCGAGCGGTATCTGGAGGGCTGAGCCCCCCACGCGTACGTACGCGGACAAGCCCCCGGTCCTGGTTCAGGGCCGGGGGCTTCGTCGTGCCCGGAGATCCGTCTTGAGCGACTGCTCAAAATCGGCTACCTTCAGCGCGAGGCAGATTTGAGCAGTCGCTCAAAATGCTGGACGAACTGGGGGAACACCCATGGGTCTCTACATCGAGACACGGGTCCGCGCGGACCTGGAGACGCTCTGGGAGCACACCCAGGAACCCGACCGCCACCAGCGTTGGGACCTGCGGTTCACGGAGATCGCCTACCTCCCGCGCCCGGAGGGCGAACCCCAGCACTTCCGGTACGCGACCCGCGTCCTGCCCTTCCTGGTCGTCGCCGGCACCGGTGTCTCCGCGGGGGAGCGCCACCGGGCCGGCGGCGACCGGGTCTCCGCCCTCCGGTTCTCCTCGCCGCACCCGCTGTCGCTGCTCGCCGAGGGCAGCGGCTACTGGAGGTACGTGCCCACCGCCGACGGCGTCCGCTTCCTCACCGGCTACGACTACCGGCCCCGCTGGGGCCTCCTCGGCCGCGCCGCCGACCGGCTCGTCTTCCGGCCCCTCATGGGCTGGGCCACGGCCTGGTCCTTCGACCGGCTGCGGCTCTGGTGCGAGCGGGGGATCGCCCCGGAGCGCTCGCGGAACCGCTGGCTGCTCGAAGTCCTCCTCCGGGTGCTGGCCGTGGCCGTGCCGTGGGCCGCCGGCTCGCTGCCGCTGGCGTTCGCGTCGCTCGCCGCCGTCCCGCTCACCATCCTCGGGCTCGCCGCCGCCGTCCTCGTACCGCCCTCGTCGCGCGCCCCCGCGGCCCGGCGCTGCCTGCGCGTCCCGCCCGCCCGTACCCGGGAGCCCCGGCTCCTCGCCGGCCTGGAGCCCACCGCGAAGCCCGTCGCCCTGCGCACCCCGAAGTCCGCCCCGAAGTCCCCCCTGGAGCGGTCGTGACCTCGATCTTCCGTACCGCCATGGGGGACGCGGCCTTCGAGCGACTGCACCCCGAGCTCCAGCGGCGCTTCTCCGTCGGGCTCGCGAGCGGGGAGCTGTGCGTCGGGCGGGGCGTCATGGACCGGATCTGGCACGGCCGGGCCTTCGTGAAGCCGTTCCTCGCGGTCGGCGGGCTGCGGAACATCCTGCTGCCCCGCACCGGCCGGGACGTCCCCTTCACCATCGAGAACGTGCCGTACGCGGACTCGTACGGGCGCGAGACCGTCACCTTCGTCCGGACCTTCGCCCTGCCCGACGGGCCCCGGCGCTTCGACGCCACCATGGTCCACAGTCCCGAGCGCGACTGCGTCCTCGACTACCTCGGCACCCATCAGCACCTCGCCAGCGATCTGCACCTGTCCGCCGAACCGGACGGCTCGCTCCTCATCCGCTCCGGCGAACACCGCTTCCGTGAGGGTCCGTTGGACGTGCGCGTCCCGGAACTGGTCGGCGGCCGCGCCGAGGTGCGCGAGTCCTTCGACGAGCGCACCGGCCGCTTCCGCATCAAGGTGCGGGTGGTCAACCGGTACTTCGGCCCGCTCTTCGGCTACGAGGGGTCCTTCACCGCCCGGTACGCCGACGTAGGCTCCCACGGGGTGCGCGCCGGGCTGCGCCCGGTGCGCGAGGAGGTACGGGCGTGAGCGGGACCGCGGGCGGGGACCTGAGGAGCAGGAAGGCCGGGGACGCCAAGGGGCAGGACGCCCGCAGCCAGGAGACCCGGGAGAAGCTGCTCGAAGGCGCCCTGCGGACCCTCGTCGAGCAGGGCATCACCAAGGCCTCCGCCCGGGCCATCGCGACCACCGCCGGGGTGAACCAGGCCCTCGTCTTCTACCACTTCGGTTCCGTCGACGAGCTGCTCGCCGCGGCCTGCCGGCACGGCGCCGAGCAGCGGGTCGCCCGCCACCGCGAGCGCCTGGCCGAGGTCGGCAGTCTGACCGAGCTGCTCGCCTTCGGGCGGGAGCTGCACGAGGAGGAGCGGGCGGCCGGCCACGTCGCCTTCCTCGGGCAGCTGCTCGCGGGGGCGCAGGCGCACCCCCGGCTCGTGCCGGCCACGGTCGCCGGGCTCGACCTGTGGATCGCCGAGATCGAGCAGGTGCTCGTCCGGGTCCTCGCGGGGACCCCGATCGCCGAGTTCACCGACCCCGCCGGGCTGGCCCGCGCGGTCGGCGCCTCCTTCGTCGGCCTCGAACTGTACGAGGGCGTCGACCCGGCGGGCGCGGAGGCGGCCTTCGCGGCCCTTGAGCAGCTCGGCGCCCTGATGGCGGCCGTCGAGGAGCTGAACCCGGTCGCCCGGAAGGCCGTCACGTACACACTGCGGCGGCAGCGCGGCCGCGCGAAGTAGGGGTGCGTCAAGACCGCCCACTCGGACTACTCCAGTCGACACACCGACCGTTTGCCCCTTCTGTTGGGTTATCTACCCGTTTGGGTTACCTACCCGTTCGAGGGCAGCTGGAGGCACCGTGCGGCTGGGAGGCTACGACTACGACACCCACAGCCGACTCGCCGGTCCGCTCACGGAACCGGACCCGGTGGCCTACAAGGTGCGGTACCGAAGCCTGCTCTCGAAGGAGCCGCACCGCATACGGGCCGTTCTCCTCATGAGCCTCGCGCCGGTCCTCTCGGCGCTGCTCCTGGCCTATCTCGTCTGGCCCAGCCACTGGACCGTCCGGGAGGGCGGCGACCGCCGGCTCGTCCACCTCGACACCGTGATGCTGGTGTCGATCGGTCTCATCTGCCTCTTCATGCTGGTGAACGTCACGTCGATCGCCCACGCCACCATGGTCGCCCGCGACCCGATACCCGTGTACGCCGAGAAGGGCACCCGCGTCGCCTTCCTCACCACGTACGTCCCGGGCAAGGAGCCGCTCTCCGTGGTCCGCGGCACCCTCGCGGGCGCCGGCCGGTTGCGGCACGACGGGCTCCTCGACGTCTGGCTCCTCGACGAGGGCGACTCCGCCGAGGCCAAGGCCCTCTGCGCCGAGCTGGGCGTGCGCCACTTCACCCGGGCCGGCGTCCCCGAGTGGAACCGCCGGAAGGGCGTCCACAAGGCGAGGACCAAGCACGGCAACTACAACGCCTGGCTCGCCCTGCACGGCGACGACTACGACTACTTCGCCTCCGTCGACACCGACCACGTCCCGCTCCCCGACTTCCTGGAGCGGATGCTCGGCTACTTCCGCGACCCCGACATCGCCTTCGTCGTCGGACCGCAGGTGTACGGCAACTACACCAACATCGTCACCAAGGCCGCCGAGTCCCAGCAGTTCCTCTTCCACGCCCTCATCCAGCGCGCCGGGAACCGCTACCACGCGCCCATGTTCGTCGGCACGAACAACGCCGTCCGGATCTCCGCCCTCCGGCAGATCGGCGGCCTGTACGACTCGATCACCGAGGACATGGCCACCGGCTTCGAACTGCACCGCAGGAAGAACCCGCGGACCGGCCACTACTGGCGCTCCGTCTACACCCCCGACGTCCTCGCGGTGGGCGAGGGCCCGGCCTCCTGGACGGACTTCTTCTCCCAGCAGCTCCGCTGGTCCCGGGGCACGTACGAGACGCTCGTGAAGCAGTACTGGAAGGCGCCCTTCCGTACTCCGCCGGGACGCTTCCTCAACTACACCCTGATGCTCGTGTACTACCCGATGACGGCGGTCAACTGGCTCCTCGGCATCCTCAGCGGCGTCCTCTACCTCTGGTTCGGAGCCTCCGGCACCCAGGTCTCCGCCTCGGTGTGGCTGATGATCTACAGCGACGCCGTCGCCCTCCAGATCGGCCTCTACCTCTGGAACCGGCGGCACAACGTCTCGCCCCACGAACCCGAGGGCTCCGGCGGCCTCGCCGGCATGGCGATGTCCGCGCTCTCCGCGCCCATCTACCTCAGGTCCCTCGGCTCGGCGGTCCTCCGCACCCGCGGCCGCTTCGTCGTCACCCCCAAGGGCGGCGGGGCGAGCCCCGACAACATCCTGACCTTCCGCATCCACCTCTGCTGGGCGGCGGTCCTCGTCGCCTCCCTCGCCGCCTCCGTCCACTTCGGGCACGACCACGCGGCCATGCGCACCTGGGCCGCCCTCGCCCTGGTCATCGCGCTCGCCCCGATCTCCCTCTGGCTCTTCACGACCCTCCGGGACCGGCGCGTGCGGCGCGTCCGCGAACACGCCCGTGCCCGCCTCCGGGCCCGGGGTCTCGCCGGCGCCCGCGAAGGGGTCGAGACCGGCCCCGGGCACCCGGCCGCTCCTGTCACCCCCGCCCCCACGACGACCGGAGGGAGCTGAGCCATGGCCCACCGGCCGTCGAAGAGGTTCAGGAAGACCCTGCTCGGCGGCGGAGCGGTGCTGGTCCTCGCCGCGCTCAACGCTCCCGCCGCCGTCTCCTTCGCCGAGGAGAAGTACCACGCGTACAAGATCGCCCAGCCCGGCTACCAGCGGCGCTTCGGCTCCTGGACCGAGGTCGCGGTCCCCGACCGATTCCGGATCAACGCCATCCACGCGGCCCTGCTCCACACCGGCAAGGTGCTGCTGATCGCCGGATCCGGCAACAGCCAGAAGAACTTCGACGCCGGGACCTTCGAGACCATCCTCTGGGACCCGGTGAAGAACACCTTCAAGAAGATCCCCACCCCCGTGGACTTCTTCTGCTCCGGCCACGCCCAACTCCCCGACGGCCGGCTGCTCGTCGCCGGCGGCACCGCCCGCTACGAGATCCTCGACGGCGAGGTCAAGAGGGCCGGCGGCGGCATGCGGGTCAAGAACGAGAGCCCCGACAAGGCGGTCACCCTCAAGAAGGGCACCGTCTTCCGCTCCCCGTCCGGGGTCGAGTACGTCTCCCGATTCGACGTCACCGTCCCCAAGGCCACGCGCGAGTTCGAGATCTCGTACTTCGAGAGCGGGCAGATGAAGCCGTGGAAGACCAGGATCACCGCCGCCGAGGCCCGGGTCTTCGTCGAGGCCCGCGAGGAGGGCCCGCAGGGCCTCACCACCGAGGCCGCGCAGTACCGGGTCCTCGGCCTCAAGGGCGCCGCCGCCGACGACGTCTACGGCCTCGCGCAGAAGCTCACCACCGAGAAGCAGGACTTCCAGGGCATCAAGGGCGCCTACGAGTTCGACCCGAAGGCCGAGAAGTACATCCCGGTCGCCCCCATGAAGGACGCCCGCTGGTACCCCACCCTCGTCACCCTCGACGACGGCAAGGTCCTCGCCGTCTCCGGGCTCAACGACGTCGGCGACGTCGTCCCCGGCGACAACGAGATCTACGACCCCGCGACCAAGAAGTGGTCCAAGGGCCCCTTCCGCTACTTCCCCACCTACCCCTCCCTCTTCCTCACCAAGGGCGGCAAGCTCCTCTACACCGGCTCCAACGCCGGCTACGGCCCCGCCGAGAAGGGCCGCGAACCAGGCCTCTGGGACCTGAGGAAGAACTCCTTCACCAAGCTGGGCGGGCTCACCGACCCCGACCAGCTGGAGACCTCCGCCTCCCTGCTGCTCCCGCCCGCCCAGCACCAGAAGGTGATGGTCCTCGGCGGCGGCGGGGTCGGCGAGTCGCCCAAGTCCACCGCCCGCACCTCCATCGTCGACGTGTCCGAGGACAGCCCCGTCTTCACCGACGGGCCCTCGCTCCCGCAGGGCACCCGCTACCTCAGCAGCGTCCTGCTGCCCGACGACACCGTCTTCACCACCGGAGGCTCCGAGGACTACCGGGGCCGCGGCGGCAGCGACATCCTCAAGGCGCAGTTCTACGACCCGAGGAGCAACGCCTTCACCGAGGCCGCCGAACCCACCGTCGGCCGCAACTACCACTCCGAGGCGCTGCTGCTCCCCGACGGCCGGGTCGCCACCTTCGGCTCCGACCCGCTCTTCGACGACAAGGACGACACCAGGCTCGGCACCTTCGAGCAGCGCATCGAGGTCTTCACCCCGCCCTACCTCCACCGGGCCGGCACCGACCGGCCCGCCCTGGGGGAGGGCCCGCAGGAACTCGACCAGAACGGCCGCGCCACCTTCCGCACCGAGGACGCCGGCCGGATCACCGAGGCCCGGCTCATGCGGCCCAGCGCCGTCACCCACACCACCGACGTCGAACAGCGCTCGGTGGAGCTGGGCCTGACGAGGAGCGAGGACGGGACGACGGTCACCGTCGACGTACCGCGGGACAGGACGCTCGTCCCGCCCGGCTGGTACATGCTCTTCGTCACCGACGCGAACGGCATCCCGTCCGAGGCGAAGTGGATCCAGGTGGACTGACCCCGAGCCTTCGGCGGTGACCCGGCCCGCCTAGCCCTTCGCCCTGCGCGCCAGGCCCAGGGCGTACTCCGGCCACCAGGTACCGGCGGCCGGGCCGCCCCGGCAGGTGCCGTCCGAGTCGCCGGGGCGCTTGATCCACAGATACGCGTCGACCAGGTCGTCGCCCGTCCGGTCCGTCGGCGGTACGCCGAGGGCCCGGCCCGGCGGATTGCACCAGGCCTCCGCCCCGTCACCGGGGAGGGGGCCGTCGCCGTTGCGGCTGGTGTCCACCGTGAAGTGGGTGCCGCCGAGCAGCCCGGAGAGCGAGGCGCCGAAGGCCCTCACCGTGTCGTTCGTCTGGAAGTTGGAGACGTTCAGCGAGAAGCCGTCCGCGCGGGCGAGCCCCGCCCGGCGCAGCGGCTCCACCAGCTTCCCGGGATCGTCGATCCAGGCCGGATGGCCCGCGTCCAGATAGACCCGGGTGCGGGGCTGCCGCTTGAACCGCTCGACGGCCTCGGCGAGCAGCCGGTACCGCTCGTCGTGGTACCGGGCCGGGGTGCAGCCGTCGACGATGTGCGGCACCGCGTCCGGCTCCAGGACGACGACCGCGGAGGACTCCCCGAGCGCGGTGGCGAAGGAGTCGATCCAGTTCCGGTAGGCCTGCGCGTCGTGCGAACCGCCCGCCGAGTACATGCCGCAGTCGCGGTGCGGGATGTTGTACGCCACGAACACGGCCGTACGGTTCTCCGCCGCCGCGCCCCGGACCGCGCGGGTGATCTCCGGTACGGGATCGTCCCCGGCCGGCCAGTCCGCGACCGGCCGGTCCGCGATCCGCCTCAGGACCCGGGCGTCCTCGGTCCTGCCCTCCGCCTCGTACCGCCGGACCTGCTGGGCCGCGTCGCTCTCCGGGTCGACCCAGAACGGGGAGCCGCCGGCCGGGGACGCGCTCTCGCCGCGCGTGGACGGCGGCCCGACGGGGCCCCCGGGGCGCTCGTCCTCGCCGCAGCCGGTCAGGAGCAGCGCGGAGACGAGGGTCAGGGCGAGGGCGGTGGTGGTGCGGCGGGACATCCGGCCCCCAGGGTCGGGTACGGCGGGCACGGCGCGTACGGGGACGAAGCGGGGTCATCCTGGCATGACGGTCAGTCGGTTCCGGGCTGCGACACCGCGATCCCCAGCGGCGTCCGCTCGTACAGCACCTGGTGGCCGTACCGCCTGGAGGTCAGCAGCCCCGCGTCCCGCAGCACCGACAGATGCGAGGAGACCGAGGACGGGGCCAGGCCCAGCCGGTGCGCGAGCGCCGTCGTCCCGGCCGGCTCCTCCAGGGCGCACAGCACGTCCGCCCGCGCCCGGCCGAGGAGCCGGGCGAGCGCCTCCGGCGTACGGTCCCGGGGCTCGGCCCACAGCCCGCCGATCCCGCGCGCCGGATACACGACCGTCGGCTGCCACGGCGGATCGAAACCGCTCACCACGTCCGGCCAGGTGAACACCGACGGCATCAGGACGAGCCCCTGCCCCTCCAGCGGACGCACGTGCTCACCGCGGTAGGAGTCGATCCTCAGCGTCGAGGTCTCCGCGGCCCAGTCGAAGGCCGGGTGCAGCTCGGCGAGGAGCCGTTCGAGGCCACCGTCCGCGAGCCGCCGCGAGTGGTACGCCACGTCGGCCTCCAGGAGCGCCCGCAGCCGGGGCCACTCGGGCGCGATCAGCGCCTCCCACGCGGCCTGGAGCAGATCGGCGAGCCGTCCCACCGCACCGGCCGGATCGGTGAGCATCCGCCGCCCCTCCGCCGTCGCGGCCGCGCCCGGCGTTTCGGCGAGTGCCCGCTCGAAGTCGTCGAGGGCGAGCGCCGGATCGGTCTCCCGCACGGCGGCGATCTCGTCCTCGAACGTGGCGGCGGGCCCGATGGGCGGCGGATAGAGGAAGTCCGGGCTGTGCCCGTGCAGCGGCATCAGCAGATGCAGCGGCCCGAGGTCGAGCCCGCGCGCCGCGCCCGCGATCCGTCGCATCCAGGGGAGGTGGTAGCCCTGCTGCCGGGGTCGCGCGAGGACCCGCACGGCGGTGTGCGTCTCCCAGAGCGGCGAGATCGCGAACCGGATCCGCAGGGTGTCGGCCTCCCCGAAACGCAGGTGGTACGGCACGGTCGTCCCCGCCTCCTCCGGCCGGAAGATTCGTCTGGATCCGAAAGTCTAGGGCGGGCCGGGGGTCCGACGGCACGCTGCGGAGCATGCCGAAGCACGACCACCCCGACACCACGCTGCCCGGAACCGACCCGGCACGCGGGACCGACTCCGCACCCGGGACCGACCCGGCACCCGGGACCGACTCCGCACCCGGAACCGACCCGGCACGCGGGACCGACTCCGCACCCGGGACCGACCCGGCACCCGGGACCGACTCCGCACCTGGGTCCGTCCGCACCCCCGACCGCCCCGGATACCGCGCCGTCTTCCGGGTGCGGGAGTTCCGGGTCGTCTTCGTGGCCCATCTGTTCTCCCTGCTCGGGGTCGTCGTCAGTGAGCTCGCGCTCACCGTGCTCGTGTACGACCTCACCCGCTCCCCGCTCCTCTCCTCCCTCACCTTCGCGCTCGGGTTCCTCCCCTATCTCGTCGGTGGCACCCTGCTGGCCGGGCTCGCCGACCGGCTCCCGCCGCGGCGCATCCTCGTCGTCTGCGACCTCTTCTGCGCCGGCTGCGTCGCCCTCATGGTCGTCCCCGCCACCCCCGTCGCCGTCCTGCTCGTACTGCGCTGCGCGATCGCCGTCGTCTCGCCCGTCTTCAACGGCACGCGGACGGCGACCCTCGCCGACATCCTCGGCGAGGGCGACCTCTTCGTCCTCGGGCGGTCCCTCCTGCGGATCGTCTCCCAGAGCGCCCTGCTCACGGGCTTCGCCGTCGGCGGGGTCCTGCTCACCGTCGTCCCGCCGCGCGGCGCCCTCGCCGTCACCGCCGCCACCTTCCTCGTCTCCGCGCTGCTGCTCCGGCTCGGCACCGTCCGCCGCCCGGCCCGCGCCGCCGGGAAGGCGGCCGCGAGCGGGCTCTCCGGCACCTGGGCCGTGCTGAGGAACCGGCGGGTGCGCGCGCTGATGGTGATGTTCTGGGTGCCGCCGCTCTTCGCCGTCGTACCGGAGGCGCTCGCCGCCCCGTACGCCGACGAGATCGGGGTCTCCACCGCCGCCCTCGGTCTGCTCATGTGCGCGCTGCCCGTCGGCACCATCACGGGCGAGCTGTTCGCCGGGGCGTTCCTCAGCGCCGCGACCCGCTCCCGGATCGTGCTGCCGCTCGCGGTGACCGGCGTCCTGCCCTATCTGCTGTACGCCCCCCAGCCCGGCGTCGCCCTCGCGGCCGTCGCCCTCTTCCTGGCGGGCGCCACCGGCGCGTACACCCTCGGTCTCGACGCCTGGTTCGTCGCCGCCGTCCCGGAGGAGCAGCGGGGCAGGGCCATGACCCTGATGACGGCGGGGATGATGACCGTCCAGGGGATCGGCATGGCCGGGGCGGGGATCGCGGCCGAGTTCGCCCCCGTGCACGCGGTCGTCGCGGGCACGGGAGTCCTCGGCACGCTCTGTCTCCTCGCCGCCGCGGCCGAACTGCGGGCGGCCGGGGCGACCGAGGGACGAGACGGGGCTGACCGCCAAGTTCCCCATGGGTAAGGTCGACGCGTGCCGAAGCCGCTCAGTCTCCCCTTCGACCCCATCGCCCGCGCCGACGAACTGTGGCAGAAGCGCTGGGGCCCGGTCCCCTCGATGGCCGCGATCACCTCGATCATGCGCGCCCACCAGATCCTCCTCGCGGAGGTCGACGCCGTGGTCAAGCCGTACGGGCTGACCTTCGCGCGGTACGAGGCCCTGGTGCTGCTCACCTTCTCGAAGGCGGGCGAGCTGCCGATGTCCAAGATCGGCGAGCGGTTGATGGTCCACCCCACGTCCGTGACGAACACGGTGGACCGGCTCGTGAAGTCCGGTCTCGTCGACAAGCGGCCCAACCCCAACGACGGCCGCGGAACGCTCGCCTCCATCACGGAGAAGGGCCGCGAGGTGGTCGAGGCGGCCACCCGCGACCTGATGGAGATGGACTTCGGTCTCGGCGCGTACGACGCGGAGGAGTGCGCGGAGATCTTCGCGATGCTGCGCCCGCTGCGGGTGAGCGCGCAGGATTTCGACGAGAGCTGACCCGCGCGAAGATCGCCCGGAACGTGCCGTTACGCTCGACGGCATGAAATCCAGCGTGCTGACCCGTTACCGCGTCATGGCGTACATCACCGCCGTCATGCTGCTTGTGCTGTGCACCTGCATGATCTTCAAGTACGGGTTCGACATGGGCGAGGACGTGACCTTCGGGGTCTCCCAGGCCCATGGTGTCCTGTACATCATCTACCTGGTCTTCGCCTTCGACCTGGGCTCCAAGGCCCGGTGGCCGTTCGGGAAGCTGCTCTGGGTCCTGATCTCCGGCACGATTCCGTTCGCCGCGTTCTTCGTCGAGCGCAAGGTCGTCGCCGAGACGCTTCCGCTGGTCAGCGGCGCGCGGCCGGAGCCGGTCAAGGCCTGACCCCTGCCTCCGCACGTATGTGCGGAGGTTTGCCATCGACATTTACTAGGACGTCCTAGTAAATTCGAAGCATGGACGCTGACGCCATCGAGGAAGGCCGCCGTCGCTGGCAGGCCCGTTACGACAAGGCCCGCAAGCGGGACGCCGACTTCACCACGCTCTCCGGCGACGCCGTCGAGCCCGTCTACGGGCCCCGGCCCGGCGACACCTACGAGGGGTTCGAGCGCATCGGCTGGCCCGGCGAGTACCCCTACACCCGGGGACTCCACGCGACCGGCTACCGCGGCCGGACCTGGACCATCCGCCAGTTCGCCGGCTTCGGCAACGCCGAGCAGACCAACGAGCGCTACAAGATGATCCTGGCCGCCGGCGGCGGCGGCCTCTCCGTCGCCTTCGACATGCCCACCCTCATGGGCCGGGACTCCGACGACCCCCGCGCCCTCGGCGAGGTCGGCCACTGCGGTGTCGCCATCGACTCCGCCGCCGACATGGAGGTCCTCTTCAAGGACATCCCGCTCGGCGACGTCACCACCTCGATGACGATCTCCGGACCCGCCGTACCCGTCTTCTGCATGTACCTGGTCGCCGCCGAGCGCCAGGGCGTCGATCCGGCCGTGCTCAACGGCACGCTCCAGACCGACATCTTCAAGGAGTACATCGCGCAGAAGGAGTGGCTCTTCGAGCCCGAGCCCCACCTGCGCCTCATCGGCGACCTCATGGAGCACTGCGCGCAGGGAATCCCCGCGTACAAGCCGCTCTCCGTCTCCGGCTACCACATCCGCGAGGCCGGGGCCACGGCCGCGCAGGAGCTCGCGTACACCCTCGCCGACGGCTTCGGCTACGTCGAGCTCGGCCTCAGCCGCGGCCTCGACGTGGACGTCTTCGCCCCCGGCCTGTCCTTCTTCTTCGACGCCCACCTCGACTTCTTCGAGGAGATCGCCAAGTTCCGCGCCGCCCGCCGGATCTGGGCCCGCTGGATGAAGGAGGTGTACGGCGCCAAGACCGACAAGGCCCAGTGGCTGCGCTTCCACACCCAGACCGCCGGTGTCTCCCTCACCGCCCAGCAGCCCTACAACAACGTCGTCCGGACCGCGGTCGAGGCCCTCTCCGCCGTCCTCGGCGGTACCAACTCCCTCCACACCAACGCCCTCGACGAGACCCTCGCGCTCCCCAGCGAGCAGGCCGCCGAGATCGCGCTCCGCACCCAGCAGGTGCTGATGGAGGAGACCGGCGTCGCCAACGTCGCCGACCCGCTCGGCGGCTCCTGGTACGTCGAGCAGCTCACCGACCGCATCGAGGCCGACGCCGAGAAGATCTTCGACCAGATCAAGGAGCGCGGCCGCCGCGCCCACCCGGACGGTCAGCACCCGATCGGGCCGATCACCTCCGGCATCCTGCGCGGCATCGAGGACGGCTGGTTCACCGGCGAGATCGCCGAGTCCGCCTTCCAGTACCAGCGGTCCCTGGAGAAGGGCGACAAGCGGGTCGTCGGCGTCAACGTCCACCACGGCTCCGTCACCGGCGACCTGGAGATCCTCCGGGTCAGCCACGAGGTCGAGTGGGAGCAGGTCCGGGTCCTCGGCGAGCGCAAGGAGCGCCGGGACGACGCCAAGGTCCGCGCCTCGATCGACGCGATGCTGGCCGCCGCCCGGGACGGCTCGAACATGATCGCCCCGATGCTGGAGGCCGTCCGCGCCGAGGCCACCCTCGGCGAGATCTGCAACGCGCTGCGCGACGAGTGGGGCGTCTACACGGAGCCCCCGGGCTTCTGATCCCTTGTCATGAGAGAGGGGCGGTACGGGAGTTCCCGTACCGCCCCTCCCTCATGAGGTCCTCAGCCGTGCGCGGCCGCCGCCGCGCCCAGACCGCCCACCAGGAGCGCCGAGAGGCGCGCCACCCACGGCTCGTCGACCGGCTCCGCGCTCACCAGGGCGCGGTGCACGACCGCGCCCGCGATCACGTCGAAGATCAGGTCGTCGGTGGCGTCCACCGCGACCGGGTCCCGGTCCGCCGGGAGCTCCCCGCGCCGCTGCGCCCGCATCCGGCCCTCCAGGACGAGCCGCTTCTGTCGGTCGACGATCGAGGCCCGTATGCGCTCGCGCAGGGGTTCGTCGCGGGTCGACTCGGCCACCACCGCCATCAGGGCCGTCTTGGTCTCGGGGCGTTCGAGGAGGGTCGCGAACTGCAGGACCACATGTTCGATGTCGGCCTGGAGGGAACCGAGGTCCGGCAGTTCGAGTTCATCGAAGAGAACGGCCACGGCGTCCACCACGAGCTCGCTCTTGTTGGCCCAGCGGCGGTACAGGGTCGTCTTCGCCACCCCGGCCCGGCCGGCGACGTCCCCCATCGTGAGCTTGGACCAGCCCAGCTCGACCAGGGCCGCGCGGGTCGCCTCCAGGATGGCCGTGTCGGCCTCGGTGGATCGGGGGCGCCCGGTACGGCTGCTGCGGGGGTTGGTGGTGCGGCTACACATGGACGTCGACCATACCCGCCGGTAGGTACGGCACCAGAGGGGCGGCGTGTGAGGCAGTTCACCGTACGGATCGGGCCCGCGCTCTCCCCCCGGCTCTCCCCGGAGAGTTACGCTACGACCTGTAGCGAAAGGCAATGAGCGGCCTGAGCGACAACCACGGCACCGGGTGGGGACCCGGTGCGACCACGCGCCGGGTGGGGACCCGGTGCGGAACCGAAGACGAAGAGAAGAACCGTGTCGCCCCACGTCTCGCACACCGGCGGGAGACGTGCGGACGGCACGGTTCAGCCATGACTTAGCGGTTACCCACGCGGAAGGGGGAGGATGTACGCATGCAGCCCCGAAACATGTCCATGAGCGGCGTCGTCGACCTCGCCGCGGTGAAGGCGGCCGGAGAGGCCAAGGCGAAGGCGGAGCAGACGCGCGCCGAAGCCGCCCGGCAGGGTGGCACCGCCGCCGTGCCCCCGTCCGCCCTGGTGATCGACGTAGACGAGGCCGGCTTCGAGCGCGAGGTGCTCCAGCGCTCCGCCGAGGTCCCGGTCGTCCTCGACTTCTGGGCCGAGTGGTGCGAGCCCTGCAAGCAGCTCGGCCCCCTCCTGGAGCGGCTCGCCGTCGAGTACAACGGCCGCTTCCTGCTCGCGAAGATCGACGTCGACGCCAACCAGATGCTGATGCAGCAGTTCGGCATCCAGGGAATTCCGGCCGTTTTCGCGGTGGTCGCCGGTCAGGCGCTGCCGCTCTTCCAGGGCGCCGTGCCCGAGGCCCAGATCCGCGAGACCCTCGACCAGCTGATCCAGATCGGTGAGGAGCGCTTCGGTCTGACCGGCATCGTCGTCGACGCGAACGGCGAGGGCCCCGACGGCGGTGCGGCCGAGGCCGCGCCCCGCGTGGGCCCGTACGACGCGCTCCTCGAAGCGGCCATGTCCGCGCTCGACGCCGGTGACCTGGCCGGCGCCGTCCAGGCGTACAAGAACGTGCTCGCCGACGACCCGGCGCACCCGGAGGCCAAGCTCGGTCTGGCCCAGGCCGAACTCCTCACCCGGGTGCAGGACCTGGACCCGGCCGCCGTCCGCAAGGCCGCCGCCGACGGTCCGGCCGACGTCACCGCGCAGATCGCCGCCGCCGACCTCGATCTGGTGGGCGGTCATGTGCAGGACGCCTTCGGGCGGCTCGTCGAGACCGTGCGCCGCACGGTGGGCGAGGACCGGGACGCGGCGCGACTGCGGCTCCTGGAACTGTTCGAGGTGATCGGCTCCGACGACCCGCGGGTCACGGCGGCCCGGCAGGCCCTGGCCCGAGTGCTGTTCTAGTCCCGCCGACAGCGCCCGATCGTCCGGCGATTTGGCAACAGAGCGACAAAACGCGGCCGCGCTTTACCAAAACTTGGTAATCGCGGCCGCTGTTACTTGCAGTAAATCGAACCTGTGATTCTGTCCGTATTCTTCCGGCGATCTGCCGATATTGGACGTCACCCGACCGCACCCTGAGTGCCCGTTCGGCCCCGCCCCGCCATGACACGGTTATCCACCCGTTACTAGCCAGTAACGAACCCCCTTGTGCGGGGGCCCGGAATGGACCACGATCGGCGACGCTCGGTCCGAACCGCACCACCCCGGCAACCACCCGGGACACGGGGAGGGTCCCCACCGGGCGGACCGGTGTTCCGGCACCGGTCATGGACAGGGGGGTTCCCGCTCCCACCGAACGGGGCCTGTCCAATCAGGTCGTGCGCCAATGCGCGGCCCATGGTTGTCGCTCGGGGGTGATCGCCGGTGATTCGGACGCGCTACGCGCCGCCTGATGCCTCGGCGCTCTCCTTTCCGAGGACGTAGCTCTTCTCCCATCCCAGGACGGGCCCCGGGCCCTTCCGGAGATGTACGTCCGAGAAGGAGGAATTCTCATGAAGTCCCAGGTTCGTGGCGGAACCAGATGGAAGCGGTTCGCCGTCGTCATGGTCCCGAGCGTGGCCGCGACGGCCGCGATCGGTGTCGGTCTGGCCCAGGGTGCGCTCGCCGCGTCGTTCGCGATCTCCGGCCAGGAGTTCAAGGTTAAGGCGAAGAGCCTCGAGGGCTACGACTTCGTCCAGTACGGCAGCGTGGACGCCGGCAAGGACCTCGAAGGCAAGCCCTTCGCGGCCCCCGTCGCCGTCTCCGGCTTCTCCGAGGCCTACATCACCGAGATGTGCCAGTCGGTCGTGACGCCGAAGGTGCCGTTCATCGGTGACGTCACCCTTCAGCTGACCGCCGGCACCGAGGGTGCCAAGGACAAGAACAAGCGCGTCTACGCCAAGGACATCTACCTCGATGTCTCTTCGCTGAAGGCGGACGCCGAGTTCAAGAAGATCGACATCGGCGTGGCCACGGGCGCGCTGAACGCCGAGGACAAGAACAAGCCCGGCGTCGCGCCGGGCACGCCCTCGGACAGGGTCAACCTGAACGGCTTCGCTCAGCGCGCCGAGGAGGCCACCCTCAACAACGTCGAGCAGAAGGCCTGGGCGACCACGGCCGCGACGTTCAAGCTCCCCAACCTGAGCCTGTCCCTGCACCGGGGCACCTCGAAGGAGTGCTTCCAGGACTGATCCGGTCCTCGGGTGCGGGCCGCCCCGGCGGCCCGCACCCCCTCCGGGGTTCGTCCCCGCCTCTCCACCTTTTCTCAGCAACACCGCTTCCAGGGAGCTGTTTCCATGAGCGCCGAGACCCCTGCCTCCCGCGGAGTCCCCAAGCAGGACAACCGGTTCAAGGTCTGGCGGCAGACCCGGCCCTTCTGGGCGGGGCTGTTCACGATCATCGGTGGTGTGCCGATCGCCTACCTCCCGTACGGGGACATGCGGCTCGGCAACGTCACCCTCGCCATGAAGACGACCGCCGGATCCGGCGCGCTCATCATCGGAGTGCTGCTCATCACGCTCGGATTCACGATGTGGTTCCAGGCCATCGTGCGTGTCTTCGCGGGCATCGCGACCATCGTCCTCGGGCTGGTCTCCATCCCGGTGTCGAACTTCGGCGGTCTGGGCGTCGGGTTCTTGTTCGCCCTCATCGGAGGCGGCATGTCCGTCGCCTGGGCGCCTGCACCACCGGTCGAGGCGACCTCTGAGGCGGAGCACGACGACGAGCCGGAGGCCTCGGAGGAGGCCACGCACGCGCACGAGTCCGAGACCGAGGCCCTGTACGCCGCCGGCGTTCCGGAGCAGCGCGAGGCGGAGCACCACGCCACCGAAACGACGATCGACGCCAACGGCGGGAGGAACAGTGCGGGGTGACGAGACTCAGTCGGCGCTCGCGAAGGGTGGCCCGCGGCACGCGGCCCCACGCAAGTCGCTGCTGAACAGGATCCAGGGCCCTGCGGGCAAGGCCATGGCGCTGGCCGCCATGCCGACCGCGGTGCTCGTGGGCATGGGCCTCACGCCCAAGATCGCCCTCGCCGACGACAAGGACTTCCCCTACGCGGCCGGCCCCTGTGTGACGCGCTCGGACGAGCCGACGCCGGAGGCCACGGAGACGAAGAAGCCGGCCGAGACGGCGAAGCCGACCGCGTCCGCCACCCCGTCCTCGACGCCTTCGTCGACCGCGACGGTCACGCCGACCGCCACCGCGACCCCGACCGCCACCGGGGCCCCGACGCCGACCGCGACGGAGACCGGGCAGGCGACCACCCAGCGGACGCAGGAGCAGGCGAAGACCACCACCGCCCCGACCGCGACGCCGACGCCGACGGCCACACCCACGCCGACGAAGTCGAAGAACCCGCTCGACCCGCTGGGCGTGGGCGACGCGCTCAAGGACCTGTTCGACGGCCCGGACCCCGAGCCGACGGTGACGCCCACGACGGCGGCCCCGACGACCCAGGCCCCGACCAAGGCCCCCACCCAGGCCCCGACCGAGCCGGCGGCGGACGACGACGCGCCGACCACGCCGAAGCCGACGGCCACGGCGCCGAAGCCGCCCGCCGACGCCCCGGGCACCGAGGCGACGAAGGCCGCGATCCGCGAGGCCGCCGAGAAGGCCGGTGTCGCGGTCAAGGAGCTGCCCGAGAGCGCCAAGGGCCTCGACGCCAAGAAGGACGAGGACATACCCGAGGGCGCCAAGCCCCGCTTCCCGTGCCCCGAGCGTGACGACGCCGCCCTCGCGGCGGCCGATCTGGAGCCCGGCATACCGCTGCTCCCGGACGCACCGTGGCGCCTGGAGACCACGAAGCTCGAACTGAAGGGCCTGAAGTACCACGGCATCGTCGAGGTGAAGACCTACGGCGGAAAGATCAAGAAGGTGCTGAAGTTCACCGCGTCGTCGGTGGGGATCGACCATCTGCACCAGATCACGGAGCACTCCGAGGGACTCAGCGCCCACGTCCGCTCCCAGCCAAGGAACCCGCTGGACAAGACGTCGACCATCACCGACGGCACGGTGACGATGTACACGGAGGAGCTGAAGGGCAACCTCTTCGGTCTCGTCCCGGTCACCTTCGGTCCGGAGTCCCCGCCCCCGTTGGACCTCCCGTGGGTCGTCTTCACCAACGTCAAGCTCAAGCAGGCCGGCCAGTTCGGCGGCACGCTCCGGATCCCCGGCCTCCACAACACGATCGAGCCCAGCTGACTCCCTGAGCCCTGTCACGCGACGGCCTCCCCGCCCTTCCGGGCGAGGAGGCCGTCGTTCGTGTCGTACCGGTGCGTCAGCCGAGCGACTCGGTCGCCGCGCGCCTGATCCGCTTGGTGCGGCCCGACTCGGCCAGGAGTCGGAGGACCGCCCCGTCGGACACCTCGGCGGCGATCCGCAGCTGGAGCCAGTCGCTCCAGTCGGCGACCGACCCGGCGTCCGGCACCGGGGCCACGGCCCCGGACCGGAGGTCCTCCAGGACGCCCAGCTCACGCGCCCGGCGCTCGCTGAACGCGCGCACCGAAGGGGAGAGGGCCTCGACCCAGACGTTCCGGTCGGCGCGGGGCACCCTTTCCAGGGCCTCGCCGACGACCCCGGACGCGAGTGCGCCGTCCGATTCGGCGACGACCGCGGCCAGCAGGCCGGGCCGGGCCGCGTCGGACGCGAGGGCGGCCCGGTACAGCTCCCAGCGGGCGTGACCGTCGGTCACGTCGGTCACCGTCGTGCCGAGCCGGTCCTCAAGACCGCGCAGCGCTTCCCGCAGTTCCGGGGAGACGTCAGCATCCGCCATTGGCCTTGAACCTTTCCATGGCTGCTCGGATGTTCTCCCTGATGGTACGGATGTTGTTGTCGATGACGGCCTGCTGGAGCCGGGTCGGCGGCTTGTCGTTGAGGATCGGCTTGCCGTTCATACCGATCCGGACCTCCGCGCCCTTGCCCTGGACGTGCGCGTGCGGCGGGGCGTGGTCGTTGGAGTAGATCTGGATGGTGATGCCGGCCTCGTTCACGATCGTGCCGACACCCGGGTACTGCGGGCTCGTCGCCGCCAGGGAGGCGCGGGCCGTACCGGCCACCGCCGGAGCGGCGCCGAACGCGGTGCCCGCCCCCGAAGCGCCGGCGAACGACGCGGAGCGCGCGGACACGGGCTTGGGCTTGATCGGGCAGGCCTTGCCCTTGCCCTGCTTGGCGTCATCGATGATCTTGCGGAACTTGTCGAGCTTCCGCTTGGCGGTGACGGACTTCTCCAGGAAGCCGCCGATGCCGCTGGCCACCCGGACGATCGCCTTGCCCACGGAGAAGACCTTGGAGACGGGCACGAGCTTCGCCAGCGTCCACAGGCAGCTCTCGATGTCGCCCTTGGTGAAGCAGCGCTCCAGGTCGCGGTAGCCGATCTCCTCCAGGAGGATCTCGCCGCCGTTCTTGACGAGCCAGTCGAGGACGCCCTGGCCGGTCAGCGCCTTCGCGGCGCGGAAGGCCTCGACGCACTCCTCGCCGCACTCGCGCAGCAGCAGGCCCTCCTCGTCGAGCGTGAGCTCGGGGCCGGCGTCCTCGCCGTTGGCCTCGACGCGCTCCTCGATCGCCTGCTGCTCCGCCTCGCGCTCCACGGCCTCGGCCCGGTCGGCCGCCTTGTCGGCCTCCGTGGCGCTCTCCACCGCGCGGGTGGCGGCGCCCTCGGCGGCGGTGGCGTCCTCCTCCGCCTTGGTGGCGGTGTTACGGGCGCTGCCGGCGTCCTGCTCGGCGGCGGACGCCGAGGAACGGGCGGAGGCGGCGTCACGCTCGGCGGCGGTCGCCTCGCCGTCGGCGGCCATGGCCTCCGACTCGGCGTCGCTCGCGGCGAACGACGCCTGCATGGCGTCGGCGCCGGCCTGCGCGTCGTACTCCTGCGCCTTGGCGTCCGCCTTCTTGGCCGCCTCCGCGGCCTTGGCGGCTTCCGCCGCCGAAGCGCGGGCCGCGGCCACGTGCTCCAGCGCCTTGGCCGCGTCGGCGGCAGCGGCGGCCGAGGCCTGCGCCGCGATCTTGGCGTCACCCGCGGCCTTGTCCGCGAGCGCCTTGGCCTCGGCCGCGGCCTTCGCCGCCTCCTTCGCCTTGGCCTCCGCGGCGGCCGCCTGCTGCTCGGCGAGCGGCTTGGCGGTCTGGCCCACCAGGACCGCGAAAGCGGCCGAGATGTCCGTCTCCCGGTACGGGCTGCCCACCGCGATGGCCTCGTCGGCGGCCGTGGTCACCGCACGGGCCGCGTCACGGGCACCGGCGGCCGACTGCCCGGCCGCGAAGGCGAAACCGGCGGTCTTGGCGGCCCAGGCCGCCGTCTCGGCGGCCTCGGCCTTCGCCGCGGTCGCCTCCTGGCGGGCCTTGATGGCCGCGGCCTGGGCCTTCTTGGCCTCGGCCTCCGCCGCACGGGCGTTGGCCTTGGCGTCGGCGGCGGCGTCGATGGCCTCGGCAGCCGCCGCGTGGGCGGTGGCCGCGGCCGCGTTGGTGGTCAGGTAGGCCGACCACGCGTTGTCGGCCGCCGCGCGGGAACGCGAGGCCGCCGCTGCCGAACGGGTGGCGGCGGCACGGGCGTTGACCGCCGCGGTGGACGCCTCGTCGGCGGCGGTCCGGGCCCGGCCGGCCGCGTCCGTCGCGTCGTTGGCGGCGGCACGGGCCGCGGTCGCGGCCTGCCGCGCCTCCCCGGCGTCGGTGGTGCCCTCGGAGGCCGCGGCGGCGGCTTCGAGCGCCGCGGCCCGCGAGGCCTTCGCGTCCTTGTTCCGCTCCGCGGCCTCGGCGGTCGAGCGCGCGATGGCGGCCCGGCCCTCGGCGGCCTCGGCCGCCTCGCGCTCGGCGGCCGCGGTGGCCGCGGACCCCTCGGCGGAGGTACGGGCCCGCCCGGCGGCCTCGCGCTCGGTCTGCGCACGCGCCTCGGCGGCGGCGGCCTTCTCCCGCTCGCGGGTCGCGGTGGCCCGCTCCCGGGCCGCGTTCGCCTTCTCGGCCTCCGCGATGGCGCGCTGACGCTTGGCCTCGGCCGCACCGGCCTTGGCGGTCTGCTCGGCGGCCTCGGCGGTGGCCTGTGCCTTCTTCGCCCTGGTCGCGTTGGCGGCGGCTTCCTTCGCCTGCGCCTCGGCGGCCAGCATGGCGGCCTTGGCCTGGGCGGCGGCCTCCTGGGCGGCGGCCCTGCGGAACTCGGTGGCGAGGGCGTGGGCCTGGGTCTGGCTCAGCGAGTAGAGCGCGCCGCTGTCGGCGGCGGTGGCCTTGGCCGCGTTGGACGCGGTCAGGGCGGTCTTGGCGGCGGCCTGCGTGGCGGCGTAGGAGGCCTTCGCCACCTGCACCGACTGCTGCGCGTACATCAGACCGCGGCCGCGCGGCAGCTTCGCCGCGTCGGCGATCGCCCACGCGGAGGCCTGCTGGGCGGCGGCCTTGTCCGAGGCCGTCTTGGCACGGGTCACGGCGGCGTTGGCCAGCGGAACCTGGGCTGCCGCGGCGGCGCGGGCCGTGCTCAGGTCGGCGGCCGCCTTGGTGAACTCGGCCGGCTTGGGGTAGCTGGACCAGCTCTTCTTGTCGGACCAGTACTTCTGCCAGTAGAGGATCTGGTCGGCGTGCCAGGCCTGCCGGATCGACTCCAGCATGGCGTCGGTGGCGGTCCGCAGCTCCTTGGCGGCCGCCGCCTCGGCGGTGACGATCTCCTTGCGCTGCGCGGCCTGGGACGCGTACTCCGCCTCCCACTCCGTGTGGGCCTGGAGGACCACCAGGGACATCGCCCGGTAGTGGTCGATGGGGTTCTCGCTGTCACAGCCGGCCCAGGCCAGCTTCAGCGCCTCCACCTCGTTCCGGAACTCCGGGGAGTCCGGCACGGGTGCCGTCTTCGGGAATCCGCCGAAGCGCAGGAAGTCGGCGATGTCACGGGCCGAGCTGCTCCGGGTGGCTCCGTAGCCGACGAGCGTCTGACCCGCCACGAACTTGTACTGGGACGCCCAGAAGTCCTCGGTGGCCAGGCCGTCGAAGAGCTCCTTGGCCTTGTCGACGGCGGCCGTGCCCGGCTGGGGCGTCGGGTCGACGAAGGACTGGTGGTACAGGTTGCGCTGGGTCTCGACGGTGAAGGTGAGGATGTCCTTGCCGAAGTCCGGCATGTAGTACCCACGGCCCTGCGAGAAACTCAGGGAGGCGTAGGTCTTGTTGATCTCGTTGATCTTGTCCTGGCGCGCCCGGTAGGCCTGGGCGTAGGCCTGGCCCGCGTCGACGTCCTTCTTCTGGGCGAGGATCGACGGCTCGTAGTTCCAGTACATCGCGGCCTGGCGCAGCGTCGCGGGCGGCCCGGACAGGTCCGTGTTGGCCAGCGCCTTCAGCTCCGGGCCTCCGTAGTGGACGGCGCCGGAGACGAGGCACCGGTCCTTCCGCTCCGTCGCGCCGAGGCTGATGCGGAGGGTCCGCAGCCACGGGTCGGTGGGGTTGTCCCCCGGTTCGTCGGCCGCCGCGGGGGCGGCGGTCACGAGGCCGCCCAGGAGGGCGGCCGCCGTCGTGAGGACGATGCCCGATGTCCATCGTCTCGCCGGTCCGGCGCGCAGGGAGCGCCGTCTGCCCGGCAGTTTCGTCTTTCGCACTTCACAGCCTGTCGTATCGACAACTCGGTCTGCCCGGGTGGAAGGAAGCACGAAGAACACCCCGTCGCGCATGCGCCGGGGTGGGTCTCGTCGGTCTGTGTGGTACCTCGAAGGTGCCGCTGGTCAGTGCGGTTCCTTCGGATGCGCGTGGTCGCACGCGCGCGGTTCCCCCGCCTTCCCCCCGAAGGCGTAATGATCATGGCATGCCGAAGGGCGTTGCGAAAGGGAGATTACTCTCGGTACGCGGACGGGCCGCACCTTCCGCGGAAGGTGCGGCCCGTTGCCGTAAATCCTTGTGTCCGGGGGGACTTAGGCCTGCTCGCCGCCACCGAGGTGGTGGACGCGGACCATGTTCGTCGTGCCGGGGACGCCGGGGGGCGAGCCGGCGGTGATGACCATGGTGTCGCCCGCGTTGTAGCGCTGGAGCTTCAGGAGCTCGGCGTCCACCAGGTCGACCATCGCGTCCGTGTTGTCCACGAAGGGGACGAGGAAGGACTCGACGCCCCAGCTCAGGGTGAGCTGGTTGCGGGTGTTCGCGTCCGTCGTGAAGGCGAGGATCGGCTGCTGGACGCGGTAGCGCGAGAGGCGGCGGGCCGTGTCGCCGGACTGGGTGAAGGCGACCAGCGCCTTGCCGCCGAGGAAGTCGGCGATCTCGCAGGCCGCGCGGGCGACGGAGCCGCCCTGGGTGCGCGGCTTCTTGCCCGGGACCAGGGGCTGGAGTCCCTTGGAGAGCAGCTCCTCCTCGGCCGCTGTGACGATCTTCGACATCGTCTTCACGGTCTCGATCGGGTACGCGCCGACCGAGGACTCGGCCGACAGCATGACCGCGTCCGCACCGTCCAGGATGGCGTTGGCGACGTCGCTCGCCTCGGCGCGGGTCGGACGCGAGTTGGTGATCATCGACTCCATCATCTGGGTCGCGACGATCACCGGCTTGGCGTTGCGGCGGCACATCTCGACGAGGCGCTTCTGCACCATCGGGACCCGCTCCAGCGGGTACTCGACGGCGAGGTCGCCACGGGCCACCATGACCGCGTCGAAGGCCGCGACGACGGCCTCCATGTTCTCGACGGCCTGGGGCTTCTCCACCTTGGCGATGACGGGGACCCGGCGGCCCTCCTCGTCCATCACCTTGTGGACGTCCTTGACGTCGTCGGCGTCGCGGACGAAGGAGAGGGCGACCATGTCGCAGCCCATGCGGAGCGCGAAGCGGAGGTCGTCGACGTCCTTCTCCGACAGGGCGGGGACGTTGACCGCCGCACCGGGCAGGTTGATGCCCTTGTGGTCGGAGATGACACCGCCCTCGACGACGATCGTCTTGACCCGGGGGCCCTCGACCTCGACGACCCGCAGTTCGACGTTGCCGTCGTTGATCAGGACCTGGTCGCCCTTGGAGACATCGCCGGGCAGGCCCTTGTAGGTGGTGCCGCAGATGGACTTGTCGCCGGGGACGTCGTCGGTGGTGATGGTGAACTCGTCACCGCGCACCAGCTCGACCGGGCCCTCGGCGAAGGTCTCGAGGCGGATCTTGGGGCCCTGGAGGTCGGCGAGGACTCCGACGGCGCGCCCGGTGTCGGCGGAGACCTGCCGGACGCGGTCGTACCGCTCCTGGTGCTCTGCCTGGGATCCGTGGCTGAAGTTGAATCGGGCCACGTTCATGCCGGCCTCGATGAGAGCCTTCAGCTGCTCATAGGAGTCGACGGCGGGGCCCAGCGTGCAGACGATTTTGGAACGGCGCATGAGGCGGATCCTATCGGTTTGTTTCACTGCGGAATATTCCGTCTGGTGGAAAGTACAAATGGGCGCGGGGGTGCTCAGGCGTTCACTCCTCCGAGCGCTTCCCCGCCCACCAGAGCGAAGGTCTGGCGGGCGATCTCCAGCTCCTCGTCCGTCGGCACCACGGCGACCGCCACCCGCGCGTAGTTCGGCGAGATGAGCCGCGCCTCGTCCGAACGCACCGCGTTGAGGTCCGCGTCCACCGCGAGCCCCAGCTCCTCCAGGCCCGTGATCGCAGCCTCCCGCACCGGGGCCGCGTTCTCCCCGACCCCCGCCGTGAACGCCACCGCGTCCACTCGGCCGAGCACCGCGTAATACGCGCCGATGTACTTCTTCAGACGGTGGATGTAGATGTCGAAGGCGAGCGCCGCACGCTCGTCGCCCTCGTCGATCCGGCGGCGGATCTCCCGCATGTCGTTGTCGCCGCAGAGCCCGACCAGACCGGACTTCTTGTTCAGCAGGGCGTCGATCTCGTCGGCCGACATGCCCGCAACCCGCTTCAGGTGGAAGGTCACCGCGGGATCGATGTCTCCCGAGCGGGTGCCCATGACCAGGCCCTCCAGCGGGGTCAGCCCCATCGAGGTGTCCACGCACCTGCCTCCCCGCACCGCCGAGGCGGACGCGCCGTTGCCCAGGTGCAGCACGATCACGTTCACCTCCGCCGGCTCCTTGCCCAGCAGCCTCGCCGTCTCCCGCGAGACGTACGCGTGCGAGGTGCCGTGGAAGCCGTACCGCCGGATCCGGTACGCGTCGGCGGTCTCCACGTCGATCGCGTACCGCGCCGCCGACTCCGGCATCGTCGTGTGGAAGGCCGTGTCGAAGACCGCGACCTGCGGCAGGTCCGGGCGGAGCGCCGTCGCCGTACGGATCCCCGTGAGGTTCGCCGGGTTGTGCAGCGGCGCCACCGGGACGAGCCGCTCGATCTCCGCGAGCACCTCGTCGTCGATCACCGTCGGCTCGGTGAACCGCAGCCCGCCGTGCACCACCCGGTGACCGATCGCCGCCAGCTCGGGGGAGTCGAGCCCGAGCCCGTCCGCCGCCAGCTCCTCGGCGACCGCCTTCAGCGCGGCCGCGTGGTCGGCGATCGGACCGGTCTTCTCGCGCTTCTCGCCACCACCGCCCTGCAGCGGAGTGTGCACGAGCCGCGAGGTCTCCTCGCCGATGCGCTCGACCAGGCCCTGGGCCAGCCGGCTGTCGTCACGCATGTCGAGCAGCTGGTACTTCACCGACGATGAGCCGGAGTTCAGGACCAGGACCCGGGAGGCGGAAGGAGGGGTCGGGGTGGTCATGCGGTGAGCTCCTCACCCTGGGACGGGACCTGGGACTGGATCGCCGTGATGGCGACCGTGTTGACGATGTCGCTGACGAGCGCGCCGCGCGAGAGGTCGTTCACGGGCTTGCGCAGACCCTGCAGCACCGGGCCGACGGCCACGGCGCCGGCCGAACGCTGCACGGCCTTGTAGGTGTTGTTGCCGGTGTTGAGGTCCGGGAAGATCAGCACGGTCGCCTGCCCCGCCACCTCCGAGCCCGGCAGCTTCGTCGCCGCGACCGAGGGCTCGACGGCGGCGTCGTACTGGATGGGCCCCTCGATCCGCAGCTCCGGGTGCGCCGCGCGGACCAGCTTGGTCGCCTCCCGCACCTTGTCGACATCGGCGCCGGAGCCCGAGGTGCCGGTCGAGTACGAGAGCATCGCTATCCGCGGCTCGACGCCGAAGCGGGCCGCGGTGGCCGCCGACTGGACCGCGATGTCCGCGAGCTGCTCGGCGTTCGGATCCGGGTTGACCGCGCAGTCGCCGTACACCAGGACCTTGTCGGCCAGGCACATGAAGAACACCGAGGAGACGATCGACGCTCCCCCAGAAGCTTCGCTATGGGAGGTGCCCCCAGGCTTCGTCTTGATGATCTCGAAGGCGGGGCGGATCGTCGCGGCCGTGGAGTGCACGGAACCGGAGACCATGCCGTCGGCCAGGCCCTCCTGGACCATCAGCGTGCCGAAGTAGTTGACGTCCGAGACGACGTCGTACGCCAGCTCCACGGTGACGCCCTTGTGGGCCCGGAGCGCTGCGTACTTCTCCGCGAAGGAGTCCCGGAGCTCCGAGGTCTGCGGGTCGATCAACTGGGTGCCGGCGAGCGTGATGCCCAGGTCGGCGGCCTTCTTGCGGATGATCTCGACGTCGCCGAGCAGCGTCAGGTCGCAGACGTCACGGCGCAGCAGCACGTCGGCGGCGCGCAGCACCCGCTCCTCGGTGCCCTCGGGGAGCACCACCCGGCGCCGGTCGGCACGCGCCTGCTCGATCAGCTCGTGCTCGAACATCATCGGGGTGACCCGGCCGCTGCGGGCCACCGAGACCCGCTTGAGCAGGTCGGCCGTGTCCACGTGCCGCTCGAACAGGCCGAGCGCCGTCTCCGCCTTGCGCGGAGTGGCCGCGTTCAGCTTGCCCTCCAGCGCGAAGAGTTCGGTGGCGGTCGGGAAGCTGTTGCCCGGTACGGAGATGACCGGGGTGCCCGGCGCGAGGCGGGCCGCCAGGGTCAGGATCTCGTCGCTGGGCCGCTCGTTCAGGGTGAGCAGCACACCGGCGATCGGCGGGGTGCCGGCCGAGTGCGCGGCGAGCGCCCCGACGACCAGGTCGGCCCGGTCCCCGGGCGTGACGACCAGACAGCCGGGGGTCAGCGCGTTGAGGAAGTTCGGCAGCATGGCGCCGCCGAAGACGAAGTCCAGGGCGTCGCGCGCGAGGCCCGCGTCGTCGCCGAGGACCACGGAGGCGCCGAGCGCGTGCTTGATCTGGGCGACGGTGGGCGCGGCGAGCGCCGGCTCGTCCGGCAGGACGTAGCAGGGCACGGGCAGCCGGGCCCTGAGCCGCTCGGCGATGACCTCCCGGTCCTCGCCCGCCACCCGGTTGACGATCATCGCGAGCACGTCGCAGCCGAGTCCGTCGTACGCCCGGAAGGCGTTGCGCGCCTCGGACCGTACGGACTCCGCCGACTGGCCCTTGCCGCCGACGACCGGGATGACGGAGGCGCCGAACTCGTTGGCGAGCCGGGCGTTGAGCGCCAGTTCGTCGGGGAGCTGGGTGGCGGCGAAGTCGGTGCCGAGCACCAGGACGACCTCGTACTCGCGGGCGACCGTGTGGAAACGGTCGACCAGCTGCGAGACCAGCTCGTCGGTGCCGCGCTCGGCCTGGAGTGCGGAGGCCTCGTGGTAGTCCATGCCGTAGACCGTCGAGGCGTCCTGCGGAAGCCGGTAGCGGGTGCGCAGCAGGTCGAACAACCGGTCGGGACCGTCGTGCACCAGCGGCCGGAACACCCCCACCCGGTCCACCTGACGGGTGAGGAGCTCCATGACTCCCAGCTCGACGACCTGGCGGCCGTCACCGCGGTCGATCCCGGTCACGTACACGCTGCGCGTCACGCCGTGGTCTCCTGTCCAGTCCTGCGGAAAACGGGACTCGCGGAGCCGGGGCGAGCGGCACGCTCGCGGCCCGTACGCCGACCGACGCCGTCGTCCCTCGCGTCAACCTGCTGTGCTCGGAAAGCCCCGATAGGGCGGCATTACCCCCTTGACAATACCCCCGCCGATAGTTAGGTCGCCCGCCGGACGAAGGGCCCGGAAGCCCGGGACGAAAGGCCTCCGCGAGGGCCGCGGGAGGAACGCGCGGAGCGGTCGCGAGCGCGTCCTCCAGGCCGGGCGTGTGAGAATCGCTGTGGCTCACCAAGGAACGCGACCGAGCAGGAGACACAGCACGATGCGCATCGGAGTCCTCACCGCAGGCGGCGACTGCCCCGGCCTGAACGCAGTGATCCGGTCGGTCGTGCACCGGGCGCTGACCGGCCACAACGACGAAGTCATCGGCTTCGAGGACGGGTTCAAGGGCCTCCTCGACGGCCACTTCCGCCCCCTCGACCTCAACGCCGTCAGCGGCATCCTGGCCCGCGGCGGCACCATCCTCGGCTCCGCCCGACTGGAGCGGAACCGGCTCGCCGAGGCCGCCGCATCCGCCCCCGACCTGGCCCGCGAGTACGGCATCGACGTCCTCATCCCGATCGGCGGCGAAGGCACCCTGACCGCCGCCCGGATGCTCTCCGACGCCGGCATGCCCGTCGTCGGCGTCCCGAAGACGATCGACAACGACATCTCGTCCACGGACCGCACCTTCGGCTTCGACACCGCCGTCGGCGTCGCCACCGAGGCGATGGACCGCCTCAAGACCACCGCCGAGTCCCACCAGCGGGTGATGGTCGTCGAGGTGATGGGCCGCCATGCCGGCTGGATCGCCCTGGAGTCCGGCATGGCCGGCGGCGCGCACGGCATCTGCCTTCCCGAGCGGCCCTTCCAGGTCGACGACCTGGTGAAGATGGTCGAGGAGCGGTTCGCCCGCGGCAAGAAGTTCGCCGTCATCTGCGTCGCCGAGGGCGCCCACCCGGCCGAGGGGTCGATGGAGTACAAGAAGGGCGAGATCGACCAGTTCGGTCACGAGCGCTTCCAGGGCATCGGCAACCAGCTCGCCGTCGAGCTGGAGCGGCGCCTCGGCAAGGAGGCCCGCCCGGTCATCCTCGGCCACGTCCAGCGCGGCGGCACGCCGACCGCGTACGACCGGGTGCTCGCGACCCGCTTCGGCTGGCACGCGGTGGAGGCCGCGCACCGCGGCGACTTCGGCAGGATGACGGCGCTGCGCGGCACGGGCGTCGAGATGGTGCCCCTCGCCGAGGCCGTGACCCGCCTCAAGACGGTCCCCGCGGACCGCATGCGCGAGGCCGAGTCGGTCTTCTGACGGACCCCTGCGGGGCCGGCCGTCCGGCCCCGCCGCCGGGACCTCCGTCCCGACCTGTCCCGGATCTGCCCCGGGACGCGGACACACCGAGTGGCCCCGACCGTCCCCCCGTGGACGGTCGGGGCCACTTCGCCGTGCCCGGCATCACCCCTGGAAATGCCGAGTTCCACTCTTGAGCCGGAGCGCGAGATCAACAAGGCTTGGGGCCTGTCCCGGACATGTCCCAACCCTGTCCGGCGGAAGGGAAGAGGCGCGGATGACACCGGGGCGGCACACCCCTGACCCGCGGGGCGCACGGACCCCCGCCGAGTTCCTCGCGTGCCTCCAGGCGCTCAAGGACTGGTCGGGCCTGACCTACCGCGAGCTCTCGGCCCGCGCGGAGGCGAGAGGGGACGTCCTGCCCCGCTCCACCGTGGCGAACATGCTGGCCCGCGCCACCCTGCCCCGCGAGGAACTCCTGACCGTGTTCGTCCGCGCGTGCGGGGTGGCGCCGGGTGAACTGGCGCGGTGGCGGACGGTACGGAGGGAGCTGGCGGGCCGGGGGACGGACACGCCTGCCGGGGCGGACGCCGTGGACGAGGGGGACGAGGGGGACGGGGCCAGGGCGGCGGCCGATGCGGTCGAGCCGGTCGAGCCCGTCGAGCCGGGCACGGTGGAGTCCTCGGGGGTGCCGGCCGATGAGGTCGAGGCGGCGGCCGAGGCGGCGGCCGAGGCGGCCGGACCGGTGGAGTCCGCGAGTGCGACGGCCGGTCGCTCGTCGATCCCCGGGCCCCCGGACGCACCCGGCACCCCGGAGAGGACCGACCCCTGGCCCTCCCTGCCCCCAGCCGACGCCCGGCCGTCCGGCCGCGGCTCGGTCACGGCCCGCACCGGGCACCCGCTCCCGACCCCGTCCCGGATACGGCGCGCGGTCGTCGCCACGGTCGCGGTGGCCGGGCTCGTCCTCGCCGGGGTCAGCGTCGTCGCCTTCCTCCGCGACGGCGGCACGGGTCCCGCCGGTAAGCCGGCCCGTACGACCCCCGCCGTGACGGTCACCGCCCCCGCCGCCGGGGACGTACGCATCCGGGTCGTGGGCACGGACTTCTGCCTCGGCGAGCGGCGCGGGACCCGGACCGGACAGGTCCATCAGGTGCCGTGCGCCGAGTCGGGCTTCCCGCTCTACTCCCTCGCGGCGGTGGGCGCCGGCCGGTGGAGGATCGTTTCGGACCATCCCGACTTCGGGCCCGGCTGCTCGGGCATACCCTCCGGCGGCCGGATACCCGACTCGGCGTACGAGGACTCCGAGTGCGGGGACCCGAGCAGGGTCGAGGCCTTCGCCCTGGAGCCTTACGGCCGGGGCCCGGTCCGGGGCCATCGGATCGTCCCGGTCGGCTCCGCCACCCCCGGCACATGCGTCACCGTCGTCGGTGACCGCGAGGCGGCCTGGGCGAAGCTGGCCCAGGCGCCCTGCGCGCCGGACGCGTCCGGCCAGCTCTTCTCCTTCGAACGACGCGGCTAGGACGGAGCGACGTCGGTGTCGGTGTCGATGTTGGTGTTGGTCTTGGTGTCGGCGTTGGCGTCGACATCGACCAGCCGGGCCCTGAGCGCCGTCACCACCGCCGGGTCGAGCCCGACGTGGCCGGTGACGTACGCGTCCACGGAGCCGTACCGCGCGCGCAGGTCCGCGAGGAACAGTCGGATGATGTCGGCGGGTGCCCGGCCGTAGCCCGGCCAGCGCAGCTCGCGGCCCGGATGCGATGCCCGCCAGTCGGCGATCAGCCGTTCCGTGGCCAGCTCGGTGAGCGCGAAGTCCGCGAGGATCTCGTCGTCCGGGACGCCCACGAGGGCGAGGACGACGGCGGCGAGCAGCCCCGTACGGTCCTTCCCGGAGGCGCAGTGGAAGACGAGGGGGCCGTCGGCGGAGGCGATGACTTCGAGGGCGGTACGGAGTTCCACCGCGCCGTCCTCCGCGACTTCGGCGAACCGGTCGGCGAGGTAGCGCCAGGGGTCGAGGTCCGGGTCGATCTCCGCCTGGTCGTAGGGGCGGTGCTCGATGGAGAGGTTGTGCCAGGAGACGTCCTCGGTCTCCGGCAGGCGGCCCTTGGCGGCGATCTCCCACGGGTAGCGCAGGTCGATCACCGTGGCCACGTTCAGCGCGCGGAAGCGCTCCAGGTCGGCGGATCCGGCGTCCGCGAGCTTGGCGAGGGAGTCGGAGCGGTAGAGGGTCTCCCACCGCACGGTCCCGCCGTCGGCGGTCCGATAGCCGCCCAGGTCACGGAAGTTGTGGAGTCGTTCGAACGGTATGTGTCGTCTCACGGTGCCAATCTACGGCGCCGACTCGCGATGATCTAGGAACCGACCGCGGCCCAGAAGTGGCCGGTGATCTCGTCCAGGTACGCGCGACCCTCGTCGCCGGTCGCGGCCGAAGCACCCCAGCTGCTGGTCGCCGCCATCCGGGAGTGGTACTCCGCGTGCAGGCGCTGCAGGGCGAACTCCAGGGTCTGCTTGGGCAGCGGCACCATCTTCACCGCCGGTTTCACGTACGCCTGCCAGCGGGTGGTGGCGGCGTCGCGCAGCAGCTCGGCGAGGCGCTCGTCGCCGCCGGTCGCGGTGATCAGGGCGCGCGGGCCGAGGCCGAGGACCTCCGCGAGGGCGGCCGTCTGGCGTTCGGTGCCGCGCCAGCGTCCCTCGTCCTCCATCCGCTGGTACGCGTGGGCCGCCACGCCGACCCGCCGGGCCAGCTCCTCGGAGGGGAGTCCGCGTGCCATCCGGTGCTCGCGGAGGGTGGAGGCGGCGGCGATCAGCTCGGCGGGGGAGCACCACAGGACGCCCGCGAGGGCCGTGAGCTCCTGTTCGTTGGGGACGGCGCGGCCGCGTTCCCACGCGACGACGGTGTCGGGGTTGACGAAGAGGCCGTACTGCGCGCGGAGGCCGTACGCGACATGGCCGGGGGCCATGCCGAGGGCCTCACGGAGGCGGCGCGCGGCCAGGGCGTTGAAAGGTGGTGAGGGTTGGTGCACCCGGTCACGGTAGGTGCGGAGGGTAACGGCTGGCTACGGTGCGTTCCCCCAAGGTGTGGAGTCGTAGGAACGTCGGAACCGATCAGTAACCGGGCGTGGTCACCTTGGAAACGATCAGTGACCGAGTGCGGTGGCCTTCGGAAACGATCAGTGGCCGAGCGCGGTGACCTTCGGAAACGATCAGCGATCGCGGGCGATGACGCAAGGGCCCGATCGCCGCGGAGTCGTTTCCCCGGACGCGATGCCCTTCGGCGTCGGTCGGTCAGTGACCGCGGGCCGGGCCGTCGAGCCAGCGGTACTGGAGCTCGGGGCGCCCGATCTGGCCGTACTGCGGGGCGCGCACGGCCCGGCCCCCGGTCACCAGGTGCTCCAGGTAGCGGCGCGCGGTGATCCGGGAGATCCCGACGGCCGTGCCGGCCTCGGCGGCGGTGAGCCCCGCGGGGGTGGACCGGAGGGTCCGGGTGACGGCCTCCAGGGTGGGCGCGCTCAGGCCCTTGGGGAGGGCGGCGGGGTGCGGGGCCCGGAGGGTGGCGAGCGCCCGGTCCACCTCGTCCTGCCCGGAGGCCTCGCCGGCGGTCGCCCGGAACTCGGCGTACCGGGCGAGCCGGTCCCGGAGGGTCGCGAAGGCGAAGGGCTTGAGGACGTACTGGACGACCCCGAGCGAGACGCCCTCGCGGACGACGGCCAGGTCGCGGGCCGAGGTCACGGCGATGACATCTGCGGAGTGCCCGGCGGCGCGCAGCGCGCGCAGCAGCTGCAGGCCGTGGCCGTCGGGCAGGTAGAGGTCGAGCAGGATCAGGTCGACGGGCGTCCGCTCCAGCAGGCGCACGGCGGCGGCACGGGAGTGGGCGACCCCGACGACCGTGAAGCCCTCGACCCGGCCGGCGTACAGGGCGTGGGCATCGGCGGCGACGGGATCGTCCTCGACGACGAGCACCCGAAGGGGCAGCGCACTCACGAGACCACCTCGGTAGGGCCGGTGCCGGTGCCGGTGCCGGTGCTTGGGCTTGGGTCGGAGCCGGGGCGGGGGGCCGGGCGTTCCGCGCGGCCCGTGCCCGGCCCGGGGGCCGGGCCTCCGGCGGGGATCGTGCCCTGCCCGGGGATCGTGCCCTGCCCGGGGATCGTGCCCGGCCCGGAGGCCGTGCCCGGCCCGGAGGCCGTGCCCGGCCCGGAGGCCGTGCCCGGCCCGGAGGCCGGTCCGGCTCCGGCGGGCATGTCAGGCCCCAGGGTTCCGTCCGCTGCCCGGTTTCCCGTGGTCGGGGGTGCGGGATCGGATCCCGGCCGGTGGCTCGCCGGGGCCTTCGTCGCGGGCTCGGGCCGCATCCGGCCGTCCGTCACGCCCTCCCGCGCCGACGGCACCGGCACGGGTGCCGGCACCGGCACCGGTAGCGGCAGTCTTACGGTGAACTCCGCGCCGCCCGCCTCCGCGTCCGTGACGTCGAGTGTGCCCGAGGCTCGGGACACCGCCTGGCCGACCAGGGCCAGGCCCAGGCCCCGGCCGGGGCCCCGAGTGGTCCAGCCGCGGCCCAGGACCGCGTCACGGTCGGCCGGGCGGACGCCGGGGCCGCTGTCGCCGACACGGAGCAGCAGCTCGCCGTCGCCCGTGCGGGCCGCGACCGTCACCGTCACGCGCGCGTGCGGGGTGCCGCCCGCCGCCTCCACCGCGTTGTCGATGAGGTTGCCGAGGATCGTCACCAGGTCCCGGGACGGCAGGGTCGCGGGCACCAGGCCGTCGTCGATGCGGCTGTCCTCGGTCAGGACCAGCTCCACACCCCGCTCGTTCGCCTGTGCCGCCTTGCCGAGCAGCAGCGCCGCGAGCACCGGCTCCCCGACGGCGTCCACGACCCGGTCGGTGAGCGCCTGGGCCAGCTCCAGCTCCGCCGTCGCGAACTCCACCGCCTCGGCCACCCGGCCCAGTTCGATCAGCGAGACGACCGTGTGCAGCCGGTTCGCGGCCTCGTGGGCCTGCGACCTGAGCGCCTCGGTGAACCCCCGCTCCGAGTCCAACTCGCCTGACAGTGCCTGGAGTTCCGTACGATCCCGGAGCGTGGCGACCGTGCCGCGCCGCTCCCCGCCCACCACCGGCCGGGTGTTGACCACGAGCACCCGGTCGGCCGTCAGATGTGTCTCGTCGATCCGGGGCTCCGAGGACAGCAGCGCGCCGGTGAGCGTCGCGGGCAGCCCGAGCTCGGCCGCCGGGCGGCCGACGACCGCTTCGTCCAGGCCGAGCAGCTCCCTCGCCCCGTCGTTGATGAGCGCGATCCGCCGCCGCCCGTCGAGCATCACGAGCCCTTCGCGGACGGCGTGCAGCGCGGCCTCGTGGTAGTCGTGCATCCGGCTCAGCTCGGTCGCGTTCATGCCGTGCGTGTGGCGGCGCAGCCGCGCGTTGACCACGTACGTCCCCGCGCCGCCGAGCGCGAGCGCCGCGCCCGCCATGCCGAGCAGCGCGGTGACCTGCTCCCGTACCTGCTCGCTGATCTTGTCGATCGTGATGCCCGCGCTGACCAGGGCGACGACCCGGCCGCCGTCGAAGACCGGCACCACCGTCCGTACGGAGGGGCCGAGCACCCCCAGGTGGGTCTCGGAGTAGGTCCGGCCGGCCGCCGCCTCCTCGATGTGACCGAGGTACGTCCGGCCGATCTGCTCCGGCTCGGGATGGGTCCAGCGGGTGCCGTCCGGGGACATGATCACGACGAAGGCCACGCCGGCGTGACGGCGCAGCGCCTCGGCGTACGGCTGGAGCACCGCCGTCGGGTCGGCGGAGCGGGTCGCGGCGACCACCGACGGGGAGTCGGCGACGGCCGCGGCGGTGGCGGTGGCCTGGCGCCGCGCGGTCTCCTCGGCCTGCGCCCGGTCCGTGACGTACGCGAAGACCGCGCACCCCGCCACGACGACGGCCACGAGCACGACCTGCATCGCGAAGAGCTGGCCGGCCAGGCTGCGGGGGTGGGGGAGGGGGAAACGCATGCGGGTAAGTGTGCACGTGGGAGCGTGCGCCGACGCATCGCGTTCCCGAATCGTTCCCTCCGGGCCCGGTCGCGGCCCTGCCGCCGTGGCGCCCTGCCGCCCGGCCCCCGCCGTTCTGCCGTCACGCAGCCCCGCAGCCCCGCGGTGGTTTCGGTTGTGAACGAAACGTACGTAACCGTGACCCCGGTCACAGGCTGATGGATGCTCGCGGAGTCCACCGGGACGTGGACACCCATCAGCACGAGGAGGACCCCGTGGCCGCACGACGGGACCGTACCCATTATCTGTATCTGGCCGTCATCGGAGCCGTACTGCTCGGCATCGCGGTCGGATTCCTGGCGCCCGGCGTCGCCGTCGAGCTGAAGCCGCTGGGCACCGGCTTCGTCAATCTGATCAAGATGATGATCTCGCCGATCATCTTCTGCACGATCGTGCTCGGCGTCGGATCGGTCCGGAAGGCCGCGAAGGTCGGCGCCGTCGGCGGCCTCGCCCTCGGCTACTTCCTCCTCATGTCGACCGTCGCACTCGCGATCGGCCTCGTCGTGGGCAACCTCCTGGAGCCCGGCTCCGGGCTGCACCTCACCAAGGAGCTGGCCGAGGCCGGCGCCAAGCAGGCCGAGGGCGCGAGCGAGTCCACCCCGGACTTCCTGCTCGGGATCATCCCCAAGACCATCGTCTCCGCCTTCACCGAGGGCGAGGTCCTCCAGACCCTCCTCGTCGCGCTGCTCGCGGGCTTCGCGCTCCAGGCCATGGGCGCGGCGGGCGAACCGGTTCTGCGCGGGATCGGTCACATCCAGCGGCTCGTCTTCCGCATCCTCGGCATGATCATGTGGGCCGCCCCGGTCGGCGCCTTCGGCGCGATCGCCGCCGTCGTCGGCGCGACGGGTGTCGACGCGCTCAAGTCGCTCGCCGTCATCATGATCGGCTTCTATCTGACCTGCGCGATCTTCGTGTTCGTCGTCCTCGGGGCGCTCCTCAGGCTGGTCGCCGGGATCAACATCTGGACCCTCCTGAAGTACCTGGGCCGCGAGTTCCTGCTGATCCTCTCCACCTCCTCCTCCGAGTCCGCGCTGCCCCGCCTCATCGCGAAGATGGAGCACCTGGGCGTCAGCAAGCCGGTCGTCGGCATCACCGTGCCGACCGGCTACTCCTTCAACCTCGACGGCACCGCGATCTACCTCACGATGGCCTCGCTCTTCGTCGCCGAGGCGATGGGCGATCCGCTCTCGGTCGGTGAGCAGATCTCGCTCCTCGTCTTCATGATCATCGCCTCGAAGGGGGCGGCGGGCGTCACCGGCGCCGGTCTCGCGACCCTCGCGGGCGGTCTCCAGTCGCACCGGCCCGAGCTGGTCGACGGGGTGGGCCTGATCGTCGGCATCGACCGCTTCATGAGCGAGGCCCGCGCGCTCACCAACTTCGCGGGCAACGCGGTCGCCACGGTGCTCGTCGGCACGTGGACGAAGGAGATCGACAAGGCGCGGGTCGGCGAGGTGCTCGCCGGGCGGATCCCGTTCGACGAGAAGACGCTGGTCGACGATCACGCGCCTGCCGTACCGGTGCCGGACCAGCGGGCCGATGAGGGCGAGGAGAAGGCGCGGGCGGGCGTCTGAGGAACGGGGCGGGGCGGGCCGCTGCGCGGGGTCGTTTCCGCCCGCCCGGCGTTCGAGGGCACGGCCGAAGGCCGTACGGGGGGCTGGGGGCCTGCCCCCGGTTTCGGGAAGGGGCGGGGTGGGGGAGAAGCCCCGCGGGCAGCGGTACCCTCCCCGCGTCCTCCCCGCACCCCCCCGCCCCCACCCAGAACCAGGTCCCGGGCCTTGAGCCGGATCCGGGCCCCGGGGGAAGGGCGTCCCCGTCGGGGGCGCCCTTCTCGCGTTGCCCGAGGCGAGTTCTCACGCGTTGCCCGAGGCGGGTTCTCAGGCGCCGTTCAGCTCCGCCGACTCCTCCTCCGTGAGCTGCAGTTCGGCCGCCGCGGCCGAGTCCCGTACCGACTCCGGCCGGCTCGCCCCCGGGATCGGCAGCACCGTCTCCGAGCGGGCGAGCAGCCATGCCAGGGCCACCCGCTGCGGGCTGATCCCCCGTGCCCGCGCCACCCGGTGGAAGGCCCCGAACCGAGGGTCCTCCTCCTGGGTGGAGGTGCCGTCAAGGGAGCTGCGTGAGATGCCGCCCAGTGGGCTCCACGGCAGGAAGACGAGGCCCAGTTCCGCGCAGAGCCGTAGCTCCGCCTCGCTCGTGCGGACCGCCGGTGAGTAGCGGTTCTGTACGGAGACCAGTCGGTCGCCCAGGATCTCGCGGGCGAGCAGGATCTGCGGGGTGTCGACGTTCGAGATCCCGGCGAGCCGGACCGTACCGGCGTCCAGCAACTCCCGTATCGCGCCCAGGGATTCGGCGTACGGGACGGCCGGGTCCGGCTTGTGCAGCTGGTAGAGGCCGATCGGCGCGGAGCCGAGCCGTCGCGCCGAGGCCTCCGCGGCCCGCCGCAGATGGGCGGGTCGTCCGTCCACGGTCCAGCCGCCGTCCGCCGTACGGCCCCGCCCGCCCTTCGTCGCCACGAGGACGTCGTCGACGCGGCCCCCGTACGAGGCGAGCGCCCGGGCCAGGAGCAGTTCGCCCTCGCCGGGCGTGCCGTCCGGCGGATGGTAGGAATCGGCGGTGTCGAGCAGGGTCACCCCGGCGTCGAGCGCGGCGTGCACGGTGGCCACGGCGCGCGTCGCGTCCGGCCGGCCCTCGACGGAGAGCGGCATCGTGCCGAATCCGACGGCCCCGACCCGTACGTCCCCCAGCATGCGGAAGCGCGTCACGCCGTCACCTCGTCGATCGTCTCGGCCACGGCGTCCGCGAGCCAGGTGGAGGAATGCGAGAAGGGGTAACCGAGGCCGACCGCGCGGGAGTTGTCCATGGCGTACGAGCGGGCGAAGGAGAACGGCGAGACCTCGCCGACCTCCACCTCCTGGAAGACGGTCCGGCCGCCCACCCGCTTCTCGATCTCCGCGCAGATCTCCGCAGTGGTCAGCGGCCCGTGGGAATGGGCGTTCACCGGCCCGGTGAATTCCGCGTCGACCGCCCAGGCGAGAAATGCGGCGATCTCCTCCACGTAGACATAGGTCGCCGGGCGGTTCACGGTCGGGACGGCGATCGGTTCGCCCGCCCGGACGCGCCGCGCGTAGTGGTCGAGCCGGCCGGTGAAGTCGTCGGCGCCGCCCAGTACATGGGCCACGCGCACCGACGTCCACGCGAAGGGCGGGACGGCGGCCGCGAAGACCGCCTCGGCCTGCCGCTTCCCCTCCCCGTAATGCGCCTCACGGAACTCCGGGTCGTCCCAGGCCCCGCCGGTGTCGACGGTGACCGTGCCCAGGTCGAGGACGTCCTCGGTGACGGGTACGGCCGAGTCCTCGTACTCGTACACCTCCACCGTCGACGTCATCACATAGCGCCGGGTGCGTGCCGCGAACACCCGCCGGGCGATCTCCGCCTGGCGCGGGGTGTAGCAGACCTGGTCCACGACGACATCGAAGGAACGGCCCGCCAGAACCGATTCCAGGGCGGCCTCGTCGTCGCGGTCGGCGACGAGATGCTCGATTCCCTCCGGGGCGCCCGAAGAACCCCGATTGAGGATCGTGACCCGATGCCCGGATTCCTGCAGCAGGGCGATGAGCCGCTTTCCGAAATAGCGGTTCCCGCCGATGACCAGAACGTCCTTCATTCCCAACTCCCTTGTCTCACAGGACAAGTGTTACGTTGATCGTTCGCTGTCTGAAGGGGGAAAAATGGGAGTCCAGGCCGCCGTACCGAAGGAACCACGGCATTCGCGGTCAGCCGCCGACGAAACCTCGGCGACCGCTTTCGACCCCGTCGACCGGCAGATCCTGGACCTCCTCCAGAGCGACGGCCGCATCAAGCTCAGCGAGCTGGGCCGCCGCGTCCGGCTCAGCCCGGCGGCCGTCACCGAACGGGTCCGCCGCCTGGAGGCGAGCGGCGCCGTCACCGGCTACGGCGCCCATGTCTCCCCGGCCAGCCTCGGCTACGGCATCCAGGCCTTCATCCGGGTGAACCCGCACGGCGGCTACACCCTGAAGCACCCGCGGACCCTGGAGCTGATCTCGCGCCCCGAGATCCTGGAGGTCCATCACGTGGTCGGCGAGGACTGCTGGATCCTCAAGGTCGCCGTGACCGACACCATCCACCTCGAAGACGTCCTGGAGCAGACCTCGGCGCTCGGCCGGACCACGACCTCGATCGTGCTCTCCTCCCCCGTGGAGCGGAAACCGCTGCTGCCTCCCGCACGCCCCTGATCCCTCGCATCTCTCGCCTCGACGCCGGCACCTCTTGCCTTGACGTCGACGTCAGGGCCTACGGTCGTGGACATGCGCATCGGAGAGCTGGCCGAGCGGGCCGGAACGACCACACGGACTCTGCGCTACTACGAGTCCCGTGGCCTTCTGGCCGCCCGGCGCACGGAGAACGGCTACCGCACGTACGACGAGGGCGACCTGCGGCTCCTCCAGCAGATCAGGACCCTCCAGGACTTCGGGTTCGATCTGGAGGAGACCCGGCCGTTCGTCGACTGCCTGCGCGCCGGTCATCCGGCGGGCGACGCCTGTCCCGCGTCGATCGCCGTCTACCGGCGGAAGGTCGCCGAGCTGGACGGGCTGATCGAACAGCTCCAGGCGGTGCGCGCCGAGGTGGGCGCCCAGCTGCTGAGGGCCGAGGCGGAGCTGCCGCACGGCCCGGAACCCCGGTGCGAGCTCGGTACGGAACGGGACACGGAATCAGCCGGAACGACGGAGGGGTGACGGAGATGAAGGCGTACGCGCAGGGTGTGGCCGAGGTCACGGACGAGGACTTCGGTACGGAGGTGCTGGGCGCCGAGCTGCCGGTCCTGGTGAAGTTCACCGCGGAGTGGTGCGGGCCGTGCCGGCAACTGACCCCGGTGCTCGCGGCGATCGCCGCGGAGGAGGCGGAGCGGCTCCGGATCGTCGAGATCGACGTGGACCGGAACCAGGAGACCACGGTGAGGTACGGGGTCCTGGCGACCCCGACGCTCATGGTCTTCCGGGCGGGCGAGCCCGTGAAGGCGATCGTCGGGGCCCGCCCGAAGCGCCGCCTCCTGGCGGAGCTGGAGGACGTCCTCGCGTAGGCGGAGCCCACGGCACTTCCGCAGGGCATACAGAAATACCCCGACTACAATTGACAGTCGGGGTATTTCTTCGCGTATATTAATGGATTCTGCGCCCGGAAACATCACGGGCGCAGAGAAGTTCAATAAACGCACTGTATCGCGCCGGGAGTCGAATTGTCAACCGAGGAATTTCGGAACGAGCAGCAATTCATCACCGATCTCTACACACGACTCGACGATCTGAGGGACCAGGCCGAGGCCGCCGTCGAGCAGGCCCTGCGCACCCCGGGGGTCGGCAGCAACCAGGGGCGGCTCGAACGGGACGTCATGGTCGCCGAGCAGTCCGGGCTGCTCGCCGCGTTCAACGCGGGGGAGAGCGGGCTCTGTTTCGGGCGTCTGGTCTTCAAGGACGGGCGCGACCACCACATCGGCCGGATCGGCATCCGCGAGGACGACCCGAACCGCACCCCGCTCGTCGTCGACTGGCGCGCCGAGGTCGCCCGCCCCTTCTATCTCGCCACCGGGTACGAGCCGATGGGGCTCTCCCGCCGCCGGCACATCAGCACCCTGGGCCGTACGGTCACCGCGCTCCACGACGAGGTCCTCGACCTCGCCGACGCCACCCGCACCGGGCACGAGAGCCGTGACGCCGACGAGGTGCTGCTCGCCGCGCTGGACGCCGCCCGCACCGGCCGGATGCACGACATCGTGCAGACCATCCAGGCCGAGCAGGACGCCATCATCCGTTCCCCGCACCGCGGGGTCCTCGTCGTCGAGGGCGGCCCCGGCACCGGCAAGACGGCGGTCGCGCTGCACCGGGCCGCGTACCTCCTCTACGCGCACCGCGAGCAGCTCGCCAAGCGGGCCGTCCTCATCGTCGGCCCCAACCCGGCCTTCCTCGGCTACATCGGCAACGTCCTGCCCTCCCTCGGCGAGACCGGCGTCCTCCTCGCCACCCCCGCCGAACTGTTCCCCGGCGTCCGCGCCACCGGCACCGACACCCCCCGCGCCGCCGCTGTCAAGGGCTCCGCCGCCATGGCCGAGGCCCTCGCCGCGGCCGTACGGGACCGCCAGCAGGTGCCCGAGCGCGGCGAACCGCTCGTCGTCCCGCACGAGGACGGCGACCTGGTCATCGACTGGGACATGGCCCTGGAGGCCCGCCACAAGGCCCGCGAGACGGCCCTCCCGCACAACCTGGCCCGCCCCTACTTCGTCTTCCGGATCCTCGACGCGCTCGCCGAACAGCTCGCCGACCGGATCGGCGCCGACCCCTACGGCGGCCCCAACTTCCTCGGCCCCGACGACATCGCGCTGCTCGCCAAGGGCATCGCGGGCAACCCCGATGTGTACGCGGCGATCGACACCCTCTGGCCCGCCCTCACCCCGCAGGACTTCCTCGCCGACTACCTGGCCGAACCCACCCACCTCGCCGACGCGGACGCCGACGAGATCCGCCGCGACGGCCGTGACGGCGCCCCCTGGACCCCCGCCGACGTGCCGCTGCTCGACGAGGCCGCCGAACTCCTCGGCGAGGACGACTCGGCCGCGCGTGCCGCCGAGGAGGCCGAACGCCAGAAGCAGATCCAGTACGCGCAGGGCGTCCTCGACGTCTCCTACGCCTCGCGCACCTACGAGTTCGAGGACAAGGAGGAGCATGACAAGGACGCCTCCGAGGTCCTCTCGGCGCACGACATCATCGACGCCGAGCGCTTCGCCGAGCGTCACGAGGAGGCCGATCACCGCACGGCCGCCGAGCGGGCCGCCGCCGACCGCACCTGGGCCTTCGGACACATCATCGTCGACGAGGCCCAGGAGCTCTCCGCGATGGCCTGGCGGCTCCTCATGCGCCGCAGCCCCACCCGCTCGATGACCCTGGTCGGCGACCCCGCCCAGACCGGCGACCCGGCCGGCGTCGGCGCCTGGGAGCGGATCCTCGCCCCGTACGTGGCGGACCGCTGGGAGCTGGTGCGCCTCGGCGTCAACTACCGCACGCCCGCCGAGATCATGGCGGTCGCGGCCGAGGTGCGGAGGGCCGACGACCCGGGGTTCGAGCCGCCCAGCTCGGTGCGGTCCACCGGGGTGGAGCCCTGGGACCGCACGGTCGACGATCCGGTGAAGGAGGCCGCCGACGCGGTGGCGACCGAGCTGCGCGCCGAGGGCAGGATCGCGGTGATCGCCCCGCCCGAGCTGCACGCGGGTCTGATCGCGGCCCTGCCGGAGGCCGCGTACGGCCCGGCTCCCGACCTCACCCGGCCGGTGGTGCTGCTCGACCCCCGGCATGCGAAGGGCCTGGAGTTCGACACCGTCCTGGTCGTCGACCCGGAGGGCATCGTCGCGGGTGCCGTGCACGGCACCAACGACCTGTACGTGGCGTTGACCCGGGCGACCCAGCGACTCGGGATCATCCGCTCCGCAGCCCGCAGGTGAAGAGCCGCGCGCCGTCCTGGTACCCGGTGACCTCGAAGGCCCCCGCCGTGCTCCCGGGCTCCGCCCGGAGCAGGCAGGGGCCGCCGTCGAACTCGGCGTACCGGTCGAAGGCGACCCGCACGGAGGCCGGCAGATAGGGGCGCGGCCAGACGGCGGCCGAGGCGGCCTGCCGGGCGGCTTCGAGGAAGAGCATCCCCGGTATGTGGTCGTTGGGGCGCTGGAAGAGGGTGGGGTGCGCGGTGTCGACGACCAGTTCCCACACCCCCTCCCGTCCGCTGGGCCCGAGGAGGACGTCCTCGGGCCGCGACCGCCCCGCCAGTGGTGCCGGGGCCCGCCGGGTCCACGGTCCGGGACGCACGACCCCGGCCTCGACGTGCCCGCCGCGCAGCCTGCGATAGACGGCGGGACCGGCCAACCGCGCGTGGGCGCCGCCGGTCGCCACCACGCACGCGTCACGCAGCACGCTCCACTCCACCCGTATCTCGGTCAACTGATCTCGGCGCGAGCGGAGTTCGGCGAACCGGATCTCGATGTCGGGTTCCTCGCCGGCGACGGTGAGGCCCGTCGGGTCGCAGCTCAGGGAGATCTCGCTCAGCAGGATGTGCCGGGTCAGCGGAAGCCCGTGAACCGCGTGCAGGAGGGCCATCGTGGCCTGCCGCAGCGTCTCGACGACCATGAGCGGGTCATGGCACGGCTCCGATCCCCGGCGGACGGGGGTGAAGAACGGGTGGCCGGTGGGCCAGGTGGCCCGCACCGCGAAGCGGTCCTTCCCGTCGAGCGGCCGCCACTCGACGGGAAAGGTGTCCTCACCGCGCACCCGATGGCAGAGCCGTGGCGACAGGCGCCGCTCGACGGTTTCCCGCATCCTGTCCCCGCCCCTCTGGACCTGTCGGCCTGGTCAGTGGAGCGAAGATAGCCGAACGGGGAGCGGGATGCCCGAACGAGTGAACGATCAACTGATTGATCGTCAATTCTCGGACAGGTAGAGTCCTCTACCCCCCTCCGGGGCTCAGGCCGGCCGCAGCCAGACCGTCGCGAGCGGCGGCAGCGTCATCCGGATGCTGGCCGAACGGCCGTGGTGCGCAACCGACTCCGTCTTCACCGGGTCCCGCCCCACCACGTCCCCGCCGCCGTACCGGCCGGCGTCCGTGTTCAGGACCTCCGACCAGGCGACCACCGAGTCCGGCACGCCGAGCCGGTAGTCGTGCCGCACGACCGGCGAGAAGTTCGACACCGCGAGCAGCGGCGAGCCGAACGCGTCGAAGCGCAGGAACGCGAAGACGTTGTCCTCGCACGCGTCCCCGACCACCCACTGGAAGCCCTCCGGGACGGTGTCCCGCTCCCAGAGCGGGGGCGTCGCCTGGTACACCGTGTTCAGGTCGCGGACGAGATCCCGCACCCCCCGGTGGTCCGGCTCCGCCCCGTACGCCGGGTCGAGCAGCCACCAGTCGGGCCCGTGGTCCGCCGACCACTCCGCACCCTGCGCGAACTCCTGCCCCATGTAGAGCAGTTGCTTGCCCGGGTGGGCCCACATGAAGCCCAGATAGGCGCGGTGGTCGGCGCGCTGCTGCCACCAGTCGCCCGGCATCTTCGACACCAGCGACCGCTTGCCGTGCACCACCTCGTCGTGGGAGATCGGGAGGATGTAGTTCTCGCTGTACGCGTACACCATCGAGAAGGTCATCTCGTGGTGGTGGTACTTGCGGTGCACCGGCTCCTTCTGCACGTACTCCAGGGAGTCGTGCATCCAGCCCATGTTCCACTTCATGCCGAAGCCCAGACCGCCGAAGCCGCCCGGCCCCACCTGGTCCGTCGCCCGCGTCACGCCGTCCCAGGCCGTCGACTCCTCCGCGAAGGTCACGATCCCCGGGCAGCGCCGGTACACCGTCGCGTTCATCTCCTGCAGGAAGGCCACCGCGTCCAGGTTCTCCCGGCCCCCGAACTCGTTCGGCAGCCACTCGCCGTGCTCCCGCGAGTAGTCCAGGTAGAGCATCGACGCCACCGCGTCCACCCGCAGGCCGTCGATGTGGAACTCCTGGCACCAGTACACGGCGTTCGCCACCAGGAAGTTCCGCACCTCCTTGCGGCCGTAGTCGAACTCCAGCGTGCCCCAGTCGGGATGGTGTGAGCGGCGCGGGTCCTCGTGCTCGTACAGCGGCCGCCCGTCGAACTCCGCCAGCGCCCAGTCGTCCTTCGGGAAGTGCGCCGGGACCCAGTCCATCAGGACCCCGATGCCCGCCGCGTGCAGCGCGTCGACCAGGAACCTGAAGTCGTCCGGGGTGCCCATGCGGGCCGTCGGCGCGTAGAAGCCGGTGACCTGGTAGCCCCACGAGCCGCCGAAGGGATGCTCGGTGACCGGCATCAGCTCCACATGCGTGAAACCGAGGTCCCGGACGTACGCGGGAAGCTGCTCCGCGAGTTGGCGATACGTCAGTCCGGGTCGCCAGGAGGGCAGATGGACCTCGTACACGGAGAGCGGCGCCTCGTGGTGCGGGCGCGCCCCGCGACGTGCCATCCACTCCGCGTCGTCCCAGGTGTAGTGCGACTCGGTGACGATCGACGCGGTGTTCGGCGGGCACTCGGTACGGCGGGCCATCGGGTCCGCGCGGACGGTGTGCGTCCCGTCGGGCCGCGTGATGTCGTACTTGTAGAGCGCGCCCTCGCCGACCCCCGGCACGAACAGCTCCCACACGCCCGTCGAACCCAGCGAGCGCATCGGCAGCCCCGTGCCGTCCCAGTGGGTGAAGTCACCGGTGACCCGCACGCCGCGCGCGTTCGGCGCCCAGACCGCGAAGCGGGTGCCGGAGACGCCGCCGTGCGTCATGGGGTGGGAGCCGAGGGCCGTCCACAGCTCCTCGTGGCGGCCCTCGCCGATCAGATGCAGATCGAGGTCTCCGAGGGAGGGCAGGAAGCGGTACGGGTCCTGTACGGCGAGCTCGTCCGGCCCGTCGTAACGGACACGCAGCTCGTACGCGGGCACCTTGCGGAGGAGCGGCAGCAGTCCGGAGAAGAGGCCGTCGCCGTCGGGCGTGAGCGGGACCCGCTTGCCCTTGCTGACGACCGTCACCTCCGTCGCCCACGGGCGAAGCACCCGGACCACCACACCGCCCCGCACCGGATGCGCACCGAGCACGCCGTGCGGATCGTGGTGCTCCCCGGCGAGCAGCCGGGCCCGGTCACCCGGATCGAGCGGTGGCGCCTTCCGGGGCGCGGAGGGCGCGGGGGGCTTGGGGGACTTGGTGCTGCGGGCCGACTTGCCTGCGGGGCGGGCGGTCACCGGGATGCCTCCTGGGGGGTACGGGGGGTACGACTGCGCAACGGTGTGGTGAGGGGACGGGACACTCGGCCGAACGGGGGTTCCATGCGAGGGGGGCTCCACGCGACGGGGTTCCACGCGACGGGGTGGCGGGGGTCATCGGGGGGTGGAGAGGCGTTCGATGGCCGACATGGGGACCGGGAGCCAGTCCGGGCGGTGGCGGGCCTCGTAGACGACCTCGTAGACCGCCTTGTCCGTCTCGTAGGCGCGGAGAAGGGCAGGGTCGGTGCGTGGATCCGCGCCCGCCGCCTCCGCGTACCCCGTGCAGTACGCCGCCCGGCACCGCGCCGCCCAGTCCGCGTTCCAGGGCCGGTGGGTGCGGGCCGCGTAGTCGAAGGAGCGGAGCATGCCGGCGACGTCGCGGACCGTGGGCTGGGGGCTGCGCCGTTCGTCCAGCGGCTTCGCCGGTTCGCCCTCGAAGTCGATGACGGCCCAGCCGCCGTCGGAGCCCCGCAGGGTCTGGCCGAGGTGCAGGTCGCCGTGGATGCGTTGGACCGCGCCGCCACCGTCCGCGCCGCTCGCCGCCGCGAAGACGGCCCGCAGGCCCGGGACGTGCGGCAGCAGCGCCGGGACCGCCTGCGCCGCCGCGTGCAGCCGGCGGTCCATCGCCGCCGCCAGTTGCTCGGTCTCGGCCCGTTGGAGCTTCCGGGTCGGCAGTGCCTCCGCCAGGGCCAGGTGGACTTCGGCCGTGGCCCGGCCGAGTGCCCGCGCCTCGGTGGTGAACTCCCGTCCGTCGGCGAGCGCGTCGAGCGCGAGGCGCCATCCGTCGCGGGAGTCGCGGAGGTAGGGCTGGAGGACGCCGAGCGTCGCGGCGCCCGACTCGAACCAGGCGACCGGTGCCGGGACCCGGGCGCAGCCGGCCCCGGCGAGGGCGAGGGGCAGCTCCAGGTCGGGGTTGGCGCCCGGGCTGACCCTCCGGAAGATCTTCAGGATGAACGAATCTCCATAGACCAGGGACGAGTTGGACTGTTCCGCGTCGAGCATGCGGGGCGCGAGCGCGGGCGGCAGTGCCGTCGTGGCGTGGAAGCGCAGGGGGCCGGTCCGGCCCGGGGTGCGCAGTCGCTCGTAGAGGAGGCCGGCGAGCCGCGGGTCGCGCAGCCCTTCGTACACGGCGCGTCCGGCGAGCGGCCCCTGCCGGATCCGTCCGATCAGGGCGGGGCCGAGGCGGGGCGGGAGCTGGGTCCGTACGCCCAGGAGCAGTTGGTAGCAGTCGGCGGGTGTTCCGGCCGGGCGGCCCGGCTGTTCTACCCGTACGAGGAGATGGAGGAGACCGGGTCCCGCGCCGTCCAGGGGCAGCAGCTCGGTGGCCGCGTCCAGCGTGAATCCGGTGACCCGGCGGCCCTTGCCCGCGAACCAGCGCTGCCGTGGCAGCCATTCGTGGAGCAGGGGGGCGAGGGCCGGAAGGAGGGCGTCCGGGGCCCGGGTGGTGGATGCGGTCTCCGGCATGGCATCGCGTCCTTTCCCCGGGGCGCGCAGTTGGCTGTCGTATGCGTTCAAATGCGCAGAGTGTCCCGGATGGCGGCTGGGGCTGTCCGGATGTGCGGGACGTGTCGGAGGGGGAAGATCCGTATGGGCCCGACAAGAAGGCCCGTATGGACCTGAATCGTGCTGCGGAACGTGTGTGGGTCACAGTGCCCAGAGTGGGACGGGAGGAAACCGTCCCACCCAGGACGAATCCGAACTGACCGACGGTCAGCCCTTCTTGAGACGGAACCAGTAGAAGCCGTGTCCCGCAAGGGTCAGGAGGTAGGGGAGCTGGCCGATGGCCGGGAACGTCACCCCGCCGATCAGCTCCACCGGCTGGGTGCCGTCGAAGCGCCGCAGGTCGAGTTCGGTCGGCTGCGCGAACCGCGAGAAGTTGTTCACGCAGAGGACCAGATCGTCGCCATCCTCACGGAGGAAGGCGAGCACCGCCGGGTTGGACGCCGGGAGTTCGGTGTACGTCCCCGTGCCGAACGCCCGGTTCTGCTTACGGATCTCGATCATCCGTTTCGTCCAGTGCAGCAGCGAGGACGGTGATGCCATCCCCGCCTCGACATTGGTCACCTGGTAGCCGTGGACCGGGTCCATGATGGCCGGCAGGTAGAGCCGTCCCGGGTCGCAGGAGGAGAAGCCGGCGTTCCGGTCGGGGGTCCACTGCATCGGGGTGCGGACGCCGTCCCGGTCGCCCAGCCAGATGTTGTCGCCCATGCCGATCTCGTCGCCGTAGTACAGCACCGGTGAGCCCGGCAGCGAGAAGAGCAGCGCGGTGAACAGCTCCATCTGCTTGCGGTCGTTGTCGAGGAGCGGGGCGAGGCGGCGCCGGATGCCGATGTTGGCCCGCATGCGCGGGTCCTTGGCGTACTCGGCGTACATGTAGTCGCGCTCTTCGTCCGTGACCATTTCGAGGGTCAGCTCGTCGTGGTTGCGCAGGAAGATGCCCCACTGGCAGCCGGAGGGGATCTCCGGGGTCTTCGCCAGGATTTCCGAGACCGGGTAGCGCGACTCGCGCCGGACGGCCATGAAGATCCGCGGCATGACCGGGAAGTGGAACGCCATGTGGCACTCGTCGCCGCCCGAGCGGAAGTCGCCGAAGTAGTCGACGACGTCCTCCGGCCACTGGTTGGCCTCGGCGAGCAGCACCGTGTCCGGGTAGTGGTCGTCGATCTCCTTGCGGACCCGCTTGAGGAAGGCGTGGGTCGCGGGGAGGTTCTCGCAGTTGGTGCCCTCCCGCTGGTACAGGTACGGCACGGCGTCGAGCCGGAAGCCGTCGATCCCCAGGTCCAGCCAGAACTTCAGCGCGGACAGGATCTCCTCCTGCACCGCCGGGTTCTCGTAGTTGAGATCGGGCTGGTGCGAGAAGAACCGGTGCCAGTAGTACTGCTTGCGGACCGGGTCGAAGGTCCAGTTCGAGGACTCGGTGTCGACGAAGATGATCCGGGCGTCGGCGTACTGCTTGTCGTCGTCGGCCCAGACGTAGTAGTCGCCGTACGGCCCCTCGGGGTCGCGCCGCGACTCCTGGAACCACTCGTGCTGGTCGCTCGTGTGGTTCATGACGAAGTCGATGACCACGCGCATCCCGCGCTGGTGGGCCGCGTCGACGAACTCGACGAAGTCGGCCAGGTCGCCGAACTCGGGGAGTACCGAGGTGTAGTCGGCGACGTCGTAGCCGCCGTCCCTCAGGGGGGACTTGAAGAAGGGCGGCAGCCAGAGGCAGTCCACGCCCAGCCACTGGAGGTAGTCCAGCTTGGACGTGATGCCCTTCAGGTCGCCGACGCCGTCCCCGTTGCTGTCCTGGAAGGAACGGACGAGGACCTCGTAGAAGACCGCCCGCTTGAACCAGTCGGGATCACGGTCCTTGGCGGGGGTGTCCTCGAAGGTGTCGGGGACGGGCTCGTTGACAGTCATGATGTGGGTGACCCTCCGGTCTGCGGGGACGGTCGCAGGACGAGGACGTGCGCGGGTGTGACACCCGGCTCTAGGCGCACGTAGCTGGTCCTGCCCCAGTGATAGGTCTCGCCGGTGAGCTCGTCGCGCACCGGCACGGTCTCGTGCCAGTCGAGGCCGAGTTCCGGCATGTCCAACGAGAGCGTCGCCTCCTGGGTGTGGTGCGGGTCGAGGTTGACGACCACCAGAACGGTGTTCGAACCCGAACGCTTGCTGTACGCGATCACCTGCGGGTTGTCCGTGTCATGGAACGACAGGTTCCGCAGCCGGCGGAGCGCCGGGTGACGGCGTCGGATCCGGTTCAGGGCGGTGATCAGCGGAGTGATCGTGGTCCCCTCGCGCTCCGCGGACTCCCAGTCACGCGGCCGGAGTTGGTACTTCTCCGAGTCGAGGTACTCCTCGCTGCCGTCCCGCAGCGGCGTGCCCTCGCACAGCTCGTACCCGGCGTACATGCCCCAGGAGGGCGAGAGCGTCGCCGCGAGCACCGCCCGCGCCTCGAACGCCGGCCGGCCGCCCTCCTGGAGGTAGGCGTGCAGGATGTCCGGGGTGTTCACGAAGAAGTTCGGCCGCATCTGCGCCGCCGTCTCGCCGGACAGCTCCGTCAGGTACTCCGTGAGCTCCTCCTTGGTGTTCCGCCAGGTGAAGTACGTGTACGACTGCTGGAAGCCGATCGCGCCGAGCGTCCGCATCATCGCCGGCCGGGTGAAGGCCTCCGCCAGGAAGATCACGTCCGGGTCGGCCGCGTTGATCTCGCCGATCACCCGCTCCCAGAACACCACCGGCTTGGTGTGCGGGTTGTCGACGCGGAAGATCCGTACCCCGTGGTCCATCCAGTGCCGCAGCACCCGCACGGTCTCCGCGACGATCCCGTCCATGTCCGCGTCGAAGGCGATCGGATAGATGTCCTGGTACTTCTTCGGCGGGTTCTCCGCGTACGCGATCGAACCGTCCGGACGGTGGTGGAACCACTCCGGGTGCTTCTCCACCCACGGATGGTCCGGGGAGCACTGGAGCGCGAAGTCCAGGGCGATCTCCAGCCGCAGCTCCCGGGCCCGCGCCACGAAGGCGTCGAAGTCCTCGAAGGTGCCCAGATCCGGGTGGAGCGCGTCGTGCCCGCCCTCCGGCGAGCCGATCGCCCACGGCACGCCCACGTCGTTCGGCGACGCGGAGAGGGAGTTGTTGGGGCCCTTGCGGTGGGTCTCGCCGATCGGGTGCACAGGCGGCAGGTAGACCACGTCGAAGCCCATCGCCGCCACCGCGGGAAGCCGCTCGGCGGCGGTACGGAAGTTCCCCGGGACCGTACGGCCCTTGACCTTCCGTACGCCCTCCGAGCGCGGGAAGAACTCGTACCAGGAGCCGAACAGGGCCCGCTCCCGCTCCACCTGGAGCGGCAACGCGGGGGAGGCGGACAGGAGTTCGCGCAGCGGGTACCGGTCGAGGGATTCGACGACCCGGGGGCTGAGCGCCGCCGCGAGACGGACGGCCGCGGGGCGCGACACGTCGCGCAGCGCGTCCGCCGCGGCGAGCACGGCCTCCCGGCCGCCGCCCTTCTTCGGCACGCCCTTCGCGGCGCGCTCGTGCAGCTCGGCGCCCTCGGCGAGGACCAGTTCGGAGTCGATCCCGGCCGGGATCTTGATCCTCGCCGTGTGGCGCCAGGTGGCCACCGGGTCGCTCCATGCCTCGACGGTGTACGTCCAGGAGCCCTCGGTGTCGGGGGTGACCTCGGCACCCCACCGGTCGGTGCCCTCGGCCAGTTCGCGCATCGGGGTCCAGGGGCCGGGGCGGCCCGACGGGCCGCGCAGCACGACATTGGCGGCGACCGCGTCGTGGCCCTCGCGGAAGACGGTCGCCGTCACCTCGAAGGACTCTCCGGCCACCGCCTTCGCGGGGCGCCGGCCACAGTCGACCAGCGGGCGTACGTCCAGTACGGGAATGCGTCCCATGAGCGGATTCACAGCATCACCTGACGGTTTACGGGGGTGCGGGTGGTGGTTGTGCGCTCTTTCTAGCTCCGTCGACGGCCGGCGGGTTGCGGGCATGGCCGCTCCTGTCCGCGTTCACTCGGATGGGGGGTCCATAGGGATGAACAGGGGTCACGGGGGGAGGGGTTCGAGGGGTACCGCAGGAGCCTTCCACGGTCTTCGGGCGGGCAATCCAGGAGCTTTGTTAACTACTAGGGCGTAGCCGAACCGACAAGGACAGGACCCGGACAACAAAAACGCCCCGCCCTTGTAGGGCGGGGCCTGTTCGTCGTCCGGGCGCCGGGTGCCGCGGTCAGTGCGAAGGGGACGTGTCCGAGGACCAGACCTGCCAGGGCTGGCGGGCCACCCATTCCTCCACCGGGGGCGGTTCGAGCGCGAGGACCTCCGTCGACACCCCGTCGTCGTCCGCCATCAGGAGCGGATCGGCGCCGCTCGCCATGAAGTGGTAGATCCCGGCCACCCCCGCCGCCGTCTCCGGGCCGAGGAGCCGCGCGAGACCGCGTTCGAAAGCGGCCGGATCCAGCTCCTCGTACCGCACCGCCCTGCCGAGCCCCCGGCCGAACGCCGCCGCGAGTTCGCCGCCCGTGAGGGAGCGCTCGCCGCCGATGTCGAACGTCCGGCCCTCCAGGCCCTCCCGGGTCAGTGCCGCGTGCGCCGCCTCCGCCAGACCCCGGTGCGACAGCCAGGCCGTCCGCGCGGACGCCGGCAGCGGATAGGCGAGCACACCCTCGTCGACCAGGGCCGGACCGTTCCACGGCGAGAACAGGTTGTCCAGGTACACCGGCGGCCGGATCACCACCAGCGGCACTCCGCTGTCCCGCAGCACCCGCTCCGCGAGCCGCCGCGTCTCGAAGGCGGGGACGTCCGTCGGCCCCAGCGGTATCCGGGTGTTGGAGTTGAAGACCAGACGCTCCGTCCCCGCCTCCAGGGCCGCCTCCGCGACGTTCCGCGCGTACGCCTCCACCCGCTCGGTCTCGTACACCAGCGGCATCGTCACGAACGCGTGCGTCGTGTCCTCGAACAGCTGCCGCACATCGGCCGGCCGCCCCAGGTCGCCTGCGAGGAAGAAGGCTCCCGGCAGCGGCGGCCGGTCGGCCGAAGGACGCCGGGTCAGGGTCCGCACCCGGTGCCGCCGCTCGGCGAGCAGCCGGGCCACCGCGCCTCCCTGGAAGCCGCTCGCGCCCACCACCGCCACCCGCATCGGAATCTCACTGGACATGTGTGTCGAAGGCCCTTCGATAGACTTTTCCCGCTGTCGTGTCGGCGTCGTTCCAGGCTCGCCGCGACGGCTTCGGCCGTTCAATTAACAAACCGGGGCGGAAGTTGAAGGATCGTCCATGGCAATCGTGGGAACCGACCGTCACCATCAGCGCGATCCGCGCGATCCGCGCGAGCGACCCGAACAGCACGACGAGCACGACGACCTGTTGAGCGAACTGCTCAAACCCCTCCGGCTCACCGGAGTCTTCGACAGCCGTTGGCACGTCCGCGCCCCCTGGGCCATCGAGGGCGACGCCGAAGCCGGCTGCGCCGTCCTCCACTACGTCGTCGAGGGCGACTGCTGGATCACCACCGACGACGAACCCCCCGTCGAACTGCACGCCGGCGACCTCGTCGTCTTCCCCACCGGCACCGCGCACCAGCTCGCCGACCGGCCCGAACGCCAGGGCGTGCCGCTCAAGGCCGTCCTGCCCGAGCGGCAGCCCGGCACCTCCGGCGAGATCGTCATCGAGGGCAGCGGACCCGAGAGCCGGCTGCTCTGCGCCGGGCTCCACTACGACGCCAGCGCCGCCACCGGCCTCTACACCTCGCTGCCCTGGGCGCTCGTCCTCGACGGCGCCCAGGTCGACCGCGAGCCACTGCTCCGCGACACCCTCCGGCTGCTCGCCGCCCCCGACCGGCCCGTCGGACCCGGCGACCGGCTCATCACCCTGCGCGCCTTCGAGATGGCCCTGGTCCTGGCGCTGCGCCCGCTGCTCCGCGAACTCGCGGGCAATCCGGCCTCGCTGCCGCTGCTCAGGCACCCCGGGATCAGCCGGGCCGTCGTCATGATGGCGACCCGGTTCGCCGAAGCGTGGACGATCGACTCCGTCGCCCGGGAGGTCGGCATGTCCCGCTCCGCCTTCACCGCCGCCTTCCGCGACCTGGTCGGCGAGTCGCCCGCCCGGTACCTCGCCGCCCGCCGGATGCAGGAGGCGGGCCGGCTCCTCACCGAGACCTCGCTCCCGCAGTCCGCCGTGCCCGCCCGTGTCGGCTACCAGAGCGCCGTCGGCTTCCACCTCGCCTTCCGCAAATGGTTCGGGGTGACCCCGGGGGAGTACCGCGCGGGGGTCGAGCGGGCGGCCTGAAGGACGGCCGGCGGGTGGTCCGGGCGGTGTCGGGCCGGCCGACCTGACATCTTCGGGACTCCCTGGACGGTTCTTAAGGACCCCTGGACGGACGCTCATTGTCCGGGCGGGTCACCCCGGACAGGCTCGGGACCGGCAGTGCCGTGACACCCGAGGAGAGGCGACACACCGGTGACGAGGTCCGGGCAGGAGTATCTGGAGGGGCTGCGCGACGGGCGCGAGATCTGGCTGGACGGGGAACGGGTCGAGGACGTCACCGCCCACCCCGCGTTCCGGTCCACCGCGGCCTCCTTCGCCGGGCTCTACGACCTCGCCGACGACCCCGTCCACCGCCCCGTCCTCGTCCAGGGCGGGGTGCGCCGCGCCTACGCCGTGCCCCGCTCGTACGAGGACCTCGTCGCCCGCCGCCGGGCCTTCCGGACCACGGCCGGGGCGAGTTACGGCTTCCTCGGCCGTACCCCCGACTACATGGCCGCCGGCGCGGCCGGGTTCGCCGCCGCGCCCGCCGTGTTCAACGGCGAGGCCTTCGACGGCGCCGAGCACGCCCTCGCCTTCCACCGCCGGCTCGCCGAGGGCGATCTGCACTGCGCGTTCACCCTCGGCAACCCGGCCTCCGGGCCCGGCGGGGACGACCTGACCCTGCGGGTCGTGGCGGAGCGGGACGGCGGGATCGTCGTCCGCGGCGCCAAGACCGTCGGCACGGGCGCCGTCTTCGCCGACGAGATCCTCGTCGGCACCATCGAACCGCTCGCCGCCGACGACACCGAGCACGCGGTGACCTTCGCCGTACGGCCCGACGCCCCCGGCCTCAGCCTGATCTCCCGCACCTCCTACGAGGAACGCTCCCGGTCCGTCTTCGACCACCCGCTCTCCTCCCGGTACGACGAGAACGACGCGATGCTGGTCTGCGAGGACGTCTTCGTGCCCTGGGAGCGGGTCCTCACCCACCGCGACCCGGCCACCACCGGCGCCGTCTGGTGGCGGACCCCCGCCTACCTGAACTTCGTCCACCAGTCCGCGACCCGCTTCTGGACCAAGCTGGAGTTCCTCACCGGACTCGCGATCCTCATCACCCGCTCCCACGGCACCGAGAAGCTCCCGGCCGTCACCCAGGCCATCGGCCGGCTCCTCGGCATGGTCGCCCAGGCCAAGGCCTTCGTGCTCGCCGCCGAAGCCTCGTACGAGGAGGTCGACGGGGGCCGCGGCGGCGTCCGCCCCGGGCAGGACATCTCCTTCGCCCAGCGGATCATGGCCGGCGAGCTCTACCCGCGGGCCGTCCAGGACATCAAGCTCCTCGCGGGCGGCGCCCTCGTCCAGCTCCCCGCGAGCGGCCGGGACCTCCTCCACCCCGAGCTGGGGCCGCTGGTCCGCCGCTACTTCGGCACCCCCGGCCACCCAGCGGAGGACCGCGTCAAGCTCCTCAAACTCGCCTGGGACGCCCTCGGTTCCGAGTTCGCCGGACGCCACGAGCAGTACGAGCGCTTCTACCACGGCGCCCCGCACGTCTACCTGACGATGCAGACCTGGGCCGGCTCCGCCGACGACTGCGAGAGCCTCGCGCAGTCCTGTCTCGACGGTTACGGCCTCGGGACCACCCGGTGACGACACCACCGACACCACCGGTCCCACAGGCGCCACCGGCTCCACGGCGCGGGGCGCTCGCCCTGCTCGCCGCCACCCAACTGCTGCTGATCATGGACACCGCGATCGTCAACGTCGCACTGCCGTCCGTCGGCGAAGACCTCGGCTCCGGCTCCACCGGCCTCTCCTGGGTCGCCAACGCCTACCTCATCGCCTTCGGCGGACTGCTCCTCCTCGGCGGCCGGGTCGCCGACCTCCTCGGCCACCGGCGGGTCTTCCTCGGCGGCCTCGGCCTGCTCGCCGCCGCCTCCGCCGCCGGTGGTCTCGCCCCCGGCGCCGACGCCCTCGTCGCGGCCCGCGCCGCCCAGGGCGCCGGTGCCGCACTCGCCGCCTCCGCCGCCTTCGCCCTGCTGCTCCTGCTCCACCCCGAAGGCCCCGCCCGGCACAGGGCACTCGGCGCGTTCGCCGCGATGGGCGGCCTCGGAGGGGTGCTCGGGACGGTGCTCGGCGGCGTCGTCACCGACCTGCTCGGCTGGCGCTCCACGTTCTGGCTGAACGTGCTGCTCGCCGCCGTCCTCGCCGTCCTCGCCCTGCGGCTCCTCGACCACCGCACCGGCCCCGTCCGGCACGGCGGCTTCGACGTCGCCGGGGCGTTCACCGCGACCGCCGGACTCGGACTCGTCGCCTACGCGCTCGTCGGCTCCGGAGACGCCGGATGGCTGTCCGCCCGGACCCTCGGCGCCGGGGGCGCGGGCCTCGCGCTGCTGCTCGCCTTCGCCGCCGTCGAGACCCGGGCCGCCGCGCCCCTCGTCCCGCCCCGGGTACTGGCCCGCCCCGCGCTCCGGCTCGCCAACGCCCTGGCCGCGCTCGCCCAGACGACGCTCTTCCCGATGTTCTTCCTGGTCAGCCTCTACCTCCAGAACGTCCTCGGGTACGCGCCCCTCGGCGGCGGCCTCGGTCTGCTGCCGCTGTCGCTCGTCGTCGTCGCGGTCGCCCCGCAGACCGGCCGGCTCATCTTCCGGATCGGCCTGCACCGGACGATGACCCTGGGATTCGTCCTGCTGTGCGCCGGGACGCTGTGGCTGGCCCTGGCGCTCACCCCCGACGGCGGCTTCGCGAACACCGTCCTCGCCCCGAGCCTGCTCCTCGGCGCCGCCCTGCCGCTCGTCGTGGTCACCACGAACGTCGCGGCCACGGCGGAGGCCGGGACCGAGGAGACCGGACTCGCCGCCGGACTCGTCAACACCAGCCAGCAGTTCGGCTCCGTCCTCGGCCTCGCCGTCCTGGTCGCCGTCGCCACGAGCCGTACCGGGGCCGACGTCGGGGCCGGCACCGGGGCGGGGAACGCGGCCCGCGCGGCCGCGGAGACCTCCGGGTACCGCGCCGCCCTGCTCACCGGCGCCGCCTTCGCCGCCGCTGCCGCCCTCGCCTCCGTCCGCCTCCACCCGCCGAGACGGGTGCCCGCCCCGGCGCCCGGGCAACAGGTCCCGGACCACCACTGACCCGCACGAACCGGAAACGCCGCCCACCACCACCGGCGAGTGAGCCGTGCCCCGCGGCGAACCGAGCCCCGAAAAGAGGAGCCCAGTTGTTCGGCGATCCGCGTCACCGCACCGAGGACATACGCGCCGCCGACCCGCTCGGCGCGGACGCCCTGCTCGCCGCTGTGCCCGCGATGAACGCGGACGGCGACGTGGCCGCGCTCACCGTCGCGCTGCGCACCCTGGTCCCGGACCCCGACCGGGCCGCCCAGTGGAGCGTCGGCGACGCCCTCGCCGCGATGCGGGACCTCGGCATCCTGCTGGGTTCGCTGAAACGCCACGGCGTACAGCCCCTCGCCGCCGTACCGGAGGCGCTGCCCGTCCTCGAACTCCTCGGCCTGCGGACCGACATGGTGCCCCGGGACACCGTCCACCACTACACGACCTGGAACCCGCCGGGCCCGCGCCGCCGCTCGTACACCGGCCATCCGACCGAGGCCCTCCTCCAGGAAGCGGTACGGATGGTGTTCCCGGGGCTGGTCGCCGCCCTCGACGACTGCGGCCGGGTCGCCCGCCTCGAACCGTACGACCCGGGATTCCCCGCCGCCCTGGACCGGGTGGCCCGTCATGTGCGGGCGATGGTCGACTCCATCGACCTCACGGTGGCCGGAGTGTCCCCGGAGTACTTCGCGCACACCCTCCGCCCGTACTTCGAGGAGGTCGAGATCGCCGGCCGGGACTACCTCGGCCCCGCCGCCGCACAGGTGCCGCTCTGGCTGGTCGATCTGACGCTCTGGCAGTGCGACCGCTCCGACACCGCCTACGAGGCCTTCCTCGCGGAGGCGATGCCGTACGCGCTGCCGTCCTGGCGCGCGTTCCACGCCCGGCACCGGGGCGGGGTGTCGGCGGTGAGCAAACTGTCCGCCGCCGTGAGCTGGGAGGGCGCGGACCGGCTGCCGCCCTCGCTCACCGCGTCGGCGGAGGCACTCGGCCGGGTGCTGCGCCTCCTGAAGACCTTCCGCGCCCGGCACCTCGGCATCGCCCGCAAGGCGTACAGCGAAGAGGTGCGCCTGTACGAGGAGGGCAGCGGCGGAGCCCCGGTCGCGCTGCTGCGCTCCATCCTGGACCTGACCAGGGAGAACGAGACCATGGTGCGCCGCGCGACCGTGCGGCGCCGTCCCGCAGGGGCCCCCGTCGGGCCGTCGGCCGCGTAGCGGCGCCGAAGGAGCAGTCGTCATGTCCCCCTACATCCCCTCCCCGTTCCCTCCGGCGTACGGACGCGGCGCCGCCCCGGACTACTACGGGCAGAGCCCGCACATCGTGATCGCCGGCGGCGGCATCGCGGGACTCACCGCCGCCCTCGCCCTGCACTCCGCCGGTTTCGAGCGGGTGACCGTCGTCGAGGCGGCGCCCGCGATCCGCCCCGTCGGCACCGGGCTCAACCTGATGCCGAACGCGGTCCGCGAACTGGACGCGCTCGGCCTGCTCGACGCCCTGGAGGCGGGCGCCGTGCGCACCCGCGAGCTGCGCTACTACCACCGCTCGGGCGGCCTGATATCCCGGGAGCCGCGCGGTCTCGGCGCGGGCTACCGCTGGCCGCAGCTGTCGGTCCACCGGGGGCACCTCCAGCAGGTCCTGGCGGGGGCGGTACGGGCCAGGCTCGGTTCCGCGGCGCTGGTCACCGGGGTGCGGGCGAGCGCCGTGGAGTTGACCCCGGGCGGCCGACCGCGACTGCGGATCGAACACCGGGAGGGCGCCGTACGGGGCCGCGCCTCCCTCGCACCGGACCTGCTCGTCGGCGCGGACGGCATCCGCTCGACGGTACGGGCGGCCCTGCACCCGGGGGAGGGCGCGCCCCCGTGGAACGGGATGCTGGTGTGGCGGGGGGTGTCCCGGATGCCGGCGCGGGCCGTGGGCTCGTTCATGCTCATCGCGGGCGACGACCGGCAGAAGGCCGTGGTGTACCCGATGAGCCGGCCCACCGGTCCCGACCGGGAGGTGCTGGTCAACTGGGCGCTCGCCCGGCCGGCCGAGGCCACCTGCGGGGCCGGGGCCGGGCCGCTGTCCGCGGCGAGGGAGGAACAGCTCCTCGGCGACTGGAACCGTTCCGTCCCCGTCGACAGGTTCCTCCCGTTCTACGAGGGCTGGGAGTTCGACGGCGTCAGCCTCCCCGACATCCTGCGCGCCGCCGACACCGCCTACGAGTACCCCATGGTCGACCGCGAGCCCCTGGACCGGTGGACCCACGGCCGCACCACCCTCATCGGCGACGCCGCCCACGCCATGCACCCGATCGGCTCCAACGGCGCGAGCCAGTCGATCGTCGACGCGCGCGCCCTCGCCCACGCCCTCGCCCTGCACCCCGACCCGGCGGACGGCCTCGCCGCGTACGAGCGGGACCGCCGCCCCGTCACCACCGCGCTCCAGCGGGCCAACCGGGAGCTCGGCCCCGAGGTCGTCATCAACCTCGCCCACGCGCGCGCCCCGCAGGGGTTCACCGACATCCACGACGTCATCCCCACCGAGGAACTCGCCGCCGTCGCCCGCCGGTACGCCACCACGGGCGGCTGCGACCCGGTCACCGTGAACCAGGGCTCCCCCTACGAGGTGCCGCTCCCGGTCATCGGCTGACCCGCGCCGCGCCACCCCCGGAGAGGGGCCGACACACCCCGGGCCGCCCCCCGTGCGCCGTGGCCCGGCGGGGGCGCGTGCCCTAACGTCGGAGCGGAACGACGGACGCACAGCGTGGTGCGTCCACTCCGCTCCGTACTCGCCTGCGAAGGTGGAACGCGTGAAGGCAATCCGTCGATTCACCGTGCGTCCCGTCCTCCCCGACACCCTTCGACCCCTCGCCGACCTCGCGCACAACCTGCGCTGGTCCTGGCACGAACCCACCCGCGCCCTCTTCGAGTCCCTCGAACCCGCCGGTCCGGCGGCGCCGTCCGGCGGCACCGATCCCGTCCGGATCCTCGGGGCCCTCGAAGCCCCCCGGCTCGCCGCGCTCGCCGCCGACCAGGACTTCCTGGCCCGCCTGCGGACCGCCGCCGAGGACCTCGACAGCTATCTCCACGCCCCCCGCTGGTACCAGCGGCAGCCCGGCGAGCCGCCCGCCGCCCTCGCCTACTTCTCGCCGGAGTTCGGCGTCACCGCCGCCCTGCCCCAGTACTCCGGCGGCCTCGGCATCCTCGCCGGGGACCACCTCAAGTCCGCCAGCGACCTCGGCGTCCCCCTCATCGGCGTCGGCCTGCTCTACCGGCACGGCTACTTCCGTCAGTCCCTCGGCCGGGACGGCTGGCAGCAGGAGCAGTACCCCGTCCTCGACCCCGGCGAGCTGCCGGTCACCCTGCTCCGCGAGGCCGACGGCACCCCCGCCCGGATCACCCTCGCCCTGCCCGGCGGCCGCAGCCTGCACGCCCACCTCTGGATCGCGAGGGTCGGCCGCGTCCCCCTCCTCATGCTCGACTCCGACGTCGAGGAGAACGCCCCCGGCGAACGGAGCGTCACCGACCGGCTGTACGGCGGCGGCAGCGAGCACCGGCTCCTCCAGGAGATGCTGCTCGGCATCGGCGGAGTCCGCGCCGTCCGCACGTACACCCGGCTCACCGGCACCCCCGCCCCCGAGGTCTTCCACACCAACGAGGGTCACGCGGGCTTCCTCGGCCTCGAACGCATCCGCGAACTCCAGGGCGAGGGACTCGACTTCGACAGCGCCCTGGAGACCGTCCGCGCCGGGACCGTCTTCACCACGCACACCCCCGTCCCGGCCGGCATCGACCGCTTCGACCGCACCCTGGTCGCCCGCCATCTCGGAGAGGACGGCGCCCTCCCCGGCGTCGACACCGGGAAGGTCCTCGCCCTCGGCGACGAGACCCCGCTGGGCGGCGAGCCCGGCCTCTTCAACATGGCGGCCATGGGCCTGCGCCTCGCCCAGCGCGCCAACGGCGTCTCCACCCTCCACGGGGCCGTCAGCCGGGCCATGTTCGCCGGACTCTGGCCGGGCTTCGACGCCGACGACGTGCCGATCACCTCGATCACCAACGGTGTCCACGCCCCCACCTGGGTCGCCCCCGAGGTCGGCCGGCTGGGCCCCGACCCCGCCGACCGCGAGCTGTGGGAGCTGCGCCGCACCCTCCGCGAACGGCTCGTGACCGACGTACGGGAAAGGCTGCGGGCCTCCTGGCGGCAGCGCGGGGCGGCAGCCGCCGAACTCGGCTGGACCGACTCCGTCCTCGACCCCGACGTCCTCACCATCGGCTTCGCCCGCCGCGTCCCCTCGTACAAGCGGCTCACCCTCATGCTCCGCGACAAGGACCGGCTGCGGGCCCTGCTCCTGCACCCCGAGCGGCCGGTGCAGCTCGTCGTCGCCGGCAAGGCCCACCCCGCCGACGACGGCGGGAAGCGGCTCGTCCAGGAACTCGTCCGGTTCGCCGACGACCCCCGGGTCCGGCACCGGATCGTCTTCCTCCCCGACTACGGCATGGCGATGGCCCGCGGCCTCTACCCCGGCTGCGACGTCTGGCTCAACAACCCCCTCCGCCCCCTGGAGGCCTGCGGAACCAGCGGCATGAAGGCCGCGCTCAACGGCTGCCTCAACCTCTCCGTCCTCGACGGCTGGTGGGACGAGTGGTTCGAGCCCGACTTCGGCTGGGCCATCCCCACCGCCGACGGGGCCGCCGCCGCGGACGAGGACCGCCGCGACGACCTGGAGGCCGCCGCCCTCTACGAGCTGATCGAACGCCGGGTCGCCCCCCGCTTCTACGACCGGGGCCCCGACGGCGTCCCGGCCGGCTGGACGGCGATGGTCCGGCGCACCCTCACCGACCTCGGCCCGAAGGTGCTCGCCGACCGCATGGTCCGCGAGTACGTCGAGCGGCTGTACGTCCCTGCCGCCGCCGCCCGCCGGGCGCTCACCCCGGACCGGGCGCGGGACCTCGCCGCGTGGAAGGCCCGGGTCCGGGACGCCTGGCCCAAGGTGACCGTCGACCACGTCGAGGTCGGCGACGACCTCGCGGACGAACTGGCCGACGCCGAACTCGGCTCCACCCCGGTCGTCCGGGTCAAGGTCTCCCTCGCGGGGCTGCGCACCGACGACGTCGAGGTGCAGGCCGTCACCGGCCGGGTCGACGCCGACGACACCCTCGCGGACACCCGTGCCGTCCCGCTGAAGCCGGCGGGACGCCCGGACCTGGAGGGCCGGCAGCCGTACGCCGGCACCCTGGAACTCGACCGCACCGGCTCCTTCGGCTGCACGGTCCGGGTCCGCCCCTCCCATCCGCTGCTCGCCCACCCGGCGGAACCGGGCCTGGTGGCCCTGCCGGAGGAGACGACCGGGGAGGGGGCGGGAGTGCTGCTCCGCTAGACCGCGACCGCGACCGCGGTCGCCTACGGCACCTCGGCCTTGTCGGCGAGGTGCCCGTCGACGAAGCACAGCCGGTACACCGGGATCGTGGCGAGCATCGCCGAGCGGTAGTACCGGCATTCGTCCATGCCGGGAGGCTCGGGCGGCGCGGCATGGGGTGCGCTGTTCAGGGGGTGCTCGGGCCAGTCGTCGGTGTTCTCGTCGATCTGCGCGAGCGTCTGCCCGATCCGGATCCGGGCGTAGTCGTCCGGCTCCAGGTACGACTGGGCCTGCGTCCACACGGCGACCCCGGCCATCAGCGCGCCGAGCGCGGCGAGGAGCGCGAGCGGGATCCAGATCGCCCGCGCCAGGCCCTTGCGGACCTCGCGGCGGGCGAGGTCCAGTTCCCTGGCCGACATGGGGGCCGCGGGCAGCGGCGCGGGCGCCTTGCGGGGCAGGACGGCGGTCAGGGCGAACCCGCCGTCCTCGGTGGTCCGGTGGGCGAGGGTGCCACCGGCGAGGCGGACGCGCTCGTCGAGGCCGACGAGACCGGTGCCGGTGCCCCCGGAGGCCCCCGCGGGAGTGTCCGTGCCGGGGCCGTTGACCACCTCGACCCGTACGTTCCTCGCGTCCTGGGTGACGGCGACCGAGACGGCCGCGCCGGGCGCGTGCTTGGCCGCGTTGGTGAGGCCCTCCTGCACGACCCGGTGCAGGGCGAGCCCCGACATCCCCGGCAGGGTGGGCACGGGGGTCGGGGCGAGGGTGACCGCGAGTCCCGACGCCCCGGCGCGGGCCGTCAGTTCCTCGACCGTCTCACCGGGCGGGCTCGTCGGGGCCGCGTCGTCCTCCGCGCGCAGCACGCCGATGATGTCCCGCAGCCGGGCTGTCGCGTCCGCCGCCGCGCGGCGCAGCTCGCCCGCCGCCCGCTGCTGGTCGGGGCCGAGCTCGGGGGAGACCTCCAGGGCGCCCGCGCGGATCGCGATCAGGGCCAGGTCGTGGCCGAGGGAGTCGTGCATGTCGCCCGCGATCCGGGACCGTTCCCGCAGCCGTTCCCGGTCGGCGACCGCCGCCTGCTCGCGTTCCATCCGGTCCGCCAGCTGCCAGCCGCTCCGTACGAGACGGTCGTACTGGCGTACGTAACGGCCGATCAGCCAGGGCGCGACGACGGCGAGGGCGAGCGCGAGCAGCAGCGTGAACCACTGCCCGAGCGAGGTGTGGGTGATCCAGGTGAGGACCAGGCCCGTGACGGCGATCGCGCCGAACAGCCAGAGTGCCGCCCGGGTGTGCTCCTGGCGCCGTCCCGCGAGGTACCCGAAGGCGACCAGGGCCAGGCTGTACGAGGGGGTGAACAGCTCCAGGGTGGCCGGCAGGCTCGCCGCGACCGTGGCCGCGAGCGACACCAGCGGCCACCTCCGGCTGACCGCGACGCAGCCGGCGAGGACCACCACGCCGACGGCGACCTGGGTCCAGCTGCCGCCGTCGTTCGGGTCCGACCTCAGCAGGACCGGCACGCAGAGCAGCAGCCACAGGAGGAGGTCGAAGAGGCGCTCCCGGACCGGCTCTCGGCCCGCGTCAGGCATCGGGGACCAGGTCCGCCTCGTGGGCGAGGACGGCGAGCTGGACCCGGTTGCGCAGGCCCAGCCGGCCGAGGACGGCGCTCACGTGCGCCTTGACGGTGCCCTCGACGACGTACATGCGGTCGGCGATCTCCTGGTTGGAGAGCCCGGCGCCGAGGAGGGCGACGACCTCCCGCTCCCGGGCGGTGAGCGGCTCCAGGCGGGAGCGTGCCGCGGCCGCGCGGGTGAAGCGCTCGCCGCCGAGGGTATCGATGACCCGGCGGGCGACGGTGGGGGAGAGGGCGGCGCCGCCCCCGGCCACGGCCCGGACTCCGGCGATCAGCTCGCGCGGGTCCCCGGACTTGAGGAGGAAGCCGCTGACGCCGCTGCCGAGGGCGCGGGCGATGTACGTGTCCTCGGAGAAGGTGGTGAGCATGACGACGGCCGCGTCCGGCACGGACCGGCGCAGTTCCTCGGCCGCGCCGAGTCCGTCGAGGCGGGGCATCCGGATGTCCAGGAGGACGACGTCGGGCCGGTGCTCGCGGGCGAGTTCGACGGCCTCGTGGCCGTCGCCGGCCTCGGCGACCACCTCGATCCCGGGGTCGGTGGCGAGGATGGCCCGCACCCCGGCCCTGATCATCGTCTCGTCGTCGGCCAGCAGCACCCTGATCATGGGCTCCAGCCTACGTAGACCTCGCGGCCCTGTGCGGACGTGCGCACGCACGGACGCCCGGAGGGAAGGATCCCTCCGGGCGTCCGGCACTTGTGTTTCGGGGTTGCCTACCTGCTCACCCGTCTCCGGGTCTGCGGGAAGGTCAGAACGTCAGCTTGAAGCTGTTGATGTAGCCGGTGTCGATCGAGGCCTTGTCCTGGACGCGGAGCTTCCAGGCACCGTTGGCGACCTCGGAGGAGGCGTTCACGGTGAAGGTCTGGACGATGTTGTCGGCGCTGCCGCCGGACCGGTTGGACAGGCTGTAGACCGAGCCGTCGGGGGCGACGAGGTCGACGACGAGGTCACCGCGGTAGGTGTGGACGATGTTCACGTCCACCTTGAGGGTGGAGGGCGCGTTGCCCGTGACACCCGTGACGTTGACCGTCGAGGTCACCGCGGCGCCGTTGTCCGGGATGGACACGTCGGCGGTGTTCTCGAAGACCTTGCCGGTGGGCGGGGTGCCGCCACCGGAGCGCGGGCCCACGTTGATGGCGGCCCAGGCGTCCTCGACGGCCGCGACCTCGGGGCTGGTGGCGCCGTAGAGGGCCTTGGCGACGTCGACCGTGCCGGTACGGGCGCCGGCGTAGTCCGTCGTCGTGCCCCACTTGGTGGTGAGCGCCTTGAACCAGATCAGCTCGGCCTTGGCCCGGCCGATCCCGGTGACGGGCAGGCCGTCGGAGGTCGGCGAGTCGTAGGTGACGCCGTTGATGGTCTTGACGCCGCTGCCCTCGGAGAGCAGGTAGAAGAAGTGGTTCGCCGGGCCCGAGGAGTAGTGGACGTCGATGCCGCCGAGGCCCGAGTACCAGGCGTCCTTGGACGAGCCGTCCTTGCTCGGCTTGTCCATGTAGCGGAGCGGGGTGCCGTTGCCGCGGATGTCGATCTTCTCGCCGACCAGGTAGTCGCCCACGTCGTTGGCGTTGTTGGCGTAGAACTCGACGGCCGCCGCGAAGATGTCCGAGGTGGCCTCGTTGAGACCGCCGGACTCGCCGCTGTACTGCAGACCGGCGGTGTTGGAGGTGACGCCGTGCGTCATCTCGTGCGCGGCCACGTCTATGGACGTCAGGGGCTTGGTGTTGCCCGAGCCGTCGCCGTACGTCATGCAGAAGCAGCTGTCCGACCAGAACGCGTTGACGTACGCGTTGCCGTAGTGGACCCGGGAGTACGCGCCGACGCCGTCACCGCGGATACCGGTGCGGCCCTGCACGTTCTTGTAGTAGTCCCAGGTGAGCGCGGCGCCGTAGTGCGCGTCGGCGCCGGCCGTCTCCTTGTTGGACGGGTTGCCGTTGCCCCACACGTCGGTGGTGTTGCTGAACAGCGTCCCGGTGCCCGACGTACCGCCGTTGAGGTTGTACGTCTTGTGGTTGCCGCGACCGGTGTCGGTCAGGGTGTACGAGGGCGCGGTGCCGAGCGTCACCTGGCCGCTGTACATCGTGTTGCCGGTGCCGGTCTCGATGGCCTGCCACTCGTACAGCTTCTGGCCGGACTTGGCGTCGGTGACGACGTGCAGCTCGTTCGGGGTGCCGTCGTGCTGGAGGCCGCCGACGACGGTCTCGTACGCGAGGACGGGCGCGCCCTTGGCCATCCAGACGACCTTGCGCGGGGCGCGGTTGGTCTCGGCCTTGTCGGAGCCCTCCGCCTTCGCGGCGCCGAGGGCCTGCTTCGACGCGGCGGCCGGGGTGACCGTGGCGCTCGTGTCGACGTTCTTCAGCTCCGCGCGGGAAGCCTTGGAGATGCTCCGGGTCGCGCCGGCCTTGGACTCTTCGACGACCAGGTCGCCGCCGAGGACGGGAAGTCCGGCGTAGGTGCGCTCGTAGCGCGTGTGGGTCGTGCCGTCGCGGTCCTGCACGACGTCACGGACGACCAGCTTCTCCTGGGCGCCGAGGCCGAGTTCCTTGGCCTTGGCGGCCTTGTCGGCGTCGGCCGCCTTGATGAGCGCGGTGCGCTCGGCGGGAGTGAGGTCGGCCGGGAGCTTGCCGGGGTTCGCCGAGGTGCCCTGCTGGGCCTTCGGGGCGATGCTCCAGGGGGCGTCGGCCGCGGTGGCGGCGCCCGTCTGGACGCTCACGGTGAGCATGGCGGCGGCAGCGATCAGAGCGCCGGTCGCGGTGGCGCGACGGCTGGGCGTGGATCTCACGCAGACTCCTTCTTGCGAGGGGGGTACCGGCGGACTGGGTCGGCCCATCCGGGCGGAGCAAGCAGAGCTGTGGAGCACGTTCGGGTGAAGCGGCGAACTTTGATGCGAAGAACCGGGGAGAGAGTGACAGGAATGACGGGGACCTGTCAGGAGTGCATCGGCAAGTTGGCCAAAAATCGTCCGCTGCCCGTAAGGCCGTGTTCGTTAACCGGACGTTTCGTCGATCATGGACGCGATGCCGTCCAATGTTCGCCCGAGCCCGAATTCGAAGAGTGTCCGCAGATCGAGACCGAACCCGCCCACGCTCGTGACGGAGGCCAACTCGGGGTACGAGCCACCCGATTGGATCGCGTCGAATCGTGGCTCGTTCTGTTCCATCCACTCGCTGTCGGAGATGCCCGAATCCTGTCGCGCCTGCTCCTCCAGATCGTCCGCCATCGACAGTCCCTGGACGTACGAGAAGATCACCAGATGGGTGTACAGCTTCTGGGTGTGACTGAGGGGCGTGCCCCTCATCGCCCGAAGGATCCACTCCGTGTACGCCATCGCGTTCGGCGTCGCGACGGGCCGCGTGTACGAGGCCATCGCGTGCGCCAGCCACGGGTGCCGGGTGTACACGTCACGCAGCCAGCGCGCGCCGTGCTCCAGACCCGTCCGCCAGTGCGCCGGCACCGGGCCGAGCGGGACCTCGCCGCAGGCCGCGTCCGTCATCAGCCGGATCAGCTCCGGCTTGCCCGGCACGTGGCGGTACAGGGTCATCGTCGAGACGCCGAGCGTCGTCGCCACCCTGCGCATCGTCAGGGTGTGCAGGCCTTCCGCGTCGGCGAGTCCGAGGGCCGCGTCGACGACCTCCCTACGGGTGAGGGGGGTTGCCGTCCGGTCCCCGGCCGGCGTACGCGTGCCCGTCGTCGACGGCGCGACCACCGTGCCCACCCCCGGTTCCGGGCGGACCAGGCCCTCCTGACGGAGGACCGCCAGCGCCTTCGTCGCCGTCGCCATGGCCACGCCCCACTCACGGGTGATCGCCCGCGTCGACGGAACCCGGTCCCCCGGGGCCAACTCGCCCACCTGTACGCGGCGACGGAGCTCGGCGGCGATCACGAGGTAGGGCGGTCGGGTCGTCATGGCCGGAGTGTACTAGTGCACCAAGAGCGGCGTACACGTCTCTGAACTGGTGCTCCGTACCGAGAAGTCGAGGTGCACTAGGGCGGGAGTGGCACCGTACGCACACCGCTGCTTCTCTCCTCCCCATGACACTCACCGCACCGTCGGATCCCACCACCGGACCCGGTCCCGCTCGCGCCGGCCGCCGTGAATGGACCGCCCTCGGCGTCCTCATGCTGCCGCTGCTCCTCGTCTCGATGGACGTCTCCGTCCTCTACTTCGCCATCCCCTCCATCAGTGCCGACCTGCGGCCCGGAGCCACCGAACAGCTCTGGATCCTCGACATCTACGGCTTCGTCCTCGCCGGACTGCTCGTCACCATGGGCGCGCTCGGGGACCGCGTCGGGCGCCGCAAGGTGCTCCTCGGCGGCGCGGCGCTGTTCGGCGTCGCCTCCGTCGCAGCGGCCTACGCGCAGAACCCCGGCGCCCTGATCGGCGCCCGTGCGCTGCTCGGCGTCGCGGGGGCCTGCCTCATGCCCGCCACTCTCGCCCTGATCCGGGTGCTGTTCGCCGATCCGGCGCAGCGCGCGAAGGCCGTCACGCTGTGGACCTCGGTGATGGCGAGCGGCATCGCCCTGGGGCCTGTGGTCAGCGGCGCACTCGTCGAGCACTTCTGGTGGGGATCCGTCTTCCTCCTCAACCTCCCGGCCATGGCCCTGCTGCTCGTCCTGGGACCGCTGCTCCTGCCCGAGTCCAAGGGAGCCGCGGTCGCCGGACCGTTCGACGTCCTCAGCGCCGCCCTCTCGCTCGGCGCGCTGCTGCCACTCATCCACGGCATCAAGGAGCTCGCCAAAGACGGCTGGGCGCCCCTGCCGGCAGCCGGTGTGGCCGTCGGGCTGCTGGTCGGCCTGGTCTTCGTCCGCCGGCAGGCGCGACTCGCCCACCCCATGGTCGACCTCGCTCTCCTGCGGAACCGGGCCTACGGCGGCTCCGTCCTCGCCAACCTGCTCGCCATGGCGGCAACGGTCGGCTTCGCCGTCTTCCTCACCCAGTACCTGCAGTCCGTCCTGGGCCAGAGCCCGTTCGAGGCGGCGCTCTGGAGCCTCGTACCGACCGCGGGCGTCCTGGCCGCCGCGCCCACGGCTGCCGCACTCGCCCAGAAGGTCGACCGGGCGTACGTGATGGCCGGCGGCTTCCTCGGGGCCGCCGCCGGCTTCGCCTGGCTGGCCGGCATCGACCGCGCCACGCCGCTGTGGGCCGTCATCGCGGCCGGCGCCGTCTACGCCGGTGGGCTCGTCTCCGCGATGACCCTCGCCAACGAGCTCGCTCTCGGCGCCGCTCCGCCCGAGCGGGCCGGGTCCGCCGCCGCCGTACTGGAGTCGGGAGCCGAGCTCGGCGGGGCGCTCGGGATGGCCGTGCTCGGATCCGTGGGAACGGCGGTCTACACCGCGGCGATGCCCGCGTCCGCGCCCGCCGCGGCGCGCGAGACCCTGGGCGGGGCGCTGGCCGCCGGACCGGCGGTGCTCGACACCGCACGGACCGCGTTCGTCGACGCGATGGGGGCGGTCGCCGTGGGGGCGGCGGTGCTGATGCTGGGCGCGGCGGTGCTGTCGCTCGCGCTGCTGCGGCGGGCGCGGGGCTGACACCCGTGGGTGGCGCCGTGGGGGCCGTCGATCAACCCACCAGACTCTCCCGCCACGCCTGGTGCAGCCCCGCGTAGTGCCCCGCGCCGGTGACCAGGTCCGAGGGCGTGCCGTCCTCGACGATCCGCCCCGACTCCATCACCAGGACCCGGTCCGCGACCTCGACGGTGGACAGGCGGTGGGCGATGACCACCGCCGTACGGCCCGCCAGGACCGTGTCCATCGCCCGCTGCACCGCGCGCTCGCCCGGCACGTCCAGGGAGCTGGTGGCCTCGTCGAGGATCAGAACCGCCGGGTCCGCGAGCAGTGCCCGCGCGAAGGCGACCAACTGGCGCTGGCCCGCCGAGATGCGGCCGCCCCGCTTGCGCACGTCCGTGTCGTAGCCGTCCGGAAGGCCCATGACGAACTCGTGGGCCCCGATCGCCCGGGCCGCGTCCTCGATCTGCTCGCGGGTCGCGTCCGGGCGGCCGATGGCGATGTTCTCGGCGACCGTTCCCGAGAAGAGGAACGCCTCCTGGGTGACCATGACGATGCCCCGGCGGAGGTCCGGCGTGGTCAGATCGCGGAGGTCCGCACCGTCCAGGCGCACCGTGCCGTCCGTGGGGTCGTAGAAGCGGGCCAGGAGTTTCGCCAGGGTGGACTTGCCCGCGCCCGTCGCCCCCACCACCGCGACCGTCTGGCCGGCGGGGATGGTCAGGTCGAAGGTGGGCAGGACCTCGCCGCCCGTGCGGTAGGCGAAGCGGACCTTGTCGAAGGTGACCTCGCGCCCCGGGGAGCCCGTGCGGGCGGGCAGGGTGACGGGGGTCGTCGTCTCCGGGACTCCGGGTTCCTGGGCGAGCAGGCCCGCGATCTTGGTGAGCGACGCGGCCGCCGACTCGTACGAGTTGAGGAACATGCCGAGCCGGTCGATCGGGTCGTACAGGCGCCGCATGTACAGGACCGCCGCCGCCAGAACGCCCAGTTCCAGGGAGCCCGAGGCCACCCGGTAGGCGCCCCAGAGGCACATGCCGGCGACCGCCGTGTTCGCGACGAGCCGTGAGCCCACCACGTAGCGGGCCATTTCGAGGAGCGCGTCGCCGTTGCTGCGCTCGTGCCGGTGGTTGAGCGTCGCGAACTCGGCGTCGTTGACCGCCTCCCGGCGGAACGCCCGTACAGGACGGATGCCGTTCATCGTCTCGGCGAACTTCACGATGACGCCCGCGATGGCCGTGGACCGCTCGGCGTACACCGCTCCGGCACGTCGCCGGTAGACGCGCACGAGGAAGGAGAGCGGCAGGAAGGACGCCACCGCCACCGCGCCGATGCCCAGGTCGAGGTAGAGCAGGATCGCCGAGATCGAGACGAAGGAGAGGACGACGCCGATCAGTTCCTGCAGGCCCTCCGAGAGGAGCTCCCGGAGGGATTCGACGTCGGTGGTGGAGCGGGAGATGAGCCGGCCCGAGGTGTACCGCTCGTGGAAGTCGACGCTCAGGATCTGCGAGTGGCGGAAGATCCGGCCGCGCAGGTCGAGGAGGACGTCCTGGTTGACGCGGGCCGCGCCGCGGACGAAGACGTACTGGAGGAGGCCCGAGAGCGCCGCGCAGAGGAGATAGCCGAGGGCCACCGCGAGGACGGGACCGTGGTCGCCCGCCCGGAAGGCGGGGACGCCCTCGTCGATGGCGTACGCGACGAGGAGGGGCCCCGCCTGGACCGCGGCCTCCTTGATCAGGAGCACCAGGGCGGCGATCGCGACCCGGGCGCGGTGGGCGGAGAGGAGGGAGCGGAGCAGGGCGCCCGTCGCTCCGGGGGGTGCCGGGAGGTCGTCGCGGTCGAAGGGGTCGTTGGTGGGCTCGTTCGTCATCGGTCGCCGTCCTTGCCTGCGCCGGACATCAGCCAGGCGTACTCCTCGCTGCTCCGCAGCAGTTCGTGGTGGGTGCCCACGGCCGTGATCCGGCCCTGGGACAGCAGCGCCACCCGGTCGGCCAGCATCACCGTCGAGGGGCGGTGTGCCACCACGAGGGCCGTGGTGTCCCGCAGGACCTCCCGCAGCGCGGCCTCCACACGGGCCTCCGTGTGGACGTCGAGTGCGGAGAGGGGATCGTCGAGGACGAGGAAGCGGGGCCGGCCGACGACCGCCCTCGCGAGGGCCAGGCGCTGCCGCTGACCGCCCGAGAGACTGAGGCCCTGCTCGCCGACCTGGGTCGCGGTGCCCTCGGGCAGCCGGTCGACGAAGGCGTCGGCCTGCGCCACGTCCAGGGCGCGCCGCAGTTCGGGTTCGCCCGCCGCCCCGCCGGCTCCCATCAGGACGTTCTCCCCGACGCTGGCGGAGAAGAGGGTGGGCTCCTCGAACGCCACCGAGACCAGGGCCCGCAGCCGCTCCCGTTCCATCAGGGCGATGTCCTCGCCGTCCAGGAGGATGCGGCCGCCGGTCGCCTCGTGGAGCCTCGGTACGAGGGCGGTGAGCGTGGTCTTGCCGGAGCCCGTGCCGCCGACCAGGGCCAGCGTCTCGCCGGGGCGGATGTGCAGGTCGATGCCGTCGAGGACGGGTGGGGAGCCCTCCGGGGCGTCCGGGTAGTGGAACGACACGCACTCGAACCGGACCCCGTCGGGGGCGTCCCGGGGAGCGTGGGCTCCGGCGGCGATGCCCGGTTCCTCGTCGACGTCCATCACCTCGAAGTACCGTTCCGTCGCGGTCGCCGCCTCCTGGCTCATCGCGAGCAGGAAGCCGATCGACTCCACCGGCCAGCGCAGCGCCAGAGCGGTCGACAGGAACGCGACGAGCGTGCCCGCCGACAGGTCCCCGTCCGCGACCTGGATGGTGCCGAGGACGAGGGCGGCGCCGATGGCCAGTTCCGGTACGAAGGTGATGACCGCCCAGATCATCGCGAGCAGCCGGGCCTTGAGCAGCTCCGTGCCGCGCAGGCGGCCGGAGAGCTCCCGGAAGGCCGTCGCCTGGCTGCGGTGGCGGCCGAATCCCTTGATGATCCGGATGCCGAGGACGCTCTCCTCGACGACCGTCGTCAGATCGCCCACCTGGTCCTGGGCGCGGCGCGCGACCACTCCGTACCGGCCCTCGAAGATCGAGCAGACCACGACGAGCGGGATGACCGGGGTGAGGAGGACGAGCCCGAGCGACCAGTCCTGGGCGAGCAGCAGTACGTAACCTGCGAGGATCGTCACGGCGTTGACCAGCAGGAACGTCAGAGGGAAGGCCAGGAACATCCGGACCAGCATGAGGTCGGTCGTCCCGCGCGAGAGCAACTGCCCGGACGCCCACCGGTCGTGGAAGGCGATGGGGAGCCGCTGGAGCCTGCCGTACAGATCGGCCCGCATCCGCGCCTCGACGCCGGACAGGGGCCGCGCCACCAGCCACCGCCGGTACCCGAAGAGCACCGCCTCGGCGATGCCGAGCAGCAGGAGGTAGAGCGCCCCCAGCCACACCCCGCCCGGGTCCCGGTCCGCGACCGGCCCGTCGACCAGCCACTTCAGTACGAGCGGGATCACGAGGGACAGACAGGAGGCGACGATCGCGACGATCGCGGCCGTGAACAACCGCCCTCGCACGGGCCGCACGTACGGCCAGAGACGGAGCAGCGTCCGGACCGCCGAGCGGTCGGCGGCGTCGGGGGCGTCGGGGGCACCGGGCGCGTCGGGTGTGTCGGGGGCGGGGGGCTCTGAGGCGACAGGTTTCTCGGGCATCAGGTCCGACCATACGGTTCACCACTGACACGCCTCATCCGGTTTTCCGGCCGCCGTCAACCGATCGGCTGATGGCGTTTCGAGCGCGATGGCCGATGCCGCCGAGCGGGCCCGCTCGGCAGGCTTGGGCCATGACAGCGATCGAGGTGCAGGGACTGCACAAGACGTACGGCGGCCGGAAGGTCGTCGACGGGGTCTCCTTCGAGGTCGCCGAGGGCGAGGTCTTCGGGATCCTCGGCCCCAACGGCGCCGGCAAGACCACCACCGTGGAGTGCGTCGAGGGACTGCGGACCCCCGACGAGGGGCGGGTCCGCGTCTGCGGGTACGACCCCGCGACCAGCCGCCAGGAGATCACCCGGGTCCTCGGGGTCCAGCTCCAGGAGAGCGAGCTCCAGCCCAAGCTGACCGTCCGCGAGGCGCTCGACCTCTACGCCTCCTTCTACGAGCGGCCCGCCGACCGGCACGCGCTCGCCGAACGGCTCGGGCTGCTGCCCCACCTGAGGACCCGGTTCGGGAAGCTGTCCGGCGGCCAGAAGCAGCGGCTCTTCATCGCCCTCGCGCTCCTCGGCGACCCCCGGGTCGTGGTCCTCGACGAGCTCACCACCGGCCTCGACCCGCGGGCCCGCCGCGAGGTCTGGGAGCTCGTCGAATCGATCAGGGACAGCGGGGTGACCGTCCTGCTCGTCACCCACTTCATGGAGGAGGCGCAGCGCCTCTGCGACCGGATCGCGGTCCTCGACCGGGGCCGGATCGCCGCGCTCGACACCCCGGAAGGGCTGATCGGGCGGTCCGCCGCCGCGAAGGAGATCTCCTTCGCCGCCGACACCCCGCTCGACCCGGCGGAGCTGCGGGCCCTGCCCGGGGCCGTGTCCGTCACGACGGCCGACGGCCGGACCCTCGTCGGCGGCACCGACGAGACCGTCAGCGCCTTCGTCTCCCTGCTCGCCCGCCACGGCGTCACGGCCCGCCAGCTCCGGGTCACCGACGCCACCCTCGACGACGCCTACCTCGACCTGACGGGAACCGAACTCCGATGACCGCCCCCAGCCCCGCCGCGACCGTGCTGCGCACCGAGGTCCGCCTCTTCACCCGCGAACCCGGCTCCCTGTTCTGGGTGATGCTCTCGCCGACCGTGCTGCTCGTGATCCTCGGTCTGATCCCCTCCTTCCGGGAGGCCTCCGAGGACCTCGGGGGGCGTCGCGTCATCGATGTCTACGTCCCCGTCTCCGTGCTGTTCGCCCTCATCATGTCCGGGCTCCAGGCCATGCCCCCGGTCCTCGCCGGCTACCGCGAACGCGGCATCCTGCGCCGGATGTCCACCACTCCGGTCCGTCCCGGGGCACTGCTCACCGCCCAGATCGCGCTGCACGCCGCCGCCGCGCTGACCTCCTCGCTGCTCGCGATCGCGGTGGGCCGGCTCGCCTTCGGCGTCGCCCTGCCGGGGAACCCCGCGGGCTACCTCCTCGCGCTGCTCCTCGCCGTGGCGGGTGCTCTGGCCCTCGGCTCGGCCGTGTGCGCCGTGTCCCGGACCCAGAAGGTCGCCACCGCCGTCGGCTCGGTCGTCTTCTTCCCCAGCATGTTCACGGCCGGGGTCTGGGTGCCGGTCCAGGCCATGCCGGATACCCTGCAGCGGATCGTCGGGCTCACCCCGTTCGGCGCCGCCTCCGACGCCCTCGACGCGGCCGCCTCGGGCGGCTGGCCGGGCGGGGCCGCGCTCGGCGTGATGGCCCTGTGGACGGTCGTGCTGACCGGCGCCGCGGTGCGCTGGTTCCGCTGGGAGTGAGAGGGGGCGGCGGGGTGCCCATCACCGTCGAGGAGCGCTGGCGTCAGTTCTTCCGCTGGGGGCCGTACGGACTGCTCGGCATCGCCGCGGCGATCGCCGCGGCGTCGGCCGACGTGTTCATGGACCGTACCGAGAGGGTGGCGGCCGGCGTCCTGATGGCGGCGGTCCTCCTCCTCCACGTGGTGTGGGACCACCGCTGCCGGCGGGTGGTCGCCGCCACCGGGTGGGGACCCGAGCTGCCCGGGTGCGGACCCGTTCTCGTACCGGGGGCGCCGGGGCCGGCCTCCGTCGTCCACTTCGCCCTCCGCACCGCCCTCGCCTTCGCGTTGACCTGGCTCAACCCCTTCTTCGCGATCTACGCGTGCGTCGGCTACTTCGACGCCACCCATCTGCTGCCCCGCCGTCTCTCCCACGCCGGGCTCCTCGTCACCGCCGTCACCATGGCCGGCTCGCAGTCCGGCAGCCTGCCGCCCACCTCCCTCATGCAGTGGCTCGCGTTCGGCGGCCTGTTCGCCCTGAACGCCTGTCTCGCCGTGGGCTTCTCGCACCTCGCCACGAAGGACGCCGAGAAGGCCGCCGAGCGCGCCGCCACCATCGCCGAACTCGGCCGCGCCAACAGCCGCCTCGAACAGGCCCTCGCCGAGAACGCGGCCCTCCAGGCACAGCTCCTCCTCCAGGCCCGGGAGGCCGGGGTCGCCGACGAGCGGCGGCGGCTCGCCGCCGAGATCCACGACACCATCGCCCAGGGACTCACCGGCGTCGTCACCCAGCTCCAGGCCGCGTCCGCCGCCCCCGACCGCGAGCGCGCCGACCCGCACCTGCGGCGGGCCGCCGACCTCGCCCGGCACAGCCTCGGCGAGGCCCGCCGTTCCGTGCGGAACCTGAGCCCGGTCGCCCTGGAGCACGACACCCTCCCGGAGGCCCTGCGCAAGACGGTCACCGAGTGGGCCGAACGGACCGGCGTCGACACCCGGTTCACCGTCACCGGCACCGAGGCGCCGCTGCACGACGAGGTCGCCGCCACCCTGCTGCGGATCGCCCAGGAGGCCCTGTCCAACGCCGGCCGCCACTCCGGGGCCGCCCGCGCCGGCGTCACCCTCTCCTACATGGGCGACGAGATCACCCTGGACGTACGCGACGACGGCCGGGGCTTCGACCCGCTCGCCGGCCCCGAACGCGGCGGCGACGGCGGCGGGTTCGGGCTCGCCGGCATGCGGGCCCGCGCCGAGCGCCTGGCCGGTTCCGTCGCGGTGGAGACCGCCCCGGGCGAGGGCACGGCGATCTCCGCTCGCGTACCGTTGGGCGCGCCATGACTGACATCACCCTGCTGATCGTCGACGACCACCCCGTCGTACGGGACGGCCTGCGCGGCATGTTCGCCGCCGAGGGCTCCGGCTTCCGCGTCCTCGGAGAGGCCCCCGACGGCGTGCGGGGAGTCGGACTCGCCCTGGAACTCGATCCCGACGTCGTCCTCATGGACCTGCGCATGCCCGGCGGCAACGGTGTCGACGCCATCGCCGAACTCACCCGGCGCGGCGCCCGGTCCCGGGTCCTCGTCCTCACCACCTTCGACACGGACACCGACACCCTCCCGGCGATCGAGGCGGGCGCCACCGGCTACCTCCTCAAGGACGCGCCCCGGGAGGAGCTGTTCGCGGCCGTGCGGGCCGCCGCCGAGGGCCGCACCGTCCTCTCCCCGGCCGTCGCCACCCGCCTCGTCACCGCCGTCCGCACACCCGCCGCCCCCGCCGTCGCCACCGCGCTCTCCGCCCGTGAGGGCGAGATCCTGGCCCTGGTCGCCAAGGGCAACGCCAACCGGGCCATCGCCGCCGAGCTCTTCATCAGCGAGGCCACCGTGAAAACCCATCTCACCCACATCTATGGCAAGTTGGGGGTGAACGACCGGGCGGCGGCCGTCGCCGCCGGGTACGACCGGGGCATCCTGGGCGGCTCCTGACAGCCGCCCCCTCGTGACGGACGACCGGGGGAGGGAGCCGTGCGCGTCCACCGCATCAGCACCGAGGAGCTGCCGGAGCCGGAGCGCTTCGGGTACTGGCACGACATGACGGCCGCCGCTCTCATCCCGACCGTCATGGGCAGCGAGCACGCCGAGGACTTCCGGGCCGAGGCGCACACGGTCGACCTCGGGGCCGCGCAGGTCACCTCCCTGCGCTATCCGCCGCTCACCACCCGCCGTACGCCCCGGCTCATCCGTCGCGCCGACCCCGGCTACTACCAGCTGTCGCTCACCCTGAGCGGGGAGATGGCGATCTCCCAGGCGGGCCGGGACAACGTCTTCCGGGCCGGGGACTTCACCGTCTACGACTCCTCGCTGCCGTTCGACGGCATCACCCGTCATCCCGGCGGCCGTCTCGACCACATCGTCGCCCAGTTCCCGAAGGCGCTGCTGCCGCTGCCCGCCCGTGAGGCCGAGCGGCTCGTCGCCCTCCGGATCCCCGGGGACACCGGATTCGGCGCGCTGCTCGCCCCGTTCCTGCTCCGGCTCGCCGCCGATCCCGGGGGCTTCCGGCCCGAGGACGGGCCGCGGCTGACGACCGTCCTCCTCGACCTGCTCGCGGGCGCGGCCGCCGCGCGGCTCGACGCCGACACCGCGGCCGAGCCGGAGAGCCGCCGCCGGGCCCTCTTCCTGCGCACCCAGGACTTCGCGCGCCGCCGGCTCGCCGACCCGGACCTCACCCCGGGCACGGTCGCCGCCGCCCACCACATCTCGGTGCGCTACCTCCACCGGCTCTTCCAGGACCACGGCCTCACCGTCGCCGGCTGGATCCGCGAGGAGCGGTTGGCCCGCGCGGCCCGCGACCTCGCCGACCCGGCGCAGCACGGCACTTCCGTCCGTACCGTCGCCGCCCGCTGGGGCTTCCGCCACCACGCGGCCTTCAGCCGTGCCTTCCGCACGGCCCACGGCCACAGCCCCAGCGAGCACCGGGAGTGCGCGCAGGGTCAATGAGCCGTGCGCAGGGGGCCAAAGACACGGCCGTGGCCCCGACCCGACACTGTTCGAACACGCGGGCCCGTCACACGGGGGACGTTCGGACGACCCGCGGCACGGGGTGCCCGTGCGGACCGTGCTCCGGTCCGCAGGGGGAAAGCCCCCGCCCGCCCGGCCACCGCCGTCGCGCCGTGGTGGCCGGGCTCGGGGCCGTCGCCCGGCCCCCTCTAGGATCCCCACCTGAACAGCAGGAACAGGGTGGGGAAGAAGCGCATGAACAAGAGACTCCGAAGAGCGGCCGCGACCGTGCCGCTGCTGCTCGTGACCGTGGCCTGCCAGGCAGGAGGAACGGACGGTGCCGCCGGGCCGGCGGCGACGCCGTCGTCGACGGTGAAGCCGGTCTTCGAGCAGCGGCTCGACGACCAGCTGAGTGCCGCCACGCAGGCCACCAGGGCGAGCGGTTCCGCCCGCTTCACCTCCACCGTCACCTACGGCTCCGCCAAGGGCACCGCGGTGGAGCGCACCACCGGAGTCCTCGACTACACGAAGGGCACGGCCCGTGTGGAGCGGTCCTTCGACGTGCCGCGCCGCTTCCCGCAGGACGCGGCGTTCGCCTTCGGCCGCGAGCCCGGTGCCGAGGGCCGCGAGACGTACCGGGTCGAGGGCAGCACCATCGACTACCGCACCGGCGGCGGCACCTGGCTCCGCTACTCCGCGAGCGCCTCCATGGAGTTCGCCGAGAAGATCGAGGACTTCCTGACGCACGCGGGCGACGCGGCGCCGTGGGGGAGGACCCTCGCCGAGGTCGTCACCCATGCCGATCCCGAGAAGAACCCCTCGCCGACCGACGGCGGCGGGCGCAGGTACCAGGTGACGGTCGAGGGCAGGGAGGCCGCAGACGCGCTGCCGCCCGAGCTCGCCGAGGCCTTCACCAACGACATGTCCGCCGAGGTGGCGCTGACCGTGGACGTGGACAAGGGCGGCCGTCTGCTCCGGGCCGAGTCCGACTACACGCCGATCCTCGAACCGCTGCACAGGGCGGGGGTGCTCAAGGGCGTCACGACCCTCCGCGTCGCGTACGACCTGACCGGTCACGGCGGCCAGAGCGTGCCCGCGGCCGAGGGCGGGGAGAAGACCGAGGACGCCGAGAAGGCCCTCACCCCGCTGGACGCCGTGAAGCCCGGCGCCTGCGGTTCGCTCGACACCGGTCTCGGCGGCCCGGACCTCGTCCGCGCCGTGCCCTGCGGGGAGAAGGCCGACGTGCGGGTCTTCGGCCAGGTCCGGGTCTCCGAGAAGAGCGTGACGGGCGATCCGTGGCAGTTCGCCGAGGGCAGGGCCGACGAGGGCTGCCGTACCGAGATGGACGCCGCGCCGGACGCGTGGACGGCGGGGAGCGTGCCCCGGGACACCTTCGTGGCCTGGAGCGGCAACACCACGGCCCACAGCGAGGACGGCGCCGCGCCGACCGTCACCGGCGACTACGCCTGCTACGTCGAGCTGCGCTGAGGCACCACACCCGGGTCGGGCGGCTCACCCCCCGACCCGGAGCAGGACCATAGAGCGGGCCCCCACCGTGAGCGTTCCGCCGCCGCGGTGGAGGGTGCCCGGGGCCTGCGACTGGTCCTCCCTGCCCGTGTCGACGACCAGTTCGTACGTCTCCGCCCACGGGGGGCCCGGGAGGCGGAAGTCCAGCGGGCGGGGGCCCGCGTGGAGGACGGCGAGGAAGCTGTCGTCGGTGATCTGCTCGCCGCGCTCGTCCCGGCCCGGTATGTCGCGGCCCGACAGGTAGAGGCCGAGGGTGGCCGTGGGCGCGTACCAGTCGGGTTCCGTCATCTCGGTGCCCTCGGCGGTGAACCAGGCGAGGTCCCGCAGCCCGTCCGTGCCCTGGGGGCGACCGGAGAAGAAGGCGCGGCGGCGCAGGACCGGATGGTCGTGGCGGAGGGCGAGCAGCCGGCGGGTCAGGGCGAGGAGCTGGGCCCGGCCGGGGGCGTCCGGGAGGGTCCAGTCCAGCCAGCCGGTGGCGTTGTCCTGGCAGTAGGCGTTGTTGTTGCCGCCCTGGGTGCGGCCCATCTCGTCGCCCGCGACGAGCATCGGGACGCCGGTGGAGAGGAGCAGGGTGGTGAGGAGGTTGCGCTGCTGGCGGAGGCGGAGGGCGTTGATGTCGGGGTCGTCGGTCTCGCCCTCCGTCCCGCAGTTCCAGGAGCGGTTGTCGTGGGTGCCGTCGCGGTTGCCCTCGCCGTTGGCCTCGTTGTGCTTGCGCTCGTACGTGACGAGGTCCCGCAGGGTGAAGCCGTCGTGCGCGGTGACGAAGTTGACGGAGGCGTACGGCCGGCGGCCGCCCCAGGCGTACAGGTCGCTGGAGCCGGAGAGCCGGTAGCCGAGGTCCCGTACGTCGGGCAGCGCGCCCCGCCAGAAGTCCCGTACGGCGTCCCGGTAGCGGTCGTTCCACTCGGTCCACAGCGGCGGGAAGGCGCCGACCTGGTAGCCGCCGTTGCCCACGTCCCAGGGTTCGGCGATGAGTTTGACCCGGCGGAGCACCGGGTCCTGGGCGATCACGGCGAGGAAGGGCGAGAGCATGTCGACGTCGTGCATCGAGCGGGCCAGGGCCGCCGCCAGGTCGAAGCGGAAGCCGTCGACGCCCATCTCCGTGACCCAGTAGCGGAGGCTGTCGGTGATGAGGCGCAGCACCTGCGGCTGTACGACGTGCAGGGTGTTGCCGCAGCCCGTGTAGTCCGAGTAGCGGCGGGCGTCGGACTGGAGCCGGTAGTAGCCGCGGTTGTCGATGCCCTTCAGGGAGAGCGTGGGCCCGAGTTCGCCCGCCTCCGCCGTGTGGTTGTAGACGACGTCGAGGATGACCTCGATCCCGGCGGCGTGCAGCGCCCGCACCATCCGCTTGAACTCGCCGACCTGCTGCCCGGTGGTCCCCGAGGAGGAGTAGCCGGCGTGCGGGGCGAAGTAGCCGATCGAGTTGTAGCCCCAGTGGTTGCGCAGCCCGCGCCGGAGCAGATGGTCCTCGTGCGCGAACTGGTGCACCGGGAGCAGTTCCACCGCCGTCACGCCGAGGCGTACGAGGTGCTCGACCGCCGCCGGGTGCGCCAGACCCGCGTACGTGCCCCGCAGATGCTCCGGGACGCCCGGGTGGAGCTTGGTGAAGCCCTTCACGTGGAGCTCGTAGATGACCGAGTCCTGCCAGGGCGTCTTGGGCCTGCGGTCGTCGGACCAGTCGTCGTCGTCCTGGACGACGACGCCCTTCGGGACGTACGGCGCCGAGTCCCGCTCGTCGCGGACGGTGTCGGCCACATGCTGCTGCGGCCAGTCCCGGACGTGCCCGTACACCTCCGGGGGAAGGGTGAAGTCGCCGTCGACGGCCCGCGCGTACGGGTCGAGGAGCAGCTTCGCCGGGTTCCAGCGGGCGCCGGTCCACGGGTCCCACCGCCCGTGCACCCGGTAGCCGTACCGCTGCCCGGCCCCGATCCCCGGCACGAACCCGTGCCAGATCTCATGGGTCAGCTCGGTCAGCGACAGCCGCCGCTCCGTGCCGTCCGGGTCGAACAGACACAGCTCCACCGCCTCCGCGCCGCCCGCCCACAGGGCGAAGTTCGTGCCGGTGACCCCGTCGGGGCCCACCCGGCACCGGGCGCCGAGCGGCATCGGCGCGCCCGGCCACACAGGTGGTCCGGCCCGCTCCGGGGCATGCTCCGGTACCGCCTCCTGCTCGGCTGCGCTCGTCACCGTCCCGGCCTCCCGCGGCTCGTCGGGCCCGCACTCCGGGGAGCGACGGCGTCCCGGCCGCCGCTCCCTCGCGTGGTTCTCCCCCTGTTCTGCCCGGACGACCCGGGTCCCAACATGACCCGCACGCACGTTTCCCCTGGAGGGTGGCTGTCGTTGGGCCGAGCGTGACACATGTATGGAAGCGGGCGAGGTACGCCCTCGCGGTGGCGGGACTGATGGCGGGCCTCGTGGGCTGCACGGCGTCTGACGGCGGTGGCGGCGGAATCGACGTCGCCCTGCCGGGCAAGGCACGGGCCCCGGGCGATGTGATCCGGGTCAGCCCGGAGGACGGCAGCCGCGGGGTGCCGGCCGACGGCCCCGTCGAGGTGAAGGTGGACAGCGGGCGGCTCGAACGGGTGACCGTCGTCCAGGTGGAGGACGCGCAGCGGACCGAGGTCGCCGGGGAGATCTCCACCGACGGGCTGCGCTGGCGGCCCCGGCCGGACGCCCGGCTGGCGCTGGCCGCGAAGTACAGCGTGGACGCGGTCGCGCTCGACGCGCACGGCCGCCGCTCCGCCCGGCACACCACGTTCACCACGGTGGTGCCCGAGAGCCGCTTCATCGGCTACTTCAAACCGGAGAACCGTTCCACTGTCGGCACCGGCATGATCGTCTCCTTCGGGTTCAACATGCCGATCGAGAACCGGGAAGCGGTCGAGCGGGCCATCCGGATCACCTCCGTGCCGCCGGTGGAGGTCGTCGGCCACTGGTTCGGCGAGGAGCGGCTCGACTTCCGTCCCGCCGCGTACTGGCAGCCGGGCACCGAGGTCACCGTCGAGCTCGGTCTGCGGGACGTCGAGGGAGCACCCGGCGTGTACGGCATCCAGCGCAAGACGGTCGGCTTCACCGTCGGCCGCTCCCAGGTCTCCCTGGTCGACGCCGCCGCGCACACCATGGAGGTCAGGAAGGACGGCGAGGTCCTCGCCACCGTGCCGATCACCGCGGGAGCGCCGAAGACCACCACGTACAACGGGAAGATGGTCGTCACCGAGCTGTACGACGTGACCCGGATGAACGGGGCCACGGTCGGCTTCGGCGGCGAGTACGACATCAAGGACGTGCCGCACGCCATCCGTCTCACCGACTCGGGCACCTTCCTGCACGGCAACTACTGGGCCGATCCGAGCACGTTCGGCTCCGCCAACGTCAGCCACGGCTGCGTCGGACTGCGGGACGACAAGGGCGGCAGCGCCGATTCTCCGGCGGGCTGGTTCTTCGAGCGGACCCTCATCGGCGACGTGGTGGAAGTGGTCAACTCCCATGACCGAAAGGTCGCTCCCGACAACGGCCTCGGAGGCTGGAACATGGAGTGGAACCGGTGGAAGGCCGGCTCCGCACTGCACTGAACCCGCGTCCCCCTCGTACCGCCCGGCACTTTCGCCCTCTTAGCAGGTCGATCGGGACGGAACGGTGACATTCACGAGGATCTTTCGTGTCCTGCGGTGTGATTATCTAGCGCCGTGTGCGCGAGTGAATGCGCACGGGGGTGGGGCCGGGCGGTGCCGGGCCGTGCGAGGGGAGAAGACCACAGTGAACGGGCAGCCGATATCGGGGGCATCGGTAGGGACGACGGGGCGGCGCGGCCGACGACGCGGGGGCGTCCGGCTGCAGGCCCTGGCGGCGGGAGCGCTGCTCCTGGTGCTCACCGCCTGCGGCGGCGGAGAGACGCCCGGCGGCAGCGGTGCGGGGGGCAAGGCGCCGGCCGCCGAGGGCGGCGGCAAGCAGGAGAACGCGGCCTCCCAGGCGGTCGTGACGATCCTTCCGAAGGACGGCGAGGACTCGGTCGCCACCAGCGGGGTCCTCAAGATCACCGCGGAGCAGGGCAAGCTGACCACGGTCACGGTCGCCGACTCCAAGGGCACCCCGGTCGACGGCAAGATCGCGGCCGACGGCGCCAGCTGGTCGCCGACCGCCCACCTTGCCGCGGCGACCCAGTACAAGGTCCACGCGATCGCGAAGGACGCCGAGGGCCGCGAGTCGGCGAAGGACACCACCTTCACGACCCTGGTCCCGAAGAACACCTTCATCGGCCACTACACGCCGGAGGACGGTTCGACCGTCGGCGTCGGCATGCCGGTGTCCATCAACTTCACCCGGGGCATCACCGACCCGGAGGCCGTCGAGAAGGCCATCAAGGTGACGGCCGAGCCGGCCGTCGAGATCGAGGGCCACTGGTTCGGCAACGACCGCCTCGACTTCCGCCCGGAGAACTACTGGGCCGCCGGCACCAAGGTCACCGTGCACCTCAACCTGGACGGCGTCGAAGGCCGCCCGGGCGTCTACGGCAAGCAGAAGAAGACGGTCACCTTCACCATCGGCCGCCGTCAGGTCTCCACCGTCGACGCGAGCGCCAAGACGATGAAGATCGAGCGCGACGGGAAGATCATCAAGACGATCCCGATCACCGCGGGCGCGCCGTCCACGACCACGTACAACGGTCAGATGGTCATCAGCGAGAAGTTCAAGGTGACCCGGATGAACGGGGCCACGGTCGGCTTCGGCGGCGAGTACGACATCAAGGACGTGCCGCACGCGATGCGTCTGTCCAACTCGGGCACCTTCGTGCACGGCAACTACTGGGCCTCGGCGGGCACCTTCGGCTCCTCCAACGTCAGCCACGGCTGCGTCGGCCTCCAGGACGCGCGGGGCGCGGGCGACAGCTCGATGCCGGCGGCCTGGTTCTACGACCGCTCGATCATCGGCGACGTGGTCGTGGTGAAGAACTCGAAGGACAAGCAGATCAAGCCGGAGAACGGCCTCAACGGCTGGAACATGGACTGGTCGGAGTGGATCAAGTAGTCCACCGCTCGTACGTGTGAAGGGGCCCGGTGCTGTGAGCAACAGCACCGGGCCCCTTCGCGTTAACGGCCACTAACCTTCCTTCCATGACTGTGAACCTCGAAGTCGCCGAAGGCGTCGGCACGATCCGCCTCGACCGCCCCCCGATGAACGCCCTCGACATCGCCACCCAGGACCGGCTGCGCGAGCTGGCCCAGGAGGCGACCGACCGCGACGACGTGCGGGCCGTGATCATCTACGGCGGGGAGAAGGTGTTCGCGGCCGGCGCGGACATCAAGGAGATGCAGGCCATGGACCACGTGGCCATGGTCAAGCGGTCCCGCGCCCTCCAGGACGCCTTCACCGCCGTCGCCCGCATCCCCAAGCCGGTCGTCGCCGCCGTCACCGGCTATGCCCTCGGCGGCGGCTGCGAGCTCGCGCTCTGCGCCGACTACCGGATCGCCGCCGACAACGCGAAGCTGGGCCAGCCGGAGATCCTGCTCGGCCTGATCCCCGGCGCCGGCGGCACCCAGCGCCTGGCCCGGCTCGTCGGCCCCTCCAAGGCCAAGGACCTCATCTTCACCGGCCGGATGGTCAAGGCGGACGAGGCCCTGACGCTCGGCCTGGTCGACCGGGTCGTCCCGGCCGCCGAGGTGTACGAGCAGGCGCACGCCTGGGCCGCCAAGCTGGCACAGGGTCCCGCCGTCGCCCTGCGGGCCGCCAAGGAGTCGATCGACCAGGGTCTGGAGGCCGACATCGACACCGGTCTCGCCATCGAGCGCAACTGGTTCGCGGGCCTGTTCGCGACCGAGGACCGTGAGCGCGGGATGCGCAGCTTCGTCGAAGAGGGCCCCGGGAAGGCGAAGTTCGCCTGAGCCACCCTCGCCGGGGGCCGATTCCGCCGGAACGGCCCCCGCGATCGTCTCCGTGCGGCCATGATGGGGGGCATGGCGGGCCTGGAGGGTAGGGAACAACCGTGGCAGCGCGCAAGCGCCGCCGCAGCGCGGCGCTCACCGGTCGCGGACGACGAACAGGCCGCCGACGCAGTGGAGTTGTACGGCAACCCGGCCGAGGAGGATGTCCGGCTGCCGTCCCGCCCCGAATCCGCGTGGGTGGCCCGCAGGCTCACCCAGCACGTCGTGCTTCGGCAGTGGGCGCTCGGCCCGCAGATCGCCGAGCACGCGGTGCTGCTCGTCTCGGAGCTCGTCGGCAACGCGGTCCGGCACACCGGTGCCCGGGTCTTCGCGCTCCGGCTGCAGCGGCGGCGCGGCTGGATCCGGATCGAGGTCCGTGACCCCTCGCGCGGGCTGCCGTGCCTGATGCCGGTGCACGAGCTCGACACCAGTGGCCGGGGGCTCTTCCTCGTCGACAAGCTCTCGGACCGCTGGGGCGTGGACCTCGCGCCGCGTGGCAAGACGACCTGGTTCGAGATGCGGGTCGCCGACCGCCCCTGAGGGCCTCCGGCCTTCGTCGGGGATCTCCGGCCTTCCCCGAGGATCTCCGGCCGTCCCTGTCGTCGACGGCCCCCGAACGCACGGAAGCCCCCGTGTGCCGTGGTGAGGCACGTGGGGGCTGCCGTGATGTGCGCCGTGGACGGGGGGGTGTATCCACGGCCGCTATGTCGACCTGGCCCGGGTCAATGGGGGTCGTGTCTCCGACTATGGCAGACAGGTGGCCTTGCCGCCAAAAGTCCCTACTAGGGCAATACAGGTCAAAACGGGACAGTTGCATAATGAATCGTTGGTGACGTGCAGCACCCGCCTTCTAAACAGTGAATGGCTATGCGGTTCATCGCTTGTTTCCCCGGCCCGTCCGTATGGTGGACGCCCTCCCCGGGGTCGTAAACGTCCTGAATTGGCCTAATCGTAATAAACGGGGCACTACCGCCCTTAAATGGTCGCGTGAAGCCGATCGACCGCCGCGGAGCGCTCCGGGCCGGTGCGGCCGCCGCCCTCGCGGGAGCCCTCACCACCGCCTGCGGCGCGGAGCCCCGCCCCGCCGCGCCCGCGCCCCGGCGCCCCGCCCCCGCGCCCGTCGCGGCCCCCGCCCCCCGGCGCCTCCCCGGGCAGCCCCCCGAGATCGCCCACGGTCCGCGCGACCGGCCCCGGGTCGCGCTCACCTTCCACGGCCAGGGCGACCCCGCCCTCGCCCGGACACTCCTCGGCCAGGCCGAGAAGGCCGGCGCCCGCGTCACCGTCCTCGCCGTCGGCAGCTGGCTCGACCAGCACCCCGACCTCGCCCGCCGCGTCCTCGACGGCGGACACGACCTCGGCAACCACACCCAGCGCCACATCGACGTCAACGCCATGACCGAGGCCGAGGCCCTCGCCGAGATCGAGGCCTGCGCCACCCGGCTGCGCCGGCTCACCGGCTCCATCGGCACCTGGTTCCGGCCCTCCCGAACCCAGCACGCCGCCCCCGCCGTCCTGCGCGCCGCCGCCCGCGCCGGATACCCGCACGTCCTCTCGTACGACGTCGACTCCCTCGACCACACCTCGCCCGGCGCTCCCGCCGTCGTCCGCAACGTCACCGGATCCGTCCGCGCCGGATCCGTCGTCAGCCTGCACTTCGGCTACCCGGACACCGCCGCCGCGCTGCCCCTCCTCCTCGCCGACCTCGACCGCCGCGGACTGCGCGCGGTCACCACCACGGAGCTGCTGACCTGATGGCCCACCCCACGCAGAGACACGTCACGACAAGGACGAGGACCCTCCTCGCCGCCGCCCTCCTCGCCGCGCTCGCCGGCTGCGGCAGCGGGGACCCGGGTGACGGCGCCGCCCCCGTGAAGAAGGCCGCCGCCCCCGCCGTACCCAAGCCGGCCGCGGCCCCCGCCGGGCTCCCCGGGATGCCGCCGCTCCTCGACCCGAAGGACGTCTACGCCGCCGACCGGCCGAACCGGCTCTCGCCGGTCGTCAAGGACTTCCCCTCCCGGGTCTACGTCCCCAACACCAACTCCAACACCGTCTCCGTCATCGACCCGACCACCTACCAGGTCGTCGAGACCATCCGAGTCGGCATCCAGCCCCAGCACGTCGTGCCCTCCTGGGACATGAAGACCCTCTGGGTCAACAACAACCGCGGCCACACCCTCACCCCGATCGACCCCGCCACCGGTCGCGCGGGCAAGCCCGTCGAGGTCCACGACCCGTACAACCTCTACTTCACGCCCAACGGCAAGTACGCCATCGTGATGGCCTCGCTCGACCGCGAACTCGTCTTCCGCGACCCCCACACCATGGAACGGAAGAAGAGCGTCCCGGTCAGCTGCTACGGCGTCAACCACGCCGACTTCTCCGCCGACGGGCGCTACTTCGTCGTCTCCTGCGAGTTCTCCGGCGAGCTGCTCAAGGTCGACACCGAGCGGATGGAGGTGATCGGCCAGCAGAAACTGCCCTTCGAGGGCGCCATGCCGCAGGACGTGAAGATCTCCCCCGACGGCAAGACCTTCTACATCGCCGACATGATGGCCCACGGCATCTGGGTCCTCGACGGCGAGAAGTTCACCACCCCGACCCTGATGCCCACCGGCAAGGGCGCCCACGGGCTCTACATCAGCCGGGACTCCCGTGAGATGTACATCCCCAACCGCGGCGAGGGCTCGATCTCCGTCTTCGACTTCGAGCAGAACAGGCTCACGAAGAAGTGGCGGCTGCCGGACGGCGGCTCCCCGGACATGGGCGGCGTCTCCGCCGACGGCAAGGTCCTCTGGCTCTCCGGCCGCTACGACTCCGAGGTGTACGCGATCGACACCGCGAGCGGCAAGCAGCTGGCCCGCATCCCGGTCGGCGGCGGCCCCCACGGGCTCGCGGTGTATCCGCAGCCCGGTCGCTACTCGCTCGGCCACACGGGGATCTTCCGGTAGGCGGCGCGGCGCACCGCCCGCGTCGTCAGCCCGCGACCAGAAGGGCCTCCGAGGCCACCGGGCGGTACCCCGCCGCCTGGAAGGCGCGGACGCTGCGGGCGTTGCCCGGCGACTGCTGGGCCCAGACCACGGCGTCCGGCGTGAGGTGCCGGGCCGCCGTGGCCAGGGCGCGCCCCAGGCCCCGGTGGCGTACCTCCTCGTCCACCTCGACCGCCGCCTCCCAGCGGCTCGCCACACCCCGGCCCAGGATCACGAGACCGCCGTCCGCCGCCCACACCCGGACCTCGTCGCGGAACTTCAGGGCCCGCGCGACCCGGGGGTGGTCCGGGTCCACGATCTCCCGGAGCTCCAGCGGGGGAGCGCCCGGCAGGGCGTCGGCGACGGTGAGCAGGTCGATCGTGTTCATGCGCCGGCCGGTACGGGCCATCAGCGCCATCAGGAACCCCGGGTTCATGCTCGCCGCCAGCGGGTCGCTCGACGTGGCCGCCAGCTCGGCCCGTATCCACTCCGGGTCGGCGTCCGTGAAGACCACGGAATGGGCGGTGAACGCGAGCACCCCGGCGTCCCGGGGGTTCGGCTGCGGCACCACCGTCGTCGTCCCGTCCGGCGGAGGGAACTCCCCGTGTGCCGCCGCCGCCAGGATCCGTGCCACCTCGTCGCTCATACCGCCATCATCCGGCACGTCGGGGGCCAGCTAATCTGACCCCGTCAGTGAAGCACCAAGAAGGGGCGGAAGCAGTGGCGGACATCGACTCGGCACGCACGGCATTCAACAAGTTCGACGCCGACGGGGACGGTTTCATCACCGCCGCGGAGTACAAGAGCCTCATGGCCCAGCACGGCGACTTCCACGTCACCGAGTCGGTCGCCGAGGTGCTCATCAAGCAGCGCGACGACAACGGTGACGGCGTGCTCTCCTGGGACGAGTTCTGGGCGCACTACAACAAGGCCTGACCCGCCCGCCCCGACGGGCGGCGCAACGCTGAGTTGCCGCCCGTCCGGGGTTCGGGTTCGGTGACGACCGTCCGGTGACGCTTCCCGGACCCTCGGCATCCCGAGCCGTCCGACGGCGGCGGTCCTCGCCACGGTCGCCGCCCTCCTCGCCGCGGCCGCTTCGGCCGGGCTCCTGTTGCTCTTCTCCGCCGCCGGCGGACCGAGCCCGAGCGTCGTGCACGGGCTCCGCGAAGCCGTCTCGCGCTCGCCGCGGCCGACGCCTTCGTCCTCGCGGCCCTCTGCGCCGCCTCCCGGCCCCCGCCTCCGTGTTCGCCGCGTGCCGGTGGCAACTCGCTGCATCACGTGCCCGTGGCCGGATCCCGGCCCGGTGCGGAAACGGTCCTGCGCGCGCCTCCCACCTGGCCTTTTGGCCGGAAGAAGGGGGTCCGCTCGGAGTGTGCCTCCGCTTTTCCCGCAGGTCGTGAGGCAGCTCGTTGCCAGGCAGCTTCCTGGCCTGTCCGGAAGCGGACAGGTGGGGCCCGCCGGTGATTTCCTCTAGGTGTGCGGCCGGGAAGGCTGAAAAGTCACCGGCCGCCAAGGACCTCCTGAAACGCACGTACGCCGCACCCGTACCGCATCCGCACCCGGAATGGAGACCCACATGTCCTGTCGCTCCCGCCGCGCCGGAACCGTCCTCGCCACCCTCGCCGCCGCCGTCCTCGGCGGTCTCCTGGTCGCCTCCCCGGCCCAGGCCGCCCCCACCGCACCGCAGGCCGTCGCCCAGGGCGCGGACGACTTCGTCTGGCCGACGCCGCCCCACCCGCAGATGCCGGACTTCCCCTGCGTCCCCCCGCTCCCGGGCCTGCCCTGTGTCATCGAGGTCCCGGACGACTTCGTCTGGCCGATCGCCCCCAGGGACTGATCGCGATGCACGTCACGACCGCCGCCACGGCCGCCGCCCCGCTCCGGAGCCGCTCCCGGCTTCAGATCCACTCCCGGCGGGTCGCCTGCACCCCCGCCTCGAACCGGCTCGACGCCCCCAGCCGCTCCATCAGGTCGGCCACGATCCGCCGCTCCGTCCGCACCCCGATGCCCAGCGCCCGCGCCACGGCCTCGTCGGTGAGACCGCTCGCCAGAAGCTGGAGCAGCTTGCGCTCCTGCGGGGTGAGCCCGCCGGGCAGGGCGTCCCCGGGGCCGTTCAGCGGGCAGGCGTGTTCCCAGTAGGCCTCGAACAGGGCACGCATGGCCAGGACCACCGGCTGGCTGCTGAAGAGCAGCGCGGACGGCTGGGCCTGACCGGGCAGTCCGGCGACCACCGCCGCCGCCGTGTCCACGATGAGCAGCCGCATGGGAAGCGTCGGCGAGGTACGGATCTCGCTGCCGCGCTCCGCCATCCACTGGGCGTGCGCCCGGGTGACCCGGTCACCCGCGACGCTGTCGAGATAGATGGTCCGGAAGCGCACGCCCCGCGCCATCGCCCGCTCGTTCAGGGGCCGGCCGGCCTCGACGGACTCCTCCGTGAGGGCCTTGCCGGGATGGAAGGCGAGCGACTCTCCCGTACAGGACTCGGCGAGGGCTTCGAGCCGGGTGCGGATGTCGTCGACGTTGTCGAGGTGCTCCGCCCCGTCCAGACCGCCCGACCGGCCCGAGGCCGTGTACTCGGCCGCGAGTGCGGCGAGGGCGGCACGATTCTGCTCGATCCGCTGCTGCCGCGAGGCGAGTTCGCGTTCCTCCCGCTGGAGCAGCACCTTCAGACCCAGCGAAGGGTTCACCGCGCGCATCCGGCCCGGGGTGTCCCGGGACGGGGCGAGCAGCGAGAGCTTCGTCAGCAGGTCGAGGGCCTCGTCCACCTGCTCCGTCGTACAGCTCAGAAGCTTCGCGAGACGCTCGGGATCGTGCTCCTTGTGGAACAGGATCGCGCGGTACACGCCCAGCGTGTGTTGGTCGAGCGACGAGACCTCGTCCACGGTGTCCCCCAACGGTCGTACCGCCCTCGGGCCGATCGGGGCGGAAGCTCTGAACCGGGGCCCGCGCCCCGTCGCCCGCGCTACCCGGTACACCCCATTCACACGATCATCACGCTACCCGTTCGACGATCTCCTCGAAAGGGACGTCACGTGCTCCAGACCGGTTCCTCCCCGCCGCGACTCGACGGTCTCGTCGTGCTCGTCGTCGACGCCACCACGGGCATCGGCCGGGAGCTCGCGACGCGGCTGAGCGCCGCCGGGGCGGTCGTCGCCGTCGTCGGCGCCGGACATCCGGACCGCGGCGACGACGCCGCCACCAACGCGGCCTTCCTCTGCAAGGCGCTCGACGACGCCGGCCTGACGGCGCTGCCGTACCGCATCGACATCCGCGATCCGGCCGAGGCCGGTCGGCTGCCCGCACAGATCGCCGACGACGCCGGCCCGGTGAACGCCGCGGTCGTCGTCCTGCCGCCGCCGGACGCCGACGGGGAACTGTCGCACGCCTTCCACGCCGTGTCGGCCGCCCTCGCGGCCGCGCTGCCACCCGGCGCCCGGCACATCGAGCGCACCCCGGCCGCCGCGGCCGGACCGGACACGGCGACGGCAGAGGACCGCTCCTGGCTCCGCTCCGTCGTCGACGGCCTGGCCGCCGACGCGGCGCGGGCGACCAGTCGCTGACCGGCGGCCCGGAAGGGCCACCGCCACAGAAGTCACCACGGGGGAGACACATGTCCATTCGCGTCGTCGTGGCCGGGGACCACCAACTGGTCCTGGAGGCCTTCGCCGAGACCCTGAACGGCACCAACGGCCTGGACGTCGTGGGGCTCGCCACGACCTTCGAGGCGGTGCTGCCCGCCGTCCAACGGCACCGGCCCACCGTGCTGCTGCTCGGCGAGAGCACCATGGGAGGCAAGGCGCTGCACGCGGCGACCGAGGTCCGCTCGCACCACCCGAGCTGCGGGGTGGCCTTGATGGTCGGCTCGGCCACACCGTCCGTGGTGGACCGGGCGGTGGCCGCCGGAGCCCTCGGAGTCGTACCCAAGACGGCCCGGCTGCCGCAGCTGATCACCACCCTGGTGGGGGTCGCGGGGGGCTGCCTCACCGTCGACCCGGGACTGCTCCGTACCCCGTCGGCGGGGGAGACGGTGCTCAGCGTCCGGGAGACGGACGTGCTGAGGCTGACCGCCGGAGGGGCGACGGTCAAGGAGATCGCGGGCGAGCTCTACCTCGCGGCGGGGACGGTACGGAACCTCACCTCGGCGGCGATCAAGAAGCTCGGCGGGCGCAACCGCTTCGACGCGGCGCGCATCGCGGCGGAATGCGGGTTGCTGTGAGGAAGGTGAGGGAGCCCGGACGCGCGCCGGCCCCGGCACGAGGTGTGCCGGGGCGGGGCTTCACGACAGCGTGGAGCAGGGCGCTCCGTGCGCTCCTACTTCTCCAGGCAGAACTCGTTGATCGGGTAACCCACATGACGGTCGGCCGTCGGCAGGTGACCCAGGATGCGGTCGCCCGGCTTGAGTTCGGTGCTGTTGAGCACCGAGGCGCCGGGGCCGAGGACCCGCACGTGCCAGTCGTCCTGGAGGATCAGGTTGACCGTCTGACCGCTGGGCGCGACCGCGTCGATGGAGATCAGCGGACGCGTCTCGATCTTCACCCGGCCGACGCTGACCGGCCGCGTACGGCCGTCGACGTCGACCGCCAGGACGGAACTGCCGGCGTGCAGCTCGCTCAGGTAGTGGGTGCGGCCGTTCTGCCCCACGGTGTACGAGTGCAGGGCACCCGCGTTGACGCGGAACGGACGGGTCGGCATGTACGGCAGCGGGTGGGTCTCGCTGACGCACAGGACCATGCCCTTGGAGTGGGAGCCCACCAGGATGCCCTCGTCCTTGCGGAAGTGGGTCGTGGTGTCGACACAGGCACGCTCGCCCATGCCGATGTGCGTGGTCGCCGTGACCTCCAGTTCGACCAGCGAGATCTCCCCGCCGTGCGCGGTCGCCGCGGTCCGCAGGGCCGTCGCGTCGCCGACCGTACGGCCCCGCATCAGGACCCCGTCCGAGCCGTGCTCCAGGACGCCGTACAGGATCTCGGCCTCCTCGGTGTCGGCGGCCGTCGTCACGATCGAACCGGGCGCGCCCGACGCGGCCGCGATGACGATCTCCAGCGGGATCTTCGTCGGGTCGCGGAAGTCGAGGACGCTCCACGCCTCCAGACGCGCCGCCAGGCAGGCGTCCTCCAGGGTGTCGGCGTCGACGATCTCCACGTACCGCCCGAACTGCACGTCCGGGTGGGCCGCTTCGAGCTCGGCGCGGGCGTCCCGCGGACCGGGGACGATCACGACGTCGACCCCGCCGAGGTCGGCGGGCACGGTCGCGGCGCCGTCCTCGAAGAGCAGGACCTTGCGCACGGTGGGCGGCAGACCGGCGAAGACGGCCGGGTCGGTGGCGACGATGCCGTCGATCTTCTGGTGCACGGCCTCCTCGAGGACGGCGGCGGTGGCGGCGCCGGCCTCGCGGATGTCAAGCCAGCACAGTTTGGCGTCCGTCATGATGCGGACCTCCTGTCAGGTTGTCGAGAGACGAGTTGTCGAGCGTCGGGTCGTCGAGCTGGGTGTCGTGGTGCGGGTCGTCGAGCGGTGTGCCGTCGAGGTGGTCGGGGGTGAGGCGTTCGCTGTGAAGCCGCTCCCGGCCGCCCGGCTCGCCGAACGGGACGGTGGTGAAGTGCTGTTCGGGGAAGTGGTGCACGATCCGTGCGACCTTGGCCGCCAGCGCGCGCGGGTCCTTGGCCTGGAAGATGTTGCGGCCCATGGCCACCCCGCCCGCCCCTCCGGCGATGGCGTCCCTGACGTACGCGAGGACGTCCTCCTCCTTCTCCAGGGCGGGTCCGCCGGCCACGAGCACCGGCACCGGGCAGGCCGCGGTCAGGTCGAGCATCTCCGCGGTGGATCCGAGGAAGACGGTCTTGACCAGGTCCGCGCCCAGGTCCGCGGCGATCGTCACGGCGTGCGCGACGACCGCCGGGTCCCGGGGGTCGCTGATCCGCGGCCCGCGCGGGTACACCATCGCGAGCAGCGGCAGGTTCCAGCGGTCGCAGGCGTCGGCGATCCGGCCGAGGTCGCCGATCTGCTGCCGCTCGTCGTCGGAGCCGAGGTTGACGTGGACGCTGACCGCGTCCGCGCCGAGGCGCAGGGCCTCCTCGACGCCGGCGACGACGTACTTGGCGTTGGGGTCGAGCGCCTGGCTGGTGCTCGCGTTGAGGTGGATGATCAGCGACATCGCGGCGAACCGCTCCGGGCTGATGTGCCGGACGCTGCCCTTGTGCACGACGACGGCGTCGGCGCCGCCGGCCGCGATCCGGGCGGCGAGCTGGTCGAGCGTGGTGCCCTTCGGCACCACGGGACCGTCGTGGATCGAATGGTCGAGAGGGGTGATCATCAGGCCGGCCGTGCTGTGGCGGTAGAGCCGCCGTAGCCGCAGCGACCGGGCGAAGTGGCCGAAACCGGTCATGGAACGCCCTTTCTGGTTCGCGAGGAGGCGTGATCGGGCTGGTGACCCGCGCCGCTCACGCGGACGGGGTCGGCCCGCGCGGTGGCTCCGCGCGGGGAGCTGAGGGCCGGCCCGTCGAACCGCGGCCCGCCGGCGCGCGGGGCACCGGCGCCGGAGAGAGCGGCGCCGACCGGGGAGGCGGAGCCCGGCGGCGAGACCGGGGCGGCGGGGTCCGGCGGCGACACCGAGGCGGTGGGGTCCGGCGGCGAGACGGAGCGCAGATAGGCGCGGTCCGGTTTGCCCGAGGGCGTGAGCGGCAGCCGCGGCCAGACCGAGACGCGTACCGGAGTGTGCTCCGGAGTCAGCGCCGCGGCCACATAGCCCCGCAGGTCGCAGGAGGTGTGCCCGGCGCCCGAGTACAGCTCGACGGCCGCGTGCACCTGCTCCACCCAGTCGCGGTCCCGCACCCCGAACACCGTGGCCTGACGCACCTGCGGATGACGCATCAGCGCCTCCTCGATGGCCGCCGGATCCAGCTTGAGCCCGCCGTGCTTGATCACGTCGCCCACCCGGCCGTCGAGCCGGAGGTAGCCGTACCGGTCCCAGTGCCCGAGGTCTCCGGTGCACAGCCAGCCGTCGCGGAAGACGGTCCCGGTGCGTTCCTCGTCGCCGAGGTAGCCGGCCGTGACGGTCGGCGAGCTGATCCAGATCTCGCCCGACACCCCCCGCTCCACCTGCGGGCCGCCGCCGGGGCCGCGGATCTCCACCCGCACCCAGGGGAACGGGCGGCCCGCCGAGCCCAGCAGCTCCGGCTCGCGGTGGTCCAGCGGGTTGAGGCTGCTGATGCCGCCCGCCTCCGTCGTCCCGTACACCTGGATGAGCACGTCGCCGAAGAGCTCGACGGCCCGTGCCACCCGCGCCGGGGCCGCCGGGGTGCCGCTGTAGGTGATGCGGCGCAGCGACGACAGGTCGGTGAGCGGGGCGGCCGGGTGGTCCAGGAGTCGGTAGAGGTGCGGGACGGCGAGATAGACGTCGGTCACGCCGTGCCGCTCGAAGGCGTCGAGGACGTCGCCCGCGTCGAACTCGTCGTGCAGTACGACCCGTCCGCCGCTCGCGAGCACCGCGTCGGCCATCGGCGCGGTCGTGTGGCTGATCGGCGTGACGGACAGCAGCGTCGCGGGTCCCCGGGGATCGAGGCCATGGGCGAGACGGCTGACGAGCTCCTCACGCGTGTCGTACCGCTGGGCGACCATCTTCGGCCGTCCGGTGCTCCCGCTGGTGAACTCTACGGTCGCGAGGTCGTCCGGGCGCGGCTCGGGGAGCCGGGCCGGCAGCGGTTCCCCGGCCCCGCCCGCCGCCGTCCAGGGGACGGTCAGCGCGGTCACGGACGGGACGCGGCGGGTGAGCCATTCGCCGCGCTCGGCGCTCTCGTCGTCGACGAGCAGCACCGACACCCTTAGGTCCTCCAGGAGTCGGGCCTGGGTGGCGACCGAGAAGGTCTCCGTGTCGGTACGCGGATTCATCGACCGTACGTACACGGAGGTGGCGCCCAGGAGATGGACGGCGTACCGGGCGCCGAGCATCAACGGCCGGTTGGGGCCGGTGAGTACGGCGACGGTGTCGCCGGGTCGGACGCCGCGGGAGTGCAGCAGGGCCGTGGTGGCCCGCACCGAGCCGGCGAGCCGGCCGGCGGTGACGGCCTCGTCGGCGCGGTGGATCACCACGCGCCCCGGGTCCTTTCCGAGGGCGTCGAGAATGCGGCGTACGTACATGGTTCCTCCTTTCCTGAATGAGAAGTCCAGAGCTGCGGAAGGATGCGGCGACATTCAGGAGATGCGCATCTGCGCCATCATTCCCATGGCGCTGTGGTCGATCATGTGGCAGTGATAGGGAAAGACCCCGCGGTGGGTGTCGAAGGTCAGTTGGAGTTTCGCGGTCTGCCCCGGGAAGAGGAGGACGGTGTCCTTGAGGCCGGCCTCCGCCGGATAGACCGGCATTCCGTCCCGTTCGAGAATCCGGAACTGCACCAGGTGGGTGTGGAAGTTGTGCGGAACGGTCGTGCTGGTGTTCTTGACCGTCCACACCTCGGTGGAGCCCCACGTGATCTCCGTGTCGATCCGGTCGTGGTCGAAGGTCTTCTCGTTGATGTACGCGAGGTGGCCCGTGCCCGGCTCGTCCATCCGCAGCTCGAAGGTCCGCTCCACGGTCGGGGTGGGCAGCGGCGGCAGGGTGGTGAGGACGTCCGGCACCCGGCTGGTGTCGGCCACCTTCTCCTCGACGTCGAAGCGCATGATCTGCCCGACGAGCTCGGTCGGCCCCGGGCCCAGCATGTTCGCCAGGGTGACCTGGGTGCCGGGCGCGTACCGCGAGAAGTCGATGACGAAGTCGGCGCGCTCACCGGGGGAGAGGACGACCACCGGCGAGGGTGCCGGTGCCGGCAGCAGCCCGCCGTCCGAGCCGACGTGGATGATGGGGCTCCCGTCGGAGAGCGCCATCACGAAGATCCGCAGGTTGCAGGAGTTGACCATCCGGAAGCGGTACTTGCGGGCCTTCACCTTCATGTACGGCCACGGGGCCCCGTTGACCAGGATGGTCGTCCGGTTGAGCGCGTCGTCCATCGTGTAGACCAGCTGCCCCGCCGCGTCGAAGTGCGCGTCCCGCAGGATCAGCGGCACCTCGTACGGCCCCGAGGGCAGTCCCAGCGCGTCCTCGGCCTCGTCGCCGAGGAGATAGAGCCCGGAGAGGCCCCGGTAGACGTGCTCGGACTCCAGGTGGTGGGCGTGGTCGTGCGTCCACAGCGTGGCGCCCACCTGGCGGTTGGCGTACGTGTACGTCTTCGACCTGCCCGGCTGGATCAGGTCCATCATCCCGCCGTCCTGGTCCTGCGGGTTGGCCCCGCCGTGGAGATGGACCGAGGTCGGTGCGGAGAGCGCGTTGATCTGCTTCACGACGGCGGTGCGTCCGCTGCGGGCCCGGATGGTGGGGCCGGGGAAGGTGCCGTTGTACGTGAGGACCTCGGTCCGCAGGCCGGGCAGGATCTCGACCCGCGCCCTGCGCATGGTGACCGCGTAGTAGTCGGCCGACCGGGTCCGCCGGTACGGGGCGAGGACCCGCGGCCTCGGCAGGGGCACGGTGAACGGGGTGACCACGGGCGGGCCGGCGGGCGGCTCGGCGGCCACCGCCGGCGTACCGGAGGTGAGGCTCTGGAACACCCCGCCGGCCGCGCCGACAGCGCCGACGGCACCGGCGGTGAGTCCGAGTCGTATCGCGTTGCGGCGAGAGAACACAGCGGATTCCTAACGTGACGGTTTTTCCGGGAGCGGTGGTGAATTCGCTCTCCGAGCATGGGCGCGAACGGCCGGAACTCCGAGCGGGTTCGCGCCGGTTCTTGCATGTGTCACGCGATCGATGACCTCGGTCATTCCCGCCGGTGGGTAAGGGAATCGGGCGATCCGGAATGACGGGAGTCACGCATCGGCCGGGAGTTGTCACCTCTTCCGGCGCACTCGCAGCTGCGGCGTGTTCCCCGCGCGAGAGTGTTGCCCGGCGTCTGCCCTGCGTACGGCGCCTTTCCGTCCGCCGGCCCCGGGGCCCGCACGGCCCCGGCGCCGGACCGTCATCCTCGCGCCCACGGAGGCACCGTGCAGACCACCCAGGCACCCTCGGACACCGGTCCGCGCCCACTCGAACCCGCCCACGCCGTACCGGCGTTCACGGGAGGTGTGCGCGTCCACTTCGCACCCGACGGCGACGTCGCCACCCTCGCCGGGCCCGCCACCTCCCTCGCCCTCCGCCCCGTCCGCGACGGCGTCCGGACCGCCCTTGAGCGGCTCGCCGAAGGGCCTCTGCCCGCCGAGGAGCTGTACGAGGGACTGCGCCCCGCCGAGCGGGTCCAGTTCGACCGGGTCCTCGACCGCGCCCGGCACCTGGTGGCCCACGCCGTACTCGCCCGGGGCGGCGACGGGGAGGGCGGGAGCCGGGAGTTGCTCCGCCTGGAGCCGGTGGCCCGTGACGCCGCCCACCTGCCGGTCCTCGTCCCCGCCGACGCGACCGTCCGGCTCTCCCGCTTCGCCTTCTGCCGTACCCGCGAGGGCGCCCTGGTCCTGGAGTCGCCGCTGGTGAAGTTCCGGGCGGTGCTCACCGACCCCGCCGTCCGGACCCTGGCCGCCGCGCTCGGCGAGCCGGGCACCCCCGCCCGCCTCGGCGCGGACGCCGGTCTCGACGCGGCGGGAACCGCCGATGTCCTCGGTCATCTCGTCGGCGCCGGATTCGCCGAACTCGCCGACTCCGACGGGGACTTCGCCTCGGACGCCGAACCCGTCCTGCGTCAGTGGGACTTCCACGACCTCCTCTTCCACTCGCGCGTCCGCTCCGGCCGGTACGACGACGTGTTCGGCGCCGTCTACCCCCACCGCGGCGCCATCGAGCCCCGGCCGGCCGTACGCCCGGTCCCCGACGGCCCCTCCGTACCCCTCCACCGGCCGACCCGGGAGGAGATCGCGGCGCACGACCCCTCCCTCACCACGGCGATCGAGACCCGGCGCTCCATCCGGGGCTACGGCGAGCAGGAGATGACCGCGCGGCAGCTCGGCGAGTTCCTCTACCGCGCGGCCCGGGTCCGCGCCCACTACACGCCGGAGCCCGGCAGCGACCGCGACGAGGTCGTCTCGCGCCCCTACCCCAGCGGCGGCCAGGGCTACGAGCTGGAGCTGTACGTCACCGTGCGGCGCTGCGAGGGCCTGGCGCCCGGCATCTACTACTACGACCCCGTCGGCCACACGCTCGTCCTGCGGAACGCGGAGGAGGCCGACCGCGAGTCCCTCTTCCACGTGGCCTCCCGAGCCACCGGCATGGAGGCGCGCCCCGACGTCCTCGTCACCGTCACGGCCCGCTTCCAGCGCATGTCGTGGAAGTACCGGGCCATCGCCTACGCGACCACGCTCCGGCACACCGGCGTGCTCTACCAGACGATGTACCTGGTCGCGACGGCCCTCGGTCTGGCCCCGTGCGCCCTGGGCAACGGGGACGCCGACATGTCCGCGCGGGTCCTGGGGCTGGACTACCTCCAGGAGTCCTCGGTGGGCGACTTCCTCCTCGGCAGCCGGCGTTCCGACGACTCCGTCGCAGGTGAGCCGGGGGAGGGCTGGCGCATGCTCAACAGCCCCGAGTGGTCGCTTCCGGGGAATCCCTGAGCCTTTCCGGCATGACGTCGGTTATTCCGGGCGTGATAAACGTCAGGTGGTGTTCGGAAAGGCTGGTGCAGCAGGTGGCCGGTCAGCATTATTGGTGTTGCAGCCGAACGGTTGCCGAGAAGAATTCGGAAAGGAATTCAGAATGAGCATCGACGACATCAAGCAGGGCCAGGACGCGGACAAGGCGTTCGAGAACTTCGACGTCGACGAGCTGGAGACCCTTGAGGTCGCCCAGGGCGTGGCCCTCCCGGAGATGGGTGCCTCCAGCGGCTCGATCGGCACCTCGTCCTCCTCGTCCTCCACCTGCTCCGCCTGCTGAACATCCCCCAACCGAAACGCTGAAAGGAAACACACCATGAGCATCGACGACATCAAGAACGGCGACGACGCGGCCTTCGACAACTTCGACGTCGCGGAGCTGGAGACCCTCGAGGTCGCCCAGGGCGTGGCCCTCCCGGAGATGGGTGCCTCCAGCGGCTCGATCGGCACCTCGTCGTCGTCCTCCTCCACCTGCTCGGCCTGCTGACCGAGTAACCGAGGCTGAACGCACGACGCACGAAGGATGCGACCGCCCGGCCCAGGCCGGGTGGCGCATCCTCGCGTGCGTTACGGGTCTTTCCGGGCTCGATGCGTCAGCCGCGCAGGGCGACGTGGAAGGACGAGGCCCAGAGCACGATCGCCGCGCCCAGGCCCACCACCGTGCGGATCGTTTCCGCAGTGGTGCCGGCCGCCAGGACGGCGAGCCCCACCAGCGCGACCGCCGTCAGGAAGATCGCGGTCCACTTGTACTGCCCCTGGTCGAAGAGGCGGGCGAGCGGGAAGAAGTGCAGCCCCACGACCAGGCAGATCCCGACCGGGATGAACTCCGGGTGGCCCGAGGCGTTCGAGGCGGCGATCACCGCGAAGATCGCCACCAGCTCGGCCATGTTGACCAGGCCGACCCCCCGGTTCCACTTCTCCGGCAGACGGACGAGACGGGTCACCGGACCCGCGGTTCCCCGGAAGGCGAGCACCACCGCGCCGGCGGTCACGACGGCCGCGACGACACCGACCGCGACGGACACCGGCACCGCCGCTATCCCCGAACCGCCGGCGAAGGCCCATACGAGGGCGAAGACGGCGAGGACGATCGCGCCGCGACGGCGCAGATTACGCGTGAGTGCCAGGCACTCGGCGTCGGTGGTTTCCGTAGTCATGGCGCGGACCCTACAACGATCAACGGCGATGATCCGACCGGGCTGTCTATTTTCAGCCAGTCCGACTTGATCGGTATCGAACGAAGCCGTGGCCCGAGCGTCACGGAAAGGGTGACACATGTCAGCGCGGACCCCTTTCCCCTACCGCGCCACAATTTGCCGCCACATGATTACGGCCGGAAGTACAAGAAAGCCAAGGACGTTGTTCTCGAATTCTCGGAAGGTGCGAAAGCATGGGGGTTGATGCGCTGGAGCGCACTGCCGTGAAGCCGGATTCCGACGGCCTGACGGGAGTGCGGCTGCACACACGGATGCCGGTCACACCGGCCTGGCTCGCCCGGTACGTCGTACCGGTCGCCCGCGCGCTGAACGAGGCGGGCGCTCCCGCCGTCCAGCTGCGCCGCGGATGGCTCCACGGGCCGCACGTCGACATCCTCGCCCGCGACGCCACCGGCGTCCCGGGCGGCGGCCCCGACTGGGAGGGCGTCGCGCGGGGCCTGGACGCCGGCCCGCTCGACCCGCCCCGGGCCCTCACCGAGGAGACCTACCTCGACCAGGCCCGCGAGTTCGGCCGCCTGGAGGCCGTCCAGCCGCCGTACCTGCCGCTGCGCGAGCACGGCGCCGTCGAGCGGATCGAGCCCGGCGGGCGGCCCGGCGCCGCCTCCCGCGACCCGCGCCTCGACCGCTTCCGCACCGTCGTGCACGGAGCCCTGACACCCGCGCTCCTGCGGACGATCGACGACCTCGCCGGCGAGCCCGGCTCCGGCACCCTCCGGCTCGCCGAGGCCTTCGTCGCACTCGCCGACACCCACACCCTCGGCCTCGGGTACGGGGTCTTCTCGCCCCGCTCCCACGTCGAGGCCTTCCTCGCCTGGGCCGCACCCACCAAGGACGTACGCCCCGTCTTCCGGCAGCGCCTCGCCAAGGACGCGCCCGTCCTGCGCCGGGTCGTCGAGCAGCGACTGAGCGGCGAGGTCTCCGCGACCGCCGCCGCCTGGCGCACCGGACTCGCCTACGGCGCCGGGGCCCTGGAGAGCGCGGTCGCCGCCGGCACCCTCACCCTCGACCTCCTCGACGGCGCCACCGCCGGACTCGACCGCTCGGAGATGGGCCCGCCCGGAGCCACCACCGTCGTCCCGCAGGGCGAGCAGCCCGACAGCGACTTCCACCGGACCGTCGGCGAGGCCGGCGTGACCTCGGCCCCGTCCCCCTGGTTCGCCTCCTTCCGCCTCCTGACGAACCTCTTCTATGAGCAGCTGCCGCTGCTCACCGTCTCCCCGATGCAGCGCTACTACACCTGCTTCGCCGTCGCCGAGACGGTCGACGAGGTCCTCGGCGTCTCCTGGCGCGAGCGCATCGCCGCCCGACTGCCGGACTCCGCCGCCGCCGGGGAGCCCGGTCCGGCCGCCGCCGGAGACACGAGTGCCGCCGCCCCCGCCCCGAGCGCCGCTCCGGGCACCGCCCCCGAGGGAGCCCTTCGATGACCGCCCCCGTGATCGGCAACCCGACGGACCTGCTCGGGGTCGTACCGCCCGAGCCGGTGACCGTACCGACGCCCGCGGGCGTACCCGCGCCGGCCCCCGAGCCCCTCTGGTTCCTGCGGGTCAACCCGCTGCGCCGGGCCCGGCTCGCCGACGCCGAACTGCGCCGGCAGCTCGTCCTGGTCACCGCCGCCGAGCAGACCCTCGCCGAAGCCTCCGCCGCCGCCTCCGACGAGCTGTACGAGCGGATCGGCGCCGCGACCGACGACGCCGAACGGCGTGAACTGATCGCCCTGCGCCGCTCCGTGAACAGCGGCAAGGCCCCGAAGAAGGCGCCGGAGCCCGCCACCCCCGTGATCGACGCCTGGCTCGAAGCCCGCCAGGAGCGCGAGCGGATCCGCGAGGAGCTCGTCGCCGGCTACCCCGACGCGGCCGAACGCGAGCGCGGCGTCCTCGCCGAACTCCTCGGCGACCCCGACCTGTTGCGCTCCCTCGCCCTCGTCGCACCCGAGGTCCACCAGGAGGCCGAGCGCTACCGCGCCGCCGTCCGGGCCCCCGGCAGGGTCCCCTCCAAGTCCCGCAAGTCCGAGCGCGGACTCATCCAGTACGTCACCCGCGCCATGGTCCGTACGAGCCCCCTCGCCCGGTTCACGGCCGTCGGCATCGCCGAGCCCGACCCGTCCGCCCCCGGCCCCGACGAGGCGGGATTCGGAGGCGCGACCGCCTTCCCCGGCCTCGACCGCGTGATGCTCAACTACGTGCTCGGCGGACTGCCCGACCCCGCCGACCGGGCGATCGAGGACATGTGGATCGGCCTTCCGCCGACCTCCGCGCCCGACCCCGCCGCCGGGAAGCTGTTCTTCCTGAAGCCCGCCCCCGAGGGGATGCGCCGCGCCGCCGTCTCCCTCGACGGCCCCGCCGGAGACCTCCTCGACGCGGTGGGCATGGGCCCCCGCCCCTTCCCGTCCGTCGTCGCCCATGTCGCCGAGCGCTCCGGCATCGCCGCCGAGGACGCCGAGCAGAAGGTCCGCGGCGCCGTCGCCCAGGGCCTCCTCTGCACCTTCCACGAGGCGGAGGACGGCTCCACCGACTACGACGTGCTGCTCACCCCCGACGACCCGCGCCCGGCGACCGAGCGGCTCACCGACCGCGTCAAGGCGGGCATGCCCGCCTTCACCGCCGCACCCGCCGCAGAACGCGGCGCCGCCCTCGCCGAGTTGCGCGGCGCCCTCGGCGAGCTCAGCCACGCCGCCGGCCGCCCCGCGCACGTCACGGTCGAGGAGGACTACGTGATGCCGCCGCTCAAGGTGGCCACGGAACCCTGGAAGGAGTCCCTGAAGGACCTCGGCCCGGCCGTCGAACTCCTCACCGTCTTCGACTGGCTGCACGACGTGCGCGTCCTCATGACCGCCGCGTTCGTCGAGCGCTTCGGCCCGGGGGCGAACGTCCCCCTCGCCGCCAACGCCCCCTTCGTCGTCGGCGAGGTCTCCCGCCGCGCCGCCGCCATGGCCGCCGTGTACGGCCCCGACGGCCCCGGCGACCCGACCGCGCTCAAGGGCATCGGCCCCGCCGACGGCTCCCTGGAGCGCATCTACGAACTCCGCCGCGAGGTCACCGAGGCCCTCCACACCCTCATCGGCCAGGCCGTCGAGCGCGGCGACGACACCCTCCGCATCAGCCCGGAGCAGGTCGCCGGCCTCACCGGCGACCTGCCGGAACGCTTCCGCCGCGACCCGCTGATCTACGGCATCCTGCTCCAGCGCGGCGACGGCCACCTCGTCCTCAACGACGGCCTGCCGGGCCACGGCATGCTCTACGCCCGCTTCCTGGAGGCCGACAAGCGGCTGGGCGGCCGCGCCCTGCCCCGCCTCGCCGACCACGTACGCCGCGTGTACGGGTACGACGGCGCCCGCGTCACCGAGGACCTGGGCCTGCACCGCCTCAACGTCAACGCCCACACGCCGATCCTCCCCGGCGGCCTCACCCCCGACGACTGGTTCGGACTGCGGCTCGCCCACGACCCCGAGACCGACTCCCTGCGCGTCGAGGACGCCGAAGGCGCCCCCCTGCGGGTCCTGCCGCTCGGCACCGGCCACCCCGGCCTCTTCCCGCCGCCGCTCTCGGTCGCCTCCGGGCTCGCCATCAGCGGCCGCCTCTTCAACGCCCTCCCCAACAGCTGGCACGCCGCCACCCCCTGGGACCGGGCGACCACCCGCACCGCACCCCGGATGGCCGTCGGCGACGTCCTCATCGGCCGCCGCCGCTGGTACGGAGGAGAGGAGCTCGGTACGGCCCTGGCCGCCGGGCCCGAGGAGCACGAGCGGCTCCTCGCCCTCAACGCCTGGCGCGCCAAGTACGGCGTCCCCGAGGAGGTCGTCGTCAAGACCGTCCCCGAGGACGAGGGCCCGCTCTCCGTCGGCGCCCCCGACATCCAGTCCAAGCGCCTCCAGCAGAAGCCCCAGTACGTGGACCTCAGCAGCGCGCTCGGCGCCCGTGTCCTGCCCCGGATGCTGGAGCGCCGCGGCGCCGACACCGGCGGCAGCTACCTGGAGGAGGCGCTGCCCGGCGTCGTCGACGGCACCCACGCCACCGAGTGGGTCGTCGAGGTCGGCCGGACCGCCGGCGGCCGCTTCACCTACCACCCGACGACCGAGGCGGAGGAGCGATGACGATGCCCGGAGAAGCGCTCAGGACCCGCCCCGACCTCCACTACGCGCCGGTGTCCGGCGGGGTCTACTTCAGCGGCGCCCGCGGGCAGTTCGTGGTGCGGGGCTCCGAGGTCCTGCACGCCGTCGCCCAGGGCTGCGTCCCGCTGCTTGAGGGCGGCACCGACGAGGACGCGCTCGTCGCCGAGATCGGCACCGAACGCGCCCGCCCCGCCGTCCGCCTCCTCGTCGACAAGCTCCGCGAGAACGGACTGCTCCTCGACCCCGCCGCGCACACCGCGCCCGAGCCGCCCGCCGACGTACGGCAACGGCACGCCGAGTCCCTCGCCCGCCTCGAAGGCCTCCTCGACGACCCGTACGGGGCCTTCGCCCGGCTCCGCGCCGCGACCGTCCTCGTCAAGGGACCGGCGACCGCGACCGGACCCGCCGTGCGGGGGCTGCGCAGGGCCGGGGTCGGCACGGTCCTCACCGACGGCGAGGACCCGACCGTCGCCCCGGACGCGGTCCTCGACATCCGCGAGGACGACGGGACTCCTCCCCTCACAGCGGCCCTCGTCGTCCCCGTCCTCCTCGGCGGCACCGGCGTCACCCTCGTCGGACCCGCCCTCACCGGAGCCGGACACCCGGCCGTCCGGGCCGCGTTCCGCGACCGGGCCCGCGCCTGGGCCGCCGCCGAGGCCACCGCGCCCGCGCCCCGCCCCATGGCGGACGCGCTCGCCGGCGCCCTCGGGGCCCAGCTCCTCATCGACACCCTGACCGGCACCGCGGACACGGGCGAGGCCCATGTCGTGCACGGGACGGACCTGGTCTCCGACCGGGTCACCGTCGGGGGAGCCCACCAGGCGGCCGCGACCGGCCGACCGGGCTCCCTCCCCGAGCACGGCGATCGGGTGTCCACCCTCGCCGCCGCCCCCGCCGACCCCCGTCCCGAGCCCGACGAGGCACGCGAGACCGCGACCCTGCTCGCCGCGCGCTGGACCGGACCGCTCGCCCTCACCGAGGGCGCCGACCTGCCCCAGATGCCGCTCGCCCTGCGCGCCGCCGAGCTCCGCGCCGCCGGCCGCCCCACGACCACGGTCCTCGCCTGGGCCGCCCATCAGGAGACCGCCACCGTGGCGGCCACCCTGCAGGCCCTGCGGGCCCTCATCCCCGGGGCGACCACCCCGGCGGCCGGTCCGCACGCCCACATCCCCGGGGCTCCCACCCCGGCGGCCGGGCTCACGAGGGAACACTGGCTCCTCGACGGCGCGCTGCGCCTGCTCGCCGAGGAGACGGCACCCCTTCCGGCGAAGACCGCCACCCCGCACGTGCCGCCCGCGGCCCTCCCGGCGGGCGCCCCCGCCGTGGCCGCGGGCGGCGGGGCGTGCGAGGACCTCGACCCGGAGGGCCTGCGGATCCTCGCCGCCCTCCGCGGTCTCCTTCCCTCCGAGCCCCACGTGCGGTTCCACCACGCCCCCGGACTCGACTGGCGCCTCGCCGAGGTGACCGCCGGGGGCACCACCCTCGGACGCGCCTGGGGCGCCGACGCGGCGGAGGCCGCCCACGACGCCCTGTGCACCGCGCTCGCCCACACCCAGACCACGGGCGAGCCCGGCACCGTCGACCCGCTCTCCACCGACGCCCTGCTCTTCGCCGACCGCGCCGCCCTGGACGCCCTCCGCGCCCAGCTGACCGCCCGCGCGGACACCACGTACCGGGGCGAGGCCGTCCGCCACGACCCGGTGCTCGGCGAGCTTCCCCTCTGGTACGGCCCCGTGGAGGCCCACGATGCCCACTGACACCCTCGCCCCGGCCCTCGTCCCCGCCCTCGCCCTCGGGCCCGGGCTCGACGCCCACCCCGCCGACGAGGCCTGGCGCTCCGCGCTGGACGCCCTCGCGGACGTCCTCCCCGAAGGCACCGTCGCGGTCGACCGCGGCTGGCACCTCGACTGGGAGCGGGCGCGGTTCGACGAGGCCGTCGCCGCCGGCCGGGCTCATCTCTCCGTCCGGCTCCAGGGCGACGAGGTCCTCGTCGGCCCGCTCTGGCGGCCCGGCACCGACGCGGGCTGCGCCGGCTGCGCCGAGGTCCGCGACCGCACCGTCCCCGACCACCCGCTCGTCGGCGACCTCCGGTACGCGACCGCCGCCCCCGGGCCGGGCGCGCCGCTCCTCCCCGAACTGCTCCGGGCGACCCTGGAGCACCTGGTGAGGCGGCCGCTCGGGCCCGGCGAACTCTTCTCGGTCTCGCCGCGCGGCCTGCGCCGCCACCGGATCGCCCGCAGCTTCCACTGCCCGCTCTGCGGACCGGCGTACGAGCGGCTCGACGGTACGGAGGCCCCGGCGCCGCTCACCCCGACCGACCGGCCCGCGTTCCCGGCCGACTGCACCCGCACCGCCGCCAGCCGGCTCGTCGAGCGCGGGGTGCTCCAGGACCGCCTGGTCGACGACCGCTTCGGTCCCGTCCGCGCGCTCCTGCGCGAGTCCCGTGCCCCGTTCGCGATGAGCATGGCCGTGGTGCCGGACGCCCCGGCGATGGGCCACGGCCGTGCCCGGACCTTCGCCGAGACCGGACCCGTGGCGATCCTGGAGGCGTACGAGCGCCTCGCGGGCTTCCCGTACGACATCCCCGTCCTCACGAACCGCCCGTACGCCGAGGTCGCGGAGCACGCCGTCGACCCGGCCGGTCTCGGGCAGTACACGGCCGAACAGCTCGCCCACCCGACCAGCAGGGCCACGCCGTTCGACGCGGACACCCCGATGGACTGGGTGTGGGGCCACGACCTCGACGACGGGCGCGCGCTGCTCGTCCCCGCCGACCACGCCTTCTACCAGTACGAGTACAACCACCGTCGGGACCGCAGGGCCGCCCGCGCCGCCGGGACGCCCGGCCGCAAGCACTACTTCTACGAGTCGTCCAGCGGCTGCGCCGTCGGCGCCAACCTCGAAGAGGCCGCCCTGCACTCGCTGTTCGAGCTGGCGGAGCGGGACGCGTTCCTGCTCTCCTGGCACCGGGCCGCACCCCTGCCGACGATCCCGAACTCCTCCCTCACCGACCCCACCAGCCGCGCCATGATCGAGCTGATGGAGTCGCGCGGCTTCGACGTGCACCTCCTGGTCGCCACCCAGGACATCGGCCTGCCGGTCGTCTGGGTGCTCGCCGTCAACCGCCTCGCCCCCTTCCCCGCCACCTTCTCCTCGGCCGGCTCCGGCGCCGACCCGCAGTCCGCGATCCGCGGCGCCCTGCGCGAGGTCGCCCAGCTCGTCACCAACCCCGTCGACTGGACCCGCGAGGACGTCGAGCCGATGGTCGAGGACCCCTGGCTGGTCCAGGAGCTGGAGGACCACGTCCGCTTCTCCTCCCTGCCCGAGACCGCCGCCCGCGCCACCGCCGCTCTCGGCGGGCCCCGGGTCACGCTCGACGAGGCCTTCCCCGACTGGCCCGGCCGGATGGACCGCGGCTCCGGCGGGGACGTGCGCGGAGCCCTGGACTTCGTCCGCGGACTGTTCGCCGGGGCCGGGCTCGACCGGATCGTGCTCGTCGACCAGACCAGCCGCGAACACGCCGACGCCGGCATCCACGTGGCCCGCGCGGTCGTCCCCGGCATCGTCCCGATGTGCTTCGGCCACGCCCAGCAGCGGCTGGCCGGCCTGCCCCGGCTCACCGCCGCCCTGCACGGCACCGGGCAGGAGCACCGGGCGATCCCCCTCGACCCCCACCCGTTCCCGTGACGGCGGCCCCGCCGACCCCGCGCGACGCCGCGACCGCGGTGTCGCCCCGGCGCGGCCCCGTCGACCTGCCGGGACCCGAGGGCGACAACAGCATCGCCCGCGAGCCCCTCTGGTACGCGTACGGCGCAGGGGACGACGCCCCGGAGGCGCCCCCGTGGACCTGGGTGCCGCAACCCCCGCCCGACACGCACGTACCGCCCCCGCCGCCGCGCGGGGGCGGCCCGCGCCGGGCCCTGCCGCTCGGCACCCACGACCGGCTCGCGACCCTCCCGTACCCGGCGCCGCCACCGGGCGCCCGGGGTGCGGCCGAACCGGTCGGGGACCGGCTCGGCCGCGCCCTCGTCACCGCCTTCGGGCCCCAGCGCAGAGAGCCCGAGAACCCCTACAACGACCACCGGCCGTACGCCTCGCCGCGCTGCCTCTTCCCCGTCCACGCCTTCGTGGACGGGGGCGCGGGCATGCCGTGGCGCCTCCTGGAACCGGACCGGCACGCCCTCACCGGCACCCCGGCGGCCCCCGCCCGGAACGTCGTGCTCACCGGCCGGTACACGTCCGTGCCGCCCGCCTACCAGTGGTTCCGAGGCTCGCTCATCGCGATCGAACTCGGCTTCGTGCTGCGGGCGCTGAGCCTCGGGCTCGAACTCTTCGACGTACCGGCGCGGCTCCGGCTGCCGGGGCCGGACGCCCACGCGCTGCTGCCCGCCCTGGGCCTCGACGACGCCTGGGCCTGGTCGCTGCCGTTCGTCGTGGAACTGGACGGGGCACGGACACCGGTCCCGGAAGAGGACTCCGTACCGGGTCCGCCCGCACACCTCACCCGTACCGACCCCGCCCTCGCCGAACTGATCCGCGTCAACCGGGAGCAGACGTACGGCGGCGCCCCCGCCCCGCTCACCACCGCCGTCCCCGCGGGTCTCGGTCCCTCGGCGACCGTGCCGGACTGGGCCGAGCTGCTGTGGCGGCGCCACTCCGGACGCATGCCGCGCGCCCTGCACGGCATGAACGGCCGTCGCCGGAACGTGCCCGCCGAAGCCCTCGACAGCGCCGCCCGCTGGCTCTCCGTACCGCCGCCCGGACCCGAACTCGCCACCGCGTTCGAGGCGCTGAAGGTGACCGCGGTCGTCCGGGGCGTCGAAGGGCGGACCGACGGCGTCCACCGGCTGCGGAACGGCACCGCGCACCTCCTGCGCGCCGACGCGACCGCCCCCGAGCGCCTTGAGGAGCAGTACGGCTACGGCGTCTCGCCCGTCAACGGCTGCGGCATCCGCCACGCCCCGCTCACGGTGTTCCTGTCCGTACGGACCCGGGAGCTCTTCGAGCGCCTCGGGACCGCCGGCTGGGGCGCCGTCCAGCACGCCGCCGGCTGGGCCGCGCACGGACTCTGTCTGTCCGCCGCCGCCTCCGGCCTCTTCGCCCGCCCCGTGCGGGCCTTCAAGGAGATCCCCACCCAGCGCGTCCTCGGCCTGGCCCCCGACGAGATGATCGTCCTGTCCGTGGTCGTGGGAGTACCGCAGGACAACGGCGGCGCGCTGCTCGACCTCAGACTCTGAAGGAGCGTCCCCGTGACCCCGACCCTGTCGTCACCCACCCCGAGGCGGACCGACTGGACCGCCTGGCACCTCCACCTCGGCACGACGGCCCGGTCGGCACACGACCGGGTCGTCACCGATGTCATCGGGCCCACGGTCCGCGAACTCGGCCCCGGCACCCCGTGGTTCTTCATCCGTTACTGGCAGTCCGGCCCCCACCTCCGGCTCCGCGTCGGTGACCTCGACACCGCCGCACGCGCGCGCGTGGAGGCCGCCCTCGCCGAGCGCCTGGCCGTCGCCGGCACACCCGCCCCGGGCGAGGAACCGCTCGACCCCACCGCCTACCGCAGCGGGGCCGAGCGGCTCGCCGCCGCGGGCGAGACCGGCGAGAACACCTCCGTGAAGGCCCTGCTGCCCCCCGGCGTCCACCCGGCCGTCTACGAGCCGGAGTTCGACCGCTACGGCGGCGAGGCGCTCATGCCCGCCGCCGAGTCCCTCTTCACCCTGTCCAGCACCCTCGTCCTCGCCGCCCTGCCCAAGGTGAGCAGCGAGCGGCAGCGGGCCGTGCTCGCCCTGCGCGGCACCCTCGCGGTCGCCGCCGCCCTCGGCGACCCCGCGGAACGCGCGTACTACTACGCCCACGGCCTCGGCGCCTGGCGCGCCTGGGCCGCCGAGGCCGGCCACCCGGCCGAGCTCCTCGACACGATCACCCGGGTCGAGGGGGCGGTGACCCTCGACCCGGGCGCCCACGGCCCCTTCGCCGGCTGGCACACCCGGATCGCCGCCCACGCGGCCGAGATCCGCGAGCAGTCCCCGACCCATCCGGGCATGGTCCTCTTCTCGCACGCGCACATGCTCCACAACCGGCTCGGCCTGAGCCTCCTGGAGGAGCTGCGCACGTACGCGGTCCTGGCCCACGCCTTCCCCGTACCGGCGAACACCCCCGTACCGCAGAACGTCTGACCCCGAGCTCCCCCCCACGGGGATCGCGAAAGGCCCGGCCGGTTTCCCGGTCGGGCCTTTTCGTGGTGCGCTCCCGGCTGTCACTCGGGGCGCGGGTCCCAGCGGAAGGAACGGACGGCGATCAGGGCGCCGATGACACCCCAGGCGGCGAGGACCGCGAGGTCCCGCCACTGGAAGCCGGCGTCCTGGGTGAAGAGCGCCAGCATCGCGTCGTTGAACGGCTTCACGGGCAGCAGGCCCGCGATGGTGTTGAGCAGCTCCGCGTGGATCGGGAAGTAGCTGCCGGAGATGAAGACCAGCGGGAACTGGATGAACTGCACGACGGCCGGGGCCGCCTCGGAGTTCTTGATCAGCGAGGCCACGCCGACGCCGAGCGCGCAGAAGCTGGCCGCGCCGAGCACCAGGGTCAGCAGGACCGCGCCCCAGTGGGTGGGCAGGTCGACGCCGTAGAGCGCGCCGATGCCGAAGACGAGGGCGACGTCCACGATGCTGACGACGACGCAGTGCACGAGCAGACCGGCGAAGTAGACCCAGGCGGGCAGCGGTGTGGCGTGCAGCCGCTTGAGGACCCCGGTCTGCCGACGCATCGCGAGCACGATCGCCAACTGGCCGTAGCAGGCGCCGAGTACGGACACGGCGGCGATCACCGGCGTGTAGTACTGCATGCCGGTCAGGCCGAAGAAGAAGTCCTGGCCCTCGCTGCCGCTGAAGACGGCGCCGAAGATGCCGATGATGACGATCGGCAGGACGAAGGTGAACACCATCGACTGCGGGTTGCGCCAGAACGACAGCTGCTCGTAACGGATCTGATGACCCAGCAGGGCCAGCGGATTCCGCGCGCGCGGAACGTCCGCGCCGCGCTTGGCCGAGGCCGCCGGGGCGGTCTCGGTGGTCGGGGGGATCAGGGTGGTCATGAGCGGCTCCGTCCGGGTCGGCGCCCTCGTCCGGCGGGTGCCTTGCGCTCCCGTGCGGACGACGGCGAGGAGGCTTCCTGCTGTACGTACTCGCTGGTCAGGCTGAGATAGACGTCCTCGAGCGTGGGCTGCTCGACGGTCAGCCGGTCCAGCGGCGTGCCCCGGTCGAGGGCCCAGCCGGTCAGCCGGTGCAGCGCGGCCGTCGGCTCGGTCGTCTCGGCCGTCACCAGGCCGTCCTCCACATCGCTCACCGACAGGGGTACGTCGGCGAGCGCGGCGCCCGTCGGCAGCGCGAAGCGGATCCGGGTCTGGGCGCTGTCGCGGCCGCCCAGCGTGTCCGGGGTGCCCGAGGCGACGATCCGGCCCTCGGCGATGACCACGACCGAGTCGGCCAGGGCCTGTGCCTCGTCCATGTAGTGGGTGGTGAGGACGATGGTGGTGCCGTCGTCGCGCAGACTGCGCACCACGTCCCAGGCGCCGCGGCGCGCGTTCGGGTCGAAGCCGGTGGTCGGCTCGTCCAGGAACAGCAGCTTGGGCCGGCCGACGACGCCGAGCGCCAGGTCGAGCCGGCGCTTCTGGCCGCCGGACAGGTCCTTGACCTTGGCGCCCTTCTTCTCGTCCAGGCCGACGAGGTCGAGCAGTTCGTCGACGTTCCGCGGGTCCGGGTAGTACCCGGCGTTGCGGGCCACGGTCTCCCGTACCGACAGATAGGGCTCCACGGCGATGTCCTGGAGGACGAGGCCGACCTGGCCGCGCAGCCAGTGGCCGTCGGCCTTGACGCCGGGGTCGCGGCCGAGGACCTCGACCCGCCCGCCGTCGCGCTCCCGGAAGCCTTCGAGGATCTCCAGGGTGGTGGTCTTGCCGGCGCCGTTCGGCCCGAGCAGGGCGAAGATCTCGCCCTCCGCGACGCTGAAGTCGACGCCTCGCACGGCCTCGTGGTCGCCGTACCGCTTCTGCAGGCCTTCCACGGCCACCGCGGCGGTCACCGCGGTCCCTCGGCTCGTGTCACTGTGTGCCTCCCGGTCTGGGGTGTCGTGGGGTCGTCGCCCGCGGTCGGACTCCCGGGCGCCGCCTCGACGTTAGGTGCGGGGGACCGGCCCGGAGCGGGCGCGCGGGGGCGGCGGTGACGGACGTCATGGAAGCCGCGACAGTTGTCAGAGGGGGGCGTGACCCGCGTTGCCCGGGGCCGGTGGGCCGCCCATGCTCGGGGTGCGGCGGACGGCCGGGCTGCGGGAGACCGCGGCCGGCGACGCCGACGGTGCCGACACAGCAGCGACGCGGAAGGCGGTCTCAAAGGTGCGGTTCGGGGATCTGGACGAGTGGGGAGCGGAGGAGCGGCCGCACGTCTCGGTGGTCGGCGCCGGCATCGGCGGTCTGACGCTGGCCGGTGCGCTCTCCTCCATGGGCATTCCGTACACGGTGTACGAACAGACGCGGCGGCTCGCGGAGGTGGGGGCGGGGGTCCAGCTCTCGCCCAACGCGGTCAGGCCGCTGCTACGGCTCGGCCTCGGCCCGGCCCTGCGCGAGCGGGCGGTGGCGATCGAGGCCATGGAGGTACGGGGCTGGAGCGGGCGGCCGATCGCCCGGACGCCGCTGGGCGCGGAGTGCGAGCGGATGTTCGGGGCCCCTTACTACGCGGTGCACCGGGCGCATCTCCACGACGCGCTCCTCACGCTCGTCGACGACGGCAGCCTCAAGCTGGGCGAGCGCCTCGGCGAGGCCCGGGAGACGGAGCCGGCGGAGCCGGGTGACGGCGTACGGCTGACCTTCGAGGACGGAACCGTCCGCGGGGCGGAGCTGGTGGTGGGCGCCGACGGCATCCACTCCACGGTCCGCGAGGCCTTCCGGCGCGACGAGCCCGAGTTCTCGGGGCTCGGCATCTATCGGGGCCTGGTGCCGGTGGACCGGCTCCCGGACGCGGCCCGCGCGCCTCTGGTGCGCCTCTGGCTCGGCCCGGGCGGGCACTTCGTGTGCTACCCGGTCGCGGCGGGGGAGTACCTGAGCTTCGCGGCGACGGTGCCGATGGCGCAGTCCCCGGGCGAGTCCTGGTCGACGCCGGGCGACCCGGAGGCGCTGCGGCGGGTCTTCGGCGGCTGGACCGGTCTGGTCGCGGACGTCGTGGGCGCGGTGGAGACGACCCTCCAGTGGGCGCTGCACGACCGCCCGCCGCTGGACGTGTGGTCCTCGCGTCGGCTGACCCTGCTCGGTGACGCGGCGCACCCGATGCTGCCGTTCATGGCGCAGGGCGCGAACCAGGCGGTCGAGGACGCGATGGACCTGGCGGCCTGCCTGGCCGACCCGGCGCCGTCGACGACCGCGGCCCGGCTCGACCGCTACCAGGCGCTGCGGATCCCCCGCACGGCCGAGATCCAGCGCGGCTCCCGGGGCAACGCGGGCATCCTCCACCTCCCCGACGGCCCGGCCCAGCGCCGCCGCGACGCCCGCATGGCGGTCCACGCGTCCCTTCGTGACCGGGCGATGCTCTACGCCCACGAAACCGGCCGGAGCGTGGTGCCGACCCCGGCGTGACGGTCACGCCGACGAGACCTGACGCATTGGCCTAGACCTATTGTGTGGCTCTGTCCGCGACGGTACGTTCGTCCCCGGCTGCGCAGCCGGTACGTACCGCACCACATCGCATCGTCACGCACTCCGCCGGGGCATCCCGGCGTTTTCAGGAGGACATGCCATGTACCGCCGCACAGCAGCCGCCCTCGCCACCGCCGCCACCGCCGGGGCCCTCGCGCTCGGCACCGCCGGCACCGCCGAGGCCGCACCCGGCCCCGGCTTCTACGCCCGCAGCCACCACGCCTCGTACGCCGAATGCCAGGCCGCCGGTCAGGCCGGCTACCAGATCTGGGGCCCGATCTTCTTCTGCGAGCCCTTCACCTCGACCCGCCCGGACGTGATCGTCCTCTGGGTGCGCTACTGACCGAAAGGCCCGTGCCGGACGGCGCTCGCCGGCCGGCACGGGCCTTTCACGTGAACAACCGATTCAGCACTCGATGATGTTCACCGCGAGACCGCCGCGCGCGGTCTCCTTGTACTTCACGCTCATGTCCGCGCCGGTCTCCTTCATGGTCTTGATGACCTTGTCGAGGGAGACCAGGTGGCTGCCGTCGCCGCGCATCGACATCTTCGCCGCCGTGACGGCCTTGACCGCCGCCATGCCGTTGCGCTCGATGCACGGGATCTGGACCAGGCCGCCGACCGGGTCGCAGGTCAGGCCCAGGTTGTGCTCCATGCCGATCTCGGCCGCGTTCTCCACCTGCTCCGGGGTGCCGCCGAGGACCTCGGCGAGGGCGCCCGCCGCCATCGAGCAGGCCGAGCCGACCTCGCCCTGGCAGCCGACCTCGGCGCCGGAGATCGAGGCGTTCTCCTTGAAGAGCATGCCGACCGCGCCCGCCGCCAGCATGAAGCGGACGATGCCCTCGTCGTCGGCGCCGGGCACGAAGTTCATGTAGTAGTGCAGGACGGCGGGGATGATGCCGGCCGCGCCGTTCGTCGGGGCGGTGACCACCCGGCCGCCCGCCGCGTTCTCCTCGTTGACGGCCATCGCGTAGAGGGTGATCCACTCCATGGCGTGCATCTTCGGGTCGCCCTCGGAGCGCAGCTTGCGGGCCAGGTTCGCGGCGCGTCGGCGGACCTTCAGGCCGCCGGGCAGGATGCCCTCGCGCGACATGCCGCGTGAGACGCAGGACTGCATGACCCGCCAGATCTCCAGGAGGCCCTCGCGGATCTCGTCCTCGGTCCGCCAGGCCTTCTCGTTCTCCAGCATCAGCGCGGAGATCGACAGGCCGGTCTCCTTCGCCAGGCGCAGCAGCTCGTCGCCCGTACGGAAGGGGTACTTCAGGACGGTGTCGTCCGGGACGATCGGGCTCTCGCCCTGGACGGCGTCCTCGTCGACGACGAAGCCGCCGCCGACCGAGTAGTACGTCTTCTCCAGGACCAGGGCGTCCTCCGCGTCGTACGCGAAGATCGTCATTCCGTTGGCGTGGTACGGCAGTGCCTTGCGCCGGTGCAGGATCAGGTCGGCGTCGAAGTCGAAGGGGATCTCGTGCGCGCCGAGGAGGTTGATCCGGCCGCTCGACTTGATCCGCTCGACCTCGTCGTCGGCCGTCTCGACGTTCACCGTGCGCGGCGAGCTGCCCTCCAGGCCGAGGAGGACCGCCTTCGGGGTGCCGTGGCCGTGGCCGGTCGCGCCGAGGGAGCCGTACAGCTCCGCCCGTACCTTCGCGGTGTGGGCGAGCAGGCCCTCGTTCTTCAGGCGGCGGGCGAACATCCGGGCCGCGCGCATCGGGCCCACCGTGTGGGAGCTCGACGGGCCGATGCCGATCGAGAACAGGTCGAAGACCGAGATGGCCACGGGAGGACTCCTTGTGGGGGCTAGACGCCGTTGTCTGCCGGGGTGGAGCAGAAAAGCGCGGAGAAGAAGGGCGTGCGGTACGGCGCGGGGACATGGGGTGGGGCACCGCGCTCACTGTCCAGTGTGCGCGGTGCCCCGAAGGTCCGTACGAACGAAAGGGTACGAAATTACTACAGGCCGGGGTACAGCGGGTGCTTGTCGGCGAGCGCCGTCACCCGGGCCTTCAGCGATTCGGCCTTCTCGGCGTCGAAGCCGGGCTTCAGGGTCTCCGCGATGATGTCGGCGACCTCGGTGAAGTCCTCGGCCTGGAAACCGCGGGTGGCGAGCGCCGGGGTACCGATGCGCAGACCCGAGGTGACCATCGGCGGGCGCGGGTCGTTCGGAACGGCGTTCCGGTTGACCGTGATGCCGACCTCGTGGAGACGGTCCTCGGCCTGCTGGCCGTCCAGCTCGCTGTCGCGCAGGTCGACGAGGAGCAGGTGCACGTCCGTACCGCCGGACAGGACCGAGACACCGTGGGCGGTGACGTCGTCCTGGACCAGGCGCTCGGCGATGATGCGGGCACCGTCCAGGGTGCGCTGCTGGCGCTCCTTGAACTCCTCCGAGGCCGCGACCTTGAAGGAGACGGCCTTGGCCGCGATCACGTGCTCCAGCGGGCCGCCCTGGAAGCCGGGGAAGACCGAGGAGTTCAGCTTCTTCGCGAACTCCTTCTTCGCCAGGATGATGCCGCCGCGGGGGCCGCCGAGCGTCTTGTGCGTGGTGGAGGTCACCACGTCCGCGTACTCGACCGGGTTCGGGTGCAGACCGGCCGCGACCAGACCCGCGAAGTGGGCCATGTCGACCCACAGGAACGCCTCGACCTCGTCGGCGATCCGGCGGAACTCGGCGAAGTCCAGCTGGCGCGGGTAGGCGGACCAGCCCGCGATGATCACCTTCGGGCGGTGCTCCTTGGCGAGGCGCTCGACCTCGGCCATGTCGACCAGACCGGCTTCGTCCACGTGGTACGCGACCACGTTGAACTGCTTGCCCGAGAAGTTCAGGCGCATGCCGTGGGTGAGGTGACCGCCGTGCGCCAGGTCCAGACCCAGGATCGTGTCGCCGGGCTGGGCGATCGCGAAGAGGGCGGCCTGGTTCGCGGAGGCGCCGGAGTGCGGCTGGACGTTGGCGTACTCGGCGCCGAACAGGTCCTTGATCCGGTCGATCGCGATCTGCTCGGCGACGTCGACGTGCTCGCAGCCACCGTAGTAGCGGCGGCCCGGGTAGCCCTCGGCGTACTTGTTGGTGAGGACGGAGCCCTGCGCCTCCATGACGGCGACCGGAGCGAAGTTCTCCGAGGCGATCATCTCGAGGGTGGACTGCTGGCGGCGGAGCTCGGCGTCGACGGCGGCGGCGACGTCGGGGTCCAGCTCGTGGAGGGGAGTGTTCAGAAGCGACATGAATCGATCCCTAAGGGGTCTCGGGCCCGGTCTCAGTTCCCGGAGAACGCGGTGTACTCGTCGGCGGAGAGCAGCTCGTCCGGCTCACCCGTGACGCGCACCTTGAACAGCCAGCCACCCTCGAACGGAGCCGTGTTCACCAGCGACGGGTCGTCCACCACGTCCTGGTTGGCGGCGACGACCTCGCCCGTGACGGGGGAGTACAGGTCGCTCACGGACTTCGTCGACTCCAGCTCGCCGCAGGTCTCACCCGCGGTGACCGTGGAGCCGACCTCGGGGAGCTGGGCGTAGACGACGTCACCGAGCGCGTTGGCGGCGAACTCCGTGATGCCGACGGTCGAGACGCCCTCCTCGGCGTCCGACAGCCACTCGTGCTCCTTGGTGTAGCGCAGCTGCTGGGGGTTGCTCATGGCCTGATTCTCCAGGATTGGGTGAGTGCTGATGAACGTGGGTCTTGCGGGGTGAGACGCGAAGTGAGACGGATGCGTCACTTCTGGCGCTTGTAGAACGGCAGCGCCACGACCTCGTACGCCTCGTGGGTGCCGCGGATGTCCACACCTACACCCTGGGTGCCGGGCTCGGCGTGCGCCGCGTCCACGTACGCGATCGCGATCGGCTTTCCGAGGGTCGGGGACGGGGCACCGGAGGTGACCTCGCCGATCACCACGCCGTCCTTGACGACGGAGAAGCCGGCGCGCGGGACCCGGCGGCCCTCGGCGATCAGGCCGACGAGCTTGCGCGGCGGGGCGGTCTCGGCGCGCTCGGCGGCCTTCTCCAGCGCCTCGCGGCCGACGAAGCGGCCCTCGTTGGTCGTCTTCTCGAACTTCACGACCCGGCCGAGACCGGCGTCGAAGGGGGTGAGCGCGGTGGTCAGCTCGTGGCCGTAGAGCGGCATGCCCGCCTCCAGGCGGAGCGTGTCACGGCAGGACAGACCGCAGGGGATCAGACCGACCGGGGCGCCCGCCTCGGTCAGCGCCTTCCAGACGCCCTCGGCGTGCTCGGGCTTCAGGAACAGCTCGAAGCCGTCCTCGCCGGTGTAGCCGGTACGGGCGATCAGCGCGGGCACGCCCGCGACCGTGCCGGGCAGGCCGGCGTAGTACTTCAGACCGTCCAGGTCGGCGTCGGTGAGCGACTTCAGGATGCCGGGGGACTCCGGGCCCTGGACGGCGATCAGGGCGTACGCGTCACGGTCGTCGCGCACCTCGGCGTCGAAGCCGGCCGCGCGCTCGGTCAGCGCGTCCAGGACGATCTGCGCGTTGGAGGCGTTGGCGACGACCATGTACTCCGTCTCGCCGAGGCGGTAGACGATCAGGTCGTCGAGGATGCCGCCGTCCTCCTGGCAGATCATCGTGTAGCGGGCCCGGCCGACGCCCACCGTGGAGATGTTGCCGACGAGGGCGTGGTCGAGGAGTTCGACGGCCTGCGGACCGGTGACGGTGATCTCACCCATGTGGGAGAGGTCGAAGAGACCCGCCTTGGTGCGGACGGCGATGTGCTCGTCCCGCTCGCTGCCGTACCGGAGCGGCATGTCCCAGCCGGCGAAGTCGGTCATGGTCGCGCCCAGCGAACGGTGAGTCGCGTCGAGGGCGGTCAGACGGGGGGCAGTGCTCATGGGGTGGCTCCCGGGTCCCAAGGGCGTGATCGGTGACGAAACACATGACGGGCGAGGACGTCCTCCCCATCTGTCATGGAACCTGAGAGGTTCACCGAGAGCATCTCGTCACCGAGAGATCGGCTTGCACCTTGGGTGGGGACACGGCAGGGTGTCCCGCTTTTCAGATCTGCCTCATCCGCGCGGTACGGGGCCTGAGAGATTCAAGGGAGGGTCTTGCTCCTTCGGCGTCCGGACACGACGTGCGGTCCGGAACTCTCCCGCGCGGATTCGAGCGGCCGGTATGCGATTGTGTGGCGACTGTGCGCGCCTGGCGCGCACATCATTGCACGCGAGCTCGACGGGGCACATCGCTTGTGTCCCATTACCGTTTCTTTACACTTTGTGGGCAAGGGTCTTCCCAGGCCCGGCAGGGGGAGAAGCGATGAGGATCCAGCACACCGGCGCATACGCGTCGAGTACCGGCATACCGTCCCAGCGAGCCCGCGCCCGCACACGTGGCCGCGGGCGGCTCCTGCGCGACCTGCGCGAGCGCGGCGGCCGCGGCCCCCGCGCCCTCACCTTCGCCGCCGGCGACCTGGTGGTCGTCTCCGGGCTGCCCGGCAGCGGCAAGTCCACCCTCATGAAGCGCGCCGCCGAGGGCGGCGGCATCGACTCCCAGGACACCCGCGAGCACTGGGAGGCCCGCATGCCCCGCCTCCTGCCGTACGCCCTCTACCGGCCCCTGGTCCGGCTCGCCCACTACGCCCGCCTCCGGCGCGCCCTGCGCTCCGGCGCCGGGGTGATCGTGCACGACTGCGGCACCCAGTCCTGGGTGCGCGGCTGGCTCGCCCGGGAGGCCCGCCGACGCGGCCGGGCCCTGCACCTGATCCTCCTCGACGTCACCCCCCGGACCGCCCGCCAGGGCCAGCGCACCCGCGGCCGGGGCGTCTCCTCCTACGCCTTCGCCCGGCACCGGCGGGCCGTCGGCCGGCTCGTCCGGGCCGCCGAGTCCGGCCGCCTGCCGCACGGCTGCGCCTCCGTGACCCTGCTCGACCGGGACGCGGCGGACCTCCTGCGGAAGATCGGCTTCCGCGAGGCCGTCTGACGGGACCGCCCGAGGAGAGCACCTCCCGGGTGGCGCTCCGGCGTGCGCTCGTACCCTTGCCTTTTGGCCACGGCGGTGCCGGGGCGGCGTTAGGGTGCTGCCGGGGCGGCCGGTACGGCAGGCCGTGCGAGAAGGGGAAACGGGACCGTGGACGTGACGTGGCCGGGCAATGAGCTCGAAGAGGTCCTTGCCGCCTCCCTCGGCAACCCCTCGGCGGGCGCCCGCCTGGTCGAGGTGCTCGGCCGCAGCCCGGTCTGGGTGCCGCTGCCCAACGGCGGCGGACCCGACAGCACCGACCTCGACCTCGCCACCATGGAGATCGACGGCGCGGCGTACGTCCCCGTCTTCAGCTCCGAGGCGCAGTTCCTCGCCTGTGTCGGCAACCACATGTCGTTCACCGTCGCGCCGGCCCGCGACTTCGCCCGCGGCCTGCCCCCGCAGCTAGGCATCGCCGTGAACCCCGGCGGCACCGTCGGCGTCCCGCTGCCCCCGCCGGCCGTCGCGGAGCTGTGCCGCGTCGGCCGCACCCCGCTCGACGGCCCCGCCAGCGGCGGCCGCGTCCGTCTCTTCGAGCCCGACTGGCAGGACGACCCCGTCGACTTCCTCGCCGCCGCCTCCGCCGAGTTCGAGGCCACCGGCGTCGTCACCACCGCCCGCCGCGCCCTCGCCAGCATCGAGGGCACCGAACCCGCCCTCTTCGTCGGCGTCCAGCTCGCCGGCTGGGACGGAGTCGACCGCAACGCGCCCCTCGACGCCCTCGGCCGCGCCCTCGGCCGCGTCGAGTGCGCCTGGCCCGTCAACCTCATCCTGCTCGACATGGCGCAGGACCCGGTCGGCGACTGGATGCTGGAGCGGGTGCGTCCCTTCTACCAGCGCGCCGCCGTGTGACCGGTGGCCTGTTTAAGCTGAACTTCTCGACAGCAGGACAGACGTCGGCAGGACGGGCGTCGACAGGACGGACGTCGGCCAGGACGTACGTCGGAACAGACGTGGTGACGGAAGAGGGGCGGGACACAGGGTGAGCGCGTCAGGCACCGCTGCGACCGGACAGGTCGAGCACATGCTGCGCCAGGTGGCACCCGGACGCTACGACGCGTACGAGCAGCTGCTGCACGCCCTCGCCGACGGCGAGCTCTGGATGCTGCTCTGGCACGGCTCGCCCGGCTCGTCCGACGCCCAGTACGGGAACATGGAGGTCGACGGCTTCGGCTACGCGCCCTGCGTCACCTCCGCCCAGGAACTCGCCGCCTCCGGCTGGCACCGCGCCCACGAGCTCGTCACCGGCCGGGAGATCGCCCGCGCCCTCTACCCCGACCGCTGGGGCATCTGGCTCAATCCGCACGCCCCCGGCGGCGGCCTCGGCATCCCCTGGGCCGACCTGCGCCGGATCGCCACCGGCCTCGACCGGATGCCGGCGGGACCGCTGCGGGTCACCGAGCCCAGCCTGGAGATCCCGCAGTTCTACGCCCTGCTCACGCAGAACGCGCACCGCACCCCGGCCGTCCGGGCGCTGCGCCGCGGCTGGGTGCAGCCCGCGCTCGGCTCCCCGTACCTCGTCATCGGCCTCGATCTGTACGACACCTCGCCCGCGGCCGTCGACACGGTCCGGGCGATGATGCGCCAGTCCATCGGAGCCGTACCCGAGGGACTGCCCGTCTCGACGGTCGCCCTCTCCGACGCGTACGACCCGGTGGCCCTCTGGCTGCGGGCGAACGGGCGCCCGTTCTACGACCGCGAGGCACACGCCGGACGCGGTGCGGCGGCCGTTCCCGGGTACGGGTACCCGCCGCCGGCACCGTCCGGATACTGAGACGCATCCCTTCTCGCGTCCCGCCCCGCCAGCCTCCGGAGTTCGCTCCGGAGGCTTTCGTTCGCCCTAATTCAGCACCTGGAACGCCCGGTTGAGGGACATGTCCGATAAGGGGGAAGAGGCCCCGAGATGGTCCGCTCACGTGATCGAGGCGTCCGGATAACGGAAGTCGCAGCACCGCATCACGTTTGAGCAAACATTCCTCGTCAGGGCTGGCGGGTGATCACAAGCGCATTGAAGACTCCCCGGAACACCGGGTGTTCGGCTCCTTTCGAGCAGGTGCCCAGCAGTTGTTCCACCGAGCCGCTACCCGCGGCGGGCAAGGGCCGGCTACCGGCGGCCGAGAGGGGTCCTCACCACGATGACGGCACCACTGCACGAGAAGAGTGCGGGCGAGTCGACCGACACCGTCGATGGCGCGCCCGACGCACCCGGCACCCCGGACACCACCGGCACCGTCGGCAAGGCGATCGAGGGCCGCTCGCCCTGGCAGATCGCCTGGACCCGCCTCAAGCGCGACAAACTGGCCCTCGCGGGCGCCTTCATCGTCGTCTTCCTCGTCCTCGTCGCGATCTTCGCGCCGGTCATCGTGGGCCTCCTGGGCCACCCGCCGGACGAGTTCCACGAGGACCAGATCGACCCGCTCTTCGGTACCCCGATCGGCTCCTGGGGCGGTGTGAGCTCGGACTTCCTCTTCGGAGTCGAGCCCGTCAACGGCCGCGACGTCTTCAGCCGCATCGTCTACGGCGCCCGGATCTCGCTGCTCGTCGCCTTCCTCGCGGCGGTCTTCGCCGTCGTCCTCGGCACGATCCTCGGCATCATCGCCGGCTACTTCGGCGGCTGGATCGACGCGGCCCTCAGCCGGGTCATGGACGTGATGCTCGCGTTCCCGCAGCTGCTCTTCACGATCGCCCTGGTCTCCGTCCTGCCGAACGAACTCCTCGGCCTCGACGGCTCGGGCGTCCGCATCGCCGCCCTGGTGATCGTCATCGGCTTCTTCGGCTGGCCGTACGTGGGCCGCATCGTCCGCGGCCAGACCCTCTCCCTGCGCAACCGCGAGTACGTCGAGGCCGCCCAGAGCCTCGGCGCCGGCCGCCTCTACATCCTGCGCCGGGAGCTGCTGCCCAACCTGATCGCCCCGATCACGGTCTACGCGACCCTGATGATCCCCACCAACATCCTCACCGAAGCGGCGCTCAGCTTCCTCGGCGCGGGTGTGAAGCCGCCCACCGCTTCCTGGGGACAGATGCTGTCGACGGCCATCACCACCTACGAGTCGGACCCGCTGTTCATGGTGATCCCCGGCTTCGCGATCTTCATCACCGTTCTGGCGTTCAACCTCTTCGGCGACGGCGTGCGTGACGCGCTGGACCCGAAGGGCTCCCGCTGACCGTTCGCCGACGACCCGCAAGACCCGCCCCTGCCGCTGTCGACAGGAGGCTCATCCCCAATCGGCGGACCGCCGTTACGGCCGCCACTATCCGGAGGTTGCGAGACCCATGACTCTGATGAGCTCTCAGAGGCGCAGAATCGCCGCGGGCGCGCTGCTCGCGGCGGCCACGATGGTCGTCACCACCGCCTGCGGCGGCGACAACGGCGGCAGCGGCGACAAGGGCAAGGGCGGTGCGCCCGGCTTCAACGCCGGTGTGAACAAGGTCGCCAACGCCTCCACCAAGAAGGGCGGCGAGCTGAAGTTCATCGGCTCGCAGGAGGCCGACAACTGGGACCCGCAGCGCGGCTACTACGGCTTCGTCTGGGACTTCCAGCGCTACTACACGCGCCAGCTGGTCACCTTCAAGAGCGAGCCGGGCGCGGCCTCCACCGAGCTGGTCCCGGACCTCGCCACCGACGCCGGCAAGGTCTCCGAAGACGGCCTGACCTACACCTTCACGCTGAAGGACGGGGTGACCTGGCAGGACGGCAAGCCGATCACCTCGAAGGACATCAAGTACGGCATCGAGCGCATCTGGGCCCAGGACGTCATCTCCGGCGGCCCGATCTACCTCCAGCAGACGCTCGACCCCAAGGGCGAGTACAAGGGTCCGTACAAGGACACCTCCGCGGACAAGCTCGGCCTGAAGGCGATCGAGACCCCGGACGACAAGACCATCATCTTCAAGCTGCCGGTCGCCAACGGTGACTTCCTGCAGATGCTGGCCATGCCCGCCGCCTCCCCGGTCCGCCAGGACAAGGACACCAAGGCCAAGTACGGCCTGAACGTGTTCTCCTCCGGCCCGTACAAGTGGGAGTCGTACACGCCGAACAAGTCCATGAAGCTTGTCCGTAACGACAAGTGGGACGCCAAGACGGACACCGTCCGCAAGGCGCTCCCGGACAAGATCAGCGTCACGTTCACCACGAACGCCGACGACATGGACAACCGTCTGGTCGAGGGCGAGTACGACCTCGACATCAACGCGACGGGCGTCGGCGCCTCCGCCCGCCAGAAGGTGCTCCAGCAGCACAAGGGCAACGTCGACAACCCGCAGACGGGCTTCATCCGCTACGCGGTCTTCCCGCAGACGGTCATCCCCAACATCGAGTGCCGCAAGGCCATCATCTACGCGGCCGACTCCAAGTCGCTGCAGACCGCCCGTGGTGGCCCGCAGGCCGGTGGCGACATCGCCTCCAACATGCTCCCGCCGGCGATCAAGGGTGCCGACCCGAAGGCCGACCCGTACGGCAAGCTCGGCGGCGCGCCGGACCTCGCCAAGGCCAAGGAAGCACTGAAGAACTGCGGTAAGCCGAACGGCTTCAAGACCACCATCGCGGTCCGCAACAACAAGAAGATCGAGATCGCGACCGCCGAGTCCCTCCAGCAGTCGCTGAAGGCCGTCGGCATCGACGCCCAGATCGACCAGTTCGACGGCGCCCAGACGTCCGGCATCATCGGTTCGCCGAAGGTCGTCAAGGAAAAGGGCTACGGCATCATCATCATGGGCTGGGGCGCCGACTTCCCGACCGGTCAGGGCTTCCTGCAGCCGCTGGTCGACGGCCGCTTCATCCTCCAGAGCGGTAACAACAACTTCTCGGAGCTGAACGACAAGGCCGTCAACGGCCTGTTCGACCAGGCGCTGAAGGAGACCGACCCGGTCAAGGCCGGCGAGCTCTACAAGCAGATCAACACGAAGGTGTCGGAGGCCGCGGTCTACCTGCCCTTCACCCACGAGAAGAACATCATCTGGCGCAGCTCCCGGCTGACCAACGTCTACACGGCGGACGCCTACAACGGCCGCTACGACTACGCGTCGCTCGGCGTCGTCAAGTAATCCGACCCGCTTCACCGGCGCAACACCCGCCGCCAGGTCCGAAGGGCAGGTGATGGCCGAGGGCGGCGGCCGGGGAACCCGATCGGGATCCCCGGCCGCCGACCGGCCGACCGCATGCTTGCATACATAGTCCGGCGACTCTTCGCAGTCGTCGTGATGCTGCTCGTCGTCACTCTGGTGACGCTCAGCATCTTCTTCCTCATCCCCAAGATGACCGGCAGCGACCCTGCCGCGATGTTCGTCGGCAAGCAGGCGGATCCGGCTTCCATCGAGGCCATCCGGCAGAAGCTCGGCCTGGACGACCCGATCCTGGTGCAGTTCTGGCACTTCGTCTCCGGCATCTTCGTCGGCCGTGACTACACCGGTGGTGGCGACACCATCCACTGCGCGATGCCCTGCTTCGGCTACTCGTTCCGCACCGAGCAGGACGTCTGGTCGATGCTGGTCGACGCCTTCCCCGTCACCCTCTCCATGGTCATCGGCGCCGCTGTGCTCTGGCTGATCCTGGGTGTCTCCACGGGAGTCGTCTCCGCGCTCAAGCGGGGCACGATCATCGACCGCGCGGCCATGATCACCGCGCTCGCCGGTGTCTCGCTGCCCATCTTCTTCACCGCCATGCTGGCGATGCTGGTCTTCCGCACCCAACTGGGCTGGCTCAACGCCTCGTACGTGCCGATCACCGAGTCCTTCGGTGGCTGGTTCGGCGGTCTGCTGCTGCCCTGGGTGACCCTCGCCTTCCTGTACGCGGCGATGTACGCGCGGCTCACCCGCGCCACCATGCTGGAGGTCCTCGGCGAGGACTACATCCGCACCGCACGGGCCAAGGGCCTCCCGGAGTCGGTCGTGCTCGGCAAGCACGCCATGCGCTCCACCATGACCCCCATCCTGACCATCTTCGGCATGGACCTCGGCGCCCTCGTCGGCGGCGCGATCCTGACCGAGACCGCGTTCAGCCTCCACGGCCTCGGCGGCCTCGCCATCAAGGGCGTGAGCGAGCGTGACCTGCCGCTGATCCTGGCCGTCACCCTCATCACCGCGGCCTGCGTCGTCATCGCCAACCTCGTCGTGGACCTGCTGTACGCCGTGATCGACCCCCGAGTGAGGCTCGCATGACGGACAAGCTGACGAAGACCGGCGCGGCGGTGGGAGAACCCGTCGCCACCGGGTCCGCCCCCTCCGACGCCTTCCTCGACGTGCGCGACCTGAAGATCCACTTCCCGACCGACGACGGTCTGGTCAAGTCGGTCGACGGTCTCAGCTTCCAGCTGGAGAAGGGCAAGACCCTCGGCATCGTGGGCGAGTCCGGCTCCGGCAAGTCGGTCACCTCGCTCGGCATCATGGGCCTCCACACCGTCGGCCAGTACGGCCGGCAGAAGGCCCGCATCTCCGGCGAGATCTGGCTCGACGGGCGCGAGCTGCTCACGGCCGACCCGGACGAGGTCCGCAGGATGCGCGGCCGCGACATGGCGATGATCTTCCAGGACCCGCTGTCCGCGATGCACCCGTACTACTCGGTCGGCAACCAGATCGTGGAGGCGTACCGCGTCCACAACGACGTCGACAAGAAGACGGCGCGCAAGCGGGCCGTCGAACTCCTCGACCGGGTCGGCATCCCCGAGCCCGCCAAGCGGTTCGACAACTACCCGCACGAGTTCTCCGGCGGCATGCGCCAGCGCGCGATGATCGCCATGGCGCTCGTCAACAACCCCGCGCTGCTCATCGCCGACGAGCCGACCACCGCGCTCGACGTGACCGTGCAGGCGCAGATCCTCGACCTGATGCGGGACCTCCAGAAGGAGTTCGGCTCCGCGGTCGTCATCATCACCCACGACCTCGGCGTCGTCGCCGAGCTCGCCGACGACATCCTCGTCATGTACGGCGGGCGCTGCGTCGAGCGTGGACCGGCCGAGTCCGTCTTCTACGAGCCGCAGCACCCCTACACCTGGGGCCTGCTCGGCTCGATGCCGAGGATCGACCGCGACCAGACCGAGCGGCTCATCCCGGTCAAGGGCAACCCGCCCAGCCTCATCAACATCCCGAGCGGCTGCGCCTTCAACCCGCGCTGCCCGTACGCGGACGTCCCCAAGGGCGGCATCACGCGCACCCAGCGGCCGGAGCTGGCCCTGGCCGGGGACCGCCACTTCTCGGCCTGCCACATGCCGCAGGAGGAGCGGACCCGCATCTGGACCGAAGAGATTGCGCCGAAACTGTGAGCGACAACATGGAACCTCTGCTCAAGGTCACCGGCCTGAAGAAGCACTTCCCCATCAGGAAGGGCCTTCTCCAGCGCCAGACCGGCGCGGTCAAGGCGGTCGACGGGATCGACTTCGAGGTCCTGCCCGGTGAGACCCTCGGTGTCGTCGGCGAGTCCGGCTGCGGCAAGTCGACGATGGGCCGGCTCATCACCCGGCTCCTCGAACCGACCGACGGCACGGTCGAGTTCCAGGGCACGGACATCTCGCACCTCGGCGTCTCGGGCATGCGTCCGCTCCGCCGGGACATCCAGATGATCTTCCAGGACCCGTACGGCTCGCTGAACCCGCGCCACACGGTCGGCACGATCGTCTCGGCCCCCTTCAAGCTCCAGGGCGTGGAGCCCGAAGGCGGCGTGAAGAAGGAGGTCCAGCGCCTGCTCGGCCTGGTCGGCCTGAACCCGGAGCACTACAACCGCTACCCGCACGAGTTCTCCGGCGGCCAGCGCCAGCGCATCGGCATCGCCCGCGCGCTCGCGCTCAAGCCGAAGCTGGTCGTGGCGGACGAGCCGGTCTCGGCCCTGGACGTCTCCATCCAGGCCCAGGTGGTCAACCTCCTGGACGACCTCCAGCAGGAGCTCGGCCTCACGTACGTGATCATCGCGCACGACCTGTCGGTCATCCGGCACGTGTCGGACCGCATCGCGGTCATGTACCTCGGCAAGATCGTGGAACTCGCGGACCGCAAGTCCCTCTACGAGAACCCGATGCACCCGTACACCCGCGCCCTGATGTCGGCGGTCCCGATCCCGGACCCCCGCCGCCGAGGCGCGAAGAGCGACCGCATCCTCCTCACCGGCGACGTCCCGTCCCCGATCGCCCCGCCCCCCGGCTGCCGCTTCCACACCCGCTGCTGGAAGGCCACGGACCTCTGCAAGACGCAGGAGCCCCCGCTCGTGGAGCTCCGTCCGGGCCAGCGAGTGGCCTGCCACCACCCGGAGAACGCGGAGTCCCTGACGATCCCGGGCGCGAGGGAGTCGGTGGAGATCACGAAGGCCCCGGAGCCGGCCGAGGCGGAGGCCCCGGCCACGACGTCCGAGCCCGTGGCGGAGCCCACGGCCGAGGACGACGCTTCTAAGGCGTGACACAGGGGAGGCCCCTGGTGCCCTACGGCACCAGGGGCCTCCGTGCGTGCGGGGGTTCGGGGCGAAGCCCCCGGCCCCGTCAGGGTTTCGGGAGGGGCGGGGTGGGGGAGTTCTCCACCCCGCCCCTGCCCCGGCGCACCGCACCCACCCCGGGGGCACGGGGGCGGAGCCCCCGAACCGGGGAGCCCCCGCAGCCCCCGCAGGAACAACCGGCACAATTGGTCGGTGCTCCACGACCTGTTCACCCCCTCCGTCCAACACGCCCTCGATCTCGTCGGCATCTTCGTCTTCGCCATCTCCGGCGCCCTCCTCGCCGTCCGCAAGAACTTCGACGTCTTCGGCATCGCCGTCCTCGCCGAGGTCACGGCCCTCGGGGGCGGTCTCTTCCGCGACCTGGTCATCGGCGCCGTACCACCCGCCGCCTTCTCCGATCTCGGCTACTTCCTCATGCCCCTGATCGCCGCGGGTCTCGTCTTCTTCCTCCACCCGCAGGTCGAGCGCACCCAGACCGCCGTGAACGTCTTCGACGCCGCCGGCCTGGGCCTCTTCTGTGTGACCGGTACGACGAAGGCGTACGACTACGGCCTCGGGCTGACCTCCTCCGCCGCGCTGGGGCTCGCGACGGCCGTCGGCGGCGGTGTCCTGCGGGACGTGCTCGCCAACGAGGTCCCTTCGCTGCTGCGCTGGGACCGGGACCTGTACGCCGTCCCAGCGATCGTCGGCTCCGCGATGGTCGTCCTCTGCATCCGCTTCGACATGCTCAACGGGTGGACCAGCGGCGCCGCCGTCCTCACCGCCTTCGTCCTCCGCCTGCTGGCGATGCGCTACCACTGGCGCGCGCCCCGCGCCTGGAACCGGCGGTCCTCCGCACGCGAGGAACCGGAAAAAGCTACCGCTCAGTAGCTACCCTGGGGTACCGTCGAAACCATGAGCACGAGTACCGAGATCCCCGTCGCGACGACCCGCGAGAGCGAGTTCGACCGCGACACCGCCGTCGTCCTCCGCGAGCCCGGTGTCTACGACGCCGACCTCTCCGCCGGCTGGACGATCATCCACGCGGTCAACGGCGGCTACCTCCTCGCTCTGCTCGGCCGCGCCCTCGGCGAGCACCTCCCGCACTCCGACCCGTTCACGATCTCGGCGCACTACCTCACGCCGTCCGTGCCGGGCCCCGCGGTGATCAGGACCGAGACCGTACGCACCGGCCGGACGCTCTCCACCGGCCAGGCGTCCCTCTTCCAGTACGCGGAGGACGGCACCGAGGTCGAGCGGATCCGGGTCCTCGCCTCGTACGGCAGCCTCGACGCGCTCCCCGACGACGTCCGCACCACCGCGACGCCCCCGGCGATGGCCGCCATCGAGAACTGCTTCTCCGCCTCGGACGGCCCCACGCCGCAGATCCCCGGCTCCTCGGCGATCGCCGACCGGCTCGACCTCCGGCTCGACCCGGCCTGTGTCGGCTGGGCGATCGGCGCGCCGTCGGGGAAGGGCGAGATGAGGGCGTGGTTCGGCCTCGCGGACGGCCGTGAGCCCGACGCGCTGTCGCTGCTCCTGACGGTCGACGCGCTGCCGCCGACCTCCTTCGAGCTGGGCCTCAAGGGCTGGACCCCGACCGTCGAGCTCACCACCCACATCCGCTGCCGCCCGGCCCCCGGCCCGCTGCGGGTCTCCATCACCACCCGCAACCTCGCCGGCGGCTTCCTGGAGGAGGACGCGGAGGTCTGGGACAGCGCCGACCGCCTGGTGGCCCAGTCCCGCCAACTGGCCCGCGCACCGCGCAGCTGAAGAAGGACCGGGTCGCGAAGGGCCCGGTCCGGCCTGGTACGCCGGGTCTCGTGGGGCCCCGGTCCGGGCCTCGTACGCGGGTCCCGCGCCGGGTGCGACCACGGCCCGGCCCCCGGCGCGGCCGACCGGAGACCGGCTCCTCGGAGTGCTCCGGGACCCGTGCCGCCGCGCCCGGCCCCCGGTGTGCCGGGCGGCGTAAACCGGCCACCCGCCGGGACCGCCGTCGTGGGCTCGTAGAATCGACCCACCATGGCTTACCTCGACCACGCCGCGACCACGCCCATGCTGCCCGAGGCGATCGAGGCGATGACCGCCCACCTCGCCGTCACGGGCAACGCCTCCTCCCTGCACGCCGCCGGACGGCGGGCCCGGCGGACCGTCGAGGAGGGGCGCGAGACGCTCGCCGCCGCCCTCGGCGCCCGGCCGAGCGAGGTCGTCTTCACCTCCGGCGGCACCGAGGCCGACAACCTCGCCGTGAAGGGCCTCTACTGGGCCCGCCGCGACGCCGACCCCCGCCGCACCCGCGTCCTGTCCAGCCCGGTGGAGCACCACGCCGTGCTCGACGCCGTCGACTGGCTCGCCACCCACGAGGGCGCGGACGTCGAGTACCTGCCGGTGGACCGGTACGGCAGGGTGCACCCCGAGGCCCTGCGCGAGGCGATCGCCCGCGACCCCGAGTCCGTCGCCCTCGCCACCGTCATGTGGGCCAACAACGAGATCGGCACCGTCCTGCCGGTCCGTGAACTCGCGGACGCGGCCGCGGAGTTCGGCGTGCCGCTGCACGCCGACGCCGTCCAGGCCGTCGGCCAGGTCGAGGTCGACTTCGCCGCGTCCGGGCTCGCCGCGATGACCGTCTCCGGCCACAAGATCGGCGGCCCCTACGGCATCGGCGCGCTCCTCCTGGGCCGCGAGCACACCCCCGTACCCGTGCTGCACGGCGGCGGCCAGGAGCGGCACGTCCGCTCCGGCACCCTCGACGTGCCGGCCGTCGCCGCCTTCGCGGTCGCGGCCCGGCTCGCCACCGAACGCCGCGAGGAGTTCGCCCGCGAGATCGGCGCGCTGCGCGACGAGCTCGTGACCGCCGTCCGGGCCCTCGTCCCCGACGTGATCCTCGGCGGCGACCCCGTCGAGCGGCTCCCCGCCAACGCCCACTTCACCTTCCCCGGCTGCGAGGGCGACTCCCTGCTCCTGCTCCTGGACGCGGCCGGGATCGCCTGCTCCACCGGTTCCGCCTGCACCGCAGGCATCGCCCAGCCGAGCCACGTCCTGCTCGCCACCGGAACCGATCCGGACCTGGCCCGGGGCACCCTGCGCTTCTCGCTCGGCCACACCTCCACCAAGGAGGACATCGCGGCGGTCACGGACGCGATCGGCCCGGCCGTGGAACGGGCCAGGACCGCGGGCCTCAGCTGACGTCCCGACGCCTCGGCCGACGTCCGGAGGGAAGGCACTCACGCGCGTGCCTTCGGCGCCTCCCGCACCAGCTTCAGATAGCGGTCCCAGTCCCAGTGCGGACCGGGGTCGGTGTGATCGGTTCCCTCGACCTCCACGTGCCCGATGATGTGCTCCCGGTCCACGGGTATCCCGTACCGGGCGCATATGTCGGCCGTCAGCCGCGCCGACCCCGCGTACATCGCCGCCGTGAAGTCCTGCGGCCGGTCCACGAAGCCCTCGTGCTCGATGCCGATGCTCCGCTCGTTCATGTCACGGCTCCCGGCGTGGAAGGCGACGTCGAGCTCCCGGATCATCTGCGCCACATGCCCGTCCTTGCGGACCACGTAGTGCGCGGCGGCCCCGTGCCCGGGGTCCTTGAAGACCTTCAGCGCGGTCGCGTAGCTGCCCTGCACCACATGGATCACGACCCGGTCGATCCGGTAGTCGTCCGGCCGGTCGGCCCGCCGCCAGTTCGCCCGCGACGCCGAGGTCCACTCGGCGGCCCGGTGGTCGAGCTCGCCCTCGACCCGCTTCTTCTCCATCCCCGGCAGCCGCCACCAGGCGCGCGCCAGCTCGTCCCTGGCCAGCGCGGCCGTGCCCAGCACGGCGACCCCGCCGCCGAGCAGCACCGCGCGCCGCCCCACCCGCCTGTCCGAACCCTTCGCCCTGCTCCCCATGACACCGAGAACGCTTACTACCGCGACTCCGGTTCCCGGCGCCCCGTACCCTGGTAGGGCTATGACTCAGACTCCGCCCCCGCGCCCCCTTCGCGTCCTCGCCGCCATGTCGGGCGGAGTGGACTCCGCCGTCGCCGCCGCCCGTGCCGCCGAAGCCGGCCACGACGTCACCGGCGTGCACCTCGCCCTCTCCGCGAACCCGCAGTCCTTCCGTACGGGAGCGCGTGGCTGCTGCACGATCGAGGACTCCCGTGACGCGCGCCGGGCGGCCGACGTCATCGGCATCCCGTTCTACGTGTGGGACCTCGCCGAGCGCTTCCGCGAGGACGTCGTGGACGACTTCGTCGCCGAGTACGAGGCCGGTCGCACTCCCAACCCGTGCCTGCGCTGCAACGAGAAGATCAAGTTCGCCGCGCTGCTCGACAAGGCGCTGGCCCTCGGCTTCGACGCGGTCTGCACCGGCCACTACGCGACGGTCGTCCTGAACGAGGACGGCACCCGTGAGCTGCACCGGGCCTCCGACATGGCGAAGGACCAGTCGTACGTCCTGGGCGTGCTGGACGAGAAGCAGCTGGCGCACGCGATGTTCCCGCTGGGCGACACCCTCACCACCAAGGACGAGATCCGGGCGGAGGCCGAGCGGCGCGGGCTCGCGGTCGCGAAGAAGCCCGACAGCCACGACATCTGCTTCATCGCCGACGGCGACACCCAGGGCTTCCTCGCCTCCCGCCTGGGCAAGGCGGAGGGCGACATCGTCGACGAGGCGGGCGCGAAGGTCGGCACCCACGAGGGCGCGTACGGCTTCACCATCGGCCAGCGCAAGGGCCTGCGGATCGGCCACCCGGCCGCGGACGGCAAGCCCCGCTACGTCCTCGACATCTCGCCGGTGAACAACACGGTCACGGTGGGCCCCGTCGAGGCCCTGGACGTCACGGGCCTGACCGCGATCAAGCCCCGCTGGTGCGGCACCGCGCCGGAGGGCGAGGGCCGCTACACCGCCCAGCTCCGCGCCCACGGCGGCGAGACCGAGGTGACGGCGTCCCTGACGGACGGCGAGCTCACGGTCGCCTTCGCCGAGCCCGTCCGCGGCGTCGCCCCGGGCCAGGCGATCGTGCTGTACGACGGCACGCGCGTGGTGGGCTCCGCCACGATCGCCACGACGACCCGCCGCACGACGACCGCGGCGGCAGCGACGGCGTAGTCCTCCCGGGCCTCCCGGCCCCTCCTGGCAGGTCCCGAGGCCCCACCGTGGAGGGCCGCTCAGGCCGCCTCCGCGGTCTCCCGGTCCTCCGTGAGGAACTCCTCCAGGACCGGGGCCAGGACGTGCGGGCCCACCTCGTGCGTCTGGCCGGTCAGGGTGCGGTGCCGGGCCCGGGGGAGCGCGCCCGTCACGGCACGGGCCGCGTGCCGGGTCCCCGCCGGGCTCGCGCCCCCGTCGACCACCAGGACGCGCGCGTGGACCCGGGCGAGGAGCCGCTCCGGCACCGTCCCGTCGCCCAGGACGGCGATGTCGTACGCGAGGGTGCGGGCCAGGTCCGCGACCCCGAACCGCAGCTCCTCGGGCACGGCCGAGTCCGCCAGGAACAGGTCGAGCGCCGCGGCCCGCCGGCCCTGGCCGAGCAGCGCGGCCACCTGCCGCCACCGCTCGGCGGCCTCCGCCGAGTACGGCGGCTCGTACACCGACACCGCCCCCGCCGACAGCCCCGCGGCCACCGCGGCGAGGGCGAGCACGCCCCCCGTACCAGCCCCGTGCAGGGCGGCCCCCGCCCCGGCCTCGCCGACCACCGCGGCCAGGTCCTCGAACTCCCGCTCCACCGCGTACGGCCCCGTGTCGCCGCTTCCGCCGCGCCCCCTCCGGTCGTACGCCACGACCGAGAAGCGCCGGGCGAGGAGCCCGCCCAGCGAACGCTCGCCCTCGGCCGTCCCCAGGGCACCGCTCACCAGGACGAGCGGCGGCCCGTCCCCGTACCGCTCGTAGGCGATCGGCGTCCCGTCCCGTGACGTGACCCGTCCCTGAACCCTGCTCAGCGTGGTGCTCACCTCGTCCATGGCAGGTGAGACCGGACCCGTCACCGGAACTCATCGGCGCCCGGCGGGATTTCCCGAAAGAACTTCGGACGGCGCCGAAGCCGCTGGTCACGGCCTACGGTGGGGCCATGAACATCTGTGTCTTCCTCTCCGCGGCCGACCTCGACGAGCGCTACACGACCCCCGCCCGCGACTTCGCGCGGCTCCTCGGCAAGGCCGGCCACACCCTGGTCTGGGGCGGCTCCGACACCGGTCTGATGAAGGTCGTCGCCGACGGCGTCGAGGAGGCGGGCGGCCGGCTCGTGGGCGTCTCCGTCGACTTCCTCGCCCACAAGGCCCGCCCGAACGCGGACGAGATGGTCGTCGCCGGGGACCTGGCCGAGCGCAAGGCGCTCCTCCTCGCCAAGTCCGACGCGATCGTGGTCATGGTCGGCGGCACCGGCACCCTCGACGAGGCCACCGAGATCCTGGAGCTGAAGAAGCACGGCAAGCACACCAAGCCGGTGGTCCTGCTCAACACGGCCGGCTTCTACGACGGTCTGAAGGCCCAGTTCCGCCGGATGGACGAGGAGGGCTTCCTCCCGATCCCCCTCACCGAGCTCGTCTTCTTCGCCGAGGACGCCCCCGCGGCCCTCGCCCACCTGGAGGCGAACATCGCCGCCCGCTGATGCGAGCATGGTGACCATGGCTACACATGTGATCACCGGAGCCGGTTCCGGCATCGGCGCGGCCGTCGCGCGCCGCCTCCACGCGCGGGGGGACGAACTCGTGCTCCACGCGCGCGACGCGGGGCGGGCCAAGGAGCTCGCCGCGCAGTTCCCGGGCGCCCGCACGCTCGTCGGGGACCTCGCCGACCCGGACCGGCTCTCCTGGGCGTTCTCGCACCAGACCATGCCGGGGCGGGTGGACAGCCTGCTGCACATCGCGGGCGTCGTCGACCTCGGGCCGATCGGGGACCTCACCCCCAAGACCTGGCACCACCAGCTCAACGTCAACCTGGTCGCCCCCGCCGAACTGACCCGGCACCTGCTGCCCCAGCTGCGGGTCTCCCAGGGCCACGTCGTCTTCGTGAACTCGGGCGCCGGGCTCGCCGCGCACGCCGAGTGGGGCGCGTACGCCGCCTCCAAGCACGGCCTCAAGGCCCTCGCCGACTCCCTGCGCCACGAGGAGCACGGCAACGGCGTGCGGGTCACCTCGGTCTACCCGGGCCGTACCGCGAGCCCCATGCAGGCCAAGGTCCACTCCCAGGAGGGCAAGGAGTACGACCCGTCGAAGTGGATCGACCCCGAGTCGGTCGCGACGGCGATCCTCACCGCCATCGACCTGCCGCGCGACGCGGAGATCAACGACCTCACCGTTCGCCCGGGACGCTAGACATGAGCGAGACGAAGGCTGAAGACGACCGCGTGCTCTTCGGGCCCGCCACCGGCGTCGGGTCCATGCCCGGCGGCGACGCCCGCGAGACCGCGAAGACCGTCACCGGGTCCTTCGAGGACTTCCCGTTCCTCGCCGAGCTGCCCGCCCGGGGTCCCGGCGCCGACATGATCGGCCGGACCATCGGGATGCTCGTCGACTTCTACGCGCACGTGGAGCCGAGCGGCTGGCGGATCAGCGACCGCCCCGGCCGCGACACCAAGCGGGCCAGGTCCTGGATGGGCGAGGACCTGGACGCCCTGGAGGAGTTCACCCAGGGGTACGAGGGTCCGCTCAAGGTGCAGGCCGTGGGCCCCTGGACGCTCGCCGCGGCCCTGGAGCTGCGCGGCGGCGAGGCGGCCCTCGGCGACGCCGGCGCCTGCCGCGACCTCGTCGGCTCGCTCGCCGAGGGACTCCACGAGCACCTCGCGGACCTGCGCAAGCGGATCCCGGGCGCCCGGCTCGTCCTCCAGCTCGACGAGCCCTCGCTCACCGCCGTCCTGCGCGGTCACGTCCGTACCGCCAGCGGCTACCGCACCTACCGGGCCGTCGACCGGCAGGTCGTGGAGAGCGCCCTCCGTGAGGTGATCGCCGTCCACGACGGGCCGGTGGTCGTCCACTCCTGCGCCCCCGACGTCCCGTTCGCACTCCTCCGGCGGGCCGGCGCCTCCGGCGTCTCGTTCGACTTCTCGCTGCTCACCGAGCGTGACGAGGACACGATCGGCGAGGCCGTGGAGGCCGGTACCAAGCTCTTCGCCGGTGTGGTGGCGTCCACCGACGGCCCGTTGTCCGACCCGGGCGGTAGCGTCATGGGTGTCAGGACGCTGTGGCGCAGGCTGGGGCTGAATCCGGGGACTCTCGCGGAGTCCGTGGTCGTCACTCCCACGTGCGGGCTCGCGGGCGCTTCGCCCGCCTACGCCCGCGCGGCGCTCGCCCACTGCGCCCGGGCGGCGAGATCGCTCGCGGACAACCCAGAGTGACCGGGTTTCGAGGCACGGGAGGACGGACGAAGGTGGCAGTCGAACAGGGGGCCCTGCCCGCCGAGGCACGGGAGAAGCACGCCGATCTGGCCGAGCAGGTCGAGGCGCACCGCTTCCGGTACTACGTGAAGGACCAGCCGGTCATCAGCGACGGCGACTTCGACAAGCTCCTGCGCGCCCTGGAGGCGCTGGAGGAGGAGTACCCGGAGCTGCGGACGCCGGACTCGCCGACACAGAAGGTCGCGGGGCAGTACGAGACCGAGTTCACCTCGGTGGAGCACCGCGAGCGGATGCTCTCCCTCGACAACGCCTTCGACGACGAGGAGCTGGCCACCTGGGCCGAGCGGGTCGCACGGGACGTCGGCACCCCCGACTTCCACTACCTGTGCGAGCTCAAGGTCGACGGCCTCGCGGTCAACCTCACCTACGAGCACGGTCGGCTGACCCGGGCCGCCACCCGCGGCGACGGCCGCACCGGCGAGGACATCACGCCCAACGTCCGGACGATCGCCGACATCCCGGACCGGCTGCACGGGGACCGGATCCCGGACCTCGTGGAGATCCGCGGCGAGGTCTACTTCCCGATGGAGGCCTTCGAGGGGCTCAACGCCCGCCTGGTGGAGGCCGGCGACAAGCCCTTCGCCAACCCGAGGAACGCGGCGGCGGGTTCGCTCCGCCAGAAGGACCCCAAGGTCACCGCCTCCCGCCCGCTCCACATGGTCGTCCACGGCATCGGCGCCCGCGAGGGCTTCGACATCGACTGCCTCTCCCACGCGTACGAGCTGCTGCGCGAGTGGGGCCTGCCCACCGCCCGGCACAACAGGGTGGTCGGCTCGCTCGCCGAGGTGCGGGAGTTCATCGCGTACTTCGGGGAGAACCGTCACTCCGTGGAGCACGAGATCGACGGGGTCGTCGTCAAGCTCGACGAGATCCCGCTCCAGGGCCGGCTCGGTTCCACCGCGCGGGCCCCGCGCTGGGCGATCGCCTGGAAGTACGCGCCGGAGGAGGTCAACACCAAGCTGATCGACATCAAGGTCGGCGTCGGCAGGACCGGTCGCGTCACCCCGTACGCGCAGGTGGAGCCGGTGACCGTGGCCGGTTCCGAGGTCGAGTTCGCCACCCTCCACAACCAGGAGGTGGTGAAGGCCAAGGGCGTCCTCATCGGCGACACCGTCGTGCTGCGCAAGGCCGGCGACGTCATCCCGGAGATCCTCGGGCCCGTCGCGGACCTGCGGGACGGCAGCGAGCGGGAGTTCGTGATGCCCGCCGAGTGCCCGGAGTGCGGGACGCCGCTGAAGCCGATGAAGGAGGGCGACATCGACCTCCGCTGTCCGAACGCCCGGACCTGCCCGGCCCAGCTGCGCGAGCGGCTGTTCTTCCTCGCCGGGCGCCAGTGCCTGGACATCGAGAACTTCGGCGCGGTGGCCGCGGCGGCGCTCACCCGTCCCCTGGAGCCTTCCGAGCCCCCGCTGCTGGACGAGGGCGATCTCTTCGACCTCACCATCGAGCGGCTGCTGCCGATCAAGGCGTACGTCCTCGACCCGGACAGCGGACTGCCCAAGCGGGACCCGAAGACCGGCGAGGAGAAGATCGTCACGGTCTTCGCCAACCAGAAGGGCGAGCCGAAGAAGAACGCCCTGTCGATGCTGGAGAACATCGCGGCCGCGAAGACGCGCCCGCTGGCCCGCTTCATCAACGGTCTCTCCATCCGGCACGTGGGGCCGGTCGCGGCCGAGGCGCTGGCCCGTGAGTTCCGCTCCCTCGACCGGATCGAGCAGGCGACCGAGGAGGAGCTGGCCGCCGTCGACGGGGTCGGCGGGATCATCGCGACCGCGGTGAAGCAGTGGTTCGCCGAGGAATGGCACCGCGAGATCGTGCGCAAGTGGCGCGCGGCCGGGGTCACTCTGGAGGACGAGGGCGCCGGGGAGGACGTGGGGCCGCGTCCGCTGGAAGGCCTCACGGTCGTGGTGACCGGCACCCTGGAGAAGTTCACCAGGGATGGCGCAAAAGAGTCGCTCCAGAGCCTCGGAGCGAAGGTGACCGGTTCCGTTTCGAAGAAGACCGCCTTCGTCGTCGTCGGTGAAAACCCTGGTTCGAAGTACGACAAGGCGATGCAGCTGAAAGTTCCGGTTCTGGACGAGGACGGCTTCGCGATCCTGCTCGAACAGGGGCCCGACGCCGCCAGGGAGGCCGCGGTACCCGTCGCCGAGTAGCATCCCGACCCTCTCGCGAGGGCCCCGCCGGGCCCTCGCGACAGCCCCGCGCAGCTCACCCGTTCGGCGCATACCAGATCGTTACGGGTGGCCAGGTCGCATTCGGGCAAGAGAGGGAGAGCGCTGCCCGCCGGAGCCCTCGGCGGCCTAGTGTGGTGACAGTGCGTCTTGTCCTGCACGGCCGCGCGAGGGCTCTGCCCGTCGTGGCGTCGGGACATCGGCCCCCGTGGCACGTGTAACGGCCGCCCGACGGCAGCCGCATGACGGACGGCCGCGGGCACGCGGCCCATGGCACACCGACGGCACCGCCGCCTGTGAGAGGGACGGGAATGGAACCGACCGAGAGCGCCGCCCCGGTCCCACGGCCGCACGGCCGTGCGGGGTCCCCGGGCTTCACCTCCCGGCTGCCCGCAGCCGTGGTGGGCATCGCCGCCGTCGTACTCGTCGTCGGGCTCCAGCAAGCCCTGAGCGCCGGCACCGGACTCTTCCCCGGCGGGGTCACCGGCTGGTCCCTCGCCGTCCTCACCGGCCTCATCGTCGGCCACCTGGTCGCCCTCGGCCGTGACCGCTGGTGGGGAGGCACCGGTTCGGGCGCCGCCCTCACCCTCGCCGTCCTCCTGCTCTACGGCTGGGTGCCCGCCGGACTCGTCTCGCTGACGGTCGTCACCCTGGTCGGCGCCGCCCGCCGGCACCGCTGGCGCCAGGGCCTGCTGCACGGCGCCGCCGACATCCTCGGCGTCGCCGCCGCCGCCCTCGTCCTCGCCCTCTTCGGCGACGTCCCCACGGTCGAACAGCCCTGGCAGCCCCTCGACTGGACGATCGGGGACCTCCCGGAAGTCGTGCTCGCCGCCGCCACCTACCTCGTGGTGACCCGGCTCCTCCTGTGGTACACGCTCGCCCCCCAGGGCCGCGGACTGCCCACCGTCGCCCGCACCGCCCTCCTGCGGCAGGGCCTCGTCGCCGTCGCGCTGCTCGGCATCGCCCCGCTGATCTGCGTCGTCGCCGCCACCCGGCCCGTCCTGCTGCCGCTCTTCGCCGTCCCCCTCATCGCCCTCGACTCCACCCTGTGGATCGCCCGCGCCCGCGCCGAGGAGCAGCTGCGCGACCCGCTGACCGGACTCCCCAACCGCCAGTGGCTCCTGGAGCGGGCCTGGACCGCCCTGGAGGAGGCCGAGGGCGAAGGGGCCCGCGCCGCCCTCGTCCTGATCGACCTCGACCGTTTCCGATCGGTCAACGACACCCTCGGACACCTCGCGGGCGACCGGCTGCTCCTCCAGATCGCCGAACGCCTCCGCCTCGCCCTGCCCCGCGGCGCCGAGGCCGCCCGCCTCGGCGGCGACGAGTTCGCCGTCCTGCTGCCCACCGCCGACTCCACCACCAGTGCCCAGCGGGTCGCCCGCCACCTCGTCGCCGAACTCTCCTCCCCGCTCGACCTCGACGGACTCACCCTCGTCCTGGAGGCCAGCGCCGGCGTCGCCGTCTTCCCCGACCACGCCCTCGACGCCGAGGGCCTGCTGCGCCGCGCCGACGTCGCCATGTACCAGGCCAAGCGCGACCGCACCGGCGTCGAGGTCTACGAGTCCAAGCGCGACTCCAACACCCCCGACCGGCTCGGCCTCCTCGGCGACCTGCGCCGCGCCCTCGACGCCGGCGAGGTCGAACTCCACTACCAGCCCAAGGTGCGCTTCGACGGCCAGGTCGCCGGACTCGAAGCGCTCGTCCGATGGGTCCACCCCGAGCGCGGCAAGGTCCCGCCGGACGAGTTCATCGCCATCGCCGAGTCCTCCGGCCTGATGCCCCACCTCACCGAGTACGTCCTGGAGACCGCCCTCGCCCAGGTCGCCCGCTGGCGCGCCCAGGGCCTCAACGTGCCGGTCGCCGTCAACGTCTCCCCGCGCGACGTGCACACCCCCGGCTTCGCGGGTGCCGTCGCCGCCCGGCTCGCCCGCCACGGCGTCCCGGCCGGAGCGCTCCAGCTGGAGATAACGGAGCACGTCCTCCTGGAGGACCCCCAGCGGGCCGCCGACACGCTCAACGGCCTCACCGGCCACGGCGTCAAGATGTCCCTCGACGACTTCGGCACCGGCTACTCCTCGCTCGTCCATCTGCGCCGGCTCCCCGTCAGCGAACTGAAGATCGACCGCTCCTTCGTGGCCCGGCTCGCCGTCGACACCGAGGACGCCGAGATCGTCCGCTGCACCGTCGACCTCGCCCACTCCCTCGGCCTCCTCGTCGTCGCCGAGGGCGTCGAGGACGACGAGACCTGGGAGCGCCTGCGCGACCTGGGCTGCGACGCCGTCCAGGGCTGGCTGGTCGCCGCCGCGATGCCGCCCGGCGAGGCCACCGCCTGGCTCCTCGCCCGCGGCGAGCACGGCTGGCGCCGACCCGCCGACATCGCCGCCGAGATCGCCGTGGACCAGCCCTCCGGCCACGTCGTCCAGTAGGCCGTGTCACCCCGGCGCGACGACCCCGGGCAAACCGTTTCACGGGCAGCGGCACCGGCCCCATAGGATGGGCCCACACCATCAAGCTCACCCCGTGAGGATCCGCATGCCTGGCATCACGCGCGAGGAGGTCGCCCACCTCGCACGGCTGGCGCGTCTGGAGCTGAAGGGCGAAGAACTCGATCACTTCGCCGGCCAGCTCGACGACATCATCGGCGCGGTCGCCCGCGTCTCCGAGGTCGCCGACCAAGACGTACCGCCGACCTCCCACCCGCTGCCGCTGACCAATGTCATGCGCGCGGACGAGGTCCGTCCGTCGCTCACCCCCGAGCAGGCGCTCTCCGGCGCCCCGGCCCAGGAGCAGCAGCGTTTCAAGGTGCCGCAGATCCTGGGGGAGGACTAACAGTCATGACGGACAACATCATCAAGCTCACCGCGGCCGAGATCGCCGGGAAGATCGCCTCCGGCGAACTGACCGCCGTCGAGGTCACCGAGGCGCACCTCGCCCGTATCGAGGCCGTCGACGAGAAGGTCCACGCCTTCCTGCACGTCGACCGTGAGGGCGCGCTCGCCCAGGCCCGTGCCGTCGACGAGAAGCGCGCCCGCGGCGAGAAGCTCGGCCCGCTCGCCGGTGTGCCGCTCGCGCTCAAGGACATCTTCACCACCGCCGGCATGCCGACGACCGTGGGCTCGAAGATCCTCGAGGGCTGGATCCCGCCGTACGACGCGACGCTGGTCAAGAACCTGAAGGCCGCCGACGTCGTCATCCTCGGCAAGACCAACATGGACGAGTTCGCCATGGGGTCGTCCACCGAGAACAGCGCGTACGGTCCGACCGGCAACCCCTGGGACCTGACCCGGATCCCCGGCGGCTCCGGCGGCGGCTCGTCCGCCGCCCTCGCCGCGTACGAGGCGCCCCTCGCCATCGGCACGGACACCGGCGGTTCCATCCGCCAGCCCGCCGCCGTCACCGGCACCGTCGGCGTCAAGCCGACGTACGGCGGCGTCTCCCGCTACGGCATGGTGGCCTTCTCGTCCTCCCTCGACCAGGGCGGCCCCTGCGCCCGTACGGTCCTGGACGCGGCCCTCCTGCACGAGGCGATCGCCGGGCACGACCCGCTCGACTCGACCTCCATCGACGCCCCGGTCCCGCCGGTCGTCGAGGCCGCGCGCAACGGCTCGGTCGCCGGCATGCGCGTCGGCGTCGTCAAGCAGTTCCGCGGCGAGGGCTACCAGGCCGGTGTCGTGCAGCGCTTCGACGAGTCCGTCGAACTGCTCAAGTCGCTGGGCGCCGAGATCGTCGAGCTGGACTGCCCGACCTTCGACCTCGCCCTCTCGGCGTACTACCTGATCGCGCCGTCCGAGTGCTCCTCGAACCTGGCCCGCTTCGACGCCATGCGTTACGGCCTCCGGGTCGGCGACGACGGCACGCGGTCCGCCGAGGACGTCACCGCCCTCACCCGTGAGGCGGGCTTCGGCGACGAGGTCAAGCGCCGCATCATCCTCGGTACGTACGCGCTCAGCTCCGGCTACTACGACGCGTACTACGGCTCGGCCCAGAAGGTCCGGACCCTGATCACCCGCGAGTTCGAGAAGGCCTTCGAGGAGGTGGACGTGATCGTCTCCCCGACGACCCCCACCACCGCCTTCCCGATCGGCGAGCGCGCCGACGACCCGATGGCGATGTACCTCGCGGACCTGTGCACCATCCCGACCAACCTGGCCGGCAACGCCGCCATGTCGCTGCCCTGCGGCCTGGCGCCCGAGGACGGTCTGCCGGTCGGTCTGCAGATCATCGCTCCCGCCATGAAGGACGACCGGCTGTACAAGGTCGGCGCCGCCGTCGAGGCCGCCTTCGTGGAAAAGTGGGGGCACCCACTGCTCGAGGAGGCTCCGTCGCTGTGAGTACCAGTGCACTGCAGAAGGCCAAGGGCTTCAAGAAGTCCAAGACCGGCACGTACCTGTCCATCGGCACCACCGCGTTCGGCCTGATGGGCGTCGTCAAGCGCGCCCGTACGGCCCGCAGCGAGCACGACACGCTCAAGCTGATCGACGCCGTCGTCTCCGCCGCCGCCATCGCCACCGGTGTCGCTCTCCTCGTTCGCGAGCTGAAGCGCATCGGTGACGACGACGTCCTGTTCGGCTGAGGCCGAAGGCATCAGAGGGAATTCTCGTGACTGTCACTGAACTGCTGTCGTACGAAGCGGCGCTCGCCGAGTACGACCCCGTCATGGGCCTGGAGGTCCATGTCGAGCTCGGCACCAAGACGAAGATGTTCTGCGGCTGCTCGACCGAGCTGGGCGCCGAGCCGAACTCGCAGACCTGCCCGACCTGCCTCGGTCTGCCCGGCTCGCTGCCCGTCGTCAACGCGATCGGCGTCGAGTCCGCCATCAAGATCGGCCTCGCGCTGCACTGCGAGATCGCCGAGTGGTGCCGCTTCGCCCGGAAGAACTACTTCTATCCGGACATGCCGAAGAACTTCCAGACCTCCCAGTACGACGAGCCGATCGCCTTCAACGGCTACCTGGACGTCCAGCTGGAGGACGGCGAGGTCTTCCGCGTGGAGATCGAGCGCGCCCACATGGAGGAGGACACCGGCAAGTCGCTGCACGTCGGCGGCGCCACCGGCCGTATCCACGGCGCGTCCCACTCCCTGCTCGACTACAACCGGGCCGGCATCCCCCTCATCGAGATCGTCACCAAGCCGATCGAGGGCGCGGGCGAGCGGGCCCCCGAGGTCGCCAAGGCGTACGTCGCCGAGCTGCGCGAGCTGATCCGCGCGCTCGACGTCTCCGAGGCGCGCATGGACAAGGGCCAGATGCGCTGCGACGTGAACCTGTCGCTGCGCCCGCACGGCCGGGAGACCTTCGGCACCCGCTCGGAGACGAAGAACGTCAACTCGCTCCGTTCGGTGGAGCGCGCTGCCCGCTTCGAGATCCAGCGCCACGCCGCGGTGCTGTCCTCCGGCGGCACGATCGTGCAGGAGACCCGTCACTTCCACGAGGAGGACGGCTCCACCACCTCGGGCCGCATCAAGGACAACGCCGAGGACTACCGGTACTTCCCGGAGCCCGACCTCGTCCCCGTCGCCCCGGCCCGCGAGTGGGTCGAGGAGCTCCGCAAGGGCCTGCCCGAGCTGCCGCGGGTGCGCCGCAACCGGCTGCGCGAGGAGTGGGGCGTGTCCGAGCTGGACATGCAGTCCATCCTCAACGCCGGCGCGGTCGACGCGATCGTCGCCACGATCGAGGCCGGCGCGGACGCGGCCTCGGCCCGCAAGTGGTGGATGGGCGAGCTCGCCCGTAACGCCAACGAGCAGGGCGTCTCGCTCGAAGAGCTGGCGATCACCCCGGCGGACGTGGCCCGGGTCTCCGCCCTGGTCGCCGCCGGCGACCTGAACGACAAGCTGGCCCGTCAGGTCATCGAGGGCGTTCTCGCCGGCGAGGGCACCCCGGACGCGGTCGTCGAGAAGCGCGGTCTGAAGGTCGTCTCCGACGAGGGCGCGCTCGGCACGGCGGTCGAGGAGGCCATCGCGGCCAACGCGGCCATCGCCGACAAGATCCGCGGCGGCAAGGTCGCCGCGGTCGGCGCCCTGGTCGGCGCGGTCATGAAGGCCACCCGCGGTCAGGCCGACGCGGCGCGCGTGAAGGACCTGATCCTGGAGAAGCTGGGCGTCAGCGAAGGCTGAGCGTCTGCTGCTCGTACGGACATGTGAACGGCCCCGCACCGGAGTTCCGGTGCGGGGCCGTTCCGTGTGCGTGCCGGGTCAGCGGCGCAGGATCGGGGCGGCGATGACTCCGCTGCCCGAGTCGGTGCAGGTCTCCTCGACCTTGAGGCGCAGGCGCAGCGCCCCTTCGATCTTCAGGGACTTGGTGATCGGCTTGCCCAGGTCGACGGTCTCGTTGAAGAGGGCCGGCTGGTCGTCCACGGAGACGATGATCCGGGCGGTCTCGATGTTCGACCCGTCGTCGATCCCGGCGGTGAAGTCGAACCAGGACCATTCGCGGTTGAGGTCGTACTCGACATACGCGCCGTTGTAGCAGTCGCCGATGAGGGCGGCCCCGTACTCCTTGGTGTCGATCTTCGCGGTGCCGACGGAGAAGCGGTCGGGGTCGCTGACGGAGGCGAGCGTGGTCAGATCGGCGGTGGGCGCGTCAGGCACGGTCCCGGGGTCGTCGGTCGGACTCGCCGACTCCTCCGGGTCCGTGGTCGGCGGGTCGGTCGGCTCCTCGGTGGTCGGCTCGTCCGTGGGCTCCTCGGTCGGCGCCTCGGTGGTGGGGTCGGGCGTGGAGGAGGCGGTGGTCGCGGACGGCGTACCGCCCTTGCCCTCGGTGCCCTTGTCCTCCTTGTCGCCGAGCAGCCGGATCCCGATCACCGCGAGCACGGCGACGAGGAGGACCCCGGCCACGGCGCCGATGAGCGGGCCCTTGCGGCGGCGGCGAGGTTCGGGCGCCGGGGGAGGGGAGGTCGCCGCCACGGGGGACGGGGGAGGAGTCGGCGGTCCGAAGCCGGGGGCGCCGAAGCCGGGGGTGGCGACGGTGGGCGGCTCGGCGGACTGCGGGGCCACGGACCCGAGACCCACGGACTGCGGAGCCACCGGCTGCGGGGTCACGGGCTGCGGGGTCACGGGCGGCTGGGCCGCAGGCTGGGGGGTCACGGGCGGCTGGGCCGCCGGAGGTGCGGCCTCCGGTGGAGCCGCCGCGGGCGCGGCCACAACCGGCGCCTGGGGCGGTGTGGCGGGCTGCGGCGGCAGCGCGGGGCGTGCGGGCGGTGTCGAGGGGGCGGGCGGCACCGCGTCCTCGACCTTCGCCGGGCGGGAGGTCGTCGTGGACACCACCCCGTGCCGTACGTCCTTCACCCAGGCCGACAGGGACAGCGGCCGCCGGCCCGCGTCGGCCGCGGCGATGCTCAGCACCCGCTCCCGCTGCTCCGCCGGCAGCCCCGCGATCTGCGGCAGCGCACCGAGCGCGGACACCAGCTGTTCGGGGGCGGTCGGCGGGGACTGGCCGCTGAGCAGGAAGTACGCGATGGCTCCGAAGGCGTAGCGGTCCGTGCCCGGGGTCCGCTTGCCCTCGAAGATCTCCGGGGCGGCGTAGCCGGGGGTGAACCACACCTCGGCGGTCTGGTGGTCGGCGGTCAGCTTGCTCAGTCCGAAGTCGACGAGGGTCGCCTGCCCGTGCTCGTCGACCATGACGTTGCCCGGGGACAGGTCGCCGTGCACGACCGTGCGTCCGGACGGGGTGGCCTTGCCGGAGTGCAGCCAGTCGAGGACGTCGGCGAGTTGCTCCAGGGTCCGCATCACCTCGCGCCGCTCGCCGGGTGTGGCGAGGGTGCGTTCGGCCCGCCAGTCGCGCAGGTCGAGGCCGTCGACATGGTTCATGACGAGGACCAGGGCCCGGCCGGTGATCGTCCCGGACTCGCCGGGGCGGTGGATCGGCGGCCCCTGGAAGTGCTCCCGCACCCCGACGACGCCGGGCCGGTGGACGAAACGCAGCAGCTCGGCCTGTTCGTTCCACTTCTGGCTGATCCGCTCGAAGACCTCGGGCGTGATCGTGGTCTTCGAGTCGAGCACCTTGACGACGACGGGCTCGGCGCCACCGGCCAGCTCGATCTCCGCAAGATAGAGCACGGCCTCACCGCCCCGCCCGATGGACCGCAGCAGCCGATACCGGTCAGGTGTGGAGTCGGGGCCGATGTGGTGTGCGGTGTTGCTCAAGTTTCCCCCAGAGCACAGTGATTGACAGGCCATCAGCTTGCCGCCCGGGCGGGCCCCTGGTCAACGCGGCTGCGGGTCCCCGCCCCGACACCCGGTCGCTCCCGGTCGGGCGGGACCGGGGGGAGGGGCGGTCGCCCGAAGGCTGGCGCAGTTGACGCGGCACGGAGGAGCGAAGCAGGAGATGATCACTCAGATTCGGATCGACGGGTTCAAGTCGTTCCGCCGGTTCTCCCTCGACGTGCCGCCGACGCTGATCATGCTGGGCGCGAACGGCGCGGGGAAGTCGAACCTGTTCGACGCCCTCCGGCTCGTCGCCGGGACCGCGGACCGGGGCTTCGAGGAGACGGTCCGCTCGGACCCCCGGCTGACCCCGGCGCGGTTCTTCCGCGCGGGGCGGGGTGAGTCCGTCAGGGAGCGGGGGTGCTCGCGCAGGTTCCCTCGTACCGGAGGTGGTGCGACGACACCGAGCGGGCGCTGAGGGAGATCCGCTTCCTTTAGGTCGTGTCCGGAAACCAGCGTGGTCTGCCCGCAGGGCAGGGCCCGCGGCGTCTGGTGCGTGCCAGGCGCCGCGGGCCAGGCGGGGCTTTCCGGACACGGCCGAGCGCCCGTCCGGCGGATCATGGCCGGAAATCGCTTGGATTCCCGTCACGTTCTCTTGGACGTTCACCACCGCGCCCCCGTCGGGTCTTCTCCGTGTCATCCCGTCTCACTACCGTCCCCGGCGTACCACCCAATGGCTCGAAGGCGAACCATTGGTCGTCGACTGGAGGTCGGTCTTGTCATCCGAGATGTCCCGCAGAAGGCTCCTCGCGCTGGGCGGAGGCGCCCTCGGTGTCGCCGCCGCCGGCTCCTTGCTGCCGCCGTCGTTGCAGGCCGCGATGGCCGCGGAGCCCCCGGCCGGGGGGATGTCGGCGGTCCGGCACGTGGTGATCCTGATGCAGGAGAACCGATCCTTCGACCACTACTTCGGCACCCTCCGCGGCGTCCGCGGATTCGGCGACCGCAATGCCATTGAACTGCCCTCCGGCAAGCCGGTGTTCGAGCAGCCCGCCGCGCTCGGTCGGACCGTGCTGCCCTTCCCGATCCGCGGCGCGGCCGAGACGCAGCAGAAGGACCTCCAGTACATCGGGGACCTCGACCACTCCTGGGGCGGCGGCGGCAAGGCCTGGCACGGTGGCTGGATGGACGGATGGGTCTCGGCCAAGACCGCCGCGACCATGGCGTACTACGACCGGCAGGACATCCCCCTGCACTACGAGCTCGCCGACACCTTCACCGTCTGCGACGCCTACCACTCGTCCATCCACACCTCGACGAGCCCCAACCGCAACCACCTCTGGTCCGGCTGGACCGGCTTCGAGGCCGACGGCAGCCGGGCGGTCACCAACGCCGCGTACGCCGAGGGCACCCACCCCGGCTACGGCTGGTCCACCTACGCGGAGCGGCTCGAAGCCGCCGGGCGCAGCTGGAAGACGTACACCGAGTGGGAGAACTTCACCGACAACAACATCGAGTTCTTCACCACCTTCAAGAAGATCGCCCGCAAGGCGCTCGCCGGGACCGGCGGGCACACCTTCATGGAGTCCTTCTACGCCGCCGTCCGCGACACCGACGACGCCACCGAGCGCGCCCGTCTGCTCGGGCTCCTGGAGGAGGGCGTGGCGACCCTCACCGACGCCGAGCGCTCCCTCTTCGAGCGCGGACTGCGCCGCGTCGAGAGCGGCACCCTCGCCGACGCCTTCCGTGCCGACGTCGCCGCCGGCACCCTCCCCGAGGTCTCCTACCTCGTGCCGTCCGCGATCGACTCGGAGCACCCCGGCTCCTCCTCGCCGATCGCCTCCGCGACCCTCGTCTACAAGGTGCTCGACGCCCTCGGCGCGCACCCGGACGTCTGGCGCCACACCGTCGTCCTGATCAACTACGACGAGAACGACGGCTTCTTCGACCACGTGCCGCCGCCGGTCCCGCCCGCGGAGAACACGGACGAGCGCTGGAAGGGCCAGCCCACAGGGCTGGGCATCCGGGTCCCGCTGCTCGTCGTCTCGCCCTGGTCCGTCGGCGGCTACGTCTGCTCCGAGACCTTCGACCACACCTCGGTGATCCGGTTCCTGGAACAGCTCACGGGCATCCGGGAGCCCCAGATCACCCCCTGGCGCCGGGCCGTCACCGGTGACCTGACCTCCGCCTTCGACTTCGAGCGGGCCCGGCGGCAGCCCGAGGTCGAGCAGCCGGGCCCGATCCCGCCCTTCACCGGCCGCTGGCGCCCGCAGCCCCCGGCCGTGCAGCAGATGCCGGTCCAGGAGCCCGGGGTCCGCCGCGCCCGCCCGCTGCCGTACCAGCCGGACGCCTCGGCGACCTTCGCGGCCGCCGCGGCCGGTTCCGTCCGCGTGGCGCTCAGCAACAAGGGGAAGGCGAGCGCGCACTTCGCGCTCTACCCCTACGCGGGTGAGTTCGCCGTCCCGCAGCACCAGGACGTCAGGGGGACGGGGGAGTGGACCGTCCCCGTTCCGGGTGATCATTACCGCTTCACGATCACCGGCCCCAACGGCTTCCGCCGTGAGTTCGCGGGCCCCGCCGCCGGCGGCGCCGAGCTCGCCTCCCGGATCGATCATCACGACCGTGACCTGCATCTCACCGTACGGAACACGGGCTCGGCCCCCGTCTCCTTCACGGTGAGGCCGCTCGGGTACGTGGACGAGGACGACCTCGCCGACTGGACCCGCACCGTCACCGTGAAGCCCGGGAAGACCCGTACCGTCGTCCACTCCGCCGCCGACGCGCACGGCTGGTACGACGTCGAGGTGACCGCACCCGGTGGATTCCGCCGCCGGCTCATGGGTCACATCGAGAACGGCCGTGCCAGCGTCTCCGGCTGAGCACCCACGGTGAGCCGTTGTGCCCGGAGGGTCGGGACCGAGGTCCGGGACCTCCGCCCCGACCTTCCGGGCACTCCTGTGAGCATCGACACGAAACGGGCAAACGATCACGTTTGACTGCCACAGTGGGCCCACGTAGCTCATGCGTTCTTTTCGGGCGTTCTCCCGCGAAAGATCCACGAACCACCCAGGGAGCACGTCCTTTGGCAGCCATCGCACGGTGGTGCATCAAGCACCGCCTCGTCGCCGTTCTGCTGTGGCTCGTCGCTCTCGGCGGGGTCGGTACCGCGGCGGTCGTCGCCGGCAGCGCCTACTCCAACGACTACGAGGTCCCCGGGACCGAGTCGGGCCGTGCCACCGCGCTCCTGGAGCGCGGCTTCCACGGCCTCGGCGGCGACAGCGACACCATCGTCTGGCACACCGACAAGGGCAGCGTCCGCGCCGACGCCGTCGAACGGCGCATGACCGCGATGCTCGACAAGGTCGCCGAACTGCCCGGCATCGCCTCGGTCACCTCGCCGTACGGCGACACCCAGGGCCAGGTCAGCGAGGACGGGCACACCGCCTACGCCACCGTCACCTTCCGCGAGCAGGCCGACGACATCCCCGAGGCGCAGGCCCTGGCCCTCGTCGACACGGCCAAGGCCGCGGCGAACGACAGCCTCTCCGTCGAGCTCGGCGGCAGCGCCGTCGCCCTCACCGAGGCCCCCGGCGGACACATCGCCGAAGTCGTCGGCGTCGCCGTCGCGGCCGTCGTCCTCTTCCTCGCCTTCGGCTCCCTCGCCGCCTCCGCGCTCCCCATCGCGACCGCGCTCGTCAGCGTCGGCATCGCGTACTCCGGGATCGTGCTCCTCGGCCATCTGATGACCGTGGCCGACTTCGCGCCGATGCTGGGCATGCTCGTCGGCCTCGGCGTCGGCATCGACTACGCCCTCTTCATCGTCACCCGGCACCGCAGAGGCCTGAAACGCGGGCTCTCCGTCGCCGAGGCCGCCGAGACCGCCGTCGCCACCACCGGCCGCGCCGTCGTCTTCGCCGGGGCCACCGTCTGCATCGCCCTGCTCGGCATGCTGATCCTGCGGCTCAGCTTCCTCAACGGCGTCGCCATCGCCGCCTCCCTCACCGTCGTCCTCACGGTCGCCGCCTCCGTCACCCTGCTGCCGGCACTGCTCTCGCTCATCGGCATGCGGGCACTGTCCCGGCGCGAGCGCCGGGCGCTCGCCGAGCACGGGCCGCAGCCCGAGCTGCCCACCGGCTTCGCCGCCCGCTGGTCCGCCTTCGTCGAGCGGCACCCCAAGCTCCTCGGGCTGGTCGCCGCCGTCGTCATGGGCGTCCTCGCGCTGCCCACCCTCTCGCTCCACCTCGGCACCTCCGACCAGGGCAACGGCCCGGCCACCGCGACCACGCGGCAGGCCTACGACCTGATCGCCGAAGGCTTCGGCCCCGGTACGAACGGCCCCCTCACCCTGGTCGCCGGGCTCGACGGCGCCGACGACCGGGTCGCCCTCGACCAGCTGCCGGCCGCGCTCTCCGCGACCCGCGGCGTCGCCTCCGTCTCCCCGGTGACCTACAACAGCTCCGGCGACACCGCGGTCCTCACCGTCGTCCCCGAGTCCTCGCCCCAGTCCAAGGCCACCAGCGAGCTCGTCGACCGGCTCCGTACGGACGTCATCCCGGAGGCCGAGGCCGGCAGCTCCCTGCAGGTGCACGTGGGCGGTGTCACCGCCTCGTACGACGACTTCGCAGAGATCATCATCGGCAAGCTGCCGCTCTTCGTCGGGGTCGTCATCGCCCTCGGCTGTCTGCTGCTCCTGCTCGCGTTCCGGTCGATCGGCATCCCGCTCAAGGCCGCCGCCATGAACGTCGCGGCCGTCGCCGGTGCCTTCGGCGTGGTCGTGGCGATCTTCCAGTGGGGCTGGGGGAGCGAACTCCTCGGTCTCGGCAGTGCCGGGCCGATCGAACCCTTCCTCCCCGTGATCATGGTCTCCGTCCTCTTCGGGCTCTCCATGGACTACCAGGTCTTCCTGGTCAGCCGGATGTACGAGGAGTGGCTGGAGACCGGTGACAACCGGCGGGCGGTCCGGGTCGGCCTGGCCGAGACGAGCCGGGTCATCAACTCCGCCGCCGTGATCATGATCGCGGTCTTCCTCGCCTTCGTCCTCTCCGGCGACCGGGTCATCGCGATGTTCGGCATCGCGCTCGCCGCGGCCGTCGCCCTCGACGCCTTCGTCCTGCGGACGCTCCTCGTCCCCGCCCTCATGCACATGCTCGGCGGGGCGAACTGGTGGCTGCCGAAGTGGCTCGACCGGCTGCTTCCCCGGATCAGCATCGAAACGCCCGAGTGCCGCGAGGCCGCCGACGCACGTGGGAAAATACCCGCTCAGCGTGTGACGGCCGGGACGGCGACCGCGGCCCCGGCCGCGGAGGAGAGGAACGACGATGTTCGCGATATCGCTGGGTGACGACGGCGCCGAGCTGAGGCCCCTGGATCCCTCGAAGGCCGAGGAGTTCCTCGCCCACATGGACCGCGGACGCGAGTTCATCGGCGAGCACATCGTCCTCGCCGACGTCGTCACGGACCTCGACTCCGCCCGCTCCTTCCTCCGCTCGTACGCCGAGAAGGCCGCGAACGACACCGGACGGATCTACGGCATCTGGACCGACGGCACGCTCGTCGGCGGCGTCCTCTTCCGGACCTTCGACGTGACGTACGGGACCGCCGAGGCGGGCTGCTGGCTGGAGCCCTCCGCCGCCGGGAAGGGCCTGATCACCCGGGCCTGCCGGGTCATCATCGACTGGGCGGTCGAGGAGCGCGGCATCCACCGCGTCGAGTGGCACGCCTCCGCGAAGAACGGGCCGAGCATCGCCGTCGCCCGCCGCCTGGGCATGACGCGCGAGGGCGTACTGCGCGAGAACTACCCGCACCGCGGCGTCCGCACCGACACCGAGGTCTGGGCCGTCCTCGCCCCGGAGTGGCGCGCGGCGAAGACCTCGTCACCCTCGTGACCCGCTTTCCTCATACGGTTCTCATACGAGGCGCCTAGCGTGCGGCGCATGGACACCAAGACGACGACCGAGAAGACCGGCGAGAGCGCCGAGACCGCCGAGACCGCGGAGAGCGTGAAGACCGCCGAGGCCGCCGCGCCCGCCGAGGACACGGCCGTCGTCCTGCTCGACAAGCAGGACGACGAGTCGGCCGACGAAGCCGAGGACGAGGACGAGGACGACGAGCTGTTCGCGGAGGCGGCGCCCGCTCCCGCCTCCGCCGGCATCGGCGGCGCCGCCGCGGCCGTCGTCTCCGCCGCTCTCGGGGTCGTCGCCCTCACCGGCACCTGGACCGGCAAGGTCGTCTCCGAGCGCGAGACCCTCGTCGGGCAGATCAAGACCTCCGGGGCCGGCACCCCCGCCCAGCAGATCTCCGAGATCTACGGCGACGCCTGGCACAGCACCGCCCTGGTGAACGGCGTGTTCTCGCTCGTCGCCCTCTTCGTCGCCGTCCTCGTGCTCATCCTGCCCGGGCGCCCCACCTGGGTCCGCTCGGTCGCCGTCGCCGGTGCCGTCCTCGGCGGCCTGGGGCTGCTCCTGTCGGCCGGTACTTACTTCGACCTGTTCCTGAGCCTGCCCAGCGCCGGATCCTGAACCCGTCTAAGGCATCCCTAGGACCCGCCTAAGGACCCCCGTACTCCGAACATGCGGCACTCGCCCGATGTGGCCGCACCCCCTGGGAAACGAAAGTAGAGGCATCGCAAGGAGCGATACCGAAACCGAGGAAACCAGGGAGCATCCGATGTTCGAGTACGAACTCCACCGCATGAACCACGCCCAGCTCGTCCGTGAGGCCGCCGCCCAGCGTCTGTCCCACGAGGCCGCCGAGACGGTCGGCTCCGCCCGGGGCCTGCGCCGCCTCGGCCGCCGGAGCGGCAGCCAGGACGCGGAGGGGCGGGTGAGCGACGGCGGACGTGGCCGCTTCGTCCGGGCCGCGTGACCCCCGTATGAGCGACGGCACGGATGCCTGTGCGATGCTCGGCGCCGTGGAGACCAGGTCAGTCAGTCCCGTCTTCGTCGGCCGCGCCGGCGAACTCACCGCCCTCACCGAGGCGCTCTCCCGCGCGACCGCGGGAGAGCCCCAGGCCCTGCTCATCGGCGGCGAGGCGGGAGTCGGCAAGACCCGGCTCATCGAGGAGTTCCTCGACACGGCCTGCGGACAGGGCGCCGTCGTCGCGCTCGGCGGCTGCGTCGAACTCGGCGCCGACGGTCTGCCCTTCGCCCCCTTCGCCACCGCACTGCGCTCGCTCCGCCGCCGGCTCCCCGACGAACTCACCACCGCCGCCGACGGCCAGGAGGCCGAACTCGCCCGGCTGCTGCCCGAACTGGGCGACCCCGGCAGCCACGACTCCTCCGACGAGGACTCCACCGCCCGCCTCTTCGAACTGACCGTACGGCTCCTGGAACGGCTCGCCGCAGACCGTACGATCGTGCTCGTCCTGGAAGACCTGCACTGGGCCGACGCCTCCACCCGGCACCTCCTCACCTACCTCCTCCGCACCCTGCGCCGCGGCCGGATCGTGGTCGTCGCCAGCTACCGCGCCGACGACATCCACCGCCGCCACCCGCTGCGCCCCCTCCTCGCCGAACTCGACCGGCTCCGCACCATCCGCCGCATCGAACTCGCCCGCTTCACCCGCACCGAGGTGCACCGCCAGCTCACCGGCATCCTCGCCGCCGAACCCGACCCCGGCCTCGTCGAGGAAGTCTTCGAACGCTCCGACGGCAACGCCTTCTTCGTCGAGGAACTCGTCGTCTCCCACGAGGCCGGCTGCGCCCCGGGCCAGCTCAGCGACTCCCTGCGCGACCTGCTGCTCGTCCGGGTCGAGACGCTCTCCGAGGACGCCCAGCGGGTCGCCAGGATCGTCGCCGAGGGCGGCTCCACCGTCGAGTACGGGCTGCTCGCCGCCGTCGCCCGGCTCGGCGAGGACGAACTCATCGAGGCCCTGCGGGCCGCCGTCGGCGCCAACCTCCTGCTCGCCGTCCCCGACGGCGACGGCTACCGCTTCCGCCACTCCCTGGTCCGCGAGGCCGTCAGCGACGACCTGCTCCCCGGCGAACGCTCCCGCCTCAACCGGCGCTACGCCGAAGCCCTGGAGTCCGACCCCGCACTCGTCCGGGCCGACGAACGCGCCAACCGGCTCGCCACCTACTGGTACCACGCGCACGACCCGGCCAAGGCCCTGCCCGCCGTCCTCCGCGCCTCCGTCGCCACCCGCAAGCGCCACGCCTACGCCGAGCAACTCCGGCTCCTCGAACGGGCCATGGAACTCTGGGACGAGGCCCCCGCCGAGACCCGCGGCTCACTCCGGCCCATGGACTACGCCGAGGCCTACCCGCCCTGCGGCTGCGACCCCGAGACCGCCGCGCTCAGCTACCTCGACCTGCTCGCCGAGGCCGCCGTCGCCGCCCGGCTCAGCGGCGACCGCGAACGCGCCCTGAAGATCTGCAGGACGGCACTGCGCCTCCTCGACAGCGCGGAGTCCGACGACCCCCTGCGCGCCGCCTGGTTCTGGACCGAGCGGGCCCGCCTCCAGTCCAACCTCGGCCGGGGCGACGGCTGGGAGGAGATCGCCCGCGCCCAGGAACTCGTCAAGGGCCTCCCCCCGTCCGCCGTCCACGCCGTGGTCCTCGTCGGCGCCGCCGGCTGGGGCATGCTCCGCAACCCCGGCCCCGACGCCCTCACCGCCGCCGAACGCGCCGTCGAGTACGCCCGGCTCGTCAACGCCGAGTCGATCGAACTCAACGCCCGGCTCACCCTCGGCACCCTCATGACCGCGGCCGGCGACGTCGAGGCCGGTCTCGCCGAGATGCACGCGGTACGGGAACGGACCACGGCCCTCGGCCAGTTCACCGAGACCGCCCGCGCCCACATCAACATCTCCTCCGCCCTGGAATCCCTCGGCCGCTCCCGCGAGGCCGTCGAACTCGCCGACGACGGCATCCGCGTCGCCCGCTCCTACGGACTCGTCGACAGCATCGGCTGGGTCGAGGCCAACCGGGCCGAGTCCCTCTTCTCCCTGGGCAGCTGGGACGAGATCGGGGAGATCGCCACACGGTTGCTCCGCTCGGCCACCAGCAGCAAGCCCCGCGGCTCGGCCTCCCTCCGCCTCGCCCAGCTCGCGGTCGCCCGCGGCGAACTCGACGCGGCGCGCGGCCACCTCGCCGAAGCCCGCACCGCTTACGGCAGCCGCGACACGATCCCCCAGTACGTCCTGCCCATGGCACAGGTCGAGATCGCCGTGGCCGCCGCCGAGGGACGCGTCGAGGACGTCCGGACCCAGCTGGCCGCCGCCGAAGCGGCGGGCTTCCCGCCCGGCACCCACCGCTACGGCTGGCCCCTCGTCCTCACCGCCGTCACCGCCGAGGCCGACAGCCGGGGACTGCCCGCCGCCGCCGAGGGCCGCGCCGAGGCGCTCGACGTCGTCCGCCGCAGCGTCCGCCGCCTCGCCACCCCCGCCCCGGTCTGGGAGGCCCACTCCCGGCAGGTCTCCGAGGAGATCGCCCGCGCCGAAGGCCGCGAGACCGCCGCCCGCTGGGCCGAGGTCGTCGCCGCCTACGAACCGCTCGAACGCCCCCACCAGCTGGCCCGCGCCCGCCATCGCCTCGCCGACGCCCTGCTCGTCGAGGGCGGCCGCCGCGAGGAGGCCACGGCCCTGCTCCGTCAGGCCCACGCCACCGCGGTCCGCCTCGGTGCCCGCCCGCTCCGCGAGGACGTGGAGCTCCTCGCCGCCCGCGCCCGCCTCTCCCTGGCTGCGGAGAAGCAGGCCCCGGCACCCGCGGAGCCCGGGGACGACACCTTCGGCCTGACCCCCCGCGAGCAGGACGTCCTGGGCCTGGTCGCGGCCGGCCGTACCAACCGTCAGATCGCCGAGGAACTCTTCATCTCACCCAAGACGGCCAGCGTCCACGTCTCCAACATCCTCGCCAAGCTCGGCGTCGCCGGCCGGGGCGAGGCCGCCGCCCTGGCCCACCGCCTCCACCTCCTCGACACGCCCCTCTGACCCACCGGGCCCGCCGTCGGCCGCCGCGTCCCCCGCCGCCGGGCGGGGGGCCCGTATCGTCACGCGGCCCGAGGTGAGGTCTATCGGCCCGCGCGACGGGTCGGCATCGCCCGGGTCCTCCCTGGTCAGGGCCTGCCTGCGCAGCTCCTCCTCGGTGTGCCTGCGGCCGGGCGTGAAAAGCTCCGCCAACGGGTCGAACACGGTCACCAGCTCCTTCAGCTCACCTCCAGCCGGAGGATCCTGTCGTCCCCTGGCCCGGGTGTGCCCCGGGTGTCGGTTTCGCTGGTCACCAGCCAGAGCCGCCCGCCGCCCCCCGCGAGGACCGTGCGCAGGCGTCCGTACTCCTCTGTCAGGAACGCCTCGGGGTCCCCTGAGCGTTCCGCGCCGGAGAGCGGGACCCGCCACAACCGCTCGCCTCTGAGCCCGGCCATCCAGATCGCGCCCCGCGCGTACGCGATCCCACTGGGGGAGGCCTCCGAGGTCGGCCACTGGGCCACCGGGTCCACGAACCCGGCCTTTCCCGCCCGACCCTCGGTCTCCGGCCAGCCGTAGTTCCTGCCGGGCTCGACCAGATTCAGCTCGTCCCAGGTGTTCTGCCCGAACTCGGCCGCCCACAGACGACCCTCCGCGTCCCAGGCGATCCCCTGCACATTGCGGTGCCCGTACGAATAGACCACCGACCCGGGGAAAGGATTGCCCGGCGCCGGCTTGCCCTCCGGCGTCATCCGGAGGATCTTCCCGCCCAGCGACTCCCGGTCCTGGGCCAGACCGGTCCGGCCCGTCTCGCCCGTCCCCGCGTACAGCATCCCGTCCGGCCCGAACGCGATCCGTCCGCCGTTGTGCACGAGCCCCTTCGGGATGCCCGTCAGCACCGGCTGAGGCGCCCCGAGCCGGTCGCCTTCCGCGCCCCCGTACCGCATGCGCACGATGCGGTTGTCCGACTCGGCGGTCAGATACGCGTACACCCAGCCGTCGTGCACGGCGAGGCCCATCAGTCCGCCCTCACCGCCGGGCACCACCCCCGGCACCTCGCCGAGCGAGGTCTTCGCCCCGGTCCGTCCGTCGACCTTGGTGATCGTCCGCTCGTCCCGCGAGGAGACGAGCAGATCCCCGCCGGGCGACTCGGCGAGCCCCCAGGGCGACTTCAACCCCTCGGTGAGCGTGCCCGACACCGTCACCCGCCCACCGGCGGAAGCGGTGGCGGACCCGGACGGGCCGGCCGAGACGGCGGTCGGCGCGGACGCCGACGCCGCCGTCGGCGGGGACGTACCCGGCCGATCCTCCGTACCCCCCGAGGAGCAGCCCGCCACCAGGACCAGCACGGCGGCACCCCACAGGGCCTTCACAACTGCAGGACGGCTCATGGCACGGTCCCCTTCGACGAGTCGAGCGGCATCCCTTCATCCTTGATACACCGCCCGACGCGATCAGGTTCCCGACCGCCGCGACAACCCTCTTCGGAGACCCGTGGAGCCCTCAGTCCCAGGACCCCCGGGGCGCCGGCAGCACGGCGATCTCCGCCAGGTCCGCCGCCGTCAGCCGCAGCCCGGCCGCCCCGGCGTTCTCCACGGCCCAGCGCTCCCGCTTCGCCCCCGGCACCGGCACGACGTGCCGCCCCCGCCCGAGCACCCAGGCGAGGGCCACCTGGGCCGGGGTGACCTCCGCCCCGTGCCGCGCGGCCACCCGCCGCAGACCCGCCACGAGCGGCTGGTTCGCCGCCATCATCTCCGCGGTGAACCGGGGGTGCCGGGCCCGTGGGTCGTCCGGTTCGAACCCGCCGCCCGGGGTCAGCGTCCCGGTCAGGAAGCCGTTCCCCAGCGGCATCGCCGCCAGGAAGCCGACGCCCCGCGCCGCGCACCACGGCAGCAGCCGCACCAGCGCCTCCTGGGACCACACCGACAGCTCGGCCTCCACCGCCGCCACCGGGAACACCTGCTGGATCCGCTCCAGTTGGCGGATCGTTCCCTCGTATCCGTCACGGCTGACACCGGTCGCGCCCCGGCGGGCCGACCGGCTGCCGACGGCGCACAGTCCGAGCGCCCGCACCTTGCCCGCCGAGACCAGCTCGGCCATCGCGCCCCAGGTCTCCTCGACCGGCACCTCGGGGTCCGCCCGGTGCAGCTGGTACAGGTCGATCACATCGGTCTGGAGCCGCCGCAGCGAGGCGTCGCAGGCCCGACGCACGTACCCCGGCCTGCCGTTGGCGACCACGTGCCGGCGTCCGCCGCCGTCACCGACGAGCAGTCCGCCCTTCGTCGAGACGAAGACCTCCGCCCGCCGCTCCTTCAACACCCGCCCCAACAGAAGCTCGTTGGTGAACGGTCCGTACATGTCGGCGGTGTCGAGCAGGCTCACCCCGGCGTCCAGCGCCGCGTGCACGGTCCGCAGCGAGCGGTCACCCCGCTGTTCCGAACGGCTGTACGCCCAGTTCATCGGCATGCACCCCAGGCCGATCGCACCCACGTCGAGCGCCGTCGCCCCGATAGTCCTGCGCTCCACCTGCCGGTACCCCTCCCTGTGCCGTCCCCCAAAGTAACCAATGGCGCACGGGATTCTTCGCATAGCCTCCCGCTCATGAGATTCGAGGACACGACCGCTGACGTGTGGCTTCCGATTCCCGCGGACGAGATCGACGATCTCCCCGAACCGGGCGCGTCGGGCCTGAACTACCGCTTCTGGGACGGCGGACCGGAGTTCCCGGCCGACCCGGCGCGCTGCGCCTTCTACGTCGTCCCGTACATGAAGGGCTCCGAGATCGCCGTCCGGCCGCTGGCCGCGATGACCTCGATCCGGGCCGTGCAGACCCTGTCCGCGGGCATCGACCACGTCACCCCCGGCATCGACTCGCTGCCCCCCGGCGTCGCCCTCTGCAACGCGAAGGGCGTCCACGAGGCCAGCACCGCCGAACTCACCCTGGCGCTGATCCTGGCCTCCCTGCGCGGCATCCCCGGCTTCGTGCGCGGCCAGGACGCCGAGGAGTGGCGGGCCGGCTTCTACCCGGCCCTCGCCGACAAGTCCGTCCTGATCGTCGGGTACGGATCGATCGGCGCCGCCATCGAGGACCGGCTCGCGCCCTTCGAGTGCGCGCGGGTGTCCCGCGTCGCGCGCTCCGCGCGCACCACAGCGCGCGGCGAGGTCCACCCCCTGGCCGAGCTGCCCGCGTTGCTTCCGGATGCGGACGTCGTCGTGCTCTCCACGCCGCTCACGCCCGCGACCAGGCATCTCGCCGACGCGGGGTTCCTGGGCCGCATGAAGGACGGGGCCCTCCTCGTGAACGTCGCCCGGGGGCCCGTCGTCGACACGGCCGCGCTGCTCAAGGAGGTCGAGAGCGGGAGGATCACGGCCGCGCTCGACGTCACCGACCCGGAACCGCTGCCGGCCGGGCACCCGTTGTGGCACGCTCCCGGTGTCCTGATCAGTCCCCATGTGGGAGGTTCCACTTCTGCCTTCATGCCGCGGGCGAAGCGGCTGATCGCGGGACAGCTGAGGCGGTTCGCGGCGGGCGAGGAGCTGGCCAACGTGCTGCTCACCACCGGCTGAGCCGCACCCGGGCCGCTTCGGGGGCCGCGACCGGGACGCGACCGGCGATGGGCCGTCCGGACGGCTGCGATGGGCCGGTCGGGTGGTACGCGCCCCCGACACGCGCCGCCTGCAAGCCCCTTGGTCGTCACGCAGAGTACTGCGACCCTGTCCCTGAGTGACCATCCTGGTGTATCGTCCCGGAGCGGGGGGACTGCGTCGAGTACGGGCTGACGCTGGGGAGCGAAGTGACGGGTCATCAGATTCCGAGGGGGGCGACGGGTGAAGCACGGCCGGAGGACCGACGATCCGACGCGGCGACGCCGCCGCCGGCAAGCCTTCCGCGCCTCACCACCGGCCTCGCGCATTCCGTGCCGGACCAGGCCGCGCCACACCGCGCGCCCCGCGCCACCGAGCCGCCGGGCGCCGGACCGGAGGGCGGGGCGGGCGCCGGTACGCAGGCCGGGCAGGGCGCCGGACCGTGCACCGGACCGGACTCCCGAGCCGAAGGCCACGGTGCCGAACCACCGGGCCCCGGCGATCCTCAGGGGAGCCCCCCGCCCCACGGCGCCCACGCGCCGAACCACGCCTACGGGGCCTGCGCGGCCTCCGGCGCCGCCGTGCCGGAACCACTCGCCCCTGGCGTGCGGAAGCCGGAGTCGGGCGTCGTACCGGAACCGCTCGCCCCTGGCGCGCGGAAGCCGGGGTCGGGCGTCGTACCGGAGCCGGCCGCCCCGGTCGGGCGGAAGGTCGATGCCGTACGGGACCCGGCAGGCCCCCACGACTGCGACGGGCACGCACCCGGGCGCACCGACGAGCCGCCGGCGCGCCCGCACGACGCGGCAGGGTGCGGTGGCCCGGCGCCGGAGGGCCCGGTGAGCGCGCCCGGGGCGGTCCTCACGCGCCGCCCCGTCAGCGGCGGCGACTCCGGCCATCGGGACCCCGGCCGCCCCGGCGCCGGCGGCGTCCTCGCCCAGATCGCCCTCGGGCTGATCTGCGCGGGCTACACGACCGGCGCCTCGCTCGGCTGGGGCTCACCGGAACTCGCGCTCTTCATGGGTGACTTCGGACTCAGCGCCGCCGCCCTCACCGCCGCGGTCTCCTGCTTCCTCTACGGCCGCGCTCACCGCGGCAGCGCCCGCCCCGCCTGGCTGCTCTTCGCCTTCTCCTCGTTCATGGCCTCCGCCGGCAACGCCGTGTGGGGGTGGTACGAGGTCGTGCTCCGCACGGAGGTGCCCGACTCCTCCGTCGCCGACCTCTTCTTCTTACTCTTCGCGCCGCCGGCCATCGTCGGCCTCCTCGTCCTGGCCAAGAAGCCCGTCACCCGGGCCGGCTGGGTCTGCCTCGGACTGGACGCCTGGCTCATCGGCGGCTCGCTGCTGACGCTCTCCTGGAGCCTCGCCCTCGCCCGCACCGCCCACTTCCAGGAAGAGTCCGTCTCCCAGGCCGCGCTGTCGCTCGCGTACCCGCTGCTCGACATCGTGCTGGTGAGCATGGTCCTGGTCCTGCACTTCCGGCGCTCGCAGGCGAACCGCTCGGCGACCAACACCGCGATCGCCGCCCTCGCCCTGACCGTCCTGTGCGACGCCCTGTTCACCTCGCCGCTGCTGCGCGAGAACTACGCCTCGGGGCAGCTGCTCGACGCCGGCTGGTTCGCCGGCTCCCTCCTGCTCGCCTACGCGCCCTGGGGGGCGCGCCGTCTCCCGGACAGCGCCGCCCCCGCGCGTGGACCGTGGCTGCACAGCAGGCCGGTCGCCGGCTCGCTCGCCGCCCTCACCCCGTACCTCGCCGCCGCGGTCTGCACCCTCGGCATCCTCTACAACGTCGTGGAGGGGCGCAGGGTCGACCGCGTCGTCGTCCTCACCGGCTGCACGGTGGTCCTCGCCCTGGTCGTACGGCAGGGCATCATGCTCCTCGACAACATCGCCCTGACCCATGAACTGGCCCAGAAGGAGAACCACTTCAGGTCACTCGTGCAGGGCTCCAGCGACGTCATCATGATCGCCGCGCCGAACGGGATACTCCGTTACGTCAGCCCGGCCGCCTCCGGGGTGTACGGACGGGACGCGGAGGAGCTGATCGGCTCCGAGCTGGCCTCACTCATCCACCCCGAGGACCTCGGCGCCGTCGTCCACGAGGTACGGCGCTTCCTGGCCGTCTCGCCCGCCGAGGAGCCCACCACCCGGATCGAATGCCGCTTCCGCTCGGGCCATGGGGGTACCTCCCGCTCGAGCGGAGCCGAGAGCGGGGGAGACTGGCTCAACGTCGAATCGACGGTCAACCGGCACCAGGGCGGTCTGATCTTCAACAGCCGTGACGTCACCGAACGGGTGCGACTCCAGGCGCAGTTGCAGCACAACGCCGAGCACGACCCGCTCACCGACCTGCCCAACCGGGCTCTCTTCACCCGGCGGGTCCGGCAGGCCCTCGGCGGTCGCCGTGCCTCCGACCCCGGCACGGCCGTGCTCTTCATCGATCTCGACGGCTTCAAGGGCGTCAACGACCGTCTCGGCCACCAGGCGGGGGACGACCTCCTCGTCCAGGCCGCCCGCCGCCTCCACGACTCCGTGCGCGCCGGGGACACCGCCGCCCGGCTCGGCGGCGACGAGTTCGCCGCCCTCATCCTCGGCGACGGCGGCCGCGACCAGGCGGCCCGCCGGAACCAGGTCCAGGAGATCGCCGACCGTCTCCGGCTCACGCTCTCCCGGCCGTACCGCGTCGACGGGGGCAACGAGGTACGGGTCGCCGCCTCCATCGGCGTCGCCTTCGCCGAGCCCGGCATGGAGGCCGGCGACCTCCTGCGCAACGCCGACCTGGCCATGTACCGGGCCAAGGCGGCCGGCAAGGACCGGGTCGAGCTCTACGCGCCCCAGATGCAGGCCGACGTGGTACGCCGCACGGAACTGGCCGCCCGCCTGCGCACGGCGCTCCACGACGGCGAGTTCGCCCTGCTCCACCAGCCGGTCGTCGACCTCGCCACCGGCCGGATCTCCGCCGTCAGCGCCCAGGCGCGCTGGCGCTCGACCCAGGGCATCCTCTTCACCCCCGCCGAGTACCTCCGGGTCACCGACGACAGCGAGCGCACCGCGGAGCTCGGCCGCTGGCTTCTGGAGGAGGCCGTCGAGCAGGCCGCCGAGCGGGCGGGAATCGGCCATCGCGCCCCGGTGTCCATCCGGCTCTCCGCCCGCCGGCTCCTGGACCGCTCGCTGCCGCTCGGCTCGATCGAGTCGCTGCTCACCCGGCACGGCCTGCCGTCGGGCTCGCTGATCGTCGAGCTCGCCGACAGCGACCCCCGCATCCCGCTCGACGAGCTGGAACAGCGGCTGGTCGCCCTGCGCCGTCTCGGGGTGCGGATCGCGCTCGACGGATTCGGCAGCGGACATGTGGCGATCAACGCCCTGCGGAGGCTTCCCGTCGACATACTGAAGCTGGACCGCGGGCTCGTCGAGGGCGTGGTCGAGTCGGCCCGGCTCCGCAAGATCACCCGCGGGGTGCTCCGTATCGCCGGCGAGCTCGGGATGCAGACCGTCGCCGAGGGCGTCGACGTACCGGAGCAGGTCGTCGCGCTGCGGGCCATGGGCTGCAGCCACGCCCAGGGCATGGCCTTCTCGGGCCCGCTCGACGAGTACCGGCTGCGCAGGGCGCTCGTACGGGACGAGTACCCGCTGCCCGGAGCGGTCCCCGTCCGTGTCGGAAACCATCCCCCGTTCCGCTCAAATACTGAGACGCCCGTCCCACCCACTTGACAGTGGTGAGGGCTGAGAGGGAGGGTCAGTGCCATGCGCACCCGAATTCTCGTACTTGGAAAGCGCGTCGGCTGAAGCAGGGCCACCGTAGGCCCCGCTTGAAACGCACCCGACGCGCTCCCCTCGCTTGCCTCACGGCACGAGGGGTTTTTTGTTGCACCGACTCACCTCGAAGTCGGTGCAAAGCCTCGCAAAACACCTCGCAAAAACCCTCTGCTTCGAGAAGAGATGCTGATGACCGACCAGGCCACCGGGCACCATCCGCAGCCGCGGCCCCGTAGCGGCGCGCAGCCCGCCACCACCGTCGAGCACGTCACGGGTGCGCAGTCCCTCATCCGTTCTCTCGAGGAAGTGGGCGCCGACACCGTCTTCGGCATCCCCGGCGGCGCGATCCTCCCCGCCTACGACCCGATGATGGACTCGCAGAGGGTCCGCCACATCCTGGTCCGCCACGAGCAGGGCGCCGGACACGCGGCGACCGGCTACGCCCAGGCGACCGGCAAGGTCGGCGTCTGCATGGCGACCTCGGGTCCGGGCGCGACCAACCTCGTCACCCCGATCGCCGACGCGCACATGGACTCGGTCCCGCTCGTCGCGATCACCGGCCAGGTCGCCTCGAAGGCGATCGGCACGGACGCCTTCCAGGAGGCGGACATCTGCGGCATCACGATGCCGATCACCAAGCACAACTTCCTGGTCACCAAGGCCGAGGACATCCCGCGGACGATCGCCGAGGCCTTCCACATCGCCTCCACCGGCCGCCCCGGCCCGGTCCTGGTCGACATCTCCAAGGACGCCCTCCAGGCGAAGACCACCTTCAGCTGGCCGCCGCAGACCGACCTGCCCGGCTACCGCCCGGTGACCAAGCCGCACGCCAAGCAGATCCGCGAGGCCGCCAAGCTGATCAGCGCGGCCAAGCGCCCCGTGCTGTACGTCGGCGGCGGCGTCCTCAAGGCCGGCGCCACCGGCGAGCTGAAGATCCTCGCCGAGCTCACCGGCGCCCCGGTCACCACCACCCTGATGGCCCTCGGCGCCTTCCCCGACAGCCACCCGCTGCACGTGGGCATGCCCGGTATGCACGGTGCCGTCACCGCCGTCACGGCGCTGCAGAAGTCCGACCTGATCGTCGCCCTCGGCGCCCGCTTCGACGACCGCGTCACCGGCAAGCTCGACAGCTTCGCCCCCTACGCCAAGATCGTCCACGCGGACATCGACCCGGCCGAGATCGGCAAGAACCGCGCCGCCGACGTCCCGATCGTCGGTGACGCCCGCGAGGTCATCGCCGACCTGGTCCAGGCCGTCCAGGCCGAGCACAGCGAGGGCAACAAGGGCGACTACGCCGCCTGGTGGAGCGACCTGAACCGCTGGCGCGAGACCTACCCGCTCGGCTACGACCTGCCGGAGGACGGCAGCCTCTCGCCGCAGCAGGTCATCCAGCGCATCGGCCAGCTCGCCCCCGACGACACGATCTTCGCCGCGGGCGTCGGCCAGCACCAGATGTGGGCCGCCCACTTCATCGACTACGAGCGGCCGGCCACCTGGCTGAACTCCGGCGGCCTCGGGACGATGGGGTACGCGGTGCCCGCCGCGATGGGCGCCAAGGCCGGTCAGCCCGACCGCCCCGTCTGGGCGATCGACGGCGACGGCTGCTTCCAGATGACCAATCAGGAGCTCACCACCTGCGCCCTGAACAACATCCCGATCAAGGTCGCCATCATCAACAACGGCGCCCTCGGGATGGTCCGCCAGTGGCAGACCCTCTTCTACAACCAGCGCTACTCCAACACCGTCCTGCACTCCGGCCCGGACGACGTCCAGGCGAACAAGGGCACCCGCGTCCCCGACTTCGTCAAGCTGTCCGAGGCCATGGGCTGTGTCGCCCTGCGCTGCGAGGACCCGGCCGACCTGGACAAGGTCATCGCCGAGGCCAATGCCATCAACGACCGTCCGGTCGTGGTCGACTTCATCGTCCACGAGGACGCCCAGGTCTGGCCGATGGTCGCCGCCGGCACCTCGAACGACGAGGTCATGGCCGCTCGGGGCGTCCGCCCCGACTTCGGCGACGGCGAAGACGACTGAAGCGCGGAACGAAGCAGAGCGAAAAGGAAGAGACCCACACCATGTCCACCAAGCACACGCTCTCCGTTCTCGTCGAGAACACGCCCGGCATCCTCGCCCGGATCGCCGCCCTGTTCTCGCGCCGCGGCTTCAACATCGACTCCCTCGCCGTCGGCATCACCGAGCACCCCGACATCTCCCGCATCACCATCGTGGTCAATGTCGAGGACCTGCCCCTGGAGCAGGTGACCAAGCAGCTCAACAAGCTGGTCAACGTCCTGAAGATCGTCGAACTCGAGCCCAGCGCTGCGATCCAGCGCGAGCTCGTCCTGGTGAAGGTCCGCGCCGACAACGAGACCCGCTCCCAGATCGTCGAGATCGTGCAGCTGTTCCGCGCCAAGACCGTGGACGTCTCGCCCGAGGCGGTCACCATCGAGGCCACCGGTTCGAGTGACAAGCTCGACGCGATGCTCAAGATGCTGGAGCAGTTCGGCGTCAAGGAGCTCGTCCAGTCCGGCACGATCGCCATAGGGCGTGGTTCCCGGTCCATCACGGACCGGTCCCTCCGGGCCCTCGACCGCAGCGCCTGAGAGTCATCGCCTCAGAGTCATCGAAGGTCAACCGGCGGTCCATCCGCCGGTCCGACTGACGAGACCCGAAAACTTTCCTCCCGCTCCCCGCCGTACGGTGGGACGCAACACCAGCACCTCAAGGAGATTCCCAGTGGCCGAGCTGTTCTACGACGACGACGCCGACCTGTCCATCATCCAGGGCCGCAAGGTCGCGGTGATCGGTTACGGCAGCCAGGGCCACGCCCACGCGCTGTCCCTCCGTGACTCCGGTGTCGACGTCCGCGTCGGTCTGCAGGAGGGCTCGAAGTCCAAGGCCAAGGCCGAGGAGCAGGGCCTGCGCGTCGTCTCCGTCGCCGAGGCCGCCGCCGAGGCCGACCTCATCATGATCCTGACCCCGGACCCGATCCAGGCCCAGGTCTACGAGGAGTCCATCAAGGACAACCTGAAGGAGGGCGACGCGCTCTTCTTCGGCCACGGTCTGAACGTCCGGTACGGCTTCATCAAGGTGCCCGAGGGCATCGACGTCGCGCTGGTCGCCCCGAAGGGCCCGGGCCACCTGGTCCGTCGTCAGTACGAGGAGGGCCGCGGCGTTCCGTGCATCGCGGCCGTCGAGCAGGACGCGACCGGCAGCGCCTTCGCGCTGGCGCTCTCGTACGCCAAGGGCATCGGCGGCACCCGCGCCGGCGTCATCAAGACGACCTTCACCGAGGAGACCGAGACCGACCTCTTCGGCGAGCAGGCCGTTCTCTGCGGTGGTACCGCGGCGCTGGTCAAGGCGGGCTTCGAGACCCTGACCGAGGCCGGCTACCAGCCGGAGATCGCGTACTTCGAGTGCCTCCACGAGCTGAAGCTCATCGTCGACCTCATGTACGAGGGCGGCCTGGAGAAGATGCGCTGGTCGGTCTCCGAGACCGCCGAGTGGGGCGACTACGTCACCGGCCCGCGGATCATCACGGACGCCACCAAGGCCGAGATGAAGAAGGTCCTCGCGGAGATCCAGGACGGCACCTTCGCCAAGGAGTGGATGGCCGAGTACCACGGCGGTCTGAAGAAGTACAACGAGTACAAGACCCAGGACGAGAACCACCTCCTGGAGACCACCGGCAAGGAGCTGCGCAAGCTCATGAGCTGGGTGAACGACGAGGAGGCGTAAGCCTTCGGGACAGGGGCCGGACGGTGTGTCCGGCCCCTGTCCACATCGTTGGACACCCCGTCCAACCACGGACGGGTGATCCTTCCAACGAGGCGCATGAACTGCGCCGACGCACCACTACACTGCTCAACAACATTCGCGTTCAGGCCCACAGCGTCGTGCGCTTTCACGCGGCAAGCCCCCTCCACCGCCTGCGGCCGTCGGGACGGCCGTCCGCACTGGATCTGTGAGGACTCACGTGAGCTCGAAACCCGTCGTACTCATCGCTGAAGAGCTGTCGCCCGCCACCGTCGACGCCCTGGGCCCGGACTTCGAGATCCGGCACTGCAACGGCGCGGACCGCGCCGAACTGCTGCCCGCCATCGCCGACGTGGACGCGATCCTGGTCAGGTCCGCGACCAAGGTCGACGCCGAGGCCATCGCCGCCGCCAACAAGCTGCGGGTCGTCGCCCGCGCCGGTGTCGGTCTGGACAACGTCGACGTCTCCGCCGCCACCAAGGCCGGCGTGATGGTCGTCAACGCGCCGACGTCGAACATCGTCACCGCGGCCGAGCTCGCGTGCGGTCTGCTCGTCGCCACCGCGCGCAACATCCCGCAGGCCAACACCGCGCTGAAGAACGGCGAGTGGAAGCGCTCCAAGTACACGGGCGTCGAGCTGAGCGAGAAGACCCTCGGTGTCGTCGGCCTCGGCCGCATCGGCGTCCTGGTCGCCCAGCGCATGTCGGCCTTCGGCATGAAGATCGTCGCGTACGACCCCTACGTGCAGCCGGCCCGCGCCGCCCAGATGGGGGTGAAGCTGCTGGCCCTGGACGAGCTCCTGGAGGTCGCCGACTTCATCACCGTCCACCTGCCGAAGACCCCCGAGACCCTCGGTCTCATCGGTGACGAGGCGCTGCACAAGGTCAAGCCGTCGGTCCGCATCGTCAACGCCGCGCGCGGCGGGATCGTCGACGAGGCGGCGCTGTTCTCCGCCCTCAAGGAGGGCCGGGTCGCCGGCGCCGGTCTCGACGTGTACGCGAAGGAGCCCTGCACGGACTCCCCGCTCTTCGAGCTCGACCAGGTCGTCTGCACCCCGCACCTCGGCGCGTCCACGGACGAGGCCCAGGAGAAGGCCGGCATCGCCGTCGCCCGCTCGGTGCGCCTGGCGCTCGCCGGTGAGCTCGTCCCGGACGCGGTCAACGTCCAGGGCGGCGTCATCGCGGAGGACGTGAAGCCGGGTCTGCCGCTCGCCGAGAAGCTCGGCCGGATCTTCACCGCCCTCGCGGGCGAGGTCGCGGCCCGTCTCGACGTCGAGGTCTACGGCGAGATCACCCAGCACGATGTGAAGGTGCTCGAACTCTCCGCGCTCAAGGGCGTGTTCGAGGACGTCGTCGACGAGACGGTGTCGTACGTCAATGCCCCGCTGTTCGCGCAGGAGCGCGGTGTCGAGGTGCGTCTGACCACCTCCAGCGAGTCCCCCGACCACCGCAACGTGGTCACCGTGCGCGGCACCCTGTCGAACGGCGAGGAGGTCTCGGTCTCCGGCACGCTCGCCGGCCCCAAGCACCTCCAGAAGATCGTCGCGGTCGGCGACTACGACGTGGACGTGGCGCTCGCCGACCACATGGTGGTGCTGCGCTACGAGGACCGCCCGGGTGTCGTCGGCACGGTCGGCCGGATCCTCGGCGAGGCCGGTCTGAACATCGCGGGCATGCAGGTGGCGCGCGCGGAGGAGGGCGGCGAGGCGCTCGTCGTCCTCACCGTGGACGACACCGTCCCGGCGGCGGTGCTCGCGGAGATCTCGGCCGAGATCGGCGCGGCCTCGGCCCGCTCGGTCAACCTGATCTGACGCACCCCCGAAGCTCCGTACCCGGCCGATAGACGCCCGTCTTACACAAGCGTCTATCCGCCGGGTACAGTGCTGTCATGGGACACAAGGAAGACCTCCTCGAAGGCGCCAAGCGCTGCCTCCTGGAGAAGGGGTACGGGCGGACCACGGCCCGCGACATCGTCGCCGCCTCCGGCACCAACCTCGCCTCCATCGGCTACCACTACGGCTCCAAGGACGCCCTGCTCCAGCAGGCGTTCCTGGCGCTCACCGAGGAGTGGGGGGAGCGGGTCGGCCCCGCCGCCGCGGGCGAGGCGAAGCGGGAGCTGCCGGACGACCCGTACCAGCGCTTCCACGACGTCTGGGAGCAGGTCATCGCCGCCGCCGAGGCGAGCCGGCCCGTCTGGAAGCTCCAGACCGAGGTCGTCACCCGGCTCGACGACGACGAGAAGCTGCGCGATGCCATCAAGGAGCCGCAGCGGGAGGGCCGGCTCGGGATGGCCGAGGGCATGCTCGGCATCGACCCGGCGGTCGACCCGGAGAAGGCCCGGGTCGCGGGCCTGCTCTGCCAGGCCCTGGCGGCCGGCGTCATGATCCAGTGGATGGTGGACCCCGACACCGCGCCGACGGCGGACGACCTCACGGAGGGGCTCAAGGTGCTCATGGGGGAGCGGAGCTGACGTCACGTCAGGGGCGCCGGGAGCCCGGGAAGGGCCCGGGCGGGTGCCGTCCATCATGCGGGCCGTCGATTGACCGTCTTGCGGCAGTCGGGCTATGTTGCGCGCCATGCACCGTTCCGCGCTTCTCACGACACGAGGTCATGTCGACCTGAAGCGTGTGTGCTCCGCCGCGTGTCCGTAGCTCCGCGAGCGTACGGCGGAGACCGCGCGGCCCCCTGACAGCCCGAGAGCGCCTTCCGGGGGAGTGGACCCGCGGCCCGTCGGCGCACGCCGAGAGCGGCTCCCGCCCGGGAGCTTCGCGCGTCCGCCCGCCTCCGGAACGGCCCCCGCCCGTCCGGTCCCTCCGGTCCGCCGTCCCTCCCCGCCGCCGCACCCGGCGGGACGGGCGGCCGCACCCCGCGCGGCGGCTGTACGCACCACCGCAACGGACCCGAAGAAGGCCCTCGTGGACAGAACGCGCATGTCCTCCTCCCGCCCCGTCCCCCTGCGCCGCGCCGACATCCCCTCCGCGGCCGTCCCCCCGCGCCGCGCCGCCAGCACCGGCGCCGTCCTGGGGGCGATCCTCGACCACGGACCGGTCGCCCGCAGCACGATCGCCCGCCTCACCGGTCTCTCGCCCGCCTCGGTCACCGGCCACTGCGGCGCCCTGATCGGCCGGGGGCTCGTCAAGGAGGGCCCGGAGACGGCAGGTCCGCGAGGCCTCGGCCGCCCCCACATCCCCGTCGAGATCGACACAGCGCGCTATCTCCTCGCCGGTGCGCACGTCGCCGTCACCCACACCACGCTCGCCCTCATGGACCTCCGGGGGCGCCTCGTCGCCGAGGAGCGCCTCCCGCACACCAGTACCGAACCCGCCGAGGTGCTCGACCGGGTGTCCGAGGGGCTGCCCCGGATGCTCGCCGCCCAGGGCTCCGACCGGACCGCGCTCGCGCTCGGCGTGGCCACCGGCCACTGGGTCGACCCGGCCGCCGGGGTCGTCGTCCACCATCCGCAGCTGGGCTGGCGGGACGTCCCGGTGCGGGAGGTGCTCGCGGAGGCCACCGGGCTCCCCGTCCACGTGGACAGTCACGCCCGCGCCCTCGCCCGCGCCGAGCAGCTCGTCGGCGTCGCCTCGACCCGGGCGAGTGCGGTGGTGCTCTTCGTCGGCAACGTGGTGGACGCGGCCTTCGTCTCCTCCGGCGCGGTCCACCAGGGGCCGAGGTTCGGGGCGGGCAACATCGCCCATCTGCCGGTGGGGACGGGCGACGTCGGCACGACCTGCGAGTGCGGCATCCCCGGCTGCCTCCAGTCCGAGGTGTCGGAGCCCGCGATGCTGCGCCGGGCCGCCCGGCGGGGTCTGTACGCCGAGACCTTCCCGGAGCTGTTGCAGCGGGCGGTGGACGGGGACGAGGTGGCGGACTCGGTGTTCCGCCGGCGGGCCCGGTCCGTCGGCCGGGCCGCAGCCGTCCTCCTCGACATGTTCGACCCCGAGGTGCTCGTCGTGGTCGAACCGAGCGCCGGCCGACTGGCGCCCTGCCTGGCCGAGTTGCGTGCCACCACGGCCGAACGGTCGCTGGTCTGCGACGACCCCGAGCGCTCCGTCGTGCCGAGCAGCTTCACCGGCCGGGTCCTGGCCGTGGCGGGAACGGCCGTCGCCCTCGGCGCCCTGCACGACGATCCGCTCGGCCCCTGGCCGGCGCTGCCCGCGGTGTCCTGACGGCGGCGGGCGCCCGCCCGTACTCTTGGCGAATACCGACTTAATTCAGAAAGTTGCATTGTTGACCCGCTCGGATCGCGAACGGGAAGATGTATTCATGAGCAGCCCGCAGAGGACCCGACGCCACGTGCCGCATTCGGCACGCGTCCGTCGTTCCTGTCGTCCCTGCCGCGGCTGTTGATCCGAGCGGTTTTCCCGGCTCCCGGTTCCGCTTTCCCTTTCCACGCGTTCCCTTTTCCGCACGCGTGACGTTCCGGCTCTTCCGCCGCCGTGCCCGCATGCCGCCCCGTCCGGCTTCGGCGTGCCGTCCTCCGCCCTGTCCGTCCTTCTCCGTCGCCCGGGGGAAACATGACTGTCTCCTTGTCCTCGCATCCCGCGGCCGGTCTCGAACCCGGCCTCTTCAAGCAGGCGTTCCGCGCCTATCCGGCCGGCGTCGTGGTGGTCACCGCGGACGCCGGATCCGGCCCGGTCGGCTTCACCGCCACCTCGCTCACCTCCCTCTCCCTCGAACCGCCGCTCCTCTCCTTCGGCATCGCGACCCGCTCCTCCTCCTGGCCGCACATCCGGCGCGCCACGTCCGCGGTCGTCAACTTCCTCGGCGCCGAACAGGAGGACCTGGCCAGGCGCTTCGCCACCAGCGGGATCGACAGGTTCGCCCGGCCCACCGGCTGGCGGCGACTCGACCAGGGCGACCCGGTCCTCGACGGCGTCACCGGCTGGCTGCGCGTCGACATCGAGCAGCTCGTCCCCGCCGGGGACCACCGCATCGTCATCGGCCGCGTCGTGGACGCCTGGCAAGACGCGAACCGGCGCCCGCTGCTCTTCCACGACGGCGGCTACCACTCCCTCTGACCCCCTCGCCCGCGCACCGCACCCGACAGGAACTCCCCTGATGCCCTCTTTCCCGCACCCGCCTCCGTCCCCCGCCCTCGGGCGGAGAGGCTTCCTCGCCCTCGCGTCCGGCGCCGTCCTCGCCGCCGCCGGATGCGCGCCCCAGACCAGCAACGCCGCCCATTCCGTACCGCTGAAGGAACTGCCCACCGGGCCGCCGCCGACCGGTACGTCGCTGACCGTCGCCGTCCGCAGTTCGCGTATTCAATTCGCCGAATCAGGCATCGGGAAGAAACTCCCCTTCACCGTCTCCGAGTGGCCCAATCTGAGCGCGGGACCCGACATCATCCAGGGATTCCGGGCGCGCTCCATCGACCTGGCCAGCAATGCCGGAATTCCGCCGATCCAGGCCGAGGCCATCGGCGTGGAGTCCCGTATCGTCGCCGTGCAGGTGCGCAGGCAGCCCTCGTACGTCTTCGCCACCGCGCCGGGCTCGGCCGTCCGGAGCGTCGCGGACTTCCGGGGCAAGAAGATCGCCTTCTCGCAGGGGCAGGCACAGGGCGTGGTCGTCCTGCGGGCCCTGAAGCAGGCCGGGATAGCCAACGGCGACGTCGACCTCGTCGAACTGCCGAGCACCCAGTTCCTCACCGCGCTCCAGTCCAAGCAGGTCGACGCGGCGCCGCTCGGCGAGCCGACGCTCACCAAGTACCTGTCCCAGTACGCCGCGGACGGCGCCCGCCGGGTGCCCACCGACGTCATCGACCTCCTGACCGTCCTCTGGGCCCCGATCGAGGTGCTGAACGACCCGGCGAAGGCCGCGGCCGTCCGCAGCTTCGTCCCGCTGTGGGCCCAGGGCGTGGTGTGGGCGTGGGAGAACACCGACCGCTGGATCGACGCCTACTACGTCAAGGACCAGGGCGTGAAGGAGGCCGACGGCCGCCGCATCGTCGCCTCCCTCGCCAAACCGCAGTTCCCGGTCTCCTGGGACAAGGCCATCGCCTGGGAGCAGGAGACCGCCGACCTGCTGGCCGAAGGCGGGTTCGTGCCGAAGGTGGACGCCGCCTCGCTGTTCGACCGGCGCTTCGAGGGCCTCGCCTCCGGGGCCGTACCCGCCCAGTACCGGGAGGGATCATGAGCGACTCCCTGACCGACGTCCGCACCCGCGTCCCGGCGGCCGCACCGGCCACGCCACGTGAGGCGGACGGCACGAAGCCCCCCGAGGCCCGGAAGCCCGCCGCCGCGACCCCCGCCACCCTCCCGGTGTCCCGCTCCGGCATCCAGCGGCGGCGACGCCTCGGCCCCGGCCGGAGCGTGCCCTTCGGGCGGCTCCTCGGCCCCGTGCTCGTGGTCGCCCTCTGGTGGGCCGCCTCGGCGGCCGGCCATCTCGACCCGCGCATCCTCTCCGGCCCCGGCACGGTCGTCTCCACGGCCGTCGAGCTGATCGCCGACGGGCGGCTCCAGGGCAATGTGCTGGTCTCCCTGGAGCGCGCCGGGCTCGGTCTGCTGCTCGGGGTCGCCTCCGGTGTGCTGCTCGCCGTGATCGCCGGACTCAGCCGCACCGGCGAGTACCTCGTCGACGGGCCCCTCCAGATCAAACGGGCCATTCCGTCCCTCGCGATGCTGCCGCTGCTGATCCTCTGGCTCGGCATCGGCGAACAGATGAAGATCACCGTCATCGCCCTCGGTGTCGCCGTGATCGTCTACATCAACACCTACGCCTCGCTGACCAGCATCGACAGCCGGCATGTGGAGCTCGCCGAGGTGCTGGAGCTGGGCCGCCTGCAGTTCCTGCGCAAGGTCGTCCTGCCCGGCTCGCTGCCCGGATTCTTCGTCGGGCTCCGGCTCGGCGTCACCTCGTCCTGGCTGGGACTGATCGTGGTCGAGCAGGTCAACGCCACCAGCGGCATCGGCTACATGATGTTCCAGGCCCAGCAGTACGCCCAGTCGGACGTGATCATCGTCGGTCTGGTGGCCTACGGCACCTTCGGGTTCGCCTCCGACGCCCTCGTCCGCGCCGTCGAGAGGAGGGCCCTGTCATGGCGACGCACGCTGGCGGGCTGACGAAGGACCGCGCCCCGCGCCCCGGGGAGCCGGAGGCCGCACCCGACGGGCAGCCCCTCGGCCCCGGCGCCCCCGACGCACCCCCCGCCGTACGGGCCGGGCGCCTGGTCCGCCGCTTCGGCGACCGGGTCGTCCTCAAGGAGATCGATATCGCCCTGGCGGCGGGGGAGTTCACCGCCCTCCTCGGCCGCAGCGGCTCCGGCAAGTCCACGCTCCTGCGCGCCGTGGCCGGCCTCGACCACGACGTCGAGGGCTCGGGAGAGCTGCTCGTCCCCGAGCGGGTCTCGCTCTCCTTCCAGGACTCCCGGCTGCTGCCGTGGCTGCGGGTCCTCGACAACGTGACCCTGGGGCTGCGCGGGCCCGGCGCCCGTGAACGCGGTCTGACCGCGCTCGCCGAGGTGGGCCTCGCCGGCCGCGAGCGGTCCTGGCCGCATGAACTGTCCGGCGGCGAACAGCAGCGGGCCGCACTCGCCCGCGCCCTCGTACGCGATCCCGAACTGCTGCTCGCCGACGAGCCGTTCGGCGCGCTCGACGCACTGACCCGGATCAAGATGCACGACCTGCTCCGCGAACTGTACGAACGCCACCGCCCCGCGGTCCTCCTCGTCACCCACGACGTCGACGAGGCCGTCGAACTCGCCGACCGCGTCCTCGTCCTCGACGAGGGCGAGATCTCCGTCGACCTCGCCATCGACCTCCCCACCCCGCGCGACCGGCGCGACCCGCGCTTCCAGCAGTACCGCGACGCCCTGCTCGCCGCGCTCGGCGTGCACTCCGCACCGCTCGCCCCCGCACCCCGTCCGGAGGACCACCCCCATGCCGCACACGTCTGACCGCCCCGCCCGCAAGCCCCTCCACCTCAATGCCTTCCTCATGTCGGTCGGCCACCACGAGGCGGCCTGGCGTCTCCCCGAGAGCCCCGCCGACGGCGGCACCGGCATCGCGCACTACCAGAACCTCGCCCGCATCGCCGAACGCGGCCTGCTCGACTCGGTCTTCCTCGCCGACAGCCCCGTCCAGCAGGGCGATCCCGGCCGCCGGCCCGTCAGCAAGCTGGAGCCGACCGTGCTCCTCACCGCCCTGGCCGCCGTCACCTCGCACATCGGGCTGATCGCCACCGCGTCCACCAGCTACAACGAACCCTTCAACCTGGCCCGCCGCTTCAACTCGCTCGACCACGTGTCGAACGGGCGGGCCGGCTGGAACATCGTCACCACCGCAGGAGCGGACGCGGCCCGCAACTTCGGCCTCGACGACACCCCGCTGCACCACGAGCGCTACCGGCGCGCGGCCGAGTTCGTCGACGTGGCCACCAAGCTGTGGGACAGCTGGGCCGACGACGCGGTGGTCGCGGACAAGGAGGGCGGGATCCACGCCCGCGCCGACCGGGTCCGGAGCATCGGCCACCGGGGCGAGTTCTTCCGGGTGGAGGGGCCGCTGAACGTCGAGCGCTCCCCGCAGGGCTACCCGCTCCTGGTGCAGGCCGGGTCGAGCGAGGACGGCAAGGACTTCGCCGCCCGCTACGCCGAGGCGGTGTTCACCGCCCAGCAGACCCTGGAGGAGGGCATCGCCTTCTACAAGGACGTCAAGCAGCGGGCGCTCGCGCTCGGCCGCGACCCCGACGGCATCAAGATCCTCCCCGGCATCGTCCCCGTCATCGGCGACACCGAGGCCGAGGCCCGCGAACTGGACGCCGAACTCGACCGGCTCATCGTGCCGGAGTACGCCAAGCGCCAGCTGGCCCTGCGGCTGAAGATCGCGCCCGAGGAGCTGGACCTGGACGCAGAACTGCCCGAGGACATCCCGACCGAGGACGACATCGAGGGCGCGAAGAGCCGCTACACGCTGATCGTGGAGCTGGCCCGCCGCGAACGGCTCACCGTGCGCCAGCTGATCGGACGCCTCGGCGGCGGCCGCGGACACCGGACGTTCGCCGGGACGCCCGAGCAGATCGCCGACACCATCGAGCACTGGTACGTCAGCGGCGCGGCCGACGGCTTCAACATCATGCCGGCCGTCCTGCCCTCGGGCCTCGAAGCCTTCGTCGACCGGGTGGTGCCGCTGCTCCAGGAGCGCGGCCTGTTCCGTACCGAGTACACCGGCACCACCCTGCGGGACCACTACGGCCTTCCCCGGCCCGCCAACCGGCTGTTCGACGGCGCCGGGAGCGAGGGCGCCGAGGCACCCGGCGGCCACCTCGGCACCGGTCTGGTCGAATCCCGGTGAGCGACTGTCCCCCGCACGGGGGTGCCCCGGCCGCCGCACCGTCCGCACCCACCGGGGCGGGCGGGGCGGGGCACCCAAGGACGGTGCGGCCCGGCTGGGCGCGCCGCCTCGGCGGGTACGCGCTCCGCCGCCGCACCGACCTCCTGCTCGCCTTCGGCGCGGCGGCCGTCGCCGCCGTCGCCACCGCCTCGCTGCCCCTCGTCCTCCGCCACGTCGTCGACGGCGTCGCCGGCTCCACCACCACCTCCCTCGCCCCCTGGATCCTGCTGCTCACCGGCATCGGCGCGGTGCGCTTCGGCGGGAGCTTCGTCCGCCGCTACTGCTCCGGCCGGCTCTCCCTCGGGGTCCAGTACGACCTGCGCAACGACGCCTTCGCCGCGCTCCTGCGGCTCGACGGCGCACAACAGGACGACCTGCGCACCGGCCAGGTGGTGAGCCGCTCCATCTCCGACATCACCCTGATCCAGACGCTGCTGCAGTTCCTGCCCAACATGACCGGCAACGCCCTGATGTTCTGCGTCTCGCTGGTCTTCATGGCCTGGCTCTCGCCGCTGCTCACCGTCGTCGCCCTGGTCGTCGGCCCGCTCCTGTGGCTGATCGCGCTGCGCGGCCGGCGCACCCTCTTCCCCGCCAACTGGCACGCCCAGCAGGAGGCGGCTGAGGTCGCCTCCGCCGTCGAGTCCACGGTCACCGGTGTCCGCATCGTCAAGGGCTTCGGCCAGGAGCGGCGCGAACTGGAGGGACTCGAACGCCGGGTCCGGGGACTGTTCTCCTCGCGGCTGCGCGTCGTCGCCTTCACCAGCCGCTACAACCCGGCCCTCCAGGCCGTGCCCGCGCTCGGGCAGGTGGCGGTCCTGGTCCTCGGCGGCTGGCTGGCGCTCGACGGCCGGGTCTCGCTCGGCACCTTCCTCGCCTTCACCGCGTACCTCGGCTCGTTCGTCACCCCGGTCCGCCAGGTCGCGACCCTGCTCACCGTCTGGCAGCAGGCGAGGGCGGGCGCGGAGCGCGTCTTCGAGGTGATCGACGAGGAGCCGGGGATCACCGACCCGCCGACCGCCCGCGACCTGCCCGCCGAGTCCACCACCGCCCCGGGCGCCCCCGGCGCGGACGAACTTCCCGCGCTCGCCTGGGACGACGTGACCTTCGCCCACGGGGCCGGCGAGCCCCTGCTGCGCGGCTTCAGTCTGGACGTGCGCCCGGGGGAGACCCTCGCGCTCATCGGCCCCGCGGGCTGTGGCAAGTCCACCGCCGTCGCCCTGCTGCCCCGCTTCTACGACACGGCGGCGGGCACGGTCCGGGTCGGCGGGCACGACGTCCGCAACCTCACCCTGGCCGGTCTGCGCTCCCGCATCGGCTTCGTCTTCGAGGAGAGCCTGCTGCTCTCCGACACCGTGCGGGCCAACATCGCGTACGGCCGTCCGGACGCCGGTGACGAGGAGATCCGGGCGGCCGCCCGCCTCGCGTGCGCGGACGAGTTCGTCGAGCGGCTGCCCGACGGCTACGACACCCTCGTGGGGGAGCAGGGGCTCACGCTCTCCGGCGGCCAGCGCCAGCGGATCGCCCTCGCCCGCGCCCTGCTCGGCGACCCCGCGGTCCTGGTGCTCGACGACGCCACCTCCGCGATCGACGCCCGCGTCGAGGCCGACATCCACGCGTCCCTGCGCGATGCCGGGCGCCGGAGCACCACCGTGCTCGTCGCCCACCGCGAATCGACGCTGGAACTGGCCGACCGGATCGCGCTCATGGACGGCGGCCGGATCGTGGACACCGGCACCCTGGCCGAACTGCGCTCCCGCTCGGCCCTGTTCCGCTCGCTCCTGGCCGCCGACGGGGAGGAGGGCCGGCCGGAGGAGGCCTCGGCCCCGGCGCGGGGCGTCACCGAGGAGCTGTGGCGGCGCCCCGCGGACTCCGGGCGCGTCCACGACGAGTCCACGGCCGTACGGGCCGCCAACGCGCTCGCCGAGGCCGCGGCCACCGCCGGGCCGGGCCGCGGCGGACCGGGGGGAGGCGTCCTCGGCTCCGCACCGCCGACCCCCGAACTCCTCGCCGCCCTCGAACGGCTCCCGCTGCCCGAGGACGACCCCCGGGTGCCGCTGGAGCAGGCGGTCTCCGCCGACCCCCGGTTCCATCTCGGCACCCTCCTGAAGCCGTTCCGGCTGTCGCTCCTCGCCGGTCTGCTCCTGGTCGCCGTGGACGCCCTCGCGCAGATCGCCGTGCCCGTCCTCGTGCGCCACGGGGTCGACGGCGGCGTCGCCCACCAGGCCCGGGGAGTCCTCCTCGCGGCCTCCGCCGCGGCCGCCCTCGTCGTCGGGCTGAACTGGCTCGTCGGCGTCGCCCAGGTCCGCACCACCGGACGCACCGGCGAGCGGCTCCTCTACACCCTGCGGATCAAGACGTACGCCCAGTTGCAGCGGCTCGGCCTCGACTACTACGAGGGGGAGCCGGGCGGCCGCATCATGACGCGGATGACCACCGACGTGGACGCCCTGTCCACCTTCCTCCAGACCGGGCTGATCACCGCGGTCGTCAGCCTCCTCACCGTCCTCGGCGTCCTGGCCGCGCTCCTCGTCATCGACTCCGGCCTCGCGCTCGTCCTGCTCGCCGCGCTGCCGCTGCTCATCGGCGCGACCGCCGTGTTCCGGCACTACTCCGTCCCCGCCTACCTGGAGGCCCGGGAGCGCATCAGTACGGTCAACGCCTGCCTCCAGGAGAACGTGGGCATGCTGCGCGTCACCCAGGCGTTCCGGCGCGAGGGGCACAACGCCGCCCACTTCGCCGCCCTCGCCTGGTCGTTCCGCGACTCGCGGCTGCGTGCCCAGCGGTACATGGGCACCTTCTTCCCCTTCGTGGAGTTCCTCGGCACGCTCTCCACCGCCGCGGTCCTCGCCGTCGGCGTGGGGCAGGTGCGCTCCGGCGAGCTGACGGCGGGGACGCTGATCGCCTTCCTGCTCTACGTCGAACTCTTCTTCTCGCCCATTCAGCAGCTTTCCCAGGTCTTCGACGGCTACCAGCAGGCGGTCGTCGGGATGAGCCGGCTGCGGGCCCTGATGCGCACCCCCGTCGCCACGCCCCTGGCGGCGGCACCGCGCCGGGTGACCTCGCTGCGCGGCGAGATCGAGTTCGACGACGTGTCGTTCCACTACGCGGGCGGCCGGGAACGGGACGTGCTCCACGGCGTCCGGCTGCGGGTCGCGCCCGGCGAGACCGTCGCGCTCGTGGGCACCACCGGCGCGGGCAAGTCCACCGTCGTCAAGCTCCTCGCCCGGTTCTACGACCCGGTGGCCGGAGTCGTCCGGGTGGACGGGCACGACCTGCGCGAACTCGACCTGACCGGCTACCGCCGCAGGCTCGGCATCGTTCCGCAGGAGCCGCACCTGTTCGGAGTCACCGTCCGGGACGCCATCGCGTACGGCCGCCCGGACGCCACCGACGCCGAGGTGGAGGCCGCCGCCAGGGCGGTCGGCGCCCACGACACGGTGGCCGCCCTGCCGGCCGGCTATCTGACCCCGGTGGGGGAGCGGGGCCACGGCCTCTCGGCCGGGCAGCGCCAGCTGCTCGCCCTCGCCCGGGCCGAACTCATCGACCCCGACGTCCTGCTCCTCGACGAGGCGACCGCCTCGCTCGACCTCGCCACCGAGCGGCGGGTGGCCGCCGCCGTCGACGCGCTCAGCCGCCGACGGACCACGCTCGTCGTCGCGCACCGGCTCACCACGGCCGCCCGGGCCGACCGGGTCGTCGTCCTGGAGGCCGGCACCGTCGTGGAGAGCGGCACGCATGCGCAGCTCCTCGCGGGCCAGGGGCCGTACCGCCGTCTCTGGGACGCCTACCGGCAGGGCACCACCACCCGTACCACCCCGTCCGCCCCCGCGGCGGCGGAGCACCACGACCGACTCGTACAAGGGAGTGCACGATGACCACCGAACACCGCCTGCTGGGCCGCACCGGCGTCCGAGTGAGCCCGCTGTGCCTGGGCACGATGATGTTCGGCGCCCGCGGCAACACCGACCACGCCGACAGCGTCCGCATCATCCACAGGGCCCTGGACTCCGGCATCAACTTCGTCGACACCGCCGACGTGTACTCGGCGGGGGAGTCGGAGACGATCGTCGGCAAGGCCCTCGCGGGCGGCCGCCGGGACGACGTCGTCCTGGCCACCAAGTTCCACGGCAGCCTCGGCGAGGACACCAACGAGCGCGGCAACAGCCGGCGCTGGATCGTCCGCGAGGTCGAGAACAGCCTCCGCCGCCTCGGCACCGACTGGATCGACCTCTACCAGGTGCACCGGCCCGAGCCGGAGACCGACTTCGACGAGACGCTCGGCGCCCTGACCGACCTCGTCCGCCAGGGCAAGATCCGCTACATCGGCACCTCCACCTTCGAGCCCTCCGCCATCGTCGAGGGCCAGTGGATCGCCGAGCGCCGGGGCCGCGAGCGGGTCGTCGCCGAACAGCCGCCGTACTCCCTGCTCGCCCGGGGCGTCGAGCGCGAGGTGCTGCCCGTCGCCCAGCGCTACGGCCTGGGTGTCCTCACCTGGAGCCCGCTGGCGGGCGGCTGGCTCTCAGGCCGCTACCGCAAGGGCGCGGAGCAGCCGCAGTCCAGCCGGATCGACCGCCAGGCCGCCCGCTTCGACATCGCCGACCCGGAGAACGCAGCCAAGCTCGACGCCGCCGAGGCGCTGGCGCAGCTCGCCGACGAGGCCGGACTGAGTCTCGTCCAGCTCGCGCTCGCCTTCGTCCTGGAGCACCCCGCCGTCACCTCGGCGATCATCGGGCCGCGGACCTTCGAGCAGCTGGAGGCGCAGCTCGGCGCCGACCGGATTCGGCTGAGCAGGGACGTCCTCGACCGGATCGACAAGATCGTGCCGCCGGGCACGAACCTGTCGGCCCGGGACGGCGGATACGTGCCGCCCGCGCTGGGGGAGCCGGAGCTGCGCCGCCGAGCGCGTCCCTGACGGCTCCGTTCAGAGCCGGGCCGACTTCAGGGACATGTGGAGCAGCAGGCGGTCCTCGCCGTCGTCCAGGTCCAGGCCGGTGAGCTGCTCGACCCGGGACAGCCGGTAGTAGAGGGTCTGGCGGTGGATGCCCAGGGCCGCCGCCGTGCGGCCCGCCTGGCCCGCGTTGTCGAGGAACACCTCGGCGGTGCGGGCCAGTTCGGCGTGGGCGGGGGCGATGAGCGGTGCGACGGCGGGGTCGATCTCGGGGTGGTAGAGCGCCGCGAGCAGGCGGTACGGGCCGATCCCGGCCCACTCCGCGACCGGGCCGAGCGTCGGCTGGGCCGTGGCGGCGCGGGCCGCCGTGTTGGCCTCGCGCCAGGCCGCCGGGAGCTCGGTGAGGCCCCGGCGGGGGTTCGCGATGCCGGCCGGGGCGGCGGCGCGCAGCCGGTCGGCGGCCGTGTGGGCGGGGGCGAGGTCCTCGGCCGTCCGCAGCCGTACGAGGACGGCGAGGGACTCGCCCTCGGGGAGCGTGGTGACCGCCGCCGCGCCGGGGACCGACCGGATCGAAGGTGCCTCGCCCTGCCAGGGGGTCACGCAGACGACGGTGTGCAGGCCGTCCGCGCTGGGCCCCAGGGCCACCCGGAGCGCGGCGACGGCCATGTCGCTCTGCCAGCCGCGCCCGGCGGTCAGGACCGCTGCGAACTCGCGCGAGAGGTCGGCGTCCGCGCGCTCCTCGTCGGCGAGGAGGTCGCCGATCCGGGTGGCGACCTCCATCGCGGCCGTGAGCTGGTCGGGCGTGGGGCCGGGCTCGGCGTCGAGCAGCCAGACGTACCCGAGGACGACGCCCCGATGGCGTACGGGCAGGCAGAGGCGGTCCCGGAACACGCCGGCGTCCGGGGCGGCCGGGATGCGGACCGGGCCCGTCGCCCGGGTGATGCCGAAGCCCTCGAACCAGGCGCGGACCGCCGGGGTCGACTTCCGGGTCAGGATCGACCGCGTCCGGACGGGGTCCATCGCGGTGTCGTCGTCGCTGTCGTGGGCGCCGAAGGCGATCAGACCGAAATCGCGGTTCTCCAGCGTCGCCGGCGCACCGAGGAGCGCGGAGATCTCGTCCACCAGTTCTTGGTAATCGCCCTTCACAGCGCCATTCTCGCACCCTCTCAGACATATGTATGAGATGCCGCCCACGGATGCGTGACAGCTGTAGATGGCGGACGATCGGAGCGATCCATAGGTTTCACGGTGGTTCTTCGTGCTGTTCCCGTTTTCTTCCGAAAGATCGGGTACGGCACTCTTCGTCACCTGTCCTTCTGGAGGTCCCCGTGCTGGGTCCCGTGATCCTCGCCGCGTCGCGCAGCGACAAGATGCGCCGTTTCGTGTCGGCCGCCCCCGGGACCAAGCAGGTCGTCGCCCGCTTCATCGCCGGTGAGTCGGTCGACGACGTCGTCCCGATCGTCCAGGAGCTGAGCGACCGCGGCCTGGAGGTCACCCTCGACGTCGTCGGTGAGGACATCACCACCGTCGAGCAGTCGCACGCCGCCCGGGACGCCTACCTGGAGCTCATCGGCCGCCTCAAGGAGCTCGGCCTCGGCGAGCGCGCCGAGATGTCCGTGAAGCTCTCGATGTTCGGCCAGTCGCTGGAGAACGGGCACGAGCTGGCCCTCGCGAACGTCCGTCCGGTCGTCGCGGCCGCCGCCGAGATCGGCACCACGGTCACCCTGGACGCCGAGGACCACACCACCCTCGACTCGATGTTCGCCATCCACGAGGAGCTGCGGAAGACCCACCCGCAGACCGGCTGTGTCATCCAGGCCTACCTCTTCCGCACCGAGGACGACGCCCGTCGCCTCGCCGCGAACGGCTCCCGCGTCCGGATCGTGAAGGGCGCCTACAAGGAGCCCGCCTCCGTCGCCATCCAGGACAAGCCCGAGATCGACAAGGCGTACGTCCGGATCATGAGGATCCTGATGGACGGCGAGGGCTACCCGATGATCGGCTCCCACGACCCGCGGCTCATCGCCGTCGGCCAGGAGCTCGCCCGCCGTGCGGGGCGCAAGCTGGACGAGTACGAGTTCCAGATGCTGTACGGCATCCGGAGCGAGGAGCAGCACCGGCTCGCCGCGGAGGGACACCGCATGCGCGTGTACACCGCCTACGGCACCGACTGGTACGGCTACTTCATGCGCCGCCTGGCGGAGAAGCCGGCCAACCTCCTCTTCTTCGTCCGATCCATCCTCACCAAGGGCTGAGCCCACACCCCTCAGAAGGAGTCACGCGACCCATGGACGCTGTCACCCAGGTCCCCGCTCCGGTCAACGAGCCGGTGCACAGCTACGCCCCCGGATCCCCCGAGCGCGCCCGCCTCGAGACCAAGCTCAAGGAGCTGTCCGAGAACCCCCGCGAGCTGCCGATGACCATCGGCGGCGTGAAGCGCCTCGGCGGCGGCGAGGAGTTCAAGGTCGTCCAGCCGCACAACCACAAGGCCGTCATCGGTACCTTCCGCGGCGCCACCACGCAGGACGCCCAGGACGCCGTCGACGCGGCCCTGGCCGCGGCCCCGGCCTGGCGCGCGATGGCCTTCGACGACCGTGCCGCGATCATCCTGCGCGCCGCCGAGCTGCTCGCCGGCCCGTGGCGCGAGACGCTGGCCGCGTCCACCATGCTCGGCCAGTCGAAGACCGCCCAGCAGGCCGAGATCGACACCCCGTGCGAGCTCGTCGACTTCTGGCGCTTCAACGTGGCGTACGCCCGCCAGATCCTGGCCGAGCAGCCGCCGGCGAACTCCCCGGGTGTGTGGAACCGTCTGGACCACCGCCCGCTGGAGGGCTTCGTCTACGCGATCACGCCGTTCAACTTCACGGCCATCGCGGGCAACCTGCCCACCGCCCCCGCCCTGATGGGCAACGTGGTGGTCTGGAAGCCGTCCCCGACGCAGACCCACTCCGCCGTGCTCCTCATGGAGCTCCTGGAGGAGGCCGGGCTGCCGAAGGGCGTCATCAACCTGGTGACCGGCGACGGCATCGCCGTCTCCGAGGTGGCCCTGAACCACCCCGACCTGGCCGGTATCCACTTCACCGGTTCGACCAAGACCTTCCAGCACCTGTGGAAGACGGTCGGCACCAACATCGAGAAGTACCGCTCGTACCCGCGGATCGTCGGCGAGACCGGCGGCAAGGACTTCGTCGTCGCGCACCCCAGCGCCGACCGCGCCATCCTGAAGACCGCACTGACCCGTGGCTCCTTCGAGTTCCAGGGCCAGAAGTGCTCCGCGTCCTCGCGCGCCTACGTTCCGGCCTCCATCTGGAACGACGGCTTCAAGGAGGAGTTCGCCGCCGAGGTCGACGGCATCACCATGGGTGACGTCACCGATCTGTCGAACTTCATCGGTGCCGTCATCGACGAGCGCTCGTTCGCCAAGAACAAGGCCGCGATCGACCGTGCCGCGGCCGACCCGACCTGCACGATCGTCGCCGGTGGCACGTACGACGACTCGGTGGGCTACTTCGTCCGTCCGACCGTCATCGCCTGCACCGACCCGGAGAACGAGGTCTTCAAGGCCGAGTACTTCGGCCCGATCCTGGCCATCCACGTGTACGAGGACGACCAGTACGACGCGATGCTGACCCAGATGGAGTCGGTCTCGGACTACGCCCTCACCGGCTCGGTCATCTCCGGTGACCGCGCGGCGGCCGCGTACACGATGGAGAAGCTCCGCTTCGCCGCGGGCAACTTCTACATCAACGACAAGTCGACCGGCGCCGTCGTCGGCCAGCAGCCCTTCGGCGGCGGCCGTGCCTCGGGTACGAACGACAAGGCCGGTGCGCCGCAGAACCTGATGCGCTGGACGCTGACCCGCGCCATCAAGGAGACGCTGGTTCCGCCGACCGAGTACGGCTACCCCCACATGGGCTGACGCCCCCCGCCTCCGACACGGAGGCCCCCTGACACCGCCCCCCTCCTCGGTCCCCCAACTGAGGACGGGGGCGGTTCTCATGCGGCGGGCTTACGCTGCTGGGAGGGGGCTTCGGTGAGGAGGCACGACATGCCTGGTTCGACGACGATCCGGCCGGGGCACGGAGCCGACGCGGTCGAGCACCTCGACGCGCTGCGCATGACGTCCCTGATGAAGGAGCTGGGTCGGCTGCTGACGGCGACGGGACCCGACCGGATCACCGACGCGCAGGTCGCGGCCCTGTGCGGGGGCGAGGCCGGCCGTCGGGAGGATTTCACCGACTGGGTGGAGCGCGTCGCCCGCGATCTGGAGAAGGCTACGGCCTGACCGGAACGTGCCGCGCGAGGAAGTCGCCGATCAGTGAGGCGATCTGCGGCGCGTGGGTCTCCAGGGCGAAGTGGCCCGTGGGGAGCAGGTGGATCTCGGCGTCCGGGAGGTCACGGCGGAAGGCTTCGGCGCCCGCCGGGACGAAGACCTGGTCGCCTTCGCCCCAGACCGCGAGGAGCGGGACCCGGCTGGTGCGGAAGTACTCCTGGAAGGCCGGGTAGAGGGCGAAGTTGGAGCCGTAGTCGGCGATCAGGCCGAGCTGGATGTCGTCCTGCCCCTCGCGGGCCATGAGGCCGGCGTCGTGGTGCCAGGCGTCGGGGCTGAGCAGGTCGCGGTACTCGGCCGGGACGCCGGTCTCGTACTGCCAGCGGATGCCGTCGAGGGAGCGGATGGCGCGGACCGGCTCCTCGGTCTCGGGGGTGCGCTCCTCGATCAGGGCGAGGACCGGTGCCCAGGCCTCGGCGCCGAGGCCCTCCTCGTACGCGTTGCCGTTCTGGCTGATGATCGCGGTGATCCGCTCCGGGTGGGCGAGGGCGAGGCGCAGGCCGATGGGGGAGCCGTAGTCCTGGATGTAGAGGGCGAACCGGTCGAGGCCCAGGGCCTCGGTGAACTCGGCGGTGAGCGCCGCCAGTTCGGCGAAGGTGTAGTCGAAGTCGGCCGCCGAGGGGGCGGCGCTGCGGCCGAAGCCCAGGTGGTCGGGGGCGATCAGCCGGTAGTTCCCGGCGAGCAGCGGGATCAGGTCGCGGAACATGTGCGAGCTGGTGGGGAAGCCGTGCAGCAGCAGGAGCACGGGGGCGTCGGCCGGGCCCGCCTCGCGATAGGCGATCTCGTGCTCGCGGACCTTGACGGTGCGGTGGTGCGTCGGCAGCACGGTCGTCGCCATCTCTAACCCCTTAAGTGCGTGTGACTGGTTACGAGATGACTCAATCAGCTGCTGGCTAACCTGTCAATGGTCGATGAAGGGTTAGAGAGGGGTGTGGGAGCCTTGGGCGCATGACCGTGAGGATCGCGCCCACCCATGAACTCGGGGCCGGCCGGCTCCACTCCGTACGCGAGCTGCTCGACACCGCCTTCGACGGAGACTTCTCCGACGACGACTGGGACCACACCCTCGGTGGCGTCCATGCCTGGGTCGAGGACGAGCGGGGCGTCGCCGCCCACGGCGCCGTCGTGATGCGCCGCGCCCTCCACCGGGGCCGCTCCCTGCGCGTCGGTTACGTCGAAGGGGTCGCCGTCCGCGCCGACCTCAGGCGCCAGGGGCTCGGCGGCGCCGTGATGGAGGAGCTGGAGCGGGTCATCGACGGCGCGTACGTCCTCGGGGCGCTCGGCGCCTCGGACGCCGGGGCCGCGCTCTACCGGGCACGCGGCTGGCGGGTCTGGGAAGGCCGCCTCGAAGCCATGGGGCCCGAGGGGATCGTCCACCTCGCGGAGGAGGAGGGGTACGTCTTCCTGCGCCCGGCGGCCGGTCGGGCACTGCCCGATCCGGCCGCCGCGCTCGTCTTCGACTGGCGGGACGGCGACGTGATGTGAGGGAGGGCGGTGGGGGTCAGGAGGACTTCGAGCGGTCCTGGTCCACCCGCCCCTTGGTCGTCTCCAGGTGCGAGGTGAACAGGGCGGAGAGCATCGACGCCAGGGCGACGGTGATCGCCAGCCCGCCCATGCCGAGCGTCCCGATGAAGCACATCGCCATCGCGCCGCCGACGATGACGGCCCACACCGCGAGCGCCACCTTGCCGCGGCGGCTCAGGAACAGCCACCGGTGCGGGGCGGCCGGCCGGGCCTCCAGGGCCCCCGCCGGTCCCGCCGTCGCCGCGCGCGGCCGCTTGAAGTAGCCGTACACCAGCCACTCGCCGCACAGTTCCCAGCCCTCGGGCTCCAGCTCGGCCAGGACCTTGGCGCGGCGTCGGGCGCCGATGACCTCGCGGCGGTACTCCCAGCGCAGCGTCGCCGTCGCGGAGCGGCGGCAGACGAACCGGCCGAGGGAGTCCAGGGACTCCACCTCCCAGCCCTGGTCGCCGTGGACGGCGAGCATCCGGCGGTCGTTGAAGAGGTCCGCCGTCCAGGTCCAGCTCTCCGCCTTCCCGTCCGGCTCGCCCGGCAGCGGGGCGAGCCCGCCGAGCCGGGCGGCGAAGGCCGCGGCCGGCCCGAACTCCTCCTCCGGTCGCGTCCCGGTCCCGGAGAGATGCCCGCGCAGGTCCTCGACGGTGGCGGTGATCTGCTCCTCCGGCACTCCCGTGGTGCGCAGCGCGTCGGTGAGCTCGGCGAAGTAGCGGTCGGATTCCGTGGTCATGTGGTGCTTCCCCCTGGGTGGAGCGTGGTCTCGACGGCGCGGTGGAAGCGCAGCCAGTCGCGGCTCTCGGTGGCGAGGTGCTCGCGCCCCCGCGCGGTGAGTCGGTAGTAGCGGCGTCCGGGGCCGCGCTCGGCGGCGCGGAACTCGGCTTCCACCAGACCGGCTTCCTCCAGGCGGTTCAGGACGGGGTAGAGCGTCCCGCCCTTGATCTCGCCGAGTCCCGCCTCGGCGAGTGCCTTGGCGATCTCGTACCCGTAGCTCTCCCCGTCGGTCAGGCGGGAGAGGACGAGCAGGTCGAGGACTCCTTTGAGCCAGCTGGATCTGCGGTCTGCGGCCATGGGTGTATTGGAGCACCAGCTAGGTAGGAATGCAAACTAGGTAGAGAGGCCGATCTCATCGCCCGACCAGCATCTTCCCCAGGTTCTCGCCGCGCAGCATCCCCAGGAACGCGCTCACGATCCGCTCGAAGCCCTCCACGACCGTCACGTCCAGGGGCAGCGATCCGTCGCGCAGGTGCGGCACGGCCAGCTCGTACAGCTCGTCGAGGGCGTCCATGTGGTCACGGACCAGGAAGCCTTCGAGCCGGATGCTCTTGCCGACCACGTCGAAGAGGTTGCGCGGGGCCGGCGGGGGAGCGGAGAGCGAGTGGTACTGGCCCACCGCGCCCACCCAGGCGATCCGCCCGAACGGCCGCAGCGAGCCGATCGCCGCCTCCAGGTGCTCGCCGCCCACCCCCTCCAGGACCGCGTCGAGTCCCTCCGGAGCCGCCTTCGCGAGCAGCTCCGGGACCGGGCCGTCGTGATAGTCGAAGGCGGCGTCGAAGCCGACCTCCTCGGTCAGGTACGCCACCTTGCGCGCCGAACCCGCACTGCCCACGAGCCGTCCCGCGCCCAGCAGCCGGGCGAGCCGGCCCGCCGCCGTGCCCACCCCGCCCGCCGCCGCGGAGACGAACAGGTCCTCGCCCGGCTGGAGCCGCGCGATCCGGGTCAGACCCACGTAGGCCGACAGGCCCGTACCGCCGAGCAGGCTCAGATGCGCGGCGAGCGGGACGCCGGGGCCGAGGTCCGGGACCTTGCGCGCCTCGGCCGGTGCCACCAGGGAGTGGGTCCGCCAGCCCTTGCGGTGCAGGACGAGGTCGCCCGGCCGCAGCGCGGGATCGCGGGAGTCGAGCACCCGGCCCAGGGTGCGCCCCTCCATGGGGGAGTTCAGGGTCCAGATCTCGTCCGAGTCCATCGCCTCGCGGTGGTACGGGTCGACCGACCACTGGACGTTCTCGACGAGGGCGGTGCCGGGCTCCGGCGCCGGGACCGGGGACTCGACGAAGTCGAACAGGTCGGGGGTGGGGAAGCCGGTCGGACGGGCGGTCTGGCGGACGGTGATCATGGTGTCGTTCGTCATGGGGCAGACCGTAGGAAGGAATCCGGCGGCCGGGCAGAGGGTTGGCCCCATGGAACGGACCGATCCATGAATGTCGCTCATACTCCGAGGTGGGAGCCCCCATGACCGATCTCGCGCCCCGCGAGCTGCGCGTCCTCGTCGCCGTCGGGAGCGAGGGCGGCTTCTCGGCCGCCGCCGTCGCGCTCGGCATGACCCAGTCCGCCGTGTCCCACTCCGTCCGCGCGAGCGAACGCAAGCTCGGGGCCGTCCTCTTCGACCGGGGCCGGAACGGGGCGACCCCGACCGCGGCGGGGGAGCGGGCCCTCGGTCACGCGCGGCGGGTGCTGCGGCTCCTGGAGGTGATGGGGGCGGAGGTCCGGGGCGGCGTCTCACCGGACGGTACGGACGGGATCGCCGGCCCGCTGCGCATCGCGGCCTTCCGCAGCGCCGCCCTGCACCTGCTGCCCCGGGCCCTGGCGCGGCTGACCGCCCGCCACCCCGAGATCGTGCCCGAGGTGCGGATCGTACGGGAGGTGGGGCGCGGCGCCGCTGGTGAAGTCCTCGACGGGCGGGCCGACATCGGCATCGCGACCATCGGGACCACCTCGCCCGTGCCGCCGGAGCTGATCGGCGGGGTCCTCGTCGAGGAGGGGTACGCGCTCGTCCACCCCGCGGGCCATCCGGCGCCGCGCACGCTGCCGCTGGTGGACTGGGCGGAGAACTGCACCTCGTACACCCGCGAGTGGTGGGCGGCCCAGGAGTGGCTGCCGGCGGCGACGGTGGAGGCGGAGGACGACGGGGCGGTGCTCTCGATGGTGAGCAGTGGCTTCGGGATGGCCGTGATGCCGGAACTGTCCCTTGTCGGAGCATCGCCCTCGGTGGCGATCACCGATCTCGGCGCGGCCCGCCCGACGCGCTCGGTCGGCTATGTCACCACTCCTGAGCTGGGGCGATCCCTCGCCGTCCGGGCGCTGATCAGGGAGCTGCGGGCCGGCGAGGGTGCGGGGGCGCGCTGATCGCCGTCTCAGATAGTAGGAAGTCCGAGTAATTGTGGAGACAGATGAGGAGAGCTGTCCTAGCTTTGTAGAAGCCGAACGTCTCGCTCCATCAGCGAATGGCGGTCGAGAGCGCGACGCCCCTGTGCAGGCAACCCCTGCGGCGGCGCTCCCCGCCCCTGCCGGCGCCTTCGATCATCACTGATCTCCGCACTTCGGATCACCACTGATCTCAAGGAGTCGATCCCTCATGGCAACTCAGACCGCCCCCCGCGTCCGCCACTCCGCCAACCGTCCCAGCGACGAGGCCCGCCAGAACGCCGCCGCCGCCCTCCAGCGCGCCCTCGACCGCCGTGACAACGGCGGCTCCACCGGCCACTGACCCGCCTTCGACACGTCTTCACCCGGATGGCGCTTCGTCCACATGATGGACGTGACGTGTCAGACGATGGGACGAAGAGTAGGGTGCCGACATGTCTCACAGCATCAATCTCGCAGTCATTCCCGGCGACGGCATCGGCCAGGAGGTCGTGGCCCAGGGCCTCAAGATCCTCGCGGCCGTCCTTCCCCAGGACGTGAAGCTGGAGACCGAGGAGTACGACTTCGGCGCCAAGCGCTACCACGCCACCGGTGAGACCCTCACCGACGCCGACCTCGACTCCCTCAAGAAGCACGACGCCATCCTGCTGGGCGCCATCGGCGACCCGTCGGTGCCCTCCGGCGTCCTGGAGCGCGGCTTCCTCCTGAAGCTCCGCTTCGCCTTCGACCACCACGTGAACCTGCGTCCCTCGAAGCTGCTCCCCGGCGTGGCCACCCCGCTCGCCGGGCAGCCCGAGATCGACTTCGTCGTGGTCCGCGAGGGCACCGAGGGCCCGTACACGGGCAACGGCGGCACCATCCGCAAGGGCACCCCGCACGAGGTCGCCACCGAGGTCTCGGTCAACACCGCCTTCGGTGTCGAGCGGGTCGTCCGTGACGCCTTCGCCCGTGCCCAGGCCCGCCCGCGCAAGAAGCTCACGCTGGTCCACAAGAACAACGTGCTGACCTTCGCCGGCCACCTGTGGACGAACATCTTCACCAAGGTCGCGGCCGAGTTCCCCGAGGTCACGACCGACTACCTGCACGTCGACGCCGCGACGATCTTCCTCGTCACCGACCCGGCCCGCTTCGACGTGATCGTCACCGACAACCTCTTCGGCGACATCATCACCGACCTCGCCGCGGCCGTCTCCGGCGGCATCGGCGTCGCCGCCTCGGGCAACATCAACCCGAGCGGCGAGTTCCCGTCGATGTTCGAGCCGGTCCACGGCTCCGCGCCGGACATCGCGGGCCAGGCCAAGGCCGACCCCACGGCCACGGTCCTCTCCGTCGCGCTCCTGCTGCGCCACCTCGGCTACGAGGCCGAGGCCGTGCGGGTCGAGGAGGCCGTCGCCGCAGACCTCACCGAGCGCGGCGACACCGTCCGCACGACGGACGAGATCGGCGACGCGCTCGCCGCGCGAGTAGCGAGCTGACCCGCGCCTACTGACATCGACAGCAGCCGCCGGGTCGCACAACGCCCGGCGGCTGTCCCATGCGCGGCCCCCGGGTGCACCCCATCGAACCTGGACCGCGTTCACCCGTTTCCCGCACCGGTCCCCACGAGCGATAATCGAACGTGGGGCCGCGGCATGCGGGCATGCTCGGACGTCCACCTCGTCAGGGACAGCAGTCTCCGAGAGCAGGCGTGCGCGCGCGGTCCTCCCCACACGACCGGTGAAGGACACGCACTCATGACGACGCCCACGATCGAGCTCAAGCCCTCCTCCAGCCCGCTGTCCGCCGCGGAGCGCGAGGCGATCCTGGCCAACCCGGGATTCGGCCGCCACTTCACCGACCACATGGTCACCATCCGGTGGACCGAGGGCCGGGGCTGGCACGACGCCCAGCTCGTGCCGTACGGCCCGCTCGCCCTCGACCCGGCCACCAACGTCCTGCACTACGCGCAGGAGATCTTCGAGGGCCTGAAGGCCTACCGCCGCCCCGACGGCTCGGTCGCCAGCTTCCGCCCCGACGCCAACGCCCGCCGCTTCCAGGCCTCCGCCCGCCGGCTCGCCATGCCCGAGCTGCCCGTCGAGACCTTCGTCGAGGCCTGTGACGTCCTCGTCCAGCACGACAAGGCGTGGGTCCCGGAGCACGGCGGCGAGGCCTCGCTCTACCTGCGTCCGTTCATGATCGCGACCGAGGTCGGCCTGGGCGTCCGCCCGGCCAACGAGTACCTCTTCGTCGTCATCGCCTCCCCGGCCGGCCCGTACTTCCCCGGCGGCGTGAAGCCCGTCTCCATCTGGCTCTCGGAGAACCGCGTCCGCGCCGTCCCCGGCGGCGTCGGCGACGCCAAGACCGGCGGCAACTACGCGGCCTCCCTGCTCGCTCAGGCCGAGGCGGCCCAGAAGGGCTGCGACCAGGTCGCCTACCTCGACGCCGTGGAGCACAAGTGGGTCGAGGAACTCGGCGGCATGAACCTGTACTTCGTGTACGGGAACAAGCTGATCACCCCCACGCTCACCGGTTCGCTGCTCGCCGGCATCACGCGTGACTCGCTGCTCAAGCTCGCGGCGGACCTCGGCCTGGAGCCGGAGGAGGGCCGCGTCTCCATCGACCAGTGGCAGGCCGACAGCGCGAACGGCACCCTGACCGAGGTCTTCGCCTGCGGCACCGCCGCCGTGATCACCCCGGTCGGCACGGTCAAGTCCGAGCGGGGCGAGTGGCAGCAGTCGGGCGGCGAGCCCGGCGAGATCACGATGAAGCTGCGCGACGCGCTGCTCGCCGTCCAGACCGGCAAGGCCGAGGACGTCCACGGCTGGATGCACGAGCTGGGCTAGTCGTACGGGTCGGCCCGGCCGGGTGAGCCGGGCCGGTCGCTACTCCGCCTGCGCCAGGGCTTCCGGGGCCGTCACGGTCCCGGAGGCCCTGTTCGGCGTCAGGACCGCGTACAGCGCCCCGCCCACCAGCCCCGACAGCACGAAGCTGCAGTCGATGCCGCCGGTCAGGGCCAGCAGCGGACCCTCGTACAGCGGCGTCGACACCCCGGCGAGACCGACCGCCGCGCCGATCGCCCAGGAGGCGGTGGCACGCGGGTGCCAGCCCGCCGAGAACCAGTAGATCCCGCCGCGCGAGCGCCGGTTGTAGACCTGGAGCGCCTCCGGGTCGTACGACCCTCCGCAGCGCACATGGCCGATCAGGGTGATCACCGCCCACGGCGTGCCGATCGCGGTGAGCAGCAGGACGAACGAGGTCATCGCCGACTGCGCGTCCGAGGCGAAGTGGCCGAGGAAGACGAAGGCCGTCGCGACCGCCGCGACCACGAGGGTGGCACGCGCGCGGGTGGCCTTCGGCAGGATCGCGTCGAGGTCGAGCCCCATCGAGTAGAGCATCAGACCGGCGTTGCCGACGGAGCCGGCGGTGGCCGCGATCAGCAGCGGCACGAGGTACCAGACCGGGGACGCGGCGACGAGCGGTCCGGCGTAGTCGAGGCCGCCGCGCGCCGCCAGGGCGGTGAACGTACCGAAGAGCTGGGGGATCAGCAGCCCGACGACCAGGCCCAGACAGGTGGCCCGCCACACGGTCTTCGCGCTGTGCCGCCGCGGCGAGACGTACCGGGTGTAGTCGCCGAGCAGGGTGATGAAGGCGACCGGTCCGCTGAGGCCCGCGGCGACCGCCGAGAGCAGCCAGGTCGGCCAGAACGAGCCGAGCAGATACGGGGTGTCCGGCACCGCCGCCGTCGTGAAGTCCCCGGCGTACGCGAGGAGTCCGAGGGCCAGGAGCACGGTCATGCCGACGGCGAGCGCCTTGCTCAGCTTGAGCAGCAGCCGGTAGCCGTACACCGCGGCGACCGCCGTGCAGGCGGCGAGCAGCGCGTAGACGACGGCGTGCGTGGCGCCGCCGGTCGGCAGGCCGGTCAGCCGGGCGAGCGTGCCGACCATGACGTCGCCGCCGATCCAGAGGGTCAGCGCGGTGTACCCGAGCGAGAGCAGCAGTCCGACCACCGAGCCGACCAGCCGGCCCCGTACGCCGAAGAAGGCGCCGGAGGAGGTGGAGAGGTTGGTGGCGGTACGGAGCGACACGAGCGCCAGCGGGGCGGTGACGGCGACACCGACGAGGGTGCCGGTGACGACGGAGGTCACCGAGGCCCAGAAGCCGAGGCCGAAGGAGACCGGCAGCCAGCCGAAGACGATCACCCCCAGGCAGAGGTTGGACCCGAGCAGGATCGCGACGAGATCCCGGGGGCCACTGGTGCGTTCGGCCTCGGGGACGGTGTCGACTCCGCGCTGTTCGATCGGCATGGGGCCTCCTGGGGGCGCTAGCGGCGAGATTTAGAGTGGCGCTCAATGTGACCTGTGGCAGTGCCTCGCGTCAATGCTTGGAGAAGTGCGTCTCAACATTTAGAGTGTCGCTCAAACAGGAGGTGTTTCGGACGTGCGACTGACTCCCACGGAACGCGACCGGCTGCTGCTCTTCGGCGCCGCCGAGCTCGCCCGCGCCCGCCGGGCCCGGGGCCTGCGGCTCAATGTCCCCGAGGCGACCGCGCTCATCGCGGACACGGTCTGCGAGGCGGCCCGCGACGGCAAGCGACTCGCCGAGGCGATCGAGGCCGCCCGCTCGGTCCTCGGCCCCGACGACGTGCTCCCCGGCGTCGCCGACGTGGTCACCGAGGTCCATGTCGAGGCCGTCTTCGACGACGGCTCGCGGCTCGCGGTCGTCTCCGCCCCGATCGGCGGCGCCGGTCTGGGCGGGTCGGCGCCGGGCGCGCTGCTGCCCGGCCCCGGCCACCCGGAGTCCGAGCCGACGCTCACGCTCCCCGTGCGGAACACGGCGACCGTCCCCGTGAGCGTCACCTCCCACTTCCACTTCTTCGAGGTCAACCCGCGCCTCGACTTCGACCGCGCCGCCGCCTACGGCACGCGGCTGGCCATCCCCGCCGGCGCCTCCTTCCGTTTCGACCCGGGCGGCGAGGCCGAGGTGGGCCTGGTCCCGATCGGCGGCGCTCGGGTCGCCATCGGCTTCGCGGGCCTGGTCGACGGACCCCTCGACGCGCCCGGCGCGAGGGAAGAGGCCCTGCGGCGCGCGGCGGCCTGCGGCTACCTGGGAGTCGAGAGCGGAGACGGCCGGTCCGACGACGGCCGGTCCGACGGCGGCCGGTCCGACGGCGCTCGGTCCGACGAGGAGGGCAACTGATGGACCCGTACGAGTACGCATCCGTGCACGGCCCCCGCGCCGGCGACCGTGTCGTCCTGGGCGACTCCGGGCTCGTCGTCCGCGTCGAGTCGGACTCGCAGCAGCCGGGGGACGAGTTCCTGGCCGGCTTCGGCAAGACCGCCCGCGACGGACTGCACCTGAAGGCCGCGGCCGTCCGCGAGACGTGCGACGTCGTGATCAGCAACGTGCTGGTCATCGACGCCGTCCTCGGCATCCGCAAGGTGTCGATCGGCATCCGCGAGGGCCGCATCCACGCGATCGGCCGGGCCGGGAACCCCGACACCCTCGACGGCGTGGACGTCGTCGTCGGCACCGGCACCTCGATCGTCTCCGGCGAGGGCATGATCGCCACCGCCGGAGCCGTCGACACCCATGTCCACCTGCTCTCGCCCCGGATCATGGAGGCGTCGCTGTCGAGCGGTGTCACCACGGTCATCGGGCAGGAGTTCGGCCCGGTGTGGGGCGTCGGCGTGAACTCGCCGTGGGCGCTGCGTCACGCGTTCAACGCCTTCGACGCCTGGCCGGTCAACATCGGCTTCCTGGCCCGGGGTTCGTCCTCGGACCCGGCACCGCTGGTCGAGGCGCTGGCCGAGGGCGGGGCGTCCGGCTTCAAGGTCCACGAGGACATGGGCGCCCACACGCGCGCCCTCGACACCGCCCTGCGGGTCGCCGAGGAACACGACGTCCAGGTCGCCCTGCACAGCGACGGCCTCAACGAATGCCTCTCGGTCGAGGACACCCTGCGCGTCCTCGACGGCCGTACGATCCACGCCTTCCACATCGAGGGCTGCGGCGGCGGGCACGTACCCAACGTCCTGAAGATGGCGGGCGTGCCGAACGTCATCGGCTCCTCCACCAACCCCACGCTCCCCTTCGGCCGCGACGCCGTCGCCGAGCACTACGGGATGATCGTCTCCGTCCACGACCTGAAGACCGACCTCCCCGGTGACGCCGCCATGGCGCGCGACCGGATCCGGGCCGGGACGATGGGCGCGGAGGACGTCCTGCACGACCTCGGCGCGATCGGGATCACCTCCTCCGACGCGCAGGGGATGGGAAGGGCCGGCGAGACCGTACGCCGGACCTTCGCCATGGCCGGGAAGATGAAGGCCGAGCTCGGACCCATGGAGGGCGACGGCGCGCACGACGACAACGCGCGCGTGCTCCGCTATCTGGCCAAGCTCACCATCAACCCGGCGATCGCCCACGGCCTCGCCCACGAGATCGGCTCGATCGAGGTCGGCAAGCTGGCCGACATCGTGCTGTGGAAGCCGCAGTTCTTCGGCGCCAAGCCGCAGCTGGTGCTGAAGTCCGGCTTCCCGGCGTGGGGGGTCGTGGGCGACCCGAACGCCGCCACCGACACCTGCGAACCGCTCGTCCTCGGACCGTTGTTCGGCGCGCACGGCGCCACGGCCGCCGACCTCTCGGTCGCGTTCGTCGCCCAGGCGGCCGTCGACCTCGGCGCCGACAGGATGCCGACCCGCCGCCGCCGCGTCCCCGTCCGCGGCACACGCGGCATCGGTCCGGCCGACCTGCGGCTCAACTCCCGTACCGGAGACGTCCAGGTCGACGGCGACACCGGCCTCGTCTCGCTCGACGGCTCGCCGATCCGTTCCGAGGCGGCCGACTCCGTCTCGCTCAACCGCCTCTACTTCCTCTAGTTCCTCTAGGACCTGTCACCATGACCTACCGCATGCCCGCCGAGTGGATGCCGCACGAGCGCACCTGGATGGCCTGGCCCAGCCCCAACCCCACCTTCACCAACGCCGACGAGCTCGCCGAGGCCCGCACGGCCTGGGCGTCCGTGGCCCGCGCCGTACGCCGCTTCGAGCCGGTGACGATGGTGCACGGCCCCGGCGACGCCGAGTCCGTGCGCGCCCTCCTCGGGGAGGACGTCGACCTGGTCGAGCGGGACCTCGACGACGCCTGGATGCGGGACATCGGCCCGACCTTCGTCACCGACGGCACGGAACTGGCGGCCGTGGACTGGGTGTTCAACGGCTGGGGCGGCCAGGACTGGGCCCGCTGGGAGCACGACTCCAAGATCGCCCGCCATGTCGCGGACACGGCCGGAGTCCCGGTCGTGTCCTCCCCGCTCGTCAACGAGGGCGGCGCGATCCACGTCGACGGCGAGGGCACGGTCCTGCTGACCGACACCGTCCAGCTCGGCGCCGGCCGCAATCCCGAGTGGACCCGTGAGCAGGTCGAGCACGAGATCCACGCCAAGCTCGGCACGACGAAGGCGATCTGGCTCCCCAACGGCCTCGCCGGCGACTACGGCCTCTACGGCACCCAGGGCCACGTCGACATCGTCGCCGCCTTCGCCCGCCCCGGCACGGTCCTCGTCCACAGCCAGCAGGACCCGGCCCACCCGGACTACGAGCGCTCCAGGACGTACGTGAACATCCTGCGCGGCCAGACCGACGCCCAGGGCCGCCCCCTTGAGGTCGTCGAGATCCCCGCCCCGACCGTCCTCAAGGACGAGGAGGGCGAGTGGGTCGACTACTCGTACATCAACCACTACCTGTGCAACGACGGCGTGGTCCTCTGCGCCTTCGACGACCCGCACGACGAGCTGGCGGCCGAGATCTTCCGCCGCCTCTTCCCGGAACGCGAGGTCGTCCTGGTCGACGCGCGCACGATCTTCGCGGGTGGGGGCGGCATCCACTGCATCACACAGCAGCAGCCGAGGGTCTGAAACCCCTTGGCGGCGGTCGCGGGCGGCGTGACAGCCTGCGGCCATGCCGCTGATCACCCACGAAGGCGCCGCCTACGCGCTCCAGATCCTGTATTCCGTACCGGACGACGCCTGGTACCTGGAGCTGGACCACGTCGCCGACCGGAGGACCCTCGTCACGGCGGTCGTACCGGACGAGGATCCGGCGCGGGAGCCGACCGTGTGCGTCGACCCCGTGTCGGGCCACCACCGCATCCCGTACGACGTCATGTGCTGGTTCATGGAACACGTGGCGGAGGAGATCCGCACGTCCCGGGGATGGATGCGGCTGAGACCCGAGCTCGTCGAGATCATCCGCGGGCTGCGCGAGGAGTACCTGGGCATGATCGACGACGAGCGGTTCGGGCCCGTCCTCGCGGAGCTGCGGGCGACCGTGCCCGCCGAGGACCTCCCCGACGTCCTGGGCGCCGCCTTCGGACGGAACGCCGACGGAAGCGTGAGGTAGAACAGACGAGTGACCCGTATCGACCCCGCCGCACCCCGGCGACGCAACAACGCCGCCCCTCCCCGTGAGGAGCTGCTCGCCGCCGCCATGGACACCATCGCCGAGCGGGGGCTCGACGGGCTGACCATGGCCGGTCTCGGGCGTCAGGTCGGGATGAGCAGTGGGCACCTGCTCTACTACTTCCGCACCAAGGACGAGCTGCTGCTCCAGACCCTGGAGTGGAGCGAGGGACGGCTCGGCGCCGAGCGGAGTGCGCTGCTGTCCCGGCCGGGGACCGCGCGCGAGCGGCTCGACGGGTACGTGGACGTGTACGTGCCCGACGGCCCGCGCGATCCGCACTGGATCCTGTGGCTGGAGGTCTGGAACCGGTCCCAGAACGCCGACGCCGACGCCCGTACCCGCCAGGCCGCCATCGAGGGGGCCTGGCACCGGGACCTGGTCGCGATCCTCGCCGAGGGGGTCTCGCGCGGCGAGTTCCGGCCGGTCGACCCGGACCGCTTCGCCACCCGTACGAGGGCCCTCCTGGACGGCTTCAGCGTGCACGTCGCGGTCGGCGTACCCGGCACCGGTCGCGAGCAAGTCCTTTCGCACGTACGGGAGTTCATCGAGCAGGACCTGTTGCCGCGACCGTAACGCACGTAAGTACACAGGATCGTTGTCCGCTGCACCCTTGTTGACCGAAGGGCGGCTCCGGCACGGTTCCTGCCCATGGGACGAGAGCACTGGAAGAAGATCTGGGTCGGCTCCGCGGGCAACATGGTCGAGTGGTTCGACTGGTTCGTGTACGCGAGCTTCGCCACCTACTTCGCGGGGGCGTTCTTCCCCGAGGGCAACGACACCGCCAAACTCATGAACACCGCCGGCATCTTCGCCGTCGGCTTCTTCATGCGGCCCGTCGGCGGCTGGCTGCTCGGCCGGGTCGGTGACCGCAAGGGCCGCAAGGCCGCCCTCACCCTCACCGTCACCCTGATGTCCGCCTCCGCGCTCCTCATCGCCGTCGCGCCCACGTACTCCGTCGCCGGATACGGCGGCGCCGCCGTCCTCCTGATCGCCCGCCTCCTCCAGGGGCTCTCCGTCGGCGGGGAGTACGCCGCCAGCGCCACCTACCTCACCGAGGCCTCGGCCCCGGAGCACCGCGGCTTCGCCTCCAGCTTCCAGTACGTGTCGATGACCGCCGGCCAGATCCTCGGCCTCGGCCTGCTGCTGATCCTCCAGCACACCCTGTCCACCGAGGCCCTGCACAGCTGGGGCTGGCGCATCCCGTTCGTCATCGGCGCCCTCGGCGCGGCCGTCGTCTTCTATCTGCGTCGCACCATGCTGGAGACGGAGGTGTACGAGGCCTCCGCCGACGACGGGGTCGAGAGTGACCGGAAGGGGACCCTCAAGGCCCTGTGGGCGCACCGCCGCGAGGCCTTCCTCGTCATCGCGCTCACCATGGGCGGGACCGTCGCGTACTACACGTACACCACGTACCTCACGAAGTACCTCTCCAACTCGGCCGGCCTGCCCAAGCAGACCGCGACCCTGGTCTCCTTCTGCGCCCTCATCGTCTTCGCCTGCCTCCAGCCGCTGGCCGGCCGGCTCTCCGACCGCATCGGCCGCCGCCCGCTCCTCATCACCTTCGCGGTCGGCTCCACGCTCCTCACCGTCCCGATCCTGACCATGCTCAAGCACGCGGGCTCCTTCTGGCCGGCCCTCGGGCTCTCCCTCCTCGCCCTCCTCGTCATCACCGGCTACACCTCCATCAACGCCTGCGTGAAGGCCGAGCTCTTCCCCACCGGCATCCGCGCCCTCGGCGTCGCCCTGCCGTACGCCATCGCCAACGCGCTCTTCGGCGGCACCGCCGAGTACGTGGCCCTCTGGTTCAAGGACGCCGGGATCGAGTCGGGCTTCTACTGGTACGTGGCGGGCTGCGCGGCCGTCTCGCTGATCGTCTACCTCACGATGCGGGAGACCCGGGACATCGACCTGGGCCGGGTCGGGACGGACGGCACCGCCGTGCCCGGACAGAAGCGGGACCAGCTGCCCGTATCGTGAGACCGGCGTCCCGTTGATCTTCCACCTGTGTCAGACTTCCGGCGTGCTTGCTACCACGATGATTATCGGCAGCAGCGCGCCGGTCCGCAGTGGCCACTGATTCGCGGCACAACCCCGCGGCAGTGGACACCGTGCCCCAGACCCGCGCGCAGACCTCTCGCACCCGCGAGGGGTTTTTTCGTTTTCCGGCCCCACCCATGCCGGAAGCGGACGCCGCGTGAGAATGGGGGCAAGTGGATCCAGACCTTCCGGAGCCACATCCGACAGGAGCCATCACAGTCATGACCACGGAGAACGCCGAGAGCTCGCGCCTCGACGACAGCTTCCATGTCTTCGACACGACGCTGCGCGACGGGGCGCAGCGTGAAGGCATCAACCTCACCGTCGCGGACAAGCTGACCATCGCCCGGCACCTCGACGAGTTCGGTGTGGGCTTCATCGAGGGCGGCTGGCCCGGAGCCAACCCTCGCGACACGGAGTTCTTCGCCCGCGCGCAGCAGGAGATCGTCTTCAAGAACGCGCAGCTCGTCGCGTTCGGCGCGACCCGCAGGGCCGGCGGCGACGCGGCCGAGGACCCGCAGGTCAAGGCCCTCCTGGACTCCGGCGCGCCCGTCGTCACGCTGGTCGCCAAGTCCCACGACCGGCACGTGGAACTCGCCCTGCGCACCACGCTCGACGAGAACCTGGAGATGGTCCGGGACACCGTCTCCCACCTGGTCTCCCAGGGCCGCCGCGTCTTCGTCGACTGCGAGCACTTCTTCGACGGCTACAAGGCCAACCCCGACTACGCCAAGGCCGTCGTCCGCGCCGCGCACGAGTCCGGCGCCGATGTCGTCATCCTCTGTGACACCAACGGCGGCATGCTCCCGGCCCAGATCCAGGCCGTCGTCGCCACCGTCATCGCCGACACCGGCGCCCGCCTCGGAATCCACGCCCAGGACGACACCGGCTGCGCCGTCGCCAACACCCTGGCCGCCGTCGACGCCGGCGCCACCCACGTCCAGTGCACCGCCAACGGCTACGGCGAGCGGGTCGGCAACGCCAACCTCTTCCCGGTCGTCGCCGCCCTGGAGCTGAAGTACGGCAAGAGGGTGCTGCCCGACGGCGCGCTCGCCGAGATGACCCGCATCTCGCACGCCATCGCCGAGGTCGTCAACCTCACCCCCTCCACCCACCAGCCGTACGTCGGCGTCTCCGCGTTCGCGCACAAGGCCGGGCTCCACGCCTCCGCGATCAAGGTCGACCCCGACCTCTACCAGCACATCGACCCCGAACTGGTCGGCAACACCATGCGGATGCTGGTCTCCGACATGGCGGGCCGCGCCTCCATCGAGCTCAAGGGCAAGGAGCTCGGCGTCGACCTGGGCGACGACCGCGCCCTGATCGCCCGGGTCGTCGAGCGGGTCAAGGAGCGCGAACTCCAGGGCTACACGTACGAGGCCGCCGACGCCTCCTTCGAGCTGCTCCTGCGCGAGGAGGTCGAGGGCCGGGCCCGGCGCTACTTCCGTACGGAGTCCTGGCGGGCGATCGTCGAGGACCGCCCCGACGGCACCCATGCCAACGAGGCCACCGTGAAGCTCTGGGCCAAGGGTGAACGGATCGTCGCCACCGCCGAGGGCAACGGCCCCGTCAACGCCCTCGACCGTGCGATGCGCCTGGCCCTGGAGCGGATCTACCCGCAGCTCGCCAAGTTCGAGCTGGTCGACTACAAGGTCCGCATCCTGGAAGGCCGCCACGGCACCGAGTCCACGACCCGCGTCCTGATCACCACCAGCGACGGCAACGGGGAGTGGTCGACGGTCGGCGTCGGCGAGAACGTCATCGCCGCCTCCTGGCAGGCCCTGGAGGACGCCTTCACGTACGGGGTGCTGCGGGCCGGGATCGACCCCTCCGAGTAGCCCGCCCGATGCCGGGAGCGGCCCTCTATGTCTTGTTTGTCGCGCTTCAGGTAGCGTCGAACCATGAGGACCAGGGCGCTCACCGTACTGTCGGCCCTCGGCGGGCTGATACTCCTGCTGCTCCTGGCCCTGGCCCCCTCCGCGGGCGCCAGGGCCACGGGGATACCCGACGCGGCCGCCGCCCTGAAACAGGGCCCGGTGTACGTCGACCCGGGCGCCGCCGACCAGCTGTCGAAGCCCCAGGCGGACGCCCTCGCCCAGAAGATCAAGGACGCGGACAAGCCGCTGTTCGTGGCGGTCCTGCCCGCGAACGCGCAGTTCCCACCGGAGAACCTCCTCCAGAACCTGCGGACCCAGACCGGAATCACCGGCCTGTACGCGGTCCGCCTCGGTGACGGCTTCGACGCGGGCGCCGACCGCGCGGTCATGTCCCAGCAGGCCGTGCGGAACCTCGTCACCTCCGTGAAGCAGCCGGGGGCCGACGCGGCCACCGAACTCAACAACTTCGTCGACCAGGCCCTGCCCACGATGCGCGGCTCCGCCCCCGCCGGCTGGGGCTCCGTCGGCACCGACGAGGGCGTCCCCGTCGCCGGCCTGGTGACCCTCGGTGCCGTGGTCGCCGCCGGAGGCGCGGGCGCCTACGCGGTCGTCCGCCGCAACCGGCTCCGCAAGGAGGCCGAGGAGCGCGCCGCGCTCGACAAGCTCCGGGTCGTCGTCGACGAGGACATCACCGCCTTCGGCGAAGAACTCGAACGCCTCGACTTCCACCCCGCGGAGGCGGGCGCCGACGACGCCATGCGCGGCGACTACGAACGCTCCCTCGACTCGTACGACAAGGCGAAGTCCCTGATGGCCTCCGCCGCCCGGCCCCATGACGTCCGCGCGGTCACCGAGGCCCTGGAGGACGGCCGCTACTCCCTCGCCGTCCTCGCCGCCCGCCGCGAGTCCCGGCCGCTCCCCGAGCGCCGCGCCCCCTGCTTCTTCGACCCGCGGCACGGCCCCTCCGCCGAGGACCGCACCTGGACCCCGGCCGGCGGCACCGCCCGCCAGGTCCCGGTCTGCGCCGCCGACGCGGCCCGCCTCGACGACGGCCTGGACCCGATGGCCCGCACGGTCGACGCGGACGGCGTGCGCCGCCCGTACTGGGAGGCGGGACCGGCCTACGGCCCCTGGGCGGGCGGCTACTTCGGCGGCGGCATCCTCCCCGGCCTCCTGATGGGCACCGTCCTCGGCTCGATGCTCTCCACCCCGGCCTACGCGGCCGAGTACGGCGGCAACGACTTCTCCGGCGGCGACTTCTCCGGCGCCGACTTCGACTCCGGAGACTTCGGTGGCAGCGGCTTCGGCGACGGCGGCGGCTTCGGAGGCGGCGACTTCGGCGGGGGCGGCGGATTCGACGGCGGGGGCGGGTTCTAGAGAGGTGTCGTGGCAGCCCCTCAGACCAGCGGCTTCACCGACATCAGCAGGTGGCGGTGGTGCGCGTCCGGGCCGTCGGTGAGGAGGGCTCTCTGGCCGGGGCCCAGGAGGTGGAAGTGGACCTTCGGGGAGTCCAGGGTGGTCAGGGCGTCCAGGAGGTAGCCGGGGTTGAAGGCGACCGTCAGGGTGTCCGGGCCGGTGAGGGTGGACGGGAGGTTCTGGGAGGCCACGTCGTCCTCGTAGCCCGCCTGGAGATGGATCGACGTGGGGGTGAAGGTCAGCTGGACCGGACTGTCGCCCTCGGCGACGACCGCGACCCGCTTCACGGCCTCGGTCAGCGGGGCCCGGTCGGTGGTGGCCAGCGCGTGGTCGCCGAGGGCGAAGAGCTTGTCGTGGCGGGGGAGGCGGCCGTCGAGCAGACGGGTGGTGGTGCGCAGGCCGCCGCTCTCGAAGCCGATCGAGCCGCCGTCCAGGGCGAGCCGAGCCGCGCCCGTGCCCGTGAGGGAACGGGCGATCTCGGTGAGACGGCGGGCCGGGACGACCACGTCGGCGGGTTCGTCGTGGCCGTCCGCCCCCGGCTTCCATTCCAGGGTGCGGACCGCGTAGCGGTAGCGGTCGGTGGCCGCGAGCGTCATGGTCGTGCCGTCCAGGGCGAGCCGTATCCCGGTCAGCACCGGCAGGGAGTCGTCCCGGCCCGCCGCCACCGCCACCTGGCCGACCGCCGCCGCGAAGGCGTCCCCGTCCACCTCGCCGCGGACCTCGGGCAGCGCGGGCGGTGCCGGGTAGTCGTCCAGGGGCAGCAGGGAGAGGCCGAAGCGGGCGTCGCCGGAGGTCACCGAGAGGCGGGCGCCCTCCACGGCGAGTTCCGTGCGGCCCCGGGGGAGCACCTTGCAGATGTCGAGCAGCCGCCGCCCCAGGACCAGGGCCCGGCCCTCGACGTCCGTGTCGGCCTCGACCTCGACCCGGGCCGAGGCCTCGTGGTCGAGGCCGGAGACGCGCAGCCGGCCGTCCGCCGCCTCCAGGAGCAGGCCGCCGAGGACGGGCATGGGGGAGCGGGCCGGGAGGACGCGCGCGGCCCAGGCCACGGCATCGGTCAACACGCCGCTGTCGATACGGAATTCCATGCCGCCGACGCTAGCCGCCGCCACTGACAATGCCGTCGACCAGCAGGTTCAGGCGTCCTGAAGCGGGACGGGACGCGGGACGGGATGCGGGACGGTGCCCGGGACTGAGCCCGGGAAGGAAAGCGTGCCTTCGATCGTTCCGGGTCTGAGACAAGTCAGCCGCCTTCAGGGGGAGTAGTGCGATGAGCGACGTCCGCGTCCACGGCACGGTGGAGTCCGGATTCGAGGCCGTACGGGAGGAGTTCGCCACCGTCGTGGCGAACGAGGCGCGCGACGGCGGCGCCCAGCTCGCCGTGCATCACCACGGCCGCCTCGTCGTGGACCTCTGGGGCGGCGACGGGGTCGACGGGGACTCGCTCCTCGGCCTCTACTCCTCCTCCAAGGGCGCCATGGCCCTGGTCGCCGCCCTCCTCGTCCAGGAAGGCGCCCTCGACCTGGACCGCGAAGTCTCCTCCTGGTGGCCGGAGTTCGCCGCCGAGGGCAAGGGGAGGCTGACCCTGCGCCAGCTGCTCGCCCACCGCTCCGGCGTGATCGGCGTCGACGGAGGCTTCCGCCTCGACGAACTCGCCGACGACCGGGTGGTGGCCGCCCGGCTCGCCGGCCAGCGCCCCTTCTGGGAGCCCGGCACCGCCCACGGCTACCACGCCCTCGTGATCGGAGCCCTGGTCGGCGAGGTCGTCCTGCGGGCCACCGGCCGGACGATCCGGGAGACGTTCGAGGAGCGGGTCCGCGCCCCGTACGCACTCGACTACTACCTCGGCCTGCCGGAGGAGCTGGAGCCCCGCTTCCGTACGGCCCTGCCGATGCTGCCCACGCCCGCCGAGCAGGCGCTCCTCGCGGAGAACCCGATCGCCCCCGACAGCCTCATGGCCATCGCGTTCAACCTCCACGCGGACCCGCCGTTCGACGGCTGCGCGTACGCCAACTCCCGTACGGTACGGGCGCTGGCGCCGCTCTCCGGCGGCGGCATCGGCTCCGCGCGCGGCCTCTCCCGGATGTACGCCGCCATCGCCGGAGAGCTCGACGGCCACGCCCCGCTCCTGAAGCCGGACACCCTGGCCGAGGTCGCCCGGATCCACTCCTCCGGCACGGACCTGGTGACCGGTGAGAAGAACGCCTTCGGCCTCGGCTTCGTCCCGCTGGCCACCCGGTACCCGGCTCTCACCCGCGCCGCCGTCGGCCACAGCGGCGCCCCCGGTTCCCAGGCCTTCGCCGACCCGGCCACCGGCCTCGCCTACAGCTACACCCGCCGCCGCTTCGCCTTCGGCGGCGGCCCAGGCGCCGCCGAGAACGACCGCCTGATCCCGGCGGTGGCCGCGGCGGTCGGGAGTCAGAGCTAGGAGCGCCGTCGCGCAACGCCGAGCGCCCGCCTTCCGCTGTGGCGGAGGGCGGGCGCGCTCGGGTGACCGGGGGAGGATCCCCGGGGATGATCAGCCTCAGGCGGCGTTCTTGATCGCGGAGATGTCGAAGTTCAGCTTGACCTTGTCGCTGACCATCACACCGCCGGTCTCCAGGGCCGCGTTCCAGGTCAGGCCCCAGTCGGAGCGCAGGATCTCGGCGGAGCCCTCGAAGCCGACGCGCTCGTTGCCGTACACGTCCGTCGCGGAGCCGTTGAACTCCAGGTCGATGGCGAGCGGCTTCGTGACGTCCTTGATGGTCAGGTCGCCGGTGATCCGGTACTTGTCGCCGCCCAGCTGCTCGGCGGCCGAGGAGCGGAAGCTCATCAGCGGGAACTGCTCGGCGTCGAAGAAGTCGCCGCTGCGCAGGTGACCGTCGCGGTCGCCGATGCCCGTGTCGATCGAGGCGATCTTGATGTCGATCGAGGCGGTGGAGGCGTCCGGGTTCGCGCCGTCCAGCGAGAGGGCGCCCTCGTGCTCGGCGAAGGTGCCGCGGACGTTGGTGACCATGGCGTGACGGACGGTGAAGCCGATGCTGCTGTGGGCCGGGTCGATGGTGTAGTCGCCGGTCAGGGCGGCCAGGGCCGGGTCGACGGGGAGGGTGGCGACGGCGACGGCGGACTCGTTGCTCTTGCGGTTGAAGAGACCCATGACTGACTGCTCCTTGATCGAAGATTTGTTGTTGAGCGGTACTTGTTGAACCTTCAACGAGAACGACTGTAGACGCATTCCGTTCAATTTTCAACATCTAGGGAAGATGTTCATCCGGATGAGGCGAACCGGAAGCCGACGCCCCCTTTCGGACGCGCGTAGAACTGCGGCACCATCTCCCTGCGCCACGGTTCCCTCAGCGCCACCGGCACCACCTGCACTGCCGTCCCCAACCGTCACGGTCACCAGCAGGAGGCACTCCCGATGAAGTTCCGCTCCGTCCTCACCGCCCTGGCCCTCGTCCTCGGCGCCCTCTTCGCGCCCGGCGTCGGCGTCCTCACCGCCGCCGGCGAGGCCCACGCGGTCACCAAGATCAGCCACGCCACCGCGACCTCGATGTTCCGGTCCTCCGGGATCACCTGGAGCTCGTCCGGCAACTGCTCCAACCGCAACGTCTCCACCTGCACGTCCTTCGACCAGCTCAACCTGGCCACCGCCCAGGGTGCCCAGACCCTGAAGAGCGCCAGCGGCTGCGCCCTGAACATCACCGGAGGCACCGAGACGGGCCACGCGAGCGGCACGTACTCCCACTGGAACGGCTACAAGCTCGACTTCGGCAAGGCCACCTGTGTCACCAACTACGTGAAGAACACGTTCACGTACATCGGTGTCCGCGGGGACGGCGCCCCGCAGTGGAAGTCCGGCGCGGGCAACGTCTACGCCGACGAGGGCAACCACTGGGACGTGACCTTCTACAATTGCGGCGGCTGCTGACCGGTCGCTGACCGGCCGCGGATCGTCCGCGGACCGGCCGCCGGCCTCAAGGAACCCCCTTCGGTGGTCACTTGGACTAACCGAAGGGGATTCTTGGACTGGAGGGGCCCGCGCGGCTCGATCTCGTTGACGGTGCCGCCGGGGCGGGGCCAACTAGTGCGCATGTCCCTCCCCCCTTCGCGAAGAATCCGTGCAGTCTGCGCGCTCGCCGTCGCTTCCTCCGCCGTGTTCGCCCTGGCCGGGCCCGCGCTCGCCGAAGGCACCGCGGCCGGGGGCGCCACGGCCGAGGGCGCCCCGGCCGGAGGCGCCGCAGCCGCCACCGCGGCCGCCGATGCCCCCGTCATCGCCTCCCCCCAGCTCTCCGTCGCCGTCGCCGAGGACTTCCCCCGTGTCCTCGCGTACACCGACCGCACGACCGGTGCCCGCCTCCTCGGCAGTACGGCCCCGGTCACCGAGATCGTCCTCAACGGCACCGCCCGCACCGTCCGGGCCAAGGGCGCCCCCGTCCTGACCGCCTCCTCCGCCGCGTACACCCTCACCTTCCCCGAGCTGCCCGGCGTCGAGATCGACGCGCGCCTCGGCGTCGAGGGGCGGACCACCACCTTCAAGGTGACCGCCGTCCGTGACACCGAGGGCTTCCGGGTCGGCACCCTCGACATACCGGGCCACGACCTGGTCTCCGTGGGCTCCTCGGACGCCGGCGCGGCGACCGCCTTCACCCGGCTCGACCCCGACTCCACCCGTACCGCCGACGTCTTCGCACCGGTCACCGACGCGACCGCCGCCGACGCGAACCCGGTCGGCGCGAGCTACGCGATCGTCAACACCGGGCAGCTCGCCGCCGCCGTCGAGTCCAACTCCAGCTACGACAAGCCCACCGGGGCGTCCGCCCGCGACGGCGCCCGCTTCTGGCACCAGGCCCGCAAGAGCGGCACCGAGACCCGCGTCGGCGTCTGGTCCGGCCAGTGGACCTACCGCGGCGAGGGTGCCCCGAAGCCCGCGAGCGGCGACGGTCTGCCCTGGGCCAAGGTCGTCGTCACCCCCGACGCCAACGCCGACGGCGCCACCGACTGGCAGGACGGCGCCGTCGCCTTCCGTACGATCGGGATCAAGGCCCCCGGTAGCGAGCAGACCCCCGACCGGGTCGTCGCCCACATCCCGTTCAACTTCGCCTCCCAGGCCACCCACCCCTTCCTGCGCACCCTCGACGACGTCAAGCGGATCTCGCTCTCCACCGACGGACTCGGCCAGTTCGCGCTGCTCAAGGGGTACGGCTCCGAGGGCCACGACTCCGCCCACCCCGACTACGGCGGCAACTACAACAAGCGGGCCGGCGGCCTCGCCGACCTCAACGTCCTCCTCAAGGAGGGCCGGAAGTGGGGCGCGGACTTCGGCGTCCACGTCAACGCCACCGAGTCGTACCCCGAGGCGAAGAACTTCAGCGAGACCCTCGTCGACAAGACGAAGCCCGGCTGGAACTGGCTCAACCAGAGCTACTACATCGACCAGCGCCGCGACATCAACAGCGGCGACCTCGCCCGCCGCTTCCAGCAGCTGCGCGACGAGACCGACCGCAACCTCTCCATGCTCTACATCGACGTCTACTACACCCACGGCTGGATCGCCGACGAGACGATGCGCGCCGTCCAGGCACAGGGCTGGAACGTCGCCACCGAGTGGTCCGAGAAGTTCGAGAGGGCCTCCCTCTGGTCCCACTGGGCCAACGACCTCGACTACGGCGGCGCCACCAACAAGGGCATCAACTCTCAGATCGTCCGCTTCATCCGCAACGGCGAGAAGGACATCTGGAACAACCACCCGGTCCTCGGCCAGACCGCCCTCGTCGACTTCGAGGGCTGGACCGGCGAGACCGACTGGAACGACTTCACTGCCAACATCTGGCAGCGGAACCTGCCCGCCAAGTACCTCCAGCAGCAGAAGATCACCCGCTGGAACGGCAACGACCTCACCTTCACCGGCGGGGTCCGCGGCACCGTCGAGGACGGCCGCCGCACCTTCTACGACAACGGCCGCAAGGTCCTGGACGGCGAGAACTACCTGCTGCCCTGGGACGGCGGAAAAGACGGCGGCAAGGACGGCGGGAAGAAGCTCTACCACTACAACAAGACCGGCGGCACGACCAGTTGGGCCGTCCCGGCCGGTGCCGGCTCGTACTCCGTCTACAAGCTCACCGACAACGGACGCGTGAAGACCGCCACCGTGCGGCCCACCGGCGGGAAGATCACCCTCGACGCCGTCGCCGGGCAGCCCTACGTCCTCTACCCCGACCGGGCCCCCGACCAGGCCGCCGCCAAGTGGGGCCAGGGCACCCCGGTGAAGGACCCCGGCTTCAACGACGCGAAGCTCACCGGCTGGACCAAGGCCGGCACCGTCGCCCGTGACACCGACGAGCAGGGCCGCAACAGCGCCGCGCTCTCCGGCACCGCCGCCGCCTCGGTCCGCCAGCAGATCACCGGACTCACCCCCGGCAAGCGGTACACCGCCTCCGCCCTCATCGAGGTCGCGGCGGGCGCCACCCGGCCCACCACCCTCTCGATCGGCGGGCAGGCCGTCACCGTCGAACGCTCCTCGCTCCAGGACCGGGTCGCCGCCTCCGACTGGAACGGCACCCGCTTCCAGCGCGCCAAGGTCACCTTCACCGCACCGGTCGGCGGCAGCACCCCGCTGCGGATCCAGGCCGCGAGCGGCAGCGCCGCCACCGTCCGGATCGACGACGTCCGGATCGTCGCCAACGCCCCCGCCGGCAAGGCCGGAACGCTGGTGTACGAGGACTTCGAGGCCGTCGACCAGGGCTGGGGCCCCTTCCTCAAGGGCGACTCCGGCGGTACGACCGACCCGCGCACCCACATCGCCCAGCTGCACGCCCCGTACACCCAGGCCGGCTGGAACGGGAAGCTGATCGACGACGTCATCGGCGGCGCCGAGTCCCTCAAGTCCCACGACGAGAACAGCGGACTGGTCTACCGGACCGCGCCCTGGACCGTCCCCATGAAGGACGGCCGCACCTACCGCGTCGAGTACGACTACCGATCGAGCCACGCGGGCGCGTACGAGTGGGTCACCGGCTACGACCGTGCGAACGGGACCTCCGTGGAGACCCGCCGCACCCCCCTCGGGCAGCAGAGGGCCGACGGGCACTTCTCCGAGACCGTCACGGCCGGCTGCGGCGACACCTGGACGGGCCTGCGCAAGCGCGGTGACGCCCCGGACGGCGCCGACTTCGTCCTCGACGCCTTCACCGTCACCGACCTCGGCCCGGCCGCCGAGCGCGCCGCCTGCGGCACGCTCACCGTCGCCGCGCCCGAGACCCTGGAGCCGGGCCGCCCGAACCAGGTCACGGCCACCTTCGCCAACGACGAGGCGGGCGAGGTCTCCGGCGCCCGGGCCGAACTCACCCTCCCGGCGGGCTGGACCGCCGAACCGGCCGCACCCGTCTCCCTGGGCACGGTCGCGGCGGGCGGGAAGGCCACCGCCACCTGGCAGGTGACGCCTCCGGTGGACGCGGCCTACCGGCCGTACACGCTCGACGCCTCCGTCGCCTACAGGGTCGGGGGAGGGGAGCGGAAGCTCACCGCCGCCACCACCGTCCGTACGCTGCCCCCGCCGCCCACCGCCGACAGCTGGGCCAGCGACCTGGACTGGACCTCGGCCACCAACGGCTGGGGCCCCGTCGAGCGCGACCTCTCCAACGGCGAGACGGGCACCGGCGACGGCTCCCCGCTGCGCGTCGGGGGAGTGACGTACGCCAAGGGCCTCGGCAGCCACGCGCCCGCGAAGGTCCGCTACTACCTGGGCGGCCGCTGCACCTCCCTCACCGCCGAGGTCGGGGTGGACGACGTCCAGACCAGCCGGGGCAGCGTCCAGTTCAGCGTCCTCGCCGACGGAACGGAGAAGGTGAAGTCCCCGGTCCTCAAGGCCACCGACACGGCCTGGTCGCTCACCGCCGACGTCACCGGCGCCACCTGGGTCGACCTGGTGGTCGGCGACGGAGGCGACGGCAACGGCAACGACCACGCGGACTGGGGGAACGCCCGCTTCCACTGCGGAGGCTGAAATGGCCGAGAAGAGCTGACGCGAGCCGGATGCGCTGACGTGAGCTGACCGGAGTGCACAGAGGAGGTCACCCGCACGGGCCAACCCGTACGGGCCTGCTCACAGGCCACCCTCACAGGGCACGGCGAGACGGCACATACGTCTCGCCGTGTCCCGTTTTCAGCGGGCGGGGGTGCCGCGGCGCGACGGCCCACCTGGTCGGCGGTGCCGCGGAGAATGCCATGCTGGTGTGGAACACGGCCGGGGCGATCCGCCGCCCATGGGCAGGACGGGCAGTGCCCGAATCATCCCGACTCGCTGAGGTCGGTGTCGGAACCCTACAAACACGAGGGGTCCCTGGCTGTTCACTCGCGCTGGTCGGGTCATCGTTCTGTCCGGCCCCACCAGGAATCGACACGGGAGACTGTACGGAGTCGACGGCGGGGTTTTCTTGTCCGACTTCGTAGGGTCGGTACATGACCGTTGTGGATCAGATCCCGAGCGAGCCCGCCGACGCCCGTGGCCGAGTGGCCGAGCTGCACGTCCTGCGCGAGCAGGCCCTGCGTGGCCCGAGTGAGCGCGCGACCGAGGCCCAGCACGCGAAGGGCAAGCTGACGGCGCGCGAGCGCATCGAGCTGCTGCTCGACCCCGGTTCCTTCAACGAGGTCGAGCAACTGCGCCGGCACCGCGCCCAGGGCTTCGGCCTGGAGGCGAAGAAGCCGTACACCGACGGTGTGATCACCGGGTGGGGCACGGTCGAGGGCCGGACGGTCTTCGTCTACGCGCACGACTTCCGGATCTTCGGCGGCGCGCTCGGCGAGGCGCACGCGACGAAGATCCACAAGATCATGGACATGGCCATCGCGGCCGGAGCCCCGCTGGTCTCCCTGAACGACGGCGCCGGCGCCCGTATCCAGGAGGGCGTCTCCGCCCTCGCCGGCTACGGCGGCATCTTCCAGCGCAACACCCGCGCCTCGGGTGTCATCCCGCAGATCTCGGTGATGCTCGGCCCGTGCGCCGGCGGCGCGGCCTACAGCCCGGCCCTCACGGACTTCGTCTTCATGGTCCGCGAGACCTCGCAGATGTTCATCACCGGACCGGACGTCGTCAAGGCGGTCACCGGCGAGGAGATCACCCAGAACGGCCTCGGCGGCGCCGATGTCCACGCGGGTGTCTCCGGTGTCTCCCACTTCGCGTACGACGACGAGGAGACCTGCATCGCGGAGGTCCGCTACCTCCTGTCGATGCTCCCGCAGAACAACCGCGAGAACCCGCCGACCGTCGCCTCCGAGGACCCGGCGGACCGCCGCTCCGACGTCCTGCTCGACCTGGTCCCGGCCGACGGCAACCGCCCGTACGACATGCACAAGGTCATCGAGGAGCTCGTCGACGACGGCGACTACCTGGAGATCCACGAGCGCTGGGCCCGCAACATCATCTGCGCCCTCGCCCGGCTCGACGGCCAGGTCGTCGGTCTCGTCGCCAACCAGCCCCAGACGCTGGCCGGTGTCCTGGACATCGAGGCCTCCGAGAAGGCCGCCCGCTTCGTGCAGATGTGCGACGCCTTCAACATCCCGATCATCACCCTTCTGGACGTACCCGGCTTCCTGCCGGGCGTCGACCAGGAGCACGGTGGAATCATCCGCCACGGCGCGAAGCTGCTGTACGCGTACTGCAACGCGACCGTGCCCCGGATCAGCCTGATCCTGCGCAAGGCGTACGGCGGCGCTTACATCGTCATGGACTCCCAGTCCATCGGCGCCGACCTGACGTACGCCTGGCCCACCAACGAAATCGCGGTCATGGGCGCCGAGGGCGCCGCCAACGTGATCTTCCGCAAGCAGATCGCCGAGGCCGAGGACCCCGAGGCCATGCGAGCCCGCATGGTCAAGGAGTACAAGGCCGAGCTGATGCACCCGTACTACGCGGCGGAGCGCGGCCTGGTCGACGACGTCATCGACCCCGCCGACACCCGCCAGGTGCTCATCAGGTCCCTCGCGATGCTCCGCACCAAGCACGCCGACCTGCCGTCCCGCAAGCACGGCAACCCGCCTCAGTAAGAGGAGTCATCCACGTGACAACCCCTGCCAACCTTCTCCGTGTCGAGAAGGGCCTCGCCGACCCCGAGGAGCTGGCCGCCATCACGGCGGTGCTGCTCGCCCGCGCCGCCGCCCGGTCCGACGAGGACGCGACGACGGACCACCGCGCCCGCACCACGGCCGGCTGGCGCCGACTGGAGCGCGAGCACGGCTTCCGCGCGCCGCACAGCTGGCGCTGATCGCACGATCGGCCCGAGGAGGGCCGGAACCCGGTATCACCGGGTTCCGGCCCTCCTTCGCGCTGTCAGGGCCCTGGCGGCGCCGTGAGGCCGTGCTCCGGACACGCCGAAGGCCGCGCTCCCCGAGGGGAACGCGGCCTTCGGTACGAAACGCCGGGGACAGCTACCGCAGGCGGGCCATGAGGGCGTGCTCGACGAGTGTGATGAGCGCGCTCTTGGCGTCCGCGCGGTGGCGGGCGTCCGTGGTGATGATGGGGGTGTCCGGGCCGATCTGAAGGGCCTCGCGGACCTCCTCGGGCTGGTACGGCTGGCTCCCGTCGAAGCCGTTGAGGGCGATGACGAACGGCAGTCCGCTGTTCTCGAAGTAGTCGACCGCGGGGAAGCAGTCGGCGAGGCGGCGGGTGTCGACGAGCACGACGGCGCCGATGGCGCCGCGGACCAGGTCGTCCCACATGAACCAGAAGCGGTCCTGGCCCGGCGTACCGAAGAGGTACAGGATCAGGTCCTGGTCCAGCGTGATGCGGCCGAAGTCCATGGCGACAGTCGTCGTCGTCTTGTCGCCGGTGTGCGTGAGGTCGTCGATGCCCGCGGACGCGGACGTCATGACGGCTTCGGTACGCAGCGGGTTGATCTCCGAGACGGCGCCCACGAACGTGGTCTTGCCCACGCCGAAGCCACCCGCCACCACGATCTTCGCGCTGGTGGTTGAACGGGCCGCGCCGCCGCTAGAGCTTGCGAAGTCCACTGAGCACCCTTTCGAGCAGTGTCACGTCTGGCTGACCGCCGGCGGCTTCGTCGCCGCCCGGCTGGTGGATGGCGACAAGTCCGGCCTCTGCCAGGTCGGCGACGAGGATTCGGGCGACGCCGAGGGGGATGGAGAGAAGGGCCGAGATCTCCGCGACCGACTTGATCTCGAAGCACAGCCGGCAGATCCGCTGGTGCTCGGGCAACTGCCCCTGCAGCCGCGCCGGATCGGCCGTGGTACTGACCAGCGCCTCGATGGCGAGCTGGTAACGCGGCCGGGTCCGGCCGCCGGTCATCGCGTACGGACGCACCAGCGGGTTGTGCCCGCCCGAGCTGCTCGAACCGGCGGCGGAAGGAGCACGCGAGGAGCCCTGCGCACCCGCGGGCTGGGCGTGAGGCTGCCGGTAGGGCTGCGACACACCCTGTCTGCTCGGGGTGGAGGGAAAGTTGAACCGGTTCTGCGTGGTGTCGCCGAGCGGCGCCTGGTACGCGTCATAACCGTTGTAGGGGCTTGAGCCCGGTGGTGTTCCCACGTCTCCTCCTCCGACTGCCTCGCGGTCCATGTCCCTTGGAAACCGCGCCACCGCACCTTACGGGGCGGTGGCGCGAAACGCACTGTCTGTCTGTTAGTTGAGAAGACTTCCCTGAAGCTCCGCCCGGAGGTCAGGAGTCAGGACGCTGCCCGCGCGGTCCACGAGCAGAGCCATCTCGTAGCCCACGAGACCGATGTCGGCCTCCGGGTGGGCGAGGACGGCCAGCGAGGAGCCGTCCGAGACCGACATGATGAAGAGGAAGCCGCGCTCCATCTCCACCACGGTCTGATTGACCGCACCGCCCTCGAAGATCCGGGACGCGCCCGCGGTCAGCGAGGTCAGTCCGGAAGCGACGGCCGCCAGCTGGTCGGCGCGGTCCCGGGGGAAACCCTCGGACATCGCCAGCAGGAGTCCGTCGGCGGAGACCACCACCGTGTGCGACACCCCGGGGGTGTTGTCCACGAAGTTGGTGATCAACCAGTTCAGATTCTGCGCCGCCTGGCTCATGCTCACACTAACGCTCCTGGTTGTAGGTACTGCCCGGGCCGAGGCCCGATCCGTTCGTGTCCGTTCCCGCGCTGCGTCCCTGCTGGACACCACGGCGCAGGTTGCTCAACCTGCCCCGTACGTCCTCGGGTGCGCGGGAGACCTGGGGGCCGCCCTGCGGGGTCTGCTCAGCCGTGCCCTCGACCAGGTTGGCCTTCGGGACCCGGCGGGGGAGACCGGACGAGGTGACCCCGCCGGCCTTCGGGTCCTTGAGCTTCCCGGCCCGCTGCCAGCGCTCGTCGTTGGTCGAGCGCCATTCGTCGGTGGTGTCGGCGTCGTTCCGCTGCTCCTGCGCCGGCTGCGCGGGCTTCACCTGCTGCGGTGCCTGCTGCTGCGGCGCCTGCTGGTTCGGCGAGGCGACGCTGCCGCGGCGCGGCAGTCCGGCATCGGTCAGCGCGTGACCGGCGTCCGGGGCGGCACTGGGGGTCGGACCCGGACGGTCGAAGCCTACGCGGTCGGGGGCCTGTTCGGGAGCGCTCGGAGCAGATTCCGATTCCGCTCCGTACTGCTGCTGGTAGCCGCCCTGGTAAGCGCTCTGATCCTGCCACTCTGCCTGGTGGGACTGGGCATCGAACGCATTGCCGTACTGCTGGTGTTCGGTTGTCGGGGTCTCGTACGAAGCTTCCGCATAGCCCTGCTGGGGGTACGCCTCGTAGCCCTGCTGCGGGTACGCGTAGCCGTCCTGCTGCTGCGCGAAGTCGGCCGCGTACTCCTGGCCGTACTCCTGTGTCCCTTGGGGCTGCTGCTGCCCGTAGTCCTGCGCCGGGGCGTACTGCTCGGCCGGGTACTCCTGGGCCTGCTGCTGCCCGTACTCCTGACCCTGCCCGTACTCCTGGCCCTGGGCCTGCTGCGCGTACTCCTGGCCCTGTCCGTACTCCTCCGGCTGCTCGGCCTCGTCGCGGAAGAGCGGCCGGTCGCCACTCTGCGTCTGGGCCTCCAGGGCGGCACGCCGCCCCTCGCGCTTCAGCGAGCGGTCGACCGGGTCGAGCTGGCGCTCCTCCTCGGCCGGCTGCTCGTAACGCGAGTCGTCGAAGCCGAGGTCGGCCGCGGTCAGCATCGGCTGCTGCTGCGGCGGTGCGCTCTCGAAGGCACTCGGCTGCTGCTGCTGCGGAATGATCTGCGAGACCGTGAAGTCGCCCTGGAGCGGCTGCTCGCCACCACCACCGTGCGTGATCGCGTCCGGCAGCATGACCAGCGAGGTCGTACCGGCCTGCTCGCCCGAGGGGCGCAGCTGGACCCGGATGCCGTGGCGGTCGGCGAGTCGGCCGACCACGAAGAGGCCCATGCGCTGCGAGACGGCGGCGTCGACGGTCGGCGGGTTGGCCAGCTTGTGGTTGATGTCCGCGAAGTCCTCGGCGGTGAGGCCGATGCCCTTGTCGTGGATCTCGACCATCACACGGCCGTCGGGGAGACGGGTCGCGGTGACGCGGACCTTGGTCTGGGGGGAGGAGAACGTCGTGGCGTTCTCCAGGAGCTCGGCGAGCAGGTGCACGAGGTCGGTCACGGCCTGGCCGTGGATCTCGGCCTCCGGGACACCGGCCAGCTCGATGCGCTCGTACTGCTCCACCTCGGAGGAGGCGGCGCGCATGACGTCGACCAGCGGGACCGGCTGGTCCCAGCGGCGGCCGGGCTCCTCGCCCGCGAGGACGAGGAGGTTCTCGCCGTTGCGGCGCATACGGGTCGCGAGGTGGTCCAGGCGGAAGAGGTTCTCCAGCTGGTCCGGGTCGGCCTCGTTGTTCTCCAGGTCGGTGATGAGGGTCAGCTGGCCCTCGATCAGCGACTGGTTGCGGCGCGAGAGGTTGGTGAAGATCGCGTTGACGTTGCCACGGAGCATGGCCTGCTCGGCGGCGAGCCGGACGGCCTCGCGGTGGACCTGGTCGAAGGCGCGGGCGACCTCGCCGATCTCGTCCTGCGTGTCGATCGGGATCGGCTGGACGCGGGTGTCGACACGGCCCGGCTCGGTACGGGAGAGCTGGTCGACCAGCATCGGCAGGCGCTGCTCGGCGATGCCGAAGGCGGCGGTGCGCAGCTGCTGCATCGAGCGGCTCATCTGGCGGGCCATCATCCCGGCCAGGATGAAGGCGGCGAGCAGGGCGATGACGACGATGCCACCGATGACCCAGGCGTCGGTCTTGGCCTCGTCGGAGATCTTGATCGCCTCGGCCACGGCCTTGTCGACCAGGGCCTTCTCGACCTCGGAGTAGCCGTCGAACTTGGCGGTGGCGACGGCCATCCAGCTCTCGGCCGTGACGCCCTTGGACTTGAGCGCCGCGAGGGCCTCGGGGCCCTTGGCGGTGCCGATCGCGGTGGCGGAGCCGGAGTAGACGGAGCCGTCCTTGCCCTTGGGCAGGTCGACGCCGGCGGCCTGCATCTGCTTGGCGCCCTCGGCGGCCTTGCCCGCCATGACCTTCTTCAGCAGCTCGACGTCCTCGGGCATACCACCGGAGGAGAACTCGCCGAGGGCGATCTGCTCCAGGTAGTTGTACGAGTTGAACGCCACGGACTGCTGGGCGAAGACGGCTTCGGTGCGGCTGGGCCGGACCAGGAGCTGGGTGCCGATGGAGCGCTGGAGCGACTCGGCGCCCTTGGCCAGCTGGATGGCGTAGACGCTACGGCCGTAGGCGGTGACGTTGCCGGTGCCGAGGCCGAGCTCGTTGGAGAACTCGGTGAGGTAGTGCTGGACGCCGGTGTACCCGAGCTGGGTGTTCACCGGGTCGAGGGAGCGGGTGTACGCGGCCTTGCGCAGCGCGTCGAGCTTCGGCTCCTCGTCCTTGAAGAGCCGGAGGCGGCGTTCGAGACCCTGGCCCGAGGGCAGGTTCTTGGCGGCCTCGTCGAACTTGATCCGGGCGGCGTCGGTCGCGGCGTACGCCCGCGTGACGTCGTCGCTCTTGCGGTCCTCGGCGGACTTGGCCGCGAGCAGCGGGCCCGCGGTGAGGTCCCGCTCGTTGAGGAGGGCGGTGCTGTACTCCGAGGCGGCGCGCACGATGAGCGCCGTCTTCTCGGCGTCCTGCGCCTCCTGCCAGGTGTCGATCGCTCCCTTGACCTGGAAGCCGCCCATGACGAGGCCGACCAGCACGGGTATGAGGAGGATCGCGTTCAGCCTGGTGGGCACCCGCCAGTTGCGGGGCGAAAGCTTGCTGGAGCTGCCCGGGGTGGCGACCACGGGGGGCTGCGTCACGGGCACGTCCGCGGGCGACATCACCGTCCGCGACGGCGGGGTGAAGTTGCCCCGTGTCTCCTGCTCCGCGGAGCTTTCCTTGCTGCGCCTCACTCGACCAACAACCTCTCGGCGTCGGCACCTACGTTGTGCCGGTGTTTCGTTCAGGGCCGTACTACTCGGGAGTTCATGAATTGCAGCACGTGAAGGGGGTCGGTTCCAAACAGTGGGCACTGGCGGCTTTCGCCGGTCCAGACCTCGTATAAAACGGGCATAAAGAGCGAGCCCCGCCAAATGGCGGGGCTCATGTGAGCGCAGTGACACCGATCGGATGCGTCGGGTGTCCGAGGCGCCCCAATTCTCTGTCGAAATGTTATGAACGCGCGGGCGGCCGTGTCGAAGGACACAGACCGCCCCTGGCGGTGGCATATGACAACCGCCCCGGTTGGTCCCGTTACTTGAGGCGGGCCATGAGGGCGTGCTCGACGAGCGTGATGAGCGCGCTCTTGGCGTCCGCGCGGTGGCGGGCGTCCGTGGTGATGATGGGGGTGTCCGGGCCGATCTGAAGGGCCTCGCGGACCTCCTCGGGCTGGTACGGCTGGGCCCCGTCGAAGCCGTTGAGGGCGATGACGAACGGCAGTCCGCTGTTCTCGAAGTAGTCGACCGCCGGGAAGCAGTCCGCGAGACGGCGGGTGTCGACCAGGACGACGGCGCCGATGGCGCCGCGGACCAGGTCGTCCCACATGAACCAGAAGCGGTCCTGGCCCGGCGTACCGAAGAGGTACAGGATCAGGTCCTGGTCCAGCGTGATGCGGCCGAAGTCCATGGCCACGGTCGTCGTCGTCTTGCCACCCGTGTGCGTGAGGTCGTCGATGCCCGCGGACGCGGACGTCATGACGGCCTCGGTACGCAGCGGGTTGATCTCCGAGACGGCGCCCACGAACGTGGTCTTGCCCACGCCGAAGCCACCCGCCACCACGATCTTCGCGCTGGTGGTTGAACGGGCCGCGCCGCCGCTAGAGCTTGCGAAGTCCACTGAGCACCCTTTCGAGCAGAGTCACGTCCGGCGTGCCGCCGGTCTCTCCGTTGCCCGGCTGGTGGATCGCCACCATGCCGGCCTCCGCCAGGTCGGCGACGAGGATGCGGGCGACACCGAGGGGCATCGACAGCAGAGCCGACACCTCGGCCACCGACTTGACCTCACGGCACAGGTGGCAGATCCGCTGGTGCTCCGGGAGGAGCGTGGCGAGGTGCGCCGGGTCGGCCGTGGTGCTGACCAGCGCCTCGATGGCGAGCTGGTAACGCGGCCGGGTCCGGCCGCCGGTCATCGCGTACGGACGCACCAGCGGCTGGTCGCCCTCATGTCCGTACTCGTCGACTGAATTGCCGTACGGATCGTGAGAGGCGGGGGGCGGGGTCATGAATCCTCCGGGCGTGACGGCAAACGATCTGCCGTCTGATGGGGCCGGTGGGGGGCCGGGTGGGGCGGCCGGACGGATAACGGTGCCAGGGCGGTACGGAGGGGCGTACCGCCCTGTCGGTCGGTGGTGCGGTGGGGTTTCCGTGAAGCAACCCGGCTAGTGGAGCAGGCTGCCCTGGAGCTCCGCGCGGAGATCCGGGGTGAGGACACTGCCGGCCCGGTCGACCAGCAGCGTCATCTCGTAGCCCACGAGGCCGATGTCGCACTCGGGGTGCGCGAGCACGGCCAGCGAGGAGCCGTCGGAGACCGACATGAGGAAGAGGAAGCCGCGCTCCATCTCCACCACGGTCTGCGCGACGGGTCCCCCCTCGAAGATCCGGGACGCACCCGCGGTCAGCGAGGTCAGTCCGGACGCGACCGCCGCCAGCTGGTCGGCACGGTCGCGGGGGAATCCTTCGGACATGGCCAGCAGGAGTCCGTCGGCGGAGACCACCACCGTGTGGGACACCCCAGGGGTGTTGTCCACGAAGTTGGTGATCAACCAGTTCAGATTCTGCGCCGCCTGGCTCATCGCGTTCAACTAACGCTCCTGCTGATGGTTCGGACCGAGGTGGTGATTACCCGTGGTCGAGTTACCTGCCTGACGGCCCTGCTGAATGCCGCGGCGCAGATTGGTCAGCCGGCCGCGGACGTCGTCGGGTGCACGCGAGACCTGGGGGCCGGCGGTGTGCGCCTGCTCCTGAGCGGTCCCGGGTACGAGGTTGGCCTTCGGCACACGCCGGGGAAGACCAGAGGTGGTGACACCGCCGGCCGCGGGCTTGCGCACCCGTTCGGCCTGGCGCACCAGCTCGTCGTTGGGCGAGGTCCGCCAGGCGGCCCCGCCGTTCTGGCGGCCGTCGGCCGGGTCACCGGCCGGACGCTGAGCCGGAGCGGACGGCTGCGACACGACCGGGGTCTGCGTCGTCTGCTGTGCCTGCTCCTGCGCCTGCTCCTGGTTGAACCAGTTGGTCTCCAGCGTGTCGTACAGGGGGGTACGACCGTCGCCCGCACCGGCCGGCGGCAGGGCCTCCGGACGGCGCGGCTGCTGGAGCTGCGGCTGACGCGGCTCGGCGCCCTGACGCGGAGCGCCGAAGTCGCCACTGCCACCACCGGTGCGCTGACGCGGGGCCGGCGGCTGCGGGGCCTGCTGCTGCGCCTGCGGTACGAAGGGCTGCCGGCCGAACTGCTGCTGCTGGCCGCCCTGGTACTGCTGGTTCTGGCCCTGCTGCTGGCCCTGCTGCGGGGCGTACTGGTTCTGGCCCTGGCCCTGCGGCTGCTGCTGCTGCGGGGCACCGAAGTCGGGCCGCGCGAACTGGCCGGTGGAACCGGGACCCTGCGGGGCACCGAAGTCCGGGCGCGGGAACTGCGCCGTCGAGGCCGGGTCCTGGACCCCGCCCTGGTACACCTGCGGGGCCTGGTGCTGCGGGGCCTGCTGCGGGCGACCCTGCGGCTGCTGCTGCGGGGCACCGAAGTCGGGGCGCGGGAACTGGCCCGTGGAGCCGGGGCCCTGGGGGGCCGACGGCGCCGCGAACTGGCCCGACGTCTCCGGGTCCTCGTGACCGCGCGGGGCGTCCAGCGGGGACATCTCCTGCTGCGGGCGCCGGACCGGCTGCTGAGCCTGGTCGTTGCCCCAGCTCGCGGCCTGCGGGCGCTGCGGCTGGGGGTTGCCCCCCGGCAGCTCGGCGCGCGGGAACTCGTACCCACCGGTCTGGTCGGCCCCCGGGGCCTGGCCCTGCGGAGCGTGCTGCGGCGCGCCGGGTCCGGCCTGCGGGCCGCCCTGGCTGCCCCACACGTCCGTACGGGAGGGGATGGCGCTCGCGGCGCCGCCGATGAGACCGCCACCGGGGCCCGGCCGCTGCGGGTCGTTGATCCCCGGGGCCTGCGGGGCCTGGGGGATCTGCGGCAGCTGACCGGTCCGGTCCAGCTGCGCGTTCTGCGGCTGCGGGGTCCGGGCCTGCGGGCCACCCGTGAGCGGGGCACCGTCACGGGCGGGCAGCGCGGCCCGGGGGCCGCTCGTACCGACCTGACCGCGCGGCGCACCGGTGCCGAGGCGGCCGGCCGCCGAGGACGGCGCACCGCCCTGGCCCGGACGTCCGCCGGCGGGGCCACCGGCCGCGCCGGGACCGGCGGGAAGGCGGCCGCCCGGGGCGGAGGCACCCGGAGGCATCGCGCCCTGGCCACCTGCGGCCGGCTTGGGCATGGGCTTCTTGCCGCCCTGGGCGACGTCGACCGGCAGCATGACGAGCGCGGTGGTGCCGCCCGAGTCGGAGGGGCGCAGCTGGATGCGGATGCCGTGTCGCAGGGACAGGCGGCCGACCACGAAGAGACCCATGCGGCGGGAGACCGAGACGTCCACGGTGGGCGGCGAGGCGAGCCGCTCGTTGATCGCGGCGAGGTCCTCGGGGGAGAGGCCGATGCCGGTGTCGTGGATCTCGACGAGCACCCGGCCGTCGGGCAGCGCGTGACCGGTGACCCGGACCTTGGTCTGCGGCGAGGAGAACGAGGTGGCGTTCTCGAGCAGCTCGGCGAGGAGGTGGACGAGGTCGTTGACGACCCGGCCGGCGACCTCGGTCGCGGGGACCGAGGAGAGTTCGATGCGCTCGTACTGCTCCACCTCGGAGGCGGCGGCACGGAGCACGTCGACCAGCGGGACCGGGCGGGTCCAGCGGCGGCCCGGCTCCTCACCGGCGAGGACGAGGAGGTTCTCACCGTTACGGCGCATGCGCGTCGCGAGGTGGTCGAGCTTGAAGAGCGAGGACAGCTGGTCCGGGTCGGCCTCGCGCGACTCCAGTTCGGAGATGAGCGAGAGCTGACGCTGGATGAGGCCCTGGGAACGGCGCGAGAGGTTGGTGAACATCGCGTTGACGTTGCCCCGGAGGAGGGCCTGCTCGGCGGCGAGACGGACGGCCTCGCGGTGCACGTCGTCGAAGGCCGCGGCCACCTGGCCGATCTCGTCCCGGGAGTGCACACCGACGGACTCGACGGAGGTGTCGACGTCCTGCGGGTCGGACTCGGAGAGCTGCTTGACCAGCTCGGGCAGGCGTTCCTGGGCGACCTTGGTCGCGGTGTCCTGGAGCCGGCGCAGCGAGCGGATCATGGACCGGGCCACGACGAAGGCGCCGATGAGCGAGACACCGAGGACGAGGAGGATCAGCGCACCGTTGACGATGGCGTCCCGCTGCGACTCCTGGCGGAGTTCACGGGCCATGGTCTCCATGTCACCGAGCAGCTCGCGCTCGATGCGGTTCATGGCGGTGATCTTGGTGCCGTACTCGTCGGTGAAGTTCAGGTGACCGCGCTTCGGGCCGCCCGGCATCGTGGCGTCGGAGTTGAGGACGCGCTCGGCGTACTTCTCGGCGGCCGTGATCGACGGGTTGCCGGTGTTCAGGGAGGCGGTCCGCTCGGTGGCGTCACCGCCCGCCGACTCGTAGATCGCCTGGAAGGACTTGAGCTCGACGCCCTCGGAGTTGAGCGCGGCCTCGGCGTAGAGACGGTCACCCGGCTGGATCCTGCCGGAGGTCCGGTCGCTCGGGGGCAGCGCCGCGGCGATGATCGCCTGCTGGATGGAGGCGTACTCCTTGGCGGACGAGAACGCGGCGAGCGCTCGGGTCCGCTTGATCATCTCGGGGTTGCTGGTCGCCTGCGCCATGTCCTGGGACAGACCGAGCAGCGAGCGGATGAGGCGGCTGTACGCCTCGACCGTCACCGAGTGGGAGACGCCCTTCTCGTAGGCGTTCCGCCGGATCGTGTGGAGCTGGCTGACCTGCGAGGCGATCTGGTTGACGTTCTGCCGGATGCTGCGCAGCGCCTCGTCGCCCTCGGTGGCCGGGACGTCCTCGGTGGCCTGGAGGAAGGCCTTGTACTCGAGGTCCGTCCTGCGGCGCGGGTTGGCGACCTGGTAGTCGCTGGCCGGGCGGCCGTTGGCCAGCGGACCCGCGGACAGGTCGCGCTCGGACTGCAGGGCCTGCGCGAGGTCGGTCGCCTCACGGGTCAGCTTGGTGAGCAGCTGCATGTGGTCGAGCTGCTCCATGTCCTGGAGCGACTCGCTGATGCGGATGCCGCCCAGGGTGGTCGCTGCGACCACGGGGAGGGTGAGGAGCGCGACCAGGCGCGTGGAGATGCGCCAGTTGCGCAGGGCTATTCGGGGGCCGACCTCGTTCTCGGCCTTGGGCTTGGGGGGTGCGTCGGACGGCTCGGCGGAAGCGGCCGCGGCGCTCGTGCGCCTGCCGCCGTCACCGCCCTCGCCGGACGGTCCCTGACCCTGGTTCGGGGTGCGCGAGGCCGAGGGACCGCGGTCGGTCCCGGCACGCGGTTCCTGCTCCGCCGGAGTATCCGCTCGGCCCTGGCGGGCCTGGGGAGACCCCGAGCCATCCCTCTTGAAACGTCCCTGCACTAGCGTCGCAACCTCTGGACCAGGCGTCCCTCCGGATGAACGGAGAAGACGGTGTCGGCGTCAATCGGGGTGCGGAGAGCACCCCAGGTGGTCGTCGGTGACCGGCGCAGTTCCCCCTTCCCCGCCACATGGCCGGCGCTGCGTTGCGCCTCCTGCGCGCCGGCTTGAAACCCGCGGCGGTGCGTGGAATTCCAGCACAGTGCCGGAACTCCAACAAGGGCCGCGTGTCGCGCCGGGAGGGTCATGACAACCCGTACGCAGAGCGTCACCGCATGTAGAAGATGATCACGGAGGATTCGGACTTTTCCTCTCCAATGGCTGCGCGTACCCGTGTGTCCCAGTCGCCATGATCAGGAGCGGAATAGAGCATTCAGTGGCGTAATGTCCCTTTCCGTGGCGACAGGCGACGGTCCGTAATGCCCGGAATATGTCCCCAGTGGTGAGCAAACTCACACGATGATCGATGTCTTAGCCATGCATTCGAAGGGAATCGCATGTTTAGCCTGACGCTTTACACCCCCTCGCGCCCGAACGCGGCGCCCGTTCCGGAACAAGGTCAGATCACCGCGATGAAGACGACGCCCGGCTCCACGGCCAACCCCCGCCGTTCCACCCTCGTCCACCTCTCGGACGCCGCAGACCTCGGCCGGGTCGCCCTGCCCGAGTACGCGGCCGAGCTGCCCGCGAAGACGGCCAACCCGCGCCGCACCGTCCTCATGCAGCCCCCGGCCCCGTACCAGCCCCAGCCGTACGCCTCCGCGTCCCGCTGACCCCGTTCCGGGACCCACCCGCGTCATCCTTGTCACGAGCCCGGCGCCAACGCCGGTCGGCCGCCCCCGCGCCGCGTTAGCCTGGAGCGTCAGACTCCAGCCAGCATCAAGTGAGGGGCGAAAGCACTCGTGCGCATCGCCAGATTCTCCATCGACGGCAATGTGGCCTTCGGCGCCGTCGAGGGCGAGGGAACCGTCGAGTCCGGCGGCCTCGTCCTCGACATCATCAAGGGCATCCCGTACACCGACTTCGAGCTCAGCGGCACCAAGGTCCCGCTGAGCAAGGTACGGCTCCTGCCGCCCGTGCTCCCCAACAAGGTCGTGGCCATCGGCCGCAACTACGCGGAGCACGCCGCCGAACTCGGCAACGAGGTCCCCGAAGTCCCCGTCGCCTTCTTCAAGCCCACCACCTCGGTGATCGGCCCCGGCGACGCCATCGAGTACCCCTCCTTCTCCAACGAGCTGCACCACGAGGCCGAGCTGGCCGTGGTCATCGGCCGCATGTGCCGCGAGGTGCCCCGCGAGCGCGTGAAGGACGTCATCTTCGGCTACACCTGCGCCAATGACGTCACCGCCCGCGACGCCCAGCAGCGCGAGAAGCAGTGGGCCCGGGCCAAGGGCTTCGACACCTCCTGCCCCCTGGGGCCCTGGGTGGAGACCGGCTTGACCACGGCTGACGCGAGCGACCTGACCATCCAGGCGACGGTCAACGGCGAACAGCGCCAGCTGGGTCGTACGAGCGACATGATCCGCTCCATCGAGGACCTGGTCGTCCACATCACCGAGGCCATGACGCTGCTCCCCGGCGACGTCATCCTCACCGGCACTCCCGCCGGGGTCGGCCCCCTCAACGTCGGCGACGAGGTCGCCGTCACCATCGAAGGCATCGGCACTCTCACCAATAAGGTGATCAAGCGTGGCTAACGCGAACATCCGCGTCCGTTTCTGTCCCTCGCCGACCGGCAACCCCCACGTGGGCCTGGTCCGCACCGCTCTCTTCAACTGGGCCTTCGCCCGGCACAACGAGGGCACCATGGTCTTCCGCATCGAGGACACCGACGCCGCTCGCGACTCCGAGGAGTCGTACGAGCAGCTGCTCGACTCCCTGAAGTGGCTCGGCCTCGACTGGGACGAGGGCCCGGAGATCGGCGGCCCGCACGCCCCGTACCGGCAGTCGCAGCGGATGGACATCTACAAGGACGTCGCCGACAAGCTGCTCGCCGGCGGGTACGCGTACCCCTGCTACTGCACCACCGAGGAGCTCGACGAGCGCCGCGCCGCCGCCCGCGCCGCCGGCCGCCCCTCCGGCTACGACGGCCACTGCCGCGACCTCACCGAAGAGCAGAAGGCCGCCTACGAGGCGGAGGGCCGCGCGTCGATCGTCCGCTTCCGGATGCCCGACGAGCCGATCACCTTCACCGACCTGGTCCGCGGCGAGCTCACCTTCACCCCGGAGAACGTGCCGGACTACGGCATCCTCCGGGCCAACGGCGCCCCGCTGTACACCCTGGTCAACCCGGTCGACGACGCCCTGATGGAGATCACCCACGTCCTGCGCGGCGAGGACCTGCTCTCCTCCACCCCCCGCCAGGTCGCGCTCTACAAGGCGCTGATCGAGCTGGGCGTCGCCAAGGAGATCCCCTCCTTCGGACACCTGCCGTACGTGATGGGCGAGGGCAACAAGAAGCTCTCCAAGCGCGACCCGGAGGCCTCGCTCAACCTCTACCGGGAGCGCGGCTTCCTCCCCGAGGGCCTGCTGAACTACCTGTCGCTCCTCGGCTGGTCCTTCTCGGCCGACCAGGACATCTTCACCATCCCCGAGATGGTGGCGAAGTTCGACATCGCCGACGTCAACGCCAACCCGGCGCGCTTCGACCTCAAGAAGGCCGAGTCGATCAACGCCGACCACATCCGCCTGCTGGACGTGAAGGCCTTCGCCGCGGCCTGCGAGCCCTGGCTGCAGGCCCCCTTCGCCAACTGGGCGCCCGAGGAGTTCGACCGGACCGCCTGGGAGGCCATCGCGCCGCACGCCCAGACCCGCGTCACCGTCCTCTCGGACATCACGGCCAACGTGGACTTCCTCTTCCTGTCCGAGCCGGTCTTCGACCAGCCCTCGTGGGACAAGGCGATGAAGGGCGAGCCCGCGGCCCTCCTCACCACCGCCCGCGAGAAGCTCGAAGGCGCGGACTGGAGCGACCCCGAGTCGCTCAAGAACGCGGTCCTGGCCGCCGGCGAGGCCCACGGCCTCAAGCTCGGCAAGGCCCAGGCCCCGGTCCGCGTCGCGGTCACCGGCCGCACGGTCGGCCTGCCCCTCTTCGAGTCCCTGGAGATCCTGGGCAAGGAGAAGACCCTGACCCGCATCGACGCGGCGCTGGCGAAGCTCGCCGCCTGACCCCTTCCGGGCGGTACGGTCGTTCCATGACCATCCGCGCGGTCCTGTGGGACGTGGACGACACGATCTTCGACTACGCCCGCGCCGACCACGTCGGCATGAGCGCGCACCTGACGGCCGAGGGCCTGGTGGACGGATTCGACTCCGTCGACCAGGCCCTCCGTCGTTGGCGGGAGCTGACCGCGCTCCACTGGCGCCGTTTCGAGGCCGGTGGGGTCGACTTCCAGGAGCAGCGGCGGGAGCGCGTGCGGGACTTCCTCGCGGAGCCCGCGCTCACCGCCGCCGAGGCCGATCGCTGGTTCGAGCGGTACGTCTCCCATTACGAGGCGGCCTGGGAACTCTTCCCCGACGCCGTCCCCGTACTGGACCTCCTGGCCGATGACTATCGTCACGGGATTCTGTCCAACTCCAGCATCCACAACCAGGAGCGCAAGCTCCGGGTCCTGGGCGTACGGGACCGCTTCGAGGCCGTCCTCTGCGCCGCGGAGCTCGGGGTGGCCAAACCGGCCCCGGAGGCCTTCCACGCCGCCTGCACCGCTCTTGACCTGCGACCCCGCGAGGTCGCGTACGTGGGGGACCAGCCGGACATCGACGCCCGGGGCGCGGTGGAGGCGGGGCTGCGGGGCATCTGGCTGGACCGCGCGGACACCGGCGGCAGGCCCGAACTGAACCGGATCACGGACCTCCGCCAGCTCCCGGCCCTGCTCGGAGGGCATACCCGTTTTGGAGCACCGTCCACCTTCGGGTAATGTTCTTTCTGCGCCGAGGGGAACAAGCCGAAAGGCAAGAACCCGAAAAGCGCAAGCCGAGCAAGATCCCCCTGGTGGGGACGTTGTTCCGGTGGCCTATGGTGTAATTGGCAGCACGACGGTTTCTGGTTCCGTTAGTCTTGGTTCGAGTCCAGGTAGGCCAGCTCGCAGAGCTCATCTGCAACCCGTGGATAGGCATCCACAAAGCCCCCGTTGTGTAGCGGCCTAGCACGCCGCCCTCTCAAGGCGGTAGCGCCGGTTCGAATCCGGTCGGGGGTACTGATCCATCCTGTAGGTCACTTGGGTAGCTCCCGGTGGATCTACGGTGACATCACCCGGTTCCGACCGGGTGGGATCGCTAGGGCCCCCGTTGTGTAGCGGCCTAGCACGCCGCCCTCTCAAGGCGGTAGCGCCGGTTCGAATCCGGTCGGGGGTACGGTGTAACCACCATGGCCTATGGTGTAATTGGCAACACTACGGTTTCTGGTACCGTCATTCTTGGTTCGAGTCCAGGTAGGCCAGCTCGCAGAGCTCATCTGCACCGCGGATCTGATCCGCAAGGCCCCCGTTGTGTAGCGGCCTAGCACGCCGCCCTCTCAAGGCGGTAGCGCCGGTTCGAATCCGGTCGGGGGTACAAGACGAAGAAGCCCTTCCCTTCGGGGGAGGGCTTCTTCGCTGTTCGGCGCGAGCCCGTCATGGACCGGAAACGGACCGGAAGCGGGTACAACTCCGGCCCACCGCTGCGGCGTTGAAGCGGTGGGCCGGGACGAACAGAGGGCAGGGAGAACGTCAGCCGGTGCGGCGGAGCGCCTCGGAGAGACGGGCGGCGGCGTCGATGACCGCCTGGGCGTGCATACGGCCCGGGTGGCGCGTCAGACGCTCGATCGGACCCGAGACCGACACGGCGGCCACCACGCGGTTCGACGGGCCGCGTACGGGCGCGGAGACGGACGCGACGCCCGGCTCCCGCTCACCGATCGACTGGGCCCAGCCGCGGCGCCGTACGCCCGACAGGGCCGTCGCCGTGAAGCGGGCGCCCTGGAGGCCGCGGTGGAGCCGCTCGGGCTCCTCCCAGGCCATCAGGATCTGCGCCGACGAGCCGGCCTTCATCGTCAGCGTCGAGCCGACCGGGACGGTGTCCCGCAGGCCCGAGAGACGCTCGGCCGCCGCCACGCAGATGCGCATGTCGCCCTGGCGCCGGTAGAGCTGGGCGCTCTCGCCGGTGACATCGCGCAGATGCGTCAGCACCGGGCCGGCGGTCGCGAGCAGACGGTCCTCGCCGGCCGCGGCGGCGAGCTCCGCGAGGCGCGGTCCGAGGATGAACCGGCCCTGCATGTCACGCGCCACCATCCGGTGGTGTTCCAGTGCCACGGCCAGTCGGTGTGCCGTGGGTCGTGCGAGTCCCGTCGCCGCGACCAGTCCTGCGAGGGTGGCCGGACCGGACTCCAGGGCGCTCAGGACAAGGGCTGCCTTGTCGAGAACGCCTACGCCGCTAGAGTTGTCCATGCAACGATATTCGCGTCTCACTCTGTGAAACGCAAGTTCAATTTCCTGCGGAACTTGTCACTCTGGTGAGGCGGCCGCACAACGGCCCGCGAAACGGGTCTCTAGTTGTGCCGGCGTAGACGTCGGCCGGAGGGAAAGCGATGGGTAGGACACTCGCGGAGAAGGTCTGGGACGACCATGTCGTCCGGCGCGCCGAGGGCGAGCCCGACCTCCTCTTCATCGATCTGCACCTGCTGCACGAGGTGACCAGCCCCCAGGCCTTCGACGGCCTGCGCCAGAACGGCCGGCAGGTGCGGCGCCTCGACCTCACCATCGCCACCGAGGACCACAACACCCCGACCCTCGACATCGACAAGCCGATCGCCGACCCGGTCTCCCGCGCGCAGCTGGAGACCCTCCGTAAGAACTGTGCCGAGTTCGGCGTCCGGCTGCACCCGCTGGGCGACGTCGAGCAGGGCGTCGTCCACGTGGTGGGACCGCAGCTGGGCCTGACCCAGCCGGGCACCACCGTCGTCTGCGGCGACTCGCACACCTCCACGCACGGCGCCTTCGGCGCGCTGGCGTTCGGCATCGGCACCAGCCAGGTCGAGCACGTGCTCGCCACCCAGACGCTGCCGCTGGCCCGCCCCAGGACCATGGCCATCACGGTCGACGGCGAGCTGCCCGAGGACGTCACCGCCAAGGACCTGATCCTGGCGATCATCACCAAGATCGGCACCGGCGGCGGCCAGGGCTACATCCTGGAGTACCGCGGCTCCGCCATCGAGAAGCTCTCGATGGAGGCCCGGATGACCATCTGCAACATGTCGATCGAGGCCGGCGCCCGCGCGGGCATGATCGCCCCCGACGAGACCACCTTCGACTACCTGAAGGGCCGCGCCCACGCCCCCGAGGGCGAGGACTGGGACGCCGCCGTCGCGTACTGGAAGACCCTGAAGTCCGACGAGGACGCGGTCTTCGACGCCGAGGTCGTCATCGACGCCGCCTCCCTGGCGCCGTTCGTCACCTGGGGCACCAACCCCGGCCAGGGCGCGCCGCTTTCGGCGAACGTCCCCGACCCGGCTTCGTACGAAGACGCTTCGGAGCGCCTGGCCGCCGAAAAGGCCCTGGAATACATGGGGTTGACCGCCGGGCAGCCGCTGCGCGACATCAAGGTCGACACCGTCTTCGTAGGCTCCTGCACCAACGGCCGCATCGAGGACCTGCGCAACGCCGCCGGTCTGCTGGAGGGCCGCAAGGTCGCCGACGGCGTCCGCATGCTGGTCGTCCCCGGCTCGGTCCGGGTCGCCCTGCAGGCCGTCGAAGAGGGTCTGGACAAGGTCTTCAAGGAGGCCGGCGCCGAATGGCGGCACGCGGGCTGCTCGATGTGCCTGGGCATGAACCCCGACCAACTGGCTCCGGGTGAGCGCTCCGCGTCCACCTCGAACCGTAACTTCGAGGGCCGGCAGGGCAAGGGCGGCCGGACCCACCTGGTCTCGCCCCAGGTCGCCGCCGCCACCGCCGTCCTGGGCCATCTGGCCTCCCCGGCCGATCTGTCCGACGTCGCCACCACCGCGGGGGTCTGAGGAACCATGGAAGCTTTCACCACGCACACCGGCCGGGCCGTCCCGCTGCGCCGCAGCAACGTCGACACCGACCAGATCATCCCGGCGCACTGGCTCAAGAAGGTCACCCGCGACGGCTTCGAGGACGGTCTCTTCGAGGCCTGGCGCAAGGACTCCGAGTTCATCCTCAACCGCCCCGAGCGGCAGGGTGCCTCGGTCCTGGTCGCCGGCCCCGACTTCGGCACCGGCTCCTCCCGTGAGCACGCCGTCTGGGCGCTCCAGAACTACGGCTTCCAGACGGTCATCTCGGCCCGCTTCGCCGACATCTTCCGCGGCAACTCGCTGAAGAACGGCCTGCTCACCGTGGTCCTGCCGCAGGAGACGGTCGACGCGCTCTGGGAGCTGACCGAGGCCGACCCGACCGCCGAGGTCACCGTCGACCTGGAGCAGCGAAAGGTCCTGGCCGCCGGGATCGACGCCGACTTCGAGCTCGACGAGAACGCCCGCTGGCGGCTGCTGAACGGACTCGACGACATCAGCCTCACCCTTCAGAACGAAGCCGACATCGCCACCTATGAGGCGGCACGACCGGCCCACAAGCCCCGTACAATTACGGTCTGAGCAGCGCTTTTCCAAGACTGCGCCCCCCACCGCCCGGTGGGGGGCGCAGTCGCTTGTTGAGACCCTGTCGGGCGACAACTCGCCCTAGATGGCACAATCGGTGCATGGAACGCGACAGCCAACTCGAGCTCTACGAGTCAGTCGCCGCCCGATTGAAGGAAGCGCACACAAGAGTGCGCTCACTGCAAGTCCCGGAGGGCGTAAGGATGGCGCTGTCCCGGAAGCTGCTGGTCGTGACGGCCGCGGCGAAGCACGATCTCAAGGACGCGGCAACGCGTCTGGACCGGTTGATGAAGGACCTCGACGAGGGCCGATTCCCAGAGGACGACTGACACCAAGAACTCCGCAGCGGATCTTCTGCGTTGCGGCACTAGGGTGATTAGCCCGTTTCGTGTTTGATTTGCGGTATATACATGCCTAACGTGCGAAAAAGCTTGAACACTTTCGTTCTGGCAATGTCTCCGAAGGGGAAGACGTGAACAAGGCGCAGCTCGTAGAAGCGATTGCCGACAAGATGGGCGGTCGCCAGCAGGCCGCCGAAGCCGTCGACCACGTGCTCGACGCCATCGTGCGTGCCGTGGTCGGGGGCGACCGGGTCTCGGTGACGGGTTTCGGCTCGTTCGAGAAGGTCGACCGTCCGGCCCGCTACGCCCGCAACCCGCAGACGGGTGAGCGGGTGCGGGTCAAGAAGACCTCGGTCCCGCGCTTCCGTGCCGGTCAGGGCTTCAAGGACCTGGTCAGCGGCTCGAAGAAGCTCCCCAAGGGCGGCGAGGTCTCCGTCAAGAAGGCTCCCAAGGGCAGCCTGACCGGTGGCGCCGCCTCCGCGACCGTGAAGAAGGCCGCCGCCAAGAAGGCCAGCACCGCCAAGAAGGCCGCCGCGAAGAAGGCGACCCCGGCGAAGAAGGCGACGACGGCGGCCGCGAAGAAGGCGACCCCCGCGAAGAAGACCACCACGGCGGCCAAGAAGGCGACCCCCGCCAAGAAGGCCACCACGGCCGCGGCGAAGAAGACCTCCGCCGCCGCCAAGAAGACCACCACGGCCGCCGCGAAGAAGGCGACCAAGGTCACGGCCAAGAAGACCGCGCCGGCCGCGAAGAAGGCCACGGCGACGAAGGCGCCCGCCAAGAAGACGACGGCGCGCAAGACGACCGCCAAGAAGGCCGCCGCCAAGAAGTAGGACGAGCGGTAGACACCCGCCGGGCCGGGCTCCCCCCAGGGAGCCCGGCCCGCGGCGCGTCCGGGGCCCCGACGGCGGGGACCGGGCGCGTCAGAACGTCTGAAGCGTCACCAGGGTGATCCGCAGACCGGCGCCCGAGGTGCCCGGCTCCGCCTCGATCCGCACCCGCTGCCCCGGCCGCAGCAGCCGCAGCCCACCCGCCTCGAAGGCCTCCGCCCCGAACTCCACGGGGGTTCCGTCGTCGAGCAGCACACTGCCGCTGCGGGTCTCGGGGTCGTACGTGAACGCGGTCGCCTGCATGGAGCGCAGCCTATCCGGCCGCCGACAGCCACCGGGCGGCCGTCCGCGGGCCGAGCCCCAGTGCCTCCGCCGCCGCCAGATCCTCACCGGTGTCCACGTCCCGGCGTACGGAATCCACCCCGGACAGCCGGATTTCCACGGCACCCGACGACAAATGCCGGAGCCGTGACGCACCTCCGAATGCCGGTTCCAATTCCACCCCCGGGCCCGCCGAGAGGAATGTCGTACCTATTTCGGCGGCATCCGCGAGAAAAGCCCTCGGAAATTTCCGGGCCGCGTCCAGGACCAGGGCGAGCTCCGCCGGCCGCAGCGCCGGCAGGTCCGCGTTGAGCGTGGCCACGCGCGCGTACGGCCGCCGGGACCGTATGACGCGGACCCCGTGCGCCAGCGCCGCGTTGAGCCCCGCCGCAGGGGTGTCCGGGACGATCCGCGCCCCCAGCGAGCCCAGTGCCCCGGAGGCCGTCGGATCGTCCGTGACGACCACCACATCCCGTACCCGCGCGCAGTTCAGCACCGCACCCACGGTGTCCTCGGCGAACGCGAGCGCCAGCCGCGGGCGCAGCCGGGACCCGGCCGCCGCGGCCAGTCTGCTCTTCGCCAGGGCAAGGGGCTTCAGGGGCACGACCAGGGACCAGCCGTCGTCCGCATCCGTGTGTATGGCGTTCATCGGCCTCCATTCTGTCCCGCCCACGCGGTCCCGCGGGGGGCCCGGGGCGTACGGTGTCACTCGACAGAGCTGGAGCATGGGGCGACACTTGACCCCCTGCCAGCCGGTCCCGGAGAAAGGTGTACGAGTGCCCCGCCGCAGAATCGGCTTCTGGTACCGCCTCGCGGCGGTCATCGCCAAACCCCCCCTGGTGGTTCTGTTCAAGCGGGACTGGCGCGGTATGGAGCACATTCCGGCCGACGGCGGTTTCATCACCGCGGTCAACCACAACTCCTACCTGGACCCGCTGTCCTACGCGCATTACCAGTACAACACCGGCCGCGTCCCGCGCCTCCTGGCCAAGGCGGCCCTCTTCAAGGCCCCCTTCGTCGGCATGATGCTCCGCGGCACCGGGCAGATCCCCGTCTACCGCGAGACGACCAACGCGCTCGACGCGTTCCGCGCCGCCGTCGACGCCATCGAACGCGGCGAGTGCGTCGCCTTCTACCCCGAGGGCACCCTGACCCGGGACCCCGACATGTGGCCCATGGCGGGCAAGACCGGTGCCGCGCGCGTCGCGCTGCTCACCCGGGCCCCCGTCATCCCGGTGGCCCAGTGGGGCGCCAACCTCGCGATGCCGCCGTACGCCAAGGAGAACAAGCTCAGCCTGTTCCCCCGCAAGACCCTGATCGTGCAGGCCGGTCCGCCCGTCGACCTCTCCCGCTTCTACGGACTCGAACCCACACCCGAGGTGCTCCGCGAGGCGACCGAGGTCATCATGGCCGCGATCACCGCGATCCTGGAGCAGGTCCGCGGCGAACAGGCGCCCGCCGAACCGTACGACCACCGCAAGGCGCGCCTGGAGCAGCGGCGCAAGGCCGCCGAAGGGGGCACCAAATGACCAAGGCAGCCGTCTTCGGAAACGGATCCTGGGGTACCGCCTTCGCGATGGTGCTCGCCGACGCGGGCTGCGAGGTGAGCCTCTGGGGCCGCCGCGCCGAACTCGCCAAGGAGATCAACGCGACCCGGGTCAACCCCGACTACCTGCCGGGCGTCGAGCTCCCCGCGGCGATCACGGCCACCGCCGACCCCGCCGAGGCCGCCCACGACGCCGACTTCACCGTCCTCGTCGTGCCCTCGCAGACCCTGCGCGGCAACCTCGCCGCCTGGTCGCCGATGCTCGCGCCCGACACCGTCCTCGTCTCCCTCATGAAGGGCGTCGAACTCGGCACCGCCAAGCGCATGAGCGAGGTCATCACGGAGGTCGCCGACGTGCCCGCCGAGCGCGTGGCCGTCCTCACCGGCCCCAACCTGGCCAAGGAGATCGCCGCCCGGCAGCCCGCCGCCGCCGTCGTCGCCTGCGTCGACGAGACGGTCGCGCAGCGGCTCCAGACCGCCTGCATGACCCCGTACTTCCGCCCGTACACCAACACCGACGTGGTGGGCTGTGAACTCGGCGGCGCGGTCAAGAACGTCATCGGGCTCGCCGTCGGCATCGCCAACGGCATGGGCCTCGGCGACAACTCCAAGGCCACGCTCATCACCCGGGGCCTCGCCGAGACCACCCGGCTCGGCCTCGCCATGGGCGCCGACCCGCTCACCTTCTCCGGCCTCGCGGGCCTCGGCGATCTCGTCGCCACCTGCTCCTCGCCGCTCTCCCGGAACAACACCTTCGGCACCAACCTCGGCCGCGGGATGACCCTCCAGGAGACGATCGCGGCCACCAAGCAGACCGCCGAGGGCGTCAAGTCCTGCGAGTCCGTGCTCGATCTGGGCCGCCGCCACGGCGTCGACATGCCCATCACCGAAACCGTCGTCTCGATCGTCCACGACGGGAAGCCGCCGGTCGTCGCCCTCAAGGAACTGATGTCGCGCAGCGCCAAGGCCGAGCGCCGCTGAGCGCCACCGGGCGCCGCCGAGCCCTCGGCCCTCGCCCGGTAGCCGCCCCGTGCCCCCTGCGCGCCGCTGAGCCGGACGCGCGCGAGGGGACCGGGGCCGCAAGGTCGTTCGGGACTCGCAAGGTACGCTCATCGCGATATGAGCGAGAACACCCAGAGCCCCCGCAAGCCGCGCGTGGCCGTCGTCTTCGGCGGACGCAGCTCCGAGCACGCCATCTCCGTCGTCACGGCGGGCGCCGTCCTGAGCGCCATCGACCGGGACAAGTACGACGTGCTGCCCATCGGCATCACGACGGACGGGCGCTGGGCGCTCACCGCCGACGCCCCCGAGCGCATGGCCATCGCCGACCGCGCCCTGCCCAACGTCGCCGACCTGGCCGAGTCCGAGGAGGGCGGTGTCGTCCTCTCCGTCGACCCCGCCAACCGCGAGGTCGTCCTCACCGAGCCCGGCGCCGTGCCGAGGGCCCTCGGCGAGGTCGACGTGGTCTTCCCGATGCTCCACGGCCCGTACGGCGAGGACGGCACCCTTCAGGGCCTCCTGGAGCTCTCCGGCGTCCCCTACGTCGGTGCGGGCGTCCTCGCCTCCGCCGTCGGCCAGGACAAGGAGTACATGAAGCGGGTCTTCGTCTCCTTCGGTCTCCCGGTCGGCCCGTACGAGGTCATCCGGCCGCGCGAGTGGGAGCAGAACCCCGCCGCCGCCCGCAAGAAGATCGTCGAGTTCGCCGCCGAGCACGGCTGGCCGCTCTTCGTGAAGCCGGCCCGCGGCGGCTCCTCCATGGGCATCACCAAGGTCGACGACCTCTCCGGCCTGGACGAGGCCATCGAGGAGGCCCGCCGCCACGACCCCAAGATCCTCGTCGAGTCGCTGCTGCGCGGCCGGGAGATCGAGTGCGGCGTCCTGGAGTTCGAGGACGGCCCCCGGGCCAGCGTGCCGGCCGAGATCCCGCCGGTCACGAACCACGACTTCTACGACTTCGAGGCCAAGTACATCGACTCGGCCTCCGGCATCGTGCCCGCGCCCATCGGGGACGAGGCCACCGCCGAGATCCAGCGCCTGGCCGTCGCCGCCTACGAGGCGGTCTCCTGCGAGGGCCTGGTCCGCGCCGACTTCTTCCTCACCGAGGACGGCGATTTCGTCATCAACGAGATCAACACCATGCCGGGCTTCACGCCGATCTCCATGTACCCGCGCATGTGGCAGGAGAGCGGCGTGAGCTACCCGGAGCTCGTCGACCGCCTCATCCAGGCCGCGCTGAACCGCTCCACGGGCCTGCGCTGATCCGTAGCACCACGAAAAGACCGTGCCCCCGCCTCTCAGAGGCTGGGCGGCACGGTCTTCCGTACGGGCTCGGCGAGATCGGCGAGCGGCGTGATGTCGTGCGCGTACCGCTTGTCGAGCTGCACCTCGATGTACGTCTTCCGATACGTCGAGGTGAACCGGGGCCCGGCGCCCTCGGGGCGCTCCAGCATCCAGTTCACGCCGTTCGCCTCGATGCCCTGCGCCTTGGGATCGCTCATCTTTTCGGGCCGGGGCACCCCGCAGCGCAGTACGATCGCACCGTCACCCCAGCCGGCGGTCAGCTCGGAGCCGGGCTCCGGGTCACTCCGCTCCAGCCCCGCCAAGGTGTCGGGAAGCTCCTTCGCCAAGGCCTGGCAGAAGGCGGCCTCCGCCGCCGGTGGGCTGGGAACCTCGACGGACGCCGCGGCGTCCGACGAGGAGCAGCCGGCGACGGCCAGCAGCGATACGGCTGCCGTGACGGCGGCGGGCAGGCCGAAGGGCCGGTGGGAAGACATCACCGGCCAAGCGTAGACGGGGGCTACAGATGAACGACCGGGCAGGTGAGGGTGCGCGTGATGCCGTCCACTTGCTGGACCTTGGCGACCACCATGCGGCCCAGCTCGTCGACGGTGTCCGCCTGCGCGCGCACGATCACGTCGTACGGACCGGTCACGTCTTCGGCCTGGATGACCCCCTGGATCTTGGAGATGGTGTCGGCGACGGTCGACGCCTTGCCCACCTCGGTCTGGATGAGGATGTACGCCTGAACCACGGAACCTCCAGGGCGACCACGAGGATCTTGTGGGAGAAAGGGACGCCACGGTACCGCGTCGCCGCGGGCTGCGGGGAGACCTGCGTGTCCCGAGGCGCTCGCGGGGTGGCGTACGCAGGACAGAAGTTGACGGTCTACTTGACGGTACCCAGCACGGTGACGGCCCGCGACCCGCGGCGCGAACAGACGCGCCCCCGCCCGCCGGCCGGCACGAAGACACGAGGTGAGGCGCGGTGAAGGGCACAGTCGGAGAGCTGGGCGAGTTCGGGCTCATCAGGGAGCTCACGTCCCGGCTCACCTCCACCCCGGCGGTACGGATCGGGCCCGGCGACGACGCCGCGGTCGTCTCCGCCCCCGACCGGCGCGTGGTGGCCAGCACGGACATCCTCCTCGAAGGACGTCACTTCCGCCGCGACTGGTCGACGGCGTACGACGTCGGCCGCAAGGCAGCGGCACAGAACCTCGCCGACATCGCGGCCATGGGCGCGGTCCCCACAGCGCTCCTCCTCGGCCTGGTCGTCCCCGCCGAACTCCCCGTCACCTGGCCCACCGAACTCATGGACGGCCTGCGCGACGAATGTCAGGTCGCGGGCGCCGCGGTGGTCGGCGGCGACGTCGTCCGGGGCGACACGATCATGGTCTCCATCACCGCCCTCGGCGACCTCCGCAACCACGACCCGGTCACCCGGGGCGGCGCCCAGCCCGGCGACGTCGTCGCCTACACGGGCTGGCTCGGCTGGTCCGCCGCCGGATACGCGGTGCTCTCCCGGGGCTTCCGGTCCCCGCGCGCCTTCGTCGAGGCCCACCGCAGGCCCGAACCGCCGTACCACGCGGGTCCCGCCGCCGCCGGTCTCGGCGCCACCGCCATGTGCGACGTCAGCGACGGCCTCATCGCCGACCTCGGGCACATCGCCGAGGCCAGCAAGGTCCGCATCGACCTGCGCTCCGGCCTCATCGACATCCCCACCCAGATGAACGACATCGGCCAGGCCGTCGGTGTCGACCCCATGCAGTGGGTGCTCACCGGGGGAGAGGACCACGCCATCGTGGCCACCTTCCCGCCCGACGTGAAGCTGCCCGCCCGCTGGAAGGTCATCGGCGAGGTCCTCAACCCCTCGGCGCTGCCGCAGGTCACCGTGGACGGCGCGCCCTGGCACAGCGTGGGCGGCTGGGACCACTTCGGGGAGACCGAGTGACCTCCCGGCCCCCGCTCGTGCTGACCGTCGCCGGATCCGACTCCGGCGGCGGCGCCGGCATCCAGGCCGACCTGAAGACGATGCTCGCGCTCGGCGTCCACGGCATGAGCGTGCTCACGGCCGTCACCGCCCAGAACTCGCGGGGCGTCCAGGGCGTCTGGGAGCTGCCGGTGGAAGCCGTACGCGCCCAGTACCGGGCCGTCGTCGACGACATCGGCGTCCAGGCCGTCAAGACCGGCATGCTGGCCTCGGCGGCTCTCGTGGAGACCGTCGCCGAGCTGCTCGGCGACACCGGCGCCCCGGTCGTCGTCGACCCGGTCGGCGTCTCCAAGCACGGGGACTCCCTGCTCGCCGAGAGCGCGCTCGACTCCGTCCGGACGAAGCTGCTGCCCCGGGCCACCGTCGCCACCCCGAACCTGGACGAGGTGACACAGCTCACGGGCGTCCACGTCGTCTACGAGGCCGACATGCGGGTCGCGGCCGAGGCGATCCTGTCGTACGGGCCGGAGTGGGTCCTGATCAAGGGCGGGCACCTGCCCACCGGCCGGGAGGCCGTGGACCTGCTGACGGACGGATCCGAGGAGCACTGGCTGCGCGCCCCGCGCCACGACAACCGGCACACCCACGGGACGGGCTGCACGCTCGCGTCCGCGGTGGCGTCCGGGCTCGCCAAGGGACTCCCGGTGCCGGAGGCGGTGCGGGAGGCCAAGGAGTACGTCACGGGGGCCATCGGCGCCGGGTTCGCGCTGGGCGCGGGCATCGGGCCGGTCGATCACGGCTGGCGGTTCAGAGACTGAGGGTTTCCGGAGGCCTCCGACAGGGGCCTTCGGCCGCTCGACCGTTTCCGGGCAAGGCAAAAGGCCGGTTCACCTAGGTGAACCGGCCTTTCAAGGCAACCGCAGGGGCTGCGCTACGACAGAACACGCGTCGCAATTAGCGCGAGACCTTGCCGGCCTTGATGCACGAGGTGCAGACGTTGAGCCGCTTCGGCGTCCGACCGACCACGGCACGCACACGCTGGATGTTCGGGTTCCAGCGACGGGGCGTACGGCGGTGCGAGTGCGAAATGTTGTTGCCGAAGCCCGGCCCCTTGCCGCAGACGTCGCAGTTGGCAGCCACGGGTCACTCCAAAGACTTCAGAATTACAGTGAAATCCGGCGCACCGGAATCAGGAGTCTGAAGTGGCTTGCCGGGGGATGGCCCGGTGTGAACCGGGCAACCGAAGCAGCATACAACGCCTGCTTCGGTGGAACGAAACTACCACGGACTCGGCGGACCTCGCCTCGGGCCCAGGTCACGAGCCGGACACCTCGGGTCTACCCTGCGGTGAGCTCACCGCCGAAGGAGGACCCCCGTTGTCGCGAGCCCTTCAGCCCTTCGAGGAGCTCGTCGAGCTCGACGCCGAGGCGGTCAGGTCCTGGTGCGCGCGGGCGCTCGACGCGCTCGGCCGGGAGCGCGAGGAGATCGACGCGATCAACGTCTATCCCGTGGCGGACGGGGACACCGGCACCAATCTGTACCTGACGGCGGAAGCCGCCCACCAGGCCGTCGAGGCCGTCTTCGCCGCCTCCGCACCCGAACCCGACACCGCCGAGACCGTACGGGCCATGGCCCACGGCGCCCTGCTCGGCGCCCGCGGCAACTCCGGCACGATCCTCTCCCAGCTCCTGCGCGGCATGGCGGGCGTCCTCGCCGAGGGCTGTGACGGTGATCACCTGGCCCGCGCCCTCGCCGAGGCCGCGAGCGCGGCCCGGCAGGCCGTCGCCCACCCCGTCGAAGGCACCATCCTCACCGTCGCGAGCGCCGCCGCCGGGGCCTGCGCCGCCGGCGGCGGACTCGTCGACGTGGCCAGGAACGCCCACCACGGGGCCAGGGCGGCCCTCGCGGCCACCTCCGGGCAGCTCGACGTCCTCGAACGCGCCGGAGTCGTCGACGCGGGCGGCAGGGGCCTGGTGACGGTCCTCGGCGCCCTCCTCGAAACCGTGACCGGCCAGACCCCGCCCCCCGCCGCCACGACCCCGCTCATGCCCGCGCCCCGCGAGGAATGCCCCGCCGAGGACGGGCCCGCCTACGAGGTGATCTACCTCCTGGAGGCCGAGGACGCGGCCGTGGAGCTGCTCCGGTCCCGGCTCGACGCCCTGGGGGAGTCCCTCGTCGTCGTCGGCGGCGACGGACTGTGGAACGTCCATGTGCACGTCGACGACGCCGGCGCGGCCGTCGAGGCGGGAGTCGAGGCCGGCCGGCCGCACCGCATCCGGATCACCCACTTCGCCGCCGACGCGACCGCCACCGCGGGACGCGGGGAACGCGCCCAGCGCGCGGTCGTCGCCGTCGTCCCCGGCGAGGGCCTCGCCGGGCTCTGCGCCGAAGCGGGCGCGACCACCGTGCGGACCATGCCCGGCGAACAGCCCGCCGGCGACGAACTCCTCGACGCGATCCGACGGGCCCACGCGCGCGAGGTCGTCCTCCTGCCCAACGACACCGACCTGCGCCGGACCGCCGCGGCGGCCGCGGAACGCGCCAGGGCCGAGGGCATCCGCGTCGCCCTCATCCCGACCAGGGCCGCCGTCCAGGGCATCGCGGCCCTCGCCGTCCACGAACCCGACCGGCGCTTCGACGAGGACGTCGTCGCCATGACGGCCGCCGCCGGAGCCACCCGCTACGCCGAACTCGCCGTCGCCGAACGCCAGTCCTTCACCTCGGCCGGCGTCTGCCAGGCCGGCGACATCCTCGGCCTCATCGAGGGCGACGTCGCCGTCATCGGCAAGGACCTCACCGACACGGCCCGCACGGTCCTGGACCGGATGCTCTCCGCGGGCGGCGAACTCGTCACCCTCGTCGTCGCCGACGACACCCCGCCCGGACTCGCCCCCGACCTGGAGGCCCACGTCCGGCGCGGCTACCTCGCCGTCGACACCACCACGTACCACGCGGGCGCGGGCGCACCGCCGCTGCTCATCGGGGTGGAATAGGCGCCGTTCCGGGAGGTCGTCCACAACCCTCCGCACGCGTGTCAGTCCCGTGGTGTGCAATGGATGGCGTGCCCGCGCTCGACGAACCACTCAGCAAGAAGTCCCTCGGCCCCGCCACCGCGAAGGTCCTGGCCGAGGCACTCGACCTGCACACGGTCGGGGACCTGCTCCACCACTACCCCCGCCGGTACGCCGAGCGGGGGGAGCTGACCGCCCTCTCCGACCTGCCGCTCGACGAGCACGTCACGGTGGTCGCGCAGGTCGCCGACGCCCGTGTGCACACCTTCAACGGCTCCAAGGGGCGCGGCCAGCGCCTCGAAGTGACCATCACCGACGGCAGCGGCCGCCTCCAGCTGGTCTTCTTCGGCAAGGGCGTCCACAAGCCCCACCACGACCTGCTGCCCGGCACCCGCGCGATGTTCGCCGGCAAGGTCTCGCTCTTCAACCGGCGCCTCCAGCTCGCCCACCCGTCGTACGAACTCCTCCGCGGCGACGGCGAGGAGGCCGTCGACGTCTGGGCCGGCGCGCTCATCCCGATCTATCCGGCCACCACCAAGATGGAGTCCTGGAAGATCGCCAAGGCCGTCGACGCCGTCCTGCCCAGCGCCGTCGACGCAATCGACCCGCTCCCCGACGCCCTGCGCGAGGGCCGCGGCCTCGCCGAGCTGCCCGACGCCCTCCGGCTCATCCACCGGCCCCGCACCAAGGCCGACATCGCCACCGCGCGCGAGCGCCTCAAGTGGGACGAGGCCTTCGTCCTCCAGGTCGCCCTCGCCCGCCGTCGGCACGCCGACACCCAACTCCCCGCCGTCGCCCGGCGACCCGCCCCCGACGGCATCCTCGACGCCTTCGACGCCAAGCTCCCCTTCACCCTCACCGACGGCCAGCAGAAGGCCTCCAAGGAGATCTTCGACGACCTCGCCACCGAACACCCCATGCACCGCCTGCTCCAGGGCGAGGTGGGCTCCGGAAAGACGATGGTGGCGCTGCGCGCCATGCTCGCCGTCGTCGACTCCGGGGGACAGGCCGCCATGCTCGCCCCCACCGAGGTCCTCGCCCAGCAGCACCACCGCTCGGTCACCGAGATGATGGGCGAGCTCGCCGAGGGCGGGATGCTCGGCGGCGCCGAGCGGGCCACCAAGGTCGTCCTGCTCACCGGATCCATGGGGGTTCCCGCACGCCGACAGGCCCTGCTCGACCTGGTCACGGGGGAGGCCGGCCTCGTCATCGGCACGCACGCGCTGATCGAGGACAAGGTCCAGTTCCACGACCTGGGCCTGGTCGTCGTCGACGAGCAGCACCGCTTCGGCGTCGAGCAGCGCGACGCCCTCCGGGGCAAGGGGAAGCAGCCCCCGCACCTCCTGGTGATGACCGCCACCCCCATCCCGCGCACGGTCGCCATGACCGTCTTCGGCGACCTGGAGACCTCCGTCCTCGACCAGCTGCCCGCCGGACGCTCCCCGATCGCCAGCCATGTCGTCCCCGCCGCCGACAAACCGCACTTCCTCACGCGCGCGTGGGAGCGGGTCCGCGAGGAGGTCGAGAAGGGCCACCAGGCCTACGTGGTCTGCCCCCGCATCGGCGACGAGGAGGACCAGAAGAAGAAGGCCAAGGCGTCCGCCGAGGACGAGGCCGAGAAGCGCCCGCCGCTCGCCGTCCTCGACATCGCCGAGAAGCTCCGCACCGGCCCCCTCACCGGACTCCGGATCGCCGTCCTGCACGGCAGGATGCACCCGGACGACAAGGACGACGTGATGCGCCGCTTCGCCGCGGGCGAGCTCGACGTCCTGGTCGCCACCACCGTCATCGAGGTCGGCGTGAACGTCCCCAACGCCACCGCCATGGTGATCATGGACGCCGACCGCTTCGGCGTCTCCCAGCTCCACCAGCTCCGCGGCCGCGTCGGCCGCGGCTCCGCCCCCGGCCTCTGCCTCCTCGTCAGCGAGATGCCCGAGGCCACCCCCGCCCGCCAGCGCCTCGCCGCCGTCGCGGGCACCCTCGACGGCTTCGAGCTCTCCCGCATCGACCTCGAACAGCGACGCGAGGGCGATGTCCTCGGCCAGGCCCAGTCCGGCGTCCGCTCCTCCCTGCGGGTCCTCACCGTCATCGACGACGAGGAGGTCATCGCCGCCGCCCGCGAGGAGGCCACCGCCCTCGTCCTCGCCGACCCCGACCTCACCGCCCACCCCGGCCTGCGCACCGCGCTCGACGCCCTGCTCGACAAGGACCGGGAGGAGTACCTGGAGAAGGGCTGACCGCACGGTGTGGACCGCGGTCATATCCTGAGACGTACGCACTGGACGACGCAGGACGAGGACACCGATGACTCGCGTGATCGCCGGCACCGCCGGCGGGCGCCGCCTGGCAGTGCCGCCCGGCAACGGCACCCGACCCACCTCCGACCGGGCGCGCGAGGGCCTCTTCTCCACCTGGGGAGCGTTCCTCGGCACCCTCGACGGGGCACGGGTCGCCGACCTGTACGCGGGCTCCGGCGCCGTCGGCCTCGAAGCGCTCTCCCGGGGAGCCGCCCACGCCCTCCTCGTCGAGGCCGAACCGCGCGCCGCGAAGACCATCCGCGAGAACATCTCCTCGCTCGGTCTGCCCGGCGCCGAACTCCGCACCGGCAAAGCGGAGCAGATCGTGACGGGACCGGCGCCCTCCGACCCGTACGACCTGGTCTTCCTCGACCCGCCGTACGCCGTCTCCGACGAGGAACTCCGCGAGATTCTCCTCACACTGCGCTCGGGGGGCTGGCTGAGCGAGGATGCCCTCGTCACCGTGGAGCGCAGCACCAGAGGCGGCGAATTCGGCTGGCCGGCCGGTTTCGAACCACTGCGGGCCCGTCGTTACGGCGAGGGAACGTTTTGGTACGGTCGCGCCGCCTCTACGTGCGAAGACGCACGATGACCGGACCGGAGAGCGAGGGACCCAAGTTGCGCCGCGCCGTCTGTCCGGGGTCATTCGACCCCATCACCAACGGACACCTCGACATCATCGCCCGCGCCTCCAAGCTGTACGACGTCGTACATGTCGCGGTGATGATCAACCAGTCGAAGAAGGGCCTGTTCACGGTCGAGGAGCGGATCGAGCTGATCCGCGAGGTGACCGCCGACTTCGGCAACGTCGAGGTGGAGTCCTTCCACGGACTGCTCGTCGACTTCTGCAAGCAGCGCGACATCCCCGCCATCGTCAAGGGACTGCGCGCGGTCAGCGACTTCGACTACGAGCTGCAGATGGCCCAGATGAACAACGGCCTCACGGGTGTGGAGACCCTCTTCGTCCCCACCAACCCGACCTACAGCTTCCTCTCCTCCTCACTGGTCAAGGAGGTCGCGGCCTGGGGCGGCGACGTCTCCCACCTGGTCCCGCCGACGGTGCTTCCCCGGCTCACCGAGCGCCTGGCGCAGAAGTGACGCGCGGCCACCGTCGCTGACGCTCCGTCATCTGGTGTCGGACGGGCGCCGACTGCCCTTACAGTCGTCCCGTCCGTCTCCATCCAGCTGAGAGAGTGGCGAGCACCCGGTGGACGTACAGAAGAAGCTCGACGAGATCGTCGCGACCGTGCAGGGCGCCCGCTCCATGCCCATGTCGGCATCCTGCGTGGTCAACCGGGCCGAGCTGCTCGCCCTGCTCGAAGAGGTACGGGAGGCCCTGCCCGGCTCCCTCGCCCAGGCCCAGGAGCTGATCGGCGGCCGCGAGCACATGGTCGAGCAGGCCCGCCAGGAGGCCGACCGGATCATCGAGGCCGCCCACGCCGAGCGCGGCACGATCGTCTCCGACACCCAGGTCGCCCGGCAGTCGCAGGAGGAGGCCGACCGGATCCTCTCCGAGGCCCGCCGCGAGGCCGAGGAAGTACGCGCGGAGGCCGACGACTACGTCGACTCCAAGCTCGCCAACTTCGAGGTCGTCCTCAACAAGACCATCGGCTCCGTCGACCGGGGCCGCGAGAAGCTCCTCGGCCGCGGTCCCGGCCTCGACCAGGACGGCTACGCGGACGAGGACGCCCCCGAGTACAGCGCCGACCCGCAGACCCTAATCCACCGGGCCGACGAGTACGTCGACGCCAAGCTCGGTGCCTTCGAGGCAGTGCTCAGCAAGACCCTGGAGGCCGTCGGGCGGGGCCGGCAGAAGCTGCACGGCCGGATCGCCACCGACGCCCTGGGCGAGCACATGGCCGCCCAGGACGGTCTCGGCGGCACCGTGCACACCAGCGACTCGGACTACCTCGCCGGACTCGCGGAGCTCTCCGACCCCGAGCCGGTGCAGATCCCGGCCCAGCAGCAGCCCCAGCCCGACCCGTACGCGGCGTACCAGCAGGTGCAGCAGCAGCCCGACCCGTACGCCGGCTACCAGCAGGTCCAGCAGCAGCCCGACCCGTACGCGTACCAGCAGCAGCCGCAGCACCCCGACCCCTACGGCTACCAGCAGCAGGACCCGTACGCGTACCAGCAGCCGGTCCAGCAGCAGGTCCACCAGCAGCAGGGCGCCTCGCTCGACGAGACGAGCTTCTTCGACACGAGCATGATCGACCTGGAGCAGCTCCGCCGGTACGAGCAGGGCCAGGGTCACTAGCCGGCCAGGGCCCGTCCGGCGGATCCAGGCCGGACGGTGCCGGGCGGGGACGGGGGCGGTAAGCCCTCAAGGCCCGGATTGGGCCCTGAGCGAAGCGTCCAGTATCCTGGCTCTTCGGTCGCGCGTAGTCCGCGATCCTTGCTGCCCACGTTCGGCAGCCTCCTCACGATGCGACACGATTCGAAAGCAGGAAGAGCCCTGAGCACGCGCCTTGACCACCGCAACCCCCTCGTGTTCGACACACACGAGCTCGGGCGGCGTCCTGGTGCCCTCCAGCGGATCTCGCGTTCGATCGAGGCCCCCAGGGACCTGGGCGTCGAAGGAGTGATCGGAGTGCCCCAGGGCGCTCCGGTGGAAATCGATCTCCGTCTTGAGTCGGTCATGGAAGGGGTGCTTGTCACAGGCACCGCCCGTGCATCGGCCGAGGGGGAGTGCGTAAGGTGTCTGGAGCCCGTCGAGCTGGAGCTCGATGTGGACTTCCAGGAGATGTTCTCGTACCCCGACTCCGACGACCGGGGCCGCTCCAAGGCGGCCGCGGACGACGAAGCCGAGGCAGACGAGGACATGATCCCCCTCGAGGACGGCATGTTCGACCTCGAACCCGTGCTGCGTGATGCGGTGGTGCTCGCACTGCCGATGCAGCCGGTGTGCCGGGAGGACTGTGCAGGCCTGTGTTCCGAATGTGGAACCAACCTGAACGAGAACCCGGACCACCACCATGACGCCGTCGACGCTCGTTGGGCGGCACTGCAGGGACTCGCCGGTTCGCTGGGAACCGATGAGAAGGACAACATGAGCGGCAAAGCCTCTGACGGGGACGTCCGAAGCGCCGCCGAGAAGCAGGAGAAGTAGCCGTGGCTGTTCCGAAGCGGAAGATGTCGCGCAGCAACACGCGCCACCGCCGGTCGCAGTGGAAGGCTGCGGTCCCCACCCTGGTTTCGTGTGAGCGTTGCCAGGAGCCGAAGCTGCAGCACATCGCGTGCCCGAGCTGCGGCACCTACAACAAGCGCCAGGTCCTCTCGGTCTGATTGGGCTGGTGAGAGGCGCAATGTCTGAGTCCCGCAAGACGGACGACAAGACGGACCATGCCTCGTCCCACACGCTTCTGGAAGGGCGGCTCGGCTATCGGCTCGAGTCCGCCCTTCTGGTGCGTGCGCTGACCCACCGTTCGTACGCGTACGAGAACGGCGGTCTGCCCACCAACGAGCGGCTGGAGTTCCTCGGGGACTCCGTGCTCGGCCTGGTGGTCACGGACACGCTGTACCGGACCCACCCTGATCTGCCGGAAGGCCAGCTGGCCAAACTGCGGGCCGCGGTGGTCAACTCTCGTGCGCTGGCGGACGTGGGGCGCGGACTCGAACTCGGCTCCTTCATCCGGCTCGGCCGGGGCGAAGAGGGCACGGGTGGCCGGGACAAGGCGTCCATCCTCGCCGACACCCTTGAAGCGGTGATCGGTGCGGTCTATCTCGACCAGGGCCTCGACGCGGCGTCCGAGCTGGTGCACCGGCTCTTCGACCCGCTGATCGAGAAGTCCTCGAACCTCGGTGCCGGCCTGGACTGGAAGACCAGTCTCCAGGAGCTCACCGCGGCCGAGGGCCTGGGTGTTCCGGAATACCTCGTCTCCGAAGAGGGCCCGGACCACGAGAAGACGTTTACTGCTGCCGCCCGCGTCGGTGGTGTCTCGTACGGCACCGGCACCGGCCGCAGCAAGAAGGAAGCGGAACAGCAGGCGGCGGAGTCCGCATGGCGCGCGATTCGCGCGGCGGCGGACGAACGCGCGGCGGCGGCCAAGGCCGCGGCCGAGGCGGGAACGGGAGCGGTCTCCGACCCCTCTACGACCGCCCACCGGACATCGGCCTGACGGCCGGAAGCCCCGCTTCCCGAGAACCCCGCCCCAGGGCGGGGTTCTCGTCTTTCCCGCCGATTCCGCGGCGGTAGGGTTGAACCGCTGTCGAAGACGTACGTCCGGAGGAGTCCCGTGCCCGAGCTGCCCGAGGTCGAGGTCGTACGGCGCGGTCTGGAGCGTTGGGTCGCCGGGCGGACCGTGACCGAGGTCGAGGTGCTGCACCCCCGGGCCGTACGGCGTCATCCGGCGGGTGGCGCGGACTTCGCGGCCCGGCTGAAGGGGCACCGCTTCGAGGTGGCGCGCCGGCGTGGCAAGTACCTCTGGCTGCCGCTCGCCGAGACCGGCGTCTCCGTCCTCGGACACCTCGGCATGAGCGGGCAGCTGCTCGTCCAGCCGGAGGACGCCGCCGACGAGAAGCACCTCCGCATCCGGATCCGGTTCGACGATTCCGCCGGCACCGAACTCCGCTTCGTCGACCAGCGCACCTTCGGCGGGCTCTCGCTCCACGACCAGACCCCCGACGGGCTGCCGGACGTCATCGGGCACATCGCCCGCGACCCGCTGGACCCCGAGTTCGACGACGCCGCCTTCCAGAGCGCGCTGCGCCTGCGCCGTACGACGGTCAAGCGGGCACTGCTCGACCAGTCGCTGATCAGCGGCGTCGGCAACATCTACGCCGACGAGGCGCTCTGGCGCTCCCGGCTGCACTACGACCGGCCGACCGCCACCCTCACCCGCCCGCGCTCGGCCGAACTCCTCGGGCACGTCCGGGACGTGATGAACGCGGCCCTCGAAGTCGGCGGCACCAGCTTCGACAGCCTGTACGTGAACGTCAACGGCGAGTCCGGCTACTTCGACCGCTCGCTCGACGCCTACGGTCGCGAGGACGAGCCCTGCCACCGCTGCGGTACGCCGATGCGGCGCCGGGCCTGGATGAACCGCTCCAGCTACTTCTGCCCGCGCTGCCAGCGCCCGCCGCGCGCGAGCGCCTGAGGAATCAGGTGCCGACCGGGGCCTCGCGCTCCGCGTCGTAGCTCTCCCGGGCCGCCTCGACTTGGGGCATACGGCCCTCCACCAGCTCGATCAGGCCGATCAGCCGCTCCGCGATCTCGCGGCCGAGCGGGGTGAGCCGGTAGTCGACCCGCGGCGGGTTCGTGGGCTGCGCCTCGCGATGGACGAGTCCGTCGCGCTCCAGGGCGTGCAGGGTCTGCGACAGCATCTTCTCGCTCACGCCGTCGACCCGGCGCCGCAGCTCGTTGAACCGGAACGTCCCGTCGTGCAGGGCGCCCAGCGTCAGGCTGCCCCAGCGGCCCGTCACGTGCTCCAGCGTGCCGCGCGAGGGGCAGGCCCGGGCGAACACGTCGTAGGCGAGGTCGTCAGTCATGCCCTCCACCGTACTCCCGCGCAGCGCTTACCGCTATGAGTGCGCTCACCTATGGGTTGCGCTATCGAAAAGTTAGTGCTTTGCTTCTGGTCGTCCGGTCCCCACGGATCCGTCCCCGCCCAAGGAGCCCCTTGTGACCACCCCCGTCGTCTCCATCGCCTACCACTCCGGCTACGGCCACACCGCCGTCCTGGCCGAGGCCGTCCGTGACGGCGCCGCCGACGCGGGCGCCACCGTCCACCTGATCAAGGTCGACGGCATCACCGAGGCCGAGTGGGAGCTGCTCGACTCCTCCGACGCGATCGTCTTCGGCTCCCCGACCTACATGGGCACCGCCTCCGGCGCCTTCCACCAGTTCGCCGAGGCCTCCTCGAAGCGCTGGTTCGCCGACGCCTGGCTGGACAAGCTCGCCGCCGGCTTCACCAACTCCGGCTCCAAGAGCGGCGACAAGCTGCACACCCTGCAGTTCTTCCAGACCCTCGCCGGCCAGCACGGCATGACCTGGGTCAACCTCGGCCTCAAGCCCGGCTGGAACACCAGCGAGGCCTCTGAGAACGACCTCAACCGCCTCGGCTTCTTCTCGGGCGCGGGCGCCCAGACCCACAGCGACCTGGGCCCCGAGGGCGTCCACAAGGCGGACGTCGCCACGGCCGAACACCTCGGCCGCCGTGTCGCCCTGACGGCCCGCACCTTCGCGGTCGGCAGGGCCGCCGCCTGACGTCCCGTAGGCGAAAGGGCCCCGTCACCGGGAAGGTGACGGGGCCCTTTCGCGTATCCGGCCGGCCTGTCGGCCCGGTGGCCGAAGAAGTGAGGGGCGGGGGCTCTGGCCTGCGCCGTAGCGGTCACCGGCCGTCAGCGTCGGTCGCCGCCGGAGACACGGGGGAGGTTCCCGCATCCGGGCGCCCTCGGCGTCAGATGTGACGCGGCGGGCGATGACCCGTATGGACCGAGGCGCAAGAGCTCGTCCGCCGGGTGCGCTCGGTAGCGTTGCCGGGACGGGCACGCCGCAGTGCCTGGGCGTGGCGTTCGGAAGGGGAGACGGTGCTGATCCAGGCAGTCGGAGCTGTGTTGCCGGCGGCGCTCGCGGTCGCCCTCAGCCCTTTCCCCCTGATCGGGATCGTGCTGATCCTGGCCGGCCGACAGGGCCGGCGCAACGGCCTGCTGTTCACGGCCGGGTGGGTCGCCGGGCTCGGGATCGTGGCAACGCTCGTCGTGGTCGTACTCGGTGGAGCCGACGACCCCGAAAGCCCTTCGTCGGCGCTCGCGGACTGGGGACGGGTAGTCGCCGGAGCGGCCCTCATCGTGCTGGGGGCGCGCACATGGTGGCGGCGTCCACGTGCCGGCAGCGAGGCCGAGACGCCACGCTGGATGGCGTCACTCGATGACATCTCGGCCCCGCGGGCGCTGCTCCTCGGTGCGCTGCTGTCGGGCGCCAACCCGAAGAACCTCGTCCTGGCGGCCTCGGCGGCCACGTCGATCGTCGAAGCGGGGGCTCACGACGGCGATCTCGTCGTGGCCGTCGCCGTCTTCGTTCTGGTCGGATCCTGCACCGTCCTCGGCGCCGTCGCCATCCATCTCCTCGGCGGGCGGCGCGCGGCGTCGTTCCTGGACGGTGTCAGGCAATTCATGATCACCAACAGCACCGTGATCACCGTGATCGTGCTCCTCCTTCTGGGCGCCGGCGTTCTGGGAGACGGGCTCACCGGACTCGGTCGGTGAGCCCTCCCATCGGCGGCCCGAGTGAGGCGTCGAGCCGAACGGCTTCACGGCCGCGGGACTGTCTATCGGGCTCCCTCGATGCATCGAGGCAGCAGCCGCCGCCCTGGTGCGGCGACGGAACGCCGGTGGAGCGCGCCACTGGCAGAAACGACCGCACGCGGACCGCTGTGGACGCGAAATGGGCCGCCCCGGGTGCCGATCACGGCCCCGGGACGGCCCATACGCATGCGGAGAGTTCTGACCTGCGGGAGGCTCAGTAGCCGAAGTCCTGGGTCCACCAGGGGCCGCCGTCGCCGAAGTGGACGCCGACGCCCAGGGTGGTGAAGTCGCAGTTCAGGATGTTGGCGCGGTGGCCGTCGCTGTTCATCCAGGACTCCATCACGGACGCCGCGTCCGCCTGGCCGCGGGCGATGTTCTCGCCGCCGAGGCCCGAGATGCCCGCCTTCTCGGCGCGTGCCCACGGCGTTGCGCCGTCCGGGTCCGTGTGGTCGAAGAAGCCGCGGGCCGCCATGTCCGAGCTGAACGCCCCGGCCAGTGCGGCGAGCCGCGCGTCGGCGCTCACCGGTGAGCAGCCCACCTTGGCGCGCTCGGCGTTGACCAGTCGGACGACCTCCGCCTCGGCGGCCACGCCGCGGTCGGCGGTGGAAGGGGCCGAGGTCTTCTCGACCGGGGCCTCGGTCGTCGGGTCCGGCTTCGGCGCCGGGGCCTTCGTGGAGGGCGCGGCCGTGATCCGCGGGGCGGCCGGCTTGGTGGTCGGCGCCTTGGTCGGCGCCTTGGTCGGCGCCTTCGAAGGGGTCTTCGACGGGGTCGGCGTCGCCTTCGGGGTCGGCTTCGCGGACGGGCTGGCCGACGGCGAGGCCGTCTTGCCCTTGTCCGTACCCGCGCTCGCCTTCGTGCTCGTACGCGCGCTGCCCGAGGAGGCCGAGTCGCCCGTCGGGGTCCCGGTGGACCCGCCCTGGGTGGTCAGCTCCGGGGCCTGCCGCGACTGGCTCGGACGCTCGCTCGTGCCGGCGCTGCCGACCGTGAAGGTGTCCCCGCCGGGCAGCAGGCCCGAGGTGACGGCGATGGCGCCCACCGCGACGGCGGCGGAGGCCCCGAGCAGGCCGGTGCGCAGGGGCGCACCGCGCCGCTTGCGGCGGGTACCCCGGTGCCGGCGGTCCGTACCGTCCGCGTAGTCTTCGGCGGCGGGTGCGGCTCCGGCGCGACGGTGGCGTCCCATCTGGTCTGCCTTCCTCTGCTGGTCCTGTGCGGGTCCTGCTGGCCTTTGCTGATCTTTGCTGGCCTTTGCTGTCGGCACCGCTTCGGGCCGTCAGTCGAACAGCGCACGCCCGAACGGGTGGGGCGTGTTCGGTCGGGACTGTAGTCCATGCGAGCCGGGGGCGATGTGCTCATCTGGCAATCCGCCCGATAACGTGCAGTCATGAGTGACGACGTTCGGATGACCGCGTGGGTACGCGGCCGGGTACAGGGAGTGGGCTTCCGCTGGTTCACCAGGGCAAACGCTTTGGAGATCGGCGGCCTCGTGGGCTTCGCCCTGAACCTCGACGACGGCCGGGTGCAGGTGGTGGCCGAAGGGGCGCGTGAGAATTGCCACCGTCTGCTCGCCTGGCTCCACTCCGCCGACACACCCGGGCGCGTGGACGGCGTCACTGAGATCTGGGCCACCCCGCGTGGCGGCTACGACGGCTTCGCCATCCGCTGACGATCACTCTCCGACACCTCTTCCGGTGACCGAGAGAGGTGCCGGGAAGACGCGCGGTAACAGCCGTGCGGCGGGGAAAGCGCCTGGTGGTTGCCAAGAAGCGCCCGTCGTGGAAGGCTGCCCGGTAAGGAAGATCGCGACGCCCTGAGGCACCGAGTTCCCGAGGCCCGCCGCCCGTTGAGCGGCCGTGGACTCCTCGGTCGCCCCTTCGCGCGGGGCGTGATCGTGTTGACCGTCAAACTTTTTGGTGAGACGCTGGAATCCCCGCGCACCTTAGCTGTTTGGCAGTGGAACCGGCACGACAAGCAGTACTGCCGAGCACCGCGGGTGCGAAATCCCTCACGACCCAACCGCTTCGGTCGGTCACTCATTGTGGAGGACCATCCATCATGGCAAAGGCGCTTCTCGGTTACGTCGGCGGCTCCGACCCGCGACTCCTCGCCGAGATGCGACGGCTTCAGCAGCGCGTCCAGGACCTGGAATCCGAGCTGGTACGGATCCAGTCCGAGAACGACTCGCTTGCCGCTGCCGCCGCTCAGCACCAGGGAGAGTCACTGCTGAACAGCATCGACCTCGACGTACCCCAGGCGGAGCCTGCGCTCACCTGACAACCCAGCCCCGACGGGCCAGGTGGGAAACACTCACGCCGGCACAGCTCGACACACAACCGGCAGAGACAGACATGCAAGGGGCGCTCAGGCGTCCCTTCTTTCTTTCACCCGCTGTTTCCCCCACGTACCACCCCTCCTCATCCGAGGATCTGCCCTGCACCTTCGCGGGTGAAACGCACGGGCCCCGGTAGAGTCCCCGGGTGCACCTCAAGGCCCTGACCCTCCGCGGATTCAAGTCGTTCGCCTCGGCCACGACCCTGCGGTTCGAACCCGGAATCACCTGCGTCGTGGGCCCCAACGGATCCGGCAAGTCCAACGTCGTGGACGCCCTGTCCTGGGTCATGGGCGAGCAGGGCGCCAAGTCGCTGCGCGGCGGCAAGATGGAGGACGTCATCTTCGCCGGCACGACCGGGCGCCCACCGCTCGGCCGTGCCGAGGTGTCCCTCACCATCGACAACTCCGACGGCGCGCTGCCCATCGACTACGCCGAGGTCACGCTCACCCGGATCATGTTCCGCGGCGGCAGCAGCGAGTACCAGATCAACGGCGACACCTGCCGACTGCTCGACTTCCAGGACCTGCTCTCCGACTCCGGCATCGGACGGGAGATGCACGTCATCGTCGGGCAGGGCCAGCTCGACTCCGTGCTGCACGCCGACCCGATGGGCCGCCGCGCCTTCATCGAGGAGGCCGCCGGCGTCCTCAAGCACCGCAAGCGCAAGGAGAAGGCGCTGCGGAAGCTCGACGCGATGCAGGCCAACCTCGCACGCGTCCAGGACCTCACCGACGAACTGCGCCGCCAGCTCAAGCCCCTCGGCCGGCAGGCCGCCGTCGCCCGCCGCGCCGTCGTCATCCAGGCCGACCTGCGCGACGCACGGCTCCGCCTCCTCGCCGACGACCTCGTCCACCTCCAGCGGGCCCTCACCGCCGAGGTCGCCGACGAGGCGGCCCTGCTCGCCCGCAAGGAGACCACCGAGACGGAACTCCGGGCCGCGCTCGCCCGCGAGGCCGAACTCGAGGCCGAGGCACGCGCGCTCGTGCCCCGCCTGGAGCGCGCCCAGCAGAACTGGTACGCCCTCTCCCAGCTCGCCGAACGCGCCCGCGGCACGGTCTCCCTGGCCGACGCGCGCGTGAAGAGCTCCACCGCCGCGCCCGCCGACGAACGCCGCGGCCGCGACCCGGAGGACCTGGAGCGCGAAGCGGCCCGCGTCCGCGAACAGGAGGCGGAGCTGGAAGCCGCCCTGGAAGCGGCCGAACGAGCCCTGGAGGACACCGTCGCCCACCGGGCCGAGCTCGAACAGGCACTGGCGGCCGAGGAGCGCCGCCTCAAGGACCTGGCCCGCGCCCTCGCCGACCGGCGCGAGGGCCTCGCCCGCCTCCACGGCCAGGTCAACGCCGCCCGCTCGCGCGCCGCCTCCGCCCAGGCCGAGATCGACCGCCTCGCCGCCGCCCGCGACGAGGCGGGGGAGCGAGCCGTCACCGCCCAGGAGGAGTACGAGCAGCTCAAGGCGGAGGTCGACGGCCTCGACGCCGCCGACACCGAGCACAGCGAGCGGTACGAGGCCGCCCGCCGCGAACTCGCCGACGCGGAGGCCGCGCTGAGCGCCGCCCGCGAGGCCGCCGCCACCGCCGAACGCCGCCGCGCCGCGACCCGGGCCCGGCACGAGACCCTCGCCCTCGGGCTGCGCCGCAAGGACGGCACGGGCGCGCTGCTCACCGCCGGACTCAGCGGGCTCCTCGGCCCGGCGGCCGAACTCCTCACCGTCACCCCGGGACACGAGATCCCCGTCGCCGCCGCCCTCGGCGCCGCCGCCGACGCGGTCGCCGCCTCCGGACCCTTCGCCGCCGCCGAAGCCCTCCGGCTGCTGCGCAAGCAGGACGCGGGCCGCGCCTCGCTGCTGCTGACCGGAGCACCGGATCCTGCCCCCTTCCCCGAGGCCGGACTCCCCGCGGCCCAGGGGTACCCGTACGCCGCCGACCTGGTCCGCGGGCCCGACGACCTCATGAGCGCCGTCCGCCGGCTGCTCGCCGGAGTCGTGGTCGTCGGCGACCTGGACGAGGCCGCCGAACTGGTCAGGACCCGGCCCGCGCTGACCGCCGTCACTGCCGAAGGGGACCTGCTCGGGGCGCACTTCGCCCAGGGCGGCTCCGCCGGGGCCCCGAGCCTTCTCGAAGTCCAGGCCTCGGTCGCCGAGGCCGCCGCCGAACTCGACGAACTGGCCGTACGGTGCGAGGAGTCGGCGAACGTCCAGAGCGAGGCCGGCGAACGGCGCCGTACCGTCGCCGCACTCGTCGAGGAACTCGACACCCGACGCCGTACCGCCGAGCGAGAGAAGTCGGCCGTCGCCCAGCAGCTCGGCCGGCTCGCCGGCCAGGCCAGGGGAGCCGCGGGCGAGGCCGAACGGACCGCGGCCGCCGCCGCCCGCGCCCAGGAGGCCCTGGAGAAGGCGACCGCCGAGGCGGAGGAGCTCGCCGAGCGACTCCTCGTGGCCCAGGAGACGTTCGGGGACGGTGGGGACGAGGAAGCCGACACCGCCACCCGCGACCGGCTCGCGATCGACGGCTCCAACGCGCGCCAGACCGAGATGGAGGCGCGGCTCCAGGTCCGTACCCACGAGGAGCGGGTCAAGGGGCTCGCCGGGCGGGCCGAATCGCTCGACCGGGCCGCCCGCGCGGAACGCGAGGCACGCGCGCGTGCCGAGCAGCGCCGGGCCCGGCTGCGCCACGAGGAGCGGGTCGCGGGAGCGGTCGCGGCCGGCGCCCGGGGCCTCCTCGCCCATGTCGAGGTCTCGCTCGTCCGCGCGGAGCAGGAGCGGGTGGCGGCCCAGGCGGCGCGGGCCGACCGGGAGGAGGGCCTGACGTCCGCCCGGACCCGGGGCCGGGACCTCAAGGCCGAACTCGACAAGTTGACCGACTCCGTGCACCGGGGCGAGGTCCTCGGCGCCGAGAAGCGGCTGCGGATCGAGCAGCTGGAGGCGAAGGCGCTGGGGGAGTTCGGTGTGGAGGCGACCGCGCTGGTCGCCGAGTACGGCCCGGACCAGCCGGTACCGCCGTCGCCGGTTGTTGCCGACTCCCCAGCCGTCTCCGCCGACTCCGGCGACGGCGACGGCGACGGCGAGGGCGCGAAAGCCGAAGAGCCGCGTCCCTTCATCCGTTCGGAGCAGGAGAAGCGCCTCAGGGGCGCCGAACGGGCGTACCACCAGCTCGGCAAGGTCAATCCGCTGGCCCTTGAGGAGTTCGCGGCCCTGGAGGAGCGGCACCGCTTCCTCTCCGAGCAGCTGGAGGACCTGAAGAAGACCCGGACGGACCTGCTTCAGGTCGTGAAGGAGGTCGATCTGCGGGTCGAGCAGGTCTTCACGGAGGCGTACCGGGACACGGCCCGTGAGTTCGAGGGCGTCTTCTCGCGGCTCTTCCCCGGCGGCGAGGGCCGGCTGATCCTCACCGACCCCGACAACATGCTCACCACCGGCGTCGAGGTGGAGGCCCGCCCGCCCGGCAAGAAGGTCAAGCGGCTGTCGCTGCTGTCCGGCGGTGAGCGCTCGCTGACGGCCGTGGCGCTGCTGGTCTCGATCTTCAAGGCCCGGCCCAGCCCGTTCTACGTGATGGACGAGGTCGAGGCGGCGCTCGACGACACCAACCTCCAGCGGCTGATCCGGATCATGCAGGAGCTCCAGGAGTCCTCGCAGCTGATCGTGATCACCCACCAGAAGCGAACGATGGAGGTCGCGGACGCGCTGTACGGCGTGTCCATGCAGGGTGACGGTGTCTCGAAGGTGATCAGTCAGCGACTCCGCTGAGCATCCCCCACCCACTCTGTTCAAGTGTTGAACTCAACCCACCTCACAGTGCTGATTAAGTCACATGACATCACCTATTGACTTCGAAACTTGAAGGCATAGTCTCTGCAACGTTGCTTTTACCTTCACGTGGTGGGCGGCGTGATGTTGTGCGCCACTGGAAGGGCTTGCCCCCCACCGAGGAGTCCATGTGACCAACACCGCGCAGGCGCCCACGCCGCCGCCTTCCGAAGGCCGAGCCGCCCACCCGGACCACCTCGGCCACGTCATCTTCATCACGGCGTCCGCCGCGATGGGCGGTTTCCTCTTCGGATACGACAGCTCCGTCATCAACGGCGCCGTCGAGGCGATCCGCGACCGCTACGACATCGGCTCCGGCACCCTCGCCCAGGTCATCGCCATCGCCCTGATCGGCTGCGCCATCGGCGCCGCCACCGCCGGCCGGATCGCCGACCGCATCGGCCGCATCCGCTGCATGCAGATCTCCGCGGTGCTCTTCGCCGTCAGCGCCGTCGGCTCCGCGCTGCCCTTCGCCCTCTGGGACCTTGCGCTCTGGCGGATCGTCGGCGGCTTCGCCATCGGCATGGCCTCCGTCATCGGCCCGGCGTACATCGCCGAGGTCGCCCCCGCCGCCTACCGCGGCCGCCTCGGCTCCTTCCAGCAGGCCGCGATCGTCATCGGCATCGCCATCTCCCAGCTGGTCAACTACGGCATCCTCCAGCTCGCCGACGGCGACCAGCGCGGCGAGATCGGCGGCCTGGAGGCCTGGCAGTGGATGCTCGGCGTGATGGTCGTGCCCGCGCTCCTCTACGGCATGCTCTCCTTCGCCATCCCCGAGTCGCCCCGCTTCCTCATCTCCGTCGGGAAGATCGACCGGGCCAAGGAGGTCCTCTCCGAGGTCGAGGGCCACGGCGTCGACCTCGACCACCGCGTCGCCGAGATCGACGCGGCCATGCGCAGCGAGCACAAGTCCACCTTCAAGGACCTGCTCGTCGTCGGCTCCCGCTTCCGACTGCTCCCCATCGTCTGGGTCGGCATCGGACTCTCGGTCTTCCAGCAGCTCGTCGGCATCAACGTCGCGTTCTACTACTCCTCGACGCTCTGGCAGTCCGTCGGCATCGACCCGTCGAGCTCGTTCTTCTACTCGTTCACCACGTCGATCATCAACATCATCGGCACCGTGATCGCGATGGTCCTGGTCGACCGCGTCGGCCGCAAGCCGCTCGCCCTCGTCGGCTCCGTCGGCATGGCGATCGCCCTCGCCGTCGAGGCCTGGGCCTTCTCCGCCGACCTCGTCGACGGCAAACTGCCCGAGACCCAGGGCGTCGTGGCCCTCGTCGCGGCCCATGTCTTCGTGCTCTTCTTCGCCCTCTCGTGGGGCGTGGTGGTCTGGGTCTTCCTCGGCGAGATGTTCCCCAACCGGATCCGCGCGGCCGCCCTCGGCGTCGCCGCCTCCGCCCAGTGGATCGCCAACTGGGCCATCACCGCCAGCTTCCCGTCCCTCGCGGACTGGAACCTCTCCGGCACCTACATGATCTACACGTTCTTCGCCGTGCTCTCGATCCCCTTCGTGCTCAGGTACGTCAAGGAGACCAAGGGCAAGGCGTTGGAGGAGATGGGCTAATCCCCCGCTGCCCCTCTCCTCACCAACGGCACTGCCCCGGCCCAAGGCCTCACGCCTTGAGCCGGGGCAGTACGCCGTGTCACCCCGGGTCGTACGCCGTCGTGCCGGACGCCCTACGCCTTGAGCCGGGGCAGTACGTCCTCGCAGAACAGCCGCAGACCGCGCCACCCCTCCTCGACCGGCATCCCGCCGCACAGCGGATGCAGCACCAGGCTCTCCAGGCCGAGCGCCACGCACTCCTCCGGGGTGACGACCCGGTAGACCCCCTCCGCGCGCAGCTCCGCCACCGTCGTCGCCGTCGACCGCACCGCCGAACGGATGTCCTTCGACTGCCAGGAGGCGTACGTCCGCGCCTCGTGCAGGAAGTGCTCCCCGTACTCCGCCCAGGTCCGGTCCGGGTCCTCCGACAGATGCAGCAGCGGCGTCACCTCGGCCGGCATCATCGTCCAGCCCTCCGTGCCGTACTCCGCGCACCGCTCCCGGTAGTACGCCTCAAGGTCCGGCAGGTGCGCGCTCGGGAAGAACGGCAGCCCGAGCCGGGCCGCCCGCCGCGCCGCCGCCCGCGACGAACCCCCGACGAGCAGCATCGGATGCGGCTGGGTGAAGGGCCGCGGGGTGACCCGTACCGTACGGCCCTGATACGTGAACGGCTCCCCGGTCCACGCCGTCAGCAGGGTCTCCAGGAGCAGGTCCTGGAGCTTCCCGCGCCGCCCCCAGTCGACCCCGCGCTCCTCGTACTCCTCCGGCCGGTACCCGATCCCCGCCACCGTCACCAGCCGCCCGCCGCTCAGCAGGTCGAGGACGGCGATGTCCTCGGCGAGCCGCAGCGGGTCGTGCAGCGGCCCGATGATCGCGGAGACGGTGACGGCGATCCGCTTCGTCGCGCCGAAGACCGCCCCCGCGAACGCGAAGGGGGACGGCAGCCAGTTGTTGTCGACCCCGTGGTGCTCCTCGGTCTGCACGGTGTCGACCCCGTGGGCGTCGGCGTACGCGGCCATCTCGACGGCGGCCCGGTAGCGGGCCGAGAGGGATTCGGGGGTCGCGCGGGGATCGACGAGGTTGAACCGTACGACGCTGAACGGCATGGAAAGTCCCCCTCCGCGGGTGGGATACCGGCGAAGGGGGACGTTAGCTGACGCAGCGTCAGATGGAAACGGTCTCGCGGACCTCGTCCGGCTCCACCGGCGACCGCTCCGGCGCGCGCGTGCGGGGCAGCACGGCGTACAGCACACCCGCCACCACGATCGTCGCCGCCCAGCCCAGGCCGTTCTCGCCGATCCAGGAGGAGGCGAGCGGACCGGAGAACCAGTCGACCTTCGTGAAGAGCAGCCCCACGACCAGCGCCACCGCCCACGACGTCATCGCCTGCCAGGCGAAACCGCCCCGGTACCAGTAGGCGCTGGTCCGGGTGGTGTCCATGAGCGCCACCGCGTCGTACGACCTGCGCCGCAGCATGTCCACGCCGAAGACGCCGATCCAGGCCGAGAACGCCACCGCGAGCAGGGTCAGGAAGGAGATGAACGAGCCGATGAAGCTGGTCGCCACCACCATGAGCAGGAAGCCGAAGATCAGGCTGATCACCGCGTTGACGCTGACCGCCGCCGCGCGCGAGACCTTGATGCCCAGGGTCTGCGCGGTGAACCCGGCCGAGTACATCGACATCGAGTTGATCAGCAGCATCCCGATCAGGGCGATCACCAGGTACGGCACGGAGATCCACATCGGAAGCAGCTCACCGATGAAGGAGACCGGGTCCTGCGCCGAGGCCAGGTCCGGCGTCGACACCGCCATGACCGCGCCCATCAGGACCATCGGCAGGACGACGATCCCGGCGCCGCCGACCGTCGAGCCGACCATCGCCTTCGACGAGGCCGTACGGGGCAGATAGCGGGTGAAGTCGGGGCCCGAGGGCACCCAGCTGATGCCGCCGGCCGCGATCGTGCCGATGCCCGCGATCATCATCGCCGTCGAACCGGCCGGCTTGTCGAAGACCGCCGACCAGTCGGTGTTCGCCACCAGATAGACCAGGACGAGGACCGAGAAGGCGCCGAAGAGGTACGTGGACCACTTGCTGCACACCCGCAGCGCGTTGATCCCGAGGCCCGAGACGAGGAAGGTGCAGGTGACGAAGAGCAGCAGCGTCACCACGATGAGGAACGTGTTCGACTTCACCCCGAAGAGCAGGTCGAGGACGGTCAGCACCGCGTAGGCGCCGGTGACCGCGTTGATGGTCTCCCAGCCCCAGCGGGCGACCCAGATCAGCGCTCCGGGAAAAAGGTTTCCCCGCTGACCGAACACGGCTCGCGACAGCGCCATCCCGGGCGCGCCGCCCCGCTTGCCCGCGATCGAGATCAGACCGACGATCCCGTACGAGAGGACGGGCGCGGCGACCGCCACGGCCAGGACCTGCCAGAAGTTCAGGCCGTTGAAGACGATCAGGCCGGCGCCCATCGTGAGCAGCAGCACACTGATGTTCGCGGCCACCCAGGTCGGGAAGAGCTCGCGGACCCGCCCGGTCCGCTCGGCGTCGGGGACGGGTTCGAGACCGCGGGTCTCCATGGCGCCGTCGTGCGTCGCGCCTGCGGCTTCGGAGGCGTCGTGGGGCATGGGGGTACTCCGTACAGATGTGGGGGGAACCCACCCAGCGTACGTGCTCCTTCTCCGGTCGCTTCTTGGCCGATACTGGTCGGGTTATGGAACTCATCCTTGCTGTAGTCATCGCTCTGGTCGTCGCGGTCGCCGTGACGAGCGGGCTCGTGATCAGCGGCCGCAAGAAGAAGCAGCTGCCGCCGGCCGAGCCGCCGTCCACCACGCCGACCATCACCGCTCCGCCCGCCGAACCGCATGTCGGCGAGGAGGCGGAGACGCCGCGGGAGGAACCACGCCGCACGGTCGAGGAGGTCGAACTCCCCGCCGAGGTGGCCCCCGAGGCCCCGGTCGTCGAGGAGCCCGCCGCCCCCGAGATCGAGGTCCCGGAGCCCACCGCGGGCCGTCTCGTACGGCTCCGGGCCCGCCTCGCCCGCTCCCAGAACTCGCTCGGCAAGGGGCTGCTCACGCTCCTGTCCCGCGAGCACCTCGACGAGGACACGTGGGAGGAGATCGAGGAGACCCTTCTCACGGCCGATGTCGGCGTCGCTCCCACCCAGGAGCTCGTCGAGCGGCTGCGCGAGCGGGTCCGGGTGCTGGGCACCCGCACCCCGGAGGAGCTGCGCGGTCTGCTCCGCGAGGAGCTCGTCGCCCTCCTCGGCCCCGACCTCGACCGCACGGTGCACACCGAGAGCCCCGCGGACGTGCCGGGCGTGGTCATGGTCGTCGGCGTCAACGGCACCGGCAAGACCACCACCACCGGCAAGCTGGCCCGCGTCCTCGTCGCCGACGGCAAGTCCGTCGTCCTCGGCGCGGCCGACACCTTCCGCGCCGCCGCCGCCGACCAGCTCCAGACCTGGGGCGACCGGGTCGGCGCCAGGACCGTCCGCGGTCCGGAGGGCGGCGACCCGGCGTCGATCGCCTTCGACGCGGTCAAGGAGGGCATCGCCGAGGGCGCCGACGTCGTCCTCATCGACACCGCCGGCCGGCTCCACACCAAGACCGGCCTCATGGACGAGCTCGGCAAGGTCAAGCGGGTCGTCGAGAAGCACGGCCCGCTCGACGAGATCCTGCTCGTCCTCGACGCCACCACCGGCCAGAACGGTCTGATCCAGGCCCGGGTCTTCGCCGAGGTCGTCGACATCACCGGCATCGTGCTCACCAAGCTCGACGGCACCGCCAAGGGCGGCATCGTCGTCGCCGTCCAGCGCGAGCTGGGCGTCCCGGTCAAGCTGGTCGGCCTGGGCGAGGGCCCGGACGACCTGGCGCCCTTCGAGCCGGGCGCCTTCGTCGACGCCCTGATCGGCGACTGACGTCTCGTACGACATGCGGAAGGGCCCTCGCCGGGTGGCGAGGGCCCTTCCGCGTTCCGGGTCTCAGAAGTGGGTGCGATGGCAGATGTACGCCAGCGTGCCGAGCAGCAGTCGCGCCTGCGGCGGCGCGCCCGCCGTGTCCAGCGTCGGGGGCCGCAGCCAGCGCACCGGACCGAGCCCGCCCAGGTCCGACGGGGGAGCGGTGACGTAACTGCCCGGCCCCAGACAGTGCAGATCCAGATCGGCGTCGTCCCAGCCCATCCGGTAGAGGAGCTGCGGCAGCTCGGCCGCCGCCCCGGGCGCCACGAAGAACCGCGCCCGGCCCGTCGGCGTCGCGCACACCGGGCCCAGCGGCAGCCCCATGCGCTCCAGCCGGACGAGCGCGCGGCGGCCTGCCGCCTCCGCGACCTCGATCACGTCGAAGGCCCTGCCCACCGGCAGCAGCAGCGCCGCGCCCGGGTACTCCGACCACGCCTTGGTCGCGTCGTCGAGGGCGACGCCGGCCGGGACCGGTTCCGCGAAGGAGAGGGGGTGCGCGCCCGGGGCCGTACACGCCGGATCCCCGCAGGAGCACTGGCCGGAGACGGCCCGAGCTCCGGGCACCACGTCCCAGCCCCACAGTCCTGTGTACTCGGCCACCGCTGTGCACTCCGTGGTGCGTACGCGGCGGCGTGCGCCGGACCGCATCTCACGAATGCCGCCGATCGTGAAACCCATGCCCCCTCCAACGGGTCGAGCGCGCCGGTGGTTACGACCCGGAGCACCGCCGTCACCCTTCGTCACGAGTGCGTCGCCGAATGTGGCGCGCGGTCGTGCGCGGGGTGGTGCGGGCCGGTGCGCGCGCCTCTCCGCGCCTCCGTCCGCCGACTCCGGTTCGTCGCATGTCAAGTGAATCGCGTTCCACGCGCGGCGAGTTCATTCGAAGGGGTGGCGAATGGTGGCGTTTCTTGAATCGCCCTCGTGGACGGGTGATCGTAGGATTACTTTCGGTACTCGAACCCCGGGGCTGCTTGCGCACGCGGGTATGCCGGAGGCAACCCGGTTTCCAGTTCGAAGGAGCGCGAACTCAGGACGGGTGCCGTGAGACACGGCATTCTGATAGGGGTTCGCACAACAGGCAATCAGGTGGATGGGGGCGTTCCAGTGGGCGGCAACGGCGCAGACGGTACGACTGCCGGCAAGCGCCCGAACGAGCAGCTGGGCTCGTGGTTCGTGCGCAGCGGCTGGTCCAAGGGCGAACTCGCGCGCCAGGTGAACCGCCGGGCGCGCCAGATGGGCGCGCACCACATCTCCACCGACACCTCGCGCGTGCGCCGCTGGCTCGACGGCGAGCAGCCCCGCGAGCCCATCCCGCGCATCCTCTCCGAGCTGTTCTCCGAGCGCTTCGGCTCCGTCGTCGCCATCGAGGACCTCGGACTGCGCACCGCCCACCAGTCGCCCTCCGTCTCCGGCGTAGACCTGCCCTGGGCCGGACCGCAAACGGTCGCCCTGCTCAGCGAGTTCTCCCGCAGCGACCTCATGCTCGCCCGCCGCGGCTTCCTCGGCTCGTCCCTGTCGCTCGCCGCGGGACCCGCCCTCATCGAACCGATGCAGCGCTGGCTCGTCCCCACCCCCGTCGGCGACGCCGAGCGCCCCGACCCGCTCGCCGAGGCCCGCCGCCCCAACCGGCTCTCCGAGATCGAACTCGACCTCCTCGAATCCACCACCGCCATGTTCCGCAAGTGGGACGCCCAGTGCGGCGGCGGACTGCGCCGCAAGGCCGTCGTCGGCCAGCTCCACGAGGTCACCGACCTCCTCCAGGAGCCCCAGCCCTTCGCCACCGCCAAGCGCCTCTTCACCTGCGCCGCCGAACTCGCCGAACTCGCCGGCTGGATGAGCTACGACGTGGGCCTCCAGCCCACCGCCCAGAAGTACTTCGTGCTCGCCCTGCACGCCGCCAAGGAAGCCGGCGACAAGCCCCTCGGCTCGTACATCCTGTCCTCGATGAGCCGCCAGATGATCCACCTCGGCCGGCCCGACGACGCCCTCGAACTCATCCACCTCGCCCAGTACGGCAGTCGGGACTGCGCCACCCCGCGCACCCAGGCCATGCTGTATGCGATGGAGGCCCGCGCGTACGCCAACATGGGCCAGCCCTCCAAGTGCAAGCGGGCCGTCCGGATGGCCGAGGACACCTTCGCCGACGTCGGCCTCGACGGCGAGCCCGAGCCCGACTGGATCGGCTTCTTCTCCGAGGCCGAACTCAACGGCGAGAACTCCCACTCCTACCGCGACCTCGCCTACGTCGCCGGGCGCTCCCCGACGTACGCCTCGCTCGCCGAGCCCGTCATGGAGCGGGCCGTCGAGCTCTTCGAGAAGGACCCCGACCACCAGCGGTCCTACGCGCTCAACCTCATCGGCATGGCCACCGTCCACCTCCTCAAGCGCGAGCCCGAGCAGTCCGTCGTCCTCGCCGAGAAGGCCCTGGGAGTCGCCCGCAGCATCCGCTCCGAGCGGGTCAACACCCGACTCCGCAAGACCGTCGACCACGCCGCCCGCAACTACAGCGACGTCGCCGAGGTCGTCCAGCTCACCGACCGGCTCACCCAGCTGCTCCCCGAGGCCGCCGAAGCGGTCTGACCCCACCGGGCGCCCACGCGCCCCCGTACTCCGGCCGCGCCGGACGTCCCGTACTGCCCGACTCGGCTCCCCCGCCGCAAGGTCACACGGACGCCAGGCGCGGCCGGTTCTCATGTGCCGTGGACGCCGGGCCGAGCCGGTGTCCGTGTGCCACGGGCGTCGGGCCCCAAAAGGCCGGCTTCTCGTCTGCCGCGGACGCGGACGCGGGCGCAAGCCGCCTCGCCCTGCGCCACGGGCGCCGGTCCAGCCCCGTACCTCCCGCGCGGAGGACCCGTGCGTTACCTCGTCGTGACACGGCCGTTCACGGTCGCGTAACACGCCCCACCCCTTCGTCACCGCTCGGAAACATCGAGCGGCATCGGCGGAAACCGCCCTGCGCGAATCTCTGGGCCATAACCGGCCACCCCTCACGGCCGCAGCCGCTCTCCGGCCCCGCCCCCGCACAGGCCGCATTCGACGACGAGGAGACGCCGATGGCACCAGCCATCACGACCCTGGCAGCAGACGCCCCCGAGCTGTCCGCCGCCAACACCGGGTTCATGCTCATCTGCTCCGCCCTGGTCATGCTGATGACCCCGGCACTCGCCTTCTTCTACGGAGGCATGGTCCGCGTCAAGTCCACCCTCAACATGCTGATGATGAGCTTCATCAGCCTCGGGATCGTCACGATCCTCTGGGTGCTCTTCGGCTTCAGCCTCGCGTTCGGCACCGACTCCGGCTCGATCATCGGCTGGTCCTCCGACTACGTCGGCCTCAGCGGCATCGGCGTCACCGAACTCTGGGACGGCTACACCATCCCGGTGTACGTCTTCGCCGTCTTCCAGCTGATGTTCGCCATCCTCACCCCGGCCCTCATCAGCGGCGCCCTCGCCGACCGCGTCAAGTTCACCGCCTGGGCCCTCTTCATCACCCTCTGGGTCACCGTCGTCTACTTCCCCGTCGCCCACTGGGTCTGGGGCGCAGGCGGCTGGCTCTTCGAGATGGGCGTCATCGACTTCGCCGGCGGAACGGCGGTCCACATCAACGCCGGCGCCGCCGCCCTCGGCGTGATCCTCGTCATCGGCAAGCGCGTCGGCTTCAAGAAGGACCCGATGCGCCCGCACAGCCTCCCGCTGGTCATGCTGGGCGCCGGTCTCCTCTGGTTCGGCTGGTTCGGCTTCAACGCCGGATCCTGGCTCGGCAACGACGACGGCGTCGGCGCCGTGATGTTCGTCAACACCCAGGTCGCCACCGCCGCCGCCATGCTCGCCTGGCTCGCGTACGAGAAGATCCGCCACGGCTCCTTCACCACCCTCGGCGCGGCCTCCGGCGCCGTCGCCGGCCTCGTCGCCATCACCCCGTCCGGCGGCGCCGTCAGCCCGCTCGGCGCGATCGCCATCGGCGTCATCGCCGGCCTCCTCTGCGCCATGGCCGTCGGACTCAAGTACAAGTTCGGCTACGACGACTCCCTCGACGTCATCGGCGTCCACCTCGTCGGCGGTGTCCTCGGCTCCCTCCTCGTCGGCCTCTTCGCCACCGGCGGCGTCCAGTCCGACGCCAAGGGCCTCTTCTACGGCGGCGGCCTCGACCAGCTCGGCAAGCAGGCCGTCGGCGTCTTCGCCGTTCTCGCCTACTCTCTGATCGCCTCCGCGATCCTCGCACTGATCATCGACAAGACGATGGGCATGAGGGTCAGCGAGGACGACGAGGTCTCCGGCATCGACCAGGTCGAGCACGCCGAGACCGCGTACGACTTCAGCGGAGCCGGCGGCGGCGCGTCCTCGCGCTCCACCGCCGTCGCCGCCCCGGCCGTCACGGAGAACAAGAAGGTGGACGCATGAAGCTCATCACCGCGGTCGTGAAGCCGCACCGGCTCGACGAGATCAAGGAGGCCCTCCAGGCGTTCGGCGTCCAGGGCCTCACCGTCACCGAGGCCAGCGGCTACGGCCGCCAGCGCGGCCACACCGAGGTCTACCGGGGCGCCGAGTACACCGTCGACCTGGTCCCCAAGATCCGCATCGAGGTCCTCGTCGAGGACGAGGACGCCGAACAGCTCATCGACGTCGTCGTGAAGGCCGCCCGAACCGGCAAGATCGGAGACGGCAAGGTGTGGAGCGTGCCGGTCGAGACCGCCGTACGCGTCCGCACCGGCGAACGCGGTCCGGACGCCCTGTAGCCGACGGTCCGGACGCACCGTAAGCAACGAAGGAGCCGCCGGGTGACGAGCCTCGAAGTCAACGAAGAGACCGAAGATTCGGGACCCGGCGGTTACGCGGCGGCCCGGCTGCTCCTCCTCCACGAGAAGGAGCGGTCCGGGCCGCCGCGCCGTGCCGCCCTCGCCCGGCTCACCGACGAATGGCTGGCCGCGCTCTTCACTGCCGCCGCACCACCCCGCGGGGTCGCCCTCGTCGCCGTCGGCGGCTACGGCCGCGCCGAACTCTCCCCCCGCAGCGACCTCGACCTCCTCCTGCTCCACGACGGCAGCGCCGACAAGGCCGCCGTCGCCGCCCTCGCCGACCGGCTCTGGTACCCCGTCTGGGACCTCGGGCTCGCCCTCGACCACTCCGTCCGCACCCCCGCCGAAGCCCGCGCCACCGCCGCCGACGACCTCAAGGTCCACCTCGGGCTCCTCGACGCCCGGCCCCTCGCCGGAGACCACGGACTCGTCGCCGCCCTCCGCACCACCGTCCTCGCCGACTGGCGCAACCAGGCCCCCGAACGGCTCCCCGAACTCGACGAACTCTGCCGGGAACGCGCCGAACGCATGGGCGAGCTGCAATACCTCCTCGAACCCGACCTCAAGGAGGCCAGGGGCGGACTCCGCGACGCCCAGGCCCTCCGCGCCGTCGCCGCCTCCTGGCTCGCCGACGCCCCCCGCGAAGGCCTCGACAGCGCCCGCCGCCGCCTCCTCGACGCCCGCGACGCCCTCCACCTCACCACCGGCCGCGCCACCGACCGGCTCGCCCTCCAGGAACAGGACGCCGTCGCCGCCGAACTCGGCCTCCTCGACGCCGACACCCTGCTCCGCGAGGTCTACGAGGCCGCCCGGACCATCTCGTACGCCACCGACGTCACCTGGCGCGAGGTCAACCGCGTCCTCAAGGCCCGCTCCGCCCGGCCCCGCCTGCGCGCCCTCCTCGGCGGCCGGGGCGGCGCCGGCCGGGCCGCCACCGGAAAACCGCCCGTCGAACGCACCCCCCTCGCCGAAGGCGTCGTCGAGATGGACGGCGAAGTCGTCCTCGCCCGCACCGCCCGGCCCGAACGCGACCCCGTCCTGCCCCTGCGGGCCGCCGCCGCGGCCGCCCAGTCCGCCCTCCCGATCTCCCTGCACGCCGTACGCCGCCTCGCCGCCACCGCCAAACCCCTCCCCGTGCCCTGGCCCGCCGAGGCCCGCGAAGAACTCGTCACCCTGCTCGGCGCCGGCGAGGCCACCGTCCCCGTCTGGGAAGCCCTCGAAGCCGAAGGACTCATCACCCAGCTGCTCCCCGACTGGGAACGCGTCCGCTGCCGCCCCCAGCGCAACCCCGTCCACACCTGGACCGTCGACCGCCACCTCGTCGAGACCGCCGTACGCGCCTCCTCGCTCACCCGCCGGGTAGGCCGCCCCGACCTCCTCCTCGTCGCCGCCCTCCTCCACGACATCGGCAAGGGCTGGCCCGGCGACCACTCCGTCGCCGGCGAGACCATCGCCCGCGACCTCGCCACCCGCATCGGCTTCGACCGCACCGACGTCACCACCCTCGCCACCGCCGTCCGCCACCACCTGCTCCTCGTCGAGACCGCCACCCGCCGCGACCTCGACGACCCCGCCACCGTCCGCGCCGTCGCCACAGCCGTCGGCACCGTCGGCACCCTCGAACTCCTGCACGCCCTCACCGAGGCCGACGCCCTCGCCACCGGACCCGCCGCCTGGTCCTCCTGGCGCGCCTCGCTCGTCGCCGACCTGGTCAAACGGGTCGCCGGCGTCCTCGCGGGGGAGACCCCGCCCGACCCCGAGGCCGCCGCCCCCAGCGCCGAACAGGAACGGCTCGCCATCGAGGCCCTGCGCACCGGCGAACCCGTCCTCGCCCTGCACACCGAACCCGTCGTGCCGGAACCCGAGGAACCCGAGCCCGTCGGCGTCGAACTCGTCATCGCCCTGCCCGACCAGCCCGGCGTCCTCCCTGCCGTCGCCGGCGTCCTCGCCCTGCACCGGCTCACCGTCCGCGCCGCCGACCTCCGCGCCGTCGACCTCCCGCTCGACCTCGGCACCGGCTCGGGACCCGTCCTCGTCCTCGACTGGCGGGTCGCCGCCGAATACGGCTCCCTCCCCGAGGCCGCCCGGCTCCGCGCCGACCTCGTCCGCGCCCTCGACGGCTCCCTCGACATCCCCGCCCGCCTCGCCGAACGCGAAGCCGCCTACCCCCGCAGGCGCGGCCTCACCGCCCCACCGCCCCGCGTCACCGTCGCCGCCGCGGACTCCCGCCTCGCCACCGTCATCGAGGTCCGCGCCCAGGACGCCCCCGGCCTCCTCCACCGCATCGGCCGCGCACTGGAGGGCGCGACGGTACGGGTGCGGAGCGCACACGTGTCGACGCTCGGCGCCAACGCCGTCGACACCCTGTACGTGACCCGCCCCGACGGCTCGCTGCTGCCGGACGAGGAGGCGATCGACCTGGCCCGGACCCTGGAGTCGGCGCTCCGCTGATCCGTGGTTCACACCGCTCCCGCGCGCCGGATTCGGCGGGCGGGAGCACACACTTCGAGCGGCCCGATACCCTGGAGGGCAATCCGACCGCCCCCGACACCGAGGATCCGCGACCGCCGTGTTCGATACCCTCTCCGACCGCCTTGCAGCGACCTTCAAGAACCTCCGCGGCAAGGGCCGTCTGTCCGAGGCGGACATCGACGCCACCGCGCGCGAAATCCGTATCGCGCTGCTCGAAGCGGATGTCGCCCTGCCGGTCGTCCGGTCCTTCATCAAGCAGGTCAAGGAGCGCGCCCTCGGCATCGAGGTCTCGCAGGCCCTGAACCCGGCCCAGCAGGTCATCAAGATCGTCAACGAGGAGCTCATCGGCATCCTCGGTGGCGAGACCCGCCGCCTGCGGTTCGCCAAGACCGCCCCCACCGTGATCATGCTCGCCGGTCTCCAGGGTGCCGGTAAGACCACCCTCGCCGGAAAGCTCGGCCTCTGGCTCAAGAGCCAGGGCCACTCCCCGCTGCTCGTCGCCTGCGACCTCCAGCGCCCCAACGCCGTCACCCAGCTCGGCGTCGTCGCCGAGCGCGCCGGCGTGGCCTTCTACGGCCCGCAGCCGGGCAACGGCGTCGGCGACCCGGTCCAGGTCGCGAAGGACTCCATCGAGTTCGCGCGGACCAAGATGTACGACGTCGTCATCGTCGACACCGCCGGCCGCCTCGGCATCGACCAGGAGCTGATGCAGCAGGCCGCGGACATCCGCGACGCCGTCAGCCCCGACGAGGTCCTCTTCGTCGTCGACGCCATGATCGGTCAGGACGCGGTCAACACCGCCGAGGCCTTCCGCGACGGCGTCGGCTTCGACGGCGTCGTGCTCTCCAAGCTCGACGGCGACGCCCGCGGTGGTGCCGCGCTCTCCATCGCGCACGTCACCGGCAAGCAGATCATGTTCGCCTCCAACGGCGAGAAGCTGGACGAGTTCGACGCGTTCCACCCGGACCGCATGGCGTCCCGCATCCTCGGCATGGGCGACATGCTCTCCCTCATCGAGAAGGCCCAGCAGACCTTCGACGAGGAAGAGGCCGCCAAGATGGCCTCGAAGCTCGCGTCGAAGAAGGGCCAGGAGTTCACGCTCGACGACTTCCTGGCGCAGATGGAGCAGGTCCGCAAGATGGGCTCCATCTCCAAGCTCCTCGGCATGCTCCCGGGCATGGGCCAGATGAAGGAGCAGATCGCCAACATCGACGAGAAGGATGTCGACCGCACGGCCGCCATCATCAAGTCGATGACCCCGGGCGAGCGCCACGACCCGACGATCATCAACGGCTCGCGCCGCGCCCGTATCGCCAAGGGCTCCGGCGTCGAGGTCAGCGCCGTCAAGGGCCTCGTCGAGCGGTTCTTCGAGGCTCGCAAGATGATGTCCCGCATGGCCCAGGGCGGCGGCCTCCCGGGCATGCCGGGCATGCCCGGCATGGGCGGCGGCCCCGGCCGCCAGAAGAAGCAGGTCAAGCAGGCCAAGGGCAAGCGCAAGAGCGGCAACCCGATGAAGCGGAAGGCCGAGGAGCAGGCCGCCGCCGAGCGCCGCGACCAGGCACAGCAGGGCGGCGCGTTCGGCCTCCCGGCGCCGGGCCAGACCCCGAAGGACTTCGAGCTCCCGGAGGAGTTCAAGAAGTTCATGGGCTGACCGGAAGCCCGCAGGGGCTGACCGGCGGCCGTTGAGGGGCCCGGGGCGGTACGAAACCGCCCCGGGCTCCTTTTCACACCTCCGGACCGCCCGCGATGCCGCGTTCGTCCCGCTCTTCGATACTGGGGCCACAGCCGCCCCGAGGAGAGCCACGTGGCCAACCCCGTACCCCCGCGCGACCGGACCGACCAGCCCTGGCGCTCGGAAGGGGCACCGCCGCCCCCGTCGCCGAAGAAGCGGATGCCGGGCGGCTGGGGCGGCCTCATCCTCACCGCGCTCGTCGTGTACCTGCTGGCCAACATCGCCCTGTCGTTCTTCAACGAGGGCGACGGACCGACGATCTCCTACACCGAGTTCGACAAGCAGGTCGCCGCCGGAAACGTCACCAAGATCTACTCCAAGGGCGACGCGATCCAGGGGCAGCTGAAGAACAAGCAGCCCGTCCCCGACGGCGACGGCGACTACACCAAGTTCACCACCCAGCGACCCGCCTTCGCCGACGACGACCTGTGGGCGCAGCTCACCAAGCAGAACGTCACCGTCACCGCCGAACCGGTCGTCCAGGAACGCAGCTTCCTCTCCAACCTCCTCATCTCGCTCGCGCCGATGCTCCTGCTCGTCGTCCTGTGGGTGTTCATCGCCCGCCGGATGAGCTCCGGCATGGGCGGCGCCGGCGGCATGCTCGGCCGAAAGGCCCCGCCCAAACCCGTCGAGCTGGAGGCCGGCGCCCAACGCACCACCTTCGCCGACGTCGCAGGCATCGACGAGGTCGAGGGCGAGCTCAACGACGTCGTCGACTTCCTCAAGAACCCCGCCGCCTACCGCGAGATGGGCGCCAAGATGCCCCGCGGCGTGCTCCTCGCCGGCCCGCCCGGCACCGGAAAGACCCTGCTCGCCCGCGCCGTCGCCGGCGAGGCCGGCGTGCCGTTCTTCTCCGCCTCCGCGTCCGAGTTCATCGAGATGATCGTGGGCGTCGGCGCCTCCCGGGTCCGCGAACTGTTCGCCGAGGCCCGCAAGGTCGCCCCCGCGATCATCTTCATCGACGAGATCGACACCATCGGCCGGGCCCGCGGCGGCGGCTCCGGCATGGGCGGCCACGACGAACGCGAGCAGACCCTCAACCAGATCCTCACCGAGATGGACGGCTTCACCGGCTCCGAAGGCGTCATCGTCCTCGCCGCCACCAACCGCGCCGACGTCCTCGACCCCGCCCTCACCCGCCCCGGCCGCTTCGACCGGATCGTGCACGTCAACCCGCCCGACCGAGGAGGCCGCGAAGCCATCCTCAAGATCCACACCCGCGAGATCCCGCTCGCCGAGGACGTCGACCTCCAACACGTGGCCCGCACCACCCCCGGCATGACCGGCGCCGAACTCGCCAACCTCGCCAACGAGGCCGCCCTCCTCGCGGTCAAGCGCGACCAGAAGGCCGTCACCCAGTCCGACCTGTCCGACGCCCTGGAGAAGGTCCAGCTCGGCGCGGAACGCCCGCTCGTGATGCCCGCCGAGGAACGCCGCCGCACCGCCTACCACGAGAGCGGCCACGCCCTCCTCGGCATGCTCCAGCCCGGCGCCGACCCGGTCCGCAAGATCACCATCGTGCCGCGCGGCCGCGCCCTCGGCGTCACCCTCTCCACCCCCGACTCCGACAAGTACGCCTACACCGAGGACTACCTGCGCGGCCGGATCATCGGCGCCCTCGGCGGCATGGCCGCCGAACAGGTCGTCTTCGGCGTCATCACCACCGGCGCCGAGAGCGACCTCGAACAGGTCACCAACATCGCCCGGGGCATGGCCGGACGCTGGGGCATGAGCGAACGCGTCGGCCGCCTCACCGCCATCCCGAGCGACGCCCAGCAGGCGTACGGCCTCTCGGCGGCCCCCTCGACCCTCGACACCGTCGACGCGGAGATGCGCCGCATCGTCGACGAGTGCTACGACAGCGCCGTACGCCAGCTCCGCGACCACCGCGACCAACTGGACGCACTGGCCGCCGCGCTCCTGGAGAACGAGACCCTGGAAGAGGCGGCCGCCTACCGCGCGGCGGGCGTCACGCGGGCGGCCAAGGAGGACTGAGCCCACGCGCAGCGCTCCCAGGCGGGACTTCCACGACACCACCCGGCGCAGGCCTCCCGGGCTCCGCTCCACGGCACCCGGGCGACCACGTACCAGAACACATGGGCCCCGCCCCTACGGCACCAGGGCGACCACGTACCGGAACACGTTCGGCATCCACACCGTGCCGTCCGCGCGCACATGCGGGGCGAGCGCCTCCTCGATCTCCTTCTCCACCTGGGAGAGCTCCGTCGCCCGTACGGCCTCGTCGAACGCGCCCGTCGACAGCAGCCCCCGCACCGCGCTGCCCTCGTTCGCGTACCCGAAGGGGCAGGCCACCCGCCCCGAACCGGCCGGCCGCAGCCCCGCCCCCGCCACCAGCCCGTCCAGATCCGTCCGCAGGCCCGGCCGACGGTCCGCGAGCCGCTCCGCGACCCGCAGCACCGGCTCCGTGGCACACCGCTCCGGCGGCCCCCAGCCGGCGAGCACGACCGTCGTCCCCGATTGGGCCGTACGAGTGAGCGCCGCCAGCTCCGGGAGCAGCGCGTCCGTCGTGTGGAAGGCCGTGATCACGTCGTACGAGGCACCCTCCGCGGGCTCCTCCGTGACCGGCACGCCCTCGGGGAGCCGCTCCCTGGCCAGCTCCACGCGCGCGTGGTCCCGGTCCACGCCTGCCACCCGGGCGCCCCGCGCCGCCGCCATGAGAAGCGCCAGGCCGGAGCCGCAGCGGAGGCCCAGAACCCGGGTCCCGGTGCCCACACAGAGGCGGTCGTACACCGCCTCGTAGAGCGGGACGAGCATCCGTTCCTGGATCTCGGCCCAGTCACGCGCGGGGTGGTGCGGGACGAGCGTAGGTGTCATGGAAAAGTGCCCCAATCCGTGCTCGGACGACGACCCCCCGTAGTCAGGGAACTGCGCATCCCGGGCCGCGTCCAGTGCTCGCACCGCACCGATTCGGCCGGGGGAGGGGCGGGTGGGCCGGCGCGCGCGCCGACCCGGTAATGTCCCTGCAACACTTCCCGGTCCGAACGGGGAGCCTTTCCCCCAGAGGCGCGCGCACGACGCATACGCGCCGGGGCGTATGCGCCACTACGCACCAGCTTGACGTCCCCTGCGTGACTTCTCCGCAGATCGGCGCACTGGGCCCTCGTCACGACACATCAACAGCAACTGACGGGTACGTGCAAAATATTTGGGATGCCCCGGAATGGAACCCGGGGGCACTTCGGCTCGTTGTACGCGACGTGAGCACGACACCACCTGTTCTCGCCGCAGAGCTGGCACAGGCGTGGGCCGACATTCAGCGGCACCACCCCGAGCTGCCCGATCTTGCCGCGCCCGAGTCCCTGATCGGAGAGTCCTCGTCCGCCTGCGGCGCCGAGCTCTCCTTCGAACGACTGCTCCACGAGGCAGTCCACGGCATCGCCGCCGCCCGGGGTGTCCGCGACACCTCGCGAGCCGGCCGCTACCACAACCGCAGATTCCTCGCGATCGCCGAGGAGATGGGCCTCGACCACCCCGAGGAGCCACACGCCAGCAGCGGCTTCTCCCTGGTCACGCTCAACCCCGAGGCGCGGCGGCGCTACCGCCCCACCATCGAGCGCCTCCAGCGCGCCCTCAAGGCCCACACGGTCGCGACCGCGGCCGACACCAAGCGCTCCTTCCGCGGACCGGCCGCCCGGCACGGCTCCTCGGGCGGCGGCGTCCGCGTCAAGGCCGTCTGCGACTGCGGACGCAACGTACGCGTGGTGCCATCGGTCCTCGCCCAGGCCCCGATCGTCTGCGGCGGCTGCGGCAAACCCTTCCGCATCCCGGAGACCGTGGGCGCCGCGAGCTGACCTCGCGGTGTGTGGCACAATGGCTAGCTGTACTCGACAGTCGCACAGGACCCCTCTCTCCTCCGGCTGACGCGTCCATCGGGCATCCGAGTACCGCAACCCCACGTGGCATCTCAAAGTGCCCAACCACGTCAAGACCAGGAGACACCACTCCAGTGGCAGTCAAGATCAAGCTCAAGCGCCTCGGCAAGATCCGCCAGCCCCACTACCGCATCGTCGTCGCCGACTCCCGCACCCGTCGGGACGGTCGCGCGATCGAGGAGATCGGCCTCTACCACCCGACGTACAACCCGTCGCGTATCGAGGTCGACTCCGAGCGTGCGCAGTACTGGCTGTCCGTCGGCGCCCAGCCGACCGAGCCGGTTCTCGCCATCCTGAAGCTCACCGGCGACTGGCAGAAGGCCAAGGGCCTCCCGGCCCCCGAGAAGGCCCTGCTCGTCCCGGCGACGAAGGAAGCCAAGCGCGCCTCGTTCGACGAGTTCGCGAAGGCCCTCGAGGGCGACGAGGCCAAGGGTGAGGCCATCACCCCGAAGGCCAAGAAGGCCGACAAGAAGGCGGACGAGGCCGAGGCCGCGTCCACCGAGTCGACCGAGGCCTGATCATGCTCGAGGAGGCTCTCGAGCACCTCGTGAAGGGCATCGTCGACAACCCCGACGACGTGCAGGTCGCCTCGCGCACCCTGCGCCGTGGCCGCGTGCTGGAGGTCCGGGTCCACCCCGACGACCTCGGCAAGGTGATCGGCCGCAACGGCCGCACCGCGCGTGCGCTGCGAACCGTCGTGGGCGCCATCGGCGGCCGTGGCATCCGGGTCGACCTCGTCGACGTGGACCAGGTCCGCTGAGCAGGCCGGCAGCATCACCTTAGTTGTGCCGGCACGGGCCGGGGAGGGCTTACGAGCCCACCCCGGCCCGTTGTCGTTTGCGTCGTACGAGCGTGTGACAGGAGAGTGTGGAGCAGTGCAGTTGGTAGTCGCGCGGATCGGCCGCGCCCACGGGATCAAGGGCGAGGTCACCGTCGAGGTGCGCACGGACGAGCCCGAACTCAGGCTCGGCCCCGGTGCCGTACTGCTCACCGACCCGGCCTCCGCCGGGCCGCTGACCATCGAGACCGGCCGGGTGCACAGCGGCCGGCTGTTGCTGCGCTTCGAGGGCGTCCGCGACCGCACCGGCGCCGAGGCCCTGCGCAACATCCTCCTCATCTCCGAGGTCGACCCCACGGAGATGCCCGAGGAGGAGGACGAGTACTACGACCACCAGCTCATGGACCTGGACGTGGTCCTCGCCGACGGCACCGAGATCGGCCGCATCACCGAGATCTCCCACCTGCCGTCCCAGGACCTCTTCATCGTCGAGCGTCCCGACGGCACCGAGCTGATGATCCCGTTCGTCGAGTCGATCGTCACCGAGATCGACCTGGAGGAGCAGCGGGCCGTCATCGACCCGCCGCCCGGCCTGATCGACGACCGCGCCGAGATCGTCTCCTCCCGCGATGAGTCCGGCGAAGAGTCCGCCGAGGAGCCCGCCGAGGAGCCTGGCGAGGCGAAGGCATGAGGCTCGACGTCGTCACGATCTTCCCCGAGTACCTCGAACCGCTGAACGTCTCCCTCGTCGGCAAGGCCCGCGCCCGCGGACAGCTCGACGTCCACGTCCACGACCTGCGGGACTGGACGTACGACCGGCACAACACGGTCGACGACACCCCGTACGGCGGCGGCCCCGGCATGGTCATGAAGACCGACCCCTGGGGCGACGCGCTCGACCAGACGCTCGCCGACGGCTACGAGGGCGGCGCCCACGGCCCCGTCCTCGTCGTCCCCACTCCCAGCGGCCGCCCCTTCACCCAGGAGCTGGCCGTCGAGCTGTCCGAGCGGCCCTGGCTGATCTTCACCCCGGCCCGCTACGAGGGCATCGACCGCCGCGTCATGGACGAGTACGCGACCCGGATGCCCGTCTACGAGGTCTCCATCGGCGACTACGTCCTGGCCGGCGGCGAGGCCGCCGTCCTCGTCGTCACCGAGGCCGTCGCCCGCCTCCTGCCCGGCGTCCTCGGCAACGCCGAGTCCCACCGGGACGACTCCTTCGCCCCCGGCGCCATGGCCAACCTCCTGGAAGGCCCCGTCTACACCAAGCCCCCCGAGTGGCGCGGCCGGGGCATCCCCGACGTCCTCCTCAGCGGGCACCACGGCAAGATCGCCCGCTGGCGACGCGACGAGGCCTTCCGGCGCACCGCCGCCAACCGGCCGGATCTCATCGAACGCTGCGACCCGGCCGCCTTCGACAAGAAGGACCGCGAGGTCCTCTCCATGATGGGGTGGGCGCCCGAGCCCGGCGGCCGATTTTGGCGCAGGGTCCACGGCGTGGAAGAATAGGCCGCTGTCGTCCGTCCGGCGCACGCCCCTGCCACAGGGGGAACGATGCCGCCGGAAGCGGACGACGCTCCGAAACATCATCTTCGAACGCACCGCTGATGACCTGTGGCATCAGCGAGGAAAGAGACCTCCATGGCCTCCCTGCTCGACCAGGTCAACGCGGGTTCGCTCCGCTCGGACCTCCCCGCCTTCCGCCCCGGCGACACCGTGAACGTCCACGTGCGCGTCATCGAAGGCAGCCGCTCGCGTATCCAGCAGTTCAAGGGCGTCGTCATCCGCCGCCAGGGTTCGGGCGTCAGCGAGACCTTCACGGTCCGCAAGGTCTCGTTCTCCGTCGGCGTCGAGCGCACCTTCCCGGTGAACAGCCCGATCTTCGAGAAGATCGAGCTCGTGACCCGCGGTGACGTCCGTCGCGCCAAGCTCTACTACCTGCGTGAGCTGCGCGGCAAGGCCGCCAAGATCAAGGAGAAGCGCGACCGCTGAGCTTCGGCTCCCGGCACGCTCCACGCTTCCGAGCCCTCGCACAGGCAGTCCGGATAGGCTCTGCCACCGATGGACACCGAAGCACAGCACACGGAGCGCGACCCCTCTTCCGACAAGGAGGACGGGTCGCGCTCCGCGCGCGTTTCCGAGGACGCGAGGAGTACGGGGAGCGCCCCCGAGGCCGCGAGGAGCACGCCCGAGGGTGACAGCGGTTCACCCGAGGGCGAGAGCGATTCGCCCGTGGGTGAGAGCGATTCGCCCGCGGACGTGAGCAGGGCGCCCTCCTGGCGACGCACGGCCCTCGTGGGCGGCGCCTGCGTGGCGTTCATGCTGCTCCTGAGTCACTTCGTCATGCAGCCCTTCCTGATCCCCAGCGGCTCCATGGAACCGACCCTGCAGGTCGGCGACCGGATCCTGGTCGACAAGCTGGCGTACCGTTTCGGCAGCGAGCCGGGCCGGGGCGACGTCGTCGTCTTCGACGGCACCGGATCCTTCGTACGGGAACAGCCGAAGGACAACCCCGTCACCGGGCTCCTGCACGACGGCGCGGCCGCCCTCGGGCTGGCCGAACCCGACGAGACCGACTTCGTGAAGCGGGTCGTCGGCATCGGCGGCGACCGGGTGGTCTGCTGCGACAAGGACGGCCGGCTCACCGTCAACGGCGCCTCCGTCCAGGAGCGGTACCTGATGCCCGGCGACCAGCCCTCCGGCGTGCCCTTCGACATCGTCGTACCGCAGGACAAGCTCTGGGTCATGGGCGACCACCGCAGCCAGTCCAGCGACTCCCGCGACCACCTCGGCAGCCCCGGCGGCGGCATGGTCCCCGTCGACAAGGTCGTCGGACGCGCCGACTGGATCGTCTGGCCCTTCGGCCGCTGGTCCACGGTCCAGGAGACCGACGCCTTCGACGCCGTACCGGCCGCGCCGGCCGCCGGACACGGGGCGGGGCCCCATGGGTAGCCGGGGACGGCCGCCCGGCGGCACCGGACGCGCCTCCGACCAGGGACCCGGCGAGGCCGCACCGCTGCCCGGCCGGGCCGAGCGGCGCAGGCTCGCCCGCAAGGTCAAACGGCGCAGGCAGCGCTCCGCGATCCGGGAGATCCCCATCCTGGTCACGGTGGCCGTCCTCATCGCGCTCGTACTGAAGACCTTCCTGGTCCAGGCGTTCGTGATCCCGTCCGGCTCCATGGAACAGACGATCCGCATCTCCGACCGGGTCCTCGTCGACAAGCTGACGCCCTGGTTCGGCTCCCGGCCGCAGCGCGGCGACGTCGTCGTCTTCAAGGACCCCGGCAACTGGCTCCAGCAGGAGGCCGCGCCGGCCGACGACGACCCCGTCGGCATCAAGCAGGCCAAGCAGTTCCTCACCTTCATCGGCCTGCTGCCCTCCGCCGACGACCGCGACCTCATCAAGCGGGTCGTCGCCGTCGGGGGCGACACCGTCCGCTGCTGCGGCAAGGACGGGCGGATCACCGTCAACGGCGTACCCCTGAACGAGCCGTACCTGCACCCGGGGAACCAGCCGTCCACCATCCCCTTCGAGGTGAAGGTCCCGCAGGGCCGGATCTTCGTCCTCGGCGACCACCGCTCCGACTCGGCCGACTCCCGCTTCCACCTCGACGAGAAGGACCACGGAACCGTCTCGGAGGAGCAGGTCGTGGGGCGGGCCGTGGTGATCGCCTGGCCCGTCGGACACTGGCGGGGCCTGGAGGAACGGGAGACCTTCGCCGCCGTGCCGGACGCCAGTACGAGTTCCGACTCCGCGCTCGGTCTGTCGCATAGTGTGTCCCAGCGGAATCTGAACGGATTCCCCGGGCTCCCGACCCCTGCGGAACTTCTGCTCGTTATGGGAGTGGTGGGCCTGTCCCTGTTCCGGGGCAGGCGATCGCACGGACTGAGGAGTGGATGTGGGGGATTTGGCCGTCGGCGCACGATCCGGACACGATGAGCCCGACAAGAGGGCCGGCGGGGCCTTCGGCGATGATGCGACGGGTGACGACGTGACGGGTGACGGGCAGACGCAGCCGCCGGGCGGCGGTACGCCGGACGACGGGGACGACGACGCGGCGGGCGGCTCCGGCCGGGGCCCCAAGAAACCGCGCTCCTTCTGGAAGGAACTGCCCCTCCTCGTCGGCATCGCGCTCGTACTCGCCCTGCTGATCAAGACCTTCCTGGTGCAGGCGTTCTCGATTCCCTCGGAATCGATGATGAACACCCTCCAGCGAGGAGACCGGGTTCTCGTCGACAAGCTGACCCCCTGGTTCGGCTCCGAGCCCGAGCGCGGCGAAGTCGTCGTCTTCCACGACCCGGGCGGCTGGCTCGAAGGCCAGACCACACCCACGCCCAACGTCGTCCAGAAGTTCCTCAGCTTCATCGGCCTCATGCCGTCCGCCGAGGAGAAGGACCTCATCAAGCGTGTCATCGCCGTCGGCGGCGACACCGTGTCCTGCAAGGAGGGCGGCAAGGTCATCCTCAACGGCGTCGCCCTGGACGAGACCTCGTACCTCGCCCCCGGCTCCGTCCCCTGCCAGGACTCCTTCGGCCCGATCAAGGTCCCCGACAACCGCATCTGGGTCATGGGCGACAACCGGCAGAACTCCCTGGACTCCCGCTTCCACCAGCAGCTCCCCGGTGGCGGCACCGTCTCCAACGACGAGGTCGTCGGCCGCGCGGTCGTGATCGCCTGGCCCGTCACCCGCTGGGCCACCCTCCCCGTGCCCGACATCTTCGACCAGCCCGCCCTCAACCAGGCCATGGCCGCCGCCCCGCTCGGCGCGGCCGGCCTCGCCGGAGCGCTCCCGCTGGTCCTGTGGCGCCGGAAGAAGGTCGCCGCACGGCATACCGCCGAGTAGCGACCCGCGGGTAGGGTGCCGTCCCGGGCCGTCGACAGACCAGCGGTCCGCCGACAGACCTGCGGGGTGCCCGACATGAGCGGAAACATACGGACCAAGGGCGGCCACGGCCGCCTCGGCAGCACGCTGTCGGGGCTGGCCGTGGCCGTCGGCTGTGTGCTCTTCCTCGGCGGCTTCGTCTGGGGAGCCCTGCTCTACCAGCCGTACTCCGTCCCCACCGACTCCATGACCCCCACCATCGACGTCGGATCCAAGATCCTCGCCCAGCGCGTCGACGGTGACGAGGTGCGGCGCGGAGACGTCGTCGTCTTCACCGACCCGCTCTGGGGCGGCTCGCCCATGGTCAAGCGGGTCGCGGCCGTCGGCGGCGACACCGTCGCCTGCTGCGACGGCGACGGACGCCTCACCATCAACGGCAAGCCCGTCGAGGAGCCCTACCTGAGCCCGGGACCGGAGGGCCGGACCGTCGCCTCCCGTACGGAGTTCTCCGTCACCGTCCCGGCAGACAACCTCTTCCTCCTCGGCGACGACCGGTTCACCTCGCTCGACTCCCGTACGCACATCGAGGACGCCGGACAGGGCTCCGTACCCCGCTCCAACGTCGTCGGCAGGGTCGACGCCATCGTCTGGCCCGCCAAGGGCCTCCTGGAGCGGCCGACGGGCTTCGCGGGACTTCCGGGCGGCATCTCCGAGCCCGGACCCGTACGCCCCCTCCTCATCGCGATCGCGGCCGGAGCCGTACTGGTCCTGGCCGGAGGCGCGTACGGACCGGTGGCCCGCCGGACCGCGAAGCGTCGGCCGTCGGGCACCGCCCCCGGTACCCGGGAGAAGGTGGACGCATGACGGACCCCGAGGAGCGCTTCGCGACCGGTACGGATCCGAAGGCCGACGCGCGGACTAGGGATCCCAAGGCCGACGCACGGCTTACGGCTCCGAAGGCCGACGCACGGCCTACGGATCCCAAGGCCGACGCACCGCCTACGGAACCGAAGGCCGACGCGTCGCCCGAGCGGCGGCGCGTCGCACGGGTCGTACTGCTCGACGCCGACGACCGCGTCCTCCTCATGCACGGCTACGAGCCCGACGACCCGGACCAGACCTGGTGGTTCACCCCCGGCGGCGGCCTGGAAGGCGACGAGAGCCGGCAGGAGGCGGCGCTGCGCGAGCTCGCCGAGGAGACCGGCATCACCGACGTCGACCTCGGACCCGTCCTCTGGACGCGGTACTGCTCCTTCCCCTTCGACGGGCGCCGCTGGGACCAGGACGAGTGGTACTACCTCGCCCGCACCCGCAAGACCGAGGCCGCACCCAGGCCCAAGGCCCTCACCGAGCTGGAGAACCGCAGCCTCGCGGGCCTGAGATGGTGGACCTCCGCCGAACTGTCGGCGGCCCATGAGACGGTGTACCCGACCAGACTCGCCGAGCTGCTCCGCACACTGCTCGACGAGGGACCTCCGAGTGCTCCGGTGGTTCTCGCCCCGGAAATCGTTTAGGGGCGCGTCCGCCTGGCGCACAATAGGGGGACGCACGGCTGAAGGGGAACATGCCATGAGCGCCGAGGACCTCGAGAAGTACGAGACCGAGATGGAGCTGAAGCTCTACCGGGAGTACCGCGATGTCGTCGGGCTGTTCAAATACGTGATCGAGACCGAGCGGCGCTTCTACCTCACCAACGACTACGAGATGCAGGTGCACTCGGTCCAGGGCGAGGTCTTCTTCGAAGTCAGCATGGCCGACGCCTGGGTCTGGGACATGTACAGACCGGCCAGGTTCGTCAAGCAGGTCCGCGTCCTCACCTTCAAGGACGTGAACATCGAGGAGCTCAACAAGAGCGACCTCGAACTCCCCGGCAGCTGAGATCCCCACACCCCGCCTCACCCCCACGGGTGAGGCGGTTCTCCACAACCCCCCCGGCCGTCCACAGCGCCACACGCGATCCACCCCGGTCCGTCACAGTCGGTGACGGAGGTGGTACCGCATGAACAAGACCCAAGCACTCGGACGGTACGGAGAAGAGCTCGCCACCCGCCTGCTCACCGCGACCGGCATGCACATCCTCGCCCGCAACTGGCGCTGCGGCCGCACCGGCGAGATCGACATCGTCGCCCGCCACGGCGACACCCTCGTCATCTGCGAGGTCAAGACCCGACGCCACGGCGCGTACGAACACCCGATGGCCGCCATCACACCCCGCAAGGCCGACCGACTCCGCCGCCTCGCCGCCTGCTGGCTCGACCGCAACGACACCCCCGCCCCCCTCGACGGCGTCCGCATCGACCTCATCGGCATCGTCCTGCCCCGCAAGGGCGCCCCCGTCATCACCCACGCCCAAGGGGTGGCCTGAGATGGGATTCGCCCGCACCTGCTCCGTCGCCCTCGTCGGAGTCGAAGGCGTCGTCGTCGAGGTCCAAGCCGACCTCGAACCCGGCGTCGCCGCCTTCACCCTCGTAGGCCTCCCCGACAAGAGCCTCACCGAGAGCCGCGACCGCGTCCGCGCCGCCGTCGTCAACTCCGGCGCCGAATGGCCCCAGAAAAAACTCACCGTCGGACTCAGCCCCGCATCCGTACCCAAAGGCGGATCCGGATTCGACCTCGCCGTCGCCGCGGCCGTACTCGGCGCCGCCGAACGCATCGACCCCCGCGCCATCGCCGACCTCGTCCTCATCGGCGAACTCGGCCTCGACGGACGCGTCCGCCCCGTCCGCGGCATCCTCCCCGCCGTCCTCGCCGCCGCCGACGCCGGATACCGCCAGGTCGTCGTCCCCGAACAGACCGCAGGCGAAGCCGCCCTCGTCCCCGGAGTCTCCGTCCTCGGCGTCCGCAGCCTCCGCCAACTCATCGCCGTCCTCACCGACGAACCCGTCCCCGAAGAAGAACCCACCGAAGCCGGCCGACCCGACGCCATGCTCGCCGGACTCCTCATCCCCGGCGCCGGCATCGGCACCGGACTCAGCCCCGACCCCACCGACCCCACCGAAGGCCCCGACCTCGCCGACGTCGCCGGCCAGCACCGCGCCCGCCGCGCCCTCGAAATCGCCGCAGCGGGCAGCCACCACCTCCTGCTCTCCGGCCCACCCGGCGCAGGAAAAACCATGCTGGCCGAACGCCTCCCCGGCATCCTCCCGCCCCTCACCCGACAGGAATCCCTCGAAGTCACCGCCGTCCACTCCGTCGCCGGCATCCTCCCGCCCGGCGAACCCCTCGTCCGCCGCGCCCCCTACTGCGCGCCCCACCACTCCGCCACCATGCAGTCCCTCGTCGGAGGCGGAAACGGCCTCCCCAGGCCCGGCGCCGTCTCCCTCGCACACCGCGGCATCCTCTTCCTCGACGAAGCACCCGAATTCTCAGGGAAAGCCCTCGACGCCCTCCGCCAACCCCTCGAATCCGGACACGTCGTCATCGCCCGCGCCGCCGGAGTCGTACGCCTCCCCGCCCGCTTCCTCCTCGCCCTCGCCGCCAACCCCTGCCCCTGCGGACGGCACACCCTGCACGGCGCCGGCTGCGAATGCCCGGCCGCACTCGTCCGCCGCTACCAGGCACGCCTCTCCGGACCCCTCCTCGACCGCGTCGACCTCCGCGTCGAAGTCGAACCCGTCACCCGCGCCGACCTCCTCGGCCACGGAGACCGCGGCGAAACCACCGCGGCCGTCGCCGAACGCGTCCGCGAGGCGCGCGCCCGCACCGCCGCACGCCTCACCGACACCCCCTGGAACGTCAACAGCGAAATCCCCGGCCACGAACTCCGTACCCGCTACCTCGCCGCCCCCGGAGCCCTCGCCACCGCCGAACGCGACATCGAACGCGGACTCCTCACCGCCCGCGGCCTCGACCGCGTACTCCGCGTCGCCTGGACCGTCGCCGACCTCGCCGGACACGACCGCCCCGACAGCGAGGACATCGCCCTCGCCCTCGAACTGCGCACCGGCATCGCCCGCGGAGTACCCGTCGGAGCGGGAGACCGCGCATGACCACCCCCACCTCCACCTCCACCTCCACCTCCACGGACGAACGACTCGCACGCGCCACACTCAGCCGCGCCGTCGAACCCGGCGACGAACACGCAGGCCGCTGGCTCCACCGCTACGGAGCCACCGGCTTCCTCGACCGACTCCTCGGCGACGCCCGATCCACCGCCGCAGACGACCCCTTCCCCGGCACCGGCCAGAAACGCGTCGCCTCCTGGCGACTCCGCGCCACCACCGCCGACCCCACCCGCGACCTCGCCACCATCCACGAACTAGGCGGCCGCTTCCTCATCCCCGGCGACACCGAATGGCCCCGACAACTCGACGACCTCGCGGACGCCCGCCCCCTCGGCCTCTGGGTCAGAGGCCCCGCGGACCTGCGCACCTGGGCCCTCCGCTCCGTCGCACTCGTCGGCGCCCGCGCCTGCACCCCCTACGGCGCCCACACCGCCGCCGACCTCGCCACCGGTCTCGCCCGCCACGGCTGGGTCGTCGTCTCCGGAGCCGCCTACGGCATCGACGGCGCCGCCCACCGCGGCGCACTCGCCGCAGGCGGAGCCACCGTCGCCGTCCTCGCCTGCGGCGTCGACACCCCCTACCCCCGAGGCCACGACCAACTCATCCGACGCATCGCCCAACAAGGCCTCGTCGTCGGGGAACTGCCACCCGACACCCACCCCACCCCCAGCCGCTTCATCCTCCGCAACCGCGTCATCGCCGCCCTCACCCGAGGCACCGTCGTCATCGAAGCCCAGCACCGCAGCGGCTCCCTCGTCACCGTCCGCGCGGCCGCCCGACTCGGCCGCCACACCATGGGCGTCCCCGGCCCCGTCACCAGCGCACTCTCCGCCGGCGTCCACGAACTCCTCCGGGGCGACGCCACCCTCGTCACCGACGCCGACGAGATCATCGAACTCATCGGCGACATGGGTCAGCTCGCCCCGGCGCGCCGAGGCCCCGTACTTCCTCGCGACCTCCTCGCCCCCGCCACGGCACACATCCTCGAAGCGATCCCCGCCCGAGGCCCCACCCCCACCACCGTCATCGCCCGTCGCGCCGGAACCACCCCCGACGACACCCTCGTCAAGCTGTACGAACTCCACTCCCTCGGCTTCGTCGAACGACACGGAGAAGGCTGGCAGTTGACGAACAGGACAACGCCGACGTCGAACGCGCGGCGAGGCGGTACTTGACCTGGAGCATTCGGGTGAAAGGGTGAAGGCGATGAACAATCGAGTTCTCTCGGCCGCACCCGAGGGGCCGACGCGCGCCACGGCCCGGGTTCGAAGATGTGGCCGACGGTGTCCACCCGGACCGGCGCGATCCACCGATGTTCGCGCACCGCGACCGCGCACTCACGCTACGCTCACCAGAATTCCGTCCAGGACACCTTCATCGACACACCCGACAGCAGAACGGCTCAAGGCAACGCATGCCCCAGCACACCTCCGGGTCTGACCGCGCTGCGGTGCCCCCAGCAGCCCGGGGCACCGTGCGACCACCCGCACCGACCTCCCTCGACGAACTGTGGCGGTCGTACAAGGACACGGGCGACGAGCGGCTGCGCGAACAGCTGATCCTGCACTACTCACCGCTCGTCAAATACGTCGCCGGACGAGTCAGCGTCGGGCTGCCGTCCAACGTGGAACAGGCCGACTTCGTCTCCTCCGGCGTCTTCGGCCTCATCGACGCCATCGAGAAGTTCGACGTCGAGCGCGCCATCAAATTCGAGACGTACGCCATCACCCGCATCCGCGGCGCCATGATCGACGAACTCCGCGCCCTCGACTGGATCCCGCGCTCCGTCCGCCAGAAGGCACGCAACGTCGAGCGCGCGTACGCCACCCTCGAAGCCCAGCTCCGGCGCACCCCCTCCGAGACCGAGGTCGCCACGGAGATGGAGATCACGCTGGAGGAACTACACGCGGTTTTCAGCCAGTTGTCCCTGGCGAACGTCGTCGCCCTCGAAGAGCTGCTGCACGTCGGCGGCGAGGGCGGCGACCGGCTCTCCCTGATGGACACCCTCGAGGACACCGCCGCCGACAACCCTGTCGAGGTCGCCGAGGACCGCGAGCTGCGGCGACTGCTCGCCCGCGCCATCAACACGCTCCCCGAGCGCGAGAAGACCGTCGTCACCCTCTACTACTACGAGGGCCTCACCCTCGCCGAGATCGGCCACGTCCTCGGCGTCACCGAGAGCCGCGTCAGCCAGATCCACACCAAGTCCGTCCTCCAGCTCCGGGCCAAGCTGGCCGACGTCGGACGCTGAACCCGCGCGAGCCGGTCGTACAGTGGAGCCGTGCCCAGGATTCGAGCGGCCTCGGTGGCCGAGCACCGGACGATGCAGCGCGGCGCCCTCCTGGACGCCGCGCGTTCCCTGCTGTCCGAGGGCGGTACGGAGGCGCTGACCTTCCCCGCACTCGCCGAGCGCACGGGCCTCGCCCGCTCCTCGGTGTACGAGTACTTCCGATCGCGCGCGGCCGTCGTCGAGGAGCTGTGCGCCGTCGACTTCCCCGTCTGGGCAGCCGAGGTCGAGTTCGCCATGGACAGCGCGGACACCCCCCAGGGCAAGGTCGAGGCCTACGTCCGCAAGCAGCTGGAGCTGGTCGGCGACCGCCGGCACCGCGCGGTCGTCGCCATCTCGGCGAGCGAGCTCGACGACGGCGCCCGCGAGAAGATCCGCGCGGCCCACGGCGGCCTCGTCGCCATGATCGTCGAAGCCCTCGCCGCCCTCGGCCAGCCCCAGCCCCGCCTCGGCGCCATGCTCCTCCAGGGCGTCGTCGACGCCGCCGTCCGCCGCATCGAACTCGGCGCGGCCGAGAACCCGGCGGACATCGCGGAGGCGGCGGTCACGATGGCCCTCCACGGCGTCAACGGCACTCCGACCTGATCGCCGAGGGGAGGGGCCTCCCCCCTCCCCCTCCCCACCCACCCCGCCCCCGCCCGTCACGCACACCCCTCCGCTCGGCCGTGCTCCCGTGCGCCCCCCGTCCCGTCAGCCTTCGACCGGCAGCAGGCGTGACGGGGCGCGTTTCGTCAGGAGCAGGGGGTTCAGGTACTGGTCGCCTCTGAGGAGGCCCCAGTGGAGGCAGCTCCTCGGGCAGTGGGTGCCGGGGGTGACCCGGGCGATCGGGGTGCCTGCGCGGACCCGGGTGCCGGTTGTCACCAGGGGGGTCACCGGGGTGAAGGTGGTGCGGAGTGGGGGAGTGCCCGTAGCCGGGAGGGTGAGGGTGAGGGCCCCGCGGCCGCCGACGGGGCCCGCGAAGGTGACCGTCCCGTCGGTGGGGGCCAGGACCTGGGTGCCCGGTGGGGCGGCGAGGTCGACGCCGCGGTGGCCGGCGGCGTACGGGCCGGGTGGGGGCTGCCAGCCGCGGAGGATCTCCGGGGGCGGCGGGCCCACCGGCCACAGCAGGCCGAGGGCCAGGACCAATGTGGTGACGTGTGTGACGTGCATGGGGCAAGGTTTCCCGGGCAGTCCGGTTCGCGGGGGGTGCGGACGGTTTCTGTGGACTACTCGCGGGTTGTGGACAGCGCCGTCACCCGCTGCTCCCGGGGTCCCGTACACTTCCTATGGCGACCCGGGTCACCGGGTCGACTTCGCACGCCCCGCCACTGCCCTCACCGGTCGTGGCAGCGCCTTTCGGTCCCTCGCGGGCATGGCGCGTTCGGGGCGTCAGGAACACAACCGAGAAACCCAAGGAGATGGCCATGGCCGTCGTCACGATGCGGGAGCTGCTGGAGAGCGGCGTCCACTTCGGTCACCAGACCCGTCGCTGGAACCCGAAGATGAAGCGCTTCATCTTCACCGAGCGCAACGGCATCTACATCATCGACCTGCTCCAGTCGCTGTCGTACATCGACCGCGCCTACGAGTTCGTCAAGGAGACCGTCGCGCACGGCGGCTCCATCATGTTCGTCGGTACGAAGAAGCAGGCCCAGGAGGCCATCGCCGAGCAGGCGACGCGTGTCGGCATGCCGTACGTCAACCAGCGTTGGCTCGGTGGCATGCTCACCAACTTCTCGACCGTCTACAAGCGTCTGCAGCGCCTCAAGGAGCTCGAGCAGATCGACTTCGAGGACGTCGCGGCCTCGGGTCTCACCAAGAAGGAGCTTCTCGTGCTCTCGCGCGAGAAGGCCAAGCTGGAGAAGACCCTCGGCGGTATCCGCGAGATGTCCAAGGTTCCCAGCGCCGTCTGGATCGTGGACACCAAGAAGGAGCACATCGCCGTCGGCGAGGCTCGCAAGCTGAAGATCCCGGTCGTCGCGATCCTCGACACCAACTGTGACCCCGACGAGGTCGACTACAAGATCCCGGGCAACGACGACGCGATCCGCTCCGTCACCCTGCTCACCCGCGTGATCGCCGACGCCGTCGCCGAGGGCCTCATCGCCCGCTCCGGCGCCGCGACCGGCGACTCGAAGCCGGGCGAGAAGGCCGCCGGCGAGCCCCTCGCCGAGTGGGAGCGCGACCTGCTCGAGGGCGAGAAGAAGGCCGACGACGCCGAGGTCCAGACCTCTGCCGAGACCGAGAAGGTCGCCGACGCCGAGGCCGCCGACGCCCCGGCCGAGGCCGCTGCCGAGGTTGCCGAGGCTCCGGCCGCGGACGCCGAGCAGGCCTGACCCTTCAGGACCTTCGGGTGACGACGGCGGGGGCCCACGAAGCCCCCGCCGTCCACCCGTGGACCCGCCCGATCTTTCAGACTTCGAGAGAGAAACAGACTCATGGCGAACTACACCGCCGCTGACGTCAAGAAGCTCCGCGAGCTCACCGGCGCCGGCATGATGGACTGCAAGAAGGCCCTGGACGAGGCCGACGGCGACGTCGACAAGGCCGTTGAGGCCCTGCGCATCAAGGGCCAGAAGGGTGTCGCCAAGCGTGAGGGCCGCTCCGCCGAGAACGGCGCCGTGGTCTCCCTCATCGCCGACGACAACACCTCCGGTGTCCTCGTCGAGCTGAAGTGCGAGACGGACTTCGTCGCCAAGGGTGACAAGTTCCAGGCCGTCGCCGACCAGCTCGCCGCCCACGTCGCCGCCACCTCCCCGGCCGACCTGGAGGCGCTGCTTGCCTCCGAGATCGAGGCCGGCAAGACCGTGCAGGCGTTCGTCGACGAGGCCAACGCCAACCTCGGCGAGAAGATCGTCCTCGACCGCTTCGCGCAGTACACGGACGGCTTCGTCTACGCGTACATGCACCGCACGATGCCGGACCTCCCGCCGCAGATCGGTGTCCTCGTCGAGTTCGACAAGGCCGACGCCGCCGTCGCCAAGGGTGTCGCCCAGCACATCGCCGCCTTCGCGCCGAAGTACCTCACCCGTGAGGACGTTCCGGCCGAGGTCGTCGAGACCGAGCGTCGCGTCGCCGAGGAGACCACCCGCGCCGAGGGCAAGCCCGAGGCCGCGCTCCCGAAGATCGTCGAGGGTCGCGTGAACGGCTTCTTCAAGGACGCGACGCTGCTCGGTCAGCCGTACGCCCTTGACAACAAGAAGTCCGTCCAGCAGATCCTGGACGAGGCCGGTGTCACCCTGAAGCGCTTCACCCGCATCAAGGTCGGCATCTGAGTCCGTACGCGAACGCGACGGACACCGGACCCCGATAGGGTCTGAGGCAGTCGTCCGCGTACGCGCAGGACGACCGCAGATCTGACGAGGAGGCCATTGCCATACGGGAAACCGCGAGGACCCAAGGCAATGGCCTCCTTCGTATGTGCACGAGGAGATCTCCATGAACCAGGGCGCCGTACAGGGCGACGACAACAACGGCAGCAAGGCCGGCCGCTACATGCTGAAGCTGTCCGGAGAAGCCTTCTCCGGCGGTACGGGCCTGGGCGTCGACCCCAATGTCGTGCACGCCATCGCGCGTGAAATCGCAGCCGTCGTCCGCGACGGCGCGGAGATCGCGGTGGTGATCGGCGGCGGCAACTTCTTCCGTGGCGCCGAGCTCCAGCAGCGCGGCATGGACCGGGCCCGCTCCGACTACATGGGCATGCTCGGCACCGTGATGAACTGCCTCGCCCTCCAGGACTTCCTGGAGAAGGAAGGCATCGACTCCCGCGTCCAGACCGCCATCACCATGGGCCAGGTCGCCGAGCCGTACATTCCGCTGCGCGCCGTGCGCCACCTGGAGAAGGGCCGTGTGGTCATCTTCGGTGCGGGCATGGGCATGCCGTACTTCTCCACGGACACCACCGCCGCCCAGCGTGCCCTGGAGATCGATGCCGAGGCCCTGCTGATGGGGAAGAACGGCGTGGACGGCGTCTACGACTCCGACCCGAAGGCCAACCCCGACGCGGTCAAGTTCGACGCACTGGAGTACAGCGAGGTGCTCTCCCGCGACCTCAAGGTCGCCGACGCCACCGCCATCACCCTGTGCCGGGACAACAACCTCCCGATCCTCGTCTTCGAACTCCTCACCGAGGGCAATATCGCTCGTGCGGTGAAGGGTGAGAAGATCGGCACGCTCGTGAGCGACCAGGGCACCCGGGCCTGACCCGAACCGGGGAACCGCCCCGCAAGGGGATGGACAGAGCCCTGCCGGTCGTACACCGTGCAGGACACAACGCGACGACACGCAGGAGCATGTGGTGATCGAAGAGACCCTCCTCGAGGCCGAGGAGAAGATGGAGAAGGCCGTCGTGGTCGCCAAGGAGGACTTCGCCGCGATCCGCACCGGCCGTGCGCACCCGGCGATGTTCAACAAGATCGTGGCGGACTACTACGGTGCCATCACCCCCATCAACCAGCTGGCGTCCTTCTCCGTGCCGGAGCCTCGGATGGCCGTGGTGACCCCGTTCGACAAGAGCGCGCTGCGCAACATCGAGCAGGCCATCCGTGACTCGGACCTCGGCGTCAACCCGAGCAACGACGGCAACATCATCCGGGTGGTGTTCCCCGAGCTGACGGAGGAGCGCCGCCGCGAGTACATCAAGGTCGCCAAGAGCAAGGCCGAGGACTCGAAGATCTCGATCCGCTCGGTCCGCCGCAAGGCCAAGGAGACCATCGACAAGCTCGTGAAGGACGGCGAGGTCGGCGAGGACGAGGGCCGCCGCGCCGAGAAGGAGCTCGACGACACCACCGCGAAGTACGTCTCGCAGGTGGACGAGCTGCTCAAGCACAAGGAAGCCGAGCTGCTCGAGGTCTGATGAACGACTCTTCCTGGGGTGCCCCGGCCGGTTCCGGCCGTGGGGGACCCGACCAGGGTCCCGCCCCGGCGGGTCCCGCATACGATCGGCATCAGGCGGCGCAGACTCGGCCCATGCCCATCGTGCCCGACGTTCCCGCCGGCGGATTCCAGGACGGTCACGGTCGGGGGGCCGCTCACCCGAGCGGCCCCCTGTTCCGTGACGAGACGCCGCACGAGCACCCGCAGGAGCCCATGCCCAGCCCCACCCCGCCTCCGCCGCCCGCGCCGACGGCGCCCCGGCAGAAGAAGAGCGCGGGGCGTGACCTGGGCGCGGCCATAGGGGTCGGGGTCGGTCTCGGCGCCGTCATCATCGCCTCGCTGTTCATCTGGAAGCCCGCGTTCGTCGGGGTGATTACGGTCGCCGTGGTGGTCGGGCTCTGGGAGCTGACCTCGCGCCTCCAGGAGCGCAAGGCGATCAAGGCTCCGCTGGTTCCGCTCGCGGTCGGCGGCGCGGCGATGGTCGTCGCCGGTTACGTCCGGGGTGCCGAGGGTGCCTGGGTGGCGATGGCGCTGACGGCGCTCGCCGTGCTCGTGTGGCGGATGACGGAGCCTCCCGAGGGCTATCTGAAGGACGTCACGGCGGGTGTGTTCGCGGCGTTCTACGTGCCGTTCCTGGCGACGTTCGTGGCCATGATGCTCACGGCCGAGGACGGTCCGCAGCGGGTGCTGACGTTCCTGGTGCTGACGGTGGTCAGCGACACGGGTGCGTACGCGATCGGCTGGCGCTTCGGCAAGCACAAGCTGGCGCCGAGGATCAGCCCCGGGAAGACCCGTGAGGGTCTGTTCGGTGCGGTGGCCTTCGCGATGGCGGCGGGTGCGCTGTGCATGGAGTTCATGATCGACGGCGGCACCTGGTGGCAGGGTCTGCTGCTGGGTCTCGCGGTGGCGGCGAGTGCGACGCTCGGCGACCTCGGCGAGTCGATGATCAAGCGGGACCTGGGCATCAAGGACATGGGCACGCTGCTTCCGGGGCATGGCGGGATCATGGACCGGCTGGACTCTCTGCTGCCGACCGCGCCGGTCGTGTGGCTGCTGTTCGTGATCTTCGTCGGTTCGGCCTGATCCGTACGCTCGTGTCGTCAGGGCCCGTCACCCTCCGGGGTGGCGGGCCCTGACGCGTGTGAGCGTGGTCGCCGAGCCGAAAGGCGCATATATGGGCAGAATTCGGTCATGGCATCCAAGGCAGGCGCCGGCGGCGCACCCGCAGGGGCACGTGCCGTCCTGCTGACGCTCGCGGCGGGCCAGTTCCTGATGGCCCTCGACAGCTCCGTCATGAACGTCGCGATCGCGACCGTGGCCGACGACGTGGGCACCACGGTGACCGGGATCCAGGGCGCGATCACCGCCTACACGCTGGTGATGGCGATGTTCATGATCCCCGGGGGCAAGGTCGGGGTGCTGATCGGCCGCAGGCGCGCGTTCATGATCGGCTGCGTGATCTACGGCTGCGGCTCGCTGACCACGGCGCTCGCGCCGAACCTCCCCGTGCTGCTGTTCGGCTGGTCGTTCCTCGAAGGCATCGGGGCCGCGCTCATCCTGCCGTCGATCGTGGCGCTGGTGGCCGGCAACTTCCCCACCGAGGGCCGCGCCGCGGCGTACGGCATCGTGGCGGCGGCGGGCGCCGTGGCGATCGGGCTCGGGCCGCTCATCGGCGGTGTCGCCACGACCTACTTCTCCTGGCGCTGGGTCTTCGCCGGCGAGGTCCTGGTGGTGCTCGTCATCCTGGTGTTCGCCCGCCGCATCGCCGACACCGTCGACGAGCAACGCACGCGCATCGATCTCCTGGGCGCCTTCCTGTCCGCCGCCGGGCTCGGGGTCTTCGTCTACGGCGTGCTCCGCTCGGACGAATGGGGCTGGGTCCAGCCGAAGCCCGACGCGCCCGCATGGCTCGGGGTGTCGCTGACCGTATGGCTGATGATGGCGGGCCTGCTCCTGCTGTATCTGTTCCTCCACTGGGAGGCCCGGCTCGTCAAGCGCGGCAAGGAGCCGCTCATCCACCCGGCGATGCTGCAGAACAAGCAGCTCACCGGCGGTCTGACGATGTTCTTCTTCCAGTACCTCGTACAGATGGGCGTCTTCTTCGTCGTCCCGCTCTACCTGTCCGTGGCCCTGGGCCTGTCCGCGCTGCAGACCGGCGCGCGGATCCTGCCGCTCTCGCTGACGCTGCTGGCCGCCGCGGTCCTGATCCCGCGCCTCCTCCCCGACGTCTCGCCGCGGCGGGTGGTGCGGCTCGGGGTGGTGGCGCTGCTCGCCGGTGCGGTCGTCCTGATGGCCGCGCTGGACGCGGAGGCCGGAGCGGAGATCGTCACCGTCCCGCTGCTGCTGATCGGACTCGGGATGGGGGCGCTGGCGTCCCAGCTCGGATCGGTCACGGTGTCCGCGGTCCCGGACCGGGAGAGTGCGGAGGTCGGAGGGATCCAGAACGCCGTCACCAACCTCGGCTCCTCCATGGGCACGGCGCTCGCGGGTTCGCTGATGATCGCCGCGCTCACGTCGTCGTTCCTCGGCGCCGTGGAGCAGAACGAGGAGATCCCGGCCGAGGTCAAGAGCCAGGCCGTCGTCGAACTGCAGAGCGGTGTCCCGTTCCTCTCCGACGCCCAGCTGACGGCCGCCCTCGACGAGGCGGGAACCGACGAGGAGGTGGCCACGGCGGCCCTGGACGCGAACGAGGCCGCCCGGCTCGACGGCCTGAGGGCGGCCCTCGCGATCCTGGCCGGCGCGTCCGTCGTGGCACTCTTCTTCACCCACCACATCCCCCGGACACAGCCCCGGGCCCCCGCCCCCTGAGCCGGTGAACCGGGCCACGTGCGCGCGTGAGCCGGTGAACCGGGCCACGCGCGCGCGTCTGCGACACTGGTAGCACCATGCCCAAGCCCGGAGAACTCACTTTCGTCGCCCCCCGCGGAGCCAAGAAGCCGCCGCGGCACCTGGCCGACCTCACGCCCGCCGAGCGGAAGGAGGCCGTCGCCGCGATCGGCGAGAAGCCCTTCCGCGCCAAGCAGCTGTCCACCCACTACTTCGCGCGGTACGCGCACGATCCCGCCGAGTGGACGGACATTCCGGCCGCCTCGCGGGAGAAGCTGGCCGGGGAGCTGCTGCCCGATCTGATGTCCGTGGTGCGGCACATCTCGTGCGACGACGACACCACCCGTAAGACCCTGTGGCGGCTGCACGACGGCACGCTCGTCGAGTCGGTGCTCATGCGCTACCCGGACCGGGTGACGATGTGCATCTCCTCGCAGGCCGGCTGCGGGATGAACTGCCCGTTCTGCGCGACGGGGCAGGCCGGGCTCGACCGGAACCTGTCGACCGCCGAGATCGTGCACCAGATCGTGGACGGCATGCGCTCGCTGCGGGACGGGGAGGTGCCCGGGGGGCCGGCGCGGCTCTCCAACATCGTGTTCATGGGCATGGGGGAGCCGCTCGCTAACTACAAGCGGGTCGTCGGCTCGATCCGTCGGCTGACCGACCCCGAGCCTGACGGGCTGGGGCTGTCCCAGCGCGGGATCACCGTGTCCACCGTCGGGCTCGTGCCCGCGATGCTGCGGTTCGCCGACGAGGGCTTCAAGTGCCGTCTCGCGGTCTCGCTGCACGCCCCGGACGACGAGCTGCGGGACACCCTGGTGCCGGTCAACACGCGCTGGAAGGTGCGTGAGGTCCTCGACGCCGCTTGGGAGTACGCCGAGAAGTCCGGGCGCCGGATCTCCATCGAGTACGCGCTGATCCGGGACATCAACGACCAGGCGTGGCGCGGTGACCTGCTGGGCCGGCTGCTCAAGGGACGTCGGGTCCACGTCAACCTGATCCCGCTGAACCCGACGCCGGGTTCGAAGTGGACGGCGTCGCGTCCGGAGGACGAGAAGGCCTTCGTCGAGGCCATCGCGCGCCACGGCGTGCCGGTGACCGTGCGGGACACCCGAGGTCAGGAGATCGACGGTGCCTGTGGACAGCTGGCCGCCGCCGAGCGCTGACCTTGTAGTCTGAGCTCGAACACATCTCCATATTCCGACAGGGGAGCGCCACAGCGCTGAGAGTGCGGTCACCGTAGGACCGCAGACCCTCTGAACCTTGCCCAGGTCATTCTGGGTAGGAAGTTCGGTCGTTAACTCAAGCTGTTGCGCCCTGCCCGCGTCCGGTTCGCCGGTCGTGGGCAGGGCCGCGTCTCTTCCTGGTCATACCCAGGAGGAATCTCAGTGAGCACCAATCCGGTGAGCATCAAGAAGGCCGCTGCCGCCGCGCTCGTCGCGGCGCTGGGCGTCACCACCCTTGCCGCCTGCGGCACGGAGGACGTCCGGGACGCCGCGGGCAAGTCCGGCGCGCCCGTGCCGAAGACCGTGACCCTCGTGAGTCACGACTCGTTCAACGCCTCCAAGGAGGTGCTGGCCGAGTTCACCAAGCAGACCGGCTTCACCGTGAAGGTGCTGAAGAGCGGCGACGCCGGCGAGGCCGTCAACAAGGAGATCCTGACCAAGGGGTCCCCGCAGGGCGATGTCTTCTTCGGCGTCGACAACACGCTGCTGTCCCGCGCCCTCGACAACGGGATCTTCGTGCCGTACGCGGCGAAGGGCCTGGACCGGGTTCCGGCCGAGTACCAGCTCGACAAGGAGGAGCGGGTCACGCCGATCGACTCCGGTGACATCTGCGTCAACTACGACAAGAAGTACTTCGCCGACAAGAAGCTGGCGCCGCCGGTGACCTTCGACGACCTGGCGAAGCCCGCGTACAAGAACCTGCTCGTCGTCGAGAATCCCGAGCGGTCCTCCCCGGGTCTCGGCTTCCTGCTCGGTACGGCCGCGAAGTTCGGCGACGACGGCTGGCAGGGCTACTGGTCGAAGCTGAAGGCGAACGGTGTGAAGACCGTCGACAGCTGGGAGCTCGCCTACAACCAGGAGTTCTCCGGCTCGGCCGGCGGCAAGCAGGCCAAGGGCGACCGGCCGCTCGTCGTGTCGTACGCCTCCAGCCCGCCGGTCGAGGTGCTCTACGGCGAGCCGCAGCCGAAGGTGGCGCCCACCGGGGTGTCCACCGGCACCTGCTTCCGGCAGACGGAGTTCGCGGGTCTGCTGAACGGGGCGAAGAACCCCGAGGGCGGCAAGGCGCTGATCGACTTCCTGATCTCGAAGAGGTTCCAGGAGGACATGCCGCTCCAGATGTTCGTCAACCCGGTGGCGAAGGACGCGGCCCTGCCCGAGCTCTTCACCCGGCACGGTGTGGTCGTCGAGAAGCCGGAGACCATGGCGCCCGAGAAGATCGCCGAGAAGCGTGACCCGTGGATCCAGCAGTGGTCGTCGCTCGTTCTGAAGTAGTCCCCGACCGCAAGGGAAGCGCGGCGCGGCTCGGCCTGATGGTCGTGCCCGTCGTCTTCTTCGCGCTCTTCTTCGCCTGGCCCGTCGTCTCGATCGTCGAGCGCGGGCTGCGGGTCGACGGGGCGTGGCAGTTCGGCCGGTTCGGCGAGACGCTGAGCCGGCCGGAGATCCTCGACGTCCTGTGGTTCACCTGCTGGCAGGCACTCGCCTCCACCGGGCTGACCCTGCTGATCGCCCTGCCCGGGGCGTACGTCTTCGCGCGCTTCGACTTCCGCGGCAAGGGGCTGCTGCGGGCCGTCGTCACCGTGCCCTTCGTGATGCCGACCGTCATGGTCGGTACGGCGTTCCTCGCCCTGGTCGGGCGTGGCGGGCTGCTCGACGAGCTGTGGGGCCTGCGGCTCGACGGCACGGTCTGGGCGATCCTGATCGCCCATGTGTTCTTCAACTACGCGGTCGTCGTACGGACCGTCGGGGGCCTGTGGGCGCAGCTCGACCCGCGCCAGGAGGAGGCCGCCCGGGTCCTCGGCGCGTCCCGCTGGAGGGCGTGGCGGACCGTGACGCTTCCGGCGCTCGCCCCGTCCGTCGCGGCGGCCGCGCTGATGGTGTTCCTCTTCACCGCGAGTTCGTTCGCCGTCGTCCAGATCCTCGGCGGGTCCACGTACTCCACTCTGGAGACGGAGATCTACCGGCAGACCGTGGTCCGTTTCGATCTGACGACGGCGGCCGTCCTCACGATGGTGCAGTTCTTCGCGGTCGGCGCCGTTCTCGCCGTGCACGCCCGGATCGTGCGCCGGCGGGAGACCGCGCTGAAGCTGGTCGCGCCCGAGCAGACCGCGCGCAGGCCACGGGGCCTCGGCCAGTGGGCGCTGTTCGCGGGTGTCCTGCTGTCGGTCGCCCTGCTGATCGTGCTGCCGCTCGGGGTGCTCGTCGAGCGGTCGTTCGCCACGTCCCACGGTTACGGGCTCGACTACTACCGGGCGCTGCAGACCCCGGACCCCTCCGGCACCTTCCTCGTGCCGCTGCTCGACACGATCGGGAACTCGCTCCGGTACGCCGTCGTCGCCACCCTGATCGCCCTGGTCATCGGGGGACTCGCGGCGGCGGCGCTGACCCGGCGTGCCGGGCGGCTCGTGCGGGGTTTCGACGCGCTGCTCATGCTGCCGCTCGGGGTGTCGGCGGTGACCGTCGGCTTCGGGTTCCTCATCACGCTCGACGAGCCGCCGTTCGACCTGCGGGCCAGCTGGATCCTCGTCCCCCTCGCGCAGGCGCTGGTCGGTGTGCCCTTCGTCGTACGGACGATGCTGCCGGTGCTGCGGGCGGTGGACGAGCGGCTGCGGGAGGCGGCGGCCGTGCTCGGTGCCTCGCCGTGGCGGGCCTGGCGGGAGGTGGATCTGCCGCTGGTGCGGCGGGCGCTGCTGATCGCCGCCGGGTTCGCGTTCGCCGTGTCGCTCGGCGAGTTCGGTGCGACGGTCTTCATCGCCCGGCCCGACAGTCCGACGCTGACCGTGGCGGTGGCCCGGCTCCTCGGCCGGCCCGGGGAACTCAACTACGGCCAGGCGATGGCCCTCTCGACGATCCTCATGGTGGTGTGCGCGGTGTCCCTGCTGCTGCTCGAACGGCTCCGGACCGAACGCACCTCGGGGGAGTTCTGATGCTGAGACTCGACGGGGCGACCGTACGGTTCGGGGAGCGGGCCGTCCTCGACGCCGTGGACCTCGACGTCGCCGACCACGAGATCGTGTGTGTGCTCGGGCCCAGCGGCAGCGGCAAGTCCACGCTGCTGCGTGCCGTCGCCGGGCTCCAGGCCCTGGACGGCGGGCGGGTGCTGCTCGGGGGCGCCGACCAGCGCGGGGTGCCGGTGCACCGGCGGGGCGTCGGCCTGATGTTCCAGGACCATCAGCTGTTCCCGCAGCGGGACGTCGGCGGCAATGTCGCCTTCGGGCTGCGGATGCGCGGGGCCGGGAGGGCCGAGCAGGCCGGGCGGGTGAGGGAGCTGCTCGACCTCGTCGGTCTGCCCGGCGCCGAGCGGCGGTCCGTCGCCGCGCTCTCGGGCGGCGAACAGCAGCGGGTGGCGCTGGCCCGGGCCCTGGCGCCCCGGCCCCGGCTGCTCATGCTCGACGAACCACTCGGCCAGCTCGACCGGGGGCTGCGGGAGCGGCTCGTCGTGGAGCTGCGGCAGCTCTTCGGGAGGCTGGGGACGACGGTCCTCGCCGTGACCCACGACCAGGGCGAGGCGTTCGCGCTCGCCGACCGGGTCGTGGTCATGCGGGACGGCCGCATCGCCCAGTCGGGTGCCCCCGTCGACGTGTGGTCGCGGCCGGCCTCCGAGTTCGTGGCCCGGTTCCTGGGCTTCGACAACGTGGTGGCGGCGCTGGTGACCGGACCGGTCGCGGACACCGTGTGGGGGAAGGTCCCGGTGCCGGAGGGCTCGCCGCAGGGCGAGCGTCGGCTCCTCGTCCGGCCCGGCGGGGTACGGCTGGTACCCGTGGAGGAAGGGCCGGTGTGGACGGTCGAGTCCCGGACCTTCCGGGGCAGCCATGTGGCCGTACGGCTCCGCCCGGCGGACGGACCGCCGCTGGACGCGGAGCTTCCGCTGCGGGAGGTGCCGGGGGAGGACGCCGAGGTGGGGGTGGAGTTCCGGGCGGAGGACGTGGTGGTGCTCGGCGACGGGTCTCCGTAGCGACACGTCGTGGTGGGTGCGATGAGTTTTCCCCTTCGGGGGAGTCTCCTTGGTGTTGTTCCGGCGTCGTCGTCCCGGCGCCTTTCGGCGAACGCACAGGAGGAAAGCCATGGGCCAGCTGCTCAAAGTCCAGAACTTCATGGTCTCGTCCGACGGTTTCGGTACCGGTGAGGGCCAGAGCCTGGAGCATCCCTTCGGGCACGCGGATCCCGGGGAGATGTTCTCCTGGGCGGGTGCCACGGCGAGCTGGCCCAACCGCACCGACCCCGGGGGCAGCCGCGGCCTCGACGACTACCTCACGCGGGACTTCTCCCACAACATCGGTGCCGAGATCATGGGCCGCAACAAGTTCGGGCCCCAGCGCGGGCCCTGGGAGGACTACGCATGGCAGGGCTGGTGGGGCGACGAGCCGCCGTTCCACACGCCGGTCTTCGTGCTGACCCACCACCCGCGTCCCTCGTTCACGCTCTCCGACACGACGTTCCACTTCGTCGACGGCGATCCGGCGACCGTGCTGGCGCGGGCGAAGGAGGAGGCGGACGGCAAGGACGTCCGGCTCGGCGGCGGGGCCACCGTCATCCGTGAGTTCCTCGACGCCGACCTCGTCGACACCCTGCACGTCGCGGTCGCGCCGGTGAAGCTCGGCGCCGGGGTCCGGCTCTGGGAGTCGCCCGACGAGCTGCTCGACCGCTTCCACCGCGACGTCGTGCCCAGTCCGCGCGGTGGTGTGACGCACCACCTCTTCTGGCGGAAGTGACCCGGGGCGTCTCTAGCAGCGGTCGCAGGTCTTGAAGGCCGATCGCTGGTGGAGGAGCGTCGCGCGGCCCAGGGCGAGGCCGTAGCAGGAGAAGCCGCCGTAGGCGACGACGAACACCCAGGGGGCGTGGTCTGCGAGGCCCAGGCTGATCGCCCCCGTCCAGGCCAGTACGCCGGTGACGGCCAGGAAGGCCCCGAACGGGGCGAGCGCGCCCGCCCCGGCCCAGCCGAGCGCGAGCAGCGGCAGCCGGGGCAGCCGCCGCCCCCAGGGGCGGGTCAGGGCGAGCGCGAGGAGCATGCCGAGGACGGCGAGGACCGCGGTGACGTCGACCCCGTGGTCGTACAGCCACAGGCCCAGGTCGCTGGTGTACGTCGGGTCGGCGCCGGGGCGGCCGGTGCCGGTGAAACCGGGAGTGATGCCGAACGCCCAGGCCGTCTTCAGGGCGGCGTAGGGGAAGAGGGCGGCGACGGCGACCAGGCCGGCGCGGGTGCCGCTCTCGTGGGCCGCCGGGACGGGGGCGCGTCCGCCGCAGTGGAGGCAGGTGCCGCGCGCCCTGCGGCGGTGGGCGAGGGCCGCGTACCCCCACAGGACCGCACCGAGGACGGCGAGACTCTGGTTGGCCAGGGCCGCCCAGTCGATCGGCGGCTGGTTGCGGGACAGGAAGAACAGCAGGTGGACCGGGCTGAGAAGGGCTCCGAAGCCCGAGGTCAGACAGAGCGGGACGACCGCCCACGCCGCGGTGGACAGCCACCTCGTGCCGGGGCGGCGGAGCAGCGTGTACGCGAGGACGGCGGTGGTCCCGTACAGCGCCGCCGCGGCCGCCTCGGCGGCCGTCCCCGTCCCCTTGGCGAGGAGCGCGTAGCCGAACGCGGGCCCGGTGAGGGCGGCGAGGGCCGCGCCCGTGGCGTACAGCAGCGACCAGAGGAGGGCGGCGTGAGTCGCCCAGGAGGGTCGGTCGGCCCAGGTCGGCCGGTCGGCGGGGAGTGTCTTCGGCGTCATGGTCCGAGCCTCCCGGGGGAGGGGCCCGCCGGACGTCGGTCCGTGGTCGCGTCCCGCTCCGCCGCGCGGGGGAGGAGGGAGAACCGCCGGTGCTACTCCTTCGCCAGTCGTTCCAGCGCTTCCGGGGCGTCGTCGATCGAGTCGACGAGGGCGATGCGGTTCGCCATCGGGCGGCCCGCCGACAGGCTTTCCAGGAGGGGCCAGGCCGGGAGGCGTCGCGTCCAGTGGGCGCGGTCCACCAGGACCATCGGGGTCGGGGTGCCCCGGGAGGCGTAGTAGTTCGGGGTCGCGTTGTCGAAGATCTCCTGGACGGTGCCCGCCGCGCCCGGCAGGAAGACGACGCCCGCCGTGGAGCGGGAGAGGAGGCCGTCCTCCCTCGTGGCGTTGGCGAAGTACTTGCCGATGTGGCCCGCGAAGGCGTTCGGCGGTTCGTGGCCGTAGAACCAGGTGGGGATGCCGACCGAGTCGCCGCCGTGCGGCAGACGGGCCCGTACGGTGAAGGCCGCGCGGGCCCAGTCCGTCACCGACGGTTCGAACGACGGGACTTCGGCGAGCAGGGCGAGCGCCTCGGTGAGGGCTTCGTCGGGCAGCGGCGCCGTGTACGCGCCGAGGTTCGCGGCCTCCATCGCCCCCGGGCCGCCGCCGGTCGCCACGGTGAGACCGGCCCGCGCCAGCGATCTGCCGAGCCTGGCGGCTCCCGCGTACGCCTCGGTGCCCCGGCCCGTCGCGTGGCCGCCCATCACGCCGACGACCCGGGCGCCGTCGAGGTGTTCGTCGAGCGCGTCGGAGACGGCGTCGTCGTGGAGCGAGCGGAGCATCGAGGCGAAGATGTCGCCGTCGGCCCGTGTCCGGCCGAACCACTCGTACGTCAGCGCGTCCGGCGTCCCCTCGTACCCCGTGTCGGCGATCCCGTCGAACAGTTCCTCGGGGGAGTAGAGCGTCGCCCGGTACGGGTCGAAGGGCAGGTCGGGCACGGGCGGGAAGACGAGCGCCCCGTCGGCACGGACCTTGGCGGCGGCCTCCGGCTGCATGGCGCAGCCGAGGAAGACGGCGTCGGCGCTGACCGCGGTGAGCAGGGCGAAGGTCCGGTCGGTGAGGTCGACCGACTGCACGCGGTGCCCGGCGATTGAACCGGGCCGGGCGAGTGCCTCGTCGAACTCGTCGAGCGTGTGGATCTCGCGCCCGTGCCCGCGCGGTCCGGGCGGCCGGTGTGCCGGAGGAAGCGTCGCCATGGGCCCACGATAGGGGCGGCACCCGTGGTGCCGCCCCCTTGGAGCGTGCGCGGCCGCGCCGTCGCTCAGCCGGTCAGCGGCAGTGCCGCCAGCTCCGCGACCGCCCATGTCAGCGGGAGGAAGACCGCGAGGAGGATGCCCGCGCGGAGCAGGGCCGCCGAGCGGAGGACCGTGGGCGGGGCGCCGATGCGGAGGAGGGCCTCGGTGGTGTGGGCGCGGCCCTGCTTGGATTCCAGGGCCGCGGTGAGCAGGGTGGCCGTGGTGCAGGCCAGGATCAGGGCCGCGCCGAGGCCGGTGAGCGGGCCGAAGGCGCCGGGGCCGGTGCCCGCGTCGTGCAGGGCCGCCGCGGCGAGGGTTCCGGAGATCACCGCGCTGACCACGCCCAGGGGGCGGCCGATACGGCGGGACTCGTCCATCAGGACGCGGCCGGCGAGCAGCCGGGTGGCGCCGGGCCGGACCGCCTGGAGGAGGCGGCCGCAGCCGTGGACGATGCCCGGTCCGGCCATCGCGAGGCCGACGGCGGTGAGGACCCAGCCGACCAGGACGCCCGCCGGGTTGCCGTCGAAGCGGCCCGGCAGTGGGAGTCCGCCGGCGGCGCCGCTGCGGCCCGCGTACGTCTCGATGGCGAGGCCGACCGCGACCAGGGCGATGCCCCAGGGCAGCCCGGACGGCACCGGTCTCTCCGCGCCCTCCGGTGCGGTGGGCGCGGTGCGGGGGCGCAGCGCGAGGCCGGCGGCCGTGGCGGCGACGACCGGGAGGACCGCGAGCAGGGTGAGGGCGGCGGCGAGCGGGATGGGCTGGTCGGCGGCGAGGAGCTCGGCGGCGGCCCCGTCGAAGGGCAGGCCGGTGATGTCGCCGCGCAGATGCAGGTAGAACAGCAGTGCGACCATCGAGCCGAGCGTGCAGGCGACGGCCGTCGAGGCGGCGGCGATGGCGGTGAGGCGGGCGGGGCCGAGGCCGACGGCCGACAGCCCGGGGCGCGGGCGGGTGCTGGGGTCCGTGCGGGCCACCGCGACCGCGAACTGCACGGTCGCGGCGAGCGGCAGGAGGCACCAGAGCAGCCGCAGCGCGGACGCCGAGGACCGCTCCGGGTGCCCGACCGCGTACCCGAGGGTGCAGAGCAGGAGGAAGCCCACCCCCGCGGCCGCGGCGGCGACGAGGAGCCGGCGCGTCAGGACGAGGGGGTGGGCCCCGCGGGCTAGACGGAGAGCGAGCACGCGGCGACGCCCTCCGCCCCTGACGCCGGGGGTACGGTGCCGACCCGGCGTCCGTCGAGGAGCGCGACCGTGCGGTCGGCGAGCGCCGCGACCTCGGCGTCGTGGGTGGCGAGGAGCACGGTGATGCCGTGGGAGCGGGCGGCGGCGGTCAGGGTGCGCAGGACCTGGGCGCCGTCGGCCCGGTGCAGGGTGGCGGTGGGTTCGTCGGCGAACAGCACCGACGGGGTGGTGACGAGGGCGCGGGCGATGGCGATGCGCTGGCGCTGGGAGTGGGTGAGGGCGTGCGGCCGTTTGCGGGCGGCGGCGCCGATGTCCAGGCGCTCCAGCCATTCCACGGCAGTGGTCTTCGCGGCCCGGTGGGAGACCTTGCGGAGCAGCAGCGGCAGGGCCACGTTCTCCCAGCCGGTGAGCTCGGGGACGAGGCCGGGCTCGGGGTCGATCCAGCCGAAGCGGTCGCGCCGGAGCCGTTCGCGGTCGGCGGGGCCCAGGGTGTGCACGGGGCTGCTGTTGAACCAGACCTCGCCCTGTTGGGCGAGGAGCTGGCCGGACAGGCAGCGCATGAGGGTGGTCTTGCCGCTCCCGCGCGGGCCGACGAGGGCGAGGATCTCGCCCTCGCGGAGGCCGAGGGAGACGCCGCTGAGGGCGTCCGAACCGCCCAGGGCGCAGTGCAGGGAACGCGCCCAGAGCACGTCGTTGTCCGGTGGGGCCATCGCGTACACCTCGATGTCGGATCCGATCTGTGTCCCCCGTCCGGGGGAACGAAGGGAAGGGCCTGTCGGTCACTGGGCACCGTAAGGATTCAGATCCGGTTGTACGGACAGCACACGGCCCGGGCCGCCTCCATCCACTCGGATGGAGGCAGACCCGGGCCGGGGTCACGCCATGAGGGTGGCGTGATGTCGTGCGCCTCGCGGGGCGGGGACCGTTACAGCTTGGTCCAGGCCTCGGTGAGCACCGAGCGCAGGATGCCTTCGATCTCGTCGAAGGTGCCCTGGTCGGCGATCAGCGGCGGGGCGAGCTGGATGACCGGGTCGCCACGGTCGTCGGCACGGCAGTACAGGCCGTTCTCGAAGAGCGCCTTGGAGAGGAAGCCGTACAGGACGCGCTCGGTCTCCTCGTCCGTGAAGGACTCCTTGGTGACCTTGTCCTTGACGAGCTCGATGCCGTAGAAGAAGCCGTTGCCGCGGACGTCGCCGACGATCGGGAGGTCGTGCAGCTTCTTCAGGGTGTCGAAGAAGTTGCCCTCCTGGTCCAGCACGTGCTGGTTCAGGCCTTCCTTGTCGAAGATGTCGAGGTTGGCGAGCGCGACCGCCGACGACACCGGGTGGCCACCGAAGGTGTAGCCGTGGAGGAAGGTGTTGTCGCCCTTGTAGAACGGCTCCGCGATGCGGTCCGAGACGATGCAGGCACCGATCGGGGAGTAGCCCGAGGTCATGCCCTTGGCGCAGGTGATCATGTCGGGCACGTAGCCGAACTTGTCACAGGCGAACATCGTGCCGAGGCGGCCGAAGGCGCAGATCGTCTCGTCGGAGACGAGCAGCACGTCGTACTGGTCGCAGATCTCGCGGACGCGCTGGAAGTAGCCGGGCGGCGGCGGGAAGCAGCCACCGGCGTTCTGCACGGGCTCCAGGAAGACGGCGGCGACGGTGTCGGCGCCCTCGAAGAGGATCTCCTGCTCGATCTGGTCGGCGGCCCAGCGGCCGAAGGCCTCGGGGTCGTCACCGTGGATCGGGGCGCGGTAGATGTTGGTGTTCGGCACCTTGTGGGCGCCGGGGACCAGCGGCTCGAAGGGGGCCTTCAGGGCCGGCAGGCCGGTGATGGACAGGGCGCCCTGCGGGGTGCCGTGGTAGGCGACCGCACGCGAGATGACCTTGTACTTGGTGGGCTTGCCCTGCAGCTTGAAGTACTGCTTGGCGAGCTTCCAGGCGGTCTCGACGGCCTCTCCGCCACCGGTGGTGAAGAAGACCTTGTTCAGGTCGCCCGGGGCGTAGTCCGCGAGACGCTCGGCGAGCTCGACGGCCTTGGGGTGCGCGTACGACCACACCGGGAAGAACGCGAGCTCCTTGGCCTGCTTGTACGCGACCTCGGCCAGCTCCTCGCGGCCGTGTCCGGCGTTGACCACGAAGAGACCCGCGAGACCGTCGAGGTAGCGCTTGCCCTTGTCGTCGAAGATGTAGGTGCCCTCACCACGCACGATGGTGGGAACGGGCGAGTTCTCGTAGGACGACATGCGGGTGAAGTGCATCCACAGGTGGTCGTACGCGGTCTTGGAGAGGTCCTGGGTCACGATTATCGGGTTCCCCACATATAGGTCTGCTTCTTGAGCTTGAGGTAGACGAAGCTCTCGGTCGAGCGGACGCCCGGCAGAGTCCGGATGCGCTTGTTGATCACATCCAGCAGGTGGTCGTCGTCCTCGCAGACGACCTCCACCATCAGGTCGAACGAGCCCGCGGTCATCACCACGTACTCGCATTCGGCCATGCCTGTCAGGGCTTCCGCAACCGGATCAAGGTCACCCTCGACGTTGATGCCGACCATCGCCTGCCGCCGGAAACCCACGGTGAGCGGGTCGGTGACGGCGACGATCTGCATGACGCCCTGATCGAGCAGCTTCTGGACGCGCTGCCGCACGGCCGCTTCGGAGAGGCCTACGGCCTTGCCTATCGCCGCGTAGGGACGGCGACCGTCCTCTTGGAGCTGTTCGATGATCGCCAGGGAGACGGCGTCGATCGTCGGGGACGAACCGGTTCCGGTTCTGGAGTCTGTGCTTCGACTGGCCACGACTTCACTGTGCACCGAGAATGTCGGTCTTGCAACCCCGGAGCGATGTAATTCGTTGTCGAGGAGCTCGAAACGCACGGAATCCGAAGTTGCAGGGGGGTGGGCCTGTTGAAAGCGTCAGCCGAGCGACTAGGCTGAGGTGTCTCGCCCATCGGGACACCGCACAAGGACGTGCGACCCAGAACGTGACAGGAGGGGTGGCAAGTGACCACCGAGCTGCGCCGGCTGCGTAACTACATCAACGGGGAGTTCCGCGACGCGGCCGACGGCCGCACCATCGACGTGGTCAACCCGGCCACCGGCGAGGTGTACGCCACCTCCCCGCTCTCGGGGCAGGCCGACGTCGACGCCGCCATGGAGGCCGCCGAGGCCGCCTTCCCCGCCTGGCGTGACAGCACCCCGGCCGAGCGCCAGAAGGTGCTCCTCAAGATCGCCGACGCCTTCGAGGAGCGCGCCGAGGACCTCATCGCCGCCGAGGTGCTCAACACCGGCAAGCCGACCGCCCTCGTCGCGAGCGAGGAGGTACCGCCGATGGTGGACCAGATCCGCTTCTTCGCCGGTGCCGCCCGCATGCTCGAAGGCCGCTCGGCCGGCGAGTACATGGAGGGCATGACCTCCATCGTCCGCCGCGAGCCCGTGGGCGTCTGCGCCCAGGTCGCGCCGTGGAACTACCCGATGATGATGGCCGTGTGGAAGTTCGCCCCGGCGCTCGCCGCGGGCAACACCGTCGTCCTCAAGCCCTCGGACACGACCCCCGCGTCGACCGTCCTGATGGCCGAGATCATCGGGCAGATCGTCCCCAAGGGCGTCTTCAACGTCATCTGCGGCGACCGCGAGACCGGCAAGGCCATGGTCGAGCACCCGACCCCGGCGATGGCCTCCATCACCGGCTCGGTCCGCGCCGGCATGCAGGTCGCCGAGTCTGCGGCCAAGGACGTCAAGCGCGTCCACCTGGAGCTGGGCGGCAAGGCGCCGGTCGTCGTCTTCGAGGACACCGACATCGACAAGGCCGTCGGGGACATCTCCGTCGCGGGCTTCTTCAACGCCGGCCAGGACTGTACGGCCGCCACCCGCGTCCTCGTCCACGAGTCCATCCACGACGAGTTCGTCGCCGCGCTCGCCAAGGCGGCCGCCGAGACCAAGACCGGTCAGCCGGACGACGAGGACGTGCTGTACGGCCCGCTCAACAACGCCAACCAGCTGAAGCAGGTCACCGGCTTCATCGAGCGCCTCCCGGCCCACGCCAAGGTCGAGGCCGGCGGTCACCGCGTCGGCGACAAGGGCTACTTCTACGCCCCGACCGTCGTCTCCGGCCTCAAGCAGGACGACGAGATCGTCCAGAACGAGGTCTTCGGCCCGGTCATCACGGTCCAGTCCTTCACGGACGAGGCCCAGGCCCTCGCGTTCGCCAACGACGTCGAGTACGCCCTCGCCTCCTCCGTCTGGACCAAGGACCACGCGCGCGCGATGCGCATGTCCAAGGCCCTCGACTTCGGTTGCGTGTGGATCAACACCCACATCCCGCTCGTCGCCGAGATGCCCCACGGCGGCTACAAGAAGTCCGGCTACGGCAAGGACCTCTCCGCGTACGGCTTCGAGGACTACACGCGCATCAAGCACGTCATGACCTCCCTGAGCTGAACTCCCGCCTGAATCCCGGTCCGAACCTCGGCCTGGATTTCGGTCCGAACGGACCACGCGGCCCCGGCACCCCGGTCGACAGGGTGTCGGGGCCGCGCCGCGTCGCTCGACGGACCGTCCATTGCCGCAGGTGGTGGCGGGCCGCGATGCTGCACGGGTGAGAGCGACAGCCAGGAACAACATGTCCCGCCGGTCCCTGCTGCGCGGCATCGGGGGTGCCGGGGCCGCGAGTCTGCTCGCCGCCGGGTGCGGGGTCCCCGCCGCGTACGTCGACGAGAGCGAGCGGGCCGGCCGCGACCTCTCCGCACGCGACCGGACGGTCGACTTCGCCAACTGGCCGCTCTACATCGACACCGATGACGAGGACCCCAGGAAGCGCCCGACCCTCGACGCCTTCCGGAAGCGCACCGGGATATCCGTCCGGTACACCGAGGAGATCAACGACAACGACGAGTTCTTCGGCAAGATCAGCCCGTCCCTGACGAACCACCAGGAGACCGGTCGCGATCTGATCGTCGTCAGCGACTGGATGGCCGCCCGTTTCGTCCGCCTGGGCTGGGTCCAGGAGATGAACCGCGCCACCCAGCCGAACGTCGCCGAGAACCTCAACCCGCAGCTCCGCTCACCCGCCTTCGACCCGGGCCGGCTGCACAGCGTGCCCTGGCAGTCCGGGATCACCGGCATCGCGTACAACCGCAGGAAGCTCGGCCGGGAACTGCGCTCCACCAAGGAGCTGTGGGCCGACGACCTGCGCGGCAAGGTCACCCTGCTGTCCGGGCTCGACGAGTCCTTCGCGCTGCTCATGATGGGCCGGGGCGTCGACGTCACCCGCTGGACCGGCGACGACTTCCACGCCCTGTGCGAGCAGGTCGAAGGCCTCGTCAGGACCCGGCACATCCGCCGCTTCACCGGCAACGACTACATCAAGGACCTGTCGACCGGCGATGTGCTGGCCTGCCAGGCGTACTCGGGCGACGTCATCCAGCTCCAGGCCGACAACCCGGACATCGAGTTCGTCGTCCCCGAGGAGGGCGCCGAACTGTGGGCCGAGTCCCTGATGATCCCCAACCTCGCGCAGCACAAGACCAACGCCGAGAAGCTCGTCGACTACTACTACGAGCCCGAGGTCGCCGCCGAACTCGCCGCCTGGGTCAACTACGTCTGCCCGGTACCGGCCGCGCAGCAGGTCCTCGCGGACTCCGGCGACGAGGAACTCGTGGCCCTCGCCGAGGACCCGCTGATCTTCCCGGACGCGGACATGCGGGGGCGGCTCGCGATCGCCCGGGACATCACGGCCAAGGAGCGTCAGGAGTTCACCAAGAGGTGGAACGCCATCGTGGGGCTGTGAGTTGAGCCGGATGTGACCACATCGAACGTGAACCCGCTCGTCGGCTACGGGCTGTTCCTCGCCTGGGCCGTCCACGACGCCGAGGAGCTGGCCTTCGGGCCGCGATGGCTGCGGGAGAACCTGCCTCTGCTGCGCGAGCGCTTTCCCGGGGTGCCGGAGACGGTGTGGAAGGCCGCCGAGTCCGTCGACGAACGTGAATTCGCCCTCGCCGTCGGGGTGATGGCGACAATCGTCGGCGCCGCCGCCGCGGCCGGGGTCCGTTCCGGCGGCCGGTCCGCCTTCTACCAGGGGGCGTTGAACGGCTTCGGCCTGCACGGCCTCGTCCACCTCGCGCAGGCCGCCGCCGTGCGGGGGGTGACCCCCGGCTCCGTCACCTCGCCGCTCGTGGTCATCCCCTTCACCCTCTGGGCGCGTGGCCGGCTGCGCCGCGCGGGGGTGCTCCGCCCGGCCGGGCTCCGGGACGTGGTCACCGGCCTGGGGGTGGCGGCGGGCGCGACCGTCCTCGCGCACGCGGTGGGACGCCGGCTGGCGCCGCGCCCGGCGGGGCGTCGAGCGGTGCAGCCCGCGGTGGGACACCGACCGGCACCCCGTTTCTGAACGTGTTCAAGAGGGGCGTACGCTGGCCCCATGAGCGACACGAACGGGCCGAGAGCCCTTCTCAAGCGCATCCGCGTCTGGCTGATCGTCTTCGTCGTCTGTCTGGTCCTGAGCGGGGCCACCGCCTTCCCGCTCGTCACCGAACTCCGGCTGCTCGACTCCTCGCTCGACGGGTGGGCGGCGCCCGTGGCCGAGCTCTTCCCCGGGCTCGCCGAGTGGATCGACCGGGTGCGGGGCGGTGTCGAGGCCGCCGACGAGCAGGCCCCGTACCTGCTCTACGGCACCGACTGGCTCGCCTTCGCCCACCTCGTCATCGCGGTCGCCTTCTACGGCGCCTACCGCGACCCCGTCCGCAACATCTGGGTCGTCGAGTTCGGCATGATCGCCTGCGTCGGCATCATCCCGCTCGCCCTGATCTGCGGTCCGATCCGGGACATCCCCTTCTGGTGGTCGGTCATCGACATGTCCTTCGGCGTCATCGGGATCCTGCCGCTGCTCCACGTCCGCCGGATGATCAAGCGGCTCGAAGCCGCCACGGCACCGGAGCCCGTGGCGGCCGGCGCCCGCTAGTCCGGCAGGCCGTACGCCGCGACCATGAGGTTCAGGGCGGTCGGGTTCATGTCCTGGCCCTTCGCGTCGGTGGAGTTGACGCTGTAGACGAGGGTGCGCGCGCCGTCGCGGGTCGAGGCGATGGCCGTGTTGTACCCCCAGCGGCCGCCCGTCTTGCCCCAGACCTCGCGGCCGCCGAGCTTCTTCATCGAAAGACCCGCGGAGTACGCGGCCGGATCGCCGGACTTCAGGTCCGCGACCTTCGGCAGGGTGAACATCTCCTCCAGGAGCGGCCCGCGCACCACCCGGCCCGTGAACAGCGCCCGGGTGAACCGCTCCAGGTCGGCCGTGGTCGAGACCAGGTCACCGGCCGCCCAGCCGTCCGTCACCCCCCACACGGAGACGTCACGCAGACCGGTCGTCCCGTCGTCGAGACGCATGGTCTGGTAGCCGTGGTTGTACGGGCCGACGAGCCCGGCCGCCTCACCCGGAAGGTACGTGTCCCGCAGGCCCAGCGGGCGCAGGATCCGCCGCTCCACCTGACGCTCGTACGAGTCGCCCGTCACCCGCTCCACGATCAGACCGGCGATCGTGTAACCGATGTTGAGGTAGTGCTGCTTCGTGCCGGGCCGGAACTCGCGCGGCTTCGCCGTGGCCGAGCGGACCACGGCCTCCGGGCTGTGGACGTCGAAGCGGTGGGCGTACCACTCCTCCACCGTGTCGCCGACGGCCAGTTCGGGGGCCGGGATGCCGTGGGTGTGGTTCAGGAGCTGGCGCACGGTCACCGTGGCGTACCGGCCGGGGATCAGCTCCGGCAGGTACGAGCGGGCCGTGCGGTCCAGGTCGATCCGGCGCTCGGACGCCAGCTGGAGGACGGTCGCCGCCGTGAACACCTTCGTCACCGATCCGGCGCGGAAACGGGCGGCCGGGTCCGCCGGGGCACCGGTCGTCAGGTCATGGACACCTGAACTGCCCTGCCAGGAACCCTCGGTGCCGCCGACCCGGACGAGCGCGGCCGTGGCGTCGGCCCGGGGAAGCCCGGCGATCACCGCGCTCAGGTCCGGGCTCACCGGCCGTGCGGTCGACGCGGCCGCCGGGGCCGTCGCGAAGGCCGGGGTCAGGGCCGGGCCCGCCGCGACGCCCATGACCAGGGCGGCGGCGAGCAGCGCGTGGGTGGACTTCCTCATGGTCAACTCCGGTGGTGTGAGCCGTTGTTCTCGATGGCTCCATCCTGCTGACCTGCGGCGATCAGCGGATCGCCCGCACCGGCGGTCTTGCGCCGGTCAGTTCCTCGCCGACGCGGGGGAGGAGCCACGTCCCCCGTCTCCCCCGGGCGGGGGAGAGCCCGCCGCGACCAGCCCCGTCTCGTACGCGCAGATCACCGCCTGGATGCGGTCGCGCAGCCCCAGTTTGGCGAGCACATTGCCCACGTGGGTCTTCACCGTGTGGTCGCTGACCACCAGCTCCGCCGCGATCTCCGCGTTGGACAGACCGCGGGCGAGAAGGAGGAGCGTCTCCCGCTCCCGGCCCGTCAGCACCTCCAGGCGGGGGTCGGGTCCCTGGGCCGCCCTGCGGGGTCCGCCCGCCGTGTACTGCTCCACCAGACGGCGCGCCACGGACGGCGCGAGGAGCGACTCGCCCGCCGCCACCACCCGTACCGCGTGCACCAGGTCGTCCCGTCGTACGTCCTTGAGGAGGAAGCCGCTCGCGCCGGCGTGCAGCGCCTCGTACACGTACGCGTCGGTGTCGAAGGTCGTCAGGATCACCGTCCGGCAGGCCGACTCGGCGCTGATCGCCCGGCAGGCCTCGATGCCGTCGGTGCGGGGCATCCGGATGTCCAGCAGCGCCACGTCGGGCGCGTGCCGGCGCACCGCCTCGATCGCCTCCGCGCCGTCCCCGGCCTCCGCCACCACCTCGATGTCCGGCTGCGCGTCCAGGATCATCGCGAAACCGCTGCGGACCAGTTCCTGGTCGTCCGCGACCACCACCCGGATCGTCGTCATGTCCCCACCTCCGCCGTCGTGGGTACGGGGAGCAGGACCCGCACCTCGAATCCCCGGCCGCCCGGACCCGGTCCGGTCGTCGCCGTCCCACCGTGCGCGGCGGCCCGCTCCCGGATGCCGGTCAGCCCGTGGCCGCCGGAGCCGCGGGCGGCCGCCCCCGGTCCGGGCCCGCGGCCGTCGTCCGTCACCGTGATCCGCAGGACGCCGTCCGCGTGGACGAGCCGGACGTCGGCCGTGCGGGCGCCCGCGTGCTTGACGACGTTCGTCAGCGCCTCCTGGACGATCCGGTAGACGCCGGCGCCGGTCGCCGCGGGCAGCGCCCGTACCCCGCCCTCCGTCGTGTACTCCACCTCCAGGCCGCTGGCCTTCACCCGCTGCACCAGCCCGGGGAGTTCGGAGAGGTCCGGCTGCGGCTCGCGGGGCGCCGGACCCTCGGAACCCTCCCGCAGCAGCCCCAGCATCTGCCGCAGCTGTGTCATCGCCTCGCGGCCCGTCTCCGAGATCGCCTCGAACGCCGCCTCGGCGCGCTCGGGCGCCGCCCGGACCGCCACCGGGCCCGCCTCCGCCTGCACCACCATCAGGCTCACCGCGTGCGACAGGATGTCGTGCATCTCCCGTGCGATCCGGGCCCGTTCGCGTGCGGCGGCCCGCTCCGCCTCGATCAGGTGCGCCCGCTGCCGGGCGTCCTGGAGCCGGCCGAAGACGTAGGCGGCACCGAACACGAAGAGCGAGAAGGTCAGTTCACGGGCCGACTGGGTGTTGAGCCACACCGATGCCGGCACCGCGACCATCAGGAGTCCTGCCGTCGTGAGCCGCTTCCACGCCGGCGAGAGCAGCGCGATCGTGTAGACACTGACGAGCCCGGTGTACGGCAGCGGCTGGCCCGGTCCTTCGAGCGCCAGTGTGTAGAGCGCGCTCGTCGCCAGGATCGCGAGGAGTACGGCGATCGGCGCCCGCCGCCGCCAGACGAGCGGGACCACCGTGAGCGTCGTCAGCCCGTACGCGGGCCAGGTCGCCGGTTCGAGTTCCGGCCCGCGCGGCACCACGAACGGCATGGTCATCGCCGCCTGGACGAGCAGCGCGATCCCCAGGTCCACCGCCCACGGGTTCGCCGCGCCCCAGGTGCGCCCCCGCTCCCACCGGCCGCGCACGTCCCCCCGTACGTCCATTACGGCTTGCGGCCCACCGCGCCGAACTGCGCGACCGTGTAGGCCTCTTCGGAGGCGGCGCGCCAGCGCGCGCAGGAGACGATGCCCGGCTCCAGGAGGTCGAGGCCGTCGAAGAAGGAGGCGAACTCGGCGCGGCTGCGGGCGGTGATCGGCGGGGTGGCGTTCTCGTTCCAGAAGGCCATCGCGGCCTTGTTGCCCTCGCCGCCGAGCTCCGGCTCCAGGGTGGGGTGGGTGAGGACCAGGTGGCTGCCGGAGGGGACGGCGGCCATCAGGGTGCGGACGATCGACCGTGCCTCGTCGGTGTCCAGGACGAAGTTGAGGATGCCGAGCATCATCACGGCGACCGGCCGGGACAGGTCGAGCGTCGCTCCGGCTGCCGCCAGGATCTTCTCCGGGTCGTGGGCGTCGGCGTCCACGTACTCGGTGATCCCCTCCGGCGCGCTGGTCAGGAGCGCGCGGGCGTGGGTGAGGACGATCGGGTCGTTGTCGACGTAGACGATCCGGGCGTCGGGCGCGGTCCGCTGGGCGACCTCGTGGGTGTTGTCGGCGGTCGGCAGGCCCGTACCGATGTCGAGGAACTGGCGGACGCCCGCCTCGGCGGCGAGATGCGTCACGGTGCGGCCGAGGAACGCCCGGTCCGCGCGGGCCACTTCGCCGATGCTCGGGTAGAAGCCGGTGACCTGGTCGCCGACCGCGCGGTCGACCGGATAGTTGTCCTTGCCGCCCAGCCAGTAGTTCCACACCCGGGCGTTGTGGGCGATGTCGGTCCGGATCCGGTCGTTCATGCCTGGGCCTTTCGCAGGACGGTGGCGAGTGCGTCGACCCGGTTCGTGGTGATCGAGTCGACCCCGTTCTTGATCAGCTTACGCATGGTGCGCGAGGTGTCCGCGGTCCAGGCCGAGACGAGCAGCCCGTCCTTGTGCACGCGGTCGGTCAGCTCCCGACTCACCAGGCCGAAGCGGTAGTTGAGCCACCGGGGACGGACCGCTTCGAGCAGCACCGCGCGGGGCGGGGCGAGCGACGTCCAGGTCAGGGCGATCTCGGCGGCCGGGTCGGCGGCCCGCACCTGGAGCATGGCGACGCCCCCGGCGCAGTAGTACACCCGCTCCCCGGCGCCGCACTCGCGGACCGTACGGACGATGGTGCGGACCGAGTCCTCGTCGCCGCCGGGCAGGTCCAGCATCAGCCGCTTCTCGCCGGCGGTGAGCAGCGCCTCGCGCAGCGTCGGGACCCCGCCGTACGTCAGCTCGGTGAGCTGCTCGTACGAGAGCGCGGAGAGCGGCCGGTCGTGGCCCCACAGGCGCTTCAGGGTGTCGTCGTGGAGGAGGACGGGCACCCCGTCCTTCGTCAGCCGCACGTCGATCTCGACGGCGTCCGCACCCCGCTCGATCGCCGAGGCGATCGAGCGGAGCGTGTTCTCGCGGACGCGGTACGGGTCGCCGCGATGGGCCACGACGGTGACGGGGGCCTTGGCCTCGGCGGCTTTCACGACGGCGGTCGCCTCCATGGCGGTGTCGGAGTCCATGGCCCCATTCTCGCCGTCGTCAGCGCGCGAGCCAGTTGTCGGTGTACGTGTCGATCTCGGCGGCGATCCGGGTCTTCCCGGCCGGGTCGAGGAACGAGGCCTCCACCGCGTTCTTCGCGAGGGCGGCGACCCCGCGCTCGTCGAGGCCGAGGAGCCGGGCGGCGACCGCGTACTCGTTGTTGAGGTCGGTGCCGAACATCGGCGGGTCGTCGCTGTTGATCGTGACGAGGACGCCGGCGTCGACCATCTGCCGGATCGGGTGCTCGTCCAGGGTGGCGACGGCCCGGGTGGCGATGTTCGAGGTCGGGCAGACCTCCAGGGCGATCCGGTGCTCCGCCAGGTGGGCGAGGAGCGCCGGGTCCTGGACCGAGCTGGTGCCGTGGCCGATGCGCTCGGCGCCCAGGTCGTCGATCGCGTCCCAGATCGTCTGCGGGCCGGTCGTCTCGCCCGCGTGCGGGACGGAGTGCAGACCGGCCGCCCGCGCCCGGTCGAAGAACGGCTTGAACTGCGGACGCGGCACGCCGATCTCCGGGCCGCCGAGGCCGAAGGAGACGAGGCCCTCGGGGCGGATCCCGTCGGTGGTGGCGAGGCGCGCGGTCTCCTCGGCGGAGACCAGACCGGCCTCGCCCGGGATGTCGAAGCACCAGCGCAGGATCGTGCCGAACTCGGCCTCGGCCGCCTTGCGGGCGTCCTCTATGGCCGCCATGAAGGCGCGCTCGTCGATGCCCCGGCGGGTGGAGGAGTAAGGGGTGACGGTCAGCTCGGCGTACCGGATGTTCTGCCGGGCCATGTCACGGGCGACCTCGAAGGTCAGCAGCCGGACGTCCTCGGGGGTGCGGACCAGGTCGACGACCGACAGATAGACGTCGATGAAGTGCGCGAAGTCGGTGAACGTGAAGTAGTCGGTCAGCGCCTCCGGGTCCGTGGGGACCTTGGAGTCGGGGTGCCGGGCGGCGAGCTCGGCGACGATCCGGGGCGAGGCGGAGCCCACGTGGTGGACGTGCAGCTCGGCCTTGGGAAGGCCCGCGATGAAGGGATGGAGATCGGTCATCCCGTCATCGTAGGCCGGACGGTTCCCCCTCAGGGGGGAGGCCGTAGCATGGCGGGGACCATGATGGGGGAGGCCCATGTCTGACAACCAAGACCAGTCGCGGGGCGGATACGACCCGACGGACCCGTGGGCTCCGCCGAACCGTGACGGGGTGGAACTGAGCAAGCCGGTGACTCCGTCGCCCTCGCCGGTGCACGACCAGCAGACCGTCACGTCCGTTCCGCTCGCGTCGCCCGGCCCCGGCGAGGTGCCGCCGCCACCGGTGGCACCCGGCGGCCCGGCGGCCACGCCCGGCGCGTACGGCTACCCGGCGGCGAACACCTCCGGCGGGTACGGCTACCCGACGGCCCCGACCCCGGCGGCCTCCGGGTACGGCTACTCCGGATACCCGGCGGCCGGCGGCTACGGCGGCCAGCCCGGCTGGCAGCAGTCCCCGTCCAACGGCATGGGGACGGCCGCGATGGTGCTCGGCATCATCTCGGTGGCGGGCTTCTGCCTGTGGGGCCTGGGCACGATCCTGGGCATCCTGGCGCTGATCTTCGGCATCATCGGCCTGAAGAAGGCCGGCCGGGGCGAGGCGACCAACCGGGGCATGGCGGTCGCGGGCATCGTGCTCGGCGCGATCGGCCTCCTGATCAGCGCCGTCTTCCTGGGCTTCCTCATCTGGGCGGCCACGCAGGGATCCTCCACCTCCGGGGACCCGGACTACGAGGACCCGTTCGCTTCGAGCCTGGTGGTCGACGGCAGCCGCTGAGCGACGCACGCGACAGGGCCCCGCACCTCTTGAGGTGCGGGGCCCTGTCGCGTGTCACACCGGGTGCCGCTCAGGCGGCCGTGAGCAGTCGCTCCCGTGCCTCCATCAGGGCGAAGCCCAGGAGGTTGTCGCCGCGCCAGCGGGCGGGGTCCTGGGCGCGGGGGTCGTCGGCCGCGAGGCCGATGCCCCAGACGCGGTCCAGCGGGCTGGCCTCCACCAGGACCCGGCCGCGCGTGCCGAGGAGATAGGCGCGCAGGGCCTCGTCCGAGGAGAACTTGTGGACGCTTCCCTCGACGACGATCCCGAAGCGCTCGCGCGCCCACACCGTGTCGTCGAAGCCCCGCACCAGGCGGCCCGCCTTCTTGGCCTCCGCCGGGGTACCGGCGGTCAGCGCGGCGCGCTCCGCCTCGGCGTCCTCGAAGAGCCGGGCCTTGGCCGCCATCATCCAGTGCTCGGCCGTCGCGTACGACACGCCGTCGACCACGAAGGGTGCCGGCCACCACTGGCTCAGGCAGCTCGCCGAGAGGCGCCCGTCGGGGTGCGGACGGTGGCCCCAGAAGTGCAGCCACTTCACCCGGTCACCCCTGCTGACCTGCTGTGTCAGTGCCTCGATCGCGTTCATGCATGCGAGTGTGGCATTCGCCACGGACACTCCGTACGGAGATTTTCCGGCCGCCTCGACACATGGTCGACCGATTCCGTCGCGTAACCAAAAGGCAACAACGGAATCACTTGTTGGGCCATCATCACTCTGTCAGGATCGGCACTCAAATCGAGCTGGGACAACGGAGAGCGTCATGGGCAACCGCTTCCAGGTGACGGACCGCTTCGCGGACGGCGCACAGTACATCGGCGGGCGGCTCCGGGCCGGAACCTCCGGTCAGGAACACAGCGTGATCGATCCGGCGACCGGGGAGAGCGTGTACACCTACACCCTCGCCTCCACCGCCGACGTGGACGAGGCCGTCGCCGCCGCCAAGGCCGCCTTCCCCGGCTGGGCCGGCGCCACCCCCGGCGAGCGCTCCGACGCGCTGCACCGCTTCGCGGGCGTCCTCGCCGAGTGGGCGGACGACTTCGCCCGGGTCGAGTCGCTCCAGTGCGGCAAGCCCCTCAAGCTCACCACCGAGTTCGACGTACCCGGCACGGTCGACAACACCGCCTTCTTCGCGGGGGCCGCCCGCCACCTCCAGGGCCAGTCGGCCGCCGAGTACAGCGGCGACCACACCTCGTACATCCGCCGCGAGCCCATCGGTGTCGTCGGCTCCATCGCCCCCTGGAACTACCCGCTCCAGATGGCCGCCTGGAAGATCCTCCCGGCCATCGCCGCCGGCAACACGATCGTCCTCAAGCCCGCCGAGCTCACCCCGCTGACCTCCTTGATGTTCGCGCAGGCGGCGAAGGAGGCCGGCATCCCCGACGGTGTCGTCAACATCGTGAACGGCGCAGGGCGGACCGTCGGCGAACACCTCGTCGGCCACCCCGACGTCGTCATGACCTCCTTCACCGGCTCCACCCCCGTCGGCAAGCGGGTCGCCGAGATCGCCACCGCCACCGTCAAGCGCCTCCACCTCGAACTCGGCGGCAAGGCACCCTTCGTGGTCTTCGACGACGCCGACCTGGAGGCCGCCGCCCACGGCGCCGTCGCCGCCTCCCTCATCAACAGCGGCCAGGACTGCACCGCCGCCACGCGCGCGTACGTCCAGCGCCCGCTCTTCGACGCCTTCGTCGCGCGCGTGGCCGAACTGATGGAGACCGTACGGCTCGGCGACCCCTTCGACCCGGCCACCGACCTCGGCCCGCTCGTCAGCCACCGCCACCGCGACAGCGTCGCCGCCTTCGTCGAGCGCGCCCGCGGCTACGCCACCGTCGTCACCGGCGGCGAAGCCCCGGGCGGGGACCTGAAGGACGGTGCGTACTATCGTCCGACCCTGATCACCGGCGCCGCGCAGGACAGCGAGGTCGTGCAGTCGGAGATCTTCGGCCCGGTCCTGGTGGCCCTGCCCTTCGACAGCGACGACGAGGGCATCCGGCTCGCCAACGACACCCCGTACGGCCTGGCCGCCTCGGCCTGGAGCCGGGACGTCTACCGGGCCAACCGCGCCACCCGGGAGATCAAGGCCGGCTGTGTCTGGGTCAACGACCACATCCCGATCATCAGCGAGATGCCCCACGGCGGCACCAAGGCATCGGGCTACGGGAAGGACATGTCGGCGTACTCCTTCGAGGAGTACACGCAGGTCAAGCACGTGATGTTCGACAACACCGCGGTCGCCGCGAAGGACTGGCACCGCACGATCTTCGGGGACCGATAGCAGCTCGTCCGCCCGACCGGCGGCGTAACCATCCCGAAAGGGCACAGCGCATGGAGCAGTACGAGCCCGACAGCCTGTCCGCCGCGCAGACGGCGGCGATACGTCGCAGCCTGACGAGCGGCCGGGGCGCCCTCACCCGCCGTTCGATGCTGCGCGCGGGCGGTGTCGGCGCGCTCACCGTCGGCGGCCTCGCGTCGTTGAGCGCCTGTGGCATCCCGCCGGCCAAGCGGGAGGGCCAGGGACCCGCCTCCACCGACGTGTCGGCCAAGGAGAAGAGCGTCGCCTTCTCCAACTGGACCGAGTACATGGACGTCAGCGAGGACGAGAAGTCCCGTCCGACCCTGGAGGCGTTCGCGAAGCGCACCGGGATCAAGGTCAAGTACACGGAGGACATCAACGACAACGTCGAGTTCTTCGGCAAGATCAAGCCGCAGCTCGCGGCGGGCCAGGACACCGGCCGCGACCTGATCTGCGTCACCGACTGGCTCGCCGCCCGGATGATCCGGCTCGGCTGGGCCCAGAAGCTCGACTCCTCGAACCTCCCCCACGCGTACGCGAACCTCTCCGCCCAGTTCCGCAGCCCCGACTGGGACCCGGGCCGCGCCTACTCGTACCCGTGGACCGGCATCTCCACGGTCATCGCGTACAACGTCAAGGCGACCGGCGGGAAGAAGGTCGACTCGGTCACCCAGCTCCTGGACGACCCGTCGCTCAAGGGCCGGGTCGGCTTCCTCACCGAGATGCGCGACTCCGTCGGCATGACCCTGCTCGATCTCGGCAAGGACCCGGGCGACTTCACCGACGCCGACTACGACGCGGCGATCGGACGCCTCCAGAAGGGCGTCGACAAGAAGCAGATCCGCCGCTTCACCGGCAACGACTACACCTCCGACCTGGACAAGGGCGACATAGCCGCCTGTCTCGCCTGGGCCGGCGACATCATCCAGCTCCAGGCGGACAACCCGGACATCAAGTTCTCCATCCCGTCCGCCGGTTACATCACCTCCAGCGACAACCTGCTCGTCCCCGCCCAGGCCCGGCACAAGACCAACGCCGAGAAGCTCATCGACTACTACTACGAGCTTCCCGTCGCCGCCCAGCTCGCCGCGTACATCAACTACGTGTGCCCCGTCGACGGGGTGAAGGACGAGCTGGCCAAGATCGACCCCGAACTCGCGAACAACACGCTGATCCTCCCGGACAAGGCCATGGCCAAGAAGTCGCACGCCTTCCGCTCGCTCACCAGCGCGGAGGAGACGGCGTACGAGGAGAAGTTCGCCAAGCTCATCGGCGCCTGAGGCCCCCGTCGTCCACCTCTCCCTCACTCCCCTGGGACCACAACCCATGACTGACAAGACTGCGCACACCGGAAAGAACACTGGCGGCGGCGACGTCCGTCTCACCGGGATCAGCAAGTCGTACGGCTCCTTCACCGCCGTCCACCCGCTCGACCTGACCGTCCCTCGGGGCTCCTTCTTCGCCCTCCTCGGCGCCTCCGGCTGCGGCAAGACCACCACCCTGCGGATGATCGCCGGCCTGGAGGACCCCAGCACCGGCACCGTCTTCCTCGGCGACAAGGACGTCACCGACCTCCCGCCGTACAAGCGGCCGGTCAACACCGTCTTCCAGTCCTACGCGCTCTTCCCGCACATGGACATCACCGAGAACATCGCCTTCGGCCTGCGCCGCCGCGGCATCAAGTCGGTGAAGAAGCAGGTCGACGACATGCTGGAGCTCGTCCAGCTCGGCGACAAGGCCCGGCACAAGCCGCACCAGCTCTCGGGCGGCCAGCAGCAGCGCGTCGCCGTCGCCCGCGCCCTCATCAACCACCCGCAGGTGCTGCTCCTCGACGAGCCGCTCGGCGCCCTCGACCTCAAGCTGCGCCGCCAGATGCAGCTGGAGCTCAAGCGGATCCAGACCGAGGTCGGCATCACCTTCGTGCACGTCACCCACGACCAGGAGGAGGCCATGACGATGGCCGACCAGGTCGCGGTGATGAACGGCGGCCGCGTCGAGCAGCTCGGCGCCCCCGCCGACCTGTACGAGAACCCCAAGACCACCTTCGTCGCGAACTTCCTCGGCACCTCCAACCTCATCGAGGCCGAGGTCCTGGAGACCGGCTCCAGCAGCGCCGACGTGCTCGTCACGGCCGGCGGCGGCAAGCTCCGCGTCCCCGGCGACCGCTGTACCTCCGCCGTCCGCCAGGGCGGCAAGGTGCTCGTGGGCGTCCGCCCCGAGAAGATCTCGCTGACGCACAAGGACGACGCAGGATCGATAGCCGACGGCCGCAACCGGGTCACCGGCCGGATCGCCGACTCCTCCTTCATCGGCGTCTCCACCCAGTACGTGGTGAACAGCCCGGCGGGCGCGGAACTCCAGGTGTACGAGCAGAACATCGAGCGCGACACCCGTCTGGTCCCCGGCGCGGAGGTCGTCCTGCACTGGAACCCGGCGCACACCTTCGGGCTCGACGCCGCCCAGGACATCGACGCGGGTGTGGAGACGGTGGAGGACGCCGGATGAGCACCTCCACCCTCACGAAGGAGGAGACGGCGCCGCCGACCGGGGAACCGGTTCTGCGCAAGCCCTCCACCCGCAAGCGGCTCGTCCCCTACTGGCTGCTGCTGCCCGGCATCATCTGGCTGCTCGTCTTCTTCGCGCTGCCGATGGTCTACCAGGCCTCGACCTCCGTGCAGACCGGCTCCCTGGAGCAGGGCTTCCAGGTCACCTGGCACTTCCAGACCTACTGGGACGCCTTCCAGGAGTACTGGCCGCAGTTCGTCCGCTCCCTGCTGTACGCCGGAACCGCGACCCTGCTCTGTCTGCTGCTCGGCTACCCGCTCGCGTACCTCATCGCCTTCAAGGCCGGCCGCTGGCGCAACCTGCTCCTCGTCCTCGTCATCGCGCCGTTCTTCACCAGCTTCCTCATCCGGACGCTGGCCTGGAAGACGATCCTCGCCGACGACAGCCTCGTCGTCGACGCGCTGAACGCGCTGCACGTCCTGGACGTGACCAGCTGGATCGGCTGGACCGAGGGCGACCGCGTCCTCGCCACCCCGATGGCGGTCGTCTGCGGTCTCACGTACAACTTCCTGCCCTTCATGATCCTGCCCCTCTACACCTCCCTGGAGCGGATCGACGGCCGGCTGCACGAGGCCGCGCAGGACCTGTACGCCTCCCCGGCGACCACCTTCCGCAAGGTGACCTTCCCGCTGTCGATGCCCGGCGTCGTCTCCGGCACCCTGCTCACCTTCATCCCGGCGAGCGGTGACTACGTCAATGCCGAACTGCTCGGCTCGACCGACACCAAGATGGTCGGCAACGTCATCCAGTCGCAGTTCCTGCGGGTCCTCGACTACCCGACGGCGGCCGCGCTCTCCTTCATCCTCATGGCGATCGTGCTGGTCATGGTCACCGTCTACATCCGCCGAGCGGGAACGGAGGATCTGGTCTGATGCGTTGGATCCGTCGGAACCTTGTCGTCATCGCGGGTCTGCTGACGCTCGCGTACATGATCCTGCCGAACCTCGTGGTGATGGCGTTCTCCTTCAACAAGCCGAAGGGACGCTTCAACTACTCCTGGCAGGAGTTCTCGCTCGACGCCTGGAAGGACCCCTGCGGCGTCGCCGACATGTGCGAGTCGCTCTCCCTCTCGCTCCAGCTCGCCGCCTGGGCGACGGTCGGCGCGGTCGTCCTCGGCACGATGATCGCCTTCGCTCTCGTCCGCTACCGCTTCCGGGCGCGCGGGGCGATCAACTCGCTGATCTTCCTGCCGATGGCGATGCCCGAGGTCGTCATGGCCGCCTCGCTGCTGACCCTCTTCCTCAACATGGGCATCGAGCTGGGCTTCTGGACGGTCCTGATCGCCCACATCATGTTCTGCCTGTCGTTCGTCGTGACGGCGGTGAAGGCCCGAGTCATGTCGATGGACCCGCGTCTGGAGGAGGCCGCGCGCGATCTCTATGCGGGACCGACGCAGACCTTCCTGCGCGTGACCCTGCCGATCGCGGCCCCCGGCATCGCCGCCGGCGCCCTGCTGGCCTTCGCGCTCTCGTTCGACGACTTCATCATCACCAACTTCAACGCGGGCTCCACCGTCACCTTCCCCATGTTCGTCTGGGGCTCGGCACAGCGCGGAACCCCCGTTCAGATCAACGTCATCGGCACCGCGATGTTCGCCCTTGCGGTACTGGTGGTCGTGGCCGGGCAAATCATTACGAACCGGCGCAAGAAAACAGCAACAGCCTGAGCAGAACGCAGCCCAGGCACCGAAGGAGTTGGAAACCATGGCCCCAGTCGCCATGCGTCTCGCTGCACAATCTCTCTCCGACGCCCAGCCCGTCCCCTTCTGGCTGGAAGACCCCGGCAAGCCCGGCGCCCTGCCCGCCCTCACCGGCACCGAGAAGTGCGATCTCCTCGTCGTCGGCGGCGGTTACAGCGGACTGTGGACCGCGCTCCTCGCCAAGGAGCGCGACCCCGCCCGGGATGTCGTACTGATCGAAGGCCGCGAGGTGGGCTGGGCCGCCTCGGGCCGCAACGGAGGCTTCTGCGCCGCCTCCCTCACGCACGGCTTCGGCAACGGGCTCGCCCGCTGGCCGGGCGAGCTGCCGAAGCTGGAGGAGCTCGGCGAGCGCAACCTCGACGGCATCGAGGAGGCGGTCGCCCGCTACTCCCTGGACTGCGACTTCGAGCGCACCGGTGAGATCGACGTGGCCACCGAGCCGTACCAGGTCGACGAACTCCACGAGATGTACGAGGAGATCGACCGGCTCGGTCTCGCGGACGGTCTCGAACTCCTCGACCGGGACGCGGTCCGCGCCGAGGTCGACTCGCCGACCTTCCTCGGCGGCCTCTGGGACCGCCGCGGCGTCGCCATGCTCAACCCCGCCAAGCTGGCCTGGGGCCTGAAGCGCGCCTGCCAGGACCTGGGCGTCCGGATCTTCGAGAACACCCCGGGGCTCGAACTGGTCTCGGTCGGCGCCGGCATGGGCGTGCGCACCCCGTACGGCAAGGTCCTCGCCCGCCGGGTCGCCCTCGGCACCAACGTCTTCCCGTCGCTCGTCAAGCGCGTCCGCCCGTACACCGTCCCGGTCTACGACTACGCCCTGATGACCGAGCCGCTCAGCCCCGAGCAGCTCGCCTCCGTCGGCTGGAAGAACCGGCAGGGACTCGGCGACTCCGCCAACCAGTTCCACTACTTCCGGATCACCGCCGACCACCGCATCCTCTGGGGCGGCTACGACGCGATCTACCCCTTCGGCGGCAAGATCAGCGCCGAGATGGACCACCGCCCGGAGACGTACCTCAAGCTCGCCGAGCACTTCTTCCGCTGCTTCCCGCAGCTGGAGGGGCTGCGCTTCAGCCACGCCTGGGGCGGCGCGATCGACACCTGCTCCCGCTTCTCGGCCTTCTTCGGTACGGCGTACCAGGGCAAGGTGGCGTACGCGGCCGGCTTCACCGGACTCGGCGTCGGCGCCACCCGCTTCGGCGGGGACGTGATGCTCGACCTGCTCGCGGGGGAGCGCACCGAGCGCACGGAGCTGGAGATGGTCCGCCGCAAGCCGCTGCCGTTCCCGCCCGAGCCGGTCGCCTGGGCCGGAATCGGCATCACCAAGTGGGCGATGGCGCGCGCCGACGAGAACGGCGGTCGCCGCAATCTGTGGTTGAAGGCGATGGACCGGATGGGCCTCGGCTTCGACAGCTGAACCCTCTCCCCACTCCTCGCGCCTGTGACCTACATCACAACTGATCGGTAGCTGAAACCGCGTAAGAGTTGCCGACCGAATCGCTCTCTCCGTACGGACACCGAGTCCACACGGAAGGAGACCGTTGCGATGACTGGTACGGGGGCCTCGGGCGCCAAGAGCGCGGTGGAGTGGCTGGTTTCGGTCGCACCCGATCCCGACGCCTGCCGGTGGGAGTGGGAGCGCAACCCGCACGGGGTCGCGCTCCTGCCCGCCGGTAGGCGCTGGGACGTCCTGATCCTGCCGGCGGAACTCGGCTACCCCACGCTCGATGTGCTGACCCGCCTGGTGGACCGGCCGGGCCCGGTCCTCGCCGACTTCGGCGACGCCCGGATGGGCTTCTTCGTCCCGCCGGGCACCGCGACCCGCTGGCTCGGCACCGGCGTGCGCGGCGCGGGCGCCGGGACCTGGATCGTCGTCCCCTACCCGGGCCGGGCCACCGGTGGGGTGCGCTGGCTGGTGGCGCCGGACGGCGCGGGCACCCTCACCGACGCGGCGCTCCTGGAGATGGCGATGCACGAGGCGGCGGGGCAGATCGGCCGGGCGGGAGGAGGGTCATAGGGGGTGTGGTCCGTACGGTGGGCGGACCGGCCCGTCCGCCGTGCGGACGTCGTATACAGAGGTCTTGACCACTCGATTGGTCTGGACCATGCTGTGGCGCGCTCCCACCTCGATTCCCCCACCCCCGGAGGCAGTTGTGGACCGCGCCAGACCTCTCACCCTGCTCCTCGCGGGCGTCCTAGCCGCCGGAGGGCTCGCCGCACTCGGCCCCGCCGCCCAGGCCGCCGACGCCGAACTCGCCCGCAACGGAGGCTTCGAGGCCGGCCTCGACGGCTGGACCTGCACCGCCGGCAGCGGCGCCGTCGTCTCCACCCCCACCCACAGCGGTACGAAGGCGCTCCAGGCGACCCCCGCCGGCAGCGACAACGCCCGCTGCTCCCAGACCGTCACCGTCAAGCCCAACTCCGCGTACACGCTCAGCGGTTGGGTGCGCGGCAGCTACGTCTACCTCGGCGCCTCCGGCACGGGCACCACCGACGTCTCCACCTGGACCGGCTCCGCGCCCGACTGGCAGCGGCTCGCGACCACGTTCACGACGGGCGCCTCGACGACCTCGGTCACGATCTACACCCACGGCTGGTACGGCACCCCCGCCTACCAGGCCGACGACCTCTCCCTCTTCGGCCCCGGCGGCGACCCGGTGCAGCTCCCGGCCGCCCCCACCGGCCTCGCGGCGGGCTCCCCCACCTCCACCACCGTGCCGCTGACCTGGTCCGCGGTCTCCGGCGCCACCTCGTACAACGTCTACCGGGGCACCACCAAGGTCCAGACGGTCACCGGCACCTCGGCCACCGTCACCGGGCTCACCGCCTCCACCGCGTACACCTTCCAGGTCAGCGCCGTGAACAGCGCGGGCGAGTCGCCGAAGTCGGCCACCGTGAGCGCGACGACGACCAGCGGCGGCGGGGGCGGCAACCCCGGCCTGCCCGCGCACGCCCTCGTCGGATACCTCCACGCCAGCTTCGCCAACGGCTCCGGCTACACCCGGATGGCCGACGTCCCCGCCTCCTGGGACGTCATCAACCTCGCCTTCGGTGAGCCGACCTCGGTGACCTCCGGCGACATCCGCTTCAGCCTGTGCCCGGCGACGGAGTGCCCGAACGTCGAGTCGGTCGCCGACTTCAAGGCGGCCATCAAGGCCAAGCAGGCCGCCGGCAAGAAGGTCCTGATCTCCATCGGCGGCCAGAACGGCCAGGTGCAGCTCTCCACCACCGCCGCCCGTGACATGTTCGTCTCCTCCGTCTCGAAGATCATCGACGAGTACGGTCTCGACGGCCTCGACATCGACTTCGAGGGCCACTCGCTGTCGCTCCAGACCGGCGACACAGACTTCCGGAACCCGACGAGCCCCGTCATCGTCAACCTGATCCAGGCGGTCAAGACCCTCAAGGCCAAGTACGGCCAGAACTTCGTCCTGACGATGGCCCCGGAGACCTTCTTCGTCCAGCTCGGCTACCAGTACTACGGCTCCGGCCCCTGGGGCGGCCAGGACCCGCGCGCCGGCGCCTACCTGCCGGTCATCCACGCGCTGCGCGACGACCTCACCCTGCTGCACGTCCAGGACTACAACTCGGGCTCCATCATGGGCCTGGACAACCAGTACCACTCGATGGGCGGCGCCGACTTCCACATCGCGATGACCGACATGCTGCTCACCGGCTTCCCGGTCGCGGGCAACACCGACCGCGTCTTCCCGGCCCTCCGCCCCGACCAGGTCGCGATCGGCCTCCCGGCCTCCACCCAGGCGGGCAACGGCCACACGGCCCCGGCCGAGGTCGGCAAGGCCCTGGACTGCCTGACGAAGAAGACCAACTGCGGCACCTACCAGACCCACGGCACCTGGCCCGCCCTGCGCGGCCTGATGACCTGGTCGATCAACTGGGACCGCTACAACCAGTGGCAGTTCTCGAACAACTTCGACGCCTACAACTGGAGCTGACGGTCGTCGTGTCCCAGGCACCCCCTGGGGCACGACCTCGCGCGACGACCTGCCGCGCCGAACAGAGCCGGGCCGGAACCCCTCAGGGGTTCCGGCCCGGCGCCGTCACAGCGGACGGTCATAGCGGATCGTCGTCACAGCGGACGGTCATGGCGGATCGCCGTCACGGCGGTCCGTCGGAGTCGGGACGCCGGGTAAGCCGGTCCGGTCCGCGCCGCGCCGCCAGGGCGGGCCAGGTCAGCAGGGGAACGCACAGGGCGAGCGAGGCCAGCACGTCCAGCGGCCAGTGGAAGCCGCGCAGGATCAGCCCGGTTCCCGTCAGCGCGGTCAGGAGGGCGGCGACCGGGATCAGCCGGTTCGAGACGAGGAAGGCGGCACCGAAGTAGGCGACCGCAGCCGTGGCCGTGTGGCCCGAGGGGTAGTAGCCGTGGGCCCAGGGCTCCAGGGGGCCGGGGCGGGCCGTCCACTCCTTCAGGGGCACCACCAGGAGCGGTACGAGCGCCATCGCGAGGCCCGCGTACAGGGCGGCGATCCTTCGGCCGCGCCACACCGCGTACGCCATCGCGCAGGCGAGGACGGGGAGGGCGACGGTCATGTTGCCGAGGTCGGAGGCGAGTTCGGAGAGGGACCGGGGGACCGAGTCCACCACGGCCCGGGACACCCGCTCGTCGAGCCTGGCCAAGGGGCCGTGGACGAGCACCTGCCAGGTCACGACGACGAGGGCGACGAGCGCCGAGAAGAGAGCCGGCCGCCCTGGAACAGGGGGGGTGGTTCCAGGGCGGCCGAGGGGATCGGATCGCCGCACGCCCCGGGGGGTGTGGGGCGGGCGGCCGTCCGATCGGTGAGGAGTTCCGGAGCACGAGGCTCCAGGGGTGTGCGCGACGGCACGGTGTGGGCGGGGCTGGGGAGGCTCCGCCCGGGGTGTTTCTCTCATCTGCAGAAACCGTACGTCAGAGAAGGGGGGACCGACAGCCGGAAACGCGTCCCGCCATCGGCCCCCCACAGAGTCTTCACACGGAGTGTCAGATCGCCGATCGGATCCGGGATCTGCGATCGGATCTCGGATCCAGATCCGATCCGGGATCCGAGATTGGATCCGATCCGGGATCCAGATCCGGGATCCAGATCCGGGATCGGATCCGGGATCAGATCTCGGCTCAGGTCTCGGATCAGATCTGGGCGAGCGCGCCCTCGAGGACGTCGAGGCCCTCGTTGAGCAGGTCGTCGCCGATGACGAGCGGCGGCAGGAAGCGCAGCACGTTGCCGTAGGTGCCACAGGTCAGGACCAGCACACCCTCGGCGTGGCAGGCCTTCGCGAGCGCGCCCGCGGCCTCCGGGTTCGGCTCCTTGGTCGCGCGGTCCTTGACCAGCTCGATGGCGATCATGGCGCCGCGGCCGCGGATGTCACCGATGGCGTCGAACTTCTCGGCCATCGCCGTCAGTCGGGCCTTCATGATGGACTCGATGTTCTTCGCCTTGGCGTTGAGGTCGAGCTCCTTCATGGTCTCGATGGAGCCGAGCGCGCCGGCGCAGGCCACCGGGTTGCCGCCGTAGGTGCCGCCCAGACCGCCGCCGTGGACGGAGTCCATGATCTCGGCGCGGCCGGTGACGGCGGCGAGCGGCAGACCGCCCGCGATGCCCTTGGCGGTGGTGATGAGGTCCGGGACGATGCCCTCGTCCTCGCATGCGAACCACTGGCCGGTACGGCAGAAGCCGGACTGGATCTCGTCGGCGACGAAGACGATGCCGTTGTCGTTGGCGAACTTCACGATCGCCGGCAGGAAGCCCTTGGCCGGCTCGATGAAGCCGCCCTCGCCGAGGACCGGCTCGATGATGATCGCGGCGACGTTGTCGGCGCCGATCTGCTTGGTGATGTTGTCGATCGCCTGGGCGGCGGCCTCGGGGCCGCAGTTCTCGGCACCGGTGGGCCAGCGGTAGCCGTAGGCCACCGGCACGCGGTAGACCTCGGGGGCGAACGGACCGAAGCCCTGCTTGTACGGCATGTTCTTCGACGTCAGCGCCATCGTGAGGTTCGTACGGCCGTGGTAGCCGTGGTCGAAGACGACGACGGCCTGGCGCTTGGTGTACGAGCGGGCGATCTTGACGGCGTTCTCGACGGCCTCGGCGCCGGAGTTGAACAGCGCGGACTTCTTGGCGTGGTCGCCCGGGGTCAGCTCGGCGAGCGCCTCGCAGACCTCCACGTACCCCTCGTACGGCGTCACCATGAAACAGGTGTGGGTGAAGTCCTGCAGCTGCGCGGAGGCGCGGCGCACGACGGCCTCGGCGGAGGCGCCGACCGAGGTCACGGCGATGCCGGAACCGAAGTCGATCAGACGGTTGCCGTCGACGTCCTCGATGATGCCGCCACCGGCCCGCTTCGTGAAGACGGGGAGCGTGGAGCCCACGCCACCGGCGACCGTGTCGAGACGGCGGGCCTGAAGCTCCTGCGACTTCGGACCGGGGATGGCGGTGACGATGCGCCGCTCCTGCGGGACAGCGTTCATGCGGGGCTCCTGGGGGTGTTCTGGACGCACTTGCGGGTTTCCTCCGCAGGCTAGGCGCGGGGGAGGGGCGGAGGCATGCGCCGATCGGGAGTGGTGGGGGGTGTGTCGTTGTCCGAGATGGACATGGGGGCGCGGGTTGTGGTGCCTGGGGCGGGCGGGGCGGGTCCGTTTCCCCGCCACGGGGCAGCCTCGCCGTGCCTGTCCGCGGGTGCGCGGGCACACGGGTGGGTGAAACCCCTCCGGGGCGTCCCCGGGCCACTAGATTGACGGTGGCACAGAGACGGCGACCTGGCTGGTCAGGGGGCAGGGGTTCATGGAGACCGACGGCACGTACGAGTCGCGCGACCCGTTCGGCGGTGCGGCACCACCCCCCGCGAAGGAGTTCCCACCGGTGCCACGCCCGGCGGGCCCGCCGTCGCCGGGCCGTCCGGCAGCCGGTCCGCCGGCCGGGCTTCCGCCCGCACCTCCCGTTCCCGCGCACCTCCCGGCCCCCGCGCCGGCGGCCCCGCCCCGGCCGGCCGGCGCCCCCGGAGTGCGCCGGCCCGTCGCCGAGTGGCTGGACGCCCCGCGCCCCGAGGCCGGTCTCGGCATCTGGCGGTTCCGGCACGTCCCGCCGCCGCCCGGCGGGCCCGCGCGGCTGGCCCCCGCCACCGTCGCCGGGATGCTGATCCCGGTGGCCGTCGGCCTGCTCATCTGGTCGGCCTACCGGCGCGGCACGCTCCCGTACATGTACGCGGTGCTCCAGACCCTCACCCCCGGCGACTGGTGGTACCACGGCACCACCGCGCCACGGGACTGGCACGGGCAAGCGGCGCACGCCGTCTTCGGCGGCGTCGTCTTCGTCGGGCTCGTCTGCGCGATCGCCGCGCTCGGCTCCTGGGGCAGGATCGTCCGCCACTACCTCGGCCGTTTCCGCGCGCCCGTCCGCGCCGCTCTCGCGGGCGCCGGAGCGCTGATCACCCTGGCGTTCGTCTGGCCGGAGGCCTTCGGACTGGGCTGGGACCCACTGCCCGTCGGCCTGCCCGTGCTCTCGCTCGTCTCCCTCGTCGGCGGCGGCTACGACGTCCTCGAATCCCCCTTCCTCGTCTATCCGCTGTACGCGCTCATCACCGCGCTCGTGGTGTGGCCCTTCGCCCGCGTCGGCGAATGGGCGAGCCTCTTCCGGGCCTGGCGCGCCCGCTCCGCCACGGGTGTCACCGCCCCGGCGCCCGACGCCGCACCGGGCATCCCCCGCTCCCAGTGGCCCGAACTGCGGGAAGCCGGTCAGCACCGCGCCGCCGAGCTGCTCGTGGGCGAACTGGCCACCGGCCGGATGAACGACGTCGACTGCGCCCGCGTCCGCCGCGCCTGGCACGACACCGACCGGGACGCCGGACGCCGGGCCGCCCTCGTCAGGACCCTGATCGACCAGGGCGCCGCGACGGGCGCCCACCCGTCCGGCGACCGCGACCTGCCACGCCGCTCGGCCGACCACGACCTGCTCGTGGACCAGGTCAGGATCGGCCGGTACGCGCCCGCCGAGCGCACCCCGCCCGCCTATCACGGCGCCGGACTCGCGCTCGACCCCGGACTCCTCGGCACCTCCCTCCTCGCCGTCGGCCCTTCCGGTGCCGGCAAGACCCGTGCCCTGGTCGCGCCCGTCGTCGAGGCCCTCACCCTCCAGGCGCTCACCGGCACCTGTGCCGTCGTCGCCGTCGGCGCGGGCTCGGCCCCGCTCGGTGCCGACGAGGCGTACGACGTCGTCGTCCGGGTCGGCGACCCCGCCTCCCGCTACGACCTCGACCTGTACGCGGGAACCGCCGACGCGGACGAGGCCGCCGCCTTCCTCGCCGAGGGGCTCGTCGGCGACCTGGAGGGCGTGGAGACCCGGCGCGCCGTCACCGTCCTCGCGCAGCTCATCGGTCCCTACCGGACCGCGTACGGACACTTCCCGACCGTCCCGGTCCTGCGCGAGCTGCTCGAAGCCCGGCCCGAGACCCTCCGTGCCCTGCTCGACCTGCTGCCGGCCGACAGCGCGCAGGCCATGCGCCGCGAGCTGGACTCCCGGATCCGCCAGGTCGGCACCGCGACCGACCTCGGCCCTGTGCTCGCCGACCGGCTCGCCGCCCTCGACCGGCCCGTCTTCGCCGAGTTCTTCGGCGGCGGCCGCGACGTGCGGCCCTTCTCCCTCGCGGCCGTCGCCCAGCACCCGATGCGGGTGCGGATCAGCCTGCCGGAGGGCGGCCACGAAGAAGCCGCCCGGCTCCTGAACCGGCTGCTCCTCGCCCAGTTCCAGTCCGTCACCCGGGACCGCACCGGGCGCGGTCACACCGCCTTCCTGGTACTCGACGACGCGGCCAGCGCCCTCACGCCCGGGACCGTACGGGCCCTCCAACGGCTGCGCCCGCAGAAGTCGGCCGTCGTCCTCGCCCTCCGTACCCTCGCCGAGGTGCCCGAGGCGCTCCACGGGCCGCTCCTCGCGGTGGTCGGCTGCCGGATGGCGTTCGCCGGCCTGCCCACCTGGGACGGCCGGGCCTTCGCCGAGGCGTGGGGCACCGAACGGGTGGAGACCACGGAGGTGGCCCATCACACCGTGTTCGCGGATCAGCCCATGACCCGGGCCTTCCACGCCCTGCGCAAACTGGTCACCGGCAAGGCCGTGACCACCGAGGCCGTCACCGTACGGGAAGTGGAGCGGCAGCGATGGTCGGCCTCCGATCTCGCCCACGACGTCCCCGCCGGGCATGCCGTGCTGTCCCTCACCCATGTGCGGGGCGAGCACACGCCACCCCTGCTGGTGGATCTGCGGAGCTGAGGCAGCCGGGAGCGGAGGGTCGGTGGACGGGAGCCGGATCGGATCCGGTCGGGCCCGGGGTCGCGTGCGGCAGGGAGCCGGGGTCGCGTGCGGCGCGGAGCCGGAGCGGGCATCGGCTTGCCCTGGCACAATCGGGGTCGCCGCTCGGCTGAGCGGCGACCCCTCGCTCAAAGGTCCGACGGTCCCCAATGCCGCCCACCCTCGCCTCGCTCGTCCAGCACTCCTCGCTGAAGCTCGTCGTCCGGGCCGGTGAGGACCGCCTGGACACCCCTGTCCGCTGGGCGCACGTCAGCGAGCTCGCCGACCCCGTCCCGTACATGGAGGGCGGCGAACTCCTCCTCACCACCGCGCTCACCCTCGACGCCGAGGACCTGGAGGCGATGCGCCGCTACGTGCGGCGGCTGCTCGGCGCCGGTGTCGTCGGGCTCGGCTTCGCCGTGGGCGTCAACTACGAGGAGATCCCGCCGGCCCTGCTCGAAGCGGCCCGCGAGGAGCATCTGCCCCTCCTCGAAGTGCCCCGCCGGACCCCCTTCCTAGCCATCAGCAAGGCCGTGTCCGCGGCCATCTCCGCCGACCAGTACCGGGCCGTCACCGCCGGTTTCGAGGCACAGCGCGAGCTGACCCGCGCCGCGCTCGCCGAGGGCCCCGAGGCCGTCGTCGCCCGGCTCGCCGCGCACGTCGACGGCTGGGCCGCCCTCTACGACACCTCCGGCACCGTCGTCGCCGCCTCACCCGACTGGGCGGCGCGCCGGGCCGCCCGTCTCACCCCCGACGTGGAGCGGCTGCGCGACCGGCCCGCACCCGCCAGCGCCGTCGTCGGCGGTACGGACGACCGCGTCGAACTCCAGTCGCTCGGCTCCGGACGCCGCGTCCGGGGCGCCCTCGCGGTCGGTACCGGTGCGCCCCTCGGGACGGCCGAGCGGTACGCCGTGCACTCGGCGATCGCCCTGCTCACCCTCACGACGGAGCGTTCCCGTTCGCTGCAGGCGGCCGAACAGCGGCTCGGCGAGGCGGTCCTGAAGATGATGCTCGCGGGCCAGCCGGACCACGCGCGCGCGGTGGCCGGTGATGTGTACGGCGGGCTCCTCGACGCCCCCTTCCGGCTGCTCGTCGCGGAACCCGCCGGGGGCGACCCGACCGGCGAACCGGCCCTGCAGGTGCTCGCCGAGGCCCTGGAGTCGGCGGCCGCACGGGCGGGCGAGGCGGTGCTCACCGTCCCCGAGAGCGAGCAGCGGCTCGTCGTCCTCGCCGGGGACGCGGGCGCGGTCGTCGCCGCCTGCGAGGGGTACGCGGAACGGGACGCGGAGGAGTCCGGCGTCACCATCGGCCTCTCGGCCCCCGCCGGACCGATCACGGCCGCCGCGGCGTACAAGCAGGCGGAACAGGCGCTCTCGGTGGCGAGGCGGCGGGGCAAGGCGCTGGTCGAGCACGAGGACCTCGCGGCGGGCTCGGTCCTGCCCCTCCTCGCCGACGACGCCGTCCGCGCCTTCGCCGACGGGATGCTGCGCGCGCTGCGGGACCACGACGCGACGGGCCGCGGCGACCTGGTCGCCTCCCTGCGCGCCTGGCTCTCCCGGCACGGCCAGTGGGACGCGGCGGCGGCCGACCTGGGCGTCCACCGGCACACCCTGCGCTACCGGATGCGGCGGGTGGAGGAGATCCTCGGCCGCTCCCTCGACGACCCGGACGTACGCATGGAGCTGTGGCTGGCGCTGAAGGCGACGGGGGAGGGCACGGAGTAGTAGGGGAGGGGGAGGAGGAGCGGGGCGGGCGGGCAGGGTGCCATCAGGGGCCCCGGACCTCCGGACCGCGGACCACCGGACCCCCGAACCCCCGGCCTCCGGAACCCCCGGCCCCCGGCCCCCGGCCCGCGGACCCCCGGCCCCGGCCCCGGCCCCGGACCCTCGGCCCCCGGACCCGCGGCCCCCGGACCCGCGGCCCCCGGGCCCGCGCCCCCGGACCCGCGGCCCCCGGCGCGTCAGCCGTCAGCCGTCCGAGCTCGCGCCCCCGTCGCCGCTGTAGTTGTCGTTGTTGTTCGACCCCAGGCCGCGTCGCCGGTTGCTGCGCACCACGCTTCCGGCCGCCAGGGTCACGGCGGCGACCCCGCGGACCCACCGGGGCCCGCCCCGCGCGGCCCAGACCACGCAGACGCACCCTCCGACGGCGAGCACCAGGACGCCGATCAAGGCGAGCAGGACCATGTGTTTCCCCCTACCTGTCGTCTACTTCTTCCGCTGCTTCCCCCAGGGGGTGACTGCTCTCCCCACGGGTCGGGACATCCTGCCATTCCCCCGGAACGGCCTCCGCACGCCCGTCCATCGGTCCTCGCCTGCCCGAATGCGGGCAATTTTCTTGGTCATCGGGCCCCTGACTCCTTACTCTCCTGCTCATGACAAGCCCCGCCGTCGATCCGGCCCCCGAGGCACCCCCGGCCACCACCGAGCCCCGTACCGAGGCTCCCGCCACTCCCGCCGTTCCCGTCCGTCGGATCACCGGGGCCGTGTGGGCCGCGCTCGGCATCGTGTACGTCGTCTGGGGCTCCACGTACCTCGGCATCCGGATCGTCGTCGAGACGATGCCGCCGTTCCTCTCCTCGGGCGCCCGCTTCGTCACCGCCGGTCTGCTCCTCGCCGGGATCATCGCCTGGCGCCAGGGGCCCGCAGCCCTCAAGGTCAACCGTCGGCAGCTCGGTTCGGCCGTGCTCGTCGGTCTGCTCCTGATCCCCGGCGGCAACGGCCTCGTCGTCCTCGCCGAGACCTCCATACCCTCCGGCCTGGCCGCCCTGCTGATCTCCGTCGTCCCGGCCTGGGTCGTCGTCATGAAGGCCGCGACCGGCCAGCGGCCGAGCGCAGGCGGGGTCGCCGGTGTGCTTCTGGGGCTCGCGGGGCTCGCCGTGCTGACCCTGCCGGGTCTCAGCGGTGACGTGAAGGTCGTCGGGGTCGTCCTCGTCGTGGTCGCGACCCTGATGTGGTCCGTCGGTTCGTTCTCCTCCGCGCGCCTCCCGATGCCCGCGAACCCCTTCACGGCCAGTGCGTACGAGATGGTCGTGGGCGGTCTCGCCGGCGTGGCCATCGGTCTGGTCCGGGGCGAGCAGCACGGTCTCGACCTGGCGGAGATCTCGACCCGTTCCTGGGCCGCGCTCGCCTATCTGATCGTCTTCGGCTCGCTGCTGGCCTTCACGGCGTACGCCTGGCTCCTCCAGGCCGCACCGCTCTCCCTCGTCGCCACCTACGCGTACGTGAACCCCGTCGTCGCGGTCGCCCTGGGCGCCCTCGTCCTCAACGAGGCCCTGTCGTGGCCCATCGTCCTCGGCGGCGCGATCGTCGTCGGCGGAGTCTGTCTGATCGTGTCCACGGAGCGGCGCGGGTGATCGCCGCCCGCTAGCCTGACCGGGTTTCGATCTTTCGAGCCAGGGGTGGGGATCCGGATGGCAGCGCGTACGGGGAGCGGGAGCGGCCGGGAGCCGTTGAGCGGGTGGCGAAGGGTGCTGGCCCTGTTGACTGTGGGGGGCGTCCTGCTCGCCGTCGTCGGCGGGTTCGCCCTCGTCTTCATGGCCGGTTCCGGGTATGTGCCGTTCTTCTCGATGAGGACCGCCTGGGAGGCCCCGTACGACCGCGGCGCGTCCGATCGCGGCAACAGCTCCTGGCTCGTCGGAGACACCGTCGCCCGCAGCCGCTTCGACGGCGTCACCGGCTTCGACGTCGGATCGGGGCACAAGCGCTGGGAGTACGTCGTGCCCGGCCGGGCGGACACCTGCGCCGTCAGTCCGGCCGCCACCGGTTCCGTCGTCCTCCTCGCGTACGGCCTGAACGACGAGCGCTGTGCCACCGTCGTCGCGCTCGACCTCACCGACGGCCGCGAACTGTGGCACACCACGGCGCCCGGCACCGCCGCGTACGACACCCTCGTCACCGGCGGTGGCCTCGGAGTCCTGCGCGACAGCACGGGCCGGGTGCGCGCCGTCGACCTGAGGACGGGCGCCTCGCGTTGGAACGCCGCCGTGCCGAAGGGCTGCGCCACCGGTTCCGTCGCCGCCGCCGAGAAGCAGGTCCTCGCCACCGTCGCCTGCGGCACCGAGGCGAAGCTCGCCGCGTTCGACCCCGCCGACGGCAAGGAGCGCTGGACCGTGCCGCTCGACGCCCGGCGGGGCGTGGCCGCGAACGCGGAGGTGCGTCTCCTGTCCGCCGAGCCCGCGGTGGTGTCCGTCGCGGACCAGGCGGACAGCGGGATGCGGGCCACCCTCGCCTTCGGACCCGACGGCCGCCCTCAGGGACGGATCGACGACATCGGCGACTACGGTTCCATCGAGGAGAGTGCGGTCGGGGGCGGGAGGCTCTTCGCGATCGCCTCGTACGAGGGAAGCCAGAGCACGTGGGAGCGGGTCGTCGCCTTCGATCTGGCGACCGGCGACCAGGTGTGGCGGGCAGACCTCGGTAACGCCGACCTGGAGCAGCTGGACGTGACGGGCGGCCGTGTGACGACCGTGAGCCTCGACAAGAAGTACGGCGACGGGCTGTACGTCTTCGACGCCGCCACCGGCGACGAGGAGGAGGACCGGGCCTTCCGCGAGCGGATGGGTCCGTCGGACGCGCTCGGCGAGCTGTTCACCCACGGGGACCGGGTCGTCGTGGTGCGCTGGGGCGCGGGGCAGCGGCCCCTTTCGGTGTACGAACGCTGGTGACCCCCTCCCTCCCCAGACGCAGCGCTTCCCCCGGACACAGCCCGGCCTTCAGGCACAGCCCGACCTTCAGGCACAACTGGCCCTTCGGACGCAGCCCGGCCTTCCAGCACAGCCGAGAAGGCCGGTGACCTCATCGGCCCCGGGCCTCCTGATAGGAGACAACGACCCCGCTTCGGCCAATTCGGACAGAGGTCCGGACCCATCACTCCACACCGGACAAGCCCACGCTCGGCGCCTCGGCCCTAACGTGTCACGAGAGCAATCGCTCGCACCCCCCGAAACGGAAAGGGCCGGGACGCAATGACGACCACCCACGCCTTCTGGCTCGCCGGCCGCGAGGCCACCGGCGAGGCCACCTTCGACGTCACGAACTCCTTCGACGGGCGTCTGGTCGGCAAGGTCAGCGTGCCCACCGAGGCCCAGGTCGAGGAGGCCGTCGCCGCGGCGCACGCCGTCGTCGACGAGTTCGCCGCGACCCCGGCGCACGTCCGCGCCGCCGCCCTCGACCACGTGTCGAAGCGGCTCGCCGAGCGCACCGAGGAGATCGCCCTGCTGATCTCCGCCGAGAACGGCAAGCCCATCAAGTGGGCCCGCGGCGAGGTCGGCCGTGCCGTCTCCGTCTTCCGTTTCGCCGCCGAAGAGGCCCGCCGCTGGAACTCCGGCGAGGCCCAGCGCCTGGACACCGAGGCCGGCGGCGCGGGCCGCCTCGCCCTCACCCGCCGCATCCCCAAGGGCGTCGTCCTCGGCATCGCGCCGTTCAACTTCCCGCTGAACCTCAGCGCCCACAAGGTCGCCCCGGCCATCGCCGTCGGCGCCCCGATCATCCTCAAGCCGGCCCCGTCGACGCCGATCTCCTCCCTGATCCTGGGCGAGATCCTGGCCGAGACCGACCTGCCGGCCGGCTCCTGGTCGATCCTGACCGTGCCGAACGACCGCATGCCCGCCCTCGTCCAGGACGAGCGCCTCCCGGTCATCTCCTTCACCGGCTCCGACACGGTCGGCTACGCCATCCAGCAGTCGGTGCCGCACAAGCACTGCACCCTGGAGCTCGGCGGCAACGCCGCGGCCGTGGTCCTCCCCGACTGGTCCTCCGAGGAGGACCTGGACTGGGCGGCGAGCCGTATCGCCACCTTCTCCAACTACCAGGGCGGCCAGTCCTGCATCTCCGTCCAGCGCGTGATCGTCGACTCCTCCGTCCACGACCGCCTGCTGCCGAAGATCGTCGCCGCCGTAGAGGCCCAGGTCACCGGTGACCCGTCCGACTCCGCCACCGACGTCGGCCCGCTGGTCGACGAGGCCGCCGCGAAGCGCGTCGAGTCCTGGGTGGACGAGGCCGTCGCCGCCGGCGCCAAGCTCCTCGCGGGCGGCAAGCGCGAGGGTGCGACCTACGCCCCGACCGTGCTCGCCGAGCTTCCGGCGGACGTCACCCTGGCCCGCGCCGAGGTCTTCGGCCCGGTCCTGACCATCGCCAAGGTCGACGGCGAGGCCGAGGCCTTCGCCGCGGTCAACGACTCCGACTTCGGCCTCCAGGCCGGTGTCTTCACCCGCGACCTGCAGGCCGCCTTCCGCGCCCACCGCGCCCTGGAGGTCGGCGGCGTGATCGTCGGCGACGTCCCCTCGTACCGCGCCGACCAGATGCCGTACGGCGGCGCCAAGCGCTCCGGCGTCGGCCGCGAGGGCGTCAAGTTCGCGATGGACGACTACACCTACGAGCGCGTCCTCGTCCTGACGGGCCTCGCCCTGTAAGGACGCGTGCGTCCCGCGAGACCAGGCGGTCCGAACCCACTGTGCGGGGGTTCGGGCCGCCTTTCGCCGTACAACCGGGCCGCTGTCGGGTCTCCCGCCTGTCCGTACCTCCCGAAATCGGGTACGACGGACAGTGAGACCGAGGAGGTGTCCATGTCCGCCCCCACCCAGCGGCCCAAGGTCACAGCGCACGAGGCCCGGCAGACCGCCGAGGCCGCACGCGAGCGGGACTGGCATAAACCCAGCTTCGCCAAGGAGCTGTTCCTGGGCCGGTTCCGGCTCGACCTCGTCCATCCCCACCCGCTCCCCGCCGAGGAGGACGCCCGGCGCGGCGAGGCCTTTCTCGCCACCCTCCGCGCGTTCTGCGAGACCCGGATCGACGGCGCCCGCATCGAGCGCGAGGCGCGCATCCCGGACGAGACGCTCACCGGGCTCAAGGAACTCGGCGCGCTCGGGATGAAGATCGACCGGAAGTACGGCGGCCTCGGCCTCACCCAGCTGTACTACAACCGCGCCCTCGCCCTCGTGGGCTCCGCCAGTCCCGCCGTCGGCGCGCTGCTCTCCGCGCATCAGTCGATCGGCGTACCGCAGCCGCTGAAACTTTTCGGCACCCAGGAGCAGAAGGACGCGTTCCTGCCGCGGCTCGCCCGGACCGACCTCTCCGCCTTCCTGCTCACCGAGCCCGACGTCGGCTCCGACCCGGCGCGCCTCGCGACCACCGCGGTGCCCGAGGGCGACTCGTACGTCCTCGACGGGGTCAAGCTCTGGACCACCAACGGGGTCGTGGCCGACCTGCTCGTCGTCATGGCCCGCGTGCCGGCCTCCGAGGGACACCCCGGCGGCATCACCGCCTTCGTCGTCGAGGCCGACTCGCCCGGCATCACCGTCGAGCACCGCAACGCCTTCATGGGCCTGCGCGGCCTGGAGAACGGAGTCACCCGCTTCCACCGCGTGCGCGTGCCCGCCGCCCACCGCATCGGCCCCGAGGGCGCCGGTCTCAAGATCGCCCTCACCACCCTCAACACCGGCCGCCTCTCGCTCCCCGCGGCCTGCGCGGGCGCCGGGAAGTGGTGCCTGAAGATCGCCCGTGAATGGGCGGGCGTCCGCGAGCAGTGGGGCGGGCCGGTCGGCCGGCACGAGGCCGTCGGCACCAAGATCTCCTTCATCGCGGCCACCACCTTCGCCCTGGAGGCGGTCGTCGACCTCGCGTCGCAGATGGCCGACGAGGACCGCAACGACATCCGGATCGAGGCCGCCCTCGCCAAGCTGTACGGCTCCGAGATGGCCTGGCTCATCGCCGACGAACTCGTCCAGATCCGGGGCGGCCGCGGCTACGAGACCGCCGACTCGCTCGCCGCCCGCGGCGAACGCGCCGTCCCCGCCGAGCAGGTCCTGCGCGATCTGCGGATCAACCGGATCTTCGAGGGCTCGACCGAGATCATGCATCTGCTGATCGCCCGCGAGGCGGTCGACGCCCATCTCTCCGTCGCCGGTGACCTCATCGACCCCGGGAAGTCGCTCGCCGACAAGGCGAAGGCCGGTGCCCGGGCCGGCGGCTTCTACGCCCGCTGGCTGCCCGGCCTCGTCACCGGGCCCGGACAGCTGCCGGGGACGTACGGGGAGTTCGGCGAGCTGGCGGGACACCTCCGGTACGTCGAGCGGACCTCCCGCAAGCTCGCCCGCTCGACCTTCTACGCGATGTCCCGCTGGCAGGGCCGGATGGAGCTCAAGCAGGCTTTCCTCGGCCGGATCGTCGACATCGGCGCAGAACTCTTCGCGATGAGCGCCGCCTGCGTACGGGCCGAACTCCTGCGCACCACCGGAGACCACGGCCGCGAGGCCCATCAGCTCGCCGACGCCTTCTGCCACCAGGCCCGGCTGCGGATCGAGGAGCTCTTCGGGCGGCTCTGGTCCAACACCGACGACCTCGACCGGCGGGTCGCCGACGGCGTCCTCGCCGGCCGGTACACCTGGCTGGAGGAGGGCATCGTCGACCCGGGCGACGACGGCCCCTGGATCGCGGACGCCACCCCCGGCCCCTCGACGCAGGAGGACGTCCACCGCCGCATCCCGTGAACGACCCGCCCGCGTTCCGCCATGCGGAACGCGGGTCCACCGGGCGGGACGGAACGGCAGGATGTGGGACGTGACCGTCATCGACATCCCCGGCTCCAAGTCCGTCACCGCCCGCGCGCTCTTCCTCGCCGCCGCGGCCGAGGGCACCACCACCCTCCTCAGGCCCCTCGTCTCCGACGACACCGAGGGCTTCGCGGAGGGCCTCACCGCCCTCGGCTACGCCGTCCGCCGCGAGCCCGACGCCTGGCACATCGAGGGCCGCCCCGCCGGCCCCGGCGCGGACTCCGCCGACGTCTACTGCCGTGACGGCGCCACCACCGCCCGCTTCCTTCCCACCCTCGCCGCCGCGGGCCACGGCACCTACCGCTTCGACGCCTCCGCGCAGATGAGGCGGCGGCCCCTCGCCCCCCTGACGGAGGCCCTGCGCACCCTCGGCGTCGACCTGCGCCACGGCGAGAAGGAGGGGCACCACCCGCTCGACGTCCACGCCCACGGCGTGAAGGGCGGCGCGCTCACCCTCGACGCCGGCCAGTCCTCCCAGTACCTGACGGCCCTGCTCATGCTGGGTCCGCTCACCGCCGAGGGCCTCGACATCACCGTCACCGACCTGGTCTCGGAGCCGTACGTCGAGATCACGCTGGCGATGATGCGGAGCTTCGGCGCCGAGATCCGCCAGGAGGGACGGACCTACCGGGTCGCCCCCACCGGCTACCGGGCCAGGACGTACGGCATCGAGCCCGACGCCTCCACCGCCGGCTACTTCTTCGCCGCCGCGGCCCTCGAACCCGGCCGCTCCGTCACCGTCCCCGGCCTCGGCACCGGCGCCCTCCAGGGCGACCTCGGCTTCGTCGACGTACTGCGACGCATGGGCGCGGACGTCGAGATCGGCGACACGGGCACCACCGTCCGCTCCACCGGCACCCTGCGCGGCCTCACGGTCAACATGCGGGACATCTCCGACACGATGCCGACGCTCGCCGCGATCGCGCCCTTCGCCGACGGGCCGGTCCGCATCGAGGACGTCGCCAACACCCGGGTCAAGGAGTGCGACCGCCTCGACGCCTGCGCCGAGAACCTGCGCCGCCTCGGCATCACCGTCCGCACCGGCCCCGACTGGATCGAGATCCACCCCGGCACGCCCACCGGACCCGTCGAGATCGCCACCCACGGCGACCACCGGATCGTCATGTCCTTCGCGGTCACCGCCCTGCGCACCCCCGGCATCACTTTCGACGACCCCGGCTGTGTGAAGAAGACGTTCCCCGACTTCCACCGGGTCTTCGACACGTTCGTCCACACCCCGTGAAGCCCGCCCCCGTGAAGACCGCACAGCGTTTGCGGCAAGAATGGGGGGCATGAGCGACCGCCCCTCTCCTCTCGCCGATCCCCATATCGCCTTCGACGTCTCCGAAGGACGCCGGGACATCGTCGTCCTCGGCTCGACCGGGTCCATCGGTACCCAGGCCATCGACCTGGTGCTGCGCAACCCCGACCGCTTCCGGGTCACCGCCCTGGCCGCCTCGGGCGGCCGGGTCGCGCTGCTCGCCGAGCAGGCGCACCGGCTGAAGGTCGCCGCGGTCGCCGTGGCCCGCGAGGAGGTGCTGCCGGAGCTGCGTGACGCGCTGAAGGCGCTCTACGGCTCCGAGCCGCTGCCTGAGTTGCTCGCGGGCCCCGAGGCGGCCACCCAGCTCGCCGCCTCGCCGTGCCACACCGTCCTCAACGGCATCACCGGCTCCATCGGCCTCGCGCCGACCCTCGCCGCCCTCGAAGCCGGCCGCACCCTCGCCCTCGCCAACAAGGAGTCGCTGATCGTCGGCGGCCCGCTGGTGAAGGCGATCGCGAAGCCCGGTCAGATCATCCCGGTCGACTCCGAGCACGCCGCCCTCTTCCAGGCGCTGGCCGCGGGCACCCGCGCCGACGTCCGCAAGCTGGTCGTCACCGCCTCCGGCGGCCCCTTCCGCGGCCGTACGCGCGCACAGCTCGCCGACGTCACCCGCGAGGACGCGCTCGCCCACCCGACCTGGGCCATGGGCCCGGTGATCACGGTGAACAGCGCCACCCTGGTGAACAAGGGCCTGGAGGTCATCGAGGCCCACCTGCTGTACGACATCCCCTTCGACCGCATCGAGGTCGTCGTCCACCCGCAGTCGTACGTGCACTCGATGGTCGAGTTCACGGACGGCTCCACGCTCGCCCAGGCCACCCCGCCGGACATGGGCGGGCCGATCGCCATCGGCATCGGCTGGCCCGAGCGGGTCCCGGACGCGGCTCCCGCGTTCGACTGGACCAAGGCCTCCACCTGGGAGTTCTTCCCGCTCGACACCGAGGCGTTCCCGTCGGTCGGCCTGGCCCGGCACGTCGGCGAGCTGGGCGGCACCGCCCCCGCCGTGTTCAACGCCGCCAACGAGGAGTGCGTCGAGGCGTTTCTCGCGGGACGGCTGCCGTTCAACGGAATCATGGATACGGTCACAGCGGTCGTCACCGAGCACGGAAAGCCCAGCGGGGGAACCTCGCTCACGGTGTCGGACGTCCTCGAAGCGGAGACCTGGGCGCGCGCCCGGGCCCGAGAGCTCGCAGCGAAGGCAACAGCGGAGGCCCGCGCATGAACGAAATGCTCCTGTACGCCCTGGGCATCGTGCTGTTCGCCCTCGGCCTCCTCGTCTCCATCGCCTGGCACGAGCTGGGCCACCTCTCCACGGCCAAGCTCTTCGGCATCCGCGTGCCGCAGTACATGGTCGGCTTCGGCCCCACGATCTGGTCGAGGAAGCGCGGCGAGACCGAGTACGGCATCAAGGCCATCCCCGCCGGCGGCTACATCCGCATGATCGGCATGTTCCCGCCGGGCGAGGACGGCAAGATCGAGGCCCGTTCCACCTCGCCCTGGCGCTCCATGATCGAGGACGCCCGGGAGGCCTCGTACGAGGAGCTCAAGCCCGGCGACGAGACCCGGCTCTTCTACACGCGCAAGCCGTGGAAGCGCGTGATCGTGATGTTCGCCGGGCCGTTCATGAACCTGGTCCTGGCGGCGGCGCTGTTCTTCGGCTCGATGATGACGCTGGGCATCGAGGGGCAGACGACGGAGGTCGCCGGCGTTCAGAAGTGCGTCATCAAGCAGAGCGAGAAGCGCGAGAAGTGCGCCGCGAGCGACCCGGTGTCGCCGGCCTTCCAGGCGGGACTGAAGGACGGCGACAAGATCGTCGCCTTCAACGGCGCGCCGGTCGGTGACTGGGACACCCTGTCCGACCGCATCCGCGACACCATCGGCCCCGCGACGGTCACCGTCGAGCGGGCCGGACAGCGGGTCGAGCTGCACCCCACCCTCGTCTCCAACAAGGTGCCGAGGAAGGACGAGGACGGCGAGGTCGTCCAGCCGGTCACGTACATCGACGCCGGCTACCTGGGCTTCGCCTCCAAGACCGAGGTCGCGCCCCTCACCTTCGTCGAGACCACCGACCGCATGTCCGATCTCCTGGAGACCGGCGTCCACTCGGTCATCGCGCTCCCAGGCAAGATCCCCGGGCTCTGGGACGCCACCTTCGGCGACGGCGAGCGCGCCGACGACTCGCCGGTCGGCGTCCTCGGCGCCGCCCGGATCACCGGCGAACTGATGACCGTCGAGGCCCCGCCCGAGCGGATCCTCGTGTATTTCATGAACATCCTGGTGATGTTCAACGTCTCGCTGTTCCTGTTCAACATGCTCCCGCTGCTGCCGCTCGACGGCGGTCACATCGCGGGCGCCCTGTGGGAGTCCGTACGCCGCCACACGGCCCGGATCTTCAAGCGCCCCGACCCCGGCCCGTTCGACGTGGCCAAGCTGATGCCCGCCGCCTACGTGGTGGCCGGTGTCTTCGTCTGCTTCACGCTGCTCGTCCTCGCCGCCGACATCGTCAATCCGGTGAAGATCACGTAGCTCCCAGGGGAGGCCGGACCCCGTGGTGTCCGGCCTCCCGCCCCCGGGGCGGTAACCTCGGAGACCTGAGCCCGCCGACGCACAACCTTGAGGTTGCACAAAAGATGACCGCGATTTCTCTCGGTATCCCGACCGTCCCGACCCGGCTCGCCGAGCGGCGCAAGAGCCGCCAGATCCAGGTCGGCAGCGTGGCCGTCGGCGGTGACGCACCCGTCTCCGTGCAGTCGATGACCACCACCCGCACGTCCGACATCGGCGCCACGCTGCAGCAGATCGCCGAGCTGACGGCCTCCGGCTGCCAGATCGTGCGCGTGGCCTGCCCCACCCAGGACGACGCCGACGCCCTCGCGGTCATCGCGCGGAAGTCGCAGATCCCGGTGATCGCCGACATCCACTTCCAGCCGAAGTACGTCTTCGCGGCGATCGACGCGGGCTGCGCGGCCGTCCGCGTCAACCCCGGCAACATCAAGCAGTTCGACGACAAGGTCAAGGAGATCGCCAAGGCGGCCTCCGACGCCCGCACCCCGATCCGCATCGGCGTCAACGCCGGCTCGCTCGACGCGCGCCTGCTCAAGAAGTACGGCAGGGCCACCCCCGAGGCGCTCGTCGAGTCCGCCCTCTGGGAGGCCTCCCTCTTCGAGGAGCACGGCTTCCGCGACATCAAGATCTCGGTCAAGCACAACGACCCGGTGATCATGGTCGAGGCGTACCGCCAGCTCGCCGCCCAGTGCGACTACCCGCTGCACCTCGGCGTCACCGAGGCGGGCCCCGCCTTCCAGGGCACCATCAAGTCGGCCGTCGCCTTCGGCGCGCTGCTCTCCCAGGGCATCGGCGACACCATCCGGGTCTCCCTCTCCGCGCCGCCGGCCGAGGAGATCAAGGTCGGTATGCAGATCCTGGAGTCGCTGAACCTGCGCCAGCGCCGTCTGGAGATCGTCTCCTGCCCGTCCTGCGGTCGCGCCCAGGTCGACGTCTACAAGCTCGCGGAGGAGGTCACCGCCGGTCTCGACGGCATGACCGTCCCGCTGCGCGTGGCCGTCATGGGCTGCGTCGTCAACGGCCCGGGCGAGGCCCGCGAGGCCGACCTCGGCGTCGCCTCCGGCAACGGCAAGGGCCAGATCTTCGTCAAGGGCGAGGTCATCAAGACCGTCCCCGAGTCGAAGATCGTCGAGACCCTCATCGAAGAGGCGCTGAAGATCGCCGAGCAGATGGAGAAGGACGGCGTCGCCAGCGGCGAACCGTCGGTCGCCGTCGCCGGCTGACCCCCGGCCTTCCACGCCGAAGCCCCTCCACCCCACCGGGCGGAGGGGCTTCGTGTGCGTGAAGGGCCCCGCCACAGGCGAGAGGGGTAAAGTGCTGGGACCACGTAGAACCGTACGGTGAGGCCCCCTTCGTGCTGACACAACCCGCCACCCGGGTCCTCGAACCCGCCGACCTCGGCGCCGCACTCGCCGTTCTGGAGAGCGCCCCCGTCGAGAACGCCTTCGTGACCGCCCGCGTCCAGGTCGCCGGGCTCGACCCCTGGCGCCTCGGCGGCGAGATGTGGGGCTGGTACAGCGAGGGCCGGCTGCGCTCCCTCTGCTACTCAGGCGCCAACCTCGTGCCCCTCTGCGCGACCCCCGAGGCGGTCCGCGCCTTCGCCGACCGGGCCCGCAGGATCGGCCGCCGCTGCTCCTCGATCGTCGGTCCCGCCGAGCCCACCACCGAACTGTGGCGGCTCCTGGAGCCCAGCTGGGGCCCGGCCAGGGACGTCCGCGCCCGCCAGCCGCTGATGGTCGCCGAGGAACCCTCCGTCACCGTCGCCCCCGACCCGCTGGTGCGCCGCGTCCGCAAGGACGAGATGGACGTGATCATGCCCGCCTGCGTGGCCATGTTCACCGAGGAGGTCGGCATCTCCCCGCTCGCCAACGACGGCGGACTCCTCTACCAGGCCCGGGTCGCCGAGCTCGTCGGCGCCGGCCGCTCCTTCGCCCGCATCGAGGACGGCAAGGTCGTCTTCAAGGCCGAGATCGGCGCCGCCACCCGACAGGCCTGCCAGATCCAGGGCGTCTGGGTCGCCCCCGAGCACCGCGGCAAGGGCCTCTCCGAATCGGGCATGGCCGCCGTCCTCCGGTACGCCCTGGCGGATGTCGCACCCGTCGTCAGCCTGTACGTGAACGACTACAACACCCCCGCGAGGGCCTCGTACCGCCGCGTCGGCTTCCAGGAGACCGGCGCCTTCATGAGCGTGCTGTTCTGAGGCCCCGGCCGCTTGTAGGGTGCGCCGCATGGATGACGCAGAAGTCATGATCGGACCGGTCAATCTCGCCGCCCGCGTGGACGAGGCACTCGCCGTGCAGGCGCTCGCCTTCGGCCTGGACGAGGACGAGATCGCCGTACGCCGGCACATCGTGCTGCGCCACCTGATGAGCCCCGGTGCCCGCGCCTACGGGGCCACCACCCCTGACGGGAAGCTCGTCGGATTCGTGTACGGGATGCCCAACGACCGCGGTCACTGGTGGTCCACCGTCGTCGAGTCGTACCTGCGCGCGACCGGCACCACCGACTGGCTCGACGACTCCTTCGTCATCACCGAACTGCACGTCCACCCGGCCCACCAGGGGCGCGGCGTGGGCCGCGAGCTGATCACCACCATCACCGACAGCGCCGCCGAGCCGCGCTCCATCCTCTCCGCGATCGACACCGAGAGCCCGGCCCGCGGCCTCTACCGCTCGCTCGGCTACGAGGACCTCGCCCGCCAGGTCCACTTCCCGAGCGCCGCCCGCCCGTACGCGGTGATGGGCGCGCCCCTGCCGCTCAAGCGCCGGAACTGATTTCTCCGACTCGGGGCGGCCCGGCTAATCTCGGGGCACCATCCTTACCCGGCAGGAGTACGAGAACCATGGCCAACGCACCGGTCCAGCGCATGTCCCAGTTGATGGCGAAGACGCTGCGCGACGACCCGGCCGACGCCGAGGTCCTCAGTCACAAGCTCCTCGTCCGCGCCGGTTACGTGCGCCGCACCGCCGCCGGCATCTGGAGCTGGCTGCCCCTCGGCAAGAAGGTCCTCTCCAACATCGAGCGCATCGTCCGCGAGGAGATGGACGCGATCGGCGCGCAGGAGGTCACCCTCCCCGCGCTGCTGCCGCGTGAGCCGTACGAGGCGACGGGCCGCTGGGACGAGTACGGCGCCGAGCTCTTCCGCCTCCAGGACCGCAAGGGCGGCGACTACCTCCTCGGCCCGACGCACGAGGAGATCTTCACCCTCCTGGTCAAGGACCAGTGCTCGTCCTACAAGGACCTGCCGGTCATCCTGTACCAGATCCAGAACAAGTTCCGTGACGAGGCCCGCCCCCGCGCCGGCATCCTCCGCGGCCGCGAGTTCCTGATGAAGGACTCGTACTCCTTCGACACGGAGGACGAGGGCCTCGCCCAGTCCTACGCCCTGCACCGCCAGGCCTACCAGCGGGTCTTCGAGCGCCTCGGCCTCGACTACCGCATCGTCGCGGCCACCGCCGGCGCGATGGGCGGCTCGAAGTCCGAGGAGTTCCTCGCCCCGGCCGAGGCCGGCGAGGACACCTTCGCCGACTGCCCGAACTGCGACTTCGCGGCGAACACCGAGGCGATCTCGTACGAGCTGCAGCCGGTCGACGGCTCCGCCGTCCCGGCCGCCGAGGAGATCCCCACCCCCGACACCCCGACCATCGAGACGCTGGCCGCCTCGCTCGGCGTCCCGGCCTCCGCCACGCTGAAGAACCTCCTGGTCAAGGTCGACGGCGAGATCGTCGCCGTGGGCGTGCCCGGCGACCGCGAGGTCGACATGGGCAAGGTCGAGGAGCACTTCGCCCCGGCGACCGTCGAGATGGTCACCGAGGCCGACTTCGCCGAGCGCGCGGACCTCGTGCGGGGCTACGTCGGCCCGCAGGGCCTGGAGAAGGTCACGTACATCGCCGACCCCCGGGTGGCCCCGGGCACCGCGTGGATCACCGGCGCGAACAAGGACGGCATGCACGCGAAGAACGTCGTCGCGGGCCGTGACTTCGAGGTCGAGGAGTACGTCGACGTCGTCGTCGTGCAGGAGGGCGACCCGTGCCCCAAGTGCGGCACCGGCCTGAAGCTGGACCGCGCCATCGAGATCGGCCACATCTTCCAGCTGGGCCGCAAGTACGCCGACGCCCTCAAGCTCGACGTCCTCGGCCAGAACGGCAAGCCCGTCCGCGTCACCATGGGCTCGTACGGCATCGGCGTCTCGCGCGCCGTCGCCGCGCTGGCCGAGCAGTCGGCCGACGAGAAGGGCCTGTGCTGGCCCGCCGAGGTCGCCCCGGCCGACGTCCACGTCGTCGCGGCCGGCAAGGCCCTCCAGACCGAGCTGGCCCTGGAGGTCTCCGACAAGCTGTCCGCCGCGGGCCTCCGCGTCCTCGTCGACGACCGCGCGGGCGTCTCCCCGGGCGTCAAGTTCACCGACGCGGAGCTGATGGGCGTCCCGAAGATCCTGGTCGCGGGCCGTCGCTCGGCGGAGGGCGTCGTGGAACTCAAGGACCGCCGCACCGGCGACCGCGAGGAACTGACGGTGGACGAGGCGATCGCCCGCCTGACCGCCTGACTCCGGGAAACGTGAGGGAGGGGCGGGGGCCCGAGGCCCCCGCCCCTCCCTCACGTCGTGGGACCCTCAGGCGCCTTCCTCCGGTGGTGCCGGCTCCACCGACGCCCCCGCCAGGTCCTCCACCGGCTCCACCCCTTCGGCCGCGTGCGCCGCGCCCTTCAGATACGCGTCACTGACCGGCGGCGGCGACGGAGTCGGCGCCACGGCGCGTGTCTCGTTCACGGCGGCCGGAGCCCCCGCCGTCGACCGCTCCAGGAACCTCAGCAGCTCCACCGGGAACGGCAGTACCAGCGTCGAGTTCTTCTCCGCCGCCACCGCCACCACCGTCTGCAGCAGGCGCAGTTGCAGCGCCGCGGGCTGGTCGGACATGACCTCCGCCGCCTCCGCCAGCTTCTTCGAGGCCTGGAGTTCCGCGTCCGCGTTGATGACCCGTGCCCGGCGTTCCCGGTCGGCCTCCGCCTGCCGGGCCATCGAGCGCTTCATCGTCTCCGGGAGGGAGACGTCCTTGATCTCGACGCGGTCGATCGCGACGCCCCAGCCCATCGCCGGGCTGTCGAGCATCAGTTCAAGGCCCTGGTTGAGCTTCTCGCGGTTGGACAGCAGGTCGTCCAGATCGCTCTTGCCGATGATGGACCGCAGCGAGGTCTGGGCCATCTGGGAGACCGCGAACTTGTAGTCCTCGACCCGTATGAGGGCGTCCGCCGCGTCGACGACCTTGAAGTAGACGACCGCGTCGACCCGCACCGTCACGTTGTCCCGCGTGATGCCCTCCTGCGCGGGCACGGGCATCGTGACGATCTGCATGTTCACCTTGTGCAGGCGGTCGACGACCGGAACGATCATCGTGAAGCCGGGTGATCTCACGTCGTCGCGCAGCCGCCCGAAGCGGAACACGACGCCTCGCTCGTACTGCTTCACGACCCGCGCGGCCGCACCGGCGTACACGGCGGCCGCCGCGGCCGCGCCGGCCACCGCCACCAGCAGCTCTTCGATCATCACGGCCCCCTGGATTGAGCCGAACGGTACAAAAAGGGTATTCCCCTACAGCCAGCTCGCGAACTCAAGGAGCAGCTCGGCATCCTGCCGGCGCCCCGCCGTCAGCGCCCGCGTCCCCGACTCGACCGCGCGGAACAGCGTCCAGCCGCGCAGCCGCTCCCGGTCCAGGTCCAGGGAGTCCGCCAGCTTGTTGACCCGCCGCCGGGCGGCCGAGGCGCCCGAGGACGCGGCCACCAGGTCCTCGACCCGGTCCCGTACCAGCCGGGCCAGGTCGTACGCCCGCTCGCCGACCAGCGGCTCCGGGCCGACGGCCAGCCAGGGCGCCCGGTCACCGCCGAGTACCTTGCCCTGCCGGAAGTTCCCGTGCAGCAGCATCGACTCCGAGGAGGCCGCCACCAGCTCCTCGCGCGCCGCGAGCGCCGCCGCCGTCAGCTCCGAGGTCGCCGCCTCGGACCGGTACGGGACCATCGCCGCCGCCTGCCGGGCGGTCCGTTCGGTCACGGTCTCGAATCCGTGCTCCGCCGCGGGCTCGACCCACAGCTTGCGTACGGTCCCCGCCGCCTCCAGGAGCGCCTTCGCCTCGGGCAGCGAGCGCAGGGAGACCTCGGGGTGCAGTCGTTCGAGGACGAGCGCGCCCTCCTCGGCCTCGTCGAGGAGCCGGACCGCGCCCCAGCCGTTCCAGTGCGCGAGCGCGTCCCGCTCCAGGTCCGGCCGGGCGAACGGGGGCGCGATCTTGAGCGCGGCGGGGGAGCCGTCGGGCCGCCGGACGAGCACGACCAGGCTGCTCCGCCCGCCGGGCGCCATCACCCGTTCGGTGTCCAGAGAGGCGTGGTCGAGCACCTGATCGGCGAGCTCGGGCAGTTTCCCGAGCCACTCGGCCGCCGCGGCGTCCCCGTACGTCTCGCCGAGCGTCCTGATCAGTCGCTGCGGCGGTTCGAAACCCATGCGTACGTTGTTCCTTCGGTCGGGGCGGGACTCACACCCGCTCGGCGAGCCCAGGAAAGGTTACGTCGCTGCCGCGCCAGCGGACGGCGCGTACCGCCGCCTCCCTCAGCGCGGCGGCCGCCTCGCGCCGCCCGGGGCCCTCGGCGGCCCGGACCAGGTCGGAGTAGATCCCGGCCACCCGGTCCTCCAGGACGGCCGCGAGGCGCGCGGCGCCGGCCGGGTCCGCGACCCGGAACGGCAGCTCGTACGCGGCCTCCGCCGCGACCGGTGTGCCGCCGAGGTCGCGCACGCTCCGGCGCAGCGCGTCCCGGCGCGCCCGGTGCGCCTCGTACGCGGCGGTGGCCTCGGCCCGCCGTTCGGCACCGATCCGGCCGCCGACGACCCCGTACCCGTACACCGCCGCGTGTTCGGCGGCCAGCGCGGCCTGGGTCGCGTCGAGGGCGCTCATGCCCGTGCTCCTTCGGTCAGCAGGTACGCGTGCGCGGCGCCGGCGGCGGCCACGGAGGCGAGCAGCCGGGCGTACTCGGACGGGGCGGTGACCAGCGCGGCGGTGTGTGCGTCGGAGGTGGCGCGTTCGGCCGCCGCGAGCTCCTTGAGCGCGGTCCGGGGGTCGGCCGCGACGGTCACGGGGACGGGGGAGGGCGTCGGCTTCGCGGAGGCGGCGCTCGGTGAGGCCGTCGCGGGCCGTACGGTCGTGCCGCCCTCGCCGAGGGCCTTGGCGTGCGCCGCCACCGAGCGCCGCAGCGGGTTCAGCCGGGGCGCGAGGGCCGGGTGCGCGGCGAGCGCCGCGTCGTAACGTTCCAGCAGGGTCCTGGAGGCGGTCACGGAGCGCAGCCGCAGGTTCGCCTCGGCCCGTGCCACCCGTTCGGCCTCCACCTCGGCGGCGCTGGGCTTCCGGGGACCGGGGGCCTCGGAGGTGCAGCCCGACAGTGCCGCCGCGGCGGTGGAGATCCCCGCCGTCAGGAGTGCGCGCCTGCCCGTCGTCGTCACACTCTCTCCCTCGGCTGTGCTACGTGGTCGAAGATCGTCGGGATCACCGCAGGCGAGCGTACCCGCGGGCCCCGGGGCGATGGACGGCAACACCCTCCCGGACCGGATACCCTTTGGTCTGACACGCGACGAACACGCGGCGAACCCACAACAGCACACGCGGCCGAGGAGTCACCCGGATGAGCACCACCCAGAGCGACAGGCTGCGCGGACTCGTGGAGCCGCTCGTCCACGCGAAGGACCTGGATCTGGAAGAGATCGAGGTGTCCCGGGCCGGCCGTCGTGGACTGCTGCGGATCGTCGTCGACTCGGACGAGGGCGTGGAGCTGGACGTCTGTGCCGAGCTGAGCCGCGCGATCTCCGAGAAGCTCGACGAGACCGACGCGATGGGCGAGGGCGAGTACGTCCTCGAAGTCAGCTCCCCCGGCGCCGACCGCCCCCTGACCCAGCACCGCCACTACGTACGGGCCACCGGCCGGCTGGTCAAGCTCCAGCTCGCCGAAGCCGAAGAACTGGTCGCGCGGATCATCGCCGTGGACGACGACGGCCTCGACCTCGAAGTGCCGGGCGTGAAGGGGCGCAAGCCCACCGCCCGCCGGGTCGAGTTCGGCGACGTGGTCAAGGCGCGTGTCGAGATCGAGTTCAACCGCAAGGACAAGAAGGAAGAGGAGGCGTAGCCGTGGACATCGACGTGAAGCTGCTCAAGGGCTTGGCGAATGAGAAGGAGATCTCCTTCGACCTGCTGGTCGAGGCGATCGAGTCGGCCCTCCTCATCGCCTACCACCGCACCCCCGACGCCCGCCGCCACGCGCGTGTGGAGCTGGACCGGCTCACCGGTCACGTGACGGTGTGGGCGAAGGAAGACCCCTCCGATCTGGAGGAGGGCCAGGAGCCCAAGGACTTCGACGACACCCCGTCCGACTTCGGCCGGATCGCGGCGAGCACCGCCCGCCAGGTGATCCAGCAGCGACTGCGGGACGCCGAGAACGACGTGACGTTCGGCGAGTACGCCCGCCGCGAGGGCGATGTCGTCGCCGGTGTGGTGCAGCAGGGCAAGGACCCGAAGAACGTCCTGGTCCGGCTGGACGACAAGCTGGAAGCCATTCTTCCGGTGCAGGAGCAGGTGCCGGGCGAGGACTACACGCACGGTCTGCGGCTGCGCACGTACGTCGTCCGGGTGGCGAAGGGTGTCCGCGGTCCGTCCGTCACCCTTTCGCGTACCCACCCCAATCTGGTGAAGAAGCTCTTCGCCCTCGAGGTGCCGGAGATCGCCGACGGCTCGGTGGAGATCGCCGCCATCGCCCGTGAGGCCGGTCACCGCACCAAGATCGCCGTCCGCTCCACCCGTTCGGGCCTGAACCCCAAGGGCGCCTGCATCGGTCCGATGGGCAGCCGTGTCCGGAACGTGATGGCGGAGCTGCTCGGCGAGAAGATCGACATCGTCGACTGGTCGGACGACCCGGCCGAGATGGTGGCGAACGCGCTCTCCCCGGCGCGGGTCTCGAAGGTCGAGGTCGTCGACATGATGGCCCGCTCCGCGCGCGTGACGGTGCCGGACTACCAGCTGTCGCTGGCGATCGGCAAGGAGGGCCAGAACGCCCGCCTCGCCGCGCGCCTCACCGGCTGGCGGATCGACATCCGGCCGGACACGGAGCCGAGCGGTCCGGAGGACTGAGACCGTTTTTGGCCAACAACTGTTCGATTCTTGCCCCAAACAGGTGAGGTCGGTACGGGGAGGTAGACTTAATCGTGTCTGGCCGGACGCATGCCCGCGCGTGCCCTGAGCGAACCTGTGTGGGATGCCGGGAGCGAGCGGCCAAGAGCGATCTGCTGCGGATCGTGGTGAGCGAGGACGAGTGCGTTCCTGATCATCGCGGTACGCTGCCCGGCCGGGGTGCGTACCTGCACCCCGCCGTGGCTTGTCTCGATCTGGCGGTCCGCCGCCGAGCGTTCCCGAGGGCCTTCAAGGTCCAGGGCCCGCTCGAAACAGCGGAACTACGTCATCACATCGAACAGCCGGCACCGCAGTGAACAAGAAGTACGGCACGGAACACCGTGCGGTCAGGTACCTCGCGAGTTGGAAGTAGGTCGAGATTGCGATGAGCACTCGATGAGTACGCGATGAGTACGCCCATGAAGTAGCGACGGTCCGGCGGTAACCCGGACCTCACAAAGGAGCAAAGTGGCTAAGGTCCGGGTATACGAACTCGCCAAGGAGTTCGGTGTAGAGAGCAAGGTCGTCATGGCCAAGCTCCAAGAACTCGGTGAATTCGTCCGTTCGGCGTCCTCGACGATCGAGGCGCCGGTCGTGCGCAAGTTGACTGACGCTTTGCAGGGTCCCGGCGGCAACGCCGGCAAGACCGCTGCCAAGCCCGGCGCGCCCCGCAAGGCTGCGCCTTCCCCCGCGGCGCCGTCTCCGGCCGCCGCGGCACGTCCCGCTGCCCCGAAGCCCGGCGCCCCGGCCCCCAAGCCGGCCCCCGCCGCGCCTGCGGCGCCGGCCCCGGTCACTCCGGTCGCGCCCGCCGCGAGCAGCACCCCCTCCACGGCTCCGGCCGCCTCGGGCCCCCGCCCGGGCCCGAAGCCCGCGCCCAAGCCGGTCACGCCGGCTCCGGCCGCGCCCGAGTTCACCGCGCCCCCGTCGGCTCCCGCCGCCGGTCAGCGCCCCGGTGGCGCCGCCCAGGGACCCCGTCCCACCGGCGACCGCCCCGAGCGTCCCGCCCGTCCGCAGGGCCAGGGCGCGCCGCGTCCGCAGGGCCAGGGTGCCCCGCGTCCGCAGGGCCAGGGCGCTCCCCGTCCGGGCGGTGCCCGTCCGGCCGGTCCGCGTCCGGGCAACAACCCCTTCACCTCGGGTGGCTCCACCGGCATGGCGCGTCCGCAGACGCCCCGTCCGGGTGGCGGCGCTCCCCGTCCCGGCGGCCCCGGTGCCGCTCCGGGCGCCCCGCGTCCGCAGGGTGGCCCCGGCGGCGCACAGCGTTCCGGCGGCCCCGGCGCCCCGGGCGGCGCGCGTCCCACCCCCGGTGGCATGCCTCGCCCGCAGGCTCCCCGTCCGGGCGGCGCGCCCGGCGGTAACCGTCCCAACCCGGGCATGATGCCGCAGCGTCCCGCTGCCGGCCCGCGTCCCGGTCCCGGCGGCGGTGGCCGTGGTCCCGGTGGCCCCGGCGGCCGTCCGGGTGGTCCCGGCGGTGGCGGCGGCGGTCGTCCCGGCTTCGCCGGTCGTCCGGCCGGTCCCGGCGGTGGCGGCGGCGGCTTCGCCGGTCGTCCCGGTGGTCCCGGTGGTGGCGGCGGCGGTCGTCCGGGTGGTCCCGGCGGCGGTGGCGGCGGCTTCGGCGGTCGTCCCGGTGGCTTCGGTGGCCGTCCCGGCGGTCCGGGTGGACGTGGTGGCACGCAGGGCGCCTTCGGTCGTCCCGGCGGTCCCGCGCGTCGCGGTCGCAAGTCGAAGCGTCAGAGGCGCCAGGAGTACGAGGCCATGCAGGCCCCGTCCGTGGGCGGCGTGATGCTGCCTCGCGGCCACGGCGAGACCATTCGCCTGTCGCGCGGTGCCTCCCTCACCGACTTCGCCGAGAAGATCGGCGCCAACCCGGCGTCGCTCGTCGCGGTGATGATGAACCTCGGTGAGATGGTCACGGCCACGCAGTCCGTGTCCGACGACACGCTGTCGATGCTCGGCGACGAGATGAACTACACCGTTCAGATCGTCTCGCCGGAGGAAGAGGACCGCGAGCTCCTCGAGTCCTTCGACATCGAGTTCGGCGAGGACGAGGGCGGCGAAGAGGCTCTGGTCTCCCGTCCGCCGGTCGTCACCGTCATGGGTCACGTCGACCACGGTAAGACCCGACTTCTCGACGCGATCCGCAAGACGAACGTCGTCGCGGGCGAGGCCGGTGGCATCACCCAGCACATCGGTGCCTACCAGGTGGGTACCGAGGTCAACGGCGAAGAGCGTCGCATCACCTTCATCGACACCCCGGGTCACGAGGCGTTCACCGCCATGCGTGCCCGTGGTGCGAAGTCGACCGACATCGCGATCCTCGTGGTCGCGGCCAACGACGGCGTCATGCCGCAGACGATCGAGGCGCTCAACCACGCCAAGGCCGCCGGCGTCCCGATCGTCGTCGCGGTCAACAAGATCGACGTCGAGGGTGCGGACCCGACCAAGGTCCGCGGTCAGCTGACCGAGTTCGGTCTGGTGGCCGAGGAGTACGGCGGCGACACGATGTTCGTCGACATCTCCGCCAAGCAGGGTCTGCACATCGACTCCCTGCTGGAGGCCGTCGTCCTCACCGCCGACGCCTCGCTCGACCTGCGGGCCAACCCGAACCAGGACGCGCAGGGTATTGCGATCGAGTCCCACCTCGACCGCGGTCGCGGTGCCGTCTCGACCGTCCTGGTCCAGCGCGGAACGCTGCGCATCGGCGACACCGTGGTGGTCGGCGACGCGTACGGCCGTGTCCGGGCGATGCTCGACGACAAGGGCAACAACGTCGAGGAGGCGACCCCGTCGACTCCCGTCCTGGTCCTGGGTCTCACCAACGTCCCGGGTGCCGGCGACAACCTCCTGGTCGTCGACGAGGACCGTACGGCCCGTCAGATCGCCGAGAAGCGCGCTGCGCGTGAGCGCAACGCCGCCTTCGCCAAGCGCGTCCGCCGGGTGTCCCTCGAGGACCTCGACAAGGTGCTCAAGGCCGGTCTCGTCCAGGAACTCAACCTCATCATCAAGGGCGACGCGTCCGGTGCGGTCGAGGCCCTGGAGGCTTCGCTGCTCCAGCTCGACGTCGGCGAAGAGGTCGACATCCGTGTCCTGCACCGCGGTGTGGGTGCGGTCACCGAGTCGGACATCGACCTGGCCATGGGCTCCGACGCCATCGTCATCGGCTACAACGTCCGTGCGGCCGGCCGTGCCGCGCAGATGGCGGAGCGCGAGGGCGTCGACGTCCGGTACTACTCGGTCATCTACCAGGCGATCGAGGAGATCGAGGCGGCGCTCAAGGGCCTCCTCAAGCCGGAGTACGAAGAGGTCGAGCTCGGTACGGCGGAGATCCGCGAGGTCTTCCGCTCGTCCAAGCTGGGCAACATCGCCGGTGTCCTCATCCGCTCCGGCGAGGTCAAGCGCAACACCAAGGCGCGCCTCGTCCGCGACGGCAAGGTCATCGCCGAGGACCTCACGATCCACGGTCTGCGCCGCTTCAAGGACGACGTCACCGAGATCCGCGAAGGCTTCGAGGGCGGTATCAACCTCGGAAACTTCAACGACATCAAGATCGACGACGTCATCGCGACGTACGAGATGCGCGAGAAGCCGCGCAACTGATCGCGTCGGGTCGGAGCGATCCGATCGCAGCAGTGAGCCGGGGCCGGTCGGCGGAAAGTATTCCGTCGATCGGCCCCGGCCGTTGCGTGTACGGTTTCGGATGTTCCCGCCGAGCGGTCGGCGGGCACACCGAACCCGAACCGGCGGGACATCCGGACACCTATGTATGTGGGGACACTGTCCTTCGATCTGCTCCTCGGCGACGTACGTTCGTTGAAGGAGAAACGCTCCGTCGTCAAGCCGATCATCGCCGAGCTCCAGCGGAAATTCGCGGTGAGCGTGGCGGAGGTCGGCGGCCAGAACCTCCATCGGCGGGCCGAGATCGGCGTCGCGATGGTGGCGGGGGACACGGGACACCTCAGCGACGTACTGGACCGGTGCGAGCGGCTCGTCGCCGCCCGTCCCGAGGTGGAGCTGCTGTCGGTGCGCCGCAGGCTCCACACTGATGAAGACTGATTTTGAGCAAGGCAAAGAAGGAGAAGGACCAGTGGCCGACAACGCGCGGGCGAAGAAGCTGGCAGACCTCATCCGGGAGGTGGTCGCCGAGAAGCTGCAGCGCGGCATCAAGGACCCCCGCCTGGGCACGCACGTGACCATCACGGACACCCGCGTCACCGGCGACCTGCGGGAGGCCACGGTCTTCTACACGGTCTACGGCGACGAGGAGGAGCGGGCGAGCGCCGCCGCCGGCCTGGAGAGCGCCAAGGGCATCCTCCGTTCGGCCGTGGGCCGCGCGGCCGGGACCAAGTTCACCCCGACGCTGGCCTTCGTGGCCGACGCCCTCCCGGAGAACGCCAAGACCATCGAGGACCTCCTCGACAAGGCGCGGGCCTCGGACGCCCAGGTGCGGGAGGCGTCCTCGGGCGCCGCCTTCGCGGGCGAGGCCGACCCCTACAAGAAGCCGGGCGAGGACGAAGCCTCCGAATGAGCAACGCAGCAAAGGTGCCCGACGGCCTTGTCATCGTCGACAAGCCGTCGGGCTTCACCTCGCACGACGTCGTGGCCAAGATGCGCGGGATCGCGAAGACCCGCCGGGTGGGCCACGCCGGCACGCTCGACCCCATGGCCACCGGCGTCCTCGTCCTCGGCGTGGAGCGGGCGACCAAGCTCCTCGGTCACCTCGCGCTGACCGAGAAGGAGTACCTGGGCACCATCCGCCTGGGCCAGACGACGGTCACCGACGACGCCGAGGGCGAGATCACGGCCTCCGTCGACGCCTCCAAGGTGACCCGTGAGGGCATCGACGCGGGCGTCGCCGAGCTGACCGGCGCCATCATGCAGGTGCCTTCGAAGGTCTCCGCGATCAAGATCGACGGCAAGCGGTCGTACGCGCGCGTGCGCGGCGGCGAGGAGTTCGAGATCCCGGCCCGCCCGGTCACCGTCTCCTCCTTCCGGGTGTACGACGTCCGTGAGGCGACCGCCGAGGACGGCACCCCCGTCGTCGACCTGGTCGTCTCCGTCGTCTGCTCCTCCGGTACGTACATCCGGGCGCTCGCCCGGGACCTGGGCGCCGGGCTCGGTGTGGGCGGGCACCTGACCGCGCTGCGCCGCACCCGGGTCGGCCCGTACAAGCTGGACTCGGCGAAGACGCTCGACCAGCTCCAGGAGGAGCTCACGGTCATGCCGGTCGCCGACGCGGCCTCGGCGGCGTTCCCCCGGTGGGACGTCGACGAGAAGCGGGCCAAGCTGCTGCTGAACGGCGTGCGCCTGGAGATGCCGGAGTACCCGGCGGGTCCGGTCGCGGTCTACGGACCCGACGGGACGCTTCTCGCGCTCGTCGAGGACCATCGGGGCAAGGCCAAGAGCCTGGCCGTCTTCGGCTGATCCCAGCGGTTCATCGTGGGGCGGGCACGCGCGCGTGCCCGCCCCACGTTGTTCCCCCACCTTTCCCCCGGGAGAGCCTGTCCGGTGGAACGCCGAGGAATCACCCGATCAGGGAGGCGCTCGGAGTGAACGGGGGAGTGCCAGGGGGCGCGTTTCCCTTCCTGGTTCGTCGTGTGATCACCGGCGACCTACCGTCGACACCATGGGACGCGGGGACCTGGCGACGCTGGTACGGATCTGCGATCTGGCGGGCCGGCCTCGCGGCACCGGATTCCTCGCCGACCACCACGGAACGGTCGTCACCAGTCACGAAGCCGTCGACGGGCTCAGCCGTGTCGTCCTGCACGCCCCGGGCGACCGGACCTGGCTCGCCGAGGCCGAGGCCGTCACCCCCCTGCCGGAGAGCGGCCTCGCGCTCGTACGGACCGAAGGGCTCGACGTACGCCCGCTGCCGCTCGCGACCCGCGCCGAGATCGAACCCGGCACGTACGTACGGATCGCCGCCCACGGCTGGCGCGAGGCCCGGGTGCTCGGGCCCGCCGCCGTCACGTACACCGCCACCGACCGCTTCCACACCCTCGCCGACGCCCTCGAACTCGCCATCGGCACCGAGGGCGCCGAGGCCCTCCGCCTCGGCGGACAGGCCGCCGGCGGGCCCGTCCTCGACACCACCACCGGCACCGTCCTCGCCGTCCTCGGCACCGCCCTGCACGGCGACCGCCAGGCCGCCGGATACGCCGTGCCGCTGCGGCCCGAAGGCCCCCTCACCGCCCTCCTCCGGCGCAACGCCGCCACCGTCCCCGCCTACGGACCCGACCTCAACCTCGCCGGAATCCTGGAACTCACCGCCACCTCCACCGGCCCCGTACGGGAACCCGATCCCTGGCCCGAACCGGTCGAACGGCCCGAGTGCGTCCGAGAGTTCGCCCGCTTCGCGGCGGGCGAGGCACCCGTCCTGGCCCTCGTCGGCGCCCCCGGCACCGGCCGCACCACCGCCCTCGCCGCCCTCTGCGCCCGCCGCGCCCGGGGCGTCGCGCCCGCCCCCACCGTCCGGCTGCGCGGCGCCGACCTGCGCGCCGAGGACGACTCGCTCGCCGACGCCGTCGGCCGCGCGCTCCAGCAGGCCGGCCGGATCGTCGCCGCCTCCGGGGCGCTCGGCGACACCGCCACCGCCACCCCGGAACGGGCCGCCGCCCTAGCCCACGAGGCGGGCCGGCCGCTCCTCGTCGTCCTCGACGGCCCCGAGGAGATGCCTCCGCACCTCGCCCACCGGCTCGCCGAGTGGACGGCGGCCACCGAGGACTGGCTCCGCGCCCACCACGCCCACCTCGTCACCGCCTGCCGCCCCGAGCACTGGGAACGGGCCGGGGCCCTCTACGGCCCGGGCGCACTGCACAAGCCGGCGACAGGCCCCCGGGACGGACTGCCCGCGGCGCTGCCCGCCGCCCTCGTCCTAGGGCCGTACTCAGCGACGGAGGCACGGGCCGTACGCGAGGGGTACGGGCTCGGGGAGACGGACCTCGCCGAGGCCGACGCCCGCCACCCACTGGCCCTGCGCCTGCTCGCCGAGGTACGGGCCGCGCTGCCCGGGGACGTACCCGGGCGGCCGGGCCGCGAGGAGATCTTCACCGCCCATCTGGACCTGATGTGCCTGCGGATCGCCGTCCGGATCGCCGCCGGCACCCGGCCCCTCCTCCGGGGGAACGGCGTACGCCGCCTCGCCGCGCGGGTGACCGGCCAGGTCCACGAGGCGGCCCGCCGCTGCCTCGGCCCCGGACACGGCGTCCTCGACCGGGCCTCCTTCGAGGAGCTCTTCCCCTGGCGGGAGGGCTGGGCCCCGGCGGTGCTCACGGAAGGACTGCTGGTGCCCGCGGGCTCCGGCTACCGCTTCGCCCACGAGGAGCTGGCGGACTGGGTGCAGGCGGCACACCTGGACCTGGACGGCGCCCTGGAGGCACTCCTCTCCCCGGGGCTCGGATCCCCTCCGGGACGCCCCTTCGGCCCCCTCGCCGGTCCTGAAGCAGCTGCCCCGCCCGCCGGTACCGCCGACCCCGCCGCCCCGCCCGCCGTCCCCCGGCAACGCACCCCCGGCAACGCACCCCCGGCCCCGCCCGTCCCGCGCCACCGCATCGGCCCCGTCCTCCAGGCGCTCCTGCTGCTCCACCGGGAGCGCGGCCCGGCCGCCCTCGCCCCCCGCCTCGCCGCGCTCGCCGAGGCCCTCGCCGGCTTCGCGGACGAGGAGCGCGGGGCTCCCGGCGACGGGCCCTGGTGGGCCGCCCGGCTGTTCGGGGAGAGCGTGCGGCGGCTGCCGGACCCCCGGCCGTACCTGCCCGTGCTGCGGCTGCTCGCCGACCGGATCGGGGCCCGCGCCGAGCGGCACGCCGTGTTCGCCGCGTTCGGCCCGGAGTTCTGGCTGGGGCTTCCGCTCGGGGAGGACGAACGGATCGATCTGCTGCGGCGGCTCGTCCCCGCCGACCGGCCGGCCGGCCCGGAACCCCGCGAAGACCGGTCGCTCGACGCCGTCGCCGCCCTGCTGGCCGCCGACCCCCGGGGTGTGCAGCCGCTGCTCTGCCGCTGGTTCGGCGACGAGCGCCCCCTCCCCGCCGCCCCGCACGCCACCGTCGCCACCACCGCCCAGACCCTCCTGCACACCCATCGGGGACTCGCCGTCGACGACCTGTGCGAGGCGCTCGTCGCCACCGCCCACCCGCTCGCCGACGGCCTCCTCGCCGCCCTCGCCGAGGACGAGCCCTCGGCCGTCTGCCGGGCCGTCGACCGCTGGGCCCACGACGACGGGCGCCCGGAGCGGCGCGTCGCGGCCGCCACGTACGGGCAGCTGGTCGCCGGTCACGCCACCGGCGCCACCGACCGGGAACTCCTCCGCTACGCCGCCCTCGCCCTGCTCGCCCGTCCCGGCGACCGGACCCTCCACGGCGCCGCCCTCGGCCTGCTGATCCGCGACCCGCACGCCCGGGACCGCCACCTGCCCCGCGCCCTGGCCGAGCCCCAGGTGCCCGCGAGCGCCCTCGCCGAGGCCCTGGCGGCCGACCCCGGGCCGGTCCTGGCCGCCTTCGGGGGGCGGCTCCACGGCACGGGCGAGGTCCCGGCCGCCGCCCTGCGCGCCCTCGCCGAGGTCGACACGCCCGCCCTCGCCCGCCGGGTCGCCTCCCTCGTCCGCGAGTACGTCGCCCGCCACCCCGAGGGCGCCGGGCACGTGGCCGACTTCGTCGACCGACGGTTCGAGTACGGTCCGGCGGCCCGGACCGTACTCTTCCCGCTCGTCTCGGGCCTGATCCGGGGCCGGCCCGCGCAGGTCCGCCGCGCGCTCGCCCCCGTCCTCGCCGCCCCCGGCACCGGCGCCTCCCGGCATCTGCGGGCCGAACTGCTCGACGTACTCCTGGAGCACGAGCGGTACGAGTCCGAATCGGGGGAGTTCACCGTCCTGGACGCCCTCCTGACGGCCGCCGCGGAGGGCGCGGAGCGGCGCAGCGAGCCGCGCACCCGGGCGCTCACGCACCGGGTCGGCGAGCTGTGGGCCCGTACCCCCGAAGGCGCCGGGCTGCTCGACCCGGTCCTCGCGGGACTCGTCCGCACGTGGCCCGCCTTCGCCGCGCTGCTCGCCGCCTGGACGGTCGCCGACCCCGCCCGCTGGGCGCCGCTGCTCGGTCAGGAGACCCTCCGGACGATGCTGAGCCACGGCACTTCCATGCCGATGCGAACCGATGGCCGTGGGCATGGCAGTCTTAGACCTGCGTAATCGGCGAACAGGCGGACGAGGAGCGGTCACAGTGCAGCGCTGGCGTGGCTTGGAGGACATCCCCCAGGACTGGGGGCGCAGCGTCGTCACCATCGGCTCCTACGACGGGGTGCACCGCGGGCACCAGCTGATCATCGGGCGTGCCGTCGAGCGCGCCCGGGAACTCGGCGTCCCGTCCGTCGTGGTCACCTTCGACCCGCACCCCTCCGAGGTCGTACGGCCCGGCAGCCATCCGCCGCTGCTCGCCCCGCACCACCGGCGCGCCGAGCTGATGGCCGGCCTCGGCGTGGACGCGGTGCTCGTGCTGCCGTTCACCGCCGAGTTCTCCCAGCTGTCCCCGGCCGACTTCATCGTCAAGGTGCTCGTCGACAAGCTGCACGCGAAGGCCGTCATCGAGGGCCCCAACTTCCGCTTCGGACACCGGGCCGCCGGAAACGTCGCCTTCCTCTCCGAGCTCGGCGCCACCTACGACTACGAGGTCGAGGTCATCGACCTGTACGTCAGCGGCTCCGCGGGCGGCGGCCAGCCCTTCTCCTCCACCCTCACCCGCCGGCTCGTCGCCGAGGGCGACATGGCCGGGGCTTCCGAGATCCTCGGCCGCCCGCACCGGGTCGAGGGCATCGTGGTCCGCGGCGCGCAGCGCGGCCGCGAGCTCGGCTTCCCGACGGCCAACGTCGAGACCCTCCCGCACACCGCGATCCCGGCGGACGGCGTCTACGCCGGCTGGCTGACGGCCGACGGGGAGCGGATGCCGGCGGCCATCTCGGTCGGCACCAACCCGCAGTTCGACGGCACGGAGCGGACGGTCGAGGCGTACGCGATCGACCGCGAGGGCCTCGACCTGTACGGGCTGCACGTGGCCGTGGAGTTCCTGGAGTACGTCCGAGGGATGCTCAAGTTCGACACCCTGGACGACCTCCTGGAAGCGATGGCCGGCGACGTGAAGCGCTGCCGCGAGCTGACGGAGGCGTACGACCTGGAGCACCCCCAGGCCGATTAGGCCCGTCAGGGCAAGCCGCCCGCCACGCCCGCCACCCTCTGAGCCGACCGGCTCAGACCGCCGCCTCCCGCGTCACCCAGTGGCAGGCCACCGCCTGATCCCCGCCGCCGCCCAGGACCGGCAGGCTCTCGCCGCGGCAGCGGTCCGCGACCGCCGCCGCCTCGCCCGAGGCGAGGACCTGGCAGCGGGCGTGGAAGCGGCAGCCGGACGGGATGCGGGACGGGTCCGGGGGCTCACCGGTCAGCACCACCGGAGCGCCACCGGACTCCGGAAGCACCGACAACAACGCCTGTGTGTACGGATGTCGAGGCCGGGTCAGGACGGACTCCACCGTCCCCGTCTCCACGACCCGGCCCAGGTACATCACCGCCACCCGGTCCGCGATGTTCCACGCGAGACCCAGGTCGTGCGTCACCACCAGGGCGGACAGGCCGAGTTCGTCCCGCAGGCGCAGCAGCAGTGCCAGGATCTCGCCCCGTACGGACGCGTCCAGCGAGGCCACCGGCTCGTCGGCGACGATGAGTTCGGGCTCCAGCACCAGCGCGCCCGCGATGACCACCCGCTGCCGCTGCCCGCCGGACAGCTCGTGCGGGTAGCGCAGGAAGAAGCGCTCCGGAGGTCGGAGTCCGGCCCGTGCGAGGGCGCCGGCGACCGCCTCCCGTTCGTCGCCCGCGTATCCGTGGATCCGCAGCCCCTCCGCCACCGCGTCGTACACGGTGTGCCGGGGGTTCAGCGAGCCGCTCGGGTCCTGGAGGACCAGCTGCGCCCGCTTCCGGTAGGCCTTGAGGGCCCCGGAGGAGTAGGCGAGCGGCTTCCCGTCGAAGGCGATCGTCCCCGAGGTGGGGCGGACCAGACCGAGGAGCGAGCGGGCCAGGGTCGTCTTGCCGCAGCCCGACTCCCCGACGAGGGCCACGATCTCGCCCGCGCCGATGTCCAGGTCCACCCCGTCGACGGCGCGCGCGGGCGGCGCGCCCCGCCGCCCGGGGAAGGTGACGTGCAGTCCGCGCGCCGACAGCAGCGACCCGGTGGACGTCTCCGTGGGCGCGGTGGATGTCTCCGTACTCATGACGCACTCCCGACATGGACGCAGGCGGCCCGGTGTCCCGCGCTCGCGTCCCGCAGTTCCTGGTCGAGCTCCGTGCAGGCGTCCACCGCCACCGGGCAGCGCGGATGGAAGGTGCATCCGGCGGGCAGCTCCGCCGGGTCCGGCGGGTCGCCGGGCAGTCCGCGCGGTGCCCGCCGGGACGCGAGGTCCCCGACGCGGGGGAACGCCGAGGACAGCGCCCGGCCGTAGGGGTGGTGGGCGGACTCGTACACCGCCCGCGCCGGACCCTCCTCGACGACCCGGCCCGCGTACATCACGGCGAGCCGGTCGCAGGTGTCGGCGAGGACCGCCAGGTCGTGGCTGATCATCAGGAGGCTGATGGACTGCTCGGCTACGAGCCGCTCGATCAGCCGCAGGATCTGCGCCTGGATCATCACGTCGAGCGCGGTCGTCGGCTCGTCCGCGACGATCAGCCGAGGGTCGCAGGCGAGCGCCATCGCGATCATCACGCGCTGCCGCTGCCCGCCGGACAGCTCGTGCGGATAGGCGGCCGCGCGCGCGGCGGGCAGACCGACGTGTTCGAGCAGCTCGCCGGCCTTCCTGCGGGCCGCCGCCGGGGTCGCACGCCCGTGTACGAGCATCGGTTCGGCGATCTGCTCCCCGATCCGGTGCACGGCGTTCAGCGAGTGCATCGCGCCCTGGAAGACGATCGACGCACCCGCCCAGCGCACGGCCCGGAGCCGCCCCCACTTCATGGCGAGGACGTCGTCGCCGTCGAGCAGGATCCGCCCCTCGATCCGCGCCGACGCGGGAAGCAGACGCAGCAGCGCGAGTGCGAGCGTGGACTTGCCGCAGCCGGACTCGCCCGCCACGCCGAGCTTGCTGCCCGCCTCCAGGGTCAGGTCGACCCCGCGGACGGCGGGCACGGCGGCCGCGCCCGACCCGTACGTCACCCTCAGGTCCCGTACCTCCAGGAGGCTCATCGCCCCACCCCCAGCTTCGGGTTGAGCACGGACTCGACGGCCCGGCCGCAGAGCGTGAACGCCAGCGCGACCAGGGCGATGGCGATGCCGGGCGGGGCCAGGTACCACCAGTGCCCGGAGGAGACCGCGCCGGCCTCGCGGGCGTCCTGGAGCATCCCGCCCCAGGAGACCACCGTGGGATCGCCGAGTCCGAGGAAGGCCAGGGTGGCCTCGGTGAGGATGGCGGTCGAGATGCCGAGGGTGGTCTGCGCGAGGACCAGCGGCATCACGTTCGGCAGCACGTGCCTGCTCATGACGTGCCCGTGGCCGCCGCCGAGCGCGGTCGCCCGCTCGATGTACGGGCGGGACTCGACCGCGATCGTCTGGGCCCGTACCAGGCGGGCGGTGGTCGGCCAGGAGGTCACCCCGATGGCGATGACGACCGTCCACATCGACCGGGACATGACGGTGGCGAGCACGATCGCGAGGACCAGCGTCGGCATCACCAGGAACCAGTCGGTGATCCGCATGACGACGGTCGAGAACCAGCCGCCGTAGTGTCCGGCGATGATCCCCACGAGGGTGCCGATGGCGACGGAGAGCGCCGCCGCAAGGAGTCCCACGAGCAGCGAGATCCGTGCTCCCCAGATCAGCAGACCGAGCAGCGAACGCCCGAACTGATCGGTTCCCAGGGGGAATTCGGCGCTCGGTGACTCCAGTGCGGTGCCCGGGGCCTGTGTCACGGACTGCACGTCGGCGCCGACGGTCCACGGGGCGGTCAGCGCGAGCAGCGCGATGAGGGCGAGCCCGGCGAGGCCGAAGAGCCCGGCGCGATGGGTGCGGTACGCCTTCCAGAAGCGGGCCACCGAGCTGCGGCGGCGTTCCCACCGCAGAGAGGCCGCCGACGACAGCGTCGGCTCGGTCGAGGTCATCGGCCCACCCTGGGGTCGAGCAGCGGATAGAGCAGGTCGGCGATCAGGTTCATCAGGATCATCGCTCCGGCGAAGACCACGAACAGGCCCTGGACGAGCGGCAGGTCGGGCACGCTCAGGGCCTGGTAGAACAGCCCGCCGAGCCCCGGCCAGGAGAACACCGTCTCCACCAGGATCGAACCGGCCGCCACATGGCCCAGGTTGATGAAGATCATGGTCACGGTCGGCAGGAGCGCGTTCGGCACGGCGTGCCGGCGCCGCACGTCGTCGTCGCGCAGCCCCTTCGCCCGCGCCGTCGTCAGATAGTCGCCGCCCATCTCGTCGAGGAGCGAGGAGCGCATCACGAGCAGGGTCTGCGCGTAGCCGACGGCCACGAGCGTGACGACCGGGAGGACGAGGTGGTGGGCGACGTCGAGGACGTAGGCGAAGCCGGTCTCGCCCGTGCCCGACTCCATGCCGCCGGTCGGGAAGAGTCCCGGGATCGGACCGATGCCGACCGAGAACACGATGATGAGCAGCAGCCCGAGCCAGAAGGAGGGCACCGACCACAGGGTCAGCGCGATCCCGGTGTTCAGCTTGTCGCCGAGCCCGCCGTGGCGCCAGGCCGAACGGGTGCCGAGCCAGAGCCCGAGCGCCGAGTAGATCACCACGGCGACGCCGGTGAGCAGCAGCGTCGCGGGCAGCTTCTCCGCGATCAGCTCGCCGACCGGGGCGCGGAACTGGAACGAGGTGCCGAGGTCACCGCTCAGCGCCTTGGCGCAGTAGTCGGTGAACTGCTGCCAGAGCGGCAGATCGAGGCCGAACTGACGTCGTAGTGTGGCGAGTTGCTCGGCGGAGGTGGGGACGCCGTGCGTCATCGCCTTCACCGGGTCTCCGGGGATGATCCGGAAGAGGAAGAAGCTGGTGACGAGGACGGCGAAGAGGGAGACGAGCGCGCCGCCCAGCTTGCCCGCCGCGTGGCGGAGATAGCCGAGGGAGGAACCGGTGCGGGGTGCGCCGTCCGTGGCGCGGGCCTCTTCGGCCCGCGCCACGTCGGCGGGGGTGCTCGCTGTCGTCACGGACTACTCGCGGTCGTCGGCGGTGGTGCGACGGCGGCGGGCGGTCCAGACGCCCACGGCGACGAGGACGAGCGCGGCGGGGCCGAGGATCAGCCAGATGTTCGTCGAGGAGCCGGAGCTGTCGCTGTCGGACGCGGAGGCCGTGGGCACGGCCGACCACCAGCTCCAGTAGCCGTCCTGGCCCCACAGGTTTCCGGCGGCCTCGGGCATGGTCGTGATGGACTTGATCTGGTCCGTGCGGTACGCCTCGAGGGCGTTCGGGTAGGCCATGATGTTCATGTACCCCGTGTCGTACAGCCGGGACTGCATCCGCTTGACCAGATCCGCCCGCTTGGCGGTGTCGTACTCCACCGCCTGCTGCGCGTAGAGCCCGTCGAACTGCTGGTCGCAGATGAAGTTGTCGGTGGCCCCGGAGTCCTTCGGCGTCGCGGGGAGCGTGCCGCAGGTGTGGATCGACAGGACGTAGTCCGGGTCGGGGTTGACCGACCAGCCGTCGAACGCGAGGTCGTAGTCACCCTTGACCCACGGATCCGAGACGCTGTCCAGGCATTCGACCTTCAGACCGATGCCCAGCTTGCCCCACCACTCCTGGAGGTACTTGCCGACCGCCTTGTCGTTCGGGTCGGTGGCGTGACAGAGGATCCGGAACTCCAGCGGTTTGCCGTCCTTGCCGACCCGCTTGCCGTCGGCGTTCTTCCGGTAGCCGGCCGCGTCGAGGGCCTTCTCCGCCCCGACGGGGTCGTACGCGCGCTTCTGTCCGCCCTCCGGCTTCCAGAAGTACGAGCCGAAGCGGGGCGGGATGTAGCCCTCGCCCTCGACCGCGTGACCCTGGAAGACCTTGTCGACGAGGGTGGTGCGGTCGACCGCGAGGAAGAGCGCCTTGCGCACCTCCGGGTCGAGCAGCGCCTTGTGGCCGTTGCCGAAGGTCTTGCCGTCCTGGGCCTTCGCGCCGGGGTTGGTGGCGATGGCGTAGAAGCGGCGCCCGGGGGCGTCGTTGACCTTGACGTTCTTCTGCGTCTTGAGCGCCGCGGCCTGGGCGGGCGTCAGGTTCGGTACGAAGGACACCTCGCCCTTCTGGAGCGCGGCTACGGCGGCGTCCCCGTCCTTGTAGTACTTGAAGACCAGCTCGTCGAACTTCGGCGCGCCCCGCCAGAACGTCTTGTTCGGCCTGAGCTTGATGTACTGGTCGACCTTGAAGTCCGTGATGACGAACGGCCCGTTGCCGACGATGGGGAACTGCTTGTCGTTGTTGAACTTCGAGAAGTCGCCGACCTTCTCCCAGACGTGCTTCGGGACGATCGGCACGTCGAGCGCGGTCATCGTCGCCTGCGGCTTCTTCAGCCGGATGACGAGCGTCTTCGGGTCGGGTGCGGTGACCTGCGCGAAGTTGGCCGTGAAGCTGCCGTTGGCGGTGGCGGCGTTCGGGTCGGTCATCATCTTGTTGAAGGTCCAGGCCGCGTCCTCGGCGGTGGCCGGCTTCCCGTCGGACCACTTCGAGTCCTCGCGGATCGTGTACGTCCACGTCAGCTTGTCCGCCGAGGGGGTCCACGCGGTCGCCAGGCCCGGGATCGTGCGGGCGTCCTTGGCGTCGTAGTTGGTGAGGTACTCGTAGGCCAGCCGGTGGATGCTGGTCGAGGTGAGCTTCTGGGCGAGGAACGGGCTCAGCGAGTCGATGCTCTGCGAGACGGCGACGGTGAGCGTGTTCCCCGCGGACTTGTCGTCCTCCGCGACGGCGGTACCGGGGACGGCCACGAGCGAAACGGCGGTGACACCGGAGGCGAGCAGCAGACGGAGGGCTCTGTGAGCGGGGGCGGAACGGGGCGGAACCTTCGTGACCATGACCATGGGACGTGACCTCGCGTCGGGGGATCTGTCGTGGATCTTGGGCTGACGGTGAGTGAAGCGAAGGTTTATCAGCGGTGGTCTGCCGTCGTCAACGATCCCTCAAACCCCTTGTGGGCTGCGGGAATGCCAAGAGGCCCCGTACCGGTGAACCGGTACGGGGCCTCATTGGTCTACTCCTGTGACGCCTTACTGCTGAGGGGCTGGCGGAGCCTGCGGAGGCTGCTGCTGATGCCAGTTCGGCGGCGGGACCTGCCCCTGTCCCTGGTCATGGCCCTGACCCTGTCCCTGCGGCTGCCCCTGACCGTGATCCTGCGGGTCGGCCTGCGGAGGCAGCGGCTGGCCGGGCTGCGGCTGCTGCCAGCCCTGGGGCATGCCGGGCTGACCGGGAGGCGCGCCGTACGGCTGTCCGGGCGCGGGCTGTGCTCCGTACGGCTGACCCGGGGCGGGCTGGCCGGGCATCGGCTGCCCCGGCAAGGGCTGGCCCGGCATCGGCTGTCCGGGCATGGGCTGCGACCCGTACGGCTGTCCGGGCGCGGGCTGCGCGCCGTACGGCTGCCCCGGCGCCGGCTGCTGTCCGTACGGCTGCTGCGGCGGGTACGGCTGCCCCGGGACGGGCTGGCCGGGCGCCTGCTGACCGGGCATCGGCTGGGCCCCGTACGGCTGTCCCGGCACGGGCTGACCGGGCGCGAACTGCCCCGGCAGCGGCTGTCCGGGCATCGGCTGCCCCGGCGCCTGCTGACCGGGCATCGGCTGTCCGGGCATCTGGTGGCCCGGCATCGGCGGGGCCATGTGCGGCGGCATCGCGCCCTGGCCGTCGCCGGTCCAGAGGCCCTGCGCCTGCTGCGCCCGCACGAAGTCCTCGGCGACCATCGCAGAGAGGTGGAAGTACGCCTCCCGGGTCTTCGGCCGCATCATGTCGAGGTCCACCTCGGCGCCGGCCGACAGGTGCTCGTCGAAGGGCACGACCACGACACCGCGGCAGCGGGTCTGGAAGTGCTGCACGATGTCCTCGACCTTGATCATCTTTCCGGTCTCGCGGACCCCGGAGATGACCGTGATCGAGCGCTGCACCAGGTCCGCGTAACCGTGCGCGGAGAGCCAGTCCAGTGTCGTCGAGGCGCTGGACGCGCCGTCCACGGAGGGCGTGGAGATGATGATCAGCTGGTCGGCGAGGTCGAGCACCCCGCGCATGGCGCTGTACAGCAGACCCGTGCCCGAGTCCGTGAGGATGATCGGGTACTGCTTGCCCAGGACGTCGATCGCCCGCCGGTAGTCCTCGTCGTTGAAGGTCGTCGAGACGGCCGGGTCCACGTCGTTGGCGAGGATCTCCAGACCGGACGGCGCCTGCGAGGTGAACCGGCGGATGTCCATGTACGAGTTCAGGTACGGGATCGCCTGCACCAGGTCACGGATGGTCGCCCCGGTCTCGCGCCGCACCCGGCGGCCCAGGGTGCCGGCGTCCGGGTTGGCGTCGATCGCCAGGATCTTGTCCTGCCGCTCGGTCGCCAGGGTCGCGCCCAGCGCGGTGGTCGTCGTGGTCTTGCCGACACCGCCCTTGAGCGAGATGACCGCGATCCGGTAGCAGGAGAGGACGGGGGTCCGGATCAGCTCCAGCTTGCGCTGACGCTCCGCCTCCTCCTTCTTCCCGCCGAGCTTGAAGCGGGCGGCGGCGCCACCGGGCGTCCGGCTGGACTTGGGCTTCTGCTTGTTGTTCCGCAGGAGGCGGTCGGAGGACAGCTCGACCGCCGCGTTGTACCCGAGCGGGGCGCCCGGCACGGACCGCTCCCGCTGATCGTGCGTCACGGGCGAGGGCCAGGCGGCCCCGGTCCGCGGATCGACGGGCTGCCCGTCGTGCGGGTACTGGGGGGCCTGGGGAGCCTGGGGGGCCTGGGCCTGCGGGGGTACGGCGGCGGGGTGCGGATAGCCGTAACCGCCCTGGGCCTGCGGCGGTACGCCACCGGGAGCGCCGGGCTGTCCCCCTGGGCCCTGCGGCCCGGGAGGTGCCCCCAGCGGGTAGCCGTAACCGGCCTGCTGCGGCGGCGTCCCGGGCTGCGGGAAGCCGTAGCCGTCCTGCGGGGCGGGGGCCTGCGGCTGGGCCTGGGGCTCCGGGGCCTGGGGCGCCTGCGGGTAGCCGTAGGCGCCGGCCTGCGGGGGCTGCGGCTGGCCGGGCTGCGCCTGCTGGGCGTGCGGGTAGCCGTACGCTCCGGGCGTCTGGGGCTGCGGCTGGGCCTGCGGCGGTACGGGGCCGGTGGCCTCGGGGGTCGCGGGGGCCGGCCAGGCGGCGGCGGGCGGCAACGGCGCGGCCTGGGGAACCGGCTGGGCGCCCGGGCCCGGCTGCGCGGGCCACTGCTGGGCGGGCCCGGGAGCGGCCGGCTGGAAGGACGGCGGCAGCGGGGGCAACCCGGCACCGGCCTGCGGACCGGCGGCCGGGAAGGGCTGCCCGGGCGCGGGCGCGGCACCCGGGAAGGGGCCGGGAGCCGTACCGGGACCGAAGCCCTGCGGCGCGGGGTCGGTGGCCGACGGGTAGGAGGCGGGAGCCAGGGGCTCCGTCAGGGCTTCGGCAGCGGCGGGGAGGGCGTCCGGGGCCACGGAGTCGCCGGAGGCGTCCGCAGGTGCGGCGTCGGTCACCGCCGGGTCGGCGATCGGCGCATCGGTGACCGACGCATCGGTGACCGCTGCGGAGTCCGTCACGGCGTCCCCGGCAGCTCCGGCATCCCCGGAGTCGTCCGCGTGCGCACGGGCCAGGGCATCGGCGGCCTCCTCGGCCGCCGACTCGTCGTGCACTTCCGGAACGCCCGCGGAAGCGGTGCTCTCCGCGGCGCCGGAACCGGTCTCGTCGGCCGCGTCGACCTCGGCGGACGCGCTGCCGTCCGCGCCCTCGGCGGGCTGGGCGGCGCTGTCGTCGGCGGTCCCGGTCGGCTCCTCGACGACGGACCCGGCCGGTGCGGGGGCGTCGACCTGTTCCTGGCCCGGGTCCGTCACGTCCGCGGCGCCGCCTTCGGGCGTCGCCGTGGCCTCCGCCGTGCGCTCCGCGATCTCACGCTGGAGCGAGGCGGGGGAGAAGCGCATGGTCGCGCCGCTCTCGACGTTCCCGCCCCCGAACGGCGTCGCGGGCGCGGCCGCTTCGGGCGCGGGCGCGTGCGCCGGCACCGACGTGCCCGGCAGCGGGGCGGGCGGCGGGAAGGCGCCCGGCACCGAAGCGCCGGCCGCGGCGACCTGCTCCCCGGCGACGGGGGGCGTGACGACCGGAGGCGTGACGATCGGGGGCGTCATGGCGGGAGGTACGACAGCCGGAGGTACGGCCACCGGAGCCACCCCGTACCCGTCGACCGGAGGCGCACCCACGGCGGGTCCGCCGACAGCAGGAGTACCCGCCGCGGGGGTACCCCCCTGGGGCCCGCCCATCGGCGGAGCCCCCGCGTTCCAGCTCGGCTCGAAGCCGCTGCCCGCCGGGAGCCCCGGTACGGGGACCGGCGCTCCGCTCGGCGGCGGGGGAGTGGCACCGCCGGCCCCCGCACCGCCCGACGCGTTCTGCGTGTACCAGGCAGGCGGGGTGTAGTCGATGGTGAACTCACCCGTCATCTCGGCGGGATCCGCGTCGGACTGATCGTCGGCGGGCGGACTCCAACCCCCGCGGATCTCGTCGCGATCGCCGTTCACTTTGCCTCCTGGTGTGGTCGAGCACCCTTGTGCCTTTGTGGGCGGGGCCCTTCCACCCTAATCGGCGCGAGCAACCCCCGGGCAGGCCCGACGGCCCCTCCGCGCCCGTCCCCGTGACCCGGTTCGGTCACCAAGTGACCTGGCCGCGCCGCAGAGTGAGAACCCCGACCGTTCAAAACGATGCAAAAAGGGACGTACTTGAACGACTTCGTGCCGTTCAGTCCATCCGGCGCGCGCCGCCCAACAATCCGGTCTCGGCGTCGGTCCCCTGCGTCATGACGAACTGGCGGTCGCTCGGCGTACACCACAGCGTCACTCCGTCCGCGAGCGTGGACAGCGCCTCGTACTCATGGCGGGGCAGGCTCATGATGCGGCCGATCTGCGCGGCCTCGTCGGGGGACACCCGCTGGACGCCGACGAGGGACGACTTCTCTAGGAGCCGGGGCGCGACCGGACTCAAGTACGGGAGCAGCGTCACCACCGACTGCCAGGGCGCCGACACGACCCGGCCGCGCGGCGGCCGCATGCCGCAGTCACGGACCACGACCACCGGACTGCCCGCGGACGCGCCCTGCGGCGGCACGCGACCCACGTCGTGCAGCGAGATGCACGGCTGCCCGCCGCCGGCGGCCTGCGCCAGCGCCGTCCAGGCCTGCGCGCGGCCGGTCTCGACCGCCACCCGGGCACCCGTCGCGGCGGCCCGGAGGGCCAGCACCTGCGCGGTCCACAGACCGCCGATGAGCGTGATGTCGTACGGAACGGGCCGGTTGATGCCGAGCACCGCCGGCCGGCTCTCGGCGTCGACGCCGATCACCATGCCGTCGTCGCCGACCGGCAGGGCCAGCGCCTCGAGTTGGTCGAGGGGGACGGCGTGCCGGTCGCGGCGCGGCCCGACGAGCCCGAAACCGAACCGGGGCTTCGTGGCGCGCCCCGTCCCCCGGGAACCCGTCGCCCGGGAAGCGGACCTGCCGGACCTGCCGGAGCCGGCGGAACCGCCGGAACGAGCCGGCGTACCGAAGGACGGAGAGGAAGCGGAGTGGGACATCAGCGCGCACCTCCCAGCGGAAGCGTCGCGAGCATGCCGGGCACCTGTTCACGGTCGAGTCGCACGAGTCCCGTCCTCACCCCGCGCGCCGCGCGCTCCAGTTCGTGCCGCGCAGCGACCAGTTCCTCGTCGCTGCGCCCGGTGATCCGTACATGCCCGGCCACCGTCACCTCCTGCCGGTCCCCGCCGCTCAGCGTCAGGCTGAACGTCGTCGCGAGCGCGGGCAGCGAGGTCAGCAGGGCCACCAGCTGCGGCATCGAGGCCCCCGCGCCGCCCTGGCCGCCGAGCTGGGGCCAGCGCCCCACCCAGTACGTCGTGTGCCGCCGGTCGTCCACCCGCCAGGTCCGCGCGGTCTCCTGGGTCCGACGCCCCTGCGTCTGTCCCCGGCCGGCCTGCGCTATCGCCATCGGGCTGGCGCAGGTCGAGGTGGCGAGCGCCGAGGTGAGCTCCTGCTCCGTCAGCACGCTCGCGCTGAACCCGGCGCCCGCGAGCCGGCTGGCCAGCTGGTCCGCCGCGCGCACCACGCACTTCTGCGCGCCCGCGAGACCGCCGCCGCGCGCGGCGACCGCCTCCGGGCAGAGTTCGGGGTCGAGTTTGAGCGCGATCCAGGTGATCCGCACGGCGGGCGAACCCGTCTGCGCCTGGAGCGGCCCGTAGTTGCGGGCCGCCATCGACTGCGCGGGCAGGTGCGGCGCGGGAGCGGGCTGCGTGTGCTGCACGATCTGCGCCGACTCCAGACGGATGCCGTCCACGCTCAGCACGTCACGGACGATCCCGACGGGCAGCGGCCGCGCGCCGCGGTCCGGGCGCAGCGCCGTGCCGTCCGACTCGACCCGCAGCACAGCCGTCAGGAAGGTGCCGTCGCCGATCATGCCGACCGGACGCCGGTCACGGTCGCTGTACGCGTAGGTCCGCAGCGCCGGGTCGCACTCCACGACCGGAGCGAGTCCCGGCTCGGTGCCCTCCGGCACCGTGAACGAGGACGCCCTGCGGCTACGGGCCCGCAGCGCGAAGAACGTACCGAGCCACTCGGGCAGTGAACGGCGGTGCCGGCGGACGACCGCGAGCAGGACGAGCACGACGGCGACGACGCCGGCGGGCGCGAGCAGCACCGGCTCGACGACCCAGGCGACAAGGAGCAGCGCCGCCGCCACCTCGACCAGTACGAGCTGTTGCAGTTGAAACGAACCGAAGTGTCCCGGGCGCGCCTGGAGCCTCGGCGAGACCGAGGAAACAGGTCCCGTGGACGGGGGTTCTGAAGTGGTGGCCGCGGCGGGCCGCGTCCGCGTCGCGGAAGCCATGATGGAGAATCCCCCTCAATTCATCCCGATCACCCTGGCCCGCCAGGGCTTTGGCGGCCGGATCACCCTACCCGCCCCACGAACCCCACGGGACAGCAGGCATAGTAGGGGGCCGGTCCGACGGCCGGGGCCAGGGTGTCACCTCCCTGGCTCCCGCGCGAAGATCGCGCCTGACGAGAATGGGGACTCATGGCATCGCGGCGGGATGAGCTCAACGCGTACACCTTTGCGAAGAAGCGCACGGTGGCGGCATTCCTCCAACCCTCGCCCTCCGGCACGGAGGAGGGGGCACCGAAGCCGCTGCGCGCGATCCTTCCCGGGATGATCGTCGCCGCGCTGGTCGTCGCGGGCTTCGGCGCCTGGGGCATGTTCAAGCCGCAGGCCCCCAAGAACTGGGACATGCCCGGCACCCGGGTCATCGTCGGCAAGCAGTCGACCACCCGGTACGTGGTCCTGCAGACCGGCAAGGGCAAGGACGCGAAGACGCTGCTCCACCCGGTCCTCAACCTCGCCTCCGCGCGGCTCCTCCTCAACCCCGACCAGTTCCAGGTCGTTCAGGTCTCCGACACGGAGCTGGACAAGGGCACGCCCCCGCGCGGCCCGATCCTCGGCATCCCGTACGCCCCCGACCGGCTGCCCACCGCGGACGAGGCGGGGAAGTCCAAGCGCTGGGCGGTCTGCGAGCAGCCCGGTGGCGGCGCGGGCGCCAGCGTCCAGAAGGCGACCTTCGTCTTCGCCGAGCGGGACCTGAAGCTCACCGAGGACGACAACCGGCTCGACGACGGGGAGATCCTGTACGTCAAGGGGCAGAAGGGCGCGGCCCAGTTCCTCGTCGACCACACCGGCACCAAGTACCCGGTGAAGGCCGACTCCACCGGACTGCTCACCGCGCTCGTCGGCCTCGGCAGGGAGCCGCAGCCGGTCACCGACGACTGGCTCGCCACGCTGAACACCGGCGACGAGATCGACTTCCCGCGCATCGCGAGCGGCGATGTCGGCCGCACCACCCAGATCCCCGGCGCCACCCTGACCGAGACCGAGAGCCGGATCGGCAACGTCCTCCTCGCGGCGACCGGCTCCGGGCCCCAGAACTACGTCGTGCTCCCCGGCAAGGTGCAGCCGGTCACGCCGTTCACCGCCTGGCTGCTCATCAACGCCCCGCAGACCCGCTCGCTCGACATGGACGGCAAGGCCACGCCCGCCGACGCCTCTTCCTTCGTCCCTGACCCGACCGTCTTCCACGGCGGGGTGAAGTGGCCGAAGAAGAAGACGACCCAGGTCGTCAACTCCGTCTCCGGAGTGGACGCCCGCGACACCGTCTGCAGCGTCCTCACCGGCGTCGGCGAGCGGGGGCAGACGACCCTCATGACCTGGTCGGGCACCAAATACCCGGCCGACATCACCGCGGGCGGCAGCAGCACGTACGTCACGCCCGGCACCGGTCTGCTCTACACCCAGATCCAGGGCAAGCAGAAGACGCCCGACGGCTCGCTGTTCCTCGTCACCGACACGGGCCTCCGCTACGCGGTCCAGGCCAACGGCGACAGTGACTCCGCCCGTTCCGAGATCGGCACCGGGGACAAGGAGAAGTCGGCCGACGGACGCCCGGAACCCAGCGACGCCCAGAAGCGTCTCGGCTACGAGAAGGTCGTGCCGGCCCGGATCCCCATCGAATGGTCCGAGTTCCTTTCGAAGGGTCCCCGGCTCGACGCCAACAGCGCGCGTCAGCCGCAGGGTTCCTAGGGGGTGGCACCGGTGACGAAGAACTCCCGCACGACGTCCCGTACGCCGTCCCGCGCCGCGGCCCTCCTCGCCGCGGGCACCCTCGGCGCGCTCCTCGCCGCCCCGGGCGCGGCCTCGGCCGCCCCGTCCGCCCCGGAGCGCAGCGACGGCCCCGTCCTCGACGGCAGCGGCGAATGCACCTTCCCGATGAAGAAGCAGATCGCGGACACCCCCTGGCCGCTCCAGCGGGTCCTCCTCGACGAGCTGTGGCAGGACACCAAGGGCAAGGGCGTCAAGGTCGCGGTCATCGACACGGGCGTCGACGACGTCAACCCGCAGCTGCGGAGCGCCGTCGATCCCAAGCTGGGCAAGGACTACCTCAAGCCCGACAAGAAGAACCCCGGCTTCGGCGACGAGCAGCGCGGCAAGACCGACGGCACCGTCGACCAGGTCGGCCACGGCACCAAGGTCGCCGGCATCATCGCCGCCCGCCCCCGAAAGGGAACCGGCTTCGTCGGCCTCGCGCCCGAGGCGACGATCATCCCGATCCGGCAGAACGACGAGAAGAACAGCGGCAAGTCCGACACGATGGCACAGGCCATCACGTGGGCCGTCGCCAAGGGCGCCCACGTCATCAACATCTCGCAGGACACCACCGAGCCGCTCGACGCGGATTCGGACATGGCCAAGGCGGTGGCCGAGGCGATCAAGAGGGATGTCGTCGTCGTCGCCTCCGCCGGCAACGACGGCATGGACGGCACCTTCAAGAAGACCTACCCGGCCGCCTTCCCCGGCGTCCTCGCCGTCGCCTCCTCCGACCGGAACAACGAGCGCGCCGCGTTCTCCCAGGCCGGCGACTTCGTGGGCGTCGCCGCCCCCGGCGTCGACGTCGTCTCCACGGTCCCCGGCGGCGGCCAGTGCGTCGACAACGGCACCAGCTTCTCCGCGCCGTACGTCGCCGGTGTCGCCGCCCTGCTCCGCGCCGAGCACGACGACTGGACCGCGGCGCAGATCGTCGCCCGGATCGAGCAGACCGCCGTCCGCTCGGTCAACGGACGTGACAACTACGTCGGTTGGGGTGTGGTCGACCCGGTGCGGGCCCTGGCGGACGCCCCCGGGGCGCCGCCCACCGCGCCCACGCCCGACCCTCGCCCGCCCAAGCCGCCGGCTCCCGAGCCGGCCCGTCTGGCGCTGTCGGAGACGCCTCAGGAGCGCTCCGAACGGCTCGCCACCTACACGTTGGGGATCGGTGTCGTCCTGGTGGCCGTGGTCGCCGGGACCGCCACTGTGATCCGCGACAGCCGCCGCAGAAGGGGGGCACGTTGACCCGCGTAGCGGTCAAGTATCCCGACCCTCCTTTGCAGTTGGAACTGCCGCCGTCAATGGCTAAAGTGACCGCTGGGCGCACGGCAGTGCGATCCCAGCACGGGGGCGGCATCAGAAGATTCCCGTCCGCATCACGACCGGATGGCCCGATGGCCCAGCCGTCGACGTCACCGAAGGAAGAAGGGGCAAGATGTCGAAAGACCTGAACGTAACCAGTGCCGAACAAGTCAAGCTCGCCGGCCGGATCCAGGACTTCTCCGACGAGCTCCAGTCCCGCATCACCAACCTCAACGGCGTGGTCGACCGCGTCCAGGCGGGCTGGCAGGGCGCTGCGAGCAAGGAGTACGACCGGGTCCAGAACGACCTGAACCAGCGTCTGCGCAGCATGCGTGCCGAGCTCAGCAAGCTCGAGGAGATCATGCGCATGAGCGCCGACGGGTTCACGCAGGAGGAAGAGGACCGTCTGCGGTCCTTCAAGACCATGGACTCCAGCGGCGGCGGCCAGAGCGCCATCCTGGGCGTCTGAGCAGCCCGGTCCCCACAGTCCTCCGCGCCACTCTCACTTCAGGAGTCATCATCATGACCACTGCGGTCAATTACGACACCGTGACGCAGGCGGCGGCCGACACCCGCCTGACCTCCACCACGCTCACCCAGAAGCTCGACGACCTCATGGCCGAGGTCAACCGTGTCGCCTCCAACTGGGAAGGCGAGGCGAAGGTCGCCTACCGCGAGAGCCAGGACCGCCTGACCCGTGACATGGCCGGCATGAACCAGGACCTGGCGCGCATCGCCCAGCTCCTCGACGAGTCGGTCATGGGCTACCAGGACACCGACAAGGGCAACGCCGCCCGGTTCCGCATGATGTGAGCGACTCTGCCGACCGGCAGAGACACGCGTGAGGGGGTGGCCCGTCCGACGGGCCACCCCCTCACGTGCGTCCGCGGGTCACCGCAGGTCGAACTCGCCGTCCCTGGCGCCGAGGACGAACGCGTCCCACTCGGCCTTCGTGTAACGCAGCACCGTCTCCTTGTCGAGGGACGAACGCATCGCCACCGCGCCCTCGGGGAGCCGGGCGATCTCCACCCGCTCCTCGTCCGGGCTCGTCCCGGGAGCGCCCTCCCACGCGACGCCGGAGATGTCGAGCGCGTACAGCTCGTCCTTCTGGCGCTGCTTCTCGGCGGCCAGAGCGCTGTCGGCGGCGCTGCCCGCGGCGCTGTCGGAGCTGCTCGTGCTGGTGTCTGCGTCGGTCATCGGCGCGTTCCCTTCGCGGTGGTACGGCGGTCCCTCCCACAGTAGTGGGACCGCCGTACCCGATCAGCGGGAATTCCCGCGCCCGCCAGGCCTGCTTCGCCGGGCCTGCTCCGTCGGACCTGCTCCGGCAGAGCGGTTCTGCCGGAGCCGCTCCGTCAGTGCCGTTCCGGCAGCCAGCCCAGCTGGACCAGCGGCGTGCCCCGCTTCCGCGACACGAACGTGCCCCGGCCCGGAGGCATCGGCCGGGCCCGGACGTTGCCGAGGATGTCGCCCTCGCCCGGGTCGCCGGAGAGCAGCACGCCCTGCGCGCCCAGCTCCCTCATGCGCTGCATGAACGGCTCGTACATCGCCCGGGACGCGCCCGCGGCGCTGCGCGCCACGATGAACCGGATGCCGACGTCCCGCGCGAACGGCAGGTTCTCCACCAGGACCGCCAGCGGGTTCCCCGAGTTGGTGGCCACCAGCTCGAAGTCGTCGACCAGGACGTACAGTTGCGGCCCCGTCCACCAGCTGCGGTCCCGCAGCTGCTGCGGCGTGATGTCGGGCTTGGGCGCCCGCTTCGTCATCACCGTGTTGATCGCCTCCATGTGCATCTGCATGGCGGAGGCCATCGGCGCGTACTCCAGGAGGTGCGAGGGTGCGACCGCCTCCAGCATCGTGCGCCGGTAGTCACCCACCACGATCCGCGCCTGCTCCGGCGTGTACCGCTCGCACAGCTGCTTGGCGATGAGCCGGAGCAGTGCCGTCTTGCCGGACTCGCTCTCGCCGAAGACCAGGAAGAACGGGTCCGACTCGAAGTCGACGAACACCGGCTCCAGGTTCGTCTCGTCGATACCGATCGCGATGCCGTGCTGCGGGTACTCGAAGCCCTTCGGCAGCCGCTCGGCCGGCAGCTTGCGCGGCAGCAGCCGCACCGCGGGGGCCGGGGCCCCGGTCCAGGACGCCTGCACCGACCGTACGAACGCCGACGTGCCGTCCGACAGGTCCACGGACGAGCTCGACCCGTCGATGCGCGGCAGCGCCCCCATGAAGTGGAGCTTCTCCGGCACCTGGCCGCGACCCGGTACGCCGGGCGGCACGTTCGCCGCGACCTTGCGGTCGAACTCGGAGTCCATGACGTCACCGAGCCGCAGTTCGAGCCGGCCCAGCATCTGGTCCTTGAGCGCCGCCCGCACCTCCATGTACCGGGAGGCGGTGATCACCACATGGATGCCGTAGCCCAGACCGCGCGCCGCGATGTCCGCGACGATCGGCTCCAGCATGTCGTAGTCGTTGCGGAAACCGCCCCAGCCGTCCACGACCAGGAAGACGTCGCCCCAGGCCTCGCCCGGCAGTTCGCCCGCGGCCCGCTTGCGCCGGTAGGTGGCGATCGAGTCGATGGAGTTCGAGCGGAAGAACTCCTCCCGCCGGTTCAGCACGCCCATCACCTCGGCGACCGTACGCCGCACTCGCTCCGGGTCGAGCCGGGACGCGACCCCGCCGACGTGCGGCAGGTCGGCGAGCGAGACCATGCCGCCGCCACCGAAGTCCAGGCAGTAGAACTGCACCTCGGCCGGGGTGTGGGTGAGCGCGAACGACGAGATGAGCGTCCGCATCATCGTCGACTTGCCGGACTGCGGACCGCCGACCACCATCATGTGACCGGCCGCGCCCGAGAAGTCCCGGTACAGCACCTCACGCCGCTGCTCGAACGGCTTGTCGATGAGGCCGAGCGGCACCGTGAGCCCGCCCTGACGCGTGTACTCCGTCGCCGTGAGCCCCCGGTCCGCGGTCTGCGCGAGACCCGGAAGCAGCTGGTCGAGCGAGGGCGCCTGGTCGAGCGGCGGCAGCCACACCTGGTGCGCCGGCACGCCCTGGCCCTCCAGACGGCGCACGATCACGTCGAGGACGGTGTCCGCGAGCGCGTCGTCCTCCTCCGCCCGCTGCGCCGTGAGGTATGCCGGGTCCGGCGCCGCGTACACCACCGGCACCGGCGCCGCCGTGAACACCGCGGGACGCCGCTCCACCGGCAGCTGCCCGATCTCCAGACGCGGCCCGCCGGTCCGGTAGGTCCCCGAGACGTACGCCGCCTTGAAGCGGGTCATCTCGTCCGTACCGAACTTCAGATAGCCCGAACCGGGCACGGACGGCAGGTGGTACGCGTCCGGCACACCGATCGCCGTCCGCGACTCCGCGGCCGAGAACGTCCGCAGACCGATCCGGTACGAGAGGTACGTGTCCAGGCCGCGCAGCTTGCCCTCCTCCAGGCGCTGCGAGGCGAGCAGCAGATGCACACCCAGGGAGCGGCCGATGCGGCCGATCTGGATGAACATGTCGATGAAGTCCGGCTTGGCGGTGAGGAGCTCGGAGAACTCGTCGATGACCAGGACGAGCGAGGCCAGCGGTTCGAGCGGGGCACCCGCCGCACGCGCCTTCTCGTAGTCGTGGATGTTGGCGTAGTTGCCCGCCGACCGCAGCAGCTCCTGGCGCCGCTGCAGCTCGCCGCGGATCGCGTCGCCCATGCGGTCGACGAGCGTCAGGTCGTCGGACAGGTTGGTGATGACCGCCGCCACGTGCGGCATCTGCGACATGCCCGCGAAGGTCGCGCCGCCCTTGAAGTCCGCGAGGACGAAGTTCAGCGTCTCCGAGGAGTGCGTCACCGCGAGACCGAGGACCAGCGTCCGCAGCAGCTCCGACTTTCCGGAACCGGTGGCGCCCACGCACAGACCGTGCGGGCCCATGCCCTCCTGCGCGGCCTCCTTGAGGTCCAGCATGACCGGCTGGCCGTCCTCGCCGACACCGATCGGCACCCGGAGCCGTTCGGCCACCGAGCGGGGCCGCCAGGTCCGTGCCACGTCCACCGAGGCGGCGTCGCCCAGGTTCAGCAGATCCGTGAAGTCCAGATTGGCGAGCAGCGGCTCGTCGTCGTCCCCGCCGCCCATCCGCAGTGGGGCCAGCTGGCGCGCCAGGGCCTCCGCCGCGGGCAGCGAGATGCCGTCCGGCAGCCCCTCGTACGCGAAGCCGCCTCCCGACTCCAGCCGCAGCCGGCCCGGCCGAACCACCACCGAGAGACCGCCGCGCGGCTCGTCGAGGTCGCCGGAGACCACCTCGACGATCGTCACGCCCTGGAGGCCCTCGGCCGCCGCGAGCAGGGAGTCCGGCGGCACCATGCCACCGCGCGTCGAATCGGAGTCCAGGACCACGACCACGTGCGGCTGGTCGAGGACCGGCTGGTTCTCCCGGGAGAACCGCGGCCGCCCGTCCAGCTTCGAGCGGATCAACTGCTCCAGTTCATTGAGGTCGTCGCCGAACAGGCGCTTCGTGCCCGCCCCGTCGACCTGCCCCGGCACCTGGGTGTGCGGCAGCCACTTCGTCCAGTCCCAGCGCTCCTGCGCGGGCCGCGTCGCGACCACGGCGAGCATCAGGTCGTCGGGGGAGTGCAGGGTCACCAGCTGCGACACCAGGGCACGCGCCGTCGCCTGCGCCGACTCCGCGTCACCCGACACCGTCACGTGGTAGAACGCCCGCATCGAGACCGCCATCGGCAGTCCGTCCAGGGTGCCGTGCACCGCGAGGAACTGCTGCATGGCGCCCGCGCACAGCGGCTCCAGCTCGTCCACCGGAGCCGTGTCCGGGGCCACCAGCGGGGTCGCCAACTGCTGCGCCCCCAGCCCGATCCGCGCCTGCCCGAAGTCATGGTCGCCGACCCGGCGCTCCCACACCCGCGAGCCCTCGGCCACGACCGACCACAACTGCTCGGGGGAGGGGTGCAGATACAGCTGCGCGTCCCGCTGCTTGCGGGCCGTGCGGCGCACCGTACGACGGGTCTGCGCGAGGTATTTGAGGTAGTCGCGGCGGACATCGGACATTTGCCCCTGCGTACCGCGACGGAATCTGACGAACTGGGCGACGGCCATCGCGACCGTCGACGCCAGCATCAGCGTGCCCATGATCTTCATGATCGGCGACGGCGTCATGAAGAAGAACACGACCGAGGAGCCCATGCCGAGCATCGGCAGGAGCTGCATCAACGCCGACTCCTGCTGTCCCCGCGGGAGTTCCGGCGGAGACTCCAGGATCAGTTCCTCACCGGGCACTTCCGGCGGAAGTGACCTCGGCGGGCGTTTGACGACGATCTGGCTCACCGGCGCATCAATCCCTCGTTGGAGGCGGGCTCGTGGCGGGAGCATCCGCACGGCACCCCTGTCGGCAGCCGAGCGCACGGACTTCCCCCATGGGACGGCGATCCTACTTGCAGCCCCCACCCCCCGTCCCCGGTAGGGTGGCGCGCGCATCGTGCGCAACCGCGAATCAGGGGGTCCAGACACGTGAGTACGACCGCAGCGACCGGCTTCTGCCGCGTCACCGTCGTGGCGCCGGACAGCCGCATCGACGTCGCACTCCCCGAGGACATCGCCGTCGCCGACGTCTACCCGGAGATCCTGCGGCTCACCGGACAGACACAGGCCGCCGGTACGCCCACGGGCTACCACCTGGTCCGCCGGGACGGATCCGTCCTCGACGGGGCCCGCACCCTCGCGGCCCAGCAGGTCCTCGACGGCGAGGTGCTCTCCCTGCGCCCGTTCGCCCAGTCCCTGCCGCCGGCCGTCTACGACGACGTGTCCGACGCCGTCGCCTCCGCCGTCACCCGCGACCGGCACCTGTGGAGCGACGAACTGCTGCGCGGCGCCGGACTCGTCGGCGGCGTGCTGCTCCTCGTCCTGATGGGCTTCGTGCTGTGGTTCGCCGACCCGGTCCGCCACGACATGCACAGCCTCCCCGGGATCATCGCGGGCGCCGCGGGATTCCTCCTCACCGCCTTCGCCGGAGTGCGTGCCCGCGTGTACGGCGACCGGGCGACCGCCGTCGCCCTGGGCCTCGGCGCGCTGCCGCTGCTGCTCATCGCCGGCTCCGGCATCGTCGGCCCCGACGCCGGCCAGGGCCCCGGCCGACTGCAGTTCCTGCTCGGCTCCGTCACCGTCCTCGTCGCCTCGGTGGCCCTGGTCGCGCTCACCCCCAGCGGTGACGCACCCTTCGTCGCCGCCACCTTCCTCGCCACCGTCGGCACCCTCGCCACCTTCGTGGCGATCCTCACCGAGTCGACCGCCACCGAGACGGCCGCCGCCTGCGCCCCCGTCGCCATCGGCCTGGTCGCCTTCCTGCCCGGACTCTCCGCCCGCTTCGCCCGGCTCCCCATCGGCTACGCGGCTCCCCGCAGCGCCACCGACGACGAGTTCCACGGCGACCCGCAGCAGACCCCCGGCGAGGAGCTCCAGCCCGTCGACGGCGAGCGCATCGCGCTCCAGGCCCGCCGCGGCCACGAGATGCTCCTCGGCCTGGTCGGCGGCTGCGCGGCGGTCGTCGTCGGCTCCGCCGCCGTCCTCGGCTTCGCCGGAAACGTCTGGGGCCAGTTCCTCGCCCTCGCCGCCGGCCTGGCGATGCTGCTGCGCGCCCGCCTCTTCCGCTACACCTCGCAGGTCGCCTGCGTCCTGGTCGCCGGCATCGCCGCCATCGCCCTGCTCGTCCTCGGCCTCTCCCTCAACCCGCCGGTGGACCTGATCAAGGACTTCCTCATGTACGGGGACCGGGGCCCCCTGGACATCCGGACGATCTGGCTCACCGCGGCGGTCGCCGCCGGAGCCGCGCTGATCACCGCGATCGGCCTGATCATCCCGAGGAAGGGCCTCTCCCCGTTCTGGGGCCGGCTCCTCGACCTGGCCGAGGGCGTCGTCCTGCTCTCCCTCGTCCCGCTCTGCCTCGCCGTCCTCGACGTCTTCACCACGGTCCGGTCCTTGACCAGCAAGTAGAGGTCTGCTCCGGGGGCGCTCCGGCGAGCTGGTACGCTGTGTGACGGCCGTTTGTGTACGCGCTCCCGGAATCCTCTGGAAGCTGCGCCCATCGGACCTTCGCCCGTCGAGTCACGGAAGCTTCCCCTGAGATCAAGACCAGGGGCACTCGCGGGCGCACGAATACCTAGAGGAGATCCGCGTGGCTCTCGACGCCGCTGTCAAGAAGCAGATCATGACCGAGTTCGGCACCAAGGAGGGCGACACCGGCTCCCCCGAGGTCCAGGTCGCCATGCTGTCCCGTCGCATCTCGGACCTGACCGAGCACCTCAAGCAGCACAAGCACGACCACCACTCCCGTCGTGGTCTGCTGATCCTGGTCGGCCAGCGCCGCCGCCTGCTGCAGTACCTGGCCAAGAAGGACATCGCGCGCTTCCGTACGCTCGTCGACCGGCTCGGCATCCGCCGTGGTGCGGCCGGCGGCGCCAAGTAAGTCGCCGTTGAGGGAGCGGTTCCCCCTTTCAGGGGGCCGCTCCCTTTGCTGTACGTGCACAAAGTGCGCATCGGCCCGTAGGCTGGTCGCACAACCCCCATAACGACGAGCGAGGAGCCGCCGGCTCGCCGCCGGTCCTCGGTAGTGGCCCCCGGAACGAATCCCCGGGTGCTTCGATCGAAGACCGGCCAGCACCCGAGGCGCGCTTCTCCGCCCCCGTCGCACACCGTCCCCGGCCACACGGGCCCCGGACGCAAAGACGAACACGTAGGAGAAACCGCTAGTGGAGAACGAGACCCACTACGCCGAGGCCGTCATCGACAACGGCGCCTTCGGTACCCGCACCATCCGCTTCGAGACCGGCCGCCTCGCCAAGCAGGCCGCCGGCTCCGCCGTCGCCTACCTGGACGACGACACGATGGTCCTTTCCGCGACCACCGCCTCGAAGCGCCCCAAGGACCAGCTCGACTTCTTCCCCCTCACGGTGGACGTCGAGGAGCGGATGTACGCGGCCGGCAAGATCCCCGGCTCCTTCTTCCGCCGGGAGGGCCGCCCCTCCGAGGACGCGATCCTCACCTGCCGTCTGATCGACCGGCCGCTGCGCCCCTCCTTCAAGAAGGGCCTGCGCAACGAGATCCAGATCGTCGAGACGATCATGGCGCTCAACCCCGACCACCTGTACGACGTGGTCGCGATCAACGCCGCCTCCTGCTCCACGCAGCTGGCCGGCCTGCCCTTCTCCGGCCCGATCGGCGGCACCCGTGTCGCCCTGATCAAGGGCCAGTGGGTCGCGTTCCCGACGCACACCGAGCTTGAGGACGCCGTCTTCGACATGGTCGTCGCCGGTCGTGTCCTCGAGGACGGCGACGTCGCGATCATGATGGTCGAGGCCGAGGCCACCGAGAAGACCATCGAGCTCGTCAAGGGCGGCGCCGAGGCGCCGACCGAAGAGGTCGTCGCCGCCGGTCTCGAGGCCGCGAAGCCCTTCATCAAGGCCCTCTGCAAGGCCCAGTCGGACCTCGCCGCCAAGGCCGCCAAGCCCACCGGCGAGTTCCCGGTCTTCCTGGACTACCAGGACGACGTCCTGGAGGCGCTCACCGCCGCCGTCAAGGGTGAGCTCACCAAGGCGCTCACCATCGCCGGCAAGCAGGAGCGCGAGGCCGAGCTCGACCGCATCAAGGAGCTCGCCGCCGAGAAGCTCCTCCCGGCCTTCGAAGGCCGCGAGAAGGAGATCTCGGGCGCCTACCGCGCGCTGACCAAGAAGCTGGTCCGCGAGCGCGTCATCAAGGACAAGGTCCGCATCGACGGCCGTGGCCTCACGGACATCCGTACGCTCGCGGCCGAGGTCGAGGCCATCCCGCGCGTGCACGGCTCGGCGCTGTTCGAGCGTGGCGAGACCCAGATCCTGGGCGTCACCACCCTCAACATGCTCCGTATGGAGCAGCAGCTGGACACCCTCTCCCCGGTGACCCGCAAGCGCTACATGCACAACTACAACTTCCCGCCGTACTCCGTCGGCGAGACCGGCCGCGTGGGCTCGCCCAAGCGCCGTGAGATCGGCCACGGCGCGCTCGCCGAGCGCGCCATCGTGCCGGTCCTTCCGACGCGCGAGGAGTTCCCCTACGCGATCCGTCAGGTGTCCGAGGCCCTCGGCTCCAACGGTTCGACGTCCATGGGCTCGGTCTGCGCCTCCACCATGTCGCTGCTGAACGCCGGTGTGCCGCTGAAGGCCGCCGTCGCCGGTATCGCCATGGGTCTGATCTCCGAGGAGATCGACGGCCAGACGCACTACGTCGCCCTCACCGACATCCTCGGTGCGGAGGACGCCTTCGGCGACATGGACTTCAAGGTCGCCGGCACGAAGCAGTTCGTGACCGCGCTCCAGCTCGACACCAAGCTCGACGGCATCCCCGCCTCGGTCCTGGCCGCCGCGCTGAAGCAGGCCCGCGACGCGCGTCTGCACATCCTCGACGTGATGAACGAGGCGATCGACGTTCCGGACGAGATGTCCCCGAACGCGCCGCGCATCATCACCGTCAAGATCCCGGTGGACAAGATCGGTGAGGTCATCGGCCCCAAGGGCAAGATGATCAACCAGATCCAGGAGGACACCGGCGCCGAGATCACGATCGAGGACGACGGCACCATCTACATCGGTGCCGCCGACGGCCCGGCCGCCGAGGCCGCCCGCGCCACGATCAACGGCATCGCCAACCCGACCATGCCGGAGGTCGGCGAGCGCTACCTGGGTACGGTCGTCAAGACCACCACCTTCGGTGCCTTCGTCTCCCTGCTCCCGGGCAAGGACGGCCTCCTGCACATCTCGCAGATCCGCAAGCTCGCCGGTGGCAAGCGCGTGGAGAACGTCGAGGACGTGCTGGCGATCGGCTCCAAGGTCCAGGTCGAGATCGCCGAGATCGACCAGCGCGGCAAGCTGTCCCTGATCCCCGTGATCGCGGACGAGGACGCTGCCGAGGGTGACAAGGACGACGCTGCCAAGTGACGTCCCGTAGTTCCCGCGCGACGGCCCGCCCCTCTTCGGAGGGGCGGGCCGTCGCCCGTACCCAAACGCTTCTCCCGGGCAGGGACGGCATCGGCACGGTCCGCCGTACGACCCTCCCCGGCGGCCTCCGGATCGTCACCGAGACCCTCCCCTCCGTGCGCTCCGCCACCTTCGGCATCTGGGCGCACGTCGGATCCCGCGACGAGACCCCTTCGCTGAACGGCGCGACCCACTACCTGGAGCACCTCCTCTTCAAGGGCACCCACAAGCGGTCCGCCCTCGACATCTCCGCCGCGATCGACGCGGTCGGCGGCGAGATGAACGCCTTCACGGCGAAGGAGTACACCTGCTACTACGCCCGGGTCCTCGACACCGACCTGCCGCTGGCGATCGACGTCGTCTGCGACATGCTCACGGGCTCGCTCATCCTCGACGAGGACGTGGACGCCGAGCGCGGTGTCATCCTCGAAGAGATCGCGATGACCGAGGACGACCCCGGTGACGTGGTGCACGAGCTGTTCGCGCAGACCATGTTCGGCGACACCCCGCTGGGCCGCCCGGTCCTCGGCACCGTCGACACGGTCAACGCCCTCACCCGCGGCCAGATCGCCCGCTTCTACAAGAAGCACTACGACCCGACCCACCTGGTCGTCGCCGCCGCGGGCAACGTCGACCACGCCACGGTGGTACGCCAGGTCCGCCGCGCCTTCGAGAAGGCCGGCGCGCTCACCCGTACCGACGCCGTCCCCGTCGCCCCCCGCGACGGCCTGCGCACCCTGCGCGCGGCGGGCCGCGTCGAGCTCCTGAACCGGAAGACCGAGCAGGCCCACGTGGTCCTCGGCATGCCGGGTCTGGCCCGCACCGACGAGCGCCGCTGGGCGCTGGGCGTACTGAACACCGCCCTCGGCGGCGGCATGTCCTCCCGTCTCTTCCAGGAGGTCCGCGAGAAGCGCGGCCTGGCCTACAGCGTGTACTCGTACACCTCCGGCTTCGCCGACTGCGGCCTCTTCGGGGTGTACGCGGGCTGCCGACCGGGCCAGGTCCACGACGTCCTGAAGATCTGCCGCGACGAACTCCACAAGGTCGCCTCCGACGGCCTCACGGACGACGAGATCGCCCGCGCCGTGGGCCAGCTCTCCGGTTCGACCGTGCTCGGCCTGGAGGACACCGGCGCGCTGATGAACCGCATCGGCAAGAGCGAGCTGTGCTGGGGCACCCAGATGTCCGTCGACGACATGCTGGACCGGATCGCGGCCGTCACCCCGGACGAGGTCCGGGAGGTCGCCCGCGATGTACTGGACCAGCGGCCCTCGCTCTCGGTGATCGGCCCGCTGAAGGACAAGCAGGCGGACCGCCTCCACCAAGCGGTCTCCTGACCCCGATCCGTAAGGAAGACGAAGCAATGAGCAAGCTGCGCGTGGCAGTCCTCGGTGCACAGGGCCGTATCGGCTCCGAGGCCGTGAGGGCCGTCGAGGCCGCCGAGGACATGGAACTGGTCGCGGCCCTCGGCCGCGGGGACAAGCTGGAGACGCTCACCGAGGCGGGCGCCCAGGTGGTCGTCGAGCTGACGACCCCCAGCTCGGTCATGGAGAACCTCGACTTCTGCGTGCGCCACGGCATCCACGCGGTCGTCGGTACCACCGGCTGGACCGAGGAGCGCCTCGCGCAGCTGCGGACCTGGCTCGCCGCCTCCCCGGAGACCGGCGTCCTCATCGCTCCGAACTTCTCCATCGGCGCGGTCCTCACCATGAAGTTCGCCCAGATCGCGGCCCCGTACTTCGAGTCCGTCGAGGTCGTCGAACTGCACCACCCGCACAAGGTGGACGCACCCTCCGGCACCGCCGCCCGGACGGCCCAGCTGATCGCCGCCGCCCGCGCCGAGGCCGGTCTCGGCGCCCAGCCGGACGCGACCGCGACCGCCCTGGACGGCGCGCGAGGCGCTGACGTCGACGGCGTCCGTGTCCACTCGGTACGCCTGGCGGGCCTGCTGGCCCACCAGGAGGTGCTGCTCGGCGGCGAGGGCGAGACCCTCACGGTCCGCCACGACTCGCTGCACCACTCCAGCTTCATGCCGGGCATCCTTCTGGGCGCCCGCCGTGTCACCAGTACTCCGGGCCTCACCTTCGGCCTGGAGAACTTCCTGGACCTGGGCTGACGGCCATGGGCGGAAAGATCACGTACGTCTTCCTGGCCACCGTCCTCGTCCTCGTCTTCGGCGTGGTGGCGATGGAGGGCGTCCTGCTGCTCCTCACGGGTGAACCGGCCGCCATGGGCATGGGCGCGGTGGCGTTCCTGCTGCCCGCCGTCGGCGGCTGGTTCCTCTGGAAGAACACCCGGTTCGCCCGCCAGGCGGGCCGCCTCGCCACCGAACTGGAGGCGGAGGGCGGCCTGCCCGTCGACGAGCTGAAGCGCACGGAGGGCGGCCGGATCGACCGCGACTCGGCCGACGAGGTCTTCTCCCGGCGCAAGGCCGAGACGGAGGACTCGCCGGACGACTGGCGCTGCTGGTTCCGGCTCGCGGTCGCGTATCACGACGCCCGCGACACCCCCCGCGCCCGCAAGGCGATGCAGAGGGCCATCGCCCTCCACGAGGGGCGTCCGGTCAGCGCGTAGCGGCCTGCGGCCGGCCGTACTCGGCGTTCCAGGCCTCGACCGTGTCGGCCGCCCGGTCGAAGGCCTCGACACGGGAGAGGAAGTCGGCGTTGTGGTCGGTGAGCAGCATCAGCTGCTCACCACCCTGCCGACCGAGCTCCAGGGCCTGGCCCTGGACGGTACGGGGGAGCCCCAGCCAGCGCACCGGCTGCTGCACGGTCCTGACGTGGGTCACCTTCGCCCACGGCACGGTCACGGTCGAGAAGAAGGCCACGCGCCGGATCCCGGCACGGCTCACCCAGGTGCCCATACGGAGCATCCGCAGGGCGGCCAGGATGACCAGCACGGCGATGGTCAGGGTGGCGGCCCCGCCGCTGAAGCCTCCGGCCGCGGTGATGATCACCGCGGCGAGGAGTACGAACGAGGCCAGCAGCAGCGCGAGCGCCGCCGCTCCGACCCGCCAGGACCCGGGCCGGTACGGACGACGCCACTGGTCGTGGTCGTCGAACGGCAGGGCGACGTGGTCGGTCGTGTCAAAAGCACGGTCCGCCGTCAGAAAGGGCAGGGGCACGACAGGTCCTCACTCACAAGCACGCTCGAAGGGGCAGTGCCCGGTGAGGCTACCTCAGCGGTTGTCGGAGGCTTCGGACTGCTGCTGGCTCCGGGCGGAGTCGCCCGATTGCAGGGACGGCATCCCGAAGATCAGCGACCCCACGAGACCGGCCACGACCGTCAGCCCGATCAGGGTACGGCCCACGATCTGTGAGGCGCCGAGGCGCTCCCGGGGTGGCGGCGTGACGTTACTGCGGAATTGGTCGGCCTCCGCGACGAACGCGAACGGTACGGCCTCGTTCCGGCTCAACATCAGGGCCACTCTCCTCGGGTTGTCTTCATGTGTCACAGGGAGAGACGACAGAACCGGGGTTTTGGTGCCCTATTTCACCAAAGCGGCCGAATCTCATCCTCCGGTAGGACGTCGTTAGAGTGGGCGACTGCAACAGCCGATTGGAAGGACCGCTGGTGACCGACAGCCCCACCGAGAACGTGAAGATCGACTTCCGGAGCGACGTCACCGTCGAGCTGGTCAAGAGCGCGGCGGCCGACTCCGACGTCCTCTGGGCAGCCCGGGTCTCCACGGCGGGCGAGCAGTCCCTCGAAGAGCTCCAGAAGGACCCGGAGCGCTCGAAGGGCCTCATCAACTACCTGATGCGCGACCGCCACGGCAGCCCCTTCGAGCACAACTCGATGACGTTCTTCATCAGCGCCCCGATCTTCGTGTTCCGGGAGTTCATGCGGCACCGCGTGGGCTGGTCGTACAACGAGGAATCGGGCCGCTACAGGGAGCTCCAGCCGGTCTTCTACGTCCCCGACGCCTCCCGCAAGCTCGTCCAGGAGGGCCGCCCCGGCAAGTACGTCTTCGTCGACGGCACCCAGGAGCAGCACGACCTGGTCAGCCGCACGATGGAGGACTCGTACCGGCAGGCGTACGCCACCTACCAGGAGATGCTGGCGGCCGGCGTCGCCCGCGAGGTCGCCCGCTCGGTCCTCCCCGTCGGTCTCTTCTCCTCGATGTACGCCACGTGCAACGCGCGCTCGCTGATGCACTTCCTCGGCCTGCGCACCCAGCACGAGCTCGCCGCGGTCCCGTCCTTCCCGCAGCGGGAGATCGAGATGGTCGGCGAGAAGATGGAAGAGCACTGGGCCCGGCTGATGCCGCTGACCCATGGAGCCTTCAACAAGAACGGCCGTGTGGCCCCGTAGAGCACTGATGTCCGAACACCCCGAGCGAAGTGTCCGTATTGCGACGTTTCACGAAGTTCATCTAGGCTGATCAAACGGACCCGGCGCTGCCTGAACCCCCGAGCAGGCAGCGCCGGGCTCCCTTTCTCCTGTCCCCCCAGGGGGACACCCGGCGCTGAGCAGCGAGTAGCGTGTTACCCATGGCTCCGATCTCCACTCCGCAGACCCCCTTCGGGCGGGTCCTCACCGCCATGGTCACGCCCTTCACGGCGGACGGCGCACTCGACCTCGACGGTGCCCAGCGACTGGCCACCCACCTGGTGGACGCAGGCAACGACGGCCTCGTCGTCAACGGGACCACCGGCGAGTCCCCCACCACCAGCGACGCGGAGAAATCGGAGCTGGTACGAGCGGTACTGGAGGCGGTCGGCGACCGCGCCCACATCGTGGCCGGCATCGGCACCAACAACACCCACCACTCCATCGAGCTGGCCCGCACCGCCGAGCGTGACGGCGCACACGGCCTGCTCGCCGTCACCCCGTACTACAACAAGCCGTCGCAGGAGGGTCTGTACCGGCACTTCTCGGCCATCGCCGACGCCACCGAGCTCCCGGTGATGCTCTACGACATCCCCGGTCGCAGCGGCGTCCCGATCGACACCGAGACGCTCGTCCGGCTCGCCGAGCACCCGCGCGTCGTCGCCAACAAGGACGCCAAGGGCGACCTCGGCCGCGCCAGCTGGGCCATCGCCCGCTCCGGCCTCGCCTGGTACTCCGGCGACGACATGCTCAACCTGCCCCTGCTCTCCGTCGGCGCCTGCGGCTTCGTCTCCGTCGTGGGCCACGTCGTCACCCCGGAGCTCCGCGCCCTCCTCGAGGCCCACCTGGGCGGCGAGGTCCAGAAGGCCACCGAGATCCACCAGAAGCTGCTCCCGGTCTACACCGGCATGTTCCGCACCCAGGGCGTCATGACGACCAAGGCCGCCCTCGCCCTCCAGGGCCTCCCGGCCGGCCCCCTGCGGCTGCCGCTCGTGGAGCTCTCCCCCCAGGAGACCGAGCAGCTCAAGGTCGACCTGGCCGCCGGCGGGGTAGAGCTCTGACAACGGACTTCACAACTGAACACTGACAACAGCAAGTGCACGAATGTCATGCGCGCCACGTGCCAAGGGGTACGTGGCGTGCGTGGTGAGGAGAGTCTTTTGAGTCATCCGCATCCTGAACTCGGCGCCCCGCCGAAGCTGCCGAAGGGCGCCCTGCGCGTCATCCCGCTCGGCGGGCTCGGCGAAATCGGCCGGAACATGACGGTCTTCGAATTCGACGGCCGTCTGCTCATCGTCGACTGCGGCGTCCTCTTCCCCGAAGAGGAGCAGCCCGGCGTCGACCTGATCCTCCCGGACTTCAGCATCATCCGGGACCGCCTCGACGACATCGAAGGCATCGTGCTCACGCACGGCCACGAGGACCACATCGGTGCCGTCCCCTACCTGCTCCGGCTCAAGCCGGACATCCCGCTCATCGGCTCCAAGCTGACCCTCGCCCTGATCGAGGCCAAGCTCCAGGAGCACCGCATCCGCCCCTACACCCTTGAGGTGAAGGAGGGGGACCGGGAGGTGCTGGGTTCGTTCGACTGCGAGTTCATCGCGGTCAACCACTCCATCCCGGATGCGCTGGCGGTCGCCATCCGCACCCCCGCGGGCATGGCCGTCGCCACCGGCGACTTCAAGATGGACCAGCTCCCGCTGGACGGCCGCCTCACCGACCTCCACGCGTTCGCGCGTCTGAGCGAGGAAGGCATCGACCTCCTCCTCTCGGACTCCACGAACGCCGAGGTCCCGGGCTTCGTCCCGCCGGAGAAGGACATCTCCAACGTCCTGCGCACGGTCTTCGCGAACGCCCAGAAGCGCATCATCGTGGCCAGCTTCGCCAGCCACGTGCACCGCATCCAGCAGATCCTCGACGCCGCCCACGAGTACGGCCGCCGGGTCGCCTTCGTCGGCCGCTCGATGGTCCGCAACATGGGCATCGCCCGTGACCTGGGCTACCTCCGGGTCCCGGCCGGCCTCGTAGTGGACGTGAAGACCCTCGACGACCTGCCGGACGACGAGGTCGTGCTGGTCTGCACGGGTTCCCAGGGCGAGCCGATGGCGGCCCTGTCCCGCATGGCGAACCGCGACCACCAGATCCGGATCGTCCCCGGTGACACCGTGATCCTGGCGTCGTCCCTGATCCCGGGCAACGAGAACGCGGTCTACCGCGTGATCAACGGCCTGACCCGCTGGGGCGCGAACGTCGTCCACAAGGGCAACGCCAAGGTCCACGTCTCGGGCCACGCCTCGGCCGGCGAGCTGCTGTACTTCTACAACATCTGCCGCCCGAAGAACCTCATGCCGGTCCACGGCGAATGGCGCCACCTGCGCGCCAACGCCGAGCTCGGCGCGATGACGGGTATCCCCAAGGACCACATCGTCATCGCCGAGGACGGCGTCGTCGTCGACCTGGTCGACGGCCGCGCCCGGATCACCGGCAAGGTCCAGGCGGGTTACGTGTACGTCGACGGCCTCTCGGTCGGCGACGTCACCGAGGTCCACCTCAAGGACCGCCGCATCCTCGGCGAAGAGGGCATCATCTCGGTCTTCGTGGTGGTGGACTCCTCCACCGGCAAGATCGTCAGCGGCCCGAACATCCACGCTCGTGGCTCCGGCATCGAGGACTCGGCGTTCGACGCCGTGATCCCGAAGGTCGACCAGGCGCTGAACAAGTCGGCCCAGGACGGCGTGCTCGAACCCCACCAGCTCCAGCAGCTGATCCGCCGCACCGTCGGCAAGTGGGTCTCCGACACCTACCGCCGCCGGCCGATGATCCTCCCGGTCGTCGTCGAGGTCTGACGAGCCTGACCAGCAACGCACCGGAGCGGGGCGCCTCGATTTGCATCGGGGCGCCCCGCTCCAGTACGTTTACGGCTCCGCCAGAACGGGAAGCCCCGGCGCCGACGTGCGCCTGAACGCTTCTACGGGAGGCGGGAAATCCGACTCAGATCTTCTGATAAAGTCGGAAACGCCGAAAGGCCCCCGGAGTGAAAACAAAAGGGACCGGAAAGCACCGAGGAAATCGGATCGGAAAGATCTGATAGAGTCGGAAACGCAAGAACGAAGGGAAGCCCGGAGGAAAGCCCGAGAGGGTGAGTACAAAGGAAGCGTCCGTTCCTTGAGAACTCAACAGCGTGCCAAAAATCAACGCCAGATTAGTTGATACCCCGTCCATCTTCGGATGGCGAGGTTCCTTTGAAAGTCCTGCCGGCCCTTGTGGCGGGTAGGCAACATACACAGCGAGGACGCTGTGGACAGTCGGCCTTATTCCGGCCTGACTGTCCCGCTCAACGCGAGTGTCACCCGATTACGGGTAAACATTCACGG